>CAVVXP010000003.1:0-357147 GCA_963752315.1 uncultured Alphaproteobacteria bacterium | reverse complement strand
CCGAGGCGCCCCCTGTCGCCGACGAGGCAGGGCTTGCCGAGCTTGCCGCCAATCTCGATCGCGCTTCGAAGCGGCGGCTTGGCCGCAGCCTGAGCATCCGCGAGGTCGACGCCGGATCGTGCAATGGCTGCGAGCTGGAAATCCATGCCCTGAACAACGCCTTCTACGACCTTGAGCGGTTCGGGCTGAAATTCGTCGCCTCGCCGCGCCATGCCGACGTGCTGCTGGTGACGGGCCCCGTGACCAAGAACATGCGTGAGGCGCTGTTGCGCACCTACAACGCCACGCCCGACCCGAAATGGGTGGTGGCGGTGGGCGATTGCGCCGCCAATGGCGGCATCTTCGCCGGAAGCTACGCGGTGGAGGGGGGCGTGTCCAAAGTGGTGCCGGTGGATCTGCATATCCCCGGCTGCCCGCCGCGGCCCGAGCAATTGCTGAAAGGCCTGCTCGCTCTGCTCGAACCGCAATCGCAGGGTTAGCCGGCGCGCTGGACCCGCGCCAGGCTCAGATAATGCCCGTCGACGCGCGAAGAGATCACCTCGACGTGCAATTCGCTGTCCGGCACACGAACGCAGAAACCCGCATCTCCCTCGCGCGCCACAGAGATTTCCCGCAACGGCAGATGCTTACCCATTAGAGCAACGAGCGCCTTGTAAGCGGCTTCCTTGATCGAGAGGCGCTGAACGGTCTCGATTGACGCGTCGCCCCGCTCGCGGGGTGAGAGGATCCGCTCGGCGAGCAACTCCTCGCCGCGCGCGTCGGTGGGAACGCATTCGATATCCACGCCGATCGCGTAAGCCGTGTCCAGTGCTGACGAGAGCGACGGCAAGCGTTTGTGAGTGGCTGATGCTGATTTTGACGCCGCCGCCAACCTCCGGCGCGCCGTTGCGGCCTGACAGCGTCGGGCTATCGGCATCCGGCATGCCGGAGCGCGCAAGCCTTGAAGCATGCCGGCCGCCAACAAATTCGATCAGCCGCGGCCCCCGCAGCGCCCGGGCAAGCTCTTGCTCCTCGGCATGCAGCGACGACAGCAGCGAGCCAGGATCGGAATCCGCAGTCGGCAAACGAACCGCCACACATGTTCCGAAGCGCGCGTCATCGAACCGGAACGCCAGCGGAAACAGATCGTCTCCCAGACGAGCGATGCGAGCGGCCTTAGCCATGCCGGTGCGCCGCCGCGGAGAATTGCGCGACCAGCCGTGTCATGCCTTCCACCGCATAGCTCCAGGAATGGTCGCCCTCGTGTTGAGCGAACTCGAATTCAGCCCCGGCGTCTGCCAGCAGCGCGCGCATTAACTCACTGGCCTCCAGGGCGCGCGGATAGTCGTCGCTGCCAACCTCGAAATAGAACTTTGGCAGAGGTGCACGGCCTTTTGCCTGCCCCACCAGCGTTGCCGGCTCGTAGTTCGTGCGGACCGCACTGCCGGGCGGGCCCCAGACGCGCTCATGCTCGGCTTCGGTCGGGATCAGCAGCGCGTCCGAGCGGAACGCCCGGTAGGGATCGCCCGTGCGATTTCCTGCCGTGAACGCGCCCGCCACGGCGAACGCCGCGTGCGAACAGCTCCGGATGTTTCAGCGCGAGGAAAAAGGCGGATGCCCCGCCCATGGAAAAGCCGCCGATGCAGGCGGGGCCGGCGGCTCCGTGGCGCCCCCGCACCAGGGGAATGAGCTCGCCAATGAGATAGTCCTCGTAGCGCTTGCCGCCGTGGTCGTTGATGAACCAGCCGCGTCCGCATTCCGGCAGCACGACGACGAAGTCCTGCGCGAGCGTCGCCAGGAGATCGGGCGCGTGCCTTGCCCAAGAACTGCGATTGCCGCCGAACGGATGCAGCAGCATGAACATCGGCCGTTCCGATGCAGGCTCCGCTGGAGACGGCAAGACATAAGCGACTTTGCTGCGGCCGAGGACTTTGGAGTCGTGCGCGAAATCGTGGCCCGCCGTGGTCTCGCACGTCAGCATCATCGCAATCTCTGATATTCCGCCGATAGCACCTTTGTCAGCGCGTCATAGTCGATCTTGCCACGCTCGGTGCGGGGCAGCGCTTCGAGCGCGAAAATCCGCTCAGGCCACATGAACAGGGGCAATTGGTCTTCAACCAGGCGCTTGACCTCGTCACCGCTGCCGGCCGCGCCCGTGCCGGTGATCGCCGCCACGATGCAAGGATCGGCGCCGTCTTGCTTGATCAAGGCGCAGGCGATCTCCGCGCCCGTGTAATGCTTCTGCAGGGTCGACTCGATCTCATCGAGCTGAATGCGCCGTCCTTGCACTTTGACCTGGCGGTCGCGCCGACCGAGAAACATGAGATCGCCGTGCGCGTTGTGACGCACGAAATCGCCGGTGCGATAGAATCTGGTGCCGCTGGCATCGCGATGCATGGCGCGTTCGGTCGCCTCGTCGCGGTGCCAATAGCCGGTCATCAGCGAGGCTCCCGCCACCAGCAGCTCGCCGGCATCGGCGCCTTGTGGCTCGTCCCAAAGATAGGACAGCTCCGCATAGCCACACGCTTTGCCGATGGGGATCGCATCCGGGCTTGCAATGTCGGCGTCGCTGATCCGGTGATAGCAACACACATTGGTTTCGGTCGGGCCGTACCAATTATGCAGCGCGATCTCCGGCGCGTAGGGCCGGAAGCGGCGGAGCGCCGGGTGGTTGATCGGCTCGCCGGCAAAGACGATATGCCTCAACGAGCCGCTGCCGAGGTCGGCCCATCCCAACTCATGCGACTTGATCTCGCGCAACACCAGGCTCGGCACGCAATAGAGCACCGTGGTCTTGGCCTTGGCGATGGCGCGGCAGAGCGTGATGGGCGAGATCATCGCGCTCTCATGCATTGGCGCAAGCAGTGCTGCCGCGCGCACCGCGCCGAACACGTCGAACACCGAGAGATCGAACGAGACGGATGCGACTTGCGCGATGATGTCGTCGTTGGTCGATGCCGAGTTCGTCGACCGCCCATTCGACGAAGGCCGCAGCGCTCAGATGCGTATGCACCACGCCCTTCGGCTCGCCGGTCGAGCCTGAAGTGTAGAGGATATAGGCGGGGCTTGCCGGATCGAGACTGTCCGGAGTAGGCGGCAAGCCGCTCAGTCCATTGGCGGGGAGGGGAGGCCGACCGCCGATCGGCACGATCACCAAGTCCGGAGTTATGTGCTCGAGCGTCTCCGGCCTGCCGCCAAGCAGCCTCTCCACATTGCGCTTCGTGGTAATGAGAGCTGAGGGGGTGCAATCGGCGATGATCTTGCGCCCGCGCCCTGCCGGCACGGTGTAGTCGATCGGCACGTAGCAGGCATTCAGCATCAGCGCGCCGAACAGGCTGGCATAAAGCGAGAAGGATTTCGGCGCCGAGATGCACACGCGGTCGCCCTCCTCGACGCCCATGCGGCGCAACAGCGCGGCCACCCGCAGCGCCTCGTTGAGATAGTCGTTATAAGAGTGGGTGCCGGACCCATCGGCGCAGGCCGGGCGCTCGCCCCAAAGGCTGGCGGCGTCGAAGAGATAGGACGCGAGATGCCGGCTCATGTCGGCAGTCCGAGCGATGCCGCGAGGATGACCTTTTGCAGGTCCGAGGTGCCGGAATAGGTCAGGCTGCTGAGCACATCGATCAGCTCGTCGCAATTGCCGCTATTGGCCTCCAGCCCCTTGCCGCCATGCACGCGGAACGCGTTCAACTGGCATTCGAGCGCGGCTTCCGATGCATAGAGCTTGAGCAGACTGGCGTCGGCCTCGCTGGCGGTGCCGAGCGCAAGGCGGCTGGTGGTGTAGTCGAGCAACAGCTTCGCCGTCGCATAGCGCAGCAGCATCTCGACGATGCGGCCGCTGACATATTGATGCGTCGCGATCGGTACGCCGAATTGATGGCGGGCCTTGGCGTAGTCGGAGGAACGCGTCAGCGCCCGCCGCATCGAGCCCACCAAAAACGCCGACAGCAGAATGCGCTCCTGGAGCATCGCCTGGCGGAACACTTGTGCCCCGCCATTGGGCCGCCCGATCAGGCTCGTCCGGTCAACGCGGACGTCCTTCAGGCTGAGCGTGGCGAGGGATGCGCCTTTGAGGCCTTGCAGCTTCATTTCGGCGACAGTCACACCCGGCGCGGAGCGCTCCACCAGGAAGCAGCAGATGCCCCGCGAATGCAGCCGCGCGTCCTTGGTGGCGAACACCAGAAAGATATCGGCCTCACCGCCATTCGAGATGTAGGTCTTCTCGCCTTGCAGTGCGTAGCCGGCGTCGCTCTCGACGTAGCTCGTCTTCATCGCCATGACGTCGGACCCGGCCTCCACTTCGGTCGCGGCGAGCGCGCCGATCAGCGTGCCGGTCGCTAGCCGCGGCAGCAGCGATTGGATGAGGTCCGACGCGGCGAATTTGCCGATGCAGCCCGCCACGGCGAAAGCATGAGCGCCGAACGCAAGCAGCAAGCCGCCATTCGGGCAACCGTCGCCAAGTCCGATCAAGGCGTCGGTGGTGGCGCGGGCGTCGCCGACCTCGCCGCGCAGCACCGGCTTGAGCGCGTCCCACTTGGCGATCTCGCCGAAGAAGCGATGGTCGGCTACCTTAAAGCGTGCGGCAAGGCCGGCGCCCAGTCGCTTGCCCGCGAGTTGGATCGGCGACTTGTCGAGGATCGCATCTTGATCAGGCGCTGACATTCGACGGATTGGCCTCCGTAAGCTCGGCGTTCCGATCGATCGTGCCGGCGAGGCTCGCTTCGATCATGCGCTCGTCGGGAGTGTCGTCGTCGAGCTCACCGCGCCGCGCCTGCTCGTAGGCGGAAAGATCGAACAGTCCGTGCCCGCTGATATTCATCAAGATGCAGGACCCGGCACCGGGCTTGGCTTCCGCGGCAAGTTGCAGCGACGCGGCGATGGCATAGGCGGATTCGGGCGCGGGGATAATGCCTTCGGTCTCCGCGAACAAGGCCCCGGCCTTCAGCGCCTCGACCTGCCCGAGCGCCCGCGCCTTGAACAGGTCGCTCGCATAGAGCGCGCTCAAGAAGGCCGATGTGCCATGGTATCTAAGTCCGCCGGCATGGATCGGCGGCGCCAGATACGAACTGCCGAGCGTGTACATGCGCGTGACCGGCGTGGTGCCGGAGAAATCGTTGATGTCGTAGAGATAGGCCCCCCTGGTCATCTTCGGGCAGGCCAGCGGCTCGGCCGCCACGAGCTGTACATTGCGCCCGCGCTCCCGGGCCGCGCGCAGGAACGGCATGCCGACGCCGGCGAAATTGCTGCCGGCTCCCATGCAGGCCACGACGTGATCCGGAAAGTCGCCAAGCTCGTCCATTTGGCTCACGGCCTCGTTGCCGATCACCGTCTGATGCAGCAACACGCAGGTCTCGCCGCTTCCCACCGCGAACCGCGCCGTGTCCTTCTTCTCGCGCGCCAGCTCGATCGCTTCGCCGGTGGCGACGGCAAGCGAGCCGATCCGGTCCGGGTCGCGCTTCATCGCCTCGCGCCCGGCGCGCGTCAGGTTGCTCGGGCTCTCATGGATCTCGCCGCCGAACAGCTCGACGATGGTGCGGCGCTGGGGTTTTTGCCGGTAGCTGATGCCGACCATGAACACGGTGCAGGCGAGACCGAATCTTTGGCAGGCATAAGCCAGCGCGGTACCCCATTGGCCGGCGCCGGTGCCGGTGATCAGATGCTTCACTCCGGCCTTTTGATAGTAATAAGCCTGCGCCAGCGCGGTGTTGAGCTTGTGGCTGCCGGAAACGTTGGCGCCCTCGAATTTGTAATAGAGCCGCGCGTTGGTCCCGAGCCGTTCCTCCAGCGCCTTGGCCCGCCTGAGCAGCGTCGGCCGGTAGCTCGCATAGAGTTTGCGCACCGGCGCCGGAATGGCGATGTCGGCATGGGTGATGTCATTGGACTGCTTCATCAACGACAGTGGCTGCTGCGGCAGGACGTTGACGCCTTGAGCGGCGGCGAAATGGTTCGTGCTCGCCGTCGATCGCGCGTAGTGGTCGGGGAAATCGAACAGGAAATTACACCAGGTGGAGACGCCGGCTGGCTCCTCCGCTGGCGCTCCGTTGCCGCTATCCATTGCCACGTGCTTTCGCGGCAATGCGGTCGACGAATTTCACGAGGTCGCCATAGGTGATCAGGTCCACGCCGAGCAAATCCTCGTCGTCGATCTCCAGATCGAGCGTCCGCTCCAGTCCCCTGATGATCATCAGGAAGCGGCGCGAATCGATCAGGAGATCGGCGTAAAGCTCGGCGCTGTCTTGCGGCGGGTTCTGCGCATCGAAGCGGGGCAGCACCTCGGCGATCACGGTCGCGAGCGCGGCTGGCTCGCGGCGTTCGGCTTCCGGCGAGAGCGTCTTACTCGAGGGGCGCGGCCTCGCGGGTCGAGCTGGGGCGCCGGCTTGTCCAGGGCGCTTCTGGCCCCGGAATTTCCTGGTGTCGTGCTCCACAATCCGCCTCCCCAGTATTCAAAAATCGATGCCAATATGCAAGCGCCACGCTCTAGGACGCGAGGTCTATCTCCGCAGTCTCGAGATCGGCGAGGTTGAGATCGCGCAACAGCTGGTCGCGCCCTTTGCCCTCGATGGTGCTGAGATTGATGATCGGCCTGAGCTTGCCTGAAGTCTCCCGGTCGATGGCGGGCACTTGCTGGGCAATCACCCTGGCCGGGTTGCCGACGATATCGCGCAGGCCCTTGAGCGCGGCCTCTACCGCGATCGGAGCGGAGCGCGCCGGGCGATATTGCAGCACGAACAGCCCGCGCTCCAGGCACACCAGGCGATACTGCGCCGCTCCCAGCGTCTCCTTGAGGCAGCCGAGAATGGCAAATGGCTCGATGCGTCGGCCGTCCGCGTCGCACACCGTGTCGGTGACCTTGCCGCGCAGTTCCTCGATCGACCCGTAACAGGTCGCTGAATAGTCCGCGGGCTCCGACATGATGGCGAGATCGCCGATGTCATAGCGGAGCAACGGTGTGGTGTCGTTCAAAAGATCGGAGACGATGACGCGGGCAAGCTCGCCGGGTTTGGAGGGCCCCCCGTTGCCGAGGCTCTGGCCCTGAAATATCAGCCGGTCGGTTTCCAGCGTGTAGGGCCCGTCGGGCGTGGCCTGCCAGCCCATGAAACCGAATTCCACGCTGGCATAGGCCTCGCGCGGATCGAAGCCGAACGCGCGCCGGATCGCCTCGCGGCCGTCGGGCGTGAGCATTTCCGAGGTCGTCCAGATCCGCTTCACCGAGGGGAGGGGATGCGCCGACCCCATCCACTCGGCCAGCCTGACGATCGAGCTCGCATATCCGATCAGCGTCGCCGGGCTCTTGCCGGCGAGATCGCTGTAAATCAGCTCCGGCGATTTCAGCGCGTCGGTCAACGTCGAATAAGACCGCTCGGTCCGGGTGGAGGAGTCCTTGCCGCCCGATGTTCCGACGACCCGCACCTGCTTGTCGCGTCTGAACCGCTCCGGAAACAGGAACTCGAGCGAGGTCGGCGAGGTCTCGCCCGCCTCGAAATGCGGACGGCGGAACCGCCAGCTTCTGAATGAGGCGACCTTCTCGTCGATGAAGATGACGAGCGGAATTCCCGTGCTGCCGCTGGTCTGCTTGCGTACCAAGGGCGCCGACGCGTAGGCCGCGCTCACCCGGTCCTCGTCGGCAACCTCCTCGAAGTCCGTTCTGCTGACCACCGGCAGCTGCGAATACCAGGCGATGAAATCTTGCAGATCGAGCGGGGGGTCGCCGTAGGGCCGGTACAGCTCGGCGTAGAATTTCACCGTGTCGATGGCGGAGACAACTCTCTCGCGCAGCAACGCCAGCGGCGGGGGCATGCATGCGTTGGGCGGCCGCAGATCCATTTCTGCGACCGCCCAATCCAATGCGGCCTCGAGCAAACGAGTCAAGGACCACCTACTTTAGGTACTGCGAGCCGAACGGCGGTTCGGCCAACTCTTCAAGCTATTGGGCCATGACCTTCATGGTCTTTTTCGCCGCGCTCTGCGCCGTCATGCGCGTGCCGGCTTGGCGCTCGCCTTCAGGAGCCTTGGCGGATTTCGTCGCGGCCTTGGTCGCGGACTGCTTGGTCACCCGCGCCGACGAGTCGCTCTTCTTTGCGGCGAGCTCGCCTTGCGACTTCACAGTGGCGGCCTTGCGCGCCGACTTCCCGGCGGCCGGCGTGTGCAGCACCTTTTGCGCGCCCTGCTTGGCGACCGACCGCGTCCCGGCCTGCTCGGTGGCGGCGCGGACGTCTGATCCCGGCAGGACATTGGCGGCAAGCACGGCGACTGCGCCAAGCGCGCCAAGGCGCAGGATGTTTCTACAATTCTGAGCCATTTGCTTGGTGGCTTTCTCGGCTCGCATTTCCATCAATTCTTTTCTTGAGCTCATGCATGTTACTCCGGTTGGAGATCAGACAGGTTGCTTGAATCCCTTCGAGGCTTCGATTTTGAGCCTATGGGCGAGAGTAACAGACCTTCGAACACCGGCCAAGTTACGATGCATTAAGCTGATCCCGCACTGCGAAAAGATTAGCTTCATTTTGCGAAGTCTCGGCGCGGCATGAACTAACAGCAATACTTGTCCCGTTCGTGACACACCGTCGCAAAAGGGCTCAATCGCGGGAATTTTCCGGCCGCTGGCGGGTCCGGTCGAGCAATTTGGTCAGGCCATACACGGCCTCGATGCTCGGCGCCGGGGTATCGGTCAGCCGCGCCATCTCTAATACGGCTCCCGTCAGCGCTTCGATCTCCAAGGGACGGCCGATCTCCAGGTCTTGCAACATCGAGGTCTTGTGCGTGCCGACGGATTCGGCGCTTTCCAGCCGTTGTTCCAGCGTCTGCGGAAAGGAGACCCCGAGCTTGGCGGCAATGTCCCGCGCTTCCTGCATCGTCTTGAGCACGAGCGCGCGGGTCTCGGGCAAGCGCAAGATCTCGATCATCGTCGCCCCGGTCAGCGCGCTGATTGGATTGACCGCCAAATTGCCCAAGGCCTTCCACCAGATTTCGGCGCGAATATTGCCGAGCGCGCTCGCCTGCAAGCCGGCCTTGAGGAACGTGGCCTCGATGGCCTGCACCCGCGCGCTCAGCCTGCCGTCGATCTCGCCCATGGGCAGGCGGTTGCTGCCGATATGGCGGACGACGCCGGGTTCAGGCACGTGGGCGGCGAGGAAGACCGCGCAGCCGATGATGCGGTCGGGATGAAATGTCTTGGTCAGTACGCCGCGCGGGTCGAGGCTCATCAGCCGCGTGCCGTCGAGCGCGCCGCCGTGCTTCTGGAAATACCACCAGGGCATGCCGTTCTGTAGCGTCATCACCATGGTGTCCGGGCCGAGTAGCGCCTCGGCATCCGCCGCCGCGGCTTCAAGCGAATGCGCCTTGACTGCGAGCAGGACGAGATCCTGCTGACCGGCGAGGGAGGCGGTCTCGACCGCTTTGACGCGCGCCGTCTCCACGCGGTCATCCTGCCAATGCAGCCGAAGGCCCCGGGCCCTGATCGCGTCGAGCTGCGCACCGCGACCGATGACGGTCACGTCCTCGCCGGCCATCGCGAGCCGGCCTGCGATCAATCCGCCAATCGCACCGACGCCGAATACGCAGATTCGCATGGTGCTTGTTTAACTTTCGCCCGGGGTCGAGGCTAGGCCGGTTAGCCATATGTCGGCCTTTGTTTTGCGCCATTCGCCGCGGATCGGCACGTTCATGAGCAATTCACACGTTCAAACGTTATCTACCGGCAGGTTTTCACCATAGAGGAGAGCAATTCATGCATATCGACCTGGAGCAAGCCGAGAAGGCCATTGCCGCCGCGCGCAATGAAGCCATCAAGATTCAGACCAAAATGTGCATCGCCGTGGTCGATTCCGGCGCCAATTTGCGCGCCTTCATCCGCATGGACGATGCCTGGGTGGGTTCCATCGACATCGCCATTAAGAAGGCCAAGACCGCCTGTTTCTTCACCATGGGGTCCGGCGAGATCGGCAAGCTGTCGCAGCCAGGCAAGCCGCTTTACGGCATCGAGCACTCCAATGGAGGCCTGATTACCTTTCCGGGCGGCCTACCGATCATCCAGAATGGCGAGCTGTTCGGCGCCATCGGCGTGAGCGGCAGTTCGGTCGAGAACGATCACAAGGTCGCCGCCGCCGGCTGCAAGGTGCTCGGCGAAAGCCAGCTTGCCGACCATCACTTCGCCCGCATGATGAGCCTCGGCGCTTAGCGGCCATTGCTGGGACGGGCCGGCCGGCCCCATTGGGCGCAAGTGCACCTCTCGAGAGTTGTGTTGCCGCCCGTCCCATGCTTTCTTGCCCAGCCTTTTGGGGGAGAAAACGCCCTGATGCCGAGTTCCAGCCCGCGCAAAGCGAAGGCCGAGCGCGCCAGCAAAGAACTATTCGAGAACGTCACCAACCCTTTTTGCGGGACGCTGCCCGACGACCTGACGGTCGAGCGCACCGACAAGGGGCTTAAAGTTCTCGACCACGGCGACGGCAAGTCCGTCGCCGGCTTCGAGCGCAAACTCCCGCCGTCGAGCCCGCAGGTCAAAGGCAAGGATGTCGAGCTTGCGAAAGCGATCGAGGCCGCGGCCAAGCTGATCGGCAAAGCGACGCTGCCGATGTATGGCGGCCTTGCCACTGACGTCGAAGGCATGCGCGCGGTGATGGCGCTCGCCGAACGCTCTTCCGGCATCGTCGATCACGCCTTCAGCGAGGCGCAGTATCGCAATTTCAAGATCGTGCAAACCTCCGGCTGGGTGATGTCGACCATCAGCGAGGTCCGCAACCGCGCCGATCTGTTCATCATTGCCGGCAGCGACGTTCACAAGCTGCATCCGCGCTTCTTTGAACGGGTGGTCTCGCCGCCCGATTCGATGTTCGACGTCGAGCCGCCGAAGCGCACCGTGGTGTTCATCGGCAAGGGGCTTGACCGTTCCGGCGCCGAGGCCTCGCGTATCGGTGAGGTCGTCACGCTTAACTGCCCGGATGAGCGGGCGGGCGACGTGGTGGCGCTGCTCAGGGCGCGCCTGCGTGGCTTCCGCGTCGAGCCCTCCAAGCGCGACGGCGTTACCCTGGCCGAGCTCGATGCGCTGGCCGAGCGGTGCAGAAACGCGCAATACGGCGTGGTGATCTGGGCCCCGCCCGCGCTCAACTTCCCGTTTGCCGAGCTGGCCGTCGAGCAATTCACCGGCCTTGTGAAGGACCTCACGCAAACCATCAGATTTGCCGGCCTTGCGCTCGGAGGAGCCGAGGGGGCGATGACCGCGGCCGGGGTATGCACCTGGATCAGCGGCTATCCGCTCAGAGTGAGCTACGCGACCGGCGCACCGGATTACGATCCTTATCGTTGGAACATTGGCCGCATGCTGCAAGACGGCGAGGGCGATCTTTTGATGTGGATTGCGTCGATCTCGCCAGAGCTTGCGCTGCCCGAGACCAAACTGCCGACCATCGTACTCGGAACGCCCGGATTGAAGCTTTCGAGTGAGCCGGCCGTGTTTATCCCGGTCGGCACGCCGGGCGTGGATCATGCCGGGCGTCTCATCCGTGTCGACAATGTCGTCTCCTTGCCGGTCAAGGATCTCGGCCGGGCCGATCTGCCGATCGCCGCCGACGTGCTTTCGGCCATCGAAGCTCAGCTTTAGCCCCGGAGCCGAAACCCATGCTCATCAAGCTGACCGGCGGCAAGCTTTACGATCCCGCCAACAAAGTGAGCGGCGAGGTCCGCGACATTTACGTCGAAGACGGCAAGATCGTCGCCGCCAGACCTAACGCCAGAGCGGACGCGACTTACGATGTGAAAGGCCGCATCGTCATGGCTGGCGCCATCGACCCGCATACCCATATCGGCGGCGGCAAGATGACCATCGCCCGCATGCTGCTGCCGGAGGATCATCGCGGCGATCCGGTGACGCGCACTCCTCTCACCCGCGCCGGCTCGGGCCGTGCGGTGCCCTCCACCCACGTCACCGGCTATCGCTACGCCGAGATGGGCTACACCGCCTGTTTCGAGCCGGCGATGCTGCCCGCCAATGCGCGCCAGGCGCATATGGAGATGGGCGACACACCGATGGTCGATAAGGGCGCCTTCGTCATGCTGGGCTCGGACGACTATTTCCTGCGCCAGCTCGCGGCCAAAAAAGACTTCGAGGCGATCAAGGATTACGTCGCCTGGACCATGCACGCCGCGCAAGCTATCGCCGTGAAGGTGGTCAATCCCGGCGGCATCAGCGCCTTCAAGTTCAATCAGCGCAAGCTCGATCTCGACGAGGAGCATGTCTACTACCACGTGACACCGAGGCAGATCATCCAGACGCTGGCGCGCGCCATCGAAGAGCTCGGCGTTACTCATCCGCTGCATATCCACGGCTGCAACCTCGGCGTTCCCGGCAATATCGAGACGACACTCGCCACGGTGCGCGCCTCCGAAGGCTTGCGCATGCATATGACGCACACCCAGTTTCTGAGCTACGGCACGGAAGGGGACAAGCACTTCTCCTCCGGCGCGGCGCGCCTCACCGAGCTCGTCAACAAGACGCCGAACGTCTCGATCGACGTGGGCCAGGTGCTGTTCGGCCAGACCTGCACCGCGTCGGGCGACAGCATGCGCCAATACGCCATTTCCAAGAGCGCGCATCCGAAGAAGCCGGTGATCATGGACATCGAGTGCGATGCCGGCTGTGGCGTGGTGCCGATGCGCTATCGCGACAAGAGCTTCGTCAACGCCATGCAATGGGTGATCGGGCTCGAGACGTTTCTCCTGTTCGACGACCCTTGGCGCATTTTCCTCACCACCGACCACCCGAACGGCGCACCGTTCTTCTTCTATCCGCATCTCATCCGGCTGCTCATGGACAAGGGCTTCCGCGACGACATGTTGCAGAAGATCAACCCCGACGCGCAGGCGCAGAGCGGCTTGCTCAAAGGGCTGACCCGCGAATACACGCTGGACGAGATCGCGATTCTCACGCGCGCGGGCCCCGCCAGGAGCCTTGGCCTGGTCGACCTCGGTCATCTCGGCGTAGGCGCTCGGGGCGACATCACCGTCTATCGCGACGATCCCGACCGCGAGGCGATGTTTGCCACGCCCGAATATGTGTTCAAGAACGGCGAGTTGGTGGTCAAAAACGGCAAGGTGGTGAAGGTTGTGCAGGGGGCCACGCACGTGGTCCGGCCCGACTACGACCGATCGATCGAAAAGCCGCTGAACGAGTATTTCGACCGCTATCTCACGGTGCGCATGGACAATTTCAAGCTGGCCGACGAGGAGATCATCCGAGGCGACAACGGCGCGATCGTTATCCAGCCGACCGGCTCGCGCGCGGCCTAAATTTGGGCACGGTCCGGCGCGAAGTTCCGCCGCAGGTCAAGCTGCCCAAACGGCTTGGCGCCGCTAGAGGCAATTAGACTAGACTGTCAGACTTAAAATCCCCTCAGGAAGGAGACATCAAATGCCCGTGGGCAAAAAAGCACTATTCGCGCTGTTCGCGGCGCTGGTTCTCAGCGTCACAATGTTCACCACCGCCTTCGCCGCGAGCGAGTTCGAGGGCACCTGGACGATCGAGGGCATGAAGGGCAAGCACTTCGACGTTGTCCTCAGCGCCGACGGTAAAGCCACCACCACTCACGCGAAGGCGATGACGGGCACTTGGTCCGAAGACGCCGGCACCGCGACTATTAAGTGGGATACCGGCTGGACCACGAAGATCAGCAAGGACGGCGACCATTACTCGAAGCAGACCATCACGAATGACGGCAAGGAACTCGGCACGACTCCGGCCGTGAAGAAATAGCCTCCGGTTGACATTGAGATGCGGCGGGCGTGGCAGGTATGCCTAGTCCGCCGCTCCAATTTTTCGTGGCACCGCTTACGGCTTGGGCCGAGTGCCGGTCACGTCAAAATCCGCTTCCTGCAATTGATATTTCTGCACCACGCTGGAGGTCGCCGCGAGCGCGCGCTGGCACGCCGCATGCGCCGTCTGTCGTTCCGCGTCTTCGAGCGTGCCGCCGTCGGTCATTTTGTCGGCCGCATCGAAGCAGATTTGTGCATCCTGGGCGAAGGCCGATCCAGACATCAAGGCGAAGGCCAATACGGCAAGCGCAAGCATCGGGGAGATCAGGGTTCTGGCGAGCATGCAATCGGCCTCTTACGTTTCGTCAACACCGGTGGGTTATCTGGGGATGGCGGAGCCCATCCGCATCGAACCTAATCTAGCCGCCTCTTGACGGGGCCAAGGGGGAAAAGCGATGCCGCATACGGGGTCCGCGCTCGACCAGCCGGTTCGGCTGGCACGCCTGCTCGAGCGGGGGCTGACCCTCCGCCCCGACGCGCCGGCGCTGATTGCCCTCGATGAAGCTTGGTCGTGGTCTGAGCTCGAGCGCCGAGCCGAGCGGCTGGCGGCGCGCTATCTCGCCTTGGGTCTGGCGCCCGGCGATCGCGTGGCGTCGCTCATGCCGAACCGCCCGGCGCTGATCGCGCATTACCTCGGCTGCTTCAAGGCGGGACTGGTCATGACGCCGCTGAACTACCGCTATACGCCCAAGGAGATCGATCACGCGCTAAGCGTAAGCGGCGCGCGCATCATCCTGGCGCATGCCGAGCGCGCCGCCGATATCGCCGCCAGCAAGGCGGCGAGCCTCCCGCTTGGTGTCATCTCCTATGCGGCAGCCGACGGCGCGGGGCCGAGCTTCGAGCGCATGATCGAAGCAGAACCGCCTTCGCTTGCGCTGCCCCAGCCCGCGCCGGACGCTCCGGCCGCCATCTTTTTCACTTCGGGCTCGACCGGGCCGGCCAAGGGCGTGACCCATAGCGTGACCTCGCTCGGCTTCATGTTCGCCAGCCTCGCCCAAGGCTATGCCTTGACGCCCGCTGACGTCATGCTGCCGGCCTCCTCCTGCTCGCATGTCGGCGGATTTTGCTTTTCCATGGGCGCGCTCACCTCCGGCGCGCCGGTCGCCGTCGCCAGGACCTTCGACCATGTCGAGCTCGGGCCGTTGCTGCGTGCCGCCCGTCCCACGGTGATGACGATGCTGCCGGCGTCGCTGCTGCATCTGATCCGCGAGCACGGCACGACCGCTGCGGATTTCGCCTCGCTCCGGCTTTGCCGGTGCGGCGGTGACAAGGTGCCCGCCGAGCTTGAGAAGGAGTTCTATACGCTCACCGGCAACGAGATCCGTGAAGGCTACGGCATGACCGAGCTTGGCATCGCCGCCAACAATCCGCCAGCGGGACTCGACAAGCTCGGCTCGATCGGCTTGCCCAATCCGGGGTTCGTCTTCTCCATCCGCGCCGAACCAGGCGGCGAAGCGCCCGACGGCCAAGAGGGCCGCGTCTTCATCAGCGCGCCGAGCGCCTTCTCCGGCTATTGGAACGACGCAGCGGCCACCGAGGAGGTGTTCCGTGACGGCTGGCTCGACACCGGCGACGTGATGCGGGCCGACAGCGAGGGCTATCTCTGGTTTTGCGGCCGTAAGAAGCAGATCATCGTGCATGACGGCTCCAACATCGCGCCGCAGGAGGTCGAGGATGCGCTGTTGGGACACCCAGCGGTCGAGAATGTAGGCGTCGTCGGCATGCACGATCTGCTGCACGGCGAGAATGTCCGAGCCTATGTCGCGCTGAAAGCTGGCGCGCCCCGGCCGACCCCGGCGGAACTGATCCAATTCGCCCGCGCCAGCGTTGGCTACAAGGCGCCGGAGGAGATCGTCTTTCTCGATGCCATGCCCGTCAACGCCACCGGCAAGGTCGACCGCGCCGCGCTCAAGGCGCTCACTTCCGGCGATCACGCTCAGCACGCGTGAGCGATCAACCCCATTTCTTGCCGAGCCCGTCGAGCCCGGCATTCATCAGGTCGTCGGGACTCATGACGATCCGCATGCGGCACTCGGCGTCGAACTTGAGAAAGAACGGCTCGGCGATCTTGGGTACGTCCGAGGGACTGGCGATGTCGACCACCAGCATCGCCGCTCTCAGGCCGTCCTCTTCGGTGAAATAGACCGCTTCGGGCTTCAAATCCTCCAAGATTTTTTTCAGGATTTCGCCCGCTTTGCCGCTCCGGACCAGCGCGTTGAACGGCTCGGTGGGGAAAATTGCGTGAACTAACATCCTCATGATCGGCCTCCTCGTTGGTCGTTCGTTTCATCCCGCGGCCTCGATCATATCCTCCATGATGGCGGCAAGCACCCGCGACCCTTTGTCGGCGGAAGCGAGCGTGGGATCGCCGAAGCTGCCGCTTGGCGCGTAGTTGGCAGCGGTGGGATCGTCCGGCGACAGCGCGCCGGGCGAAGGCCCGTTCGGCGCGAAGGGCATGGGCACGGCCCGGGCCATGTCGACCCACTCGGGCGCGATGGCGAGCATCAGCGAGGTTTCCATCTCGTCGGCATGGCTGCCGTATGGCTGCCGTTGCAGTGCCCGAACCGTGGCATCGAAGCGCGGCCCGGCGAAGAGTTTCAGATGGCGCACCCGCGAGGCATCGCGACACCCACTGATCGCCGCGTCGACCGGCGCGATGGTGCTGAGGCCCGTATCGAGAATGAAGATGCGTCTGGCGCCAAAGCCGATGAGGGCGTCGGCGATCTCGGTGACCGTGGCCCGGAACGTCGCCCCTGACAGGCTGACGCTGCCGGCATAGGCGACGAATGCCGGATAAAAGCCGTAGGTCAATGTCGGCCAGATCAGCGCGTCGATCTTGTCGGCGAGCGCGCGGGCGAAATGCTCCGCGAACAGCTGATCGGTCGACATCGGCATATGCAACCCGTGCTGCTTGGCCGCAGCCCCGATGGGAAGAATGGCGGCGGCGCCTGCGGCCAGCCGGTGTTTGACCTGGTCCCAGGTGAGCCCGGCAACCGCATGCTCCGAAGCCTCGCGCGTCATTTGCTCTCTACCCCACGATCATGGCGGTCAACGTTTCCAGTCGGTCGGCCTCCGCCGCGGGCTTGTCCCAGCGGATACGGTGGATGCGGGGAAAGCGCATGGCGACGCCGGATTTGTGCCGGCTGGAGCGATGCACCGAATCGAACGCCACCTCGAACACGAGCTTGGGCTCGACCTGGCGCACGGGTCCGAAGCTGTCCACCGTATGGTTGCGCACGAAAGCGTCGAGCTCTCGGAGCTCCTCGTCGGTAAAGCCGAAATAAGATTTGCCGACCGGCACCAGCTCGGCCGCGCCGCTCTCCCCGTCGCGCCAGGCGCCGAACGTATAGTCCGAATAATAGGACGAGCGCTTGCCACTGCCCCGCTGCGCATACATCAGCACGGCATCGATGGTGAGCGGCGCGCGCTTCCATTTATACCAATGGCCCTTGGGCCGGCCGGCGATATAGGGACTCATCCGGCGCTTCAGCATCAGCCCCTCGACGCCGGTCTCGCGCGCCCCGGCCCAGAGCGCCTCCAACTCCGTCATCGAGCTGAAATCGATGATGGAAGAGATGTCGGTGCGGCGCGGCCCATGCGCCTGGTGCCACGCTTCAAGCCGTGCGCGACGGGCGGTAAAGGGAAGCTCGCGCAAATCTTCGCCTCGATCGAACAGCATGTCGTAGAGCCGGATATGCGCCGGGTGCGATTTCAGCATGGCGGCGGTCACCGTTTTGCGGTTCAGCCGCTGCTGCAAATCGTTGAATGGCGCGACCTCGCCTCCGCGCATCACCAGCAATTCGCCGTCGAGCACCATGCCTTCCGGGATTGCTTCGACCACGTCTGGAAACGCGCCGGAGATGTCGTCGCCGGTGCGCGAGAACAGTCGCTTCTCGCCGCCTTGATGGGCGGCTTGTACGCGGATGCCGTCCCATTTCCATTCGGCGACGAAGTCCTTCGGCTCGATCGACGCGAGCTCCTTGTCCTCGATCGGATGCGACAGCATCAGCGGCCGGAACGTCGCGCGCGAGCTGACGTCGGGTCGCGGTGCCGACCCCGACAACCAGGCGAACAACTCGAGATAAGGCGGGCGCAGCCCATGCCAGACCTCCTCGATATCGGCGAGATCGACGCCGGACCATTCGGCCAGTGCGGTCTTGGCGAGCCGGGCCGAGACGCCGACGCGGAGCGCCCCCGTCAGCAGCTTGAGCAGGGCCCACCGCCCGGTGGCGTCGAGCGTATCGAGCCAAGTCGCGAGAAGGCGAGGGATCTCCGCAGGCGGCGTCGACTGGAGCGCCTCGACGATGGCCGCAAGTCGCGGCGGTGTGGCGCCTTTGCCGCCTCCCGGCCAGATCAGCGCGATCGTCTCCGCGGTGTCGCCGACATAGTCACGCGACAGGTCGAACAACACCGGATCGACGCGGGGCGCGATCAGCTCGGTCAGGATGCGCCGCAGCGGCAGCCTGAAGAACAATCCGTCGGTGAGCGCGGCGAGCGCGAAGCCGCGATCGGGGTCGGGCGCGGACGCAAAGTAATCGGCTAGTAGGCGCAGCTTGTCGTTGCGCGAGGGCGTGTAAGCGAGCCGGTCGAGAAGCGCGGCGAAGGCTTTCACTGGTCTTCGTCCTCGCGACCGACCAGGGCGAGCGCGCGGCCCTTGCGGCCCGTGGTTTGGATGTGATGCAGCAGCGCGTCCTCGCGTCCATGCGTGACCCAGATCTCCTCGGCGCCGGTCTCGGCGATGGTCTCGGTCAATTCGCCCCAGTCGGCATGGTCGGAGATCACCAGCGGCAGCTCGACGCCCTGCTGCCGCGCCCGCGCCCGCACCCGCATCCAGCCCGAGGCGAAGGCGGTGACGGGATCGGGCAGCCTGCGCGACCAGCGATCGGCGATCGCGCTCGGCGGTGCGAGCACGATTGCGCCTTTCAGCTCCTCGCGCTTGGCGCCGGTCGCCGACTTCAGTGGGCCGAGTCGCACGCCGAACAACTCATAAAGCGCGCAACATGCGGCAAGTGCGCCGTGAAGATAGATCGGCCGCTCATAACCAGCCTCGCGCAACAGCGCGATCACCCGCTGGCTCTTGCCGAGCCCATAGGCGCCGACCACGTGCGCGCGTTCGGGGAATTGCGCGTGCGATCTGAGCAGCTTCGCCACTTCCTCGCGCGCGTCGCCGTGCTGGAACACGGGCAGCGCGAAGGTCGCCTCGGTGATGAAGAGATTGCAAGGCACGAGCTCGAAGGCGGGGCAGGTGGGGTCGGCGCTCCGCTTGTAATCGCCGGAGACCACGACGCGCGCGCCCTTCCACTCGATCAGCACTTGCGCGCTGCCGAGCACGTGACCGGCGGGGAACAGCGTCACCGCCACATCGCCGATGCCGATCCTCTCGCCATAGGCGAGCGCTTGACTGCCCTTCGTCGCCGGCGTGCCAAGCCGCGCGGTCATGACCGCGAGCGTCTCACGTGTCGCCAGCACATGCGCGTGCCCTGGCCGGGCATGGTCGGAATGGCCATGCGTGACGACCGCGCGCGCGGCGCCGCCATAAGGGTCGATGTGGAAGCCGCCGGGCCGGCAATAGAGCCCCTTGCGGTCGACCGTCAGCCATGTCTCGAAGCGTTCGGGTTTCATTTCTGTCTAAGGTTGTGGGGAACAAAGCACGGTTTTACTAGTCCCGCAGCGTCGACCGCCTATCCTTGATTGTAGTGTACCGAGTTGCACCCCAGCGGGTTGCTAAACCTTCCGTGGCGGTTGTCGCATAGTGGACGCGATGCGGCGGGCGAGTGCTCGCCATGCGGGAAAAGCTGGAAAGAGGCGTCGCGGCTTGGCTTCGCGCAAGCGGGGCAGCGGGAGTTCTGTGGCTTTGCCTCTGCCTGTCCGCGCCCGAGGCGCTCGCGGATCCCGACCAACCCCGCACCGAGTACTTCACCGGCTTCGAGGTCAGCGACAACTACGCTAGCGGCTATGTGGGCGCGGGCTACGCGATCGGCAAGGCAGGCTACGCGGCGCCAGGTTTTCGCCTGCGCGCGGTCGGCGCTTACGGCCGCTACGATTATCAAAGCTCGCTCTTCCTCGACGGCGCCTTTCAGCCCACCACCTTCGATGGGCAGAATACCTTCGCCGCGGCACTGATCGGTTACGAGTTCCGCCCGGGGCGTCTGATCGTCAAGCTGTTCGCCGGCATCGAGGGCGAGGACCAGCACATCGTGCCGCACGATCCAAACAATTCAGTGCAAGGCAGTGCGCTGGGATTGCGGCTGCAAGCGGAAAGCTGGTTCGATCTGTCGGCGCGAAGTTTCCTTTGCGCCGACGCAAGCTATGGCACCGCCTTCCAGGAATATTGGTCGCTGGTGCGGCTTGGCTATCGCTTGACGCCGCGCTTCGCGTTGGGCCTCGAAGGCGGCGCGCTCGGCAACGAGGAATATGATGCGGGACGCGGCGGCGGTTTCGCGCGGGTGAATTTCCGCGCGATGGAGGTCACGCTGTCCGGCGGCTTCACCGGCAATTATCTGGAAGATGATCCAAGCGGATATGTCGCGCTCGGGATCTATCGGCCGTTCTAGATTTGGATGCGAGGGGGCCGATGAAAGTGCACTGCCGGCCCCGCTCCGGCAGTGCTTGGCTTCATCCTCTGCCGACCTCGTCTGCCGGAACCCGGCTCGCCATGGCGGCAGCGCCCTCTTGGTGTGCATCCTGTGTAAGAGGGATGTCCGTTGGGATGTACCCGATGGACTCTCTCCAACGAAAAGCATGACACATGGGCGACAGCCGATGCAAACGAGAGTTCAAGCTTACCCGCATTTTCTTTTTGTCGCGGTGAAGTGTTGCAACTTGACCTGCGGCGCATGCAACACAGCGCGGGCAAGCGAGAATTTTTGGCGGGCATGCGATCGCGCGGCGACTCGATAGAACAACGTCTTCATTCCGCGAAATATTTTTCCCGCGCGCGGGTGTTAGGGGGCGGCCTTGGTGGCGCTGGTGCTCTGCTCGGCGTCTTGCGGGTTGGCCACTTCGATCGGCGGCTTGCCCTGACCCGGCGAAACCGGCCCGCGCCACTCGTCGAAGCGCTTTTGCAGTTCCGCGCCGTGCTCGGTCCACCAGGCGTCGTCGAATCGGAGCGCCTTTTTGAAATTGTCTGGCGCCGTGGGCAGATAATCCTTCATCTCCACGTCGATGATCGGGTGCTTGCCGACCAATGCCAGCGCCGATTTGCGCATCGGCCCGTAGGCGATCAGCTGCGCCTGCGTCGCCAGCCGCGCGGGGTCGCTGGCGAAGCTGATGAAGCGCATGGCGCCGTCCTTATTCTTGGCGCCTTTGGGGATGGCCCAGAGGTCGAGATCGTAGATCTGCCCGTCCCAGACCATGCCGAGCCGCTGCCGGTCGCCGACTGCGGCGCGGAAGATGCGGCCGCTATAGCCTGCCGCCATGCCGACCTTCTTTTCGAGCAGCCAGGTGATCGGCTCTTGCGCGTTGTCCCACCAAAAGGTGTCGCCCTTGATCTTGTCGAGAGCCTTGAAGGCGCGATCGGCGCCTTCGGGGGTGGCGAGCTCGGTATAGACGCTGGCCGGATCGACCCCGTCGGCGAGCAGCGCAAGCTCCAGCGTATAGCGCGGGCCGTTCGGCAGAGCGCGCTTGCCGGGGAAGCGCTTCAGATCGATCAGGTCCGCGATCTGCGAGGGCTGGGCCTTGGTGAAAGCCTGCCGATCGAACGCGATTGCCGTCGACCAGGCGACACTACCGACGCCGCAGGAGGACAGCCCGCCGGAATAGAAGTCGAGCTCCGCGCTCTCTCCGGTCGGCGCCGCGCCAAGGCTCGAGGGTTCGATCGGTTCGAGCAGCCCGTCGTTGCACAGCGTGCTGAGCGTCGCTGCCGAGACGTCCACGACATCGACATTCGATTCCGCGCCGCCGATCATCTCTTTGATCTTGGCTAGCGTGCCGTCATAGACCTCGGTCGCGATCCGTGTGCCGGTTTCCTTGGCGAACGGCTCGAAATAGGCGATCTCTTGCGATTGCCCGTAGGCGCCTCCCCAAGTGGCGACGCTGAGCGTATCCTCCGCTCGCGCACTGGCGCAGACGACAATGCCGAGCGCCAGCACCACGGCAACGCCGCAGCTTTGCCCCGCGCCGGCCGCCGTTGTGAGCATTCGACCGAATTGGCGGTTCACTTGCCCAGACACGTCATCGGTTCTCATCTATTGCTCTGCCACGCCGTCATCGCGGCGAAATCTGATTGGCGGTCGCACCCGTCGGCAGCGATCCGTCGCCGAGCGTCGGCCGGTCGGTTCGTCTGATCATCGGCTGCGCCAGTGCCCCGCTGATGGAAATCCGCGGTGGGGTCTCCGCGCTGAGCTGCGAGGCCTTCAGCGGCTGCGCGTTGCTGGCGACGAACAGGCTCCAATCGAGCGTCGCTTGCGCCATGTCGACATTGCCGGATCCGGCGATCACTCCGCGGCGGGTTTGCATGTTGAACGTGTCGCACCAAATATGGCCGCCAGCGAGGCGGCAATCGGCATTGAGTGAATCGAACAAAGTGACACTGTTGCCGCTCCAACCCGCGCCGTCCAGGGGGGTCGGCGCTGCCGCGAGCAACCGGGCAAGATCGAGCGGGATTGCGCCATTGGCGGCGTTAACCTTGAGGCCGCCTGAAAGCGCCTGGATCAACTCGGCGTAGGTGCGGCCCTCGCCCGACAGTTCCGCCTTTAGGCTCGTGGTCCCCTTGAGTGGCACGAGAAACGATGCGGCGAGGCAGCCCTCGACCGGCATGTCGTCGAGGCTAGCCACGATGTTGGCCTTCGCCACCTCCCCCGACAGGTCGATGCCGACCCTGCCGGAAGCCTCGCCGCCGCAAAGCTCGAGTTCTCCCACCTCGCTCGACAGCACGCCATCCTTGGTGCTGATGGTAAACCCGCCGCGCCCGAGCTTGATCATCGGAGCGGTCATTTCCGCCGCCGAGATGCGCAGGTCGGCGTCGAAATATTTGATCAGCGCTCCCTCCAGCACGTCGGCTTGCGCAGGCAGAGGCATCTCGGAGCCGCCGAAATAAGGATCGATAGCTAGTCGCTCGAAATCGAGTGTCGCGTCGATGCGCGGGCGCGGTCCCGGGGTGACGGCGAGCAGACCCACCGCTTTGTTGCCGTCGAGCGAGAACGTGCCGTCGTCGAAGGTCAGCGTCGATCCGTTCCAACGCGCCGTGCCCGCCGCCGACAGCTTCTGCAAGCTGCGCCCCAGCGGCAAGGCGATCCCGGCCCATCTGAAGAAGCGCCGCGCATTTTCCATGTCGGCTTGCACGTCCCCCTCGAGCTGAAGTCCGTTGCTGAAGGACGCCGTGCCTGTGACTTTGGCCGTTAGAGGTTTCGAGGTGAAGGTGAGATTGACCGGAATGCGAATCCCGTCCTCGGTCCCGGCAGCCGCGCCGCAATCGAGCACGAAGCCCACGGTCTCGTCGCGCAACTCGAACGAGCCGAAGCTCGACATCGTTCCGGTGCCGGAGCTTGCGTCGAAGCGGGCATCGATCTTCTTGATCGCCTCGGTGCCCGTCGCCGTCGGTAGGTTAAGGGTGCCGTCGCGCAGGCGCAGCACGCCGATCGGCGCGCCGGTCAGCAGGTTGGCCAACCGCGCCTGTACCGTCTGGTCGGGCCCCATGACCAGCGTTGGCACTTCCTTCAGCGTGATCTCGGGCTTGAACAGCCGCAATGCGTCGATCCGGATGCGGCCGAACACGAGCTCGACCAAGTCGATCGAGACTTTGGCGTCCTTGGCGCTGATGGATTTCACCAGCGGTAGCCGCGAGACGTTGGTCAGCTCGAAACCGCTTTTGATGGAGACGTCGGGAAAGTAATGCACCCGCAACGGCCCGGTGAGCTTCACCTCGCCTCCGGTCCATGCCGACAAGGCATCGGTCACGCGGGACGCGAGTTGCGTCGAATTGGCAAGCAGCCGCGGCAGGACCGCGAGGCCGGCGATGAGAAGGGTGATGAGGCCGAGCAAAAGCCATTTCCAAGGGATTTGGCGAGGCTTCATCCCGTCCCTACCACCCGTTCCCGGCGCGGGCCTTGCAAGTGCGGCCCCGCTCTTTTTCGATTGCGTTAAGACCCTGTCTTTCTAGCCCGATTAGTCCGAGATAGCGAGCCCAACTCCGGTGCATCCTGTTGGCAATCAGGAGACGGGAAGGGCCCATTCAGGGCCTGTCGCCGCGGCTCCGCGCGGGTTGGTTGAGGCCCCCGGGCGACTTCCAGCGATGATGCCGTGCAGCAGCAGCACGGGGGCAAGACTGACCAACACGATGGTGAGCGCCGAAAGGCCTGCCTCCTCGTAGCGATAGAGCGAGGCTAGGGTAAAAACCTGCGTCGCCAGCGTATCGAAGTTGAAGGGCCGGAGCAGCAGCGTGGCCGGCAGTTCCTTCATCGAATCGACGAATACGAGGAGCGCGGCCGCACCGAGCGCCGGCCTGAGCAGCGGCAGATGCACCTTGACCAGCGCCTCGCTGATGCTCGCGCCAAGCGTCCGCGCCGCGGCATCGATATTGCGCGAGACTTTGCTCAACCCGGCCTCCACGGCGCCGAGCGAGGCGGCGAGGAAGCGGATCGTGTAGGCCAGCACGATGGCGAACGCCGTGCCCGACAGCAAGAGCCCCGTGGACACTCCGAACAGCGACCGCATCAGCCCGTCGATGAAATTGTCGAGCCCCGCAAGCGGAATCAGCAGGCCGATGGCGAGCACGGTGCCGGGGATCGCGTAGCTGATGGCGGGAAGCGTGCTCGCCGCCTGGATCAACTGCGAGCGCGTCTGCCGCCGCGCGTAAGCGAGCACCACGGCAAAGCCGACCGCAAGCACCGCCGCGGCGGCGGACAGCATGAGGCTGTTCAGCGCGGCTTCCCAGAACTCTGGCGCTAACCCCGCGGCCACATGTACCAGGGCGTCGTGCAGCAGCACCGCCGCCGGAAGCACGAAGCCGAACAGTACCGGCAAAGCGCAGGCCAAGCTCGCCAGCAGACCGCGCCAGCCTGGCAGACTGTCCTCGCGCAGATCACGATATTTGCCGGTGGTGTGGTGGAAGCGGCGCCCGGCCCTGAGCGCCCGCTCGATGATGAGCAGCGCGAACACGAACAGCAGCATCACGCAGGCGATCTGCGCCGCGCCGGCCAGGCTGTTGCGGTCGAGCCAGGTATCGTAGATCGCGACGGTGAGCGTCCGCACCCCAAAGAACTCGACCGCGCCGATATCGTTCAGCGTCTCCATCAGCGCGAGCGCGACGCCTGCGGCGAGCGCCGGCCGCGCCAGCGGCAGAGCCACCTGCCAGAACGTCTCGACGGCGTTTCGCCCGAGCGTCCGGCTCACCTCCAGCACGCAGACCGATTGCGAGACGAAGCTCGCCCGCGCGGTGATGTAGACATAGGGATAGAGCACCGCGCTCATCACCACGATGGCGCCGCCGAGGCTGCGAATATCCGGGAACCAATAGTCCCGCGCGTTGCGCCAGCCGAACATGCCGCGCAGAGCGGTCTGCACGATTCCGGAATAATCGAGCATCTCCAGATAGGTGTAGGCGATGATGTAGGTCGGAATCGCCAGCGGCAGTAGCAGCAGCCACTGCAAATAGCGCCGTCCCGGAAAGCGATACATGGTGACGAGCCACGCCGTGCCGGTGCCGATCACGAGACTCAGGCTTCCCACGCCGGCCATCAGCAGCAGCGTGCGGCGGAGCGCGCCGGGCAGCACATTGGCGATGAGATGCGGCCAGGTGTCGCCGCTCGGCCGCAGCGCGATTAGCGCGATGGCGAGCAGCGGCAGCAATGCGATCAGCGAGATGAGGAAGGCTGCGACCGACCAGCCGAGATTGCCGCTCTCTTTCAGCCGCGCGAGCTTGCGGCGGAAGGGAACGCGTTCGTTGCCCGCGGCCTGAGCCTTGCCCACGCCGCTAGTGGCGGTCCGCCAGGCCGTCCGGGCCGGCCTTGCGCCTGTCGGCCATCAGGGCGGCAACTGCGTCTTGCGACAGGCGCTGATTGGCGTCGTGCAGCACATCGGCGAAAGCGTTGGCGGCGTCGATCACCGGCTCGACCAGCTCCGAGCCCGTGAGCGCCAGCGCACAGGCCCGCATCGCCGGGCAGCGGTGATGCTGCGAGGCGGCGATCAGCGAGATCGCCATGCATTCGTCGGCGCAGAACCCGGCGCAGCCGAACGGGGAATATTCGATTCGGCGCGAAGCGGAGGCGCGCACCGCGCGCACCCAGCAGGCGAGCTCGGTCACGGCGCGTTTGGCCCGCTCGGTGCCGAGCCGGCGGTTATATTCGGTCCAGCCGTTTTCCCAGTAGCCGATGTCGCCCGTGTCGTAGCCGGCGAGCCAGCAGCGGAAGCCCATCCCCACCAGCCACTCGGCGCCACTGCGTGGCGGGACCAAGACCCCGTGCGCAGGCTTGCCGCCGATTTGCCTGTCGATCTTGTTGTGAAAGCTCATTGTCGTTGTCCCCTCATGAGCTGGGCCCGTCGTCGAAGCCAACCTTGTCGACGAGCTCGCTCGCCTGTTTGCGCAAAGCCGCGATCTGGTTGAGCGAGATCGGGTCCGGCTTGAAGTCGCCCCAGGACTTGACCAGAGCGGACCATGGGACGCCTTGCTTCACCGGATATTCGTTGTTCACCTCGGCATACATTTCCTGGCCTTTGTCCGACGCCAGGAATTCGAGCAGCTTCATCGCGTTGTCCTTGTGCGGGGCATATTTCGCCATTACCGCGCCGGAGATGTTCACATGCGTGCCGCGATCGCCCGTGTTGGGGAATAGGATGTTGACCGAGTTCGCCCATTCCTTCTGCTCGGGCTCTTTGTCGTTCTGCAGCATCGCGCCCATGTAATAGGTGTTGCCGATGGCGATATCGCATTCGCCGGCATAGACGCCCTTGACCTGTAGCCGGTCGTCGCCGGCGGGCTTGCGCGCCAGATTGGCTTTCACGCCCTTCAGCCACGTTTCGGTCCACGCCTGGCCATGCGCGGCGATCATCGAGGCGATCAGCGCGACGTTGTAAACGTGCTGGCCGGAGCGGATGCAGATCTTGCCGCGCCATTTCGGGTCGGCGAGTTCCTCATAGCTGATCGCATCCTGCTTCACGCGTTCCTTCGACGCATAGACCACGCGCGCGCGGCGCGTTAGGCCGATCCACTCTCCGTCGGCCGCGCGATAGGCGGCGGGGATCGCGGCATCGAGCACCGGCGATTGGATCGGCTGGGCGATGCCGGCATCGGTTGCTTGCGTGAGATTGCCGACATCGACCGTGAGCAGCAGGTCGGCCGGGCTGTTGCGGCCCTCGGCCTGGATGCGCTCGATCAGGCCCTTCTCGGCATAGATCACATTGACCTTGATGCCGGTCTCTTCGGTGAACTCTTTCAGCAGCGGATTGATCAGATAAGGCTGCCGGTAGGAGTAGATATTGACTTCCTCGGGCTCTGCGGCCGAGGCCAGCGGCGCTACGAGGAGGGGGACAACAAGCGCAAGCGCGGTGGCGCGCGCACAGCCAAATCGCATCGACATCCTCCAATGGCCGAGGTTCAAGGCCCCGGTATCGGACGTTCGCCCCCAAACCCAGCGCCGGGGGTCATTAGTCGATTAAGGGTTGGCAACGATCAAAGTCAACAAGAATATCGCAATCAAATCAACTTTAGAAGCCTTCTAAGCTTCGGTACGTATGTATTATTGTAATGATTTAACTAGATATACTTGAATATCATAGGTATAGATGCAAGATAGCCTACGCCAGAGCTGGCCCGTCACACAGATTTCGCCAGCGCAACCAAGTACATCGTCCTGCCTGCGGCGCGGCGACGCTGGCGATGAATTTGTGGAGGCTAGGCGCCGAACAGCCGGTCGGCGGGGAAGATCACATCGGCAGCGGTGCCGACGCCGGGCTCGCTGGTCAGAACCAGCCGCGCGCGGTTGGCGTCGACCAATGCCTTGGTGACGGGGAGGCCGAGCCCCGTGCCCATCTGCCGGCGTGGCGCGGTGTCGAGCTGATGGAACGGCTGCATGGCGAAGGCGATCTCGTCCTTGGTCATGCCGACGCCGGTGTCGCGCACCCGCAAGCGCAACTCGCCGTCGATCATCCCACCGGACAGGATCACTTGTCCGCCTTCCTTGGTGAACTTGATGGCGTTGGTGAGCAGGTTGAGCAGGATCTGCTTCAGCCGGCGCGGATCGGCGACCACCGTCGGCAGCTCGGGCTGGAGCGAGGTCCTGAGCACGATGCGCGCGCGCTTGGCGAGCGGCTGCAAACTACCGACGCAATCCTCGACCAGCTCCGGCACCTCGACCGCGGTGAAATTCAGCTCGAACTTGCCGGCCTCGATCTTCGAGATGTCGAGCAGATCGTTGAGCAGCGACAGCGCATAGAGCCCGCTCTGATGGATGTCATCGACATAGCCTTTGTAGCGGGCGTTGCCGATCGGCCCGAAGCGCTCCTGCGCCATTAATTCGGCAAAGCCGATGATTGAATTGAGCGGCGTGCGCACCTCGTGGCTGACCTTGGCGAGAAACTCGAGCCGCGATGAAGCATCGGCTTCCGGCTTCGCTGCCTCGACTGGCGCGCTGGCGCCATTTACCGTCGGCGGGCTTGCGCCATTCGCCGACGCAGCGGCGGCCGTCTCCTCCTCCAAGCTCGTCTGGTCGATCAGGCGCAACAGTCTGACCTCGCCATCGAGCGCGGTCAGCGCGAAGGCGACCTTCAATTTTCGCCGCGAGCGCGTGAGTGCCTCGATCGGCGCGCTGCGTGGGGCGTCTTGATCTTGCGTGAGCGGCCCCCAGTTCGGCAGGATCGCGTCCAAGCCGCCCGCTTCGAGCAATTCGCAAGGCGAGCGATAGCCGAAGGCGAACGCGAACGCGCTGTTTGCGTAAATCAACCCGCCGCGCCCGAGCATGCCGATCGCTGCCGGCATGGCTTCGAGCAGAAGTCTTGAGACTTGCGGGTTCCAGCGTCAGCGCCGCGGCTTCCACTTGCGGTTCGGGAAGCGCGGCCGCTCCGGGTCCCGGAAGCACGCGGCCTTCGAGCGCGCGCGCGATATGCTCGAGGGCCTCGCGGTCCCCTTCGGCATGGTCCAGGCGCATTTGCGGTCTGAGGTCGGCCATTTCGGCCCCAATAGACAAGAGCTCGGTCGGACGCCTTAGCGCGGGGAATTGGCCACAGGCCGCACACGCGCAAGCAATAGGGCGCTAATTCGACTCATCCACTAAATTTAGGCGAATTCGGTATTTTGCAAAGGCCGAAACCGGAAAGTTCGTCGACAGGGCTAAAAAAGTGCTGATGAGGCGATCAGCGATCTTGCGCTATCGCAACGCAACAATTATATTGCACTGCAACAAAAGATTCTGCGGCGACCCCTCCTCATGGGCCATGTCCGCATTTGCCCCATAGCGAAACGACTCTAAGCAGAGGTGCGACCATGAGTGAGACCTATACCCCGCAAGCCGCCGCCGAGCAGGCGCGCGACAGCTTCCGTAAAGCCACCAAGGATTTCGAATCCTTCAAGCTCGATACGACCGTGCCGGAGAGCGTCCGCGCTCTCGCCGAGAAGACCGTGACCCAGAGCCGCGAGGCCTATGAGCGCGGCAAAGACGCCCTCGAAGAGGCAATCGACGCGCTCGAGCGTTCCTTCGATGCCGCCGGGCAGGGCGCCACCGCCTTCAATCGTAAGCTGATCGATCTTGCTCAGCGCAATCTGAACTCAGGCTTCGACCTCGCCAAGAGCCTGGCCGGCGCCAAAACCCTCGGCGAGATCGTCGAGCTGCAATCGGCCTTCATCCGCCACCAGTTCGACGTGTTCGCCAATCAGGCGGGCGAGATCCGGGCTTTGACCAGCAAGATCGCCGCCGACACCGCCGAGCCGATCAAGAATCAGATGAGCCGCTCTCTCGACGCGATTCGGAAATAGCCGCGAACCCGGCGCGTCGTCGCCGCGTTTTTCGAGGGCCGTGAGCGTAAGCGCGCAAGGAAAGGCCTGGGGTGCACAGCCCCAGGCCTTTTTCTATGGCGGAAGAGACGGTTCCGATCGGCCGCTCGCGCCCGGTCGGCTCCCCCGAAATCCACCCGCCGCCCCGCTTGCAACGGCTGCGCGCTCCGCTTAGGTTCGCGCCCAAGGCTTCACCTACATGCCGCCGTAGCTCAGTTGGTTAGAGCGCTTGACTGTGGATCAAGAGGTCGGCGATTCGAATTCGCCCGGCGGTACCAGCCTTCCAATAAACTTGGAACTTCGGGGGCTCGGCCCTCCGGCGTGCTCGTCCGGCGTGCTATTGCAACCCATTCGGGAATGCGGCTGATACGCAGGGGCGGACTTGCATGAACTCCTCTCTCAACACGTTCCTCCTCGTGCTCGCTGCGATCTTTCCGGTGGTCAATCCACCCGGATCGGCGCTCGTCTTTCTCGGATTGACCCGCGGCGCGACGCCGGAAGTTCGTCGTATCCTGGCGTGGCGGGTCGCAAGAAACTCGTTTTTCGTTCTGGTGTGCTCGCTCCTGCTGGGCGCAATTATCCTTGAGGTCTACGGCATATCGATACCGGTGCTTCGCGTGGCTGGCGGTCTCATCGTCGCTGTAGCCGGGTGGAAGCTTCTCAACGAAGGCAGCCAAAAGGAGCTCGCGGCCTCGGCCGATGGCATTTCGCGGACCGATCCGCTTGACCACGCTTTCTATCCGTTGACCTTGCCGCTAACCACGGGGCCTGGGACCATCGCGGTGGTGATCAGCCTCGGATTGTCGAAGGCGTCTTACACCAATTCGATGGACGAGTTCCTTTTCATCCTGGCGAGCCTGTCGGCCGTTGCGGTGATCGTCGTCGCCATTTTCTTGTGCTTTGCCTATGCGGACCGAATCCAGCGCTTGCTGGGCCCTGGTGGCACCGACATCGCCGTGCGGCTTTCCGCATTTATCCTGTTCTGTCTTGGGGTTCAGATTCTTTGGTCGGGCGGCAGTGAGCTGTTGAAATCCGTGATCCAGTCCGGCTCATGACCTCGCGGGCCCGGCTGCCAGCCGCAATTTAAGTTCCAGCGTGTTCTCCGAGCCACAGCTTTTGCGCCGAGGATCTTGTATGGTGCGTTGGGGTTCAACACGGGGGGATCAACCATGCGCGTTTTGATTGCTTGCGCCATCATCATTTCATCAGTCGTCGGCCTCGCCGGTTGCGTCGGCCACCACGAGAAGGCCGTCGTCAGCGAGCCCTTGAAGCTCGGCTAAATGGCGAGATAACACGCTAGCTTACCCTGCAGTTTTCTCTCTAACCCCGGCGGGTTCACACCTTGCCGGGGTCTTTCTTTGCCGCATGTTGCCACGCCCGGTTGCCGGCTGTGCCGGTCTGCCGGACGAGCGCCGGGCGGGGGCCATCCCATTGCGCGACCTAAGCGCATATGGACTCCCGCAGCACGCCCGGCTTTAATCGCGGCCATCGATCAGCGTGGGTGGAGGGTTGAAGTATGAAGAGAGCGATTTTGGCCGGATCGGTGATGGCGGCTGTGCTGCTATTCGCCGGTCAGCAGGCGAAAGCCGAATGGCTGTGCGGGGAGAATCGGTGCGTTTGGGTGACTTACGACGTCGATGAGCCAGCCTATGCGCTGACTTGGGGCCCGCCGGTGCGGCCCAGCTGCTTCTGGAAGCAGGGCGTCTTCGGCCGGTGGAAGCTGGTCTGCCCGTAATTCGCTCGATTGCCGGCGTTGCCGGCGAGCTACTAATCGCCTGAATTGAGGGGCGTCGGTTTCGGCCGGCGCCCTTTTTCAACGGGTTCAGGGGGACGCTTCCGTGTTTTCGCTCTCGCCTGTGTCCCAAGTGTCACAGCATTCCCGGGTGAAAGCAGATAAGGTCTAACCATACAAACGCTGCGAATGGGGGATAAGCCATGCGTGTCTTTATAGCTTGCGCGATCATCGTCTCGGCTGCGCTCAGCCTCGGTGGCTGTGTCGGACATCACGAGAAAGCCGTCGTGTCAGAGCCCTTGAAGCTCGGTTAAGTGACGGGATAACCCGATTACTTGACTCTGCACTATCTATCTCTCCGGCAATGCCAGCCCCGGCCGGGTTCTCCTCGGTCGGGGTTTACTTTGCCGGGATCCGCTCTCGCCAGCCTTGGCCGCAAGAGAGATTAATTTCCGGCGTGTACCGCTTTCGGAGCGCTGGCCAACGCTTGCGGGTCTGATAAGCTCACGATCTTGCGAACCTTGAGGGTGCGAGATGCAAAAGCCTGACAGGATTGATTTCGCCAAGCTGCTGGGCTTCGAGCTGGTGACCCGGGAACTCTTGGAAAACTTCGATCTCCAAGACGAAACCATCGGGGCCAAGCTTGGCGCCAAAGTTGGCGGCACAGAGCCGGGCGATTCGGAAAAGTAAGGCTCGCGCGGTCCGTCCGAGGCCGTCGCATGCGGGAAGGCTCGCCGATCAAGGTGAGCTATTCCAGACGTTCACCCACACATGGCGATCTTGGACCCAGCAAGGGCACAACCGCGCTCGCGCGAACGAATCAAGCTTCACTGAAAGGTCGAACGTGGACGCCTAGCGATAGGCCCAGGCGGGGGTCGGCCGGTCGACGCCGGGCGCGGGAATCGCGATCCCGTTGCCATAATCGGAGATGAAGGCGGAACTGTCGCTCTTGCCGATATAGGGCAGCGCCAGCGAGCTTCCTTTGGCGTCGTTAAACCCTTCGGGGAACAGCGCGCTGAACGGCTCGACGGCGTCTGGCACGGTCGCGTTCTGCCCTTGGATGTCGAAGGCGCGTGCAGGCTCGGGTGCGGCCACCGCCGCCACGGCGCAAGAAACCACGATTAGAGCGAGATATTTCATAGCAATCCCCCGAAGCTGCTCTCCGTCAGCCGAAGCAGAAGATAGCGAATCTTGCCCGCGAGAGGAAGGGTGCAAAAATGGCAACCGTGAGAAAATACTGGGGCCGCTCGGCTATGCGGCGCTTTTGGCCGGCCCCTGTTCCGCCAAGCCTACGGCACTGATACAAGCCTGCCGATGGCCCTTAGCATCCTCTACGTCGTCACCGAGGACTGGTACTTCTTGTCGCATCGGCTGCCGATGGCCCGCGCCGCCAAGCAAGCCGGCTACGAGGTGCATGTCGCGACTCGAATCAAGCATGGCGAGGCTGCCATTGTCCGGGAAGGCTTCGTGCCGCATGCGCTCGATTGGAGCCGGGGCAGCCTCTCGCCGCTTGGCAGCATCTCGGCGATTCTGGCGCTGCGCCGCCTCATCCGCGAGCTGAAGCCCGCCATCCAGCACAATGTCTCGCTGAAGCCCGTACTGCTCGGCACCACGGCGAGCCTCGGCTTTACCGCTACGGCGGTGGTCAACAGCCTGACGGGGTTAGGCACGCTGTTCATCGGCGAGGCGCGCGTCAGCGGACTGACGCGCAAAACAGTGCGCTATGCCCTGTCCCGCCTGTTGCACCGGGGGCGGAGCCGCACCGTCGTGCAAAATCCCGACGACCGCGCCTTTGTGCTCGGTCTCGGCGTTCCGCCCGAGACCGTCCTCATCATTCCCGGCTCGGGCGTCGACACGGACAAGCTCACGCCGCTGCCCGAGCCGCCGCCGCCGGTGACCGCGGCCTATGTCGGCCGCATGCTCGCCGACAAGGGCGTGCTGACGGTGATCGATGCCTTCTCGCGCCTGACCAAGCGGGGCGTCCCGCTGCAATTGCTGCTGGCCGGGGATTGCGACAAGGAAAATCCGGGATCGCTCGCTCCCGAGCAGCTTCGCGAATTCGCCAGCCTTTACGGCATTCATTGGCTCGGTCACGTCGCCGACATCGCAACGGTCTGGGCGCGCGCGCATTTCGCCGTGCTCGCTTCGCGCCGTGAGGGACTGCCGAAGAGCCTGCTCGAGGCGGCCGCCTGCGGCCGCGCGATGGTGGCGTCCGACGCGCCTGGCTGCCGGGAGATCGCCATTGCCGGCCAGACCGCGCTGACCGTGCCGGTGGACGACGCGGGCGCCTTGGCCGAGGCCATGGCCACACTCGCCGGCGATGCGGCGCTGCGGCAACGATTCGCCGCCAATGCGCGCGCCCTGGTGGTGGCGAAATTCTCCGCCGAGGCGATCGGCCGCCAGACCATCGAGCTCTACGATCAGCTCATCGCGCGCTAGGCTGCCGCGCCGTTCTCCGCCCGCATCATCCGCGCCAGGCCCGCTTTTGACGTGACCTCGGGGCGCCAGCCGAGCCCGGCGAGCTTGGCGGCGTCGATCACGAAGCTCGAGGAGATGCGCTCCCAGTCGGCCTCCCGGCCGAACGACTTCATCAGCCGCATGATGGCGCCGGACGGGACGGTGACGAGGTGAGGCGGTCGCCCAAGCCCTTCGCGCATCGCCGCGACGATGTCGGCGACGCTGATCGGCTCGGCGTCGGCCACGAGGTATGTCTGGTTCTCGGCCTTCGCCGTGCTGAGCGCGAGCGAGACCGCGGAAGCAAGATTCTCCAGCGCAAGCAGCGAGCGGCGATTGGTGAGACGGGCGAAAGGGAGCGGCATCGGCGTTTTAGCGAGCGTGGCGAGCGCGGCGATATTGCCTTTGACGCCCTTGCCATAGACCACGGCGGGGCGGAGCACGGTGTAGGCGACGCCGCTCTGGGCGAGCAGCTTCTCCCCTCGCAACTTGGACCGCCCGTAGTCGTCGGTGGGCAGCGTCGGGTCGCGTTCGGTGATGATGTGCTCGGCCGATACGCCGACCTGCGCCCTGACCGACGACATGAACACCAGCCGCTCGACCTTGCCGGCGGCTTGGCGTGCCAGCTCGCCGACGGCCTCGCCGTTGATGCGGCTGTAGAGCGCGCCGCTAAGCGAGCCCGGGCCGTGCGCGATACCGGCGAGGTGCACCACATGGCTTGTGCCCGCCAACAGCCCAGACCAGTCGGCCGGTTGAGCGAGATCGGGCATCGCCGCAGGCTCGACCCCGGCGATCGTGGGGATCGCCGCCGGATCGCGTGCAGCCGCCCTGACCTGCCAGCCTTCCTTGGCCAGCGCCTTCACCAGATGCTTGCCGATGAAGCCCGAAGCGCCGGTGATGAGCACGCGCTGCGACATGACTAGCGTCCCTTGCTAAGCGCGCAGAGCGTCAGCGCGGTCGCCGCCAGGCCAAGCCCCAGGCACAAAACATCAACCACGAGAGTGTCTGCCACCACCGTGACCACGGCGAGCGCCGCGAGCAGCAGGCAAAGCGAAAAGATGCGCGTCGTCACTTGCGGCACGGTCAGCCCGGCGCTCACGCCACGCTGATAGAAATGCGTGCGGTGCGCCGAGAGGATCGGCTCCTTCGCGGCCATGCGGCGGAACAGCGTGAGCGTCGGATCGGCTAGCGTGTAGAGCGACAGCAGCAGCGCGGCGGCGAGATGGCTGTGCGCCACGGCAATCAGCAGGAAGGCGAGACTCAACCCGATCGGCAGGCTGCCGGCATCGCCGAGGAAGATCCGCGCCGGGTGCTGGTTGAAGACGGCGAAACCGAGCACGGCGCCGAGCAGCGCGAGCGCGAGCAGCCCGACGCTGTCAGGCACCGCGCCAAGCGCGTGCAGCACCGCGATCCCGAGCGTCATCGGCACGACCTGCGCCACCATCATCCAATCGAGGCCGTCGAGGAAATTGACGGCGTTCACGAACCAGACGATGCCCAGCACCAGCAGCGCATCCTCGATACCCGCCGGCATCAGGCCGGGGAACACCCGGAAGGACTCGGGCAGCGCGCCGATCACGACGATGGCGGCGAGGAATTGGCCAAGCAGGCGCGCCCACACCGAGAGCGGGCGCGCATCGTCGATGGCGCCGAGCAAAGTGAGCCCAGCCGCCGCGACCAGCAGGCCGAACAGTTTCGGCTCGGTATCATGCACCCAGAAGGCAATCCCGAGCGCGCAGCCTACGAACACCGCCGCCATGACGCCAAACCCGGCGCCTTGCGGCGTCGCGATGCTATGCGAGGAGCGTTCGTTGGGGTGAGCCAACAGATGGCGCATGAGGATTGGCCGCAAGATCGAGATCAGCAGCGCCGAGAGCCCCGCGCATCCCGCGACCACCAAGGCGGCCCAAAGCGCGGACTGAGGTTCCGGCATGCCTGCTAGTGAAGCGTGCGCGAGGCGGGCTGCCATTCGCCCTTGCCCGTGATCGGATGCGCGCCGCTCGCCGGCACATAGCCCTCGACGGTGGCGCGCAGCACCTCCTGCATCTCGACCTCGTCCATGCGGTGGACCGCATCCTCGAGCCGCTCCAACACCGCCGCCAGCTCGTCATAGGGCACGATCGGCTCCGAGTTCTTGAAGATGCGCGGATGGCTGGTGCCGGTCGTGTTCTCGCCGATCAACAGCTCCTCATAGAGCTTCTCGCCCGGCCGCAAGCCCACATATTCGATGGCGATGTCGCCGTCGGGATGCTTCTCGTCGCGGATTTCGAGGCCCGAAAGGCGGACCATGGTGCGGGCGAGATCGTCGATCTTCACCGGCGTGCCCATCTCCAGCACGAACACTTCGCCGCCCGTCGCCATGGTGCCGGCCTGGATCACCAGCTGCGCGGCCTCCGGGATCGACATGAAATAGCGGATCACCTCCGGGTCGGTGACGGTCACCGGTCCGCCGTTGCGGATCTGGCTGCGGAACAGCTTCACCACCGAGCCCGAGGAATCGAGCACGTTGCCGAACCTTACCATGGTGAAGATGGTGCGGGTGCCGCGCTCCTGCGCCAGCGCCTGGAGGATCTGCTCGGCGAGCCGCTTGCTGGCGCCCATGATATTGGTCGGGCGCACCGCCTTGTCGGTCGAGACCAGCACGAAACGCTCGACCCCGAGCTCCTTGGCCACATCGGCGACCACCAGGGTTCCGAACGTATTGTTCTGCAAACCGGCAAACGGGTTCATCTCGACGATCGGCACGTGCTTGTAGGCGGCGGCGTGATAGATCACCTCGACCCCAAGCTCCTGGATGGTGCGGGATACGAGCTTGCGGTCGAGCACCGAGCCGAGCACGCCGGTCACGGCGGTCGGAGTCGATCCGCCGACATCTTCTTCCTTTAGTAGCCGCCGCTTGAGCTCCTCGATCTCCAGCGAGATCTCGTACAGCGCGACCTCCGACAGCTCGAACAGCACCAGCATCTTCGGTCCCAAGCGCAACAATTGGCGCGTCAGCTCCGAGCCGATCGAGCCGCCGGCCCCGGTGATCATCACCACCTTGCCCCGCACATTGGCGGTCAACAGCTCGAGATTGGGGATGACCGGGTCGCGCCCGAGCAAATCCTCGACGTCGATCGGCCTGAGGTCGCTCACCTGGACGTGACCCGAGGCGATCTCCTCCAGCGCCGGCAGGGTCTTCACCACCACGGGAAAAGCCTCGAGCACCCTGAGCGCGATGCGCCGCTCGCTGCGCAGCGCCGACGGCGTGGCGAGCAGCACCTCCTTGACGTTCTCCTCGGCGATCAGCTTGGCGATCTTCTCGGGCCTCGCCACCTTCAAGCCGTGCACGAACTGGCCGGCCAACGAGGGATTGGAATCGATGAAGGCGACGGGCTTATAGCCGCCGGCCTCGTTCAGGGCGCGCAACAGCTGGATGCCAATGGTCCCCGCGCCATAGATGATCACCGGCTTGCGCTCGTCGAAGCCCGCCGGCTTATGCTGCGGCGCCGCCGAGAGTAGCGCCGCCCCCGCCCATTGCCGGCTCAAGCGTATGAGACCGGCGGCGATCAGGCCGTATATCACCACCGCCGACCGGGGATGATCCTTGACCGCGCTCATATAAACCAGCAGCGCCCACAGCAGGGCGGCGATGACCACGGCGATATAGATGCGGGTAGTGCCTTCGGGGCCGATGAATTGGGTCACCAGCTTGTACAGCCCACGCATATGGAAGACGACGACGCCGATGATGGGGGCGGCGATCAGCAGCGCCCATTTGTCCGGGCTCTCGGGCACGTACAGCCGGCTGAGCCTGAGCGTATAGGCGGCCCACAGCGCGATGCTGAGCATCGCGATGTCGTTGAGGATCAGCAGTGTCCGCTTGAACCAGCGAGGACGCTCGATCAGCCATACGGCCAGACGCATTGAAGGCCACCCCGTACCGGCCTTGAAATGCCGGCTTTTTCCCGATCTTCGCCCGCGGCGGGTGAGTGCGTTGCACCATATCCGAAGCGTTGGGCGAACGGAAGCGAAGCCGCGCCAGGCTTGGCCCGCGTCAAAACGGCGTCTTGTCCGCCGCTAGCCGAGGATCAGCACCAGCAGGCGGCGGGGGCCGTGCGCGCCTCGCACGATGGTCTGCTCGATATCCGCGGTCCGCGAGGGCCCACTGATCAGGTTCACGCTCCGGGGCAGCGCGCCTTGGCCGTAGATCGTCCGCAGCCGGTCCCAGGCCTCCTCGTGGCAGCCGACGATATCCGCCGCTTCGATCAGCACGGTGTGGGCTTCGGGAAGGAAGTTCAGCGTGGTCGGGTTTTCGGGACCCGACACCAGGAACAAGGTTCCGGTCTCCGCCGCGGCGACCACGGCGCGCGACAGCGCGGCCCGGTCGTCGCGCCCCGCCGTCCCGACCGAGCGTTCGATGTCCCACGCGTCGCGCCAGGGGAGCACGGCAAGCTTGGCGTCGCTGCCCATGCGGATGCGCGGCGGCAAATTGCAGGTGCCGAGATAGGACGCGATCGCCGCCACCGCCTCCTTGCGTGTCGGCACCCGCCGCACATCGGCGCCTTGCGCGGCGAGCATCTCGGTGAACAGTGCCACGCATTCCGCGCGGCCCCGCTTGGCGCGCGCAGGAATGGTGCTGCGCGGGTGGCGCTCCAGCCGGCGCTCGACCGAAGCCTTGCGCGCGCGGTCCAAGCTCGCCACGCCGAGCGACGCACGAATGCGTCCCATGACAATCGAGCGCGCGTCGTCTTGCGCGCTCATTCGCCGTCCTTTGGCGCGCGTCGCGCATAGAGTTGCTGAAAGGTCTTGCCTTGCGGGGCGGGAAGATCGCGCACCGATGTCCAAGCACCCATCAGCGGTAGCTGGCCCAACCGACCACGCGCGCCCGCGCGCCGCGCGAGATACCGCGCCATCGCGCCGGCAAGCGCATGGTAGAGGCGCGGCCGCTTCGCCGCGAACGCCCAGAGCCGCAGCATCAGGCGCTCGAAGCGGGGCGGGTTGCCGTGGGCATGGTCGCGCTCCCGCCAGACCCGCATCATGTCGGGGAGGGGAATGTCCATCGGACAGACCGCCTCGCAGCGCCCGCAGAAAGTCGAGGCGTTGGGGAGGTCGCGCGCGCGGTCGATGCTGGCGAACTGTGGCGTCAGCACCGCACCCATCGGCCCGGGATAGACCGAGCCGTAGGCATGCCCGCCGATCACCCCATAGACCGGGCAATGATTGAGGCAGGCGCCGCAGCGGATACAGCGCAACATGTCGGCGAACTCGTTGCCGAGCATCTCGCTCCGCCCATTGTCGAGCAGCACGACGTGGTAGGCGCTCGGCCCGTCGGGATCGCCCTCGCGCCGCGGACCGGTGGCGAAGCTCGTATAGGTGGTGATCTCCTGTCCGGTCGCCGAGCGGGCGAGCAGCCGCAGAATCGTCGAGGCGTCCTCGAGCGTCGGCACCAGCTTCTCGATCGAGGCGATGACGATATGCAGGCGCGGCAAGGTCGAGGTCAGATCGCCGTTGCCCTCGTTGGTGACGATCACCGAGGAACCCGTCTCGGCGATCAACAGATTGGCGCCGGTGACGCCGACGTCGGCGGCAAGGAATTTCTCGCGCAGCAGCGCCCGCGCCTCGGCCACCAGCAATTCCGCCCGGTCGAGCCGCCGCTCGCGCGGCAGACGCCGATGCTTGCGGCGGAATTCGAGCTCGATCGTCTCTTTGCTGAGATGGATGGCCGGCGCGATGATATGGCTCGGCCGCTCGCTTCTGAGCTGGACGATATATTCGCCGAGATCGGTCTCTATCACGTCGATCTTCGCGGCCTGGAGATGTTCGTTGAGCCCGATCTCCTCGCTCACCATCGACTTGCCCTTGGTGACGAGCTTGGCGCCGGCGTCTTGGCAGAGCTTGAGCACGATGGCGCGGGCGTCGGCGGCGCCTGGCGCATAGTGCACTTCGCCGCCGCTCTCGATCACCTTGCGCTCATAGGCCTCCAGATAAAGATCGAGATGCGCCAGCGTGTGGTCCTTGATGGCGCGGGCATCCTCCCGCAGCGCATCGAATTCGGGCAGCTTCGCCTTGGCCGCCGCCCGCTTGAGCATGAAGCCCCGCTTGACGTTGCCAAGCGCCTTTTGCAGCGCCGCGTCGGCGAGCGCCTCGGCAGCCGCCGATTTGAAGTCTTGCTTTGCGTTGGCCATCCCCGGTCCGCCGACTTATCGCTTCGGTCGGGGCGCGGCGATCGCTGGGTCTTCCGTCATCCCGGCCAAAACCTCGGCCACGTGGCGCGCTTCGACCTCAACGCCCTCACGTGCCAGTCGGCCGGCGATCTGCATGAGACAGCCGAGATCGCCCGAAAGCACGGTCGCCGCGCCCGTGCCGGCGATGTCCCGGATTTTGGCATCGGCGATGGCGCCGGAAATGTCGGGGTATTTGACCGAAAAGGCGCCGCCGAAGCCGCAGCAGGCCTCGGCCTCGCCAAGCTCGATCAGGGTCAGGCCATCGACGCCGTTGAGAAGAAGCCGCGGCGCCTCCCGCACCTGCATCTCGCGCAATGAGGAGCAGGAATTGTGATAGGTGACGCGCCCCGGATAGGCCGCATCGACGCGGGCGACCTTGAGCACGCCGGTGAGAAACGACGTGAGCTCGAAACTCTTGGCGGCAAGGGCTGCGGCGCGATCGGCGTAATCGGGATCGTCGGCAAGCAGGCGCGGGTAGTGCAGCCGCAACATGCCGGCGCACGAGCCTGACGGCGCCACCACGTAATCGAAGCCTTCGAAAATCTCGACCACCTGCTTGGCGATCGCCGCGGCGTCCTTACGGTCGCCGGAATTATAGGCTGGCTGGCCGCAACAGGTCTGCGCGCGGGGGACCTCGACCCGCCCTCCGGCGTCCTCGATCAGCTTGATCGCGGCGAAGGCGATGCTCGGGCGGAACAGATCGACCAGGCAGGTGACGAACAGGCCGACCAGCGGGCCTTGCTGCGATGGGGCAGGCGTGGGAGGCATGCGGCAGCCTTCGGCTTGTCACCTGGTGGCGGGAGGGTGGAGTCTGGATGTAGCATCGGCGGCGCGACTCAAGAAACGCGAATTCGACGCGGCCTAAGACGCGCGGGAGAGGGGAGGACAATGCGGGCACACGCCCTGGCAATGCTGGCACTGTCGCTGCCGCCGCTCGCCGTGGCGAAGCCCGCTCTTGCCGAGCCGGTGACGCTCGTCACGCCGCTGGTTTATGGCACCCATTTGCCTGGGTTGGGCGAGCCCGCGGCGAACCTCGCCAGACTGATCAAGGAGCGCTCCGGCGGCACTCTCCTGCTCGAGCTGAAGCAGCCCGGCGATGGCACCCAGCCGCAAGACATCCTCGACAAAGTCTCGGCCGGAACCGTCGATGCCGGCTTCACTACCGCAAGCTATTGGTCTGCCAGGCTCCCCGCCGCCTCGCTGTTTGCGGGCTTCCCCTTCGGCCCCGATGGCAAGGGCTATCTCGATTGGTTCGAGCAGGGCAACGGCCGCAAGCTCTATCAAGAGATGTACGACCACGCGGGGCTGAAGGTCCATGTCATGCCATGCGCGTTCGGCGGCGCCGAGACCGGCGGCTGGTTCACCAAGGAGATCAAGACCTCCGGGGATATCGAAGGCCTGCGCATGCGTATTTTCGGCCTCGGCGGCAGGGTGATGGCGCGGCTCGGGGCCATCACCGTGCTGGTGCCGGGCAGCGATCTCGTTGCTGCCTTCGCCAAGGGGCAGATCGACGCTGCCGAGCTCTATCCTCCGGCGGTCGACGCGCAATCGGGGCTCAAGGACAAGGTCAAGCTGATCTACGTGCCGGGCTGGCACCAGCCCGAGACGGTGCTCGAGCTCATCGTCAACAAGGATCGCTGGGATTCCCTTACCGACCGGGAGCGCGGCCTGATCGACGGCGGCTGCCTCGCCACGCTGCACGCGACGCTGGATAGCAGCGCCAAGCTCGAGGCCGACGCGATTGCCGATCTCGCCAAGGCCGGCGTCCGCATCGAGACTTTTACGCAAGCCGTGCTCGCGTCCTTGCACCAAGCCTGGGCCGAAGTCGCCAAAGATGAGGGCGATCAGGACTATTTCTTCCGGACGGTGCTCGATGACATCGAGAAATTCCGCGCCAAGACCCAGGCCACTTCGTCGCCGGCCGCGCCGAACGTCTCAGCCGAGCCAAGTGCCTCGGCCGAGACGAAGGCGGTTCCGTAGCGCGATCAGCTATTGCGTCTGAAGATAAGCGATGATGTTGGCCCTTTCATCGGCGTCAGGCACGCCCGGGAACAACTGGGCCATGGGCGAGTCCGGAAGCATCGCCTTCGGATTTGCGATCCACTTGTCGATATTCTCTGGGGTCCAAACGAAGCCGTCGTCGCCGAGTTTCTTCATGCCCGCCGAGTAGGCGTAGTCCGGCGCGCTTGCGGCTTTCCGCCCGACGATGCCCTTGAGCTCGGGCCCCACGCCATTCGTCTGGAAGTTGTGGCAGATAGCGCATTTAGCGAAGGCCTCTTTGCCTTTGGCGGCGTCGCCTTCGGCAAGCGCCGATCCCTGCAAAGCAACAAACGCGAACGCAGTCAGTCCAATAAGCTGGAAACTCCTCATCTCGATCCTCCTTAAGTCGTCCGTCAGAGATCTCCAGCGCTCTGTTTGGACGATGGCCCAGCGTTCTTGCTCCCTTGGTCTTGTTGTTTGGCGACTTTAGCAGAACGCCGCAAGCCGTCCAAAGCACGGGCCTGCGGCATCGTAACTTACGAACAAGCCTAACGGTTGCCTTGTCAAATCGGGCAATTGCCTTCGCCGGTCGGCCCTTCTTGCCCGCCGGCCCTTAAGCATGCGAAACACTAGGGCTGCGGTTTTCCTTAAAAGCTTTGTTTCGGACGCGCTCGGAGCCCCTGATGTCGCATATTGCCTTGCCCAGCCCGGATCTCGCGATCCTGCAGCGCAGGAATGACATCCTCAAGCAATTGAAGAAGGTCGCTCCCGGTGCGAGCTTGATCGCCGACCAGGAGGGCCGCCGCACCTTCGAGACCGACGCGCTCACCGCCTATCGCTGCCTGCCGCTGGCGGTGGTGCTGCCGGCGAATACCGAGGAGGTGAGCGCGATTCTGGGCTTCTGCCACGAGAACCACATCAAGGTCGTGCCGCGCGGGGCCGGCACCTCGCTCTCCGGTGGGGCGCTGCCGCTCGAAGATGCGATCGTGCTGTGTGTTTCGCGCATGAACAAGGTGCTGTCGGTGAACCTCACCAACCGCGTGGCGCAGGTCGAGGCGGGTATCACCAATGCGGCGATCACTGAGGCGGTGGCGGACGACGGCTACTTCTACGCGCCCGACCCTTCGAGCCAAATCGCCTGCACCGTCGGCGGCAACGTCGCCACCAATTCCGGCGGCGCGCATTGCCTCAAATACGGCGTCACCACCAATAACGTGCTCGGCGTCCGCATCGTGCTGATGGACGGCGAGATCATCGATATCGGCGGTCCGAGCCTCGATCCGGCCGGCTACGACTTCCTCGCCCTGATCGTCGGATCGGAAGGCCAGCTCGGCGTCGTCACCGAGGTCACGGTGCGGCTGCTGAAGGCGCCGGAGGGCGCGCGCCCCATGCTGCTCGGCTTCGAGTCCAACGAGGCGGCGGGCGGCTGCGTCGCCGCCATCATCGGCGCGGGCATTATTCCCGTGGCGCTCGAATTCATGGACCGGCCGGCGATCCATGTCTGCGAGCATTTCGTCGCCGCCGGCTACCCGCTCGACGTCGAGGCGCTGCTGATCGTCGAGGTGGAGGGCTCCGAGGACGAGATCGACACGCTGTTGGAGAAGATCGGCGAGATCGCCCGCGACTTCAATCCGACGGTCGTTCGCCGCAGCGGCAGCAAGGAAGAGAGCGCCAAGATCTGGAAGGGGCGCAAGGCGGCCTTCGGCGCCATCGGCCAGCTCTCGGATTATTACTGCATGGACGGCGTCATCCCGCTGTCCAAGTTGCCCAAGGCGCTCGACGAGATCGGCTGGATCTGCCGGCGCTACCGTTTCGACGTGGCCAACATCTTTCATGCCGGCGACGGTAATCTGCACCCGCTGATCCTGTACAATGCCAACGACCCGCTCCAGCTCGAGCGGGTCGAGCTGTGCGGCGCCGAGATCTTGAAGCTCTGCGTCGAGCTCGGCGGCTGCCTCACCGGCGAGCATGGCGTCGGCATCGAGAAGCGCGAGTTGATGCGCGTGCAGTTCTCCGAGGCCGATATCATGCAGCAGATGCGGGTCAAGGCGGCCTTCGATCCCGAATGGCTGCTCAATCCCGGCAAGGTGTTTCCGCTGGAAGAGGTCGGACCGCAGTGACCGGACATATGCGTGTCGGCTTCCACGCTCCCGATACGGTCGAGGAGCTAGCCTATCTCGTGGCCGAGGCCGCCGACACGCGCACGCCGCTGGAGGTGATGGGTCGGGGCACCAAGCGCGAGGTCGGGCGGCCGGTGCAGTATGGCGCGGTGCTCAGCACCGAGAGCCTCGTCGGCATCCCGCTTTATGAGCCGAGCGAGTTGGTGCTGGTGGCCATGGCCGGCACGCCGGTCGGCCAGATCGAGCAGGCGCTCGCCGAGCACGATCAGGAGCTTCCCTTCGAGCCCATCGATCTCGGTCCGGTACTCGGCTTCGGCCGGGGGCAGGGCACCATCGGCGGGATGGTCGCCACCAATTTTTCCGGCAGCCGGCGCATCCTGTCGGGCTCGGTGCGCGATCATGTGCTCGGCGTGCAGGCGGTCAATGGCAGCGGCGAGACCATCAGGGCCGGCGGCCGGGTGATGAAGAACGTCACCGGCTACGATCTCGGCCGCGCGATGGCCGGCTCCTGGGGCACGCTCGCGGTGATGACCGAAATCGCCATCAAGGTGCTGCCCGCCCAGCGCGAGGTCCGCACTGTGCTCTGTTTCGGCCTCGCCGACCCCAACGGCATCGAGGCGCTTTGTCTCGCCACGGGCACGCCCTTCGAGGTCTCCGGCACCGTGCATATGCATGCGGAGCTTGCCGAGCGCCTCTCCGACCAGGAAATCGCCAATGCCGGCGCCTCCGTCACCGCCATCAGGGTGGAGAATTTCCCGGCCTCCGCCCGCTATCGCTCCAGCCGCCTGAAGCAGATGTTGCAGGCCTACGCGCCCGCGCTCGAGCTCGATACGCTGCGCAGCCGCGCCTTCTGGGACGAGATCAAGACGCTCAAGATGTTCCAAAAAGCCGACCGTCCGCTTTGGCGCATCTCCACCCTGCCATCCGCCGCCGCCAAGCTCGTGCACAATCTTGCCCGCAAGATCGACGTGCACGTGCTGTACGATTGGTCTGGCGGGCTGATTTGGCTCGAGACGCCGCCGATCTCCGACGCCGGCGCGGTCGAGATCCGCCGCAACCTCGCCGAAATCGGCGGTCATGCCACTCTGATCCGCGCCGAGGCGCCGGCCCGCGCCGCGATCGACGTGTTCCAGCCGCTCGACCGCCCGGTGATGGCGCTGACGGCTTCGCTCAAGCGGGCATTCGATCCGGTGGGGATTCTCAATCCCGGCCGCATGTATCCGGGGATATAGGCGCGACATGCAGACCAGCTTCAACGCCGTTCAACTCTCCGACCCGACCATCGCCCGCGCCGACGAGATCTTGCGGCGCTGCGTGCATTGCGGTCTCTGCACCGCGACCTGCCCAACCTATGTGCTGACCGGGGACGAGCGCGATTCCCCGCGCGGCCGCATCTATCTGATGAAGCAGATGTTCGAGGAGCGCGAGGTCACGCCGTCGATGACCTATCACATCGACCGCTGCCTCTCCTGCTTCGCCTGCATGACCACCTGCCCCTCCGGCGTCGACTACATGCATCTCGTCGATCTCGCCCGCGTGCGCATCGAGGCCAAGGGGCACCGCCCCACGCGCCAACGCGCGCTGCGCTGGATCCTGGCCAAGGTGCTGCCCAATCCGCGCCGCTTCCGCGCGGCCCTGACTCTTAGGCTGGCTGGTGCGCCCGTTCCGCGGCCTGATCGCCAAGGCTGGCTTCGAGCGCCCCGCCGCCGCGCTCGAACTCGTGCCGCGCAAGCTGCCGAACACGGCGAAGCTGACCAAGCCGAAATCGGTGATCGGCAGGGACCCCAAGGCGAAGCGCGTGGCGCTGATGCTGGGCTGCGTGCAGGAGACGCTGGCGCCGTCGATCAGCCTCGCCGCCATCAGGCTGCTGCGGCGTCACGGCGTCGATGTCATCGTGGTCAAGGACGAGACTTGCTGCGGTGCGCTGGTGCATTCGCTCGGCAAGGAGGAGGAAGCGCGCGACTACGCAAGGCGCAATATCGACGCCTGGACCGCCGTCATCCGCGAGAAGCCGCTCGATGCGATCCTGGTGACCACCTCGGGCTGCGGCACCATGGTCAAGGACTACGGCAACCTGCTGGCGCGCGACCGCGGCTATGCCGAGCGCGCCGCCTATGTTGGCAAGCTCGCCCGCGACATCACCGAGTTCATCAATGAGGTCGGTTTGGTGCCGCCGGTGCTATGGACGGGCTTGCGCATCGCCTATCACGCGCCTTGCTCGCTCCAGCACGGGCAGAAGCTCGACACTGTGCCGCTCACGCTGCTGGAGCAGGCCGGTTTCAATATTCTCAACATCCCCGAGGGGCATCTCTGCTGCGGCTCGGCCGGCGCCTATAACCTGCTCGAGCCGGAGCTGTCGGGGCAACTGCGTGAGCGCAAGCTCGCCAATATTGCCAAGGTCGAGCCCGACGTCATCGTCACCGCCAATATCGGCTGCATGATGCAGTTGAAAGGCGGCACCACGGCGCCCTTCCTCCACACCGTCGAGATGCTCGATTGGGCGACCGGCGGACCGGCGCCGGAGGTGCTCGGCCCCCTGAAAGACAAAGGCCATCCGATCGACGCCCTGGTCGAACTCGCCAAGCAAACCGCCCTGGTGGACTAGGCACCGGCCCGGTTCATTGATGACTGATCAATGATCATGGGCTAGAAGCGGGCGGCTGGAGCCTTTAGAAACCAAGCCGAAATTCCCATGAGCAAGAAAGATTCCCGCCCCGAGGCCCGCCTGCCGAAGGGCCTCTTCGACGTTCCCGCGGGCGAGATCCGCGCGACGCAGGCGATGCTCGCCACCATCAAAGGCGTGTTCGAATCCTACGGCTTCGAGCCGCTGGACACGCCTTCCATCGAATATACCGACGCGCTCGGCAAGTTCCTGCCCGACCAGGACCGGCCGAACGAGGGCGTGTTCTCCTTCCAGGATGACGACGAACAATGGCTGTCGCTGCGCTACGACCTGACCGCGCCGCTCGCCCGCTACGTCGCCCAGAACTACCAGAACCTGCCCAAGCCATTCCGCCGCTATCAGACCGGACCGGTGTGGCGGAACGAGAAGCCAGGCCCGGGCCGCTTCCGCCAATTCACCCAGTTCGACGCCGATACGGTCGGCGCGTCGTCGGTCGCCGCTGACGCCGAGCTTTGCATGCTCGCCGCCGATACGCTGGAAGCGCTCGGCGTCCCGCGCGGCGACTACGTCATCAAGATCAACAACCGCAAAGTTTTGGATGGCGTGCTCGAGTCCATCGATCTCGGCGGCGATGCGAACAGTTCAAAACGTCTCAAGGTGCTGCGCGCGATCGACAAGTGGGATCGCTTAGGCCCGGAAGGTGTGAAGCTGTTGCTCGCCAAAGGTCGCAAGGATGAAAGCGGTGACTTTACAAAGGGCGCAGACTTAACAGCTCGCCAGATCACGGCAGTCCTAGACTATCTGGGAGTCAAGTATGCGGTAGGTGGTCGACTCGATGACGCGGCGGGCTGGTACGCGAGCTTTGATGCGTGGAGCTCGATAATTGGCGGTTCTGAAATCGGCAGAATGGGAATCGCAAGAGCTTCGAGAAATCGCAAACCTGATGTGGGCATCGGAGTATCGCTACGATCGGATCATCTTTGATTCCTCAGTCGTGCGCGGTCTGGAATATTACACCGGCCCGGTGTTCGAGGCCGAGCTGACCGCTTCGATCAAGGACGAGAAGGGCCAGCCGATCAGGCTCGGCGCTGTCGTGAGCGGCGGGCGCTATGATGGCCTCGTCGAGCGCTTCACCGGCGAGAAGGTGCCCGCGACCGGCATCTCCATTGGCGTCTCGCGGCTGCTGTTCGGCCTCCAGCGTCTCGGCAAGTTCAAGGATAGCGCACCGCAAGGCCCTGTCGTCGTACTGGTGCTCGACCGCGATCGCATCGCCGATTACCAGAGAATAGCGCAAGACCTCCGCCAAGCGGGCATCCGCGCCGAACTTTATCTCGGCGAGTCCGGCATGAAAGCGCAGATGAAATATGCCGACCGGCGGGGCTCGCCTTGCGTCGTCATCCAGGGCGGCGACGAGAAGGCCAAAGGCGAGGTGCAGATCAAGGATCTGGTGCTCGGCGCCACCCTCACCTCGATCGAGGACCGCGAAGAGTATCTAAAGAAGCAGGCCGAGGCGCAGTTCGCCGTGCCCGAATCTCAGCTTGTCGAAAGGGTTCGGCAAGTTCTCGCCCGCCATAAAGCCTAGCCATGGCCGCTGAATCGGCGAAAGAGTTCGAGGCTCTCCAAGCCCAAGCCGCGACGCTGCTCGATCTGTTCGGGCGGTCGGGTTACGAGCAGGTTGCGCCTTCGATCATCCAGCCCGCCGGCATCTTCCTCGACCAGATCGGCGAGCAGCTCCGAAGCCGCACCTATGTCTTCACCGATCTCGCCGGCGATGAGCTTTGCCTGCGGCCCGATCTCACCGTGCCGGTGTCGCGGCTCTATCTTGAGCGCCACCCCAAGGCCGATCAACCGGCGCGCTATTGCTATAACGGTCCCGCCTTCCGCTTCCAGCCGCAAGGCGACGATCAGGCTCACCCGCGCGAGTTCCGCCAGGCCGGCATCGAGTGCTTCGGCGAGAGCGATACGCAGAGCGCCGACGTGGAGGTCGTGCTGCTCGCGGTCGAGGCGGTGCGCGCAGCGGGGCTGAAGAATTTTCGCCTACGCTTCGGCGACATCGCCCTGTTCTATGCGTTGCTCGATGCGCTGGCATTGCCCGAGCGCTGGCGGCTCAAGCTGCGGCACCATTTCTGGCGGCCGCCGGTGTTCCACGCGCTGCTCGCCCGCCTTGCCAAGGGTGAGCGGCCGGACGGCGATGGCCCGACCGCGACCCTTGCCGCGAGCCTCACCGGACTCAAGCCAGAGCGCGCCGAGGAACTGGTCGGCGCCTATCTCGACCAAGAAGGGCTGTCGCTTGCCGGCAATCGCACGCTCGGTGAGATCACCGCGCGGCTGCTCGACCATGCCGCCGATCTGCGCGCCGAGCCGCTGCCGCGCGAGGTCGCGACCGTGATCGACTATTACCTTGCTGTCTCTGCGCCGCCGAAAGAGGCGGGCGAGCGCATCGCCATGATCGCCAAGGGGGCGGGTATCGATCTCGGCTCCGCGCTCTCCGCGTACACGCGGCGGTTCGAGCGCCTGGCGAACAGCGGCATCGATCTCAGTCAGGCGATGTTCGCCACCGAGTTCGGCCGCAGCCTGGAATATTACTCGGGCCTGGTGTTCCAGATCGAAGTCGCGGGCCTCGACGAAGCGATTGGGGGCGGCGGCCGTTATGACGGCCTGCTCGCTTATCTCGGCGCGCCGAAGCCGGTGCCCGCCATCGGCTCCGCCATCCACACCGAGCGGCTGCTTGCCGCGGTCGGGAGGGAAGGGTGATGGCGGCGAAGCTTCTCATCGCAGTTCCTTCCAAAGGCCGGCTCAAGGACCAGGCCGCCGCTCTATTCGAGCGCGCTGGGCTCGCCTTGCGCAGCAAGGGTCACGAGCGGGGCTATCGCGGCACGCTCGACGGCGTTGCCGGCGTCGAGGTGGTGTACACCTCGGCCGCCGAGATCGTGCACGAGCTCAAATCGGGCCGGGTGCATCTCGGCGTCACCGGCGAGGATCTGATCCGCGAGACGCTGGCCGATGTCGACGGCTCGGTCGAGTTCCTGAAGCCGCTCGGCTTCGGCCGCGCCGATGTGGTCGTTGCCGTGCCGGATTGCTGGGTCGATGTCGCGCGCATGGCCGACCTCGAGGACGTCGCCGCGCAATTTGCCGCAGTGCACGGCAGGCGCCTACGCGTCGCCACCAAATATATGAATTTGACGCGCCGCTTCTTCGCCGGCCACGGCGTCGCTGGTTACCGCATCGTCGAGAGCGTTGGCGCCACCGAGGCGACGCCGGCCGCCGGAACCGCCGAGCTGATCGTCGACATCACCACCACCGGCACGACGCTGCGCGCCAATCATTTGAAGGTGCTGGAGGATGGGCTCATGCTCAAGTCGCAGGCGCATCTGTTCGGCTCGCGCGCGGCGCCTTGGACCGCGGCAGCCGGCAAGCTCCGCGCTGTCATTGTCGAGAAACTATCTTCCGTAAAATGACCGAGTTCACCGTGAGGTGAATGGCCGCGATGCAATGGAGAGGCTAATGTCCCGCGCCATGACGATCCGCATCCTCCTTGCCGCGCTGCTGCTCGCCGCCTGCGCCCAGTCAGCCATCGCCGCGCCTGCGCGCATCATCATTCTGCGCCACGGCGAGAAGGCCGACGCCTGGAAGCTTTGCGAGATCGGCGAGCAGCGGGCCGATGCCCTTGCCTTGAATTATCTCGGCAAGGGCGCCGCCAAGTCGCTGTTCACCGAAGGCAACGATCCGGCCTTCTTCTTCGCCATCACCCTGCACACGCTCGAGCTCGCCTCGCCCGCGGTCGCGAGCTGGTTCAAGCCGATCATTCTCTACTCGGTGGTGCCGGAGGCGGGGCAAAGCAAGGAAGAGTTCACCAAGCAACTCAATCGCCGCACGCAGGAAGCCGCGCGCAACCTGCTCACCAACCCAGCGCTCAATGGCAAGACGGTCGTACTGGTGTGGGAGCACAAGCATATCGCCAACGCCGAGCTCGACGCGAAATTCGAGAGCGACCGCGAGGGCGTGACGCTGCGGCAGTTGCTCAAGCTCGATATCCTGCCCGGCGTGCCGAAGACCTGGCCCGAGGACACCTACGACTATTTCTGGATCGTGGACTTTCCGGACAATTCGAACGTGCCGTCCAAGTTCACCATGGTGAAGCAGGAGTTCGGCACGTCCTTCCCCAAGGTCCCGGCTAACGACTGGGACAAGCCGGACGGCCTCGACGCCGCGAGCGGCTGCAAGGCAAAAGTGGAAGATTGATCCGCGACGGCTAGACCGACGCGACCGTCAAGTCCCGCTCGTCCTCGTCGATTTGGCTTGCCTTGGTCTCTGCGAGATGATGGCGGCCTGGCGCCTCGGGCTTGAGCTCGAAGAAGCGGCCGTGGAACTGCACCAGGCTCGAGCGGTGGCCGATCGAGACGATCGCCGCGTCGGGAAGCCGCTTGAGCAACAGGCGGTAGAGATCGGCCTCCGAAGCCTCGTCGAGCGCGGACGTTGCCTCGTCGAGGAACAGCCAATCGGGCTTTTGCAGTAGCGCGCGCGCGATCGACAGCCGCTGCTTCTCGCCGCCCGACAGCTTGTCGCTCCAATAGGCGGTCTGGTCGAGCTGTTCGCGCAAGGGCGAAAGCCCCACCGCGTCGACCACCTCGTCGATCTCGCCCGGCGTAAAGGCCTCCTCTGGTCCGGGATAAGCGAGTGCGCCGCGCAAGGTGCCGAGCGGCAGATAAGGCCGTTGCGGCAGCACCAGCACACTCGCCTCCTTGGGGATGCGGATCGAGCCTTCGCCGAACGGCCAGACGCCGCCCAGCGCGCGGAACAGGCTGGTTTTGCCCGAGCCTGACGGCCCCGTCACCAGCACGCGCTCGCCGGGCTCGATCGAGAACCCCTTGACCCGCACGATCTGCTGGCCGTTGGGCAGGCCGACCGAAAGCCCGTCGGCGGAGAAATTGCGCGCGCCGTCGGCGACGACCTCGACACGCGGCGCGGTCTGGTCGAGCCCCTCGGCCCAGCCGATCGAAGCGTCGAACCCGGCCAGCCGGTTCAGCACCGCCTTCCAGTCGGCGATGCTGGTATAGGCCGTGACGAAGAAGGACAGCGCGCTCTGCACCTGGCCGAAGGCCGAGGAAATCTGCATCAGCCCGCCCAGCGTCATCGAGCCGAAGAAATAAACCGGGCTCACCACCAGGAACGGAAAGATGATGGCGACCTGCGAGTAGCCCGCGGTCAAGAAGGTCAGCCGCTTGCGCCGGCGCATGATGTCGTACCAGTTGCGGATCACCCAGGAGAAGCGGTCGCGCAGATGCGCCTCTTCCGCCGGCTCGCCCGCGAGCAGCGTCACCTCCTCGGCATTCTCGCGCAAGCGCACCAACGAGAAGCGGAAATCCGCCTCGTAGCGCTGCTGGTCGAAATTGAGCTTCACCAGCGGTCGGCCGACCAGATGGGTGACCCAGGTGCCGAGCACCGCATAGATCAGCGCCGCCCACACCAGATAGCCGGGGACGTTGTAGGTCTGCGAGCCGATCATCAGCGGCGTGGCCGACGACAAGGTCCACAAGATCACCACGAACGAGACCAGCGTGACCACCGAGCCAAGCAACGCGATACCGATATCGAGCGTCGAGTTGACGAATTGGCGAATGTCGTCGGCGATGCGCTGGTCGGGGTTATCCGCCTGATCGCCTTTCAACCGCATGCGGTAATGCGTGCCCTGACCGAGCCAGCGGCCGAGATAGCGCTGGGTGAGCCAGTTGCGCCACCGGATCTGCAGCCATTGCTGGAGGTAGAGCTGATAGACGGCGCTGACGATGAAGAAGCCGGCGAGCAGGCTGAACACGCCGATCTGCCAGATGAAAGTGTTCCAGTCCTTGTCCTGTAGCGCCGTGTAGAAGGTGTTGTACCAGGCATTGAAGCGCACATTCAGCCAGACCTGGAACAGCTGGAGCCCGATCACCGTCAGCAGCAGGCCGCGGCCGGCCCATTTGTCCTCCGAGCGGAAATAGGGGACGGCGATCCGCGTGAAGTCTCGATAGCTGTTGCTGAAATTCGCCATGAACGGGCGGGCTCCGGAAATTGGCTAGAGGCTAGGGGACACCGCCCCCGCGGCGACGATAGGGCCAAACCGAAGGCCCTGGGAAATTACGTTTCTGTAAGGCTTGTGTGACCGGTGCGCGCCAAAAAAAGGGGCGGCCAATGGCCGCCCCTTCCTATCAAGCTTGGCCGTTTCCGGCCATTCAGCCTGGACTACATCATGTCCATGCCGCCCATGCCGCCGCCCGGCATGTGCGCGTGGCCCTCGGCCGACTTCTTCGGCGCCTCGGCCACGCCAGCCTCGGTGGTGACGAGCAGGCCGGCGACCGACGCCGCGTCTTGCAGCGCGGTGCGCACGACCTTGGCCGGGTCGATGATGCCCTTCTGGATCAGATCGCCATACTCGTTGTTCTGGGCGTCGTAGCCGTACGAAGCCGACTTATGCTCGAGCACCTTGCCGACCACGATCGAGCCCTCGACACCGGCGTTCTCGGCGATCTGCCGGATCGGCGCCTGGAGCGCGCGGCGAACGATATTGATGCCGGCCTCCTGGTCGTCGTTGTCGCCCTTGGTCTTGATCGCCTTGGACGCCCACAGCAGCGCCACGCCGCCGCCCGGCACGATGCCTTCCTCGACGGCCGCGCGGGTCGCGTTCAGCGCATCGTCGACGCGATCCTTCTTCTCCTTCACCTCGACCTCGGTCGCGCCGCCGACCTTGATCACGGCAACGCCGCCGGCGAGCTTCGCCAGCCGCTCTTGCAGCTTCTCCTTGTCGTAGTCCGACGAGGTGTCCTCGATCTGCTGCTTGATCTGGCCGATGCGGGCCTCGATCTCGGCCTTCTTGCCGGCGCCGCTGACGATGGTGGTGTCGTCCTTGGTGATCGCCACCTTCTTCGCCTTGCCGAGCATCTGCACGGTGACGTTCTCGAGCTTGATGCCGAGATCCTCGGAGATCAGCTCGCCGCCGGTCAGCACGGCGATATCCTGCAACATGGCCTTGCGGCGGTCGCCGAAGCCGGGCGCCTTGACAGCGGCCACCTTCAAGCCACCGCGCAGCTTGTTGACCACCAGCGTCGCGAGCGCCTCGCCCTCGACGTCCTCGGCGATCACGAGCAGCGGACGGCCCGACTGCACCACCGCTTCGAGCAACGGCAGCAGAGCCTGGAGCGCGGACAGCTTCTTTTCGTAGATCAGGATGTAGGGGTTCTCCAGATCGGCGATCATCTTCTCCGCGTTGGTGATGAAATAGGGAGAGATGTAGCCGCGGTCGAACTGCATGCCCTCGACCACTTCCAGCTCGCTGTCGAGGCTCTTGGCCTCCTCGACGGTGATCACGCCCTCGTTGCCGACCTTCTGCATGGCCTTGGCGATCATGTCGCCGATGGCCTTCTCGCCATTGGCCGAAATGGTGCCGACCTGGGCGATTTCCGCCGAGCCGCTCACCATCTTCGAGCGCTTCTTGATATCGGCGACGACGTCGAGCACGGCCTTGTCGATGCCGCGCTTCAGATCCATCGGGTTCATGCCGGCGGCAACCGCCTTGAGCCCTTCGCGCACGATCGACTGAGCGAGCACGGTCGCGGTAGTGGTGCCGTCGCCGGCGGTGTCGTTGGTCTTGGAGGCCACCTCGCGCAGCATCTGCGCGCCCATGTTCTCGAACTTATCCTCGAGCTCGATCTCCTTGGCCACGGTCACGCCGTCCTTGGTCGAGCGCGGGGCGCCGAACGACTTCTCGAGGATCACGTTGCGGCCCTTGGGGCCCAGCGTGATCTTCACCGCATTGGCGAGGATATCGACGCCGCGCATCATCCGCTCGCGCGCGTCGGCTGCGAATTTCACATCTTTAGCTGCCATTTGAATTCACTCCTGATTGCACCTCACCCTGAGGAGCCGGCAACGCCGGCGTCGCGAAGGGTGAACTTTTGGGGTGGGGCTCGCCCTTCGAGACGGCCGCCAAGCGGCCTCCTCAGGACGAGGAGATGGGTTAGCCGAGGATTCCCATGATGTCGGACTCCTTCATGATGAGGAGCTCATCGCCATCGATCTTGACCTCGGTGCCGGACCATTTGCCGAACAGCACCTTGTCGCCGGCCTTCACGCCCATGGGCTGAAGCTTGCCGTCTTCGCCGCGGGAACCTGGCCCGGCTGCGACGACCTTGCCGGTCTGCGGCTTTTCCGCTGCCGTATCGGGAATGATGATGCCGCCTTTAGTTTTCTGCTCCTCCTCGAGCCGCTTGACCACGACGCGGTCGTGCAAGGGACGAAATTTCATGGATCGGTCTCCGCAAGATTGCTTGGAAATTAAGGATTTGCGCCGCTTTGGCACTCAGCTAGGTTGAGTGCTAGCGAGCTGCCTGGAGATACTGTCGCGGCCCGATTCTGTCAAGCGGCAGACCCCGAGACAGCAAGAAAAAGGCGTTCGCCGGGGAAGCGAACGCCCAAGGTCGAATGTTGGAAACGAGCCCTGGGGTGGGGGAAGGGAACTCGGGCCGTTTCCAGACCAATTGCCGTTTCGCTGGCACGCAAAACGGGATAACCAGCCGGCGTGTTTACCTTGACAGACTCCGCGATCGGGCGCTGGGCGCAATGGATGTAGCCCGTTAGGGAAGAAGATCACTTCCCTAGACCCGCTCCGCTCTCGCGCTATACTGACCACACGTTAGGCGTGAGGTGCAGTCATGAGTAAACCCCCCAAGAGCATCCACAAGCGCGCGCGAGACCTCGCCCGCTCCGGCCAATATATCGGTTGGCGCCCAATCGCCTTCGAGTTGCAGTTCGAGCCCGGTTACGCGGAAGCCTCCGAGTGGATCAACTCCCTGGCGACGCAAGATGAGCTCGACGCGCTGTGCCGCGCGGCTCGTGCTAGCCGGCGCGCCGATCCCGAAGCCGCCTGATCCTGCCGCCGCGTCCGGTTCTACCCGGGCGCCATCACGGCGCCTGGTGCCGCTTGATGAACGACAGCAGATAGGCCGGCGAACGGGCCGCGAAAATCGGATCGTTGGTCGGCCCGGCGACGCCGTCGACCACGTTTCCCGGTAGGAACGAGAACGCATCGCAGGTGGCGGAAGGCGCCAGCGCCTCGATGCTCACCTTGCCGAGCGGGGTGGTCTCGCGCGCATCCTCATCGTCCCATCTGAGCGTCGGGTCGGCCGTCTGGTCGCCGTCCTTGCCGCGAATGGCGACCAGCTCGAAGCTGACCGGGCCCTTGGCCAACCGGTCCTTCATTTCATTCTCGTAGAAATTGTCGCCCTTCGTCTTGGCTTCGTCGTCGGTCAGCCCGAGTTCGCCGGCATCGGGGATCGCCTTGTATTTGACCAGCGCGGTCTCACCCTTTTCGTTGGTGAAGGTGAAGGCGTGCACGCCCCAATAGTCCACGCCGGCAAAACTGGCCGGAACCGGGTGACTGTTGAGCCAAGCTGCCTGCCGCGTCGATTCCGGATGCGCGGCGAAGAAGGCGTCGAGCTTGGCCTTGTCGCCGGAGCCGACCGTTTGCAGGAATTCGACGAACAAGTTGGGTGTCTGTACGAAGAACACGGGCGCCGAGATCATCACCAGATCGGTGGTGGTGCCGCCGCCCAAATCGAATCTAAGCGCCATGCCGCGCACATTGCCCTTTTCGTTGTCGGCGGATTGCGGGTTACCGCCCCCGAGCGAGAAGCGTGCGGTCACGGGAACCGGCTTGGCGAAATGCGGCGCCTTCGACAGGGCCGCGGCCTCAGGCGCGGGCGTGAACTGACCCGTCAGGCAAAAGCCTTTGGTATGCGCGGCGCGCATTCCGGGATGCACGCCGAACACGCCGTTCAATGCCCCGACCAGGTCGGCCGGTCCCGCGTCCGCCGCGAAGGCAGGCTGCGCGCTGGCCAACAGGCCGATGCCTAGGAGTGGGACGGCTAAACGTGACGCGACGGTCTTGGCTTGCATGGGGGGAACCTCGTTGAGAGCCGACAGGGGAGCGAAGCCCGAGCCTAACCTACAAATTTGACGGTTAGGCAGCCGCTACTTGTCGCGGCAGTCGAAGCGGTTCGCAAGTGCCAGTTATCGCCAAGCCATGCCTAAAAAAGGTGCAAGGAACGACCCGCTTCAGGCGGGTGTCGTGGCCGAACTTCCCGAGATCAGCTGGGGCGGGGTGAGACGCAGCATGATGTTGCAGCAGAGGCCGTGCGGCGCCCAGTCGAGCACCGGCATGCCAGGCTCCTGCCGGCGCGCAAGACGCTCCAGCAGATTGATGCCGAAGCCTTTACTGACGGGGACGATTACCTCGGGTCCGCCCATCTCCTGCCAGTGAACGACCAGCGTCGCGGGACCCGCGCCTCCGGTCTCCTCCCGCATCTCGAAGCTTAAGGCGACGCGCCCGCTGTCGTTCGATAGCGCGCCATATTTGATGGCATTGGTGCCGAGTTCGTGCAGCACCAGCGCCACCGTCTGGGTGTCGTGCGAGCCGACCACCAGACCGCTCGTGACCAGATCGACCCGGTCGCGCACGCCGATCGAAGCCAGCATCTTTTCGGCGAGCCCATCGAGCATCACCGGTCCCCATTCGGCCTGGATCAGCAGATCGTGCGCGGCGGCGAGATTGTTCAGCCGCGCCTGGAACGCGGCGATGTAATCGCGCGTCTCCGGCCGGTGCTCGCCCGACATGGTGGCGAGGCTTCCCACCACCGAGAGTAGATTCTTGATGCGGTGGGACAGCTCGCGATTGAGCAGTTCGCTCGCTTCCTGCTTGAGCCGCCGCTCGGTCACGTCGTGGCTGGCGCCGGCGAGCACCATCGTCGCGCCGCTTCCGTCGCGCTCGACCACCCGCCCCTCGCAGCACAAAAAGCGCAGTTCGCCAGTGTCCTCGCGTTGGATCCGGAACTCGTGGGCGAACGACGCGCCCGTCAGCATCGCCTCGCTCATCGCCGCGCGTAACAGCGCGATGTCGCTTGGCTGGACCAGAGCGAAGAAGCGGCTGGCCGGGAAGGCGAGGAGGGGAGGAAGAAGGCCGAGCAGCGCGGCGAGCTTCGGGCTGACCTGCATCACATCCTCGGGGATGTGCAATTCCCATAGCGCGGCGCCGCCCGCCTCGATGGCGCGGCCGAGCCGCTCGGCATCGTCGAGCAAAGGCGGCAGGGGGCCGCGACTACCCGGGACGCTGCTGAAATCGACCATTTGGAGAGCGCGAGGGTGGTAAGCCGTAGCCGTAAGCCCTTTGAGCGCGAGGGTTGGGGGGTAAGGCGCGCGCCCACACTCCCGTCTTACCCTCATGATCTCCGCCCCGTCTTTAAACTAAGACACATGGCGATGTGCTACGACGGCAGTCATGTCATCTGTTACGCCCTTCACCTACGACGTGACGTGCCGGCAATGTCCGCTGCGGCGCTGCGAGGTGTTCACCAAGATCAGCGACGACGAGCTCGATTTCATCGCCAAGCTGAAAGCGGGCGAGCTGCGCACCGGCCCCGGCGCCACGGTGCTGCATGAGGGCTCACCCTCGGAGCAGCTCTTCACCCTGCTGGAGGGCTGGGCGTTCCGCTACAAGACGCTGGAGGATGGCAGGCGGCAGATCACGAGCTTCGTGCTGCCGGGTGATCTCGTCGGCATCCAAGGCTCGATGCAAGGCGAGATGGATCATTCGGTCGACACTCTGACGGCGGCGGTGCTGTGCACCTTTCCCCGCGGCCGGATTTGGGAGTTTTACAAGCAGAGCCCGAGCCTCGCCTTCGACCTGACCTGGCTCGCGGCGACTCAGGAGATGATCCTCAACGAGAATCTGCTGAGCATCGGCCGGCGCAACGCCGTCGAATGCGCGGCCTATTACCTTCTGCATCTCTATCTCCGCGCCGACGATGTCGGTCTCGTCACCGAGAGCAAGGTGCGCTTCCCTTTCACCCAGGAGCATCTGGCCGATGCCCTGGGGCTGTCGCTCGTGCACACCAACAAGACGCTGAAGCGGCTTGCCGCGCGCGGGCTGATCCGATGGGAGCACGGCTGGTGTTTCATCCCCGACGTCGCCGCCCTGGCCGAGATCGCCAAATTCGACTTGAACCAGATCCGCAAACGTCCTTTGCTCTGAGGGCGCCAAGACGATGCCCCCACTCGACGCTCCATTCTCTGCCCGGCTCGACGCCGCCGATCTCTCGGCCAATTGGCTTCCCTACACCGCCAATCGCGCTTTCAGGCGGCGCCCGCGGCTGATCGATCGCGCCGAGGGCATGCATTATTACGGCGCGGATGGCCGCCAGCTGCTCGACGCCATGTCCGGGCTGTGGTGCTGCAACGCCGGCCATTGCCGCGCGCCGATCGTCGAGGCGATCCGTCGACAGGCTGGACGGCTCGATTACGTGGCCGCGTTCCAGGCGGGGCACGCGCCCGGCTTTCAACTCGCCGCGCGGCTCACCAACATGGCGCCGCGCGAGCTGACCAAAGTCCTGTTCTGCAACTCGGGCTCGGAAGCGGTGGACAGCGCGCTGAAGATCGCGCTCGCTTATCACAAGCTCGTCGGCGCTAGCACGCGCACGCGTTTCGTCTCCCGCGATCGCAGCTATCACGGCTCCTGTTTCGGCGGCACCTCGGTCGGCGGCATCGCCTCCAACCGCAACCTGTTCGAGCCGTTGTTCGACGTCGATCAAATCCGCTCGACCTACTCGCGCGAGCGCCAGGCGTACAGCCGCGGCGAGCCGGTGTGGGGCGGCGACCTCGCCGACGATCTCACCGCCATCCTCGCGCTGGAGGAGCGGGCGACGATCGCCGCCGTCATCGTCGAGCCGATGGCGGGGTCGGCGGGGGTGTTCGCCAGCCCGCAAGGCTATCTCCAGCGCCTGCGCGAGATCACCCGCGCCCACGGCATCTTGCTGATCTTCGACGAGGTGATCACCGGTTTCGGCCGGCTCGGCCACGCCTTCGCCGCCGAGCGCTACGGCGTCGTTCCCGACATGATCTGCTTCGCCAAGGGCGTGACCAACGGCGCGGCGCCGCTTGGCGGAGTGCTGGTGCGCGGCCGCATCCATGACGCGTTCATGCAAGGGCCGGAGCACGTGCCAGAGCTTGCCCACGGCTTTACCTATTCCGGCCATCCGCTTGGCGTCGCCGCCGCTTCGGCCGCGCTCGACCTGTATCGCGACGAGGGCTTGTTCGCGCGCGCCCTCGCACTCGAGCCGATCTTCGCCGATGCGGTGCATGCGCTGAAAGGCGCTCCGCACATCGTCGACATCCGCACCATCGGGCTTGCCGCCGGCATCGACCTCGCCCCGATCGACGGCTCGCCGGGCCTGCGCGGCGCACGCGCCTTCGAGGCCGCCTTCTTCGACGAGGATCTCGTGCTGCGCGCGGTGGGCGATACGCTGGTGCTGGCGCCGGCGCTGATCGCCAGTGAAACCGAGATCGGCAGTATGACCGACAGGCTGAGGCGCATCCTCGCCGCGCTGCGTTAAGCCGCGCGCCGCTTGGTTTCGCCGCTCTAGACTGCTATCAAGAAGCCTCGGCGGGCTCGCCAGATTACTGTTGCCTTACAGGGGCCTGTCGCCGCATGATTTTTCGCGCGGGGGAATGCGGAATTGGCGGACACTATTGCCATGGCCTCTAGGCGCAGCGAGTCCTCGGGTGGACTGGCGATGCTCGATGTGATCGTGCTGATCGCCATGGCGGTGACGGCCGCGGCCTTCGCGGTTGGCCTCATCGTTCAATCCGGCATCGCCCAAATCCCCGCGCTGATCGCCGCGGCCGCGCTCTATCTGGTGATGGCGGCGTCTTATCTGATGCTGGCGCGCGGCGCCCGTCCCACCGCCTCCTCCGACCGGATGAACGAGGTCGAGGCCGCGCTCGAGATCATCGACAAGGACCTGCAACGTATCGATCGGGTCGAGGACGACGTCTCCCGGCTCGATCTCCTCGCCGACCGCGTCGAGCGCCTCGACCAGGCGCTCAGCGAATTCGCCAATACCGCGCCGATCGGTGCCCTCGGCCGGGCGGATCAAGTCGGCCAGGAATTCGACGAGGTGCACGCCAAGATCGACGCGGTGCGCGCCGATCTCGAAGGCGAGGCGAGAACGCAGCGCGAGAAGATCACCGGCGATCTCAGGGTGTTGGAAAGCCTGATCAAGCAGCTCTCCCGCGAATTGATCGCAGCCTCCGGCACCGAGGCGCCAGCGCAGGCCTACGCATCGGCGCCCGCACCGGCGCCCCCCATGCCGGCGCGCCCGGCTCCCGTGATCAGCCGCGCGCCCGACCCCGTGGTGCAGAAGATCGAGTTCGAGGACGAGGTCGAAGACGAATTCGAGGAAGCGCTGGAGGCGGAGTCCGCGGCGCTACCGGTGGCCGATGAGGAGATCCTCATCGTCGAAGAGGAGCAAGTCTTCGCGCCGAGAGAGGACGCGCCGGCGGAGGAGATGGTCGAGACGGTCATCGCGCCCCGCTTCGACGACAATGAGATGCTCGAGATCGTCAGCCAGGCGATCGAGGCCGGCCGGGTCGATCTTTATCTCCAGCCGACCGTGACGCTCCCCGAGCGGCGGCCGCGCTATTTCGAGGCGCTCACCCGCATCAGGACCAGGGCCGACGAGTTGATCCTTCCGGGGTCCTATCTCCCGGTGGCCGAGAGCTCGGGCATGATGCCGCTGATCGACAACGTGCTGCTGGTGAAGAGCGTCCAGACGCTGCGGCGGCTCGGGTCCGACTCGCGCATCAAGGGCGTGTTCTGCAACATCTCGGTCACGACCCTGCTCGATCCCGAGTTCTTCCCCGAGCTGGTCGAGTTCATGGAGGAGAATACCGGCTTGAGCGAGAGCCTGATCTTCGAGATAGGCCAGCCTGGGATTCTCGCGCTCAACGCCGATGAGCTTGGCGCGCTCGATACGCTCGGCGCTCTCGGTTACGGTTTCTCCCTCGATCATGTCGGCGATCTCGACGTGGATTTCGCCAGTTTGCGCGACCGCTCCTTCCGCTACGTCAAGATCGACGCCAACACCTTCCTGCGTGGCTTGGCGGCCAAGGGCTCGCGCTTCACCGCCGCGGAGATGAAGCGCGCGCTCGACGATTTCGACCTGAAGCTGATCGTGGAGAAGGTCGAGGACGAGGACGCGGTGGCGAAGCTGCTCGACTACGGCGTCGAGCTTGCGCAAGGCCATTTGTTCGCCAAGCCGAAGCCGATGAGCCCGGCTCTGTTCCGCGAGATCGAGGGCGCCGACGCTGCTTAGCGGCAACGCTTCGCCCGCGCTCTAGACCGGCACCGCGACTGCCGGGTGCCGGTCGGAGCGTGTCCGGGAACCGATCGCTGCCGAACCTGGTGAGCGTTAGTCGCCGACGGCGGCCGGCGGCGGCGTCACGCCAGTGTCGAGATCGTGCCAGATTTCTTGGTTCTCGATGTTGCCGCCCTCGCCTTCGCCTTTGGGGTGCTCCATGGCGGCGCCTTTTTCCGCTTCGCCTTCGGTGGCGGAAGGCGGCGGCACGATGTCCGGGCGCAGGTCGTGGCCGACCTCTTGGTCTTCCAGGTCCTCGACCTGAATGACGAGTGAGGTCCCGTTGAACGAAAGCGGGGAGACCGCCTGGGCAGGGCCGGTCAAGGCAAGCCCGCCGAAAACCAGGGCGGCGCCGGCGGTAAAGAAAGCATTTCGCATGGTTTGCAATCTCCTTGAGCCAAGAATTCCGCCCGCTGTGTTGTCTTTTGGCGCCGGGCGGCGAGAGGCTGCTTTATGTCAGACACCTCTCTAAAAAGCGTCAGAAGCTAACCGGCAAATCGTTTCGAATTGTTGCAGAATCGCGCCAGCCGGGCAGGTTTCCGGCAACGCGTTACGCTTACCGCGCGCCGCGCGCGCCGTCGACGCCTGCCAGCACGTAGATCAGAGAGTTGTTGAAATGAAGGTCCTTTAGCGAGTTCTGGCCGCGCAGGCGGCGGCGGTCCTTCGATAATGACCGGAATGATGTCGGGAGTTTCGTCGCCGGACGCTGCGCGCCGCGCCAGCGCATATTCGGTCTCCTTGAGCACCCATTCCGAGTCTTTCGCTTGCGAGGACCAGAACAGATAGAACACGTCGCAACGATCGATCTCCTGGTAGAGCCTCTTCTCCCAGCGCTCGCCGGGCTCGAGCGAGAGGAGGTCGTTGAAGAAGTTCGTGCCGCCCGCCTTCAACCCCTGCGCCCGCTTGATAACCTCGGCGCGGTCGTGTGAGGCATACGACAGAAACGCATAAGCATATCGCCGGGCACGATCCCCGCGCGGCTCGGAGTTGGCGTTGCTCGTCTTCCCGCGTGTGACCTTCAGCGCGAAGCTCAGCGACCCCACCGGTACCGAATCCACCAGCACGATGGCGCGCGGATGGAAGTCCCGGCCAACCAAGTCCTCGGGCGCGCTGATCGTGAACTGGCAGCTGCAAGGCTCGCCTCTCCAGATGAGCGTCTGCATCTCCTGATCAATGCCAAGCCCGCGGCCTTCGAGGATGATCTCGACACGCTGCCCTAGGGCGATCTCGGCGGCTAGCGTCTGAATCCCTCTGCGCGTGGCGTCAGGATCGGCCTCCTTCGCTAATACCTTGGCGATCTCGCGCTGGCTTAGCGTATGAAGAAAGACCTGAATCAAGCCTTCGCCTCCGGCCTCGATAGACGTCGGCCCAAACACGCTGACATCGACCAGATCGCCAGGTTTCGCGGGCGCGGGCGGCGGCGGCGCGGCAGCCGGGAGCAGCTTGCCAAGCATTGCTCCGAGTACGACCTCGCGGCGATAGAGCAGGTAGCCGATCACCGCTACGCCCAAAGCGATCGCCACCCACCAGAACAGCCCGCTGCTCCGCCGCATCTGCATCCGCGTTTGCATCTCCGCTCGCGGAGCCTGCGGGAAGCGCGTTTCGGATGGTCGTGATGTGGGACGATCATGACCCAAGTAGTCGGGGATGGGCGAGGGGGCGGCGCCGATGCCCTCGGGGCGCCAAGGAGGTATCGACGATGCGGCTATGTCGACCGCCAACCCTGCGACCGCGGCTGGAACGAACGACTTTCGCTTGAATAGCAGGTCCACCGCGGCGTCGGCTGGTCCCAGCGGATCGTGCGGCAGCGAATCGCTGTCATCCTCACTCGCCTCATAGGGGGCGCAGGCGATCTCCGCCATCTCGGTTCGAAACATCACCTTGAAGCAGGGGCCTGCGGGGCCACCGAGGCTGATGACGGTTCCCGATCTCACTGGCGCGCCGGCGTCGACAAGAACGCCGTCCAGCTCAACGAAGTGATTCCCGAACAGCATCACTTCATAACCGCCGGCACTGGTCCGCTTCAGCTCGAAATGCCGTCTGCTGACGACGGTGTATTCTAGCGGATAGACGACGTCGCAGTCAGGCGAGCGCCCGAACGTGATGAACTCAACGCCGTCGTCGAACCGCTGCTCCTGCCCGGCGAGCGGTCCTGCGAGATGTCTGATGATGATGGCCATGCGGCAGCCCTGACGCGAAGGCTCATGGAATTCCCGCATCGGCTGCACGTCAAGTGAACTATGCGCTTGGCGAAGCCTCGGGGCGCGCAGGTTGACGCGATGATGGCGGCGCCGCCGGAGTGGCGTGGGCCGGCGAGGGGAGAGGGCGGCGCCGCATGAACTTTTCCATGCGCTTGGGCATGTCCCGATAAATGCCGTCGCTGATTTGGCTGGCCAACTCCCGGCTCTTGCTGCGAGCTTGGTCGATGAGGGCGTGGTCGGCTGCGGTGTTGTCTCGCCGAGCGGCCTTCTCGAGCAGCGTATCCAGGGCGTGCTTTTTGAGCGCGGCGTCATAAATGCCGCTCACGAATCGTTCCAGCTCCTCGTCGAACAGAAATCGCATGTCAGACATCGCCTGAGCGAAACGTTCGGTATCGACATGCGTCGCCGCGCCGCCGGCATTGGCGCGCCCGACGGCGTTCTTGAGCAGGTCGTAGGCCGCCAGCCGTCGCTTGAACAGGTCCATCTCGGCCTGCCACTGCCGGTAGGCGATGTTCAGCCATTCCTTGTAGGCAATATACCCGGCCAAGAGGGCGACGATCGGCACCAGAATGAGAAGTTCCATGCACTAGCCCAAAGAGCCACGCTCTAAAAAAATAGCCACTCGGGTCCCAGCCCCCTGGGAACCGTTTGCTGAGTTGGGATAAGCCCCCACGCGAGCAGCATAGAGGGCCTGGGGTAAAGCGCTGGGGGCATTGGGTGTAACCCCAAAGCGGCGGAACTTATTCCCGCCTCCCGAAACGGCGCCAAGCTGCGCCCATCCTCGTCCATGAGAACGCGAGCTGCACGTTTTTCGGCGTTTTCATTCCCCCGTCGCCGAGCCTATTCTGCGGTGCGCAGCGTCGCGCACGATGCCTGCGGCACATAGTCTCGGAAGTCGGTCGCTGGGCCGCTCGATTTAGACCATCGCGATACAATCCGGCTTAGCGAGAATTTGGGCCATGGAAATCCTCAACACGGTCTACCGGATCGCCCGAGATGAACCGCCGTGGCTGACGGCCGTGTCGCACAGATTGGCCTCGGCCCTCGGCCCGAACGTCTATCCGCTTCGCCTGTCGATCGTCGAGGTTGGCAGCCAGGATTTCACGGTCGAGGCAACGATCGTTCGCTTCGATGCGCGCGATCGCCATGCCGCGTCGTTCCGCAATGTCGAGATCTTCAACCCGCGAACCAGGGGGATCCAGGCCCGCCCTTTCGTGGCGGTGCAGATCATACCGACCGGCGTGCGATGCGAGTTCGGCGGTTTCGCCGGCGACGGCTGCCCGGCAACAAACCTGTTGGCCGCATCTGTCGACCGTCTGGTGACGCACCCGAACGCCGTGAATGCGTCCGATCTCAATGAGATGGCCGGGAATGTCCTCTACGTCGAAGGCAAGAGCCTAGACGACTTTCTCCTCGGGCATCTCGGCCTGGTCGAGGTCAACGCCAATAAAATCGGCACGTTCGTTGATCCCGTCGGCATCGGCAATATCGATGATGTGATCAACACGCTCAATGCCGCGCGAGCGGTGAAGGGTATCGATTGCGGACTTCATACCGTCCTGCCGCGCGTAGCCGGAATCGAAATCGAATGGTCTCGCGCCGGGTGCGCCGTGGGCAACGTCCTCGATCCCGATTCCATTTTGGACGGAGTCGAACTTTTGGTGGCGAACGGAGCCCAGGCGATCGGAGGAGTTTCGGTCATTCAGGGGGTGACGTCGGCCATGTTCGCTCGGCACTTGGACGGACAGAGTCCAAATCCATCGGGCGGAGTCGAGGCGATTATCACGCATTTGATTTCCAAGGTGACCCGGCTGCCAACGGCGCACGCGCCGCTGCCCTACTATCAGGATTTGAAGGGTAAGCAGACGCGCAATCCGCGTTCGGCGGCGGAGTTCATCTCGACGCCGCATTATTTCAGCGTTCTGAAAGGACTCGCCAAAGCGCCACGACTTGTGGAGCTCGACCAGCTTACGCAGGTCTCCTCGGCAGTGATCAGCGTGAACAATGTTCAGGCGATCGTCGTGCCTGCGTCCTGCCTCGGCGGAATACCGGCGCTGGCGGCCGAACTTCACGGCATTCCATTGATCGCGGTGCGCGAGAACACCACAATCCTCGACGTCACCAACGCCAAGATGGCCATGCGCAACGTCGTTGAAGTCGAGACCTATCTCGAGGCAGCTGGTGTTCTGCTTGCCCTCAGAGAAGGCATCTCGCTGGAGAGCCTTCGCCGCCCGCTTCGAAGCGCGCCGCTGGTTGCTCAGCCGCGCGAGGAGGGGCAAGCTATTGCCGCACCGGCGCCCTTCGCTGAAAAAATTGCGGCAGGCGGCGGATCTGCTGAGTAGCCGATTTCCATCATTGGGCCGTCGCCTGTTGCTGCGATCTCGACGGCTCCGACGCCAACGCCGCGCCCGCCGAGTCGATTGCCGCGCGGAGCGCGTCGGCATAGAGCCTGACCGGGCCACGGTGGGCCGTGCGCAGGAAATGCGAGTTGCGCAAATCCCATAACGTTTTCGCGCGTTCCGTCAGAGCTGGATCGAGCCAGCGATCGTAGCCTCCACCGGGATAGAGCGTGTACTCCCCAAAGTAGAGGCGACCCCCGGCGACCATGAAGTCAACGCGGGCGTAATCGAGCCGACCGATAAGACGCGGCGTGGCGTCGAGCGCCTGCTTGATTAGCGCGCGGGTCGCCGGAGTGTCGGGCAATTCCTGCTCCTCTCCCGGATTTACCGTGTCGCGTACGGCAAGCGGGTGAATATCGGCGCTGTAAGTCCGCGAACGTCGCCCAGGGGTGTCGGCGACCCAGATATGGCCAATACCGCCAGCGAAGGCATGGACCTTGATTTCGGTGGGCAAGTTACTGCCGCCAAGTTTGAGTTTCTCCTCGACGAAAATTATCTGGGGCACATTCCGGTAGCTCCATTCGCCGTGGCGACGGTGATGGCGTCTCGCCATCCAGCGCTCCGCTCGCCAGACAATTCTCATGTACTCCGGTTCGCCATTGTTCACGAAAACGTTGCTGCCGGACGAATGATTGGCTTTAACGGCCACGTCTCGCGTCACGAGCGATTCCGGCAACGCGCGGGGCTCGGTACCCGCCCATAACACCTTCGCCACCGCAAGACCGGGACACCGAGTCCGCGCGATCCGTTTGGCCGCGAGCTTGTCGGTCAACGCGACAAAGATTGGATTATGATCGACGAGCTTTCGCCACAAAATTTTCTCGTGGAAACTCTGCGGCACAGCCGGGTTGGGCCAGTACCCGAGTATGCGGATGAATCGAGAAACCAGCACCGGATGCGTAGCGAGCAGGTGAAGGCGCGCGCAACAGAGCACAATCCTCTGACCAGTCGTGAGCACTACCGGTCGTCTCCTCACCCTCGAACTCTGGCGGCCCTGCCCAAGCATACATGATCGCCCCGGTAAGATGACTGCAGTCGATTTGCTGGTACCGGGACCCTGGTTCGCGGCACCACTTATCCCCGCCTCCCGAAACGGCGCTAAGCATCGGGGCGGGTGAGCCATCCCCAAACAATCCCCGCGCGCCGAACCGCGGGTATCATGCGCATCACCTCGTCCACTTAAGGGCGTTTCTCGAGGCGTCGTGAGGCGGGACGAGGTGCGGCGCCCGCGGGTCTCGTCGCAACGAGACACTCGGGCGGCAGCGGGGCTCCCCCCGGGACCACTAGGAGTCCCTGCCAGGAGCTGGCTGAAGAGTTGCGGCGGAGATCGGTCCGACCGCAAAGCTAAAGCGGGGCCCGCTGCCGCAAACGTCCGCAAATGAACATGCGCTCCGGCCTCTGGCCTGCTTCAGCGCATGTGGCGCGCCGCGAGGCGTCCGCGTGCCGCAAGGCACGAGCCAAAAGGATTCTGCGCTTTGCGGCGCGCCATCCCCCTCAAACCCGGACGCGGGACGCGTCGCGGCGAGATCTGCGCATGTCGAAACGCTATTTCTTCGTCAGGTCGAGCTTGAAGCCGTGCTGCTTGGCGGCGGCGACATGCAGCGCTTGGCGTTGCTCGGGGGTGAGCTTTAGCGTGTCGGCGATCAACTCGACCCATTCGGGGGAGGGCTTCTTGTGGCCGGTGATCAGTTGATTGACGTAAGCCGTCGAGCGGCCGGTCTTGGCGGCAAGCTCGGTCTGGGTCATGCGGGCCTCGGCAAGCGCCACGCTCACCGAGGCCCCGAATGGACTAGCGTATCGTGATCGGCGCCCCACTAGAGATTGATATCGTCGACGATGCCTTTCTTCAACTCCCGCTTCTTTGGCTGGTCGCTCTTGGGCTTGCCGGAGAACAGACCGCCGAACCTGTCGCCAGCGGCGCGCTTTTGCGTCTCGCAATAAGCCGAAGTCGGGCGTCGTCCGGCCGCGTACGCCCTGGCGTTCTCGGCGCTTGCCGCGAACACCGCCTGCGTGGCCTCCGCGCTGCGATGGTCGTAGGCCACGGTCGCCGCGGGAGCGATGCCCATGCGGGCGCCCTGCTCGTAGGCGTCGATGCCGACGCCCATGAAGTTGAACTGCCAGCCCTGTCCCGACTTCTCCTTCACCAGCGCGTTGAGCTCGGCCCAATTATGCTCGGTCGAAGAATTCTCCTGGCCGTCGGTCTGGATGCAGATCGCCACTTTCGCCGCGGGCGCCAACAGCAACGACGCCTCGACGGCATTGATGGTCTTCACGGCGGCGTCGATCAGCGGGGTGGACGCGCGGGGCTGATAGGTGTCGCGCGTGAGCTTGGCCACGTGCGCGACAGGAGCCGCGACGCAGATCTTGTCGATGCTGACGCTGTCGAACTGGATCAAGGTGAAATCGATTTCGGCCTCGCCGGCCCCTTTCAGGCCGTCGAGAAAGGCGTTGAAACCGCCAATGGTGTCGTCGCGGATCGCCTCCATCGAACCGGTGCGGTCGAGCAGGAAGGTGACGAGGGTGCGGGTGCTTGCTTGCGTCATGCTGGGGTCCTCATGGGAAAGGGGCGGTTTCAACCAAATAGGCATAAATATTATGCCAATAGGTGGCTCCCGCCAAGTGGCAAACCTCCCATGTGGGCAATGGCGGAAGCGCCTTTGTGCGCAGTCTCACTCAAGCCGGCGGCAGGCGCCGCGCGCCCCAATGCTTGACCCTTCGCGGCCGAGCCTCTAATCGAGCGTTATGACCAACTCGTCCGAAATTCCCGTCATCCAATCCATCGACGATCTCGGCTCGCGGTATTCGGCCTGGCTGGTCGATATCTGGGGCGTCCTGCACAACGGCCACCAAGCGCATCACAGCGCCATCGCCGCCACGCGCAGCTTCCGTGAGAAGGGAGGCGTCGTCGTACTTTTGTCCAACGCGCCGCGGCCAAGCCCTTCGGTCCAGGAGCAGATCCGCCGCATCGGCGTCCCCGACGACGCTTACGACGCGATTGTCACCTCCGGCGATCTCACCCGCCACGAGCTTGGCAAGCATGGCGCGGCCAAGGTGTTTCATCTCGGCCCGGAGCGCGACCGCCCGATCTTCGAGGGGCTGAAGGTGAAGCTCGCGGATGCGGACCAGGCCGATCTCGTGGTTTGCACCGGGCTGTTCGACGATGAGACCGAGACGCCGGCCGACTACGCGGCGCTGCTCAGCGGCTTTGCCGCCCGCGAGGTGCCGATGATCTGCGCCAATCCCGATCACCTGGTCGAGCGCGGCGAGCGGCTGGTCTGGTGCGCCGGCGCTCTCGCGGCGCTTTACGAAGGGCAGGGCGGCAACGTGGTCTATGCCGGCAAGCCGCACGCGCCGATCTATCAGCTCGCCTTCGACACCGTCGGCAAGCTTGCCGGGCGGGCCGTGCCGCGTAAGGAGATCCTGGCGATCGGCGACGGGGTGATGACCGACATCGCCGGGGCCACGGGGCTCGGCATCGGCTCGGTGTTCGTGGCGAGCGGGCTGCATGCGCCGGGAGTCGACAATAACGAACAGGTGGCCGACCTACTCGATGCGCGGCATCTTGCCGGGCTGTTCGCCGAGGCGAAGGGCAAGCCGCTCGCCGCCATCCGTACGCTGGTCTGGTAGAGCTAGTTGTCGCGGAATAGGGCGTCGATGCGCGCCTGGTCCTGGCCCGGAAGCCCCGGACCGTCCAAACGGAGCTCCGATTTCCCATGCTTGGCCGGCGGCTCGGCGCGCTTGCCGCTCTTGCCGGCGGCCCCGAGGCGCTCGGCGATGACCCGGTCGAGATTCTCGGTGATCTTGGTGACACGCTGCCCGACCAGGTCGTGAAAGCCGCAAGCGGTCATGATCTCCAGGATGGCGGCTTGGGCCTTCTTCGCCTCCTCCTTGTCGGCGAAGGCGAGCAGACCTTCCGCCGAATCGAGGATGCGGCCGGCGGCGTCCTCGGCGGTCGAGCGGATCGCGGCGAGTTCGCGCAGCGTATTGACCAGCACGGTGATCTCATCCGACACCGACCGGCTAGTTTCCGTCTGCTTGGCCGCGACGTGCCCCTTCAGGCCGCGCCGTGCGGCAAGCTTCCCCCGTCTTGGCATGCTACCCCCGTTTTTGGATTACTCGTCCCGAAGACGAGGCCTATTCCCCGAAAATGGCGTCGATCTTCGACTTGAGCGTCGCCGCGTTGAACGGCTTGACGATGTAATTGTTCACCCCGGCCTTCTTCGCCGCGATGACGTTCTCGGTCTTCGACTCTGCGGTCACCATGATGAAAGGCGTGCACGACAGCCGGTCGTCGGCGCGCACCTCGCGCAACAGCTCATAGCCAGTCATCGGCTCCATGTTCCAGTCGGAGATGACCAGGCCATAGTCCTTCTCCCGCATCATGTTGAGCGCCGCGGTCCCGTCGCCCGCCTCGTCCACATTGGCGAAGCCGAGCTGCTTCAGAAGATTGCGGATGATCCTGATCATGGTCTTGTAGTCGTCAACGATCAGAACCGGCATGCTATGATTGACGGCCATTGTCTCCTCCGATCCTCCCGGACCAACTCTTGTTTGACGCGGCGTGAGGCTTTCAACCAGCACGGGGCCTTGAGGCCTGTTTCGCGCGCAGCTTAAGGTTTGGCCGTGAACGGATGGTTAAACCCATTGCTCCAAAGGGGTTTTTTCGCTTTCGCGCGCGGGCCCTCCCGCCGATATTGCAGTGCAGCAAAGGCTTCGCTATTTTGCCCGATCAACCTTGAGGAGCTGGGAAAATCACATGACGAGCAATGGGTCAGGCGGTGAATTAGGTCATGGCTACTTTTTCGAGGATTTGTCCCTCGGCATGGAGGCGAGCTACGCCAAGCAAATCACCAACGAGGACGTTGTTGCCTTTGCCGCTCTGTCGGGGGACGTGAACCCGGTGCATCTCTCTGACGACTTCGCCGGAGGGACCATCTTCAAAAAGCGCATCGCGCATGGCTTCCTCACCGGCAGCCTGTTCTCCACCGTGCTCGGCACCAAGCTGCCGGGGCCGGGCTGCATCTATCTCTCGCAGAGCATGAAATTCAAAGCCCCGGTCTATATTGGCGACGAGGTGGTCGCCACGCTGAAGGTCACCGGGCTGGATGCCGAGAAGGGACGCGCGACGCTTGCTTGCGACTGCGCCGTCAACGGCAAGACCGTGCTCGAGGGCGAAGCCGTGATGATGGTCGACCGCCGCGCGCCGCGCCAATAGAGCGAGATCGAAGGCTTCCGTGATGGACATTGTCCGCGTCTGGCGGGACGTGCCGGCCAAGCTAAAGGGCGCGGCGCTCGCCATCGGTAATTTCGACGGCGTCCATCGCGGCCATCAGGAGGTGCTCAACGCGGCGATCAGGATCGCCAAGCAGGAGGGCCGCCGCTCGGGCGCGGTGGTGTTCGAGCCGCATCCGAGAGAGTTCTTCGCGCCGGACACGCCGTTCTTCCGCCTGACGCCGCTGCCCTTGAAGCTCGAACTGCTGGAGGCGCTCGGCCTCGATCAGACTTTCGTTATCCCCTTCAATCAGGCGCTGGCCTCGTTGAGCGCCGAGGCTTTCGCCACCGAGGTCGTAGCCCAAGGGTTCGCCGCGAGCCATGTCGTGGTCGGGCACGATTTCTCCTTTGGCAAGGGGCGCACCGGCACGACGGAAAGCTTGGCCGCGCTCGGCCGCACGCTCGGCTTCGGCGTCGATGTGGTGGCGCCGGTCGGGGCGCATGGCGCGACCTTCTCATCGAGCCGCATCCGCGAGCATCTGCGCCAAGGCGAAACCCGGGAGGCCGCCGACCAGCTCGGCTATTGGTGGCGCGTGCGCGGCTGCGTCGAGGCGGGGGCGGGCCGCGGCAAGGGGCTCGGCTTTCCTACCCTCAACCTCAAGCTCGCTGCTGGCCAAGACGTGCGCCACGGCATCTATGCCATGCGCGTCGATGTCGACGGTCGCAGTCGCCCCGCCGCGGGCTATGTGGGCGCGCGGCCGACCTTCGGCGAAAGCGATCCAGTGCTCGAAGCCTATCTGTTCGACTTCACCGGCGACCTTTACGGCAAGGTGGCGGACGCGGAGTTCATCGCCTTTCTCAGACCGGACCAGACCTTCGCCACACCAGAGGCGCTTGCCAAGCAGATGCAAGTGGATTGCGAGAGCGCGCGCGCGATCCTGGCCGAGCTTGACGCCGACGATCCGATGCGCCGCTTTCCGCTCGGCCGCGCTCTCGCCAAGTCTGGTTGATCGAATCTGGTTGATCGAGACTATTTGATCTCGAACGGCAGATCCTTGGTCGACGATTTGCCGCTATTGGCGTCGTGGATGGTGAGCCCGAGAATATAGGAGCCCGCCGGCGCGCCGCTGACATCGAGCTTGATGTGGCTCATATAGTCGAGCGGCGGCTCGCGCGCCTCGAGCGCGAATTCGCCGAAGCCTTTCTGCCCGGCAAGCACCTTGCCATCAGGCGTCCTGATCTCGAAGTCGACGGTAAGCTTTGAGGAAAACTCATCGCCGTCGTGTTTCCACTCCACGCCGATCGGCTCGGCATAGACGATGAGCGGCTCGCCTTGCGTGAAGCTCGTATTGTCGCGCGGCTTGTAAGCGGCGAAGCCCTCCGGCACGGCGCCGACGAACAGGATGCGGCGGAAACCGAGCGGCGCCTTGCTCAGGGCCTCGCTCACCGCGGCCCGCGCGGTCTCGATCGCCTGTAGCGACTCGTCGCTGCTCTCGCCCGCCGGCGCGGCCAACGCCCCGCCGGTCGCGCAGAGCCAAAGTCCCAACATCCAAACTGTCAGCCGAACCATGCCGCCGTCCTCCCTCGTTTGTCCTTTCGCTTGAGTTTAGCAGGGCAGCGCGCCGCAGGGCAGCGCCGAAGGCGAGGAGAGGAAAACCTGGAATGTGCGGAGCGCGGTTGCTAGAACCCCGAGGCTCCAAAGCGCGGCAAAGAATCAGAAGCAAGGGACCATGGCAAAGACAGCGAAGAGCGGCAGGAAGGCCGCCAAACCCGCGCGGACCGGCAAGCCAGGCCGCAAGCCTAGAGCCGCGCCGAAGCCCAAGGCCGCAAAAACCAAGGCCGGAAGGACCACGATAGTCTCATCCAAGGCGAAGGCCGCCAAAGCGAGCGCCAAGCCGAAAGCCGCGGCGCTGAAGGGCAAACCCGCCAAGGCCAAGAGCAAGCCGAAAACGGCCGCCAAACCGAAATCCGCTGCAAAGCCGAAGCCGGACGCAAAGCGCAAGACTGCCGCCAAGCCGAGAGCGAGCACCGCGACCAAGCGCAAACCGAAAGCTTCCACCGTCTCCCCCGCGACGCCGCAAGCCGCGAAACCGCAATCGCTGATCGCCATGCTGGAGCAGCAGTCGCTCAAGGTCCAGACCGGGCGCGACTGGAGCGAGACGCTGTTCCTGCCCAAGACCGATTTCCCGATGAAGGCCGGACTGCCCGAGCGCGAGCCAGAGCTGCTCAAGCGTTGGGAGCGGATCGGCCTTTACGAAATGCTACGCGCCGACGCCAAGGGCCGCGCGAGCTTCGTGCTGCATGACGGCCCGCCTTACGCCAACGGCAACATCCATATCGGCACCGGCTTGAACAAGATCCTCAAGGACGTGGTGGTTCGCAGCCAGCAGATGACCGGCAAGGATGCCAATTACGTTCCGGGCTGGGATTGTCACGGCCTGCCCATCGAGTGGAAGGTGGAGGAGGAGAATTACCGCGCCAAGGGCAGGTCGAAGCCCGACCTGTCCGATGCCGAGGCGATGATCGCCTTCCGCGACGAATGCCGGTCTTACGCCGAGCGCTGGCTGAACGTGCAGCGTGAGGAGTTTAAGCGGCTCGGCGGGGTCGGCGACTGGGCCCACCCTTACACCACCATGAGCTTCGACGCCGAGGCCACCATCGCCGCCGAGCTTTTGAAGTTCGCCATGAACGGGCTGCTCTATCGCGGCTCCAAGCCGGTGATGTGGTCGGTGGTCGAGCGCACTGCTCTCGCCGAGGCCGAGGTCGAATACGAGGAGATCGAGAGCCCGGCGATCTACGTGAAGTTTCCGGTCGTATCGCGCGTAGGCGACTCGGGAATGACGCGATCCCTATGACTTCTCGAGACGCGCAAGTCGATTGTTATTTGGACAACGACGCCCTGGACCATTCCCGGCAACCGCGCGATCTCCTACTCGCCGGCTATCACCTATGGCCTCTACGAGGTGACCGAGGCTCCCGAGGATAATTGGACAAAGAGTGGCGACAAGCTCGTCCTGGCCGACGCTCTTGCCGAGAAGTGTGCAGAGTGCTGCGAGGGTGGAGATTGGAAGCGGTTCGGCCGATGTCAAAGGCGAGATGCTGCGCTATTCAATCGCAGCGCACATCCACTTCGGAGCGAGGCAGGCTATCTACTTCAACGTGCCGCTGCTCGCCGGCGAGCATGTCACCGAGGACACCGGCACGGGTTTCGTGCATACGGCGCCCGGACATGGCATCGAAGACTACGAGATCTGGACGAAACCAATCGCTCTGAACTCGCGGCGCGCGGCGTCGACACCAGCGATTCCCTTCACCGTCGACGAGGCTGGCTTCTTCACCAAGGAGGCGCCGGGCTTCGAGGGCAAGCGCGTCATCGACGACAAGGGCAAGTTCGGCGATGCCAATTTCGCGGTGATCGCGGCGCTCACCGATGCCGACGCGCTGATCGCGCGCGCCCGCCACAAGCACGATTATCCGCATTCCTGGCGCTCGAAAAAGCCGGTGATCTTCCGCGCCACGCCGCAATGGTTCATCGCCATGGACAAAGCCGTTGGCGAGGAGCGAACGACGCTGCGTGCCCGCGCCCTGAAAGCGATCTCCGACACGCGCTGGGTTCCGCCCCAAGGCGAGAAACGCATCACCGGCATGGTCGAGACCCGGCCCGATTGGGTCGTCTCCCGCCAGCGCGCCTGGGGTGTGCCGATCACGGTCTTCGTGCACAAAGAGACGAGCGAGGTGATCCCGCGTGCTCGGGTTTGCCCGCTCCCGCGAGTTGATCGACAGGATCGTTGCCGCGTTCAAGACCGAGGGCGCCGACGCCTGGTTCGAGCCGGGCGCCAAGCAACGCTTCCTGCGCGGGCTGGTCGACAACTCCGACGATTGGGAGCAGGTCACCGACATTCTCGATGTGTGGTTCGATTCCGGTTCGACCCACGCGTTCGTACTGGAGCAGCGCCCCGATCTGAAATGGCCGGCCGACCTTTATCTCGAAGGCTCGGATCAACATCGCGGCTGGTTCCAGTCCTCGCTGCTCGAGGCGTGCGGCACGCGTGGTCGCGCGCCCTACGACGCGGTGGTGACGCACGGCTTCGTCGTCGACGAGGACGGGCGCAAGATGTCCAAATCGCTCGGCAACGTGGTGGCGCCCCAGGACGTGATCCGCCAGTCGGGCGCCGAAATCTTGCGACTGTGGGCCATGAGCTCCGACTACGCCGAGGATTTGCGCATCGGCCCCGAGATCATCAAGGCCAATGTCGAGTCCTATCGCAAGCTCAGGAACACGCTGCGCTATCTGCTCGGCAATCTCTCCCATTACCAAGACAGCCTCGCCGTGCCTTATGCCGAGATGCCTGAGCTCGAGCGCTACATGCTCGCCCGCCTCGCTGAACTGAGCGATGCTGTGCGCGAGGGCTATTGGGCGTACGACTTCAAGCGCGCCTTCCACGCGTTGCTCAATTTCGCCGTCAACGATCTCTCCGCCTTCTATTTCGACATCCGCAAGGACGCGCTCTATTGCGACCCTTACGACAGCGTGACACGGCGCGCGGCTCTGACCGTGCTCGACCGGCTGTTCGCCGCGCTCACCGCCTGGCTCGCTCCCATGCTTTGCTTCACCATGGAGGAGGCGTGGCTCAACCGCTTCCCCGGCGATCAAGCTTCCGTGCATCTGCGGCAGTTCCCTGAGATCCCTGCCGAGTGGCGCGACGATGCGCTCGCCGAGAAATGGCGCAAGGTGCGCGCCGTGCGCCGCGTCGTGACCGGCGCGCTCGAGATCGAACGCAAAGAGGGACGCATCGGCTCGAGCCTGGAAGCGGCACCCAAGGTCTATATCGCCGACAAGGAGCTCCGTGCGGCGCTGTCCGGCATCGATCTCGCCGAGATCGCCATCACCAGCGGGGCGCGGCTGATGCTGGGCGAGGGGCCAGACAGCGCCTTCCGCCTCGATGACGTGAAGGGGGTCGCGGTGGTGTTCGAGCGTGCGCAAGGCACCAAATGCGCGCGGTCCTGGAAGGTCCTGGCCGAGGTCGGCTCGGACCCCGAGTTCCCCGAGCTCTCGCCCCGCGATGCCGAAGCGGTGCGTCAGTTCGATTCCCGCCGCGTTGAAGCCGCCGAGTAGCGCCATGCTTAGAACCTGGCTGTGGGGTCCCTTATCGCCGCTCGGGCTTGGCATCGCCGCGCTGACCGCGCTGGCCGATCAGGCCAACAAGTTCTGGATGCTTTACGTCTACGACATCGGCGCCAAGGGCAGCGTGGCGCTGACATCGTTCTTCGACTCTGGTGCTGGTGTGGAACCAGGGCATCAGCTACGGGCTGTTGCGCCAGGAAAGCGCGCTCGGCCGGTTGGGGCTGATCCTGTTCGCGCTGGGCGCGAGTTCTGGCGCTGACCGTTTGGCTCGCCCGTGTCGAATCGCGGCTCGCTGCGGCCTCGATCGGGCTCATCATCGGTGGCGCCATCGGCAATGCCATCGACCGCATCGCCTATGGTGCGGTGGCCGATTTCTTCTCGCTGCACGCCTTCGGCCTCCAATGGTACGTGTTCAATGTCGCCGATACGGCCATTGTTGCCGGTGTGGTGGGACTTCTGTATGACTCTCTGTTCAGGGGTCACAAAAAGGTCGGAAACCCTTCTAAGATGTAAAAAAGCCCGGACTCTCGGGCAATCGAGGGGGAACCTTGGGGCACGACAGAGCCATATCCAGCCCATGCCGGGCGGCGCTTCTGGCGTCGGCTCTCCTCGCCACGCTCGCGCTTGGCGGCTGCGGCGGTATCGAGTTCCAAGGCAGCGTGTTCGACGCTATGGGGCTGTCGGGCGACCACAAGGAAGCCGACGTCAAGATGGCCGAGCGGCCGCCGCTACTGCTTCCGCCCGATACCAAATCCCTTCCCCAGCCTGGGAACGGCGTTGCCGTGGCCACCGCGCGCGAGGATTGGCCGAAAAATCCGGAGGTCTTGGAACAGGAACAGGTCGACGCCCAGAAAGCGGCCGAGGCCAAGCAAGTCACCGACGCCTCCGATCCGATCAACCCTCTCAAAGGCAAGTCGAACCCCCTTTTCGACAAATGGCTTAGCCCGAAAAAGAAGATCGTCCCGGCCGACGACACGCCCGAGCCGGATCCGACCGACAAGCCCTCTGAGGGCGACACCGTCGCGCAGACCAAGCCGAAGCCCCTTACCCCGCACGTTCCGCAGGAATTGCCGCCTCCGGACGCCGAGGATCTGTTCCACCCGGCCGCTCCGGAAAGCTACAAGAACCCGAACGCCATTTATTGAGCGGTGATAAGCGCGAGATGCCGGCCCGCCGCTTGCGGAATTTGGCTTGAAAATGCCGGCCTAAGGCCTGAAATGAGAGGCTAACAGCCCCGGCAAACGAACGGCACGAACTTTGCTGGGTCTCACGGATGCCTCAGGCCAGGTCCCGCTTTATGACACTTTGGATGGTCGATCAGTTTCTCGCCGCGCTGCATCCCGGCGCGGGCGTCGTGCTCGCTTCGTTGAGCCTCGCCACGCTCGCCGTTGCCGTCGGCGCGAACGGCGCGCAGGCCGTCCAGCGCGTCAGCGAATTCACCCTAAAGAACGGCTTGCAGGTGCTGGTGATCCCGGATCATCGCGCGCCGGTCGTGACCCAGATGATCTGGTACAAGGTCGGCGCCGCCGACGAGCCGCCAGGTTCTTCGGGCATCGCCCACTTCCTCGAACATCTGATGTTCAAGGGCACCGACAAGATCCCGACCGGTCAATTCTCCAAGATCGTCGCCAAAAACGGCGGCGAGGACAACGCCTTCACCAATCACGACGTCACCGCCTATTTCCAGCGCGTCGCCAGCGACCGGCTGCCTCTCGTCATGCAGATGGAATCCGATCGCATGGAAAATCTGCGCCTCACCGAGGAGGACGTGAAAACCGAGCGCGACGTCATTCTCGAGGAGCGCCGCTCCCGCGTCGACAACGACCCGGGCTCGATCCTGCAAGAGCAGATGATGGCCGCGCTCTACGCCAATCACCCTTACGGCATTCCGATCATTGGCTGGGAGCATGAGATCGCCGCCCTCAACCGCGAGGATGCGCTGTCTTATTACAAGCGCTTCTACGCGCCGAATAACGCAATCCTGGTGATCGCCGGCGATGTCGAGCCCGAGGAGGCGCGCAAGCTCGCCGAGGAAACCTACGGCAAGCTGGCGCCGAACGGCGCCTTGAATGGCAGGCACCGGCCGCAGGAGCCCACCCATTTCGCGCCGGTGAAGGTGACGCTGGAAGATCCGCGCGCCGGCCGTACCACCGTGCAGCGTTTCTATCTCGCGCCGAGCTACGCCTCGGCCAAGCCGGGCGAGGCCGAAGCGCTCGACCTGTTGATGCGCATCGCCGCCACCGGGTCGGTGAGCACGATCTACAAACGAATGGTGATCGAGGACAAGCAGGCGGCCAATGCCGGCGGCTGGTATTCCGACTCGGGCGTCGATTCCGGCAGGCTCGGCTTCTATGCCATCGCCGCCGAGAACGTCACCGCCGAGGCGCTCGACAAGGCGATCTCGGACGTGATCGCGGAGCTCAAGCAAAAGGGCGTCACGCAAGCGGAACTCGACCGCGCGCGCGCCTCCTATATCGCCGAGTTCGTCTACACCACCGACAGCCAGTCGCGCATGGCGCGGCATTACGGCTGGCGGCTCGCCACCGGCATGAGCGTCGCCGATGTGGAGGCATGGCCCGATCGGCTTAAGCAAGTCACCGTCGACGACATCCGCGAGGCCGCGCGCAAATATCTTGTCGACAAGAATTCCGTCACCGGCTATCTGCTGCCCGCCCCCGAATACACCAGCAGCATTGGTGAACAGCCGGCCCATGCGCCAGGTAAAGGCAAGTCGTAGCCGTGATGGCGCGGAGTTCCCGGCTTCCGCTCCTCTTATTCTTTGCCGCCTCGCTGATCGGCGCGGGCGCGCAAGCAGGCGAGGTTAGCGGTATGAAGATCGAGCGCGTCACGAGCCCCGGCGGCATCGAAGCCTGGCTCGTCGAGAGCCACGCCAATCCGCTGATCGCCATGCGCTTCGCCTTTCGCGGCGGCGCCAGCCAAGACGATTCCGGCAAGGAGGGTCTGGCTTATTTCATCTCGGCCATGATGGACGAAGGCGCGGGCGATCTCGATGCCATTGCGTTCCAGGAGCGCGAGCAGGGGCTCGCCATGCGCATGGATTTCGACGCAAGCCGAGATGTCATGCTCGGCAACGTGCAGACGCTGACCGCCAACAAGGACGAGGTGTTCGATCTGGTCCGCCTGGCGCTGACCAAGCCGCGCTTCGACAAGGATGCGGTCGAGCGGGTGCGCGCGCAAATCCTGGCCGGATTGAAATTCGATGAGAACGACCCCGAGACCGTGGCCTCGCTCGCCTGGGACAAACTTGCCTTCCCGAGCCATCCCTATGGCCGCCCCGTCAAGGGCACCACGGCTTCGATCGTGTCTATTTCGCCGGACGATCTTCGCGGCTATGCCGACCGCGTGTTCGCCCGCGACAAGCTGGTGATCTCGGTGGTCGGCGATATCGATCCCGAGCAGCTTGGGCGCGCGCTCGATCATATGTTCGGCTCGCTGCCCGCCAATGCCGTGCTCGCCCCAGTGGCGGACGCCAATCCGCCGTTAGGGCCGAGCCAAGAGATCATCGCGATGGACGTGCCGCAATCGGTGGCGCAATTCGGCCATCGCGGCATTGCCCGTAAGGACGACGACTTTATCGCGGCCTATGTGCTCAACTACATCATCGGCGGCGGCGGTTTCTCCTCGCGTCTGATGGAGGAGGTGCGCGAGAAACGTGGGCTCGCTTATTCGGTCCATTCCAATTTGTTCCCATTCCAGCACGGCGCGGTGTTCGTCGGCAATGTCGCGACCAAGAACGAGGCGGTCGGCCAGTCCCTCGCGGTGATCGAGAGCGAGCTCCGCCGGCTCGCCGAGCAGGGACCGACAGCCGAGGAGTTGGAAAGCGCCAAAAGCTATCTCACCGGCGCCTACGCGCTTCGCTTCGAATCCTCGTCGAGCATCGCCAACCAGCTGCTGTGGATCCAGATCGAGGATCTCGGAATCGACTACGTCAATCACCGCAATGAGCTGATCGAAGCGGTCACGCTCGAAGACATCAAGCGCGTGGCCAAGCGCCTGTTTGAGGCGGATCGCCTGATCACCACCATCGTCGGCAAACCGGTGCCGGCGCAATCGAAGGCAGCCCCGGGCTAGCATGTCGCTGTCGCAATCCGTTCAATGCTGCCTGGAATTCGTCCATCGGCGCCCTTGGCCTGCCTCAAGCCTCACTCGACGCAAATCTCGCCAAACTGGAGCCGCGCCTCGTCTCCCTGCGCGAGGCCTACGCCAAGTCGACGCTGCCTTTGCTGCGCGTGCCCGAGTGGCGCGACGACATCGCCGCCGCGCGCGAGGCCCTGGACAAGCTGACCCAGGGCGCGCGCACGCTGGTGTTTTTCGGCACTGGCGGGTCGAGCCTTGGCGGCCAGACGCTGGCCCAGCTCGGCGGCTGGGGCATTCCCGGCGACGACAAGCACGGCAGCGAGACGCGGCCGCGCACGCGCTTCTACGACAATCTCGATGCCCGCACCCTCGAGCTCAGCCTCGCCGGCCTCGATCTCAAGACCTCGCGCTTCATCGTGATCTCCAAATCCGGCGGTACGCCGGAAACCCTGGTGCAGGTCACCTCGGCCATCGACGCCGTGCGCAAGGCCGGCCTTGCCCAGCGCATCCCCGAGCTGTTCCTCGCCGTTACCGAGCCCAAGACGCAAGACACCAGCAACGGACTGCGCGCGCTGTGCGAGGCCTTCGCCATTCCCACGCTCGACCACGATCCCAAGATTGGCGGGCGCTTCTCCGGCCTCACCAATGTCGGGCTGTTGCCGGCTCTGGCGCGTGGGCTCGACGCGGTGGCGCTGCGCGAGGGGGCTGCAGTCGGTGATTTCCGCCATGCTCGAGGCCAAAACCGCGGGCGAGTTCGCGCCGGCTATCGGCGCGAGTGTCGCCATCGGCCTGGCCAAGGAGCGCGGCGTGCGCGCCAATGTGATGCTTCCCTACAGCGACAGGCTGGCGCGTTTTGCCGCCTGGTACGTGCAGCTTTGGGGCGAGAGCCTCGGCAAGCATGGGGAGGGAACGACGCCGGTCGCGGCGCTTGGCCCTGTCGATCAGCACAGTCAGCTTCAGCTTTATCTCGACGGCACGCCGCAGCATTTCATTACCGTCATTCGCGAGAGCTGCGCGGGCGTGGGTCCCCGTATCGCGCCCGATCTCGCCAAGGCCGCGGGCGCCGATTATCTGGCCGGCCACACGGCGGGCGACCTCGTGGCGGCGCAGCAGCGCGCCATTCCCGAGGCGCTGATCGCTGCGGGGCGGCCTGTCCGCACCATCGACCTGGAGCGCCTGGATGAGCGGGCGCTGGGCGCGCTGATGATGCATTTCATGCTGGAAACCATCCTCGCGGCGCATCTCCTGGGCGTCGACCCATTCGACCAGCCGGCGGTAGAATCGGGTAAAATACTCACCCGCCGGTATCTCGCCGGCGACCAGGCTGGGGCACAAGATGGCCATACGTCAGCTGCCGCCGAACCTCGTCAACCGCATCGCCGCGGGTGAGGTCGTCGAGCGGCCTGCGAGCGTCGTCAAGGAGTTGGTCGAGAACGCCGTCGATGCCGGTGCGCGCCGCATCGACATTGCGACGTCGGGCGGCGGCCTGCGGCTGATCCGCGTTGTCGACGACGGCTCTGGCATGGGCGATGACGACCTCGCGCTCGCGGTCGAGCGGCACGCGACCTCCAAGCTCGCGGGCGATGATCTCTCCTCGATCTTGACGCTCGGCTTTCGCGGCGAGGCGCTGCCCTCGATCGGCGCCGTGGCCAGGCTTTCGATCCAGAGCCGCGCTGAAGGCGCCCCCGAGGCGTTCGAGATCGCCGTCGATGCCGGCCGTAAGACTAAACTCAAGCCTGCCGCGCTGGCGGCCGGAACCCGGGTCGAGGTGCGCGACCTGTTCTACGCGACGCCGGCACGGCTCAAATTCATGAAATCGGAGCGGGTCGAGGCGGCCGCCATCGCCGACATGGTGAAGCGATTGGCTCTGGCGCGGCCCGAGATCGCCTTCAGCCTGACCAGCGAGGATCGCACCGCCCTTCGCCTGGAAGCCTGCCTGCCGGGGCTGATCGATCATGGGCTGGCGCGGCTAGGCCGCATCCTCGGGCCCGACTTCGTCAAGGACGCGCTACCGGTGCGTGCGCAGCGCGGCAGCGTCTTGCTCGAAGGCTTTGCCGGTCTTCCCACGCTGCATCGACCGAACAGCCTTCAGCTTTATCTCGTCGTCAATGGCCGCCCGGTGCGCGACAAGCTGCTCGCCGGCACCGTCCGCGCGAGCTATGGCGATCTCGTGCCGCAAGGCCGCTACCCCATGCTCGCTCTGTTCTTGACGCTGCCGCCTGAGGAGGTGGACGTGAATGTCCATCCGGCCAAGACGGAGCTCAGATTCCGCGATCCGAACGGCATTCGCTCGCTCATCATCGGCGCGCTGAGGGATACGCTCGGCGCCGCCGGTCATCGCGCCACCTCATCGCTGTCGCAAGCTGCCCTGCAGCGCATGGCGAATCCTGAGAGCCAAGGCGCCTCATCCTACCGGCCGTTCCAGGCGCAATCTGCCGGACGAACCGCGTTCGGTTTCGCCGAAGCAGCGCAGGCGCCGTTCAGTGGATTTGCCGAGCCGAGCGCCGACATGCGCGGGGCCATCGCTCAGGACGACACGCAAGCGACGCTCTATCCGCTCGGCGCCGCCCGTGCGCAGATCAACGACACCTTCATCATCGCCGAGACCGGGGATGCGCTCGTCATCGTCGACCAGCACGCCGCGCATGAACGCCTGGTCTATGAGCGCTTGAAGCGCGCTTTCGCCAATGGCGGCATCTCCCGCCAACTGCTGCTGATCCCCGAAGTCGTCGAGCTCGACGCGGAGGCTGCAGCCAATCTGTGTGCTGCCGCCGATGAGCTCGAGCGGCTCGGCTTGGTGGTCGAGCGGTTCGGCGAGGCCGCTATTCTGGTGCGCGAGGTGCCGTCGCTGCTCGGCACTTGCAACGTCAAGGGGTTGCTCGCCGATCTCGCCGCCGAGCTTACTGAAGCCGAGGACAGCGAGCAGATGCGGCTGCTGGCAGCCAGGCTCGATCATGTCCTCTCCACCATGGCCTGCCATGGCAGCGTGCGGGCAGGACGGCGACTGAACCCCGAGGAGATGAATGCGCTGCTCCGCGACATGGAGCAGACGCCGTTCACCGGACAGTGCAATCACGGCCGCCCGACCTATATCGAGCTCAAGCTAGCTGACATCGAGAAACTGTTCTCACGCGCGCTGAAGGCTCACACTCTCTCCGTGCCGAGATGCTCGGTGACGCAGGCCGCGAGCTCGGCGATCGCATCCTTGGTGCCGGTCAGCTTGAAGCTGATCTTGGAGCCTTCCGCCACGATGGTGAGCACCTTCCCCTCGCGCAGCGCGTCGAGCACGGGATCGGTGCTCTGCAGCGGAATGACGATGCCATGCACGTCGACCACTTTGGCGATGGCCGCGATCGGGTCGCGGTCGTCGACCAGCAGCACCACCGCCTCGGTCGTTCCCACCTCGAAGCTTCGCTGTTCGTCGGCAAGCACGAGCCCCCAGTCGTAATCCTTGCTGATGATGAAGCCGAGCAGCACGCCGCTCTCGGCCTGCGCGGTCATGGTGCAGTCGGAGAACTGGCCGTCGCTGTCGTAATTGGCGTCGCCCTGCCACACCCCGGAAATGAAACCGGTGGTCTCGATCGCGAACACCAAGAGTGCCGCCGCGAGGAGGGGCACGACGGACGAGGTTTCGAGTTTCATGCAGGGTCCTGGCGGCGGGCGTTCTAGCGATTAAAGCATAGCCTCAACCACACTTGGGTTAAGGGCGAAAATGCCTTCAATGTCCGACCCTTGCGATGGCGACCTGCGTGTCGCCGTAGCGCCGCCGGTCGATCTCCTCGAATCCCGCCGGCCAAGCGATCTCGGCATCGGCGCGCTCTTCCAACACGGCGATGGTTTCTGGCTCAGCCCACGCCCCATGCATCGCCTCGGCAAGCGCGCGTTCCCCCAGCCCCTTGCCGTAAGGCGGATCGCAGAAGATGAGTTGGAACGGCGGCAACGTGCCTGCCGCGCCGAGTTTGGTCGCGTCGCGCCGCCAGATCTTGGTGACGCCGGTCAGGCCGAGCGCCTCGACATTGCGGCGTATGGCGGCGCGCGCCCCGGCATCCTCCTCGATGAAGACGCAGTAGCGGGCGCCGCGTGACAGCGCTTCGAGCCCGAGCGCGCCAGAGCCCGCAAACAGATCGAGCACGCGCGCACCATCGAAATCGAAGCGAGGCGCGCCGTGCTCCAGCACATTGAACAGGGCCTGCCGCACGCGATCGGAGGTCGGCCGCGTGGCAAGGCCCTTCGGCGCCTCGATCTGCGCGCCCCTGAATTTGCCGGCTACGATGCGCATGCGCTCATCGGCGCCGCCCCCGGCGCTCCTTGGCGGCATCGAACAAGCCGAATTGCTCGGCGAGCGTGGACCCCAGCTGATCGGCGAGCACGCGCCGCTTCACCTCCTCGACCGCGCCTTCGGGCAGCTCACCAAGCGCGAACGGCCCGAACGATACGCGGATCAGCCGATTGACGGTCAAGCCCAGATGCTCGGCGAGGCGCTTCACTTCGCGATTCTTGCCCTCGCGCAAAGCCAGTGTGAGCCAGAGATTGGCGCCTTGCTCGCGATCGATGCGCGCCTCGACTGGGCCGTAATGCACGCCATCGATGGTGACGCCTTGGCGCAGCCTGTCGAGCGCCTCTTGGCTGACCCGGCCATGCGCGCGCACGCGATAGCGCCTGAGCCAGCCGGTGCTCGGCAGCTCGAGATGCCGGGCAAGCTCGCCATCGGTCGTGAGCAGCAGCAGCCCTTCGGTGTTGATGTCGAGCCGTCCCACCGAAACCACGCGCGGCAGATCGGGCGGAAGAGCCTCGAACACCGTCTTGCGGCCTTGAGGATCCTTGTGGCTGGTGACGAGCCCGCGCCGCTTATGATAGCGCCAAAGCCGCACCGGTTGCGCTTGCGGCAGCGGTTGACCGTCCACGGTGATCGTGTCGCCTGGGTTAACCACGGTGGCCGGCGTCGTCAGCACCTTGCCGTTGACGGCGACCCGTCCCGCCGCGATCCAGGCCTCCGCATCACGTCGCGAGCAGAGCCCGGCATGGGCAATCGCCTTGGCGATGCGCATGGAGGCCGAAGGGCTGACCGCTGGCGGCTTGGTCTTGGCCGTCCGCGGGGCTTGACCCCGGCTCTCTCTGGCCCCCACTTTGCCGCCCATGGAGCGCAAGCTTGCAGATGATGGCGTGACTGGCAAGGCCACGCGGCCCATGGATCTCGCGCTTGCCGAGGCGGTACGCGCGCGCGATCTCGGCGAGGTGCCGGTCGGCGCCGTGGTGGTGAGCGCCGACGGCGAGGTGCTGGCAAGCGCCGGCAATCGCACGCTTAGCGCCCGCGACCCCACGGCGCATGCCGAGCTGCTCGCCATCCGCGCGGCCTGCGCGAAGCTCGGCAGCGAGCGGCTCGCGACTTGCGATCTCTATGTCACGCTGGAGCCATGCGCCATGTGCGCCGCGGCCATTTCCTTTGCCCGGATTCGCCGGCTTTATTTCGGCGCACCTGATCCTAAAGGCGGCGCGGTTGAGCATGGCCCGCGGTTGTTCTCGCAGACCACCTGCCATCATGCGCCGGAGGTGATCGGCGGCTTGGGCGAAACTCAGGCGGCAAGCCTGCTCAGGGATTTTTTCGCGGGAAGGCGTTGAGCGCTGGGACCGAGTCAATCCTCGGCCTTAGGTCCCCAGCCCGGACGAGGCGGAGCTGCACCAACCGGAGGCCACTCGATATTCTGTGGATATTGTCCCCTCAGGATCGCCTGGTTCTCAACGTCCCCCTTGGCGTAAGGGACAAAGCCGAAAAAGAAGCTGTAACCGCCCGGTCGCCCGGGATTGTAATAATAGGGATAGATCGGCGTGCGGCCGCGGCGGTAGATGCGGACTTGGGTGACGGCAGAGGTTCCGCTGGCGAGGCCGGAGACAAAACCGGGTGCGGCCCGCGCCGTCTCGCCGCCGGCGCACAGCGACAGCCCGAGAGCGACCGCCCCCGTTGCGCCAACCAGCGCCGCAGCCTTTTTCACCAACAGCAAGCGATGCATCATGCGACTCTCCATTCGGTTGGCTGAGAGCTTAGAGACCCGCCGCCCGCGCCGCAACGAATCCCGGTAACAAGGTGCGACAATCCCCATTCGATGACACAGCCATGACTGACTGGACATTCGTTCTGCAACTCGGCGTCGTGCTGGTGGTGATTCTCGCCATCGCGATCTCGACCATCGGCTTCGCCTTCAGATCGAACCGCAGCGGCGCCGAGCCGATCATCAAGGCGTCGTTCCGGAAACTCCAGGCCGGCTGGTTCCAGCTTCATGTCGCCATCGCCAACCAGGCGCCCTACGCCGTGGTCGTCGACGAGCTCAAACGCGTGAAGCCGCGTGCGGCTCGGCTGATGGCGCCGATCAAGCAGGTCAACACCCGCAGCGGCGAGTTCCAGGTCTGGTCGCATCCCACCACCGACAAGGCGACGACGAGCATTCCGCTCGACCTTCATCTCGGGCCGCATGAAGCTGGCGCCGGCGCCGTTGCACGCACGTCCCAACAGCAAATAACCGCCTGGCTGTTTCTGCCCGAGGACTCGAACCCGCTGGAGGTGACGCTCGAGCTGATTGTGCTCGATCACGCCGGCCCACTCCGGCGCCATCGCGTCATCGCCAAGCGCGAAGGCAAGCGCTGAACGCTAATTCGTCTCGGCCTTCTTATCCGCGCTCTTGGCGACCGACTTCGTGCCGCGCAGCAGCTCGAGCGCATAGCTCAACTGCGTGTCCTTGGTCTTGTCTTCGGGGACGTAGGATGAGCTCCCGGCCTCTTCCGGCGTCTCGTCGGGCTCGCCCTCGTTCTTGAGATGCCCGCGCAGGCTCGCCTCGCCGACATTGCTGCCGGCGGATTTGGCGACGTCCTGCGGCAGATCCTCATCGACCTTCACTTCGGGCGTGATGCCGAGCGCTTGGATCGAACGGCCCGACGGCGTGTAGTAGCGCGCCGTGGTGAGCCGGAGCGCGCCGCCGCCGCCGAGCGGAATGATGGTTTGCACCGAGCCTTTGCCGAAGGAGCGCGTGCCGACGAGCGTGGCTCTGTGGTGGTCCTGGAGCGCGCCGGCGACAATCTCCGAGGCCGACGCCGAGCCGCCATTGATCAGCACCACGATCGGCTTGCCGTCGGTGATGTCGCCCGGTCTGGCGTTGGCGCGCTGCGTCTCTTCCGGATTGCGCCCCTTGGTCAGCACGATGGCGCCCTGGTCGAGAAAGGCATCCGATACCGAAATGGCCTGATCCAACAGGCCGCCGGGATCGTTGCGCAAATCGATGACATAGCCCTTGAGCTTAGGTCCGATCGTCCGCTTCAGCTCTGAGATCGCCTTCTCCAGCTCGGAGGTCGTCTGCTCGTTGAAGCTGGTGACGTGCACATAGCCGACATCGTCCTCGGCCTGAAACTTCACCGGCTTGATGCGGATCACGTCGCGCGTCATGGTGACGTCGAATGGGTCGGCGATGCCCTTGCGCTGGATCGTCAGCGTGATCGGGGCATTGATCGGCCCGCGCATCTTCTCTACCGCCTGGTCCAGGGTGAGCCCCTCGATCGATTCCTTGTCCAGCGCGACGATGAGATCGCCGCTCAACAGCCCCGCCTTGGCGGCCGGCGTGTCCTCGATCGGCGCGACCACCTTGATCGCGCCGTTCTCCATCGTCACCTCGATGCCGAGCCCGCCGAACTCTCCACGCGTCTGCACCTGCATCTCGCGGAACTCTTTGCCGTTCATGTAGGTGGAATGCGGATCGAGCGCCGTCAGCATGCCGTTGATGGCATCCTCGATCAGCTTGTTGTCATCGGGCTTCTCGACATAGTCAGAGCGGACGCGCGCCAGCACCGAGCCGAACAGATTGAGGTCCTTGTAGAGCTGCGCATTGCCTCCTGCTGGGGCGTTCTCGGCGGACCCCACCACGGCAATACCGACGCCGCCAACCGCCAGCACGAGAAGCCCCAAAAGCGCGAAACGGATTTTCCGAACCACCTAAGAACTCCTCGAATCAGACGGTGATAATGGCCGAAATGGCAGAACGATGCGGAGCACGGACCGTGCCAAAGAGACTACCCTTGTTGGATTGCCCTGCACTCGCGACACGCTGTCCTGCAATATTGGCGCGTTTGCGGCGCTAATCCAGCGCTAAGACATGAATATTTCTCCATGTGGCGCGCCGGCACCGCGCATATTAAGCATGCGGGCGCCTTGCCGCGACGCGCAGGCGTCCGGAGTTTGAGGGGGTGGCGCGCCGAACAGCGCAAAGTCCTTTTGGCTCGTGCCTTGCGGCACGCTGGCGCCTTCCGGCGCGCCACATGCGCTCAAGCCATGCGCTCAAGTAGGCTAGAGGCCGGTAGCGCGTCACTCAATTGCGCATGCTATTTGCGACGTTTGCGGCAGTGGGCCCCGCTTTAGCTTTGAGGTCGGATCGATCTCCGCCACAACTCTTCAGCCAGCTCCTGGCGGGGACTCCTAGTGGTCCCGGGGGTAGCCCCGCTGCCGCCCGAGTGCCTTGTTGCGCAAGGCCCGCAGGCGCCGCACCCCATCCCGCGATCAAGACGCCTCATGATGCGCCCTCAGTGGACGAGGTGGGTGCATTTTACCTGCGGCGCGACAGGTGGGGACTACGCGGGGACAACTCGCCCATTCTCGTCTCCCGGCGCAAGCCGGGATCCAGGGGCAACCGGCACGGAGGGAGCATGCCGGCGTTCGCCGGTATGATGGCTTTCGCGGTTCCGGCGGGCCGTTACTCGGTCAGCATCAAATTCCACTTGGCCGGGGTGTACCACAAGCACGCGCCCAAGGGCTTGGACCACAGGCATTTTTGCCCCGGCCGCGGGCCGGCCAGCGTGCCGTGTCGCTTGGCGCTGAGCAGGGCCTGTTCCCATCGCTCGCCGGCGCTCTGGCTGGCAAGCGAGGGATAGGTCGAAACCACGACAAAACAGAGGGTAAGGACGAAGGATCGCATGGAAGTCTCCCGTCGGTTAGCGGTAATATCGCGCCGACGGACTACCAATGCGTTGAGAAGATCAATAAACCCAAATATTATGGCTGTAGAAGTACTCCGAATACTTGAGCGCGGATGAGGTCGGGGACAATAATTTTAGGCAAATTGTATCGAGTTCTGGCCGGCGCCTGGCCTCAGCTTGGTTGCTGCCCTACCACGCGAAAACCGATGTCGCGGCGGCAGAAGCCGCCGGGCCAGTCGATCTTGTCGACGGCCGCGTAGGCGCGCGCCTGCGCCTCGGCGATGCCGCCGCCTCGCGCCGTGACGCCAAGCACGCGGCCGCCGTCGGCGAGAATGCGCGCACCGTCGCGCTTGGTGCCCGCGTGGAAGACCTGCACCTGGGGGTCGGCGGCAGCCGTTTCGAGCCCCTTGATCTCCGAGCCCTTGGCGTAGGCGCCGGGATAGCCGCGCGCCGCCATCACCACGCAGAGCGCGGCATCGTCGTGCCAGTCGAGCGTGACGCCTTCGAGCCGTCCTTCGGCTACGGCCAGCAGGGCGGGCAGCAGATCCGACTTGAGCCGCAGCATCAGCACTTGCGTCTCCGGATCGCCGAAGCGGACATTGTATTCGATCAGCTTCGCCGCTCCGTCCTTGATCATCAGCCCTGCATAAAGCACACCCTTGAATGGCGCGCCGCGTGCCCGCATGGCGCGAACGGTCGGCCGGATGATCTCCTCCATCACTTGCGCACAAAGAGCAGGCGTCATGATCGGCGCCGGTGAGTAAGCGCCCATGCCGCCGGTGTTAGGCCCCTGGTCCCCGTCGAAGGCGCGCTTGTGGTCCTGCGCGGTGGCAAGCGGGAGAGCGGTCTCGCCATCGACCAGCACGAAGAAGCTCGCTTCCTCGCCCTCGAGGAACTCCTCGATGACGACCTCCGCCCCCGCTGCGCCGAACGCGCCTGAGAAGGAGGCATCTACGGCGGTGTTGGCTTCCTCGACCGTTGACGCAACGGTGACGCCCTTTCCAGCCGCGAGACCGTCAGCCTTCACGACTATCGGGGCACCGACTTTCCTTACATAGGTGTTGGCGCTGGGGGCCGTATTGAAGCGCATATAAGACGCGGTGGGGATGTCGTATTCGGCGCAGAGATCCTTGGTGAAGCCCTTCGAGCCTTCGAGCTGCGCCGCGGCGCGCGAGGGACCGAACACCTTGACGGCGGCCGCGTCGAGAGCGTCGGCGAGCCCGGCGACGAGTGGCGCCTCGGGCCCGATCACCACCAAGCCGATGCGGTTCTCTTTGCAGAAGCCGATGACGGCTTCATGGTTAGCGACGTCCAAGGCCACGCATTCGGCGCTCTGCGCGATCCCGACATTGCCCGGCGCGCAATAGAGCCGGTCGAGCAGGGGACTTTGCCTGAGCTTCCAGGCCAGCGCGTGCTCGCGGCCTCCGCCTCCGATCAACAGCACATTCATCCAGAAAAGCCTTGGCTTGTGGGCCGCATGGCGAGCTTGTATTGCATGAGGCCGATGGACGCCAATGGCTGATCGAACCGCATCAACGCCGACGAACCTCGTCGAATATACCGTCTCGGAGCTTGCTTTCGCGCTCAAGCGGACGGTGGAGGACGCCTATGGGCTGGTGAAGCTCAGGGGCGAGATCTCCGGCTTCAGGGGCCAGCATTCATCCGGCCATTGCTATTTCACCCTGAAGGACGAGAACGCCTGCATCGAGGCGGTGATCTGGCGCAGCACCTTCGCGCGACTCAAATTCAAGCCCGACGAGGGGCTCGAGGTCGTGGCGCGCGGGCGCATCACCACCTATCCCGATAAGTCGAAATATCAGATCGTCATCGACCAGCTCGAGCCGGCCGGCGTCGGCGCCCTGCTCGCGCAGCTTGAAGAGCGGAAGAAGCGGTTGGCCGCGGAGGGTCTGTTCGACGAGGCGCGCAAGCGGGCGCTGCCTTTCCTGCCGCGCATCATCGGCGTCGTCACTTCGCCGACCGGCGCGGTGATCCGCGATATCCTGCACCGTCTCGCCGATCGCTTCCCCTGCCATGTGCTGGTTTGGCCGGTGCGCGTGCAGGGCGAAACCTGCGCGGTCGAGGTGACGGCCGCGATCCTCGGCTTCAACGGGCTCGATGGCTCGGGGCTGATCCCGCGGCCCGACCTCATCATCGTGGCGCGCGGCGGCGGCAGCCTGGAAGATCTGTGGGGCTTCAACGACGAGGCGATGGCGCGCGCGGTGGCCGCAAGCGCGATCCCGCTAATCTCGGCGGTCGGTCACGAGACGGATTGGACCATCATCGACTATGTCGCCGATTATCGTGCGCCGACGCCGACCGCCGCGGCCGAGCGCGCCGTACCGGTGCGCGCCGATCTGCTCATCACCGTGACGCAGCATGGACTGCGCGTCGCCACTTCGCTCAGGCGGCGGATCGGCAGCGAGCGGCACCGATTCGCGGGGCTCGCGCGCGGCCTGCCGCGCAAGGCCAATATTCTCGATTTGCCACGCCAGCGCTTCGATAGCGCGAGCGCGAGATTGAAGCGCGCGCTGATCGCCAATGCGCGGGTCCACCGCAATTGGCTCGAGCGTGCCTCGGGGCGGCTCAGGCCGCATGTGGTGGCGCGCACTGCCCAACACGGGCGCGACCGGTTGATCCGGCTCGACCGCTCGCAAGCGCGCGCGCTCGCAACGCTGCTCGACCGTTCGCGCGCGAAACTCGACGGCCAGGCGAAATTGCTGGGGACACTTGGCTACCACAAGGTGCTGGCGCGCGGCTTCGTCCTGGTGCGCGGAGAGGATGGCGCGATGCTGCGCCGGGCCGCCGAGGTGAAGCCCGGATCGGGGCTCGACCTCGAGTTCGCGGACGGCCATGTGGAGGCGCATGCCGACGGCGACGCGCGCAAGCCCGGGCCCGAGGCGAAGCCTCCGCGCCGGCGCGGCGACGACAAGCAGGGTTCTCTGCTGTGACGCTTGCGGTGAACGCGCTTTCGCCAAGATCGTGCGGGAAATAGCGAGAGCAGGCTGGCGTTGCGCGCCGGCTTGAGGCTATGGTGATGGATATTTCGCAAAGACGAGCCACTCGATCTTGATGAATCGATTCGAACGCAACATCGCCTTCAAGGGCGAAGCCAAGCTCAAATATCTCGACGGCGAGGTGCAGGTGACGACGCCCGGCGATTTCGTGCGCTGCGCGGTGACCGGCCGCACCATTCCGCTCGAGGAGCTCCGCTATTGGAGCGTCGAGCTGCAAGAGGCTTATGTCGACGCCGCCGCCTCGCTCAAGCGCTTCCGCGAGACGCATCAGGCCGCGCGATAGCGATCGCCGCCGCCAGCAACTCTTTCACCGCGTTCTTATCTGCGAACTCCACGGCGATGGCGAAGGGGCGGGCGCGATGCTTGAGCTCTACCACGGCCGAATCCGGTTCCCCTTCGAGCCGCACATAGTCCTTCTCGGTGGTGACCAGCATGGCGTTGCGGTCCATTGCCTCCTTCAGCAGGCTGCGCGCTTGCCGCTCGCCATAGCGATAATGGTCGGGATAGGCGTGCGTATTGATCAGCCGCGCGCCCTCGTTGCGCAGCGTCGCGAAAAATTTCGACGGCCGGGCGATGCCGGCGAAGCCGATCGCCGGCAAGACGGAGAGCCAGCGCCGATCCTGACGCGGCACCATGCGCGCCTTCAGCACGGGCTTCGCCTGCGCCTTGAAGGCATCGATCAATTTCGCCACCCGGTCTTCCTCGCCAATGACGACCAGCGCCGAGGCGCGCGCGATTTGCGCATCGAGTGGCGCCCTGAGCGGACCCGCCGGGATCACCAGGCCGTTGCCGACGCCGACGCCGCCGTCGACCACGACCAGCGACAGATCCTTGGCGAGGCTCGGGTTCTGGAACCCGTCATCCATGACGATGACGCTCGCCTCGCTTGCCTCGATCGCCTTGGCGCCTTCAGATCGGTCGGCCGAGACCATGGTCGGGGCGGCTTCCGCCAGTAGCAGCGGCTCATCGCCGACCTCCGCCGCGCTGTGGTCTTGCTTGACGAAGACCGCGCCCTTGGCTGTCCCGCCATAGCCACGCGTGAGGAAAGCAGGCTTGGCGCCGAGCTCCTTGAGCAGCGCGGCGATGGCGATGGCGGTCGGCGTCTTGCCGCCGCCGCCGGCGGTGAAATTGCCGATGCAAATGACGGGCAGCCGCGAGCGGTATGGCGTGGCTTGCGCGAAACGCCGCTCGGCCACCCGGCCATACAGGTTGCCCAACGGGGCAAGCGCCGAACCGAGCGCGCCCTTCCGGCGATACCACCAGAACGGGGCCTCAAGAGGCATGTTGCAGCGTCGTCCTTGGCGGCAGGTAGCGCTCCAGCTCGGTGAGCGTGCGGGGCAACGCCCCGCTCATCGCCGCGATGGCGCCGCTCGCCCGCTCGGTCATGACCCGGCGTGCGCCCGCGTCAGCGAGCAACTCGAGAGCGGCTTGGGCGAGGCTCGCCGCGTCGCTCACCTCCCGGCAGCCGCCGGCGCGGAGCAGCGCCGTATAGGAATCGCGGAAGTTCTGGAAGTTGGGGCCGGTCAGCACGGCCGCGCCGAGCTTGATCGGCTCGACCGGGTTTTGCCCCCCGCGCGTGCCGAGTGAGCCGCCGACAAAGGCGACAGGCGAGAGCGCATAGAACAGACCGAGCTCGCCGATGGTGTCGGCCACGTAGATGTCGGTGGACGCATCGGGGAGCTGGCCCTCCGAACGCAGCGCCGCTCCAAGGCCCGTTAGCTTCAACTGATCGGCGATCAGCGGCCCGCGCTCGGGGTGGCGCGGCACGATGATGGTAAGCAGGTCGGGTACCGACGTCCGCATCTTGAGATGCGCCGCGGCGATGATTTCGTCCTCGCCGGGATGGGTGCTGGCGGCAAGCCATACGGTGCGGCCGGCGAGCGCGGCGGCGAGCTTGCGCCGCCCAGGCAGGTCGACGGGAGGCGGCGGTGCGTCCGCTTTGAGATTGCCGACGCCAAGCGTGCGCTGGACGCCGAGCTGGGCGAAGCGCTCGGCGAGCCCGTCATTCTGCGCCAGCGCGAGATCGAATGACGAGAAGATCGGACGGCTCATCCCCGGGCGCCGCCGCCAACGTTTGAAGCTGGACGTCGAGATGCGCCCATTGATCAACACCAGCGGAATGTCGCGGGCCTTCGTCTCCAGCACCAGGTTGGGCCAAATCTCCGACTCGACCAGCACGGCGAGATCGGGACGCCAATGCTGCAAGAAGCGCCGCATGAAGCCCTGGCTGTCGAGCGGGATATATTGATGCAGCACGCCCTTCGGCAGCCGCGTGCGCGCGAGCCGCGCCGAGGTGACGGTGGCGGTGGTGAGCAGGATGCGTAGCTCGGGGCGCTCGGCGGCGATGGTTTCGATCACCGGCAGCGCGGCGTTGGCCTCACCGACGCTTGCGGCATGGAACCAGACGAGAAAACCCGGCGGCCGCGGCGCGCTGGCGATGCCGTAACGCTCGGGTCTGCGTTCGGGCTCCTCCTTGCCGCGCCGCGTGCGCCAATCGAGGACCAGGGACGCGAACGGCGCGGCCATTCGCGTCAGCATCCGGTAGGCCCTGAGGGCCAAGCCAAGCTTGGCGGTGTCTTGCTTGGTCAAGGGATCACGTGCTCCCGCCAAAGCATAAGCGCGCGCGGTGACTTCGGCGAGAGCCCTCTCGATGGCGATGCGCCCCCGCTCGAGAATTTCCGCGTCGTGGGTTTGCGGCACAAGCACGGGATCGCCGATGACGACGGCAAGCGTCGAGAACGGGAGATTGATGGTGAAGGCGCTCCAAGTCGGCGTGACCAAGAAGCGCTTGGTGGCGATGGCGAACGGCACGACGGGTCGTCCCGACAGCGAGGCGAGCGTGGCGATGCCTTCGCCCGTGCGCCGCGCCGGCCCCGGCGGAACGTCGGCGGTCATCGCCACGGTCGCGCCGCTCGACAGCGCGCGCAAGGATTCGCGCAACGCCGTCGCGCCGCCGCGATTGCGCTTACGCTTACCCGCGCCCGCGCCCCTGATCAGGCTCATGCCGAACCGCTGCAGCACCGCGCCGATCAGCGCGGCATCGCCGTGACGCGAGACCATCGCCCGCACATCGGCCGGGCGCTTCGGCTTGAGCTGTGGCAGCAGCAGGAATTGGCCGTGCCACATCGCCAGGATCTGCGGGTGCTGGGAGAACAGCTTGGCGTCGGTATCCGCGGGGTCGCGCTTGATGCGGCTGGTGGCGTAGACCAGCCTGAGATAGCCGGCCGCAAGCGCGCCGATCACGGCTACGGCGGGCTTCGATGCTAGCAGCCGTTTCAACATGACTTTCTGACGCGGCTACTTGCTGGCCACCGCAACAGCCGCTTCGCCCCCTTCCGGGGACGACGCCGCCGCATAGCCCCCGGCAATGCCGAACTGAGTACGATGCAATCTGGTGTAAAGGCCGCCCTTGGCGACGAGGTCGTCATGCCGGCCGCTCTCGATGATGCGGCCCTGGTCGAGCACGCAAATCAGATCCGCTTTCTTCACCGTCGACAGGCGGTGCGCGATCATCAGCACCGTGCGGCCGCGCATCAGCACTTCGAGCGCGGCCTGCACCTTCGCCTCGGCCTCCGAATCGAGTGAGCTGGTCGGCTCGTCGAGCAAGAGGATGGGCGAATCTTTGTAGATCGCCCGGGCGATGGCGATGCGTTGGCGCTCGCCGCCGGAGAGCAATCCGCCGGCCTCGCCGACCCGGGTATCGTAACCCCGCGGCAGGCCCATGATGAAATCGTGTGCGGCGGCGGCCTTGGCGGCCTCGATCACTTGGCTTTCGTCGACCGGCTTTGAGCCGTAAGCGATATTGACGCGGATGGTGTCGTCGAACAGCACCGGGTCTTGCGTAACCAGCGCGATGGCCTCGCGCAGGCTGTCGATGGTGACATGCTTGATGTCCTGCCCGTCGATCAGAACTTTGCCACGCTCGGGATCGAAGAACCGCAGCGTGAGGTTGACCAGCGTGCTCTTGCCCGAGCCGGAAGGGCCGACCAGCGCCACCGTGCTGCCGGGAGGCACGGTTAGGCTCACGCCCTTCAACACGGCGTTTTCGGGCTCGTAGGCGAAAGTGATGTCCCTGAACTCGATCTCGCCCCGTTTGAGCTTCAGCGGCTTGGCGTCCGGCGCCTCGAGGAGAGTGACCTGGTAATCGATGACGCCGAACACCCGGCTGGCCGCGGCAACGCCTTCTTGGAGTTGCGTCTGCAGCGTGGCGGCGCTCTTTAGCGGCGCGTAGATCAGCAGCGCCGCCGTCATGAACCCCATGAAATGGCCGAGCGTCAGATCGCCGCGCACGCCCTTGGTGCCGGCGAAATAGATCGCCAGCGCGAAGCCGAACCCGGTCAACAGCTCGATCGCCGGGCTCGACAGCGCGCGGGCGCGGGTGCCGCGCATGGTGAATTCGAGCGCGCGGTTGATGGCGGACGCGGCGCGCGCCTCCTCGCGATTCTCCTGACGGTAAGCGCGCACGACGCGCATGCCGCGCAAGGTTTGGGTGATCAGCGAGGAGAGATCGCCGGTTTCCTGGAGCGACTGCGTGGTCGATTTGCGCATCTTGCGCCGCTGGCGCGACAGCACGAACCAGGCGATCGGCATGAACAGCAAGATCAGCACCGCGAAGCGCGCGTCCATGTAGAACATGGTGCCGACGAGAATGACGACCTTGAGATAGTTCTCGCCCATCGTCACCAGCGAGCGGCTGGCGGTCTGACGGATCAGCAACGCGTCGGTGAGGAAACTGGAGATCAGCCGTCCCGAATGCACCGTCTGGATCCAGTTCAGATCGGCGCGCGCGAGCTTGGCGAACATCTGAATACGCAGATCGGCGATGAAGCGGTTGCCTAGATAGGCGACGGTGACGTCGGCGACATATTCGGCGATCGCCTTGATGACCGTCACCACCACGATGGCCGCGGTGATCAAGTAAACCATCTGCTCGTTCTTGCCGACGAACACGTCATCGGCGGTGCGCTGGATCAGGAAGGGGATCGCGCCGGTGGTGGCCGCGGTGAGCAGCATGGCGGAGGTAGCGAGCACCAGCAGCCCAATCCGAGGCTTGAGATGCTCCCGCCAGATGCGTCCTACGATCTGGCCGGTGGTGTACTCGACCTGGAGCTCGTCCGCGCTCCGCGTAATGGCGCTGGAGTCCCTGAACAACTGGTCTTTCAAGCGGTTCCCCGATTTTCCCGGCTTTGGCAGGAGGGGCTACGGCAGCCCTTCCGGACCTTCTAGCATGCTGGGCTCCACGCCTCTAAGGCGAAAAACCCGGCGCGCGCTATGCCGCTATGGCGCCTCTCCGCCAGGGCTTTCGCCCGGGTCGAGCAAGCGGTGCAGATGCACGATGAAATAGCGCATATGCGCGTCGTCGACCGTGCGGTGCGCGGCGTCCTTCCACGCGTCATAGGCTTGCGCGTAATTGGGATAGATGCCGACGATGTCGAGCTGCTTCAAATCGTTGAACTCGATCCTGTCGAGAGAGGCTAGCTCGCCCCCGAACACGAGGTGAAGCAATTGCTTCCCTCTGGTCTTGGCGCCGTCCTTTGCGGCCATGTCCCGTCCTTCCCCCACTCTGTCGCCAACGATTGTGCCGAGGAGATCGCTAGAGGTCTACGCGGTTTGTGCGATCGATCAATAGAGGATGCAGCGCCTTGCCACTCGCCACCAGGCTGGGGAAACGAGGGGAGGGACGGTTGTAGACATGCGGCTCGCCGTGATGGTCGCTGATCGCACCGCCGGCCTCCTCGACGATGAGCGCGGCGGCGGCCAGGTCCCATTCGCTCTTGGCCGAGAGCGAGATGGTGGCGTCGGCCTGACCGCAAGCGACCAGCGCCAGCCGGTAGGCCACCGAGTTGACCCAGCGCGTCTTCACCTCGGGCCACGGCTCCTTCCAAATCTTCTTTTTGAATAGGCCGCCGCTGGCGATCAACAGCGCGCCGTCGAGCATGCTCTTCTTGCTGGCCGCGATCGGCGTGTCGTTGAGGAACGCGCCCTTGCCGCGCATGGCGTGAAAGAACTCGCCAGTCGCGGGATTGAACACGACGCCGAGCACCGGCGCGCCGTCCTCGACCAGCGCGGCCGAGACCGTCCATTCCGGCACATGCCGCAGGAAGGCATTGGTGCCATCGATCGGGTCGACCATCCACACGCGCCGGCGGTCAAGCCGCTCGGCATCGTCCTCCGTCTCTTCCGACAGCCAGCCATAGTCGGGCCGCTTGGTGCGGAGGTCGAGCTTGAGCGCGGTGTCGACGGCAATGTCGGCCTCGCTCACTTCCGAGCCGTCCGGCTTCCGCTTCACCAGGATCTGCTGCTTGAAATAAGTGAGCGCAAGCTCGCCGGCATCACGCGCGGCGATCTTAAGGAGTGCGTAATCCTCCTCCAAGGAGGGCGCTTGCAGCGGGCGATTGGGGGATTCGACGGCGGTCATGCGGAGGGGAAGATTCTCTAAACTTTTCGGAAGAGTTCTCTAAACCATGTGAGCAGCTTGTTGGCGCATACCAGACGTTAAACACGTCCATTAAGCGCTTCAGAAAACTTCTATGGCAGCATCGTGGCAATCAAAGGCCGCCACAAGGCTGCCAGCCTAAACGGGGAAGCTAACAGCAAGGCGTCAGCCGGGCCTCAGGGCGATAGCTCTGGGGCCCGGTTGCTTTTTGCGCGCCGATCGCGCCGCGCGCAACTCAGAATATTGCCGCAAGGGCCGCATCGAGCAGGATCGCCCCGAGCACGATGACCGCGAATTCGCGGTTGGAGCGGAAGCGGGTGAGGCAATTCTCCGCATCGTCGATATCCAGCGTTCCCACCTGCCAGGCAAGCTGCGCCCCCGCCGCCAGCATGCCAATCAAAAAAGCCGTGCCGGCATTGGCCATCAGACCGGCCGTCGTGAGGGCGAGCCAGGCGAAGCCATAGAGCGCGGCAAGCCAGGGCCTGGTGGCGCGGCCAAAGCGGACGGCGGTCGATTTCAGCCCGATCAGATCGTCATCCTCGCGGTCCTGATGCGCATAAATCGTGTCGTAGCCGATGGTCCAGGCGATCGCGCCGGCATAGAGCACGATGGCCGGCCAATCGACCCGTCCGAGCACCGCGGGCCAGCCGAGCAACGCGCCCCAGTTGAAGGCGAGCCCGAGCACGGCCTGCGGCCAATGGCTGAAGCGCTTGACGAAGGGATAGAGCGCGACGATGGGGATCACGCCGAGCCCGAGCCAGATCGTGGTGCTGTTGAAGCTGAGCAGCACGAGGAGGCCGATCAGGCATAGCGCCAGCATGAAGATGAAGGCGGCGCGCGGGCTCACCTGTCCGCTCGGCAGCGGCCGCGATCGCGTGCGCGCTACCTGCGCGTCGATCTCGCGGTCGACCAGATCGTTATAGGTGCAACCCGCCCCGCGCATCGCAACGGCGCCGACCGCGAACAAGAACAGCAACCAGGGATCGGGATAAGGCTCCTCGATGCTGCGCGCCGCAAGCGCCACCGACCAGAAGCAGGGCAACGCGAGCAGGAAGAAGCCGATCGGCCGGTCGAAGCGGGCGAGCCTGAGAAAGGGAAGGATCGCGGCCGGCGCGAAGCGGTCGACCAGATTGCGCGCGCCGGCATCGGCCACGGCACTGGCTTTGCCTTGGGGCAAGGGACGTGTCATGTCTGGCGCGAACCCTTCACGGTCTTAGATAAGCATCCATGTCTTCGAAGCTCCAGCGCCTCTTCGTCACGTCCGCGCTCGCCCACGGCGCAACGGTGCTGCTCGCCAAGGACCAGGCGCATTACCTCGGAAACGTGCTCCGACTCAACCCGGGCGACGCGCTGCTCCTGTTCAACGGCAGCGACGGCGAGTGGTATGCCGAGCTTAGCGCCATCGGCAAGAAGGGCGCAGAGGCCCGCGTGACGCATCAGACCCGCCCGCAGGACGAAGGGCCCGACCTGCATTATCTGTTCGCGCCGTTGAAACGCGCCCGCCTCGATTACATGGCGCAGAAAGCGACCGAACTCGGCGCCAGCGCGCTGCGCCCGGTGATCACGCGGCACACCGTCGCCGAGCGCATCAAGACCGACCGGCTGCTCGCTAATGCCATCGAGGCGGCCGAGCAATGCGGCATCCTGCGCGTGCCCGAGGTGATCGAGCCGGAGAAGCTCGCCAAGATCATCGAGGCATGGGATGACAGCCGGCTGCTGATTTTCGCCGACGAGGCCGCGCCGCACGCGTCCCCCATTGAGGCGCTCCAGGCGCGGGCGAACTCCAGGCTCGCCGTGCTTATCGGCCCTGAAGGCGGCTTCGAGCGCGAGGAGCGCGCGGCGCTGCTTGCAAAGCCCTTCGTGCTCCCCATTTCTCTCGGGCCCCGGGTGATGCGGGCCGATACCGCCGCCGTCGCCGCTCTCGCCCTTGTGAATGCGGCGCTTGGCGACTGGCGGTAAAGCTCTGCTGTAACGATCGCTTGTCAGTCTCGTGCTAGGAGCGTCATAAAGGCGCCCCTTCGGCGCCCCGCCCGCTTCCACGGACGCCCCTCAACCGCTACGGAGCTCTCCTGATGTCGACGCGTGTGGATGGGCCGCAAAGCCCCATCATCGAGTCACGGGACGAGCTGGTCGCCGATCTCGAAGCAGGTTCCAAGCCGAAATCTGCATGGCGCATCGGCACCGAGCACGAGAAGTTCGGCTTCGACCGCAAGAGTTACACGCCGGTACCCTATGCGGGCGAGCGCGGCATCGGCGTGCTGCTCGATACGCTCGCGCGGCGCTTCGGTTGGGACCGCGTCATCGAGAGCGGCAACGTCATCGCGCTGCGCCGCAAGGATTGCCCGAAGGGCGGCTCGGTCAGCCTCGAGCCGGGCGGCCAGCTCGAGCTGTCGGGCGCGCCGCTCGAAAATGTGCATGAAACCTACGAGGAGCTGCGCCAGCATCTTGCCGAAGTCGGCGAAGTGGGGCGAGAGCTCGGCCTCGGCTTTCTCGGTCTCGGCTTCTCCCCCAAATGGACGCTTGCCGAGACACCGGTGATGCCGAAACAGCGCTATCGCATCATGGCGGGCTATATGCCGACGCGAGGCACGCACGGTCTCGACATGATGTTCCGCACCGCAACCGTGCAGGTGAACCTGGATTTCGCCGATGAGACCGACATGGTCGCCAAGCTGCGCGTCGGCCTCGCGTTGCAACCGGTCACCACCGCTTTGTTCGCCAACTCGCCCTTCACCGAGGGCAAGCCGAACGGCTTTCAGTCCTACCGCGCCGAAATGTGGCGCGACACCGACCCCGATCGCACCGGTCTGTTGCCCTTCGCCTTCGAGCCGGGCATGGGCTTCGAGCGCTATGTCGACTACGCGCTCGATGTGCCGATGTATTTCGTCTATCGCGACGAGCGCTATGTCGACGTGGCCGGAGCATCGTTCCGCGATTTTCTCGCCGGCAAGTTGACGGCGCTGCCCGGTGTGAGACCGACGCTCGACGATTGGGCCGACCACCTCACCACGCTGTTTCCCGATGTGCGGCTGAAACGCTTCCTCGAAATGCGCGGCGCCGATGCGGGGTCGTTCGCCGCGCTCTGGGCGCTGCCGGCGTTATGGGCCGGGCTACTTTACGACCAGCAAGCGCTCGACGGGGCGGCGGCGATGACCCGCGACTGGACCTTCCAGGAGATGCAGGCTTTGCGCGACGCCGTGCCGCGTCTCGGGCTCAAGACCCCGTTCCGCGCACGCACGCTGAGGGATGTCGGCCGCGAGGTCGTGGCTTTGGCGCTCGGCGGATTGGAGCGTCGCGCGCGGCTTGATCGCGACGGCGAGGATGAGCGCAAGGCGCTGGCGCCACTGGTCGAGATCCTCGAGGATGGCAAGTCTCAAGCCGATCGCCTGCTTACCGACTTTTCCGGCCCCTGGCGCGGCAACATCGATCGGGTGTTCGACACCCAGGCATTCTAGTTCCGCTATCCAGGCGCCGGACTGGTACAATGCGTGTGAGGCCTGCGGTCGGAAGTGAACCTCATTCGCGCGCGATGGATCGTGTCATGGATGCTCTGTCTGAGGTGCTGTCGGCCATCCGCCTCGACGGTGCGATCTTCGTCGATGCCGAGTTCACGGCGCCGTGGTGCGTGGCGACGCAATTCGGGCTGCACACGGCGGCAAGCAAATTGCCCGACACCGACCACGTCGTGTTCTTTCATCTGCTGACCCACGGCTCTTGCTTCGCGCGCCTGGCGACGGGGGGCGAGGTCTTTGAGGTCAAGGCCGGCGACCTGCTGCTTCTCCCGCATGACGATCTGCATGTGCTCGGCAGCGATCTCAGACTTCCCTTCGCCGCAGTCAGGAATCCTCCACCCGAAAGCGGCTTGCTCGAGCTACGCGCCGGCGGCGGCGGCGAAGCGACCCGGTTCATTTGCGGCTATCTGGCCTGCGACCGGCGCGCGTCGCGCGCTTTGCTCGGCTCTCTTCCGCCGATGCTGCGCATCTCGCTCGGCGACATCTCGCGCAGTGGCTGGCTCGCCGACCTGCTTCGTGTCGGTGTGCAAGAGTTGCACGCACAACGGCCTGGCTCGCAATCGCTGCTGGCGAAGCTCTCCGAACTCGCTTTCACCGAGGCGCTGCGCCGCTATGCGCAGTCCAATCCGCCCGAGTTGAAGGGCTGGCTCGCGGGGCTGCAAGACCCTTACGTGGGTCGCGCCCTCGTGCTGTTGCATGGCGAGCCGACGCGCGGCTGGACCGTCGATCAATTGGCGCGCGAGGTGGCCTTGTCGCGATCGGCGCTCGCCGAACGATTTGTCGCCACGATCGGTTTGCCACCGATGCAATATCTGACGCAGTGGCGTCTCACTCTGGCGGCACAGGCGCTGCGCGCCGGCAGCGAAAGCATCACGCGCATCGCCGAGCGCAGCGGCTATGAACTCGGAGGCCGCCTTCACGCGCGCGTTCAAGCGCGAATTCGGCGTGCCGCCTACCGTCTGGCGCAAAAGCGAGGCAAGCGGGCCGGCGATTGCCGGCCGCGCCGCACCTGATCGAAACGACGCCGCGGTTTAGGCCGCGTTCCGCTTGGCCTGTAAGGCGTGAACGGCGGCCGTGGTGAGCGGCTTGCCGCCCAGCGCCCAATGGCCGCTTTTGACTTCTTCGATCACCACCCAGGTGACTTGGCGCATGCTCTCGCCTTCGATGGCGACCATCGCGTCGGTTAGATCGGTCACCATCTTGTTCTTCTGCGCTTCGTTGAAAACGCCCTCGATGAGCTTCACGTTGATGAGAGGCATATCCATCTCCTTGTGTCATGGGTTTGAAGTGAAGGGGAGATATCGTCGAGGAACCGCGAGGGGAATGCCCGCAACGCCGCCATTCTTGACCGAGACGCCCCCTTCCATGGTCACAAAGGCCAGGAGGTTATGGCTGGTATTTTGCCGGTAATCTTGCAAAACTGCGGGGGCGCACGGTGTGCGCGAAGGGGGTTCGCAGAAGTTGTCAGCGAAGATTGCAGTACAGCGGGTCGGGAGTACAGCGCGTTCGTGGGTTGATTACACAGTGTTCGGCAGATCCTTGCCCGAATGCTTCGAGCGCACCGCCAGTCTCTACCCCAATCGGATCGCGGTGCATTGCCGGCTCGGCGAAATCACCTATGCGGAACTAAACACCGCCGCTGATCGCCTTGCCCATCGCATCCTTGAGTTGGGCGGCCGCGTAGGCGATCGGGTGGCGATCATGATGCCGCAGGATCGCCAGATCTTGGTCGCCCTGCTCGCCGCGCTGAAGGCCGGGCGTATCGTGGTTGTCCTCAACAAAGACGACCCACCCGCGCGTCTCGCGAAATTGCTCGACGACGCCGAGCCCGCGGTCCTTTTAACAGTCGGTAGATGCCTCGCACAGGCTCGGGAGATCGCCGATGCGCGGCTCTGCGTCATCGAAGTCGATGCGCTTAAGGACGGCGCTGCGGAGAGGATCGACATCGACAGGGGTCCCGACGATACCGCGTTTCTTGTTTATACGTCGGGCTCGACGGGGCAACCCAAAGGCGTCATGCAGACCCACGGGCAACTCCTACGAAGTAACCTCGATGTCGGACGCGCGCTCGGCATCACGTTGGACGACCGCGTCTTGCTCGTCGCCTCACTTTGGGGCGCTCAGGCGCTAAGCGCTACTTGGCTGGCGTTTATGCATGGCGCGGCGCTGGTGTCGTTCCCCGCGGTCGAAAATGGTGTCGCCCGGCTGGCCGATTGGATGATCGAAAAGCGTGTTTCGATCTTCCTGTCCGCCTCCTCGCTCTTCCGAAACTTCATGAGGACTGTCGACGCGGACACCTCGTTTCCGGATGTCCGGTGGGTGAGGCTCAGCGCCGACCCAGCGACATGGAAGGATTTCGCTGAGGTAATCGCCCATTTCCCCAGTGCGAAGCTGATGCACGCGATGGGGATGTCCGAGGTTAGCCAATTAGCCGGCATGATTTTCGCGAGGGACGCCATCGTCGGCGAAGGTGGGCTTCCCGTCGGACGGCCTGCCGATGGCGTGGACCTACGCATCATCGATGGGGAGGGACGCGAGTGCCCCGCTGGGACGATCGGCGCACTGTCATTGCGGCTGCCTTATCTCGCTGCAGGCTATTGGCGCGATCCTGAGCTGACAGCCAATTGCTTCTTCCGGGACCACGACGGCGTACGCGGCTTCCGCAGTGGAGACCTAGCGTTCATCGATGGCGAAGGAATGATTGTACTGGCCGGGCGAAAGGACGCGGCATGCAAGATTCGGGGCCAGCGGGTCGATATCGCCGAGGTCGAGAGCGATCTTGCAAGCATAGTCGGCCTCTCCGAACTCGCCGTGGTTGCCGCTCGTCAGCCCAATGGCGACGCATACCTCGTGGCCTATATCGCCCCAGCGGCTGGGCTTGTGCCGTCGGCGTCGAGATTGCGCACCGCGGCGCGCGCCTTCATGCCGCGACATCTCGTTCCCTCGCTCTTTGTCTTTGTCGATGCGTTGCCGCGCGCGGCAAATGGCAAGATCGACCGCGCCGCGCTGCGCGACAGCGCTCCCGCGTTGATCCCGGACGTGGCCGGCGGTCTGCCCGAGACCGACACCGAAGCTCTGCTGACCCGGATTTGGGCCGAGGCCTTCGATCTCGATGGCATCGGCCGCTTGGACGATTTTTTCGAGTTGGGGGGCGACTCCTTGATCGGGATTGTGATCGCGGCACGGCTGCACCAGGCCAAGCGCGTTGATCTCGATTTCGGTGCATTTGTCGATCACCCCGTCCTGAAGGACTTGGCGGCATTCGTCGACGAGACGCGGTCTTCCGCGGTGGAGGACGACTCCCCACAGGCGCGGACGAACCGCAGTCGTCCAGCGCCACTCTCAATGATTCAGCGTCGGCACTGGGAACAAACATTTCACTCCCGGCATACCCACGCCTCGTGTTGGCGCATCGACGGCCCGCTCGATATCGATGTCCTGAAATCGAGTTCTGAACGACGTGGCTGCGCGCCACGAGATCCTCAGGACTCGTTTCGGTGTCCCGCCTCAGAGGTTCAAACTGATCAGGAGGGCGTTAGGGCTTAAATCAACCGCGGCGCCGCACCAATGCGTATTGCCTGCGGCCGACGTTCCATTGCCCTTCATCGACCTGTCGGGAATGAGCGATGCGGAAACTCGCCTCGAGGAGGTGATTCGTAAGGCACAGGCCACGCAATTCGACCTAACCGCCGGACCTCCTCTGTCATTCGCTCTGGTGCGGCTCGGCTCCGATCGCCATGCGGTGGTGGAGTCGAACCATCACATCATTATCGATGGACCCTCCTGGAACGTCTTCTTTCGGGATCTGGCCCATTGCTATGAGGCCCGCTTGCGTGGCGAGGAGCCCTCGCTACCGCCCCTCAACATTCAATACGCCGACTACGCGCTGTGGGAACGGGAACGGTGGAAGCCGGGCAGCCCCAGATTGGAGGCCGCGCTCGAGTGGTGGAAGCGTGAACTCGCGGAGATACCGATGCCGCCAGCCTCCGGCTGGCTAGCGGCTTACAAGTGGCAAGACCCGCCAGCCGAGATCTCGCCCTCCGACGGGTCGATCGCCTGGGGACTTGATGTGGCCACCTCGGAACGATTGAACCGCTTGGGCAAAACTCTCAATGCGACCTATCTGGCGGTGCGCTTGGCTGCGCTCCTGCCGCTCTGCGCCATGGCAGCGGGTCATGAAAAAGTCGCCCTGGGCATAGTCCGCACCACCCGTACTCGGGTCGAGCTTCAGGGGATGTTCGGTCCGCTCTTCGACTTTCTTACGCTGCCGATGACCTGCGACTGGAATTCATCCTTCCGCGATCTCGTCGGCTACACGCGAGAAAAGCTGGTCGCAATCCGGGCGGATGGCGGCCTGCCCCAACAGACTCTCTTCAGGGAATTCAGGGCGCAGGGCATCACGGCGCCCCCTCCGGTCCTGAAGATTCACATTCCGACGTCCGTGCCTCCCGTCCAATTCGGCGGCCTGAAGCTGAGCCGGAGCAAGGTTCCCCGCCCGATCCTCCGGCGCATTTTCATCACCTGCGATGAACTGCACGAGCAAGACGGATGCGCGCTCTCATTCGATGCCAGCGTCTATTCCAATCGATTGCTGCGCGAGTTCCTCGGTCAGGCGGTTACGTTCATGCGGGCGGCCGCTCGCGACCCCGACGCCAGCCTCAAGGACCTCATCGAACTCGATGGGGTGGGTGCGGCACTGCGTGAGCGAAATGCGCGCAGTCCAAAGGCCTGAACCGACCCCGCGCTTTACGGACATCCAGCCGAAGGCTAACCTTGCGACGGTCGAGCACGGACCACGTGGACCTAGCTTGGCTAACCACCTTCACTGCTAATGAAGCGGAGAAGCCGTGAACGCCGATCGCAGACGCGGGCGACACAAAGACTCCGACTATGCGGGCGACAAAAGACGCCCTGGGACGGCGCGAGAGGTGATTCCGCATTTGCTGCGGCCTATCCGCAACATGTTGCATCGTCCGTTTCGCCCGCTGATGCACCGGTTGCGCATGACGGCGCCAAAGGAAGGAAGCAACCTGTTGAACCTGATGGCCAGGCTCAAACGGCTCAGGTTGACTGATACGACCTTCATTGCGTTCACCGGCAGCTGCGGCAAGAGCACCGCCATTGCGCAGGCTGAGGCCATCCTGTCGTCTGCCGGGAAATGCCGCAAAGGGGTCGATAGGAGCAAGACGCTGGCGGCGGATACGGTGCTGCGGACCGACGCCTCGACGGCGTTTTGCCTACTTGAGGCCCACGCCGGGGTTCCAGGCGCTTTAAGAAGGTCGCTATGGGCGTTTCGGCCGCACATTGGTGTCGTGACAACGATTGGCGACGATCACTACTCGAATTTTCGCAGCCAGGAAGCGATCGCTCGCGAGAAAGGCATCCTGGTGGATAGGCTGCCGCCAGGCGGCGTCGCCATTTTGAACATCGACAATCCGCTCATTGCCGACATGGCCAAACGGACGCGCGCCCGCGTGCTGACGTTCGGCCGTTCGCCCGAGGCCGAGCTCCGGGGTTTCGACGAATCCAGCGTTTGGCCGGATCGCATGTCGATGAGCGTCGCGTACCAGGGCGAGACAATTCGATTTCAGACCAAGCTAGTCGGCACGCATTGGCTGACGTCGGTCTTGGCCGCGATTGGGGTCGGGCTGGCATGTGGCGTGGATCTCAAAACCTGCGCTCAAATTGTGCAGAGCACGGATCCCGTGTTCGGCAGGTTCACGGTGCATCCCCGAGATGACGGCGCGGTTTTCGTGCTCGATTGCCACAAGGCGCCGTATTGGACGATCGTGGAGGGATTGACCTTCGTGAAGAGTGTCAGCGCGCCGCGCAAGACGATCGTCTTTGGCACGATCTCTGACTATCCCGGCGCCGCGGGCCCGCGTTATCGCCGCATCGCTCGTGACGCCTTGGAAATCGCAGACCGCGTCGTCATCGTTGGCCCGCATGCCGGCCATATCGACCGGCTGCTGCGGCGCGGTATCGGCACCGGCAGATTGTTTGGCTTCCTGACCACCTACCAGGCGAGCGAGTTTATCGGCGGCGATGAGATCGCAGGCGAGCTGATCTACGTTAAGGCGTCAGTCTCCCAGCATCTCGAACGCATCATGCTGGCGCGGCTCGATAAGGTCGTGTGTTGGCGCGAGCATTGTGGACGCAAGCGGGCGTGCATGAGTTGCCAACACTTTCGCACGGTGCAGCCGCTGCCCTTGGGCATGATCGCAGGAACTGCCATGGAGCATCAGGCTGCCTTGTGAGCCGCCATTCCAAGCCAATCTCCCGGGCTTGACCGTAAGCCTTCCGCTAACCATATATTGGCCAAGTCACACGTCCCTTCCGCTACCCTGCACGGAGGGACGTTAGTCCGTCCCCCAAAAGACGGATGTCGTCGGCGACAGAGTCTCCTTTCTCTGTCGCCGATTTTTTTTGGCTATTTCATGTTGGCCAGCGCGTCGCCGAACCCTTGAAGCGCGACGGGGATGCCGATCCCGGCCTCGGGCGTATCGAAGATGATGAACATGGCCGTCGTGCCCGTTTTCATCTTGGCAATCACCTCATCCTGCAGCACCACCTCCGCGACGCAGCCGCGCTTGCCGCATTTGAGGAAGGGCGCATTGCCGACGTCCTGGCCGTCGATCTTGAGTCCAAGGCCGGTGGGCAGCAGCACGCCGAGCGGCACCACCACGCGCAGCAGCTTCTTGTCCTCGCCGATCGCTTTGTAGAACACCACGGTCAGCCCGACATTCGGCCGGTCCTCGGCGGTCACGCTTTGCACCAGCGCGCATTTTTCTTCCTTGGCGCCGGGCGGCGTACGGCAGGAAACTTGCCACGCGCCGTGCGTCTCCTTCACCACGCTGCCGGGCCCGGTGGCGACGGGGGCTGCCTCGGGCGAGGCGCCCTGCGCCATCGCCTCGCCGGCGACAGCGACAGCGAGCACGAGACCGGCGAGTGCCCGCAAGCCCGACACAAGAGAGGGAAATCTCGGCATGTCACCCATTAAGGCTAATGCGACTGGCGCATGCGCAGATATATCGGCAAATCGCCCCCGACCAAGCTCGATTGTGAGCTGAGGCACCGCGAAGCGGAGATACGCAGCATAGAGAATCGCCATCGCCGAGTATTGGGGCCAAATTTCGACGCTACCCGGCTTGAAATCTTCCCGACCGAGAAAAACGTCGCGCCGCGAGCGTGCATATGCCGCACGAGTGAGCCCGGAATCATGAGTGTTGCCAATCGATTTCCTTTATGATTTGAACACCGGAAAAGAGCCGCCAGCCTCATGACATAGGTCAGAGCCTGGGCAGCAAATAGACGTTGGGGGCGACGCTCTTTATCGCTATTGAACTTTCGCGCCGCCCTTGCTTCGATCAAGCGGCGTTGGCGAAGCTTAGTTCGCCCACGCCTCAAGTTGCCGTCTGCCGCGACTCCCGATGGAGTTCCGAGGCGGGCGAAGGAGCAGGCTTTAGGGAGTGGAAGGCATGGCGATTTTCGATCGAATCAAGGTGGCCGTCGGCGTGTTGGCAAGTTTTGTCCTGTGCGGGGCGGCCAACGCCAAGGAAGGCCAGCCGGTGCCATGGCAGATTGGCTTCCAACCCGGCGCCACGCCGATCATGGACCAGATCCGCTCTTTCCATACCTACGTCACCATCATCATCACGCTGATCGCGCTCTTCGTTCTCGGCCTCCTCGTCTATGTGATGGCCCGCTTCAATGAGAAGCGTAATCCCGAGCCCTCCCGCACCACCCACAACACGCCAATCGAGATCGCCTGGACTGTCGTGCCGGTGCTGATCCTCGTCGCCATTGCCATTCCCTCGTTCCGGCTCCTGTTCGCCCAATACGATTTTCCGAAGCCGGACCTGACCATCACCGCGACCGGCAATCAGTGGTACTGGACTTACGACTATCCGGACCAGGGCATCACCTTCGACTCCATCATGGTGCAAGACGCCGACCTGAAGCCGGGCCAGCCCCGGCTGCTCACCGTCGATCGTGAGGTCGTCGTCCCGGTGAACAAGAATGTCATCGTCGGCCTCAAGTCCAACGACGTGATCCACGACTGGGCGGTTCCCTCCTTCGGCGTGAAGCTCGACGCGGTGCCGGGGCGGCTACAGACCACATGGTTCAGGGCTGAGCGCGAGGGTATGTATTACGGCCAGTGCTCGGAGCTATGCGGACGCAATCATGCTTTCATGCCGATCGCGGTCCGCGTCGTGTCACAAGCCGAGTTCGACGATTGGCTCGCCAAGACGAAACCCGCAGCCTCTCTGGACGGGGCGGGCAAGGTGGCCGCGGCCCAGGAGTAGATGAACCCGCTCCGCGAAACGCGGAAGTGGTAGCCCTCAACCGAAACAAAGCACGATAGACAAGAAGGTAAGGAAGACAGCCATGGCACATAGCGCCCATGCCGAAGCGGCCCATCACGACGAGCATCCGAGTTTCATCCGGCGCTGGCTGTTTTCGACCAACCACAAGGACATCGGCACGCTGTACCTCATCCTGGCGATGATCGGCGGCGTCATCGGCGGCTTGTTGTCGATGGGTATGCGCATGGAGCTCATGGAGCCCGGCATGCAGATCTTCGGCAATCCGGAGATGTTCAACGTCTTCGTGACCGCGCACGGGCTGATCATGGTGTTTTTCATGGTCATGCCGGCCACCATGGGTGGATTCGGCAACTGGATGGTGCCGCTGATGATCGGCGCCCCCGACATGGCCTTCCCGCGCCTGAACAATATCTCATTCTGGTTTGTCGCCGCGGCCTTCGTGTTGCTCGTCATCTCCTTGTTCGTGCCTGGACCTCCCGGGACCAACGGCGTGGCCGGCGGCTGGACCATGTATGCCCCGCTCTCGACCAAGGGCACGCCCGGACCCTCCGTGGACTTCGCCATCTTCGCGCTGCATCTCGCCGGCGCTTCGTCGATCCTCGGCGCGATCAATTTCATCACCACCATCTTCAACATGCGCGCCCCGGGCATGACCCTGCACAAGATGCCGCTGTTCGTCTGGGCGGTGCTGGTGACCGCCTTCCTGCTCCTGCTGTCGTTGCCCGTACTGGCCGGCGCCATCACCATGTTGCTGACCGACCGCAATTTCGGCACGTCGTTCTACGACTCAGCCCATGGCGGCGATCCGCTGCTCTGGCAGCATCTGTTCTGGTTCTTCGGCCATCCGGAAGTGTACATCCTCATCATTCCCGGCTTCGGCATAGTCAGCCAGATCGTTTCTACCTTCTCCAAGAAGCCGGTGTTCGGCTATCTCGGCATGGCCTATGCCATGGTCGCCATCGGCGTGATCGGTTTCGTGGTTTGGGCCCATCACATGTACGCGGCGGGCATCAGCGTGAACACGCAAGCCTATTTCGTGTTCGCTACCATGGTCATCGCGGTTCCAACCGGGGTGAAGATCTTTTCCTGGATCGCCACCATGTGGGGCGGCTCGATCAGTTTCCGCACGCCGATGCTGTGGGCGCTCGGCTTCATTTTCCTGTTCACCATCGGCGGCGTCACCGGCGTCGTGCTGTCGAATGCCGGCGTCGACCGCTCGATGCACGATACCTATTACGTGGTGGCGCATTTCCACTACGTGCTGTCGCTCGGCGCCGTGTTCTCCATCTTCGGCGCTTGGTACTACTGGTCGCCGAAGATGACCGGCTACATGTACTCCGAGCCGATCGGCAAGCTGCATTTCTGGTTGATGTTCATCGGCGCCAACCTCGCCTTCTTCCCGCAGCACTTCCTGGGTCTTGCCGGCATGCCGCGTCGTTACGCGGACTACCCGGATGCCTTCGCCGGCTGGAACTTTGTCTCCTCGATCGGCTCCTACATCGCCTTCGCGGGCTTCCTGGTGTTCCTCTACGGCATCGTCAATCAGTTCGCGCGCAAGGTGCATGCACCCGCCAATCCTTGGGGCGTGGGCGCTACCACGCTGGAATGGACGCTGCCCTCGCCGCCGCCCTTCCATACCTGGGAGACGCTGCCGCGCGTCAAATAGAGACACGCTTCGAGGCTCGGGAACCCCCGAGCCTCACGGCAATCTGAGTGAGTGAGCATGGCTGACGTCGCATATTCTGTCAGGGCCGGAACGGTCGAAGCCGATACCGGCGGCGACGTCGCCGATTACATCGCGTTGATGAAGCCACGGGTGATGTTCCTCGTGGTGTTCACCGCTCTCGTCGGCCTCGTCGCGGCGCCAGGCTCGATGCATCCGGTGCTCGCCATCGCCGCGCTGATCTGCATCGCTGCCGGCGCCGGCGCCTCGGGCGCTCTCAATATGTGGTACGACGCCGATATCGACGCGAAGATGGCGCGCACCGCCGCGCGCCCGGTGCCGCGCGGTTTGGTGAGCGCAGAGGAAGCGCGCTCGTTCGGCATGGTGCTTGCGTTTGGCTCCGTGGTTTGCCTGGGGCTGATGGCCAATTGGCTCGCCGCCGCGCTGCTCGCGCTCACCATCGGCTTTTATGTTCTCGTTTATACGATGTGGCTCAAGCGCTCGACGCCGCAGAACATCGTCATTGGCGGCGCCGCCGGCGCCATGCCGCCGATGATCGGCTGGGCCGCGGCTACGGGCGGCATCAGCCTGGACTCCTTCGTGCTGTTCTTGATCATCTTCGTCTGGACGCCGCCGCATTTCTGGGCGCTGGCTCTGCTCAGGACGCGCGATTATGCCAAGGCCGGCGTGCCCATGCTGCCGGTGGTCGCCGGTCCCGACGCCACCAGGCTCCAGATTCTGATCTACAGCCTCATCCTCGCGCCGCTCGGCATGGTGCCCGCCATTATCGGCCTCGGCGGCACGCTTTATATGATCGCCGCCTCGATCCTCGGCTCGCTGTTCGTGGTCATGGCTTACGACTGTTACCGGAAGAGGGAAGGGGAGGTGGCCGACCGCGCCGCGAAGAACCTGTTCGCCTATTCCGTGCTTTACCTGTTCCTCCTGTTCGCGGTGCTTCTCGTCGAGCACGGTTTCGGCATTGACGGCAGCACGTGGCCGTCGTTTTGGACGTTGTGATGCAAGATGCGGAAAAGGAGCGCCAGCGCCGTCAACGCATGCGATCTCTGGCCATCGCCTGGACGCTCGCGGCGCTCGTCGTGCTGTTCTTTATTGTCACCATTGTCAGGCTTGGCGGCAATGTTGCCGTCCGGCCGCTTTGAGCTTCGGCCGACACCAAGATCATGAACGATACCGAACCCAAGCATAAGATAAAGCGCCGCGACGGCGTCGTGGCGCTCGCTCTGGCCGCCTTGGTCGCCGCCATGACCGGGCTTGCCTTCGCCTCGGTGCCGCTCTACCGCATGTTTTGCCAAGCGACCGGCTATGGCGGCGTGCCGCAGCGGGCCGAGCGCGCCCCCGACCAGATTCTCGACCGCACCATCCGCATCCGCTTCGACGGCAATGTCGATCCGGCCTTGCCTTGGACCTTCGCTCCGGAGAAACGCCTGATCGACATCAAGATCGGCGAGACGACGCTCGCTTACTTCAAGGCCTCGAACACTTCGAATGCGCCGGTGAGCGGCACCGCCGTGTTCAACGTCGTGCCCGAGCTGGCCGGGCGCTACTTCACCAAGATCGAGTGTTTCTGCTTCAAGCAGCAGACGCTTGCTCCTGGCGCGAGCGTCGAGATGCCGGTGACATTCTTTGTCGACCCCAAGATCGTCGATGACGAGGACACCAAGAACATCTCGGAGATCACCCTGTCTTACACCTTCTACCGCACCGGAGAGCCCGGCGTCGCCGCCGCTCCCGCCGCCAATTCGGGATCGTGATTGATTGAGGCGGTAAGCCGCCTCGAGACTATTGGGAGGAAACGGAGCGAACCATGGCCGAAGCGCACGCCAAACCACAACACGACTACCATCTCGTCAACCCGAGCCCATGGCCAATTGTCGGAGGCATCGGCGGGCTGACGCTCACGATCGGCACCGTGTTGTATTTCATCTCGAAGAAGGCCGGCGATCCGCATCTCTGGTACGTGCTGCCGGGTCTCATGATCGTCATCCTCACCATGTTCGGTTGGTGGCGCGACGTGATCAAAGAGGCGCATGAGGGCTACGAGACGCCGGTGGTGCAGCTGCATTTGCGCTACGGCATGATTCTGTTCATCGCGTCGGAGGTGATGTTCTTCGTCGCCTGGTTCTGGGCCTATTTCGACGCCGCGCTCTATCCCGACGAAGCGATCACCTATGCCCGCACCCAGGTGCTTGGCGGCCAGTGGCCGCCGATCCCCAGCGTCGACACCGATGTCGCGGGGCTCGGCAGTTTCAAGCACACCTTCGACCCCTGGGGCCTGCCTTTCGTCAACACGCTGATCCTGCTCACCTCGGGCACGACAGTGACCTGGGCGCACCATGCGCTCCTAAACAACGACCGCAGAGGGCTCGTGCTGGGGCTTGCCTGCACCGTCGTGCTCGGCATTTTGTTCACCACCTGCCAAGCCTATGAGTACATGCATGCCGGCTTCGGCTTCGCCAACCACATCTACGGCTCGACCTTCTTCATGGCGACGGGCTTCCACGGCTTCCACGTGATCGTCGGCACCATCTTCCTCACCGTGTGCCTGATCCGGGCGATGCGTGGCGATTTCACGCCGAAGCAGCATTTCGGCTTCGAGGCCGCCGCCTGGTATTGGCATTTCGTCGACGTGGTGTGGCTGTTCCTGTTCACCTGCATCTATGTGTGGGGCGCCGGCGCCAATTATCCGGCGCATTAGCGGCATCGGGTACAAATTCTGGGGGGCGGTCTTGCAAGGGCCGCCCCTTTTTCGTTCAAGGAAGGGCGCGATGGGCGAGACGACACCTGGGCATGACGCGCCGTCATTGGGATCGACGCTGTGGGCGGGAGTTACCGGGCGTTGCCCCTCCTGCCATCGTGGCAAGCTGTTTTCCGGCTATCTCACGCTCTCGCCGAAATGCAATGTTTGCGGGCTCGACTACAGCTTCGCCGATTCCGGCGACGGACCTGCCGTCTTCGTCATCCTGGTGACCGGCTTCGTGGTGACTGGCCTCGCGCTGTTCACCGAGATGCGCTACGCGCCACCCTATTGGCTGCATGCCGCGTTGTGGGGCCCGCTCGCCATCATCCTGCCGCTCGTCCTGCTTCGGTCCTTCAAGGGCGCGCTCATCGCGCTGCAATTCAGGCACAAGGCCGAAGAGGGCAAGCTCGTCTCCAAATAAGGCTGCGCCGATGCCGACGAGAAGCCTGGTCGGGCTCACGGCCCTGACGCTTGCCGCCTTCGCGCTGCTGATCGGGCTTGGCGTCTGGCAGCTGCAGCGGCTGCATTGGAAGCAAGGGCTGATTGCCGAGATCGAGACGCGCACCAAGGGGGAGCCCATCAGCCTCGGCCAGGCGACGGCGCTCGCCCGAGCGGGGCAGGATCCGAGCTATTACCGGGTCAAGGTCGAGGGCCGCTTCGACCACGCCAAGGAGCTTTATCTCTACGCCGTGACCGAGGGCGGGGCGGGCTGGCATGTCATCACCCCGCTCACCACCGAGACGGGCGAGGTCGTGCTCATCGATCGTGGTTTCGTGCCGAACGAGCTAAGGAATCCCGCCTCGCGCGCCGCGGGCCAGCTGGGCGGCGTTGTCACCGAGACCGGCCTCGTGCGGGTTCCGGAAACTCAAGGCACGTTCGTGCCCGACAATGAGGTTGGGGCCAATCGCTGGTTCTGGCGCGATTTGCCAGCTATGGCGCGCTCCATCGGCGCCGCTGAGGTCGTGCCGTTCTATCTTGAGGCCGAGCAGAGCGAGGTCCCCGGCGGTTGGCCCGCAGGCGGCCAGACCCGGGTCGAGCTTCCCAACAACCATCTGCAATATGCCATCACCTGGTTCCTCATGGCCGCCGCCCTTCTGATCATCTACGGCGTCTATGTTCGGGGTCTCTGCCGGCCAAGCCCTCCTTTAGAATAAGCCCTTGGCCCTGTTGCGGGCGGAGGCGCGCGCGGTTAGGGTCGCGGCGAGAAAACCCCCATTTCCTGCCAGAAGAGGCTTGTCGTGAAGTTTGTCTCAACCCGGGGCGAAGCGCCGGCGCTTTCCTTTGAAGGCGCGCTGCTTGCCGCGCTCGCGCGAGACGGCGGCCTGTTCATGCCGGAGGCGTGGCCCAAGCTTGAGGCGGACGCGATCGCCGCGCTCGCGGGCCTCGACTACGCCGATGCCGCCTACCGCGTGATGCGGCCGTTCCTCGAAGGCGATCCCTGCCTTGCGGACTTGGAGACCGTGCTGGCGGAGGCCTATGGCAGCTTCCATCATCCAGCCGTCGCGCCTTTGCGCCAGATCGCGCCGAACAGCTTCATCCTGGAGCTGTTTCACGGGCCGACGCTCGCCTTCAAGGACCTCGCCATGCAGGTGGTGGCGCGGTTGATGAACCGCGCGCTGTTGCGCCAAGGCGCGCATGCCACCGTGATCGGGGCGACCTCTGGCGATACCGGCGCCGCGGCCATCGAGGCGTTTCGCGGGCTCGAGGCGATCGACATTTTCATTCTGCATCCGAAAGGCCGCATCAGCGACGTGCAGCGCCGCCAGATGACGACCGCGACGGAGGAGAACGTCCACAACATCGCCGTCGAGGGCACCTTCGACGACTGCCAAGGAGTGGTGAAGGACCTGTTCAGCGACCTCGCGCTCCGGGACCGGCTCGCGCTGACCGGCATCAACTCGATCAACTTCGCGCGCATCCTCGCCCAGATCGCCTACTACTTTACCGCGGCCGTCAGCCTCGGCGCGCCCTACCGGCCGGTCGCCTTCACCGTGCCCACTGGAAATTTCGGTGATATTTTCGCGGGTTACGCGGCCCGAGCGATGGGCCTGCCGGTCGCGCGCCTCGTTATTGCCACGAACCTCAATGACAGTCTTCCGCGCGCCCTAAGCTGCGGTATTTACGAGCCAAAAGGCGTGATCGCCACCTCTAGCCCGAGCATGGACATCCAGCTTGCCAGCAATTTCGAGCGAGTTCTGTTCGAGCTTGCCGGCCGCGACCCCGCGCGGGTGAGGTCGCTGATGGGCGAATTGCGCAAGACTGGAGCCTTCCGGCTGGACGAGACCGAGCTTGCCGGCTTGCGCGCGCTGTTCAGCGCGCATGCGATCGGCGAGCACGAGACGGAGATGACCATTCGCGGCCTCGTGGAAGAGACGGGCGTGATCGTCGATCCGCACACCGCCGTCGCCGTCGCCGCCTCGCGCGAGGAGAGCAGTCTTGGCGCCACACCCATGGTCGTGTTGTCGACGGCCCACCCCGCGAAATTCCCCGAAGCGGTCGAGCGGGCTTGCGGCCGCGTGCCCGAGCAGCCCGAGCGCTTGCGGCTGCGACTTGGTCAGCACGAGCGCTGCGCCATGCTGCCCAACGATTTCGCGGCGATCGCGAGCTACATCGAGAGCAATGCGCGCGCCGGCGGCAAGCGCGCGACAAAGGGCAAGCGCCGCGCCGAGGTGCGGGCGTGAGCGTCGAGCGGTCAGAGCTTGCCAATGGGCTCACCGTGGTGAGTCATGCCATGGCCGAGGTCGAGACGGTGTCGCTCGGCATCTGGGTGGGAGCCGGCAGCCGCAGCGAAGCGTTTGGCGAGCACGGGGTCGCCCATTTCCTCGAGCACATGGCCTTCAAGGGGACGGCCCGCCGTAGCGCCAGGGACATCGCCGAGGAGATCGAGGCGGTCGGCGGCGATCTCAACGCCGCCACCGGCGTCGACTCGACCGCCTATTATGCGCGGGTGCTGCGCAAAGACTTGGCGCTCGCACTGGACATTTTGAGCGACATCATCGTCTCGCCGCGCTTCGAACGCGGCGAGCTTTCCCGCGAGCGCGACGTGATCTTGCAAGAGATCGCCGCAGCCTTGGACTCGCCCGAGGACATTGCCTTCGACCTGGTGCAGGAGGCGGCCTTTCCCGACCAGCCGGTGGGCCGACCCATTCTCGGCACGGTCGAGAGCGTGAGCCGCTTCAAGCGGGCCCATCTCGGCTCGTACCTTGCCGCGCATTATCACGGGCCCAACATGGTGCTGGCGGCCGCCGGCGCGGTCGATCACGCCGCCCTGGTCGCCGAGGCGGAGCGGCGGCTCGGGTCGTTCGATACCGACAAGGCGCCGCAGCCCGAGGGCGCGCTCTATGAAGGCGGCGCGAGGCGTTCGGAGAAGAACTTCGAGCAAACCCACCTCGTGCTGGCCTTCCAGGCACCGGCCTACCGCCATCCCGATTATTTCTCCGCGCAGATTTGCGCCGGCGCGCTCGGCGGCGGCATGTCTTCGCGGCTGTTCCAAGAGGTGCGCGAGCGGCGCGGGCTCTGTTACGCCATCTATTCCTTCTCCAGCGGGCTTGCCGATAGCGGCATGTTCGCCATCCACGCGGCCGGCGGCCCTGAGCGCGCGCATGAGCTGTTCGCGGTGATCAGGGACGAGCTGGTGAAGGCCGCCGACGAGGGCTTCCGCGAGGACGAGGTCGCCCGCGTGAAGGCGCAACTGAAAATGGGCCTGCTAACGGGGCTGGAAAGCTCCAGCGCCCGCGCCGAGCAGCTTGCCCGTCAGGTCCTCATCCATGGCCGGCCGCTGACCACCGAGGAGTTGATCGAGAAGGTCGAGCAAGTCCAGGCCGCCGATCTGCAAGCCTTGGTGGCGCGCATGCTCTCCTCGCCGCTGAGTCTTGCCACGGTCGGCCCCATTCTTCATGTTGCAAGATTCGACAGAGTGGCGGAAAAATTCACCGTTCCGTCCAGCCGGGCCGCTTGAAATAGGTCTGTTGAGCCATGGCCTTATTGCGCACCGCCTCACCGAGCGATCTTGGCCCGGTTATCGAGTCGGACTTTGTCATGCTGCGGACGCCGCAGATGTCGGATTACCCGGCCTGGGCCGAGCTCAGGGCGCAGAGCCGCGACTTCCTGATGCCCTGGGAGCCGCTTTGGGCAAGTGACGAATTGTCCCGCGCCTCGTTCCGCCGCCGCGTGCGCCATTACCTTCGCGATCTGCGCGAGGATGTCGGCTATGCGCTGTTCATCTTCGCCGCCACCACCGGCGACCTGGTCGGTGGCCTGACGCTATGCAACGTGCGGCGGGGCGTCACCCAGTCCTGCACGCTCGGCTACTGGGTCGGCGCGAGATATGCCAAGCAAGGCTATATGACGGCCGCGGTTCGCGCGGTGGTCCCGTTCGTGTTCGACCAGCTCGAATTGCATCGGCTGGAAGCGGCCTGTTTGCCGACCAACGCGGCCTCGATCGGGCTCCTGGAAAAGACGGGCTTCAATCGCGAGGGTCTCGCGCGTCGCTATTTGCGGATCAACGGCGTTTGGCAAGACCACCTGCTTTACGCGCTGCTCGATACCGATACGCACCCATAGGTTGGTCGCGAGCCGCAAGAAGACGGGGGAGGAATGGCGGAGTTGAGCGCCTCAATGCGAGGTGAAGCGGCGCCTCCCTGGCGGGGGAGCGGGCATGCGGCTTTGCTCGCCTTCGTCCTGTTGGCGGCTCTGCTCGTGCTGCCGGTGCGGCTCGCTCACGCCATCGAGCCGATCTCGGTCGAGCCCAATCAGGACAAGATCGACATCACCGCCAAGGGCGAGCTTTACGAGGGCCGCGGCGACCGGCTGCAAATCGAGACCGCGCCCGGGCCCGACGGCTATGTCGGCCGCATGGCGGTGGCGGCGTCCACGCCCGGCACTAATCCCGGCTGGCTCGTCTTCGCGCTGTCCAATCCGACCTCCGAGCGCATCGTGCGTTGGCTCGTCGCGCCGCGCTACACGCTCGCCAATAGCCGCGTATTTTGGCCAGAGCTCGACGCTGGCCGCATCGCCGCGGTGACCCCCTCGCTAGGCTTCCGCCCGGATCCCTTGAAGAGCGACCGGGCCGACATGTACCGGCTCAATCTCGAACCGGGGCAGACCATCACCTTCGCCGCCGAGATGAGCTCGGAACTCGTGCCGCGGCTCAATCTCTGGGACCCGAACGCCTATCAAGCGAAGCAGCAGGACCGCATGTTGTTCAACGGCGTGCTGCTCGGCATCACCGGTCTGCTCGCCATTTTCCTCACCGCCATCTTCGCCGCCAATCACCGCGCCATCTTCCCCGCCACCGCGCTCGTCGCCTGGGCCGCTCTGGCCTATTTCTGTGTCGATTTCGGCTTTTGGAACAAGATCTTCCCGGTAGGACCGGACCGCACGGCGCTGTACCGCGCGGCGGCCGAGGCCGGGCTCGCCGCGAGCCTGGTGCTGTTCCTCTACACCTTCCTCCGCATCGGGTTGTGGCATGTCTGGATCAGGACGGTCTTCTGGGCTTGGATCGCGGCGCAATTCGCGCTGATCTTTCTCGCAATCGTCGATCCTACTCTCGCCTCCGGCCTCGCGCGCGCTTCGCTGGTTGCCGTCGCCGGCGTCGGCACCGGCCTGATCGGCTATTTCGCTTTGCGTGGTCAAGACCGCGCGCTCTCCCTGATCCCAAGCTGGATGCTATTCATCGTCTGGCTGTTCGGCGCCGCCATGGTCGTGCTCGGCAAGCTCTCGGGCGATTTGGTGGTCTCGGGCTTAGTGGCGGGTCTAGTGCTGATTCTGGTGCTGCTTGGCTTTACCGTGACGCAATTCGCCTTCCGCTCCGGCAGCTCGCCTTTAAGTCTCGGCCCGCCCAGCCTCGTGCAAATGAAGTCGCTCGCGGTCGACGGCTCCGGCGCCTATATCTTCCAGTGGAATGCGGGCCGCGACCAGATCACCCTCGCCAACGAGGTAGAGCAGGAGCTTGGGCTGGAGCCTGGCGCGCTCAACGTCACGGTCGAGGACTTTCTCCAGCATATGCACGCGGCGGACCGCGAGCGCTTCCGGCTGATGTTGTGGTCGTTGCAGGAAAAGCAGGGCGGCGACCTCCAGACCGATTTCCGGCTGCGCCGTCACGACGGCACTTACCTTTGGTACGATCTCCGCGCGCATGCGGCGCCGAGCGAGAATGCGCGGCTGCTCCGCTGCACCGGGCTCATCCGCGACGTGACCAATCTCAAGCGCTCGCATGAGCGGCTGATCCACGACGCGGTGCATGACAGCCTGACCGGGCTGCCCAACCGCGAGCTGTTCATGGATCGCCTGCAAGGCGCCATCACCCGCGCGCGCGAAGGCCAGTCCAACCGGCCCACCGTGATCTTCATCGACATCGACCGCTTCAAGAACGTGAACAAGAGCTTCGGCCTGGTGATCGGCGACAGCATGTTGCTCACGCTCGGCCGCAGGCTCGGGCGTCATCTGAACGCGCAAGACACGCTGGCGCGGCTCGGCGGCGATCAATTCGCCATCCTGCTGATCTCCGAGAGCGACCCGCATCACGTGGCGACATTGGCCGAGCGCGTCAGGCGCGCGCTGCGTACGCCGATGAAGATCAGCGCCAAGGAAATCATCCTCACCGCCTCGATCGGCATCGTCGTGCATGACGGCCAGGAGACGGCGCAAGACATGTTGCGCGAAGGCGAGCTTGCCATGCTGCGCGCCAAGCGCGGCGGCGCCGACCGCATCGAAATCTTCAACCCCGCGATGCGTGGCGAGGACGAAAGCAAGCTCCCGCTCGAAAGCGACCTGCGCAAGGCGCTGGAGCGGCAGCAGATCGCCGTGCTCTATCAGCCCATTACCCGGCTCGCCTCCAATCAGCTGGCCGGTTTCGAGGCGCTGCTGCGCTGGGATCACCCCACCCGCGGTCGTCTCGGCGCCGACGACTTCATTCCGCTCGCCGAGGAATCTGGGCTGATCGTCGAGCTCGGCAGCTACGTGCTTGGCCAGGCGCTGGAAGAAGCGAGCCGCTGGCACAAGCTGCTACCACGCGACCGCGACCCGCTCTTCGTCAGCGTCAACGTGTCGAGCCGCCAGCTGTTCCGTCAGGACATGGTGCAGGAGATCAGGCTGATGCTGGCGCGCGAGGCGGTGCCGCGAGGCACGCTCAAGCTCGAGATCACCGAGTCGCTGGTGATGGAGAATCCCGAACGCGCGGTGGAGATCCTCACTTGGCTCAAGACCTTCGGCGCGAGCCTGGCGCTTGACGATTTCGGTACCGGCTACAGCTCGCTGAGCTATCTGCACCGCTTTCCTTGCGACACCATCAAGGTGGATCGCTCGCTGGTGCGCGACAGCGGGCTCAACGGCTCAACCCCACTCATTCTGCGTTCGGTCATCGCGCTCGCGCACGAGCTCGGCAAGGAGGTGGTGGCCGAGGGGGTGGAGACCCAAGCCGACGCCGCCTATCTCCGCTCGATCGGTTGCGAATACGGCCAGGGTTATTATTACGGCGAGCCGATGCCGGCCAAGGACGTGGCGAGCCTGCTTGCCGCTCTCGCCAGTCACCGCAAGCGCCGCGAGCGCGAGCGCGCCCGCACGCCCGCCGAGCCGCAAGCGCCTAAGGGACTAGAAGTGCAAGTTGGCGGCGCCCCCGCGCTGCCGGCTCTGCCGGGGCCCGGTACTTTGCCCTCGACCTCTTAAGCGTGGCCTGAATCGTTGACCAGCCGGATCGGATCGACGCCCATCTTATTCAGCGCGCGCGAATATTTCCGGTCGACCGCCGGATCGAAAATGAGCTCCGGGTCGGCCGGGCAATTCAGCCAGCCGTTGGCATGAATCTCGGTCTCCAGCTGGCCAGGCGCCCATCCCGCATAGCCAAGCGCGAGCAGCGCCTTGTCCGGCCCTGAGCCTTTGGCGATGTCCCGCAAAATGTCGATGGTGGCGGTGAGACAGACGCTCTCATCGATCGGTAGCGTGCTCTCGGCCTTGAAATAATCGGCGCTGTGCAGCACGAAGCCGCGCCCGGTCTCGACCGGTCCGCCGAGATGCACCGCCATGCCGGTCAGTCCCGCCGGCAGCCTGATCCGATCTTCCGGCGGCACGATATTGAGCTGCTCCAACAACTCGGTGAAGCTGATATTCGGCGCGCGCTGGTTGATGATGATGCCCATCGCACCGTCGGCGGAATGCGCGCACATGTAAATCACGGAGCGGGCAAAGCGCGGGTCGCCCATTGCCGGCATGGCGATGAGCAATTGGCCATCGAGATAGCCGCCGCGCTGCGGTTTGGGAGGTTTGCTACGAGCGGACATGGTCAGAGTCTACAGCCTTTGTGCGGCTTGGGAATAGCCATTGCAGCATTAACGCAAGCCGCGGCATTTTCGTCGCGTTGCGCCTCACGAAAGAGTGAGACTTTTAACTTCGCTTCAAGTCGCACCTGCAAGTTCTTGCCGCTAGAGTTGCGGCCCTAACAACCTCTTGGACATGACGATGGCACTTGCCTTTTTTCAGCGCCGCTTCACGCCTGCTGCTTTGATTTTCATGACTGGCGCAATCTTGGGCATCACCGCCGGAGAGGTTGCTCTCGCCGCCGCGACAAGCTCGTCTCCCTGGGTCGCCTCGAACACCTCAAAGGTGCGGCTGGTATCGGGCACCGTCGAGCTTGACGGCGCGCCGGCGCTGATCGCCGGCGTGCAACTCCGCATGGCTCCCGGCTGGAAAACTTATTGGAGGAACCCGGGCGATTCCGGCGTGCCCCCTAGCTTCGATTGGACGGGCTCGAAAAATTTGAAACACGCGGAGTTGCTGTATCCAGCGCCGCACAGCTTCGCCGACGCGAGCGGCACGGCGATCGGCTATGACGACGAGGTGGTGTTCCCGGTCAAGCTCACGCCTGAGCGGGAGGGGGAGCCGATCGATCTCAAGCTCGCGTTCTCCTTCGGGCTTTGCAAGAATCTCTGCGTGCCGAACGACGTGAGCCTCGAGCTTCCGCTTTCACCCGAGATCGGCAAAGGCGACGCCTCTCTGATCGAGAGCTTTCTCGCACGCGTGCCGAAGCCCGCCAAGCAGGGCCTGTTGCCTGAAGTCAGCGGCGTAGAGGCAAAGCTCGACGCCGACCCGCCAGAGCTTCTCGTCGACGCCGTCTTTCCACCGGGCGCGACCTCGACCGGTCTCTTCATCGACGCGGGCGAGGTGTTCATTCCCGCGTCCAAGCCGCTCGGCCCGCTCGATGGCGGCAAGCAGCGCTTCGCCATTACCTTTGCCACGGCGGCGGAGGCCTCAGCCCTGAAGGGCCAAAGCCTGGCGATGACCCTCGTGTCGGATCAGGGCTCGACCGAGACGATTTGGAAGGCCGAGTAGGCGGCACCAGCTTGGCCGTGGCGGGCGAAGCCGGTATGGTGCGCGCCAACGTTCGAGATCAGGGAGAGCAACCGATGAGCATTGCCGTTGGAGACAGCCTGCCGGAGGCCACGTTCAGGGTCATGGGCCCTGACGGCATCAAGGAGATCACCACGGCCGATGTGTTCGGCGGTAAGAAGGTCGCGCTGTTTGCCGTGCCCGGCGCTTTCACGCCCACCTGTCATCTCAAGCATTTGCCTGGCTTCATCGAGAGCGTCGACGAGTTCAAGCAGCTCGGCGTCGACACGGTGGCTTGCGTCGCAGTGAACGATCCTTTCGTGCTCGCCGCCTGGGCCGAGACCTCCGGAGGCAAGGGCAAGGTGCTGTTCCTGTCGGACGGCAATGCCGAGTTCACCAAGAACATCGGCATGGATTTCGACGGCAGCGGCGTCGGCCTCGGCACCCGTTCCAAGCGCTACGCGGCGTTGGTCGAGGACGGCGTGGTGAAGGCGTTGAACGTCGAAGACTCGCCAGGCGTTGCCGTCGAGAGCACCGCCGCCAAGCTGCTCGAGCGGTTCTAGCTGGCAGTATCATTCCCGCGAAAGCGGGAATCCAGTAACCACCATCGTCGGCGATTACAGCGGAAGGAGCCTACTGGATTGCCCGGTCAAGCCGGGCAATGACAAGCGATTTAGCTCCGCCGGTGCGCAGGCAGGAACGGCTCCATGCCCTCGCGTGCCAACTCGTCGGCCCGCTCGTTGGCGTCATGGCCGACATGGCCTTTGACCCAATGCCAGCGCACGGTGTGACGCGTGGCCGCTTGCTCCAGCCGTTCCCATAATTCGGCGTTCTTCACCGGCTTCTTGTCGGCGGTGCGCCAGCCGTTTCTTTTCCAGCCTTTGATCCAGCTGGTGATGCCGCCGCGCAGATAATTCGAGTCGGTATAGAGGTCGACGTCGGATGCCGTCTTCAGCGCGTCGAGCGCCTCGATCGCCGCGGTCAGTTCCATGCGGTTATTGGTGGTGAGTTGCTCGCCGCCTTTCAGCTCCTTGCGGTGCGGCCCGGACTCGAGAATCACGCCCCAGCCGCCCGGACCCGGATTGCCCGAACAGGCCCCGTCGGTATGGATCACCACTTTCGGCCGCTCCGCCATGTCACGACCCGAGTCCATAATCGCGATAGGACTTCACCCGCTGATGGAAGCGGAGCTTGCGCAGATATTCGCTGGGGTCTTTGGTCTTCACCAACGCCTTCGCGTCGGTGTTCATCAGATCGTAGGTCCGGGTCAGCAGGAATCGGAGCGCCGCTCCGCGCGCAAGCGTCGGTAGCCGGTCGAGCTCGGGCTTGGTCAAGCGGCGCACACCCTCATAGGCCTGCAACAGCGCCCGCGCCTTGGTGACGTTGAAGCTGCCGTCGGACTCGAAGCACCAGGCATTGAGGCAAACCGCGACGTCGTAAGCCAGCATGTCGTTGCAGGCGAAATAGAAGTCGATCAACCCCGAGACCTTGTCGCCGAGAAAAAATACGTTGTCGGGGAACAGGTCGGCATGGATCACACCCTGCGGCAGGTCGTTCTGCCAACGCTCTTCCAGATGGCGTAGCTCCTTCTCGATAACCGCCGATAGTCCCGGCTTGACTTTGTCGGCGCCGCCGCCGATCGACGTGGCCAGCGCGCGCCAGCCGGGCAGCGACAGGCTATTCGCCCTGAACATCGGGAAATCGGCCCCGGCGAGATGGAAATGGGCGAGGGCGTCGCCGAGCCCCGCGCAATGCTCGATATTGGGGCGCCGCACCCACAAGCCTTCGAGAAAAGTGATGAGCGCCGCCGGCCGCCCCGCGAGTTCTTTCAGCGCGCGGCCCTCGCGGTCCTTAACAGGCAACGGGCAAGAGATGCGCCGCGAGGCGAGGTGCTCCATCAGCCCGAGGAAATAGGGCAGGTCCTCGCGCCGCACCCGCTTTTCGTAGAGCGTGAGGATGAAGCGCCCGCCGTCGGTGTGGACGAGATAGTTCGAGTTCTCGACACCCTCGGCGATGCCCTTGAACGAGGTCAGCGCGCCAATCGCATAGCTGCCGATGAAGGCTTCGAGCTCCTCGTCAGAGACGTCGGTATAGACGGCCATTTACAGCGCCGGCATCTCTCTGAGCTCGCGCGGCAGTTTGAAAGCGATGCTTTCTTCCGCCGTGGTAACGGTCTCCACCGTCGCCGCGTAGCGCGCCTTGAATGCGTCGATGATCTCGTCGACCAGCACCTCTGGCGCCGAAGCGCCGGCGGTGACGCCGAGCCTCCGGATGCCACTGAAGGCCTCCCAGTCGATCTCGGCAGCGCGCTGGATCAACACCGCATAGGCGCAGCCGGCCCGCTCGGCGACCTCGACCAGGCGCAGCGAATTAGAGCTGTTGGGCGAGCCCACCACGATCATGCGATCGCAAGCCGGTGCGATCCGCTTCACCGCCTCCTGGCGGTTGGTGGTGGCGTAGCAGATATCGTCCTTGCGCGGAGTGATCATGCGCGGGAAGCGATCTTTCAGCACGCTCACGATCTCCTTGGTGTCGTCGACCGAGAGCGTGGTCTGGGTGATCACCGCGAGCTTGTCGGGGTCGCGCGGAGTGAAGGCGCGCGCATCGTGTGCCGTCTCGATCAGATGCACGGCGCCGTCCGGCAATTGCCCGGTCGTGCCGATCACCTCGGGGTGGCCCTCATGCCCGATCAGGAGGATCTCGCGGCCCTCGCCAAACTGGCGCTCGGCCTCGACATGCACCTTGGAGACGAGCGGGCAGGTTGCATCGAGAAAGAACAAGTTGCGGGATTTGGCGGCCTCGGGCACCGATTTCGGCACGCCGTGGGCGGAAAACACGATGGGCGCCCCGGTATCCGGGATTTCGTCCAATTCTTCGACGAAGATCGCGCCCTTGGCCTTGAGGCTTTCCACCACATAGCGGTTATGGACGATTTCATGGCGTACATAGACGGGCGCGCCGTATTTGGCGAGCGCCAGCTCGACGATCTGGATCGCCCGGTCGACGCCGGCGCAGAAGCCGCGCGGGGCCGCGAGATAAATGGTGAGCGGAGGACGGTTGGAGTGCCGCCCATTGGCCTTGATCGAGCCAGTCATCTTCGTCCCGGAGAAAACCTGCGTTTGGCTGCTAGCGGCCCTAGTCTAGCCTTGTCGCGCCTGACGACTACGGATAGTTTGGCGCGCAAAACCAAGCAACCGGCAACTCACGGCATTTCAAAGCAATTCTTAGATCGAGCCCGGCATATCAGGCGGGGATGCCTGGCATGTCAAGCCGAGGACGGGGTCAGTGAAGCGTAGCGGCGGACTCTGGTGGTTGACGCCATGCGCCCTCACCGGGCTCATCGCTGCCGGCCTGTTAGCCTCGGGCTGCGCCGTCTCGCGCCTTTCCAATCCGTTCAAGTCCGGCGACGCGGACAGTTCCGCCTCGACGGTCAACGAGGACCGGCTGATGCAGACGGCCAAGGCCGACAACGGCACCGATCTGCCGAGCAACTCCAGCATCCATTGCCCGCAAGTGGTGGCTTGGCCGCGCGACCGCCTGCTCACCGTCTACGAGGCTGGCCATGTCGGCGATCAGAACTCGGTCGTGCATCGCGGCGAGATCACCAAGATGGCGCGCGAGTGCCAGCTCTATTCGGATCGCGTGATCGTCAAATATGGCTTCGCCGGGCGCGTGCTAACCGGACCTAAAGGCGGGCCAGGCACCGTGACGCTCGGCGTCGACATTCGCGTCGACGGGGCCCAGCGGAACACGCTCGCCACCGACAAGATGAAGGTCACCACCACGATTCCCCCAGGCGCGCCTGCCGGCTATTTCTCCATGGTGCGCGAGATCGCCTTTCCCATCGTGATCGGCACGCGACCCGAGGACTACAAGATCTTCGTCGCCTTCGACCGCAGCATCCCCAACGCGGGGTAGAGCACCATCCCCCTGAGCGGATTACGTCCGCCGGCTCCGATAACCCAAGGATTCGCGGGCTAGCGCCGGCCCTGCTGCCTCGCTGTTTCCACTTTAATGACAAGAAATCGGTCCGACCTGCTGTTTAGGTTGGCGGAAGAGGGAAACGAGTAGCGTAGCAGTGAGTCTTTATGGGGCAGCCTAAGCCTAGGCCCGACGCCGCGAACACGCCTGGACGATATCCGCCGGGCGTCCTGGGGAATCCACAGCCGATCGCGCAGCGATTTGCCCATACGGCCGACTTGCGCCAATCGGCCTTGCGCGCGGCCGAGCCGCCGAGAGCATCGCAGCCAGCGCGACCTCCGGCCGCGGCGCCGAAAGCAACCGCGTCAGCCGAAGGCCGATCGGCCGTCCGGACGCGTTTGCTGCATATCGGACTTTTCTTCGCCGCGGTGGTTCCGAGCCTCATTCTCGGAGCGCTTTGGCTCGGGCTGATCGGCACGGGTTGGTCCACGCAAGCGGTTCAGCCTGAGCCGCCGACAGTGCCCCCATCGGCCGTGCTCACGGCGCCGAACAGGATCGAAGCCATCGCCGGAGAGAATGTGAATTTCCCTCTCGCGCTCGATGGCACCGACGGCTTGCCGTCGCGCAGCGTCATCGCCATCAAGGGGCTACCGCAGGGGAGCAATTTCTCGGAGGGTCGACCATTTGGCGACCGCGAATGGACGCTGCAGCCCGATCAGATTGGCGATCTGGACCTCGTCCTGCCGTCCAGCGCTAACGGCGAATTCAAGCTTGGCATTGTGCTGCTCGCCGCTGACGATAGCGTCATTGCCGAGGCCGAGACCCTGCTCGAAATCGCACCCGCCCCAGTTCCGGCGGAACCGGCTGCGACCGAGGCAAGCAGCGGCCTTGAGCCCGAGCCCAGCGAAGCAATGGTGACGGCGGCGCTTCCAGGCGGCGATCAAGAGGATGCGCCGGCTGTCCCTCCGCAGGCTGCACTTGGCGAGGGCGTCACGCCGGACGAGAAGCCCGCCGCCACGGAGGTCGACCCCGCGACAGCCCCGTCCGCCGCTGTTCCAGACGGCGCGGAGCAAACCGAAGAGACCAAGACTGGGTTGGGCACGGTTCAGCCCTCCGTCTACGTCAACCTGCGCGAAGGGCCCTCGTCGTCCGCGTCGGTGATCGGCGTGATCGCCAAGGGCGCCACGCTCCCGGTGTTGGACCGCAAGCGCGGCTGGGTCCAGGTGACCGCCCCTGAGACCGGCAAGAAGGGTTGGATCTACAGTGGCAATCTCGCCGGGGAGGCGAAGGCGCGCTATCGCAAAATGCGCGTAGCTCCCGCGGAAGCCGAGACGAAATCTCCGGCGAAATCGGAATCGTTCTGGGGAACGGTCGGACGCTGGTTGACGCCGGACTAGTTCAGCTTGCCCTTGAGCGCGTCGATGCCCTGGCTGACGAGCTTGTCGGCGCCCTCCGGCGTCAGCTTCGCCGCAATAATCGTCCGCGCTGCCGTGATCGCTGCTTCCGCGGCCGCCGCGCGCACCTCACGCAGGGCCTCGGCCTCGGCGCGGGCGATCTTGTCCTCGGCGAGCTTCATGCGCCGCTCGAATTGCTCCTTCATCGAGCGGCGGGTTTCGGCGGCGAGGATCTCGGCCTCCTTGGAGGCGAGGTCGATGATGCCTTTTGTCTCCTTGGCCACGTCGCCCTGCTTGCGGCGATAGTCGGCCAAAACCTTCTCGGCCTCTTGGCGCAGGCGTTTGGCCTCTTCGAGCTCCTTGGCGATGGAAGCCGCGCGCGCATCCAGCGCCGAGGCGATCTTCTTGTGCACGCCGAGATAAAGCATCCCGCCGACGAACAGGAAGAACGATACCGCGACCCAGAATTCCGGCTCGAAGATGAATTCCATGGGTTTAGTCTTTCCGCGCGGCGGCGACCGCCTTGTCGATCTCGGCCTTGGCCGGAGCGATACCGATGAGTTGGCGCACGATGTCCGCCGCCACATCCGCGGCCACTTCGTTCACATCGCGCATGGCGGAGGTCTTGGCCGCATTGATCCGAGTCTCGGCCTCCGCACCCCGCTCGGCGAGCTCGGCATCGAGACGGGCGCGCTCGGCGGCGCTCTCCGCTTTAAGCTTGGCGCGGCCTTCGTCGATGATGGCATGCGCCTTCTGCTTGGCCTCGGCCAGCGTCTGCTCGTAAGCGGCAATCGCCTCCTCGGTCTGCCGGCGCAGTCCATCTGCCTCGGCCAGATCCTTGGCGATCTTGTCCGCGCGCGCCTCGATTACCGAGCCGATGCGCGGCAGTGCCACCTTCACCATCAGCAGATAGAGGATGCCGAAGGTGATCAGCAGCCAGATCAGCTGGGGACCCCAGTCGAGTGGATTGAGCTGCGGCATGGTCGCTTCCCGCTAGCCGGAAGAGATTCCGGCAGGCCTAGAACACGAACAGGATGATCAGCGCCACTACCAGGCCGAACAGGCCGGTGGCCTCGGCGAGAGCGAAGCCGAGCAGGAGATTGGCGAACTGCGACGGCGCGGCCGACGGGTTGCGCAAAGCCCCTTGCAAGTAGTTGCCGAAGATCGTGCCGATGCCGATACCGGCGCCGACAAGGGCGATCGAGGCCAACCCCGCGCCGATCAATTTTGCTGCTGATGGATCCATGACGTCTCTCCTTTAGGACTAATGATGCATATGCAGGGCGTCGTTGAGATAGATGCAGGTCAGGATGGCGAACACATAGGCCTGCAAGAATGCAACGAGGATTTCGAGGCCGGTGAAGGCCACCATGAAGGCGAGGGGGGCCCAGCCCCCAAGAAAACCGAGCGCCACGACGAAGGCGCCGAACACTTTCAGCATGGTGTGGCCGGCCATCATGTTGGCGAACAGCCGAACCGAGAGCGACAGCGGCCGGGTGAGATAGGAAATCACCTCGATCACCACCAGCAGCGGCAGCATGACGATCGGCACGCCCTCGGGCACGAAGAACTTGAGAAACTTGGCGCCGTGCTTCCAGAAGCCGATCGCCGTGACACTGAGAAAGATGAAGGCGGCGAGAGCGAAGGTGACGATGATGTGGCTGGTGACGGTGAAGGAGTAGGGCACCATGCCGAGCATGTTCAGCGTCAGTACGAACATGAACAGGGTGAACACGAACGGGAAGTATTTCATGCCGTCGGTGCCGACATTGTCGCGCACCATGTTGGCGATGAACTCGTAGGACATCTCGGCGACCGACTGCAGCCGCGACGGCACCAGCGCGCGGCTCGACATGGCATACACGGTGAAGAGGGTGATGATCGAAGCCGCGATCAGCATGAACAAGGCCGAGTTGGTGAAGGACGCGTCGAAGCCGAACAGCTCGATGGGGATGAGCCGCTTGATCTCGAACTGATGCATTGGATTGGGCAGGCCGCCGGCGCTGCCGCCCCCGTGCTCCGCCCCTTCCGCCGCGTATGCTGCGTCGATCACTTCGAACCGTCCCTAATCGTCGTCATCGTCCACCACGCTCGGCAAGTCTTTTACCAATTCCGCCGTCGCCTGCATGCGCTTGGCGGTGCGTACCACATTCATGATCCCCGCGGCGGCGCCCAAGCCGAGAAACACCACCATCAGGAGCGGCGCCGTGCCGAGGAACCGGTCGAGCCACCAGCCGATGAATCCCCCAACCGCCACGCCGGCCACCAGCTCGATGCCGAGCCTGAGCGCCTGGCCGAGCGCGGCGCCTTGCCTTTGCGGTTCGGGCCCAGCGGCGTTGCCGTGCCGCCCCTTGGCCTCCACCAGCTGCTCGCCAAGCCTGTCGAGCCGCCGCCGAAGAGTGTCTGCGTCACGACCGTTTTGCTCGCGGCCGGATTGTTTTTCGGCTCCGGCCATTGGCGTTGCTCAATTCCGGGAGAGCCCTCTGGACCGGCTGGTCCTTAAGCTTGGCCGGCACTTTAGTTTGGGATTTGCCCCTGTCAAGGAAGTCCAAGCGGCCAGAAAGCCTTGGATTTGGCTAGCTCGCGTCGCGCAGACGCTCGGCCTGATCGAGATCGACCGAGACCAGTTGGCTCACCCCGCGCTCGGCCATGGTCACGCCGAACAGCCGGCTCATCCGCGCCATGGTCAGCGGGTGGTGGGTGATGATCAGGAAGCGCGTGTCGGTCTCCTTGGCCATCTCCTCCATCAGCCGGCAGAAGCGCTCGACATTGGCGTCGTCGAGCGGCGCGTCCACCTCGTCGAGCACGCAGATGGGCGAGGGGTTGGTCAGGAACACGGCGAAGATCAGCGCCAGCGCCGTCAGCGCCTTCTCGCCACCTGACAGTAGCGTCAGCGCCTGAGTCCGTTTACCGGGCGGGCAGGCGAAGATTTCGAGACCCGAACTCGAGCGGATCGTCGGAATCGACCAGCTTCAGCTCCGCCGTGCCGCCGCCGAACAGCGTCTTGAACAGCCGCCCGAAATGCCCGTTCACCGTGTCGAAGGCTTCGAGCAGCCGCTTGCGGCCTTCGCGATTGAGATTGGAAATGCCTTGCCGCAGCCTGACGATGGCTTCCTCGACATCGGCCTTCTCGCGCTCCATCTCCTCGAGCTGGGCGGCAAGCTCCGCCTCTTCTTCCTCGGCTCTCAGATTGACGCCGCCGAGCCGCTCACGGTCGCCCTTCAGCTTCACCAGCCGCGCCTCGACATCGGCGAGCGGCGGAATGGGGGCACCCGGCTTCAACCCGGCAAGCGCGAGGCAGTCTTCTGGCGTGCAGTCGAGCTGATCGCGGATGGCGCGCACGGTGTCGCCACGGCGCTCGCGCGCCGCCTCGAGCCGTGCCTCGCTGCGCGCACGCGCCTCGCGGGCCTCGGCAAGAAGCTCCTGCACCTCGCGCAAGGCCTTCTCGCGGCCTTTCAGCGCGGTTTCCGCCAAGGCCAGATCGTCGGCGGCCTTGGTCCTCTCGCGCTCGGCCGCGGCGATGGCGTCGAACAATTTCATGCGCCGCTGTTCGATCTCGGCCGGAAGATTGGCAAGCGCGGCGAGATCGGCGCTGGTTTCTTCCTCGCGGGCGCGCAGCGTCTGGATCTGCTCGCGCGCGTTGGCGATGCGCTTCTGCCACAGCTCCTCTTCCGCGCCGATCGCTTCCATGCGCTCCTGGCGCAGGCGAACCTCGCGTTCGAAACCTTCAAGCGTGGCTTCCGCGCGCGCCGCGGCCTGCCGGCTGCCAGCAGCCTTGGTTTGCGCCGTTTCGAGCACCTCTTCCAACGCCGAGAGCGAAGCAAGCGTGAGCAACGCGGTCGCGACGCGGCTACCGTGCCCTCGTGCCTCATCGAGCCCGGTGCGCGCGTGGTTGAGCGCTTCAGCCAGGGCTCCGAGTTCCTTGCTCGTCGCCTGCGCTTCATGCTCGGCCGCGGCGATCTGATCGCGCGTCCGGTCGAGCTCGGCATGCGCCTGTTTGGCCTCTTGGCGCAAAGCCTTGGTCTTGAGCCCCGCCGCCTCCGCCTGGGCAATAGCCGCCGTAAGCTCCGCCTGGGCTTCGATGGCCCGAGCCTGCGCCGCGGCGGAACTCTTGCTTGAGCGCCGCAAGCCGGCTCCGCTCGACCAAGCGCGCGCCGGCGGCGCTCGTCGTTCCGGCCTGAATGCTGTAGCCGTCCCAGCGCCAGAGATCGCCGTCCTTGGACACGAGCCTCTGCCCGGGCTTGAGCCCCACCTGCAACGCGCGGCCTTGTGTTGCCTCGACCACGCCGATCTGCGCCAGCCGCCGTGACAACACGGCCGGTCCTTTGACGAAATTGCTGAGGGGAACGGCGCCGTCGGGAAGGGCCTGGTCGTTGCCCGAAGCCGATGTCAGCCGCCAATGCGACGGCGCGCTCTCCTCGCTCGCGGCATCGAGGTCGTCGCCGAGCGCGGCGCCGAGCGACTGCTCATAGCCGGCGGTCACCTTGATCTCCTCGACGATCGGCGACCAATCGTGCACCGGCGCCAAGAGCTTCATCAACGTGGCGAGCTCGGTCTCGAGCTCCTGGCCCGCGAGCTTGGCCTCGGAGGCCAAGGCCCGCGCCGCAGTTTCCGCCGCGTGCGCCGCCTCTTGATGTGCCTCCGCCGCCTGGAGTTCGGTTTCGATGCCTTGCACCGTGGCGGATAGCTCCGCCAGAGCCGTATTCAGGCCGGCGAGCTTGGCTTCGCTGCCGCTCTCGGCCTCGCGCTTGGCAAGCTCCTGCTCGAGCTCGCCCAGTTGCGCTTCGAGCCGCGCACCGCGCAGCTCGGTCTCGGTCTTCTCGCCATCGAGCCGGCCTCGCTCGGCGCGCGCCTCGGCGAGTGCCGTGGTTGCCTGCCGCAACGCCTGCTCCGCCGCTTCGAGGATTTCCTTGGCCCGGGAGGCTGCGTCGCGCAGCTGCGGCTCCTCGCGATCGCGCGAGCTTGCCACGGTGAGACGCCGTCCCTCTTCGCCCAGCCCACGCAGCATGCCTTCGGCCTCGGCGATATGCTCTTCCTCGCGGGCGAGATCGCGCGAGGCTTGCGCCAGCCGCGTCTCGAGTTCGGCCTGCCGCGCTTTGGCGCGGGCCTCCTCGCGCTCCAGCGCGTCGCGTTCGACGCTCAACCGATGTAGCACCGCCGCGCGCGAAGCCTCCTCATCGCGCAGAGGTTGCAGCTGCTCGGCCGCCTCCGCCTGCTGACGTAGAGCCTCACCTTCGGCCTTTGTGTGGAGCGCGACCTGGGAGAGCGCTTCCTGGAATGCCGCCTCCTCCTGCTCGACATGGGCGCAGGCCCCGGTCCAGTGCAGATGATGTTGCAGCGCCTCGGTCTCGCGGATCTTGCCGGAGATCTCGCGGTAGCGCTGCGCTTGGCGCGCCTGGCGCCGCAGCGCTTGGAGTTGCGATGCGAGCTGGCCGATCAGATCGGCAAGCCGCGCGAGATTGGCTTCCGTCGCCTTGAGACGAAGCTCGGCCTCGTGCCGGCGGCTATGCAGACCGGCAATGCCCGCGGCGTCTTCCAGCACGCGGCGGCGCTCCTGCGGCGCGGAATTGACGATCTCGCCAATGCGCCCCTGCCGCACCAGCGCCGGCGATCGGGCGCCGGTCGCGGCATCCTCGAATAGCAGCCGCACGTCGCGCGCACGCGCATCCTTGCCGTTGACCTTATAGGCCGAGCCGGCCTCGCGCTCGATGCGCCGCGTCACTTCCAGCGTGTCGGCGTCGTTGAACTCGGCCGGCGCCGTGCGGGCGCTATTGTCGATGAACAGCGTGACCTCGGCACTGTTGCGCGCCGGGCGGACTTCGGAGCCCGCGAAAATCACGTCCTCCATCGCCGCGCCGCGCATGCTCTTATACGAGGTCTCGCCCATGGCCCAACGCAGCGCCTCGAGCAGGTTTGACTTGCCGCAGCCGTTGGGGCCGACCACGCCGGTCAGGCCCGGCTCGACCAAGAGCTCGGTCGGCTCGACGAACGATTTGAATCCGAGAAGGCGAAGACGAGTGATCTTCACGTGCAGTGGTCCTCGAAGCTGTTGTGTTTGTCATTCCCGCGAAAGCGGGAATCCAGTATCCGCGTCGCTATCCGAATTTTACTGAGGCCTCGGGTACTAGATTGCCCGGTCAAGCCGGGCAATGACAAAAACCGCTCACCATCAAGACGGAGTTGGCGTCGGCGGCGGAGCCTGCTCGATCATGGCCTTGATCTCGTCGAAGGTGACCTCTCCCTGGGCCTTGCGGCCGTTGATGAAAAAGGTCGGCGTGCCGATCACGCCAAATTGTCGCCCCCGCTGCTTCACCTCCGTCAAGCCGTCGATAATGGTTTGATTCGATAGGCATTTGTCAAACGTCTCGCGGCTCATTCCGCTGGATTTCGCGACCGCGTAAATGGCGTCCAGCCGCACCTCTTGGCTCACCCATTCGCTCTGCCGGGTCAGGAACTGGTTCAACAGGAAGAAATATTTGTCTTGCGGCGCGCAGCGATTGATCAGCGCCGCGTTGCCGGAGGTGTGGCCGATGGGAAACTCACGCACGATGAAACGCACTTTGCCGGTATCGATGAACTCCTTCTTCACGCGCGTAAACAGCGCCTTCTGGAAATGCGCGCAGTGCGGGCAGGTGAGCGAGACATATTCGATGACGGTGACCGGTGCGCTCGCTTTGCCGATCGACACGTCGCCAAGCGGGCCGGGCGCCATTAGCTCGGCTTGCGGCGGCACGTAAGTCGCCTTGTCGATCGGCGGCGCCGGGCCCATCGCGCCACCGCCGCACCCCGAAAGCGCGAGCGCCAAGACGATCGGGATTGACGCCGTTAGCCCCCGAAGCCGCATCACCGAGTTCCTACTGGCCCGAAGACCCTTCTGGCTTGCTCTCGTCCGGCATCGGCGTCGCGCCGCCTTCCGTCATCGGCGTTGCGCTCCCTTCTGGTGGCGGGGTCGCGTCGCCGGTTTCCGCCGGCTTGTCGATGCCGACGAACTTGGCTTCGAAATCCTTGAGCGTGTGCTCGCCGCTTAGCCGTTTGCCGTTGATGAAGAAGGAGGGTGTCGAGTCGATGCCGAACTTCTCATAGCCGGTGGTGCGAATCTCGACGATCTTGTCGAACAGCTCCTTGTCCGCCATGCATTTGTCGAAGCTCTCCTTGGAGAAGCCGGCTTGGCGAGCGAATTGCAGCAGCTTGTCCATGGCCTCGGGGCCCTGCACGACCCAGTTCTGCTGCGTCTGAAACAGCGCCTCGATCATCGGGAAGTAGCGATCGGGGCCGGCACAGCGGGCGAGCAACGAGGCGCGCGCCGCGAGGCCGTCGAGCGGAAACTCGCGGAAGATGAAACGAACCTTGCCGGTATCGACATATTTGGTCTTGAGCTCCGGAAACACGACCGTCTCGAACTGCGCGCAGTGCGGGCAGGTCATCGAGGCATATTCGACGATGGTGTTGGGAGCGTCGGCGCTGCCAAGGGCCATCTCGGGCAGCGGACCGGGCGCCATCAACGCAGCGAGATCGGGATCGGTTTTGGGGCCCGGTCCCCCGGCGTTGCCGTCGGAAGTCGTCTTCCAATAGACGAGCCCGCCAATCAGCACGGCGGCTACCACGGCGCCGATAATGAACAGCGTGTTCTTGCTTCCGGCCTCATCCTTGCCGGGCGGCGTCTCGGCGCCTGAGGATTTGCCGCCTGTCGCCTTGCCGGAACCGGCCTGACCGGCCGCCTTTTTCTCGCTTTTCGCCACTCTTTCACTCCACCTGCTGGGATCGCTTCGAGCCGGGCCTACATTCGTTAAACACCGGCGCGATGGCAAGAGCGAGAAAAGGGCTTCAACCCCTTGTGAGCTTGGCGCGGGTGTTGGTCCCGAGCCGCAGCAACGCGGCGCGCAAGCCTCCGTCCTCGATGGAAGTTGTGGCGGGCAGCGCTTTGGGGTCGATCGGCGGCTCTGCAGCGCGCCTGCGCGGCGCTTTTCGCGCAACCGGCGCCTGCAAGATGCGCATCTCGGCGATCGCCCGATAGCCGAAATACCGGTTCACCCGCTCCAGGATCTGACCGGAGCGATGCTGCACCTCGATGGCGCGCGGGCCTTCGACCCTGAGCACCAAAGTCGCACCCTCGTCCCGGCGCCCTTTGAGCGCGGCGGCCACTTGCCCCTCGTCCCGGCGTTTCGGCCAGACCACGCGGTCGGGCATGGTGAACTGGGCGAGTTCCGCGCCGACGATGGTTCCCCACTCGCTCAGCAACGAGGTGGTGGCGAAGCCGCGTGCGCGCGCGGACGCATCGAGCGCCGCCGCCGCGTAGGCGCCGATCGGCCGCGCCGCTCCGGCAGCTCGTCCCAAGGCTCTGCGCTCTTTGTCGTCCATGGCGCTGTTGCGAAATGGTGGAGCGATCGCGCGCTCCGCTTGCTTCCTCTCGCCCGAGCTTACACCATGGCCGGAACGGAGGCTTGGGCGGAGTTCGTTTTATGCAGAGGCGCGCGGCAGCGCGAGTCCCGCAAGAAGCGCGCATCGCCGATGCGGTGCTTGCCTGGTACGAGCGCGAGCGCCGCCGGCTGCCTTGGCGGGCAGAGCCCGGAGAGGTGCCCGATCCTTACCGCGTATGGCTCAGCGAGATCATGCTGCAGCAGACGACGGTCAAGGCGGTGCTGCCGCGCTACGATCTCTTCCTGCGCCGCTGGCCCGATGTGATGGCCTTGGCCCGCGCCGAGCTCGGCGAGGTGCTCGCAGCCTGGGCCGGGCTCGGCTATTACGCACGTGCGCGCAATCTGCATGCTTGCGCACGAGCCGTCGCGGAGCGGAACGGGGGAAGCTTCCCCGAGGATGAGGCGGGACTCCGCAAGCTGCCCGGCATCGGCGACTATACCGCCGCGGCTATTGCCGCGATTGCATTCGGCCAGCGGGCGACCCCCGTCGATGGCAATATCGAGCGGGTGGTGGCTCGGCTGTTCGCCGTGACGACGCCGCTGCCCGCCGCCAAGAGCGAAATCAGGGCGCTCGCCGAGACGCTGACGCCCGAGATGCGGTCTGGCGACTTCGCCCAGGCAATGATGGATCTCGGCGCCACGATCTGCACGCCGCGCCGCCCGGCTTGCGCCCTCTGCCCCGTGCGGGCCGATTGCCGTGGCTATGCCGATGGTCTCGCCGAGGCGCTGCCTTATCGCGAGGCGAAAGGCGAGCGGCCGGTCAGGCGCGGCGCGACCTTCGTGGCGATCAGGCCCGATGGCTCGGTGCTGCTGCGCGAACGGCCGTTGTGCGGTCTGTTGGGCGGCATGCTGGAAACGCCGTCCTCACCCTGGGCCGAGGGACAAGGAAACAGCGAGACCGGAACAGGCCACGCGCCACTGAAGGCGAATTGGAAAAAGCTGCCCGGCCTGGTGGAGCACACCTTCACCCATTTTCACCTCGAGCTTGCCGTCTATCGCGCCGACGTCGGACAGGATGCGCAGGCCAAGCCCGCGGCCGAGCCCGAGCGGTGCCTTTGGCTTAAGCCTCGCGCGCTCGCGGGTGCCGCGCTGCCGTCATTGATGCGGAAAGTGTTGCTGCACGCGCTGGAAGAGCGGCGCGTCAGCCCTGCGGCTCGAGCTTCGCCCGCGCCGCCTCGCGCAAGGCGTCGATCGGCTTGAGGCTGCCTCCCGTCTCGTAATGCCAGAAGGTCCAGCCGTTGCAGGCGAGCGCGCCTTGCACATGCGCGCCGATCTTGTGGATCGAGCCTTGCGCGCCGTCGCAGGCGATCGAGCCGTCGGCACGGACTTTCGCCTCGTGCCGCGCGCCGGAATCGTAAAGCACCGTGCCGGGCGAGATCAGCCCGAGCTCAACCAGCGTGCCAAACGGGATGCGCGGCTCGGCGCGCTTACTTTTGGCGACTTGCAGCGAATCCTGGGCGAGTGGCGAGAGCGCCGCAAGCCGCGCTCTGGCCGCCTCGGCGTAGCTCGCCTCGCGCTCGATGCCGACAAAGGCGCGGCCCAGCCGCTTGGCGGCGACCGCTGTGGTGCCCGAGCCGAGAAACGGGTCGAGCACGACATCGCCCGGATTGCTCGAAGCCAGCAGGATGCGATGTAGCAGCGCCTCGGGCTTCTGCGTCGGATGCGTCTTGCGCCCGCAATCTTCGCGCAGGCGCTCGGCGCCGGAGCAGATCGGGAACAGCCAGTCCGAGCGCATCTGCAAATCTTCGTTCAGCGCCTTCATCGCTTCGTAGTTGAAGGTGTAGCGCGCCTTGGGGCCCATCGACGCCCAGATCAAAGTCTCATGAGCGTTGGTGAAGCGCCGCCCGCGAAAGTTCGGCATGGGGTTCGATTTCCGCCACACCACGTCGTTCAGCACCCAGAAGCCAAGATCCTGGAGGATGGTGCCGACGCGGAAGATGTTGTGATAACTGCCGATCACCCAAAGCCCGCCCGACGGCTTCAGCACGCGGCGGCAGGCGGACAGCCATTCGCGGGTGAAATTGTCGTAAGCGGCGAAGCTGCCGAACTTGTCCCAATCGTCGTCGACGGCATCGACGCGGCTGTTGTCGGGCCGGAACAGCTCGTTGTTGAGCTGGAGATTATAGGGCGGGTCGGCGAACACGAGATCGATCGAGGCTTCCGGGAGAAGCTTAAGCTCCTCGATGCAGTCGCCGACAACGATCCTGTCGAGCGGGAGCTTGGCTCCCCTCTTATCCCCCACGCCCATGACACCACTCGGGTTACGCAGTACTGCACGCGCTCGCTCTCACGCGAGACCGGCCCATGCTGGCGGACGACGGTAAAGGCGGACTTAATTCCAGCGGTTGGCCTGTCGTCCCGGCCATGCCACAAGACTTTCGGCGGGGGGAACAAAGCCATGGCCAAGCACATCGTCATGATTCACGGCGCCAACGAGGGCGGCTGGTGCTTCGACAAATTCAGCGCGGTGTTCCAGAGCCTCGGCTGGACCTGCCACGCACCCGACCTGATCGGCCACGGGACGAGGGCTGCCGATGCGGCCAAGACCTTGGTCGGCGTGGGCATGGCCGACTATCGCGCCGAGCTTGTGGCCTTCCTCGAGACGGTGCCGCCGAAGCCCGTGATTCTCGGCCACTCGATGGGCGGTGTGCTTGCTCAGCAGCTCGCGGCGCAAGGGCTCGCCCGTGCGCTAGTTTTGGTGGCGCCCGCGCCGCGCTCCGGCATTTTGCCGCCAACCGAGGCGGAGAAGAAGCTCGACCAGGACCTGGTGGGACTAGGGGCCTTCTGGAAGACGGTGATCAACCCCGATTTCGCGCTTGCCCGCATTTACACCTTGAACCGGGTGCCGGAGGCGGAGCAGCGCGCGGTGTTCGATAGGTTCGGACCTGAATCCGGCCGGGCTTTTTTCGAGCTGTTCTTCTGGATGTTCGACCGGAGCGGAGCCACGATCGTCGACACAGGCGCGGTCAGCTGCCCGGTGGCGTGCCTCGTCGGCTCCGACGACAAGATCGTCTCGCCGCAAACCGCACAGGAGACGGCGCGAGCCTATCCCGAAGCGGCCTTCTGGGAGCTCGAGGGCCACGGGCATATGCTCCTGCTCGAGCCCGGCGCGGAGGACATCGCTCGCCGTGTCGCCGATTGGATCCCGGACTAGGCGCCTTCGATAATCTCGTCAGGAGTTGGCGGCTCGGTGCCGGTCTCGATCAGACTGAGCGCTCGCTCTATGGGCGAGAAGGAGCGGCGGTGATGCGTGCACACGCCGTGCTTCTTGATGGCCGCCGCATGCTCCGGTGTTCCGTAGCCTTTGTTGCTGTCCCAGGCGTAGCGGCGATAACGGCGTGAGAGCTTCACCATCAGCCGGTCGCGCGTCACCTTGGCGATGATCGACGCCGCAGCGACCGAAAGGGACAGCCCGTCGCCGCCGATTACCGCCCGCGCCTTGCACGGGAAACGCTTCGGCACGATGTTGCCGTCGATCAGGGCCGAGCCGACCGGAACGCCCAGCCGGCGATAGGCCGCGCGCATGCCCCACAAACTCGCCTGCAGGATGTTGATGCGGTCGATCTGCTTCACCGGGCCGATCACCACCGAGACGATCGAGGTGGCGATGATCGCGTGATAGCGATCCTCGCGCGCCTCCGGCGTCATCAGCTTCGAATCGTTGAGCCCTTCGGGGATGCGGTCGGGATCGAGGATCACGGCGGCGACCACCACGGGTCCAGCCCAAGGGCCACGTCCGGCCTCGTCGATCCCGGCGACGGGCCCGCGATACCGGTCCATCATCGCCGCTTCGAGATCGAAGCTTGGCGCAGGCAGCGGCAGCTTTTCGGCGGCAAGTCCCATGGCAGGGGACTTTCGCGCAAAGCCCGCGCGCTTGGCAACTTGTTCGGCGCGTTGCCCTCCGGCCGCTGTGGAAAACGCCTAGAACAGCCGCAGTTGCTGGCCGGGGAGGGAGGGCGGCGCAAACAGGTCGCTGCGCAGCTCGACCGTGCTCTTATTGAGCCCGAGGCGCTGCGCGGCGAGCTCGAAATCGCCGCCCGATCATCCAGGCATAAGGCCCGTCGCCTCTCATCCGCTCGCCCCATTTCGCATCGTAGAGCTTGCCGCCCCGCGTCGAGCGCATCAGCGACAGAACCCGCTTGGCGCGATCCGGGCAGTTCGCTTGCAGCCATTCGCTGAAGAGATCGCCGATCTCAAGCGGCAGTCTGAGCAGCACATAGCCCGCGCCCGCGACGCCGGCGGCGGCCGCGCGCTCCAAGATGCGCTCCATCTCCATGTCGGTCAGGCCGGGAATGATCGGCGCCACCATCACCGAGGCGGGCACGCCGGCATCGACCAGCCTCTGCAACGTTTCCAGCCGCTTGTCCGGCGTGCTCGCGCGCGGTTCCATGGCGCGGGCGAGTCTGCGGTCGAGCGTGGTGACCGATAGCGCCACCTTGACCAGCCCGCGCTCGGCCATCGACTTGAGAATGTCGAGATCGCGCAGCACTAGCGCCGATTTGGTGACGATGCCGACCGGATGATTGGCGGCGCTCAAGACTTCAAGGACGCGGCGCATGATGCGGTAGCGCCGCTCGATCGGCTGATAGGGGTCGGTATTGGTGCCGATGGCGATAGTGCGGACCTGATAGCCCGGCTCTGCCAACTCGCGCTCGAGCGCCTGCCCGGCGTTGGTCTTGGCGAACAGCCGCGTCTCGAAATCGAGGCCGGGCGAGAGGCCGAGAAACGCATGCGTCGGCCGCGCGAAGCAGTAGATGCAGCCATGCTCGCAGCCCCGATAAGGGTTGATCGAGCGGTCGAAGCCGATATCCGGCAATTCGTTGCGCGTGATGATGCGCCGCGCCGGCACCTCCTGCACTTCGGTCGCGAGCGCTTCGAGGTCGCCGAGCGACTCCCAGCCGTCGTCGACGGGCTCGTAGGCGGTCGGCTCGAACCGGCCGCCCCGATTGGTCTGGGCGCCCCGGCCATGCCGGCGGCCTGCGGCAACGCCTCCCGCCTCATGCGGAAAGCTCTCGGAATCGGCCGGTTTTCTTAGCGCGACGGACATGCCTACCATATAGGGCTTGATATAGAACAAATCAAGAACAAACGTGCGTTGCCGCCACGGGGCGATTGCTCGCCAACGGTCTCGCGCCTATAGGTTCGCCGTCATGATCTCGGTCATCATCCCGACGCTGAATGCCGAGCGGACGTTGGCGCATACCCTTGCCGCCCTCGTCCCGGCTGTCGTCGAAGGCATCGTGCAGGAGGCCATCCTGGTCGATGGAGGCTCGGGCGACGAGACCTGCGCCATTGCCGAAGCCGCCGGCACGCATCTGATCGAGGCGCCGCGCGGGCGTGGCTCTCAGCTCGAGGCGGGCGCCCATCATGCCAAGGGCGATTGGCTGCTTTTTCTCCATGCCGATACGGTGCTGGAGCCTGGTTGGGCTGAAGAGGCGCAAAGCTTCATCGAGCGGGTCGAGAGCGGCAGACGGCTTCAGGCCGCGGCTTCGTTTCGCTTCGCGCTCGACGATGACGGCCTGATGCCGCGCTTCGTCGAAGGGCTGGTCGGTTTGCGCTGTAGCCTGCTCGCCCTGCCTTACGGCGACCAGGGACTGCTCATTCCGCGCAATCTCTATAATCGCCTCGGCGGTTTCCGCCCGCTGCCACTGATGGAAGACGTCGATCTCGTGCGCCGGCTCAAGCGGCGCGAGTTGGTGATGCTGAAGTCGCGGGCGGTGACGAGCGGCGAGCGTTACCGGCGCGAGGGCTATCTCGCGCGGAGCTTCCGCAATCTCGGCTGCATCCTGCTTTATTACCTTCGCGTGCCGCCGCGGGTACTCGCGCGGCTTTATGGCTAGACCCAGAGCGGGGCGCCCGCGCCGCGCAAGCTACGCCAAGCATCTCATCATCATGGCGAAGAGCCCGATCGCGGGCCGCGTCAAGCAACGGCTCGGCCGCGAGATCGGCGATGTCGCGGCAATCCGTTTCTATCGCAATTGTCTATCGCACACCGCTCTGCGGCTCGCGCAAGACAGGCGCTGGCGCACATTGCTCGCCATCGATCCTGACCGCGATGTTGGCGTGCCCTTCGCGCCTTCGTCCCGGAAGCTTGCTCGCGTAAGGCAGGGGCAGGGAGATCTAGGTCAGCGCATGCAGCGGCTCTTCCAGGGATTGCCGCCAGGCCCCGTGATCATTGTCGGCAGCGATATTCCCGCGATTGGGCCCGAACATATCGCGCAGACCTTCAGCCTTCTCGGTCGCGCCGATGCCGTGCTCGGGCCTGCTCCCGACGGCGGCTATTGGCTGGTCGGCTTGAAGCGAACACCAAAGCTGCTCGCACCATTTGCCGGAGTGCGGTGGTCGAGCCCAAACGCCCTTGCCGACACGCTGGCGAATTTGCAGGGGAAGCGCATCGCCTTCGCGGTGACGCTTTCGGATGTCGATGGCAAGCACGACTACGACGCGATGCGCGGTATCGCCGAGCGACACGTCTTTAATCCAACATTAAGGCGCGTCTTGTAGTGCCTTGAAATAACGGGATAAGGGCTTACTCGCATGCGCATCGCTTTGGTCGATCCGAGCCGTACAACCCGGTTGATCGTCGGTCGCATGCTTAGTGCGCGCGATCACGAGGTGCTTCAATTCGAAGATGAGCGCGCCGCGCTTGCGCAAATCAAAGCCGATCCTGGCATCGATGCGCTGATTACCAGCGCCGAACTCAAATACATGTCCGGTGTCGAGCTGTGTTGGGAGGCGCGGCTGCTGGCGACCTGCCGCCGCCCGATCTATGTGCTGATGATGTCGAGCCAATACGATCAGCGTAGCCTGATCGAGGCGCTCGAACTCCGGGGCCGACGATTTCATCGGCAAGCCGCCTCTGGCCGAGGAGCTCTTTGCGCGGCTGCGCGCCGCCGAGCGAATTCTCTCCATGCAGCGCGAGCTGATCCGGCTCGCCACCATCGACCCCTTGACCGGCTTGAGCAACCGTCGCGGCTTCTTCGAGCGCGCGACCGAAGCTTGTGCCCGCGTGGCTCCGCCTGATGGAAGCCTGTCGGCGATCATCCTCGATATCGACAATTTCAAGCACATCAACGACTCCTACGGACATGAAACTGGCGACGAGGCGATCTGCTGCTGCGCCCGCGCCGCGTTTTTGACCGACGCCGTGGTCGGACGGCTTGGCGGCGACGAATTTGCGCTGCTGTTGGAGGATCGCACTTTGCCGGAAGCGATCGAGGTCGCTGAGAGTTTGCGCAGCCGGCTCGCGGCGCGGCCTTTCGACACCGGCAGGGACCGCATCACGCTCACCTGGAGCGTCGGCGTGAGCGAGGGGAAACCCGGCGACACCGTCGACCAGATTCTCGCCAGAGCCGATGCCGCGCTCTATGACGCCAAGCTGGGCGGCCGGAACCGCGTGGTCGGCGCCCATGCGGAGCTTTTGACCCGGCCGGCCCTCGTCACCACCGGGCTCGCCCGCGCCTCTTCGCTCTAGCCTTAGACGGCGGCCTTCTTGGCCTTCGCTTGCTTCCGCTCTTGCAGACGCGGCATGATCTCGATGAACGAGCAGGGGCGGTGGCGGTTATCCAATTGATGCTTGAGGATGCCGTTCCAGGCGTCGGTGCAGGCGCCGGGCGAGCCCGGCACGCAGAAGATGTAGGTGCCGCGCGCGAGCCCGCCGCAGGCGCGTGACTGCACCGTTGAGGTGCCGACGCTCTGGTAGCTCAGCATATGGAACAGCACGGCGAAGCCCTCGATTTCCTTGTCGAAGAGCGGCTTCACCGCTTCCGGCGTCACATCCCGTCCGGTGAAGCCGGTGCCGCCGGTGGTGATCACGACGTCCACCTCGGGGTCCTTGATCCAGCGCTTGACTTGCTTGCGGATCGCCTTGGGATCGTCGGCGACGATGGCGTGCTCGGCCAGCTCATGCCCGGCCTCCTTGATCAGGCTGACCAAGAGCGGACCCGATTTGTCGGTCTTCTGCGTGCGCGTGTCCGAAACGGTAAGCACGGCGATGCGCACCGGGATGAAAGGGCGCGTCTCATCGATGCGGTTCATTGCCGTTCAAGCCTTTCCTTCACCGACAGCAGATCGCGCCAGACCAGGCGCTTATGTTCCGGGTTACGCAGCAGGAAGGCCGGATGCAGCGTGGCGAGCGTGGCGATCTCGCGGTCCCCGCATTTGTAGCTCAGCCATTTGCCTCTCAGCCGCATGATCCCCTCCGCCACGCCGAGGATGCTCTTGGCCGCGGCGCCGCCGAGCAGCACCAGCACCTGCGGCGACTTGAGCTCGATCTGCCTGGCGAGGAAGGGCGCGCAAGCTTCGACCTCCTCGGGCGTGGGCGTGCGGTTGCCGGGCGGGCGCCAATAGACGGTGTTGGTGATGTAGACATGCTGCTCGGCAAGCCCGATCGCCTCGAGCATGCGGTCGAGCAATTGCCCGGCGCGGCCGACAAACGGTTTCCCTTGCAAGTCTTCGTCGCGGCCCGGCGCCTCGCCGATCAGCATGATGCGGGCTTCGTCGTGCCCCCGCTTGAAGCACAGGCTCTTCGCCGTGCGCTTGAGCGCGCAGCCTTCGAAGCCGGCAACCATGACTTCGAGCGCGGCGAGCGTGCCGGCCTGGCTGAGATCGACCCGTGACGAGCCGCCGCCACCGCCGTCAGCAACCCGTGCTGCCGCAGGGCGCGGCCGGGGCTGTACCCGCGGCGGTGCGGAGGGAGCTGCGGCAGGCGTAGCAAAGCGGTCGACCGGCTCATCGCCGATCGCTTCGTTGGCTCCCATCGCCGCGTACCAGGCCAATAAGGCTTGAACCTTGTCTCGTTCCGTTGCAGTCATTTCCGCTGTCTTTCGGGCTTCCGCGCCCACCGCCATATGGATGAATACTGGATTTCCGCGCATCCGGGAACGATCTCTACTTTTTGGCCGCCTGCCCGATTTGGAGCGAGACCTTGAGCGAAGCCGCCCAGCCCGAAGTCGTCGAGCGCGAGACCATGGAGTTCGACGTCGTCATTGTCGGCGCCGGACCTGCCGGGCTCGCGGCAGCGATCAGGCTGAAGCAGCTGGCGGACGAGAAGGGCAAGGACCTCTCGGTCGTCGTGCTGGAGAAAGGCTCCGAGGTCGGCGCGCATATCCTCTCCGGTGCGGTGGTCGATCCCGTTGGCCTCGACGCCCTGATCCCCGACTGGCGCGACAAGAGCTCCCCGCTCACCACCAAGGTTACCGAGGACAGGTTCTTTTATCTGTGGAAGACCGGCGGCATCCGCGTGCCGAACCTCTTCATGCCGCCGCTGATGAGCAATCACGGCTGCTATACCGGCAGCCTCGGCGCGCTGACCCGCTGGCTTGGCGAGCAAGCCGAAGCGCTCGGCGTCGAAATCTATCCGGGCTTCGCCGTCACCGATGTGATCTCAGGCGCCAACGGCGAGATCGAAGGCGTCATCACCGGCGACATGGGCGTTGCCCGCGACGGCAGCCACAAGGACAACTACACGCCCGGCATCGCCATCGTCGGCAAATACACCTTGTTCGCCGAGGGCGCGCGCGGCTCGCTGTCGAAGATGCTTATCAACAAGCTCGGGCTCGATGCCGAGTCGGGTCCACAGAAATTCGGCATCGGCCTCAAGGAGCTATGGGAGGTCACGGCCGAAAAGCACAAGCCGGGCCTGGTGCAGCACACCATGGGCTGGCCGCTCGATGACGCGACCGGCGGCGGCTCCTTCCTCTATCATTTCGGCGAGCGGCTGGTGTCGGTGGGCTTCGTCGTCCATCTCGATTACTCAAACCCGTACCTCAACCCGTTCAAGGAATTTCAGCGCGCCAAGACGCATCCCTTGATCGCGGAGCATCTCACCGGCGGCAAGCGCATCGCCTATGGCGCGCGCGCCCTGACCGAGGGTGGCTACCAGGCGATCCCGCAGCTTGCCTTTCCCGGCGGCGCGCTGATCGGCTGTGCGGCCGGCTTCATGAATGTGCCGCGCATCAAGGGCAGCCACAATGCGATGCTCTCGGGGATGATGGCGGCGGAGGCGGCGTTCGCGGCGATCGAACAGGGGCGCGCGCGCGACGTACTCGAAGCCTATCCGCAAAGCGTGCAGGCGAGCGCGATGGTGAAAGAACTGAAGAAGGTGCGCAACGTAAAGCCACTCTGGTCGCGGCTTGGCACGCGTCTCGGCGTCATGCTGGGCGGCATCGATATGTGGCTCAACACCATCTTCCCGTTCTTGAGCCACACGCTGAAGCACAAGAAGCCGGACTACGCGACACTGGCCAAGGCGGCGCAGTCGACGCCGATCGATTATCCAAAGCCCGACGGCAAGCTCAGTTTCGACATTCTCTCATCGGTGTTTTTGTCTGGCACTAATCACGACGAGAACGAGCCGGTGCATCTCGTGCTCGCCGACCCCTCGATCCCGATCGAGCAGAATCTTCCCGAGTATGCCGAGCCGGCGCAGCGCTATTGCCCGGCGCAGGTCTATGAGGTGGTGACGGAAGGCGACCGCCAGCGGTTCCAGATCAACGCGCAGAATTGCGTTCATTGCAAAACCTGCGACATCAAAGACCCGGCCCAGAACATTACCTGGGTGCCACCCGAGGGCGGCGAGGGACCGAATTACGCCAATATGTGAGACGGGCGGCAATGTCGCGCCAATAGGCCACAAACCAGCCGCGATTAGGCTGCAAGCAAGCTTTTGGTTTGTTACCAAGGCGAAAAACCCCTAACCTTGGTTTGGGGTCATACGAACCGCGTTTCTTGGGGCGGCGTGATAGCCGAAGCCATATGAAAATTGTGCATCGTGCGGCTCTGCGCAAATTGGCGTGGGGCTCTCTGCTTATTGCCGGACTCGTCGCGGCGCCCGCTGCTTATTCCGAAGTCGCCTCCGAGACCCCCGAGGACTCCGGCACGCTGCTCGGCAATTATCTTTCCGGCCGTCTCGCGCGCGGCGACCATGACACCATCGCCGCCGCCGATTTCTATTCCAAAGCGCTTGCGGAGGATCCGGCCAACGAGATCATTCTCGAGCAGACCTTCCTGCTCGAGGCGGCGTCGGCGCATTGGGATCGCTCCGTCGAGCTCGCCAAGGAGCTAGTCAAGGTCGAGCCTGCCCACCGGATTGCCCGCTTCCTGCTCGGCATCGACGCGTTCAAGAAGGGGAACTTCAAGGACGCCGACGAGCATTTCGCTGCGGCGCGCCAGGGGCCGATCGCAGACCTCACCTCCACGCTCGCCCGCGCCTGGGTGCAGGAAGCCGACGGCAAGCCCGACGAGGCCTTCGCCACGCTCGACAGTCTGAGCGATGCCGACTGGGCCCAGTTCTATCAGCGCTACCACCGCGCGCTCATCGCCGACATTGCCGGCAAGCCGGACGTGGCGCGGCTGGCTTACGCGCAGGCCTTCAAGAAGAATCCATCGACGTTGCGGGTTGCCGACGCTTACGCGCGCCATGCGGTGAACAACAATAACCGCAAACTGGCCAAGCAGACCTTGAAGACCCACATCGCCAAATCGTCAGGCCATCCGCTGTCCGAGGCGCTGCTCGCCGAGATCGAACAGGGCAAGACCCCGCCGCTGCTCGTCGCCACGCCGAATGACGGCCTCGCCGAAGTGTTCTACGGCATTGGCGATGCGCTGGCCGGCGAAGGTGGGCTCGATATGGGCATCATCTTCCTACAGTTCTCGCTCTACCTTAAGCCCGACGCGCCGCTCGCTTATGCGGCGCTCGCCGAGGCTTACGAGAGCGCGAAGAAATACGACTTGGAGATGCAGGCGCTCGATCAGATCAAGCCCGACTCGCCGCTCTGGGCGAATGCGCAGATCCAGCAAGCCTTCGCGCTGAACTCGATGGAGCGCGTCGACGACGCCAAGGCGTTGCTCGAAGATTTGGCCACCAAAGACCCGAAGGATGTGCTTCCGCTCGACGCGCTCGGCAATATCCTGCGCGCGCATGAACGCTACGGCGAGGCGCGCGACTATTACACGCGCGCGCTCAAGCTGATCCCCAAGCCCACCAAGGACAATTGGACGCTGTTCTATTCGCGCGGCGTCTGTAACGAGCGGCTCAAGGACTGGCCTGCGGCCGAGGCCGATTTCAAGGAGGCGCTCGCGCTATCTCCGGAGGAATTGCTGGTGCTGAACTATCTCGGCTATTCCTGGGTCGATCAGGGCCAGAATCTGAAGCAGGCGATGGACTACATTCGCAAGGCGGTGAAGCTCAAGCCGGACGACGGCTACTATGTCGACAGCCTGGGCTGGGCCTATTTCCGGCTCGGCAATCTGCCGGCGGCGGTCGAGAATCTCGAGCGCGCCGTCGAGCTGAAGCCCGACGATCCGATTATCAACGATCATCTCGGCGACGCCTATTGGAAGGTCGGCCGCACGCTCGAAGCGAAATATCAGTGGGCGCAGGCGCTGACGCTGAAGCCGGAAGACGACCAGGTGATCACGCTCAAGGCGAAGATCGCCGACGGGCTGCCCGACAGTGCCGGCACCAAATCGGCGCAAGACCGGACCACGCAGGTGGGCGGCCAGAAGACGCCGCAATAGCCCGGCTTGGTTGCGAGGCTTAGGGAGCGGGCGGATGGCGCTCCGCGATATTGGCCGGGCCAAGCTCAATCTGACGCTGGAAGTCCTGGGGCGCCGCGCCGACGGCTATCATGAATTGCGCAGCCTGGTCGCTTTCGCGGCCCTCGGTGACGAGCTCACGCTTGAGCCTGGCTCCGCGCTGGAGCTCGAGACGCAGGGGCCGTTCGCTGCAACGCTGAGCGGCGACAATTTGGTCATCCGGGCGGCCGAAGCGGCATCGGTTAGCGCGCCGGGCATCAAGCTCGGACGCTTTCACCTCTTGAAACAGCTGCCCGTTGCCTCCGGGCTGGGCGGCGGCTCAGCCGACGCCGCGGCCGCCTTGCGCCTGATCGCGAGCGCCAATCGGACGGCGCTGAACGAAGCGGCGCTTGCAGCGCTTGCCGCCCGGCTCGGTTCCGATGTCACGGTCTGTCTTGCCAGCCGGCCCGCGCTGATGACCGGGCGCGGCGAGACAGTCGAGCCCGTGCGGGGTTTTCCGGCTTGTGGCGTCCTGCTCGCCAACCCGGGCCTTCCCCTCTCGGCCGCCGCGGTCTATGCCGAGCTTCGCGCTGACGATCTGCGCGCGCCGCTGCCGCTCGGAACTGGAGTGCCGGACTTCCACGGCGATTTCGAGCAGCTCCTCGCCTATGCGCTGCCGCGCCTAAACGGTCTGGAAGCGCCCGCCGCGCGGCTTGTGCCTGAGATCAGAGAGGTGCTCGCCGCGCTCCTGGCGCTTGATGGGCCCCGGCTGGCGCGACTATCGGGCAGCGGTCCGACCTGCTTTGCGCTGTTCGCCACTGAGACCGATGCTGCCCGCGCGGGCGAGAGGCTGGCCGCCGAGTTTCCCCATTGGTGGATCGCCGCGAGTTCGCTCGAAAGCTAGAACGGCCGCTCGATGCAGAACTCGATCGCCTCGCGCAGGGCAGCCTTCACGTCCCCATCGGGAAATATGGCGAGCGCGTCGCGGGCGATCGCGCCGTAATGCCGCGCCCGCTCCAGCGTGTCGTTCAGGGCCTTGTGCCGCTTCATCAGTTGAAACGCCTCGGCGAGATCGTCCTCGCCGATATCGCCTTCCTGCAAGGTGCGCTGCCAGAACGCACGCTCAGCCGCATTGCCGCGGCGATAGCACAGCACCACGGGGAGGGTGATCTTGCCCTCACGGAAATCGTCGCCGACGCTCTTGCCGAGCGTCGACGGCTCGCCCGAATAATCGAGCGCGTCGTCGACCAGTTGAAACGCCAGTCCGAGATTACGGCCATAGGAGCGCAATGCGGCGGCCTCCGACTTCGGCCGTGCCGCGATCACCGCACCGACCTCCGCCGCGGCCGCAAACAACGCCGCGGTCTTGGCGTCGATCACCGCCAGATAATCGTCCTCTGTGGTCTCGGTGTTCTTGGCGGTGATCAGCTGCATCACTTCGCCCTCGGCGATGATCGCCGCCGCGTCCGACAGAATGCGCAAGCACCCGAGCGAGCCGACATCGACCATCATCTTGAAGGCCTGGCCGAGCAGGAAATCGCCGACCAGCACGCTGGCCTCGTTGCCCCATAACAGCCGCGCGGCGGTCTTGCCCCGGCGCAGATTGCTCTCGTCAACCACGTCGTCATGCAACAGCGTGGCGGTATGCATGAACTCGACGCTGGCCGCGAGCCGTACATGACCGTCGCCGGCATAGTTGCACAGCTTCGCCGCCGCCAGCGTGAGCATCGGCCGCAGGCGCTTGCCGCCTGAATCGATTAAATGCCGGGCAAGCTCTGGGATTAGCTCGACGTTGGACCGCGCCTGATCGAGGATGATGCGGTTGACATGGGTCATGTCCTCCTCGACAAGCGCGACCAGCGGCGCGAGACTCGCGGTGGGATCGCCGGCGCCGGCAAGCTTAACCACAACTCCCAAGGGACTTACTCCTGAATCCGGTCGAGACGGGCGTCGTTTCTCGGATATTGTCGGCGGTCGCCTATCGAGGTCAAGGCGTTCGGCCGAGGCCAAGGGACACAGGGCTTACGAGACCATGAAAGAACTGTTGCGCACGAACGACCCGGTGCTTCTGTCCTATGTCAGCGCGTTGCTGGAGGAGGGGGATATCGGGTTTATCGTCGCCGATACCAATATGAGCGTGCTCGAAGGCTCGATCGGCATTTTGCCGAGGCGGGTCCTGGTCGAGAACGAACGGCTTGCACAGGCGCGCCATCTGCTTACCGAGGCCGATCTCGGCCATGCCCTCTCCGACGAGCAAAAAGCTTAACCTGCGGCCCGCGCAGGCGGGCGCCACCACCACCGACGATTTTCTCGGCGGACGCATCGGCGTGCGGCAGCCGAGAAGCGGCCACCGGGCCGGAAGCGACGCGGTGTTTCTTGCCGCCGCCGTGCCGGCGCGCGCCGGGATGCGCGTGCTCGATGTCGGGGCCGGGGTGGGCGTCGCGGGACTCTGCGTCCTCGCCCGCGTGCCGGGCGTCGAGTTGACCGCGGTCGAGATCGACGCCAAGCTTTGCGCGCTCGCCGCCGAGAACGCCACGCGCAACGGCTTTGGCGACAAGGTCAGCGTCGTCAACGCCGACCTGACCGCGCCCGGGAAGTTGCTCCGCGCCGCCGGCCTCCTGAGCGAGACCTATGACCAAGTGTTCGCTAACCCGCCCTTCCTCTCTGCGGGAAGGGTACGAGCGGCGCCAGATCGCGGGCGGGCGACGGCGCATGTCATGCGCGAAGGCGGTCTCGCCGCCTGGGTCCGCTTCTTTGCCGCCATGGCCGCGCCGAAAGCCCTTCTCACTCTCATCCACCGCCCGGATTGCCTCGGCGAGCTGTTGCGTCTGCTCGAAGGGCGCTTCGGCGACGTTGCCGTCTTTCCACTCTTCCCCAAGCAGGGCGAGCCTGCGGTACGCATCATCGTGCAGGCCGAGAAGGGGAGCCGGGCAGGACTCAGCCTGTTGCCGGGCCTGGTCTTGCATCAGGGAAATGGAAGCTACACGGATGCGGCTGAAGCCGTGCTGCGGGGTGGGCAGGCTCTCGATCTCGGCGGATCGAAGTAGTAGCCGCCTCGACACCGCCATTCGCCTGGCGTTCAGCGCAACAACCCTGCAACAAAGCCAAAGGGCCACTCCCTTTCGGGAATGGCCCTTTGCCAAACTCGCTACGCCCTAGGAGGCGCGCGTGCCTAATACCAGCCGCGGCGCCAATAGCGGCCGCTGCGCCAATAGGGGTAATAGGCGTACGGATAGCCGTAGGCATAGCCGCCGTAATAACGGCGCGGCCCGCCCCAGCCATAGCGCGGTCCGACATAGACGTTGACGCCGGGTCCGCCATACCATCCGCGGCCGCGCCAACCGGCTTCCGCGGAGCTCGGGGATAGCGTGACGAAGGCGAGCACCAGGGCCCCCAGCGCCAACGCAAAGGTTGCAAGCTTGCTCATTCATTCCTCCTCGAAAAATCGATTACGACGCCGTTCCGCCGAACCGCGTCGCCCGGGCGGGACGCCCCGCCGTTGATGCGCAATATAACAGCGAATTCGGACAGGCCGATGGCGCTCCGGCACTTGCGCTAACCAAACGCTTAAAGGCCGCAGCAATTATGATTCGTATTGGCACAGAATTCGGCGGGCGCGCCTTGATTTGGCGCAATGCCGCTGTACCTTAAGTTCCCATGAGCAATTTTGTCGAAAGCTTGAAGAGCTATCTCCCCGCCGCCTGGACGGCGTCCGGGCCGATCGTGCCCGTGCTCAGGTTCACCGGAGCGATCGGCGTGGTCACGCCGCTCCGGCCTGGGCTATCGCTCTCGACCAGCGCCGCGGCGATCGAGAAGGCCTTCGCCATGAGCGGCGCCAAGGCCGTTGCCATCCAGATCAACTCGCCGGGCGGCGCGGCCGTGCAGTCGATGCTGATCTATAAGCGCATCCGCGCGCTCGCCGCCGAGAAGGATCTCAAGGTCTATGTGTTCGCCGAGGATGTCGCGGCGTCTGGCGGCTATCTGCTGGCATGCGCGGGCGATGAGATCTACGCCGACCCAAGCTCCATCGTCGGCTCGATTGGCGTCATCACCGCGACCTTCGGCGTGAACGAGCTGATCAATCGCATCGGTGTGCAGCGCCGCGTCTACACCGCGGGCGAGAGTAAGGACACGCTCGATCCGTTTCTTCCCGAGAAGCCGGCCGACGTCGAGCGCATCAAGGCGCTGCAGGGCGACGTGCATGAGGCCTTCATCGATCTCGTCAAATCGCGGCGCGGCGCCAAGATCGAAAAGGCGCCCGTCAATCTGTTCACCGGCGAGTTCTGGTCCGGCAAGAAGGCGCTCGAGTATGGCCTGATCGATGGCCTCTCGGACCTCCGCAGCAAGATGCGCGAGGTCTATGGCGACGACGTGCGCCTCAAGCTGGTGATGCCGTCGACCTCCTGGTTCCGCCGCAGGCGAAGCGTGTTTGCCGAGAGCGGCGGTTTCGAGCTAGGCTTGTCTCCCGGCGGTCTTGCCGCCGATCTCATCTCGGCGATCGAAGCGCGCGCGCTCTGGTCGCGTTTCGGGTTCTAGGCGATGCCGCCACTCCTCATCTTCGTCGCGGCCGGTGCGGGACTGTTCCTCGCCGGGCGCTGGTATCGCGACGTGCAGCGGCGCATCGCCTCTGAGCTGCGCGCCGCCGAGGAGGCGCTCGAGCGGCGCGAGCGGGACAGCGTGGTGCCGTTGGAGCAGGATCCCGCGACCGGCGTTTACCGGCCTAAGCGGGTCTCGCAAGGCGCTCAAGGCACGCGGCATTAACCCCAACGCAGGGCGCCGTTTCAGCATGTATGGGATGGTCATGGCCGGGCTCGTCCCGACCATCCACGTCTTGATCATAGTCTGAAATCCGTGGATGCCCGGCTCAGGGCCGGGCATGACAGTTCAATTTGACGAGAAATTGCATTAGCGTCCCGCAACCCTTCCAGCCTTCATTGCCGCTACGACTGATAAAGATGGCCAAGTCGCACAAATCCGACAACGCACCGTGCTTCCAGGATCTGATCTTGAGGCTCGAGCGCTTCTGGGCCGATCAAGGCTGCGTCATCCTCCAGCCCTACGACATGGAGATGGGGGCCGCGACCTTCCACCCGGCCACCGCGCTGCGCTCGCTGGGTCCCAAGCCCTGGCGCGCAGCTTACGTTCAGCCATGCCGCCGCCCAAAGGACGGCCGCTACGGCGAGAATCCGAACCGGCTCCAGCACTATTACCAGTTCCAGGTGATCCTGAAGCCGTCGCCGCCCGATCTTCAGGACCTCTATCTCGAGAGCCTCTTCGCCATCGGCATCGACCCTCTGAAGCACGACATCCGCTTCGTCGAGGACGATTGGGAAAGCCCGACGCTCGGCGCCTGGGGGCTGGGCTGGGAGGTGTGGCTCGACGGCATGGAAGTGACGCAATTCACCTATTTCCAGCAGGTCGGCGGCTTCGATTGCGATCCCGTCTCGGGCGAGCTGACCTACGGCCTGGAGCGCCTCGCCATGTATGTGCAGGGCGTCGACCGCGTGTTCGATCTCGATTTCAACGGCGGCAAAGGCAAGGACAAGGTCACCTATGGCGATGTCTTCCTCCAGGCCGAGCGGGAATATTCCCGCTACAATTTCGAGCATGCCGACACCGCGAAGCTGCTCGAGCATTTCCGCGACGCCGAGGCCGAATGCAAGGCGCTGCTAACCAAGGGCGATGGCCGCGAACATCATTTGATGGCGCTGCCCGCTTACGATCAGGCGATCAAGGCCTCGCACATCTTCAATCTGCTCGACGCGCGCGGCGTGATCTCGGTGACGGAGCGGCAGGCTTACATCTTGCGGGTGCGCGATCTCGCCAAGGCCTGCTGCGCGGCGTGGCTCAAGACCGAGGCGGGCGGCGCCGATGCTTGAGACCTATCGCGATGCCGACGCGCCGCCGCAATCGCGCACGCCGGCGCTGAAGCCGAAACTCCGATCCTGGACCGGTCGGGTGTGGCGCTCAGCGCCGACCAGCTTCCAATTGATGCTGAAGCTCGACGCCAGCCTTTCGCTCTCCGAGATCGAGGACGCGTCGTTGCGTGCGGCGCTGTCGCCCTACGCCGCCGACCTCATGAGCTTTCCGATCTATCTGGATTACACCCATGAGAACCATCTGCCGGTGTCCTGGGCGGTCGGCGCCTTCTATGTCGAGCAGGGCAAGAACGCCTTCATGCGCTTTTACGATTTCCTGGAATTGGTCCCCGCGCATGTGCTCGTTCCGCTGTTGCCGGCGGCCGGCGCCCAGTCAGATCTGATCTTAAGTGTCATTCCCTATGTCGTTGAAACGAATTGATTGATCTTCGCCATCGCCGACTATGATCTCGGCTTCCACAACCGCATCGGCTGACGAATGGCTGAGCTTCTGCTTGAACTGTTCTCCGAAGAGATCCCGGCGCGCATGCAGGCGCGCGCGCGCGAGGATCTGGCGCGGCTGCTGGGCGGCGCGCTCGGCGAGGCAGGGCTCGAGTTCAAACAGATCAGAACCTTCGCCACGCCGCGCCGCCTGGTCGCGGTGGTCGACGGGCTGCCGTCCCGCTCGCCCGATGTGCGCGAGGAACGCAAAGGTCCGCGCGTCGATGCGCCGGAGGCCGCGGTCAAAGGCTTCCTCAAAGCGGCGGGGCTCGCCTCCATCGATCAGGCCGAGAAGCGCGACGACAAGAAGGGCGCTTACTACGTGGCGACCATCGAGAAGCCCGGCCGCGCTACCGAGCAGGTGGTGGCCGAGATCGTGCCGCAGATCGTGCGCAATTTTCCTTGGCCCAAGTCCATGCGCTGGGGTGAGGGGACGCTGCGCTGGGTGCGCCCGCTGCACTCCATCCTCTGCCTGCTCGACGGCAAGGTCGTGCCCTTCGACATCGACGGGATCAAGAGCGGCAAGGAGACGCGCGGCCACCGCTTCATGGCGCCGGAGCCCTTTAATGTGAAGGGATTCGACGATTATCGCGAGAAGCTGCACAAAGCCAAAGTCATTCTCGACGGCGAGGAGCGCGCGCGCATCATTGGCGATGCCGCGCGGGCTGAGGCCAAGCACGAGAAGCTCACGCTGGTCGAGGACGAAGGCCTGCTCGCCGAGAATGCCGGGCTGACCGAATGGCCGGTCGTGCTGATGGGCTCGTTCGATGAGGATTTCCTTTCCGTGCCGCCCGAGGTGCTGGCGACCTCGATGAAGGCGCATCAGAAATGCTTTTCGCTGCGAAAAAAAGGAGGCGATCTCGCCAACCGATTCATACTAGTGGCGAATCTGAAAGCGGCTGACGGCGGCAAGGCCATCGTCGCCGGTACCGAGCGGGTGATCCGGGCGCGGCTCGCCGACGCCAAATTCTTCTTCGATCAGGACCGCAATGTGAGCCTCGAAATCTGGGTGCCGAAGCTCAGGGAGATTATCTTTCACGAGAAGCTGGGCACGCAATACGACCGCATCCAGCGCATGCGCATGCTCGCGCGGGAACTCGCGCCGCTGGTCGGAGCGAGAGCCGACGACGCCGAGCGGGCGGCCATGTTGGCCAAAGCCGATCTGGTGAGCGGCATGGTCGGTGAGTTCCCCGAGTTGCAAGGGGTGATGGGCCGCTATTACGCGCTGGGTCAAGAAGAGGACCCCACTGTCGCCGAGGCCATCGGTGCGCATTACAAGCCGGTCGGTCCGTCGGATGATGTGCCGCGCGATCCGATTGCCATCGCCGTCGCGCTCGCCGACAAGCTCGATATGCTGGTCGGCTTCTGGGCGATCGACGAGAAGCCCACCGGATCGAAGGATCCTTATGCGCTGCGCCGCGCCGCGCTTGGCGTGATCCGCATTATTCTCGAGAATGAAGTACGACTGAATTTATGGCCGGCTTTTGTCGTCTTGGGCCGTCGCTTTATGGCGCAGTTCCTCAAGGAATCACGTGTCAGGTTGGACAACTTGCTATCGTTCCTAAACCTGACGGGCGATGCGAGCGCAGAAGGGATGCTTGCGCAAGTCAACAAGCTCTCTGCCGATGCCGCGGAATTGATGATGAGCAACAGAAACTTCTCGGTTCCAGCGCAGGATTGGGAAAGAAAGCGGGCTAATAGCCTGCTCAATTTCTTCGCCGACCGGCTCAAGGTTCATCTCAAGGATCAAGGCGCACGGCACGATCTGGTCGATGCGGTGTTCGCGCTCGGCGGCGACGATCTGTTGCTGATCGTCAAGCGCGTCGAAGCGCTTGGGCGCTTTCTCGACACCGAGGACGGCGCCAATCTGCTGACCGGCACCAAGCGCGCCATCAACATCCTGCGCATCGAGGAGAAGAAGGACGGCGTAAGCTACGACCAAGCGCCCGACGCCAACCTGCTCAAACGAATCGAGGAAAAGGCTCTCGCCAAGGCCGTCGACGAGGTCGAGAAGGCGGCTGCCGAAGCGATCGCGCGCGAGGATTTCGCGGCTGCCATGGCCGAGATGACCAAGCTTCGCGCACCCGTCGATGCCTTCTTCGATTCCGTCACCGTCAACACCCAGGAACCGGGCTTGCGCGAGAACCGCCTGCGCCTGTTGAACCGCATCCGCGCCACCACGCTGACCGTCGCCGACTTCTCCAAGATCGAAGGGTAAGTTGCTCCGGGCTTATGTGGCACAAAATGTCGCGCGCAGGCGTCAAGCCGATGCGGTAAGGGCAATGCCGGAATAAACAGGGATTAGATGGCTGAACATCTCTTCGTTTATGGCACGCTGCGAGCGGAGAGCGCGCACCCGATGGCGCACCGCTTGCGCGTGGGGGCTCGACATATTGGCAAGGGCCGCGCGCCCGGACTGCTCTACGATTTCGGCAGCTGGCCCGGGGCGTTTTTCGCCCTTGAGGAAAAATATCGCGTGATCGGCAGCGTGTTCGCGCTGGGACCGAATCCACGCCTCCTGGTCGACCTCGACAAGTATGAAGGCGTGGTGCCGACCGACGAGGAGCGGGACTTTCCGGAATCCGCAGGTCTATTCCACCGCATCGCCATTGAGGTGCATCTCGACCAAGGCGGCAGCGTCGAGGCCTGGGCCTATGCCTTGAAGCAAGCGCCTCGCACCAGGCTGATCGGCACCGGCGATTTCATCGCCGATCGCAAATTGCGCGCGCCAAAAGTCCGCCGCTCTTAAACCTTTCTGGCGAACAGCGGTTTGTGTCTGTGTCGTGAGACGGCTAAAAGGTCGGACCCGGCGTCGCCTGAGCCGCCGAGATCATGGAAGAGCAATGTCGAGAGCTGAGCCCGTGCCCCAGCCTGCGCCAAGACCCACGCCGAAATGGGTGTTTACCTTTGGCGCCGGCCATGCCGACGGCTCGGCCGCCGAACGCGATCGGCTGGGCGGCAAGGGCGCTTATCTCGCCGAGATGTCGCGGCTCGGCCTTCCGGTGCCGCCCGGCTTCACCATCTCGGCGGAGCTTTGCTCGGTCTATTACGAGCTTGGCCGCAAGCTGCCGGATGAGTTGAAGCCGATGGTGAGCGCGGCGCTCGACCAGGTGGGGCGGATTGTCGGCGCCGGCTTCGGCGAGGTGCAGAACCCGCTACTCGTGTCGGTGAGATCCGGCAGCCGCGCTTCGATGCCCGGCATGATGGATACCGTGCTCAATCTCGGCCTTAACGATCAGACCGTCGAAGGCTTGGCGACGCGCTCGGGCGACCGGCGTTTTGCCTACGACACCTATCGCCGCTTCATCCAGATGTATGCCGACGTGGTGCTCGGCCTCGACCACGAGCTGTTCGAGGAAATCCTGGAGAACTACAAAGGTCTCAAGGGCTTCGAATACGATACTGAGCTCGGCGCCGAGGATTGGGTCGGCATCGTCGCCCGCTACAAGACCCTGGTCGAGAACGAGCTCGGCACGCCCTTCCCGCAGGACATTCACGCCCAGCTATGGGGCGCCATCGCCGCCGTGTTCGGCTCCTGGCAGAACGCGCGCGCCATCGCCTATCGCCGCCTGCACGACATTCCCGACGATTGGGGCACCGCCGTCACCATCCAGGCCATGGTGTTCGGCAATATGGGCGACAAGAGCGCGACCGGCGTCGTGTTCACGCGCAACCCCTCGACCGGCGCCAACGAGCTGTTTGGCGAGTTCCTGGTCAATGCCCAAGGTGAGGATGTGGTCGCGGGTTTACGCACCCCTGAGCCCTTGACCGAGGCAGCGCGCCGCGCTTCGAACGCCAAAAGTCCCTCGCTCGAAGGGCTGATGCCCGACGCCTTCGCCGAGCTGAAGGCGGCTTGCGCCAAGCTCGAAGCGCATTTCCACGACATCCAGGACATCGAGTTCACCGTGCAGGACGGCGAGCTGTTCATGCTGCAGTCCCGCTCGGGCAAGCGCTCGACGCAGGCCGCGCTCAAGATCGCCGTCGACATGGCCGAGGAAGGGCTGATCACCCGCGAGCAGGCGGTGACGAGCATCAATGCCGGCCAGCTCGACCAGTTGCTGCATCCAACGCTCGATCCCAACGCCGAGAAAACCGTGCTCGCCAAGGGCTTGCCCGCTTCGCCCGGCGCTGCTTCCGGCGAGCTGGTGTTCGACGCCGACGAGGCGGTGCATCTCAAGGCGCAGGGCCATAACGTGATCCTCGCCCGTGTCGAGACTTCGCCAGAGGATGTACAGGGCATGCATGCCGCGCTCGGCATCCTCACCACGCGCGGCGGCATGACGAGCCATGCGGCGGTGGTGGCGCGCGGCATGGGCCGGCCTTGCGTGGTTGGCGCTTCAGCCGTCTCGATCGATCTCGAGCGCGAGACGCTGCAAGCCGGCGGCATGCTGCTGCAGAAAGGCGACATCATCACCATCGACGGCTCGACCGGGCAGATCATCAAGGGCCGCGTGGCGATGCGCGAGCCGCATCTGTCGGACGATTTCAATCGCTTGATGCAATGGGCCGACGGTTTCCGCCGGCTGAAAGTGCGCGCCAATGCCGACACGCCCGCCGACGCGCGGCAGGCGCTCGCTTTCGGCGCCGAGGGCATCGGTCTGTGCCGCACCGAGCATATGTTCTTCGAGGAGAGCCGGATCCTTGCTATGCGCGAGATGATCCTCGCCGAGGATCAGGAGGGCCGCCGCAAAGCGCTGGCCAAGCTATTGCCGGCGCAGCGCAACGACTTCATCGAGTTGTTCGAGATCATGGCGGGGCGGCCCGTGACCATCCGCCTGCTCGATCCGCCGCTGCACGAGTTCCTGCCGCACGGCGATGAGATCATTGGCGAGGTGGCCGCCGACATGGGGGTGAGTATCGCGCGATTGCGCCGCCGCATCGTCGCGCTGAGCGAGTTCAATCCGATGCTCGGCCAGCGCGGCGCGCGGCTGCTCGTGAGCTATCCCGAGATCGTCGAGATGCAGGGGCGCGCCATCTTCGAGGCGGCGATCGAGGCCGGCAAAGCCCTGCATGACCGTGTCATCCCCGAGATCATGGTTCCGCTCGTCGCCACCAAGGGCGAACTCGACCTGGTCAAGGACCGCATCGCCCAGGTGGCGCGCGCGGTGGAAAAGGAGCGGGGGACCAACGTGGCCTATTCGGTCGGCACCATGGTCGAGCTTCCGCGCGCCTGTCTGATGGCCGGGGAGATTGGCAAGAGCGCCGAGTTCTTCTCCTTCGGCACCAACGACCTCACCCAGACCGCGTTCGGGCTCAGCCGCGACGACGCCGGGCGATTCTTGGGCGAGTATGTGGACAAGGGCATTATCCAGCACGATCCCTTCGTCACCCTCGACGAAGCTGTGGGCGAATTGATGCAGATCGCGGTGGATCGGGGCCGAGCGGCCAAGCCCGATCTCAAGATGGGGGTTTGCGGCGAGCACGGCGGCGACCCGGAAACCATCGGGTTTTGCGAGAAAATCAAGCTGAACTACGTGTCCTGCTCGCCCTATCGCGTGCCGGTCGCCCGGCTTGCCGCGGCGCAGGCGGCGCTCAGCCTGGTTACCGATTGTTAGCCAAGAAATACGGTCCGGTTGCCGTCCACCACAATTTGCCCTAATTTATTCGTCAGGGTTAAGGATAACGAGACGGGGATTCCGGGCTAGGACCGGTGGGGGACTGCAACTAAATAACTGATTTCCCACCATTTTTGCCTGGTGAGGTTTGGGGAACGCTCTGATCGCGCGCCGCCTGATGGACGCGTTTGGAGCACATGCGGGGGAATGCCGGCCGGTGTAGACGGGCGGATTTTCCCGCGGGTTACGGGGTAACCTGGAGGGACAATGGGCCGACGCTTGCCTCGTCGGATGTGGCACACAGCCGCTGCGCTCGTGCCGCTTCCCCTAATTGCGTTGGGCTATGTCGCCGCTGTCCCCGGCAATCCCATCCGTTTTCAGATCGAGCTTTTGCTGTCAGGCCACGGCTCGGCGCAGCAACTGACGCGCACGGCCGAAATTGCGCCGGTGCGGCTCCCGCGCGAGGCTGGCATCCTGTTCCACACCAGCGGCAAAGGCCCCCGGGCCGACCAATATCTCGTACCCAACACCGTGACCTCCGCCGGCAAGCAGCTGATCGCCGCGAGCCTCCTTGGCGGCAATGTGGGCCTGACCGGCGCATTTGGTGGACGCAGCGAAGCGAATGCCGCGCTCAAGGGCGACCGTCTCAAGCCGACGACCTCAATCGCGCTGAGAGGCCCCGTCACCGGCCCTGACGGCGGGATGCTGATGAACGCCGTATCCAACTCGCCCTTCATGTCGCCGCTCGACGTCGATGGCTTCCGGCCCTCGGCCGCGGAGGTCGCCTACCATCCGACACCAGAAGGCTTGGACTTCCGCTACCAGGGCGAGAGCCAGGCCGAGTTCGAGCAGCGCGAGCGCCGGTGTCTCGCCATCGCCATCTATTTCGAGGCGCGCGGCGAGCCGGCCAGCGGTCAGGTCGCCGTCGGACAGGTCATCATGAACCGGGTGAGGAGCCCGCTCTTCCCCGAGACGATCTGCGGCGTCGTCTATCAGGGCCAAATGCAGAAGGGCTGCCAGTTCTCCTTCACCTGCGACGGCAAGACCGATACGCCGCGCAACGACGAGCAATGGGCGCAGGCTCAAGACATCTCCAAGAAGATCACCGGCGGCGAGCTGTGGCTGCCTGAGGTCGGGTACTCGACCTATTACCACGCGAATTATGTGAACCCGTATTGGGCGGGCAGCATGAGCAAGATCGACAAGATCGGCCGTCACATCTTCTATAAGAAGCGCAACGAGGCGCCTTACCTGGTGGAAGCCTCCGCCAGCGATACCAAGGAGCCCGCGGCTGAGCCGTCAGGATCATCGACCTCGTTGTTCTCGCTGACTCCCGCGCTGTCGCTGGTATCCGCCGCGACCGGCAGCACTACGGCCGCCACTCCAGCGATGAGTCTAGGTTACTCGGGGAATGAGTAAGCGCGCCGACCGAAATCAGGTCGACGCCGGTCGAAGCAATCTCCCGAACCGTCTCTAGACTGACACCGCCCGACGCCTCGGTCGTGATGCGTCCCGCCACTAGCTTCACCGCCTGCCTCAGCGTCCCGACATCCATGTTGTCGAGCAGCACGACGTCGATGGGAAAGCGCAGCGCTTCCTCGAGCTGCTGGAGCGTGTCGACCTCGACTTCGATCTTGACCAGATGGCCGCTCCGCGCGCGCAGCCGCTCGAGCGCTTTGGCGAGCGAGCCGGCGGCGGCGATGTGATTGTCCTTGACCAGCACCGCGTCATACAGCCCGAATCGGTGATTGACCCCGCCGCCGCATCGCACCGCGTATTTCTCCAAGGCACGCAAGCCCGGCGTCGTCTTGCGCGTGCAAGCGATGCGGGCCTTGGTTCCTTCCACCGCCGCGACATAGGACGCGGTCAGCGTGGCGATGCCGCTTAAGCGACCGAGAAAATTGAGCGCGGTCCGCTCGCCCGTCAGCAGCGCGCGGGTCTTGCCGGAAATCTCGGCGATCACGCCGCCGGCCGCGACCTTGCCGCCGTCATCGACGATCCGCTCGAAACGCGCCTGCGGATCGAGCGCCCTGAAGGCGGCCTCGGCGAGTTCGAGCCCCGACACCACCCCGGGCTTGCGCAGCACGATGGCCGCCGCGCCTTCCGACTCCGCCGGGATGATCGAATCGGTGGTGATGTCGCCGGCGAGGCCCAAATCCTCGTCCAGCGCGGCCGCGACGGCTCGCTCGACGAGAAGGGGAGGGAGCTCTAGCGGAAAAGAGGTTTCGCGCTCATGCATGGAGTGCTGCGCGAACCGGCGCGGCATGCAGCTCGGGTGCCTCGTCGCGGCTTTCCGCCGCCTCGCTGGCGATAGCGTTGGCGTCGGCCAGCGTCAGGAAGCTACGCTCGGCCAGTTGATCGTCAGACATCGGGTAGTCGCTGCGGAATTGCGCGCCGCGGCTCTCTTCGCGCTGCAAGGCGGCGGCGGCGATCAGCTTAGCGGTCGACAGCATGTTGGCGAGGCGCCGGTCGCCATGCGCATCTCGTTCCAACGCGCAGATCGTCATCAGCGCGTTCGTAAGCGAGTCCGCGTCGCGGACCACGCCGACATCGGCGGCCATGGCCTGCCGCAGCGTCCGCTCGGCCTCGTCGCTCTGGTTGCCGTCCTCAGCCCTGGCAAGGATCGTGCGGGGCTTGACCGGCTTGGCCATCGGCAGCGACGTGGCGACATCGCGCGCCACTCGCGCGCCGAACACCACGGCTTCGAGCAGCGAGTTCGAGGCAAGCCGGTTGGCGCCATGCGCTCCGGTCGAGGCAACCTCGCCGCAAGCCCACAGACCATCGACAGTGCTGCGGCCTTGGGCGTCGGTGAGAATGCCGCCCATGTGGTAATGCGCCGCCGGCGCGATCGGGATCGGCTCGCGCACGGGATCGATACCCGCCGCGCGGCATGAGGCGAATACAGTCGGGAAATGCTCGGCGAGCTCGGGTCCGAGATGACGGCAATCGAGGAACGCGCCGCGGCCGCTTGCGACCTCGCGGAACACGGCGCGGGCGACGACGTCGCGCGGGCCAAGCTCGGCATCTTCGTGCACCGCGCGCATGAAGCGCTCGCCGCGCCCATTGATCAGCAGCGCGCCTTCGCCGCGCAGCGCCTCGGTGGCGAGCGGGGCCGGGTCCTTGCCGACATTGATGGCGGTCGGATGAAACTGCACGAACTCGGCGTCGGCGATCACCGCGCCGGCTCTCGCGGCAATGGCGATGCCCTCGCCGCGCGCTTCGCGCGGATTGGTGGTGATGGCGTAGATCTGGCCGGTGCCGCCGGTGGCAAGCACCACCGCGCTCGCTGGCAGCAACAATCCGCGTGCCGACGGCCCGCCATCGACTGGCGCAAGCTCGATGCCTTGCACGCGGCCGTCGCGAAGCAGCAAGTCGCGGGCGGTGAAGCCCTCGATCACGCTGATGGAGGGGGTGGCCCGCACCGCGGCGAGCAATGCCGCCATGATGGCGCGCCCGGCGGTGTCGCCCTTGACGTGCAGGATGCGGTTCCGGCCATGCGCGGCCTCGCGGCCCAGCATGAAATGACCTTCGAGATCCTTGTCGAACGGCACGCCGTAGCTGAGCAGATCCTCGACCCGGTCACGGGCCTCGCGCGCCAGAAGCTCGGCGACCTTCTCCTCGACGATGCCGGCGCCGGCGCGGATCGTATCCTCGGCATGATGCTCGGGGCTGTCGCCCTCGGCCAGCGCCGCGGCGATGCCGGCTTGCGCCCAGAGGCTGGAGGCGCCTTCGCCGAGCCGCGCGCCGGAGACGACGGTGACCGGCAGCGGCGCGAGCTTGAGCGCGGTGAACAGGCCGGCGAGGCCCGCCCCCACCACGACCACGCCGCTTGCTCCGCTTTGCACTCTCGGTGGGAACTGGCTGTGTGATGTCATCTAGGGTTACGCCCGTTGCCGTTCGGTTGGCATCAATGGTTGAGGTTGATCATGCGCTCGACGGCCGCGCGCGCCCGCTCGGCGATCGCCGGATCGACCGTGACCTCCTCCTTTAGGAACACGAGCGAGTCGAGGATCTTCGGCAGCGTGATGCGCTTCATGTGCGGACACAAATTGCACGGCCGCACGAACTGGACGTTCGGCGTCTCGACCGCGACGTTGTCGCTCATCGAGCACTCGGTCACGAGCAGCACCTTGGACGGCTGGTTGTCCTTGACCCATTTGATCATGCCCGCGGTCGAGCCGGTGAAATCGGCCTCCTGGATCACGTCCTGGTCGCATTCGGGATGGGCGATGATCTTCACGCCGGGATCGGCTTCGCGATAGGCGCGCAGCTCGACGCCCGAGAAGCGCTCATGCACCTCGCAATGGCCCTTCCAGGTGATGATCTCGACGGAGGTCTGCGAGGCCACGTATTTGGCGAGATACTCGTCGGGGATGAGGATCACCCGCTTGGAGCCGAGTGACTCCACGACGCGCACGGCGTTGGATGAGGTGCAACAGATGTCGCACTCGGCCTTCACCTCGGCCGAAGTGTTGACATAGGTGACTACGGGCACGCCGGGATAGGCTTCGCGCAAGGCGCGCACGTCGGCGCCCGTGATGGAGGCCGCCAGCGAACAGCCGGCCCTGGAGTCGGGGATCAGCACCATCTTGTCGGGATTGAGCAGCTTGGAGGTCTCGGCCATGAAATGCACGCCGCCCTGCACGATGATCTCGGCGTCGGCCTTCGACGCCTCGCGGGCGAGCTGCAGCGAGTTGCCGACCACGTCGGCGACGCAATGGAAGATCTCGGGCGTCATGTAGTTATGCGCCAGCACGACGGCGTTGCGCGCGCGCTTTAGCTCGTTGATGGCCTTGATGTAAGGGGCGAAAGCCGGCCACTCGATCGGCGGGATGACGCGCGATACGCGCTCATAGAGATGCGCCGTCTCACGCGCGACCTCTGGCGTATAGGCGAGGTCGGGCAGGACGCCGGGCGGAATTGCAATTTCCGCCTTGCGTGCGCTGATCGGCGTGATTTCCTGAAGCCGTGTCATCGTACCCGTCCTCCCGTAACTTCTAATGCTCATCCTGAGCATATATGGGCCGTTAAAACAGCCGGCGCAAGGCCGGTCAGCGAGCTATTCTCAATTGGAGTATAGGGGATCGAGGGGACGCTTCAAAGGGGGCTGCGACATCCATCCAACGGATTGTGAGAGGGTGTTGCCCATAGGTCGCAGCGTGGCGGGATAGGCTAGGGAATCGGGCAAAACTTTGTGGCCCGCATGGCGATCTGCGACTAACCTATGGCCTAATAGTGCGAGGGAGTTACGGGGATGCGTGGACGTTCGTTGCTCGCCGCCCTAACTGGGGCTGGTATCGTCCTACTATGTGGCGGTTTGACGCTTCCGCAGGCTGTTGCGCAGGACGACCCCGCCGCCGAAGCCGACGACCTAAACTCGGGCGGCGGCGATTCCGCCGATACAGCCCCGGCCGCCGACACATCCGCGCAACCCTCGACCGAAGCGCAGACCGCGGCGCCCACCGATTCGGCTGAACCTTCGCCAGATGCGACGCCCATCGTTGCGAGCATCCGCGCCAAGCTTCAGGACCCGACGCTTGCCAAGACTGCAAACGCGCAGGATCTCGCGGCGCTCGTTAATTTCTACGGCGCGCGCAGCGATCCGGTGTGGATGACGGATATGGGCTTCTCCAGCGAAGCCCAGTCCATCATCGACGAAGTGTTGCGGGCCGACGATTGGGGGCTCTCAAGCGCGGACTTCCAGCTGCCTCCGGCGGGCGACCTTCCCGACTCGGTAGACGACCAGGCGCTAAACGAGATCAACCTCGACCTCGCCATTCTGAAATATGCGCGTTACGCCCGCGGCGGTAAGACCGTTCCGGTGCAGCTCAACAAGCTCTACGGCATGACGCCGAGCTTGCGCGATCCGAAGACGGTAATGGTCGAGATCGCCGATGCGCCCCAGCCCAGCCTCTACTTGCAGGGGCTGCATCCCAAGCACATTCAGTTCCAACGTCTGCATCAGGCCCTGCTCAAGGCGCACGCGGAAAGCGAAGCCGGCGCCAAGCCTGCCAACCTGCAAAAGATCATCGTCAACATGGAGCGGTGGCGCTGGATGCCCGAAAGTCTCGGGTCGCTCCATGTGCTCCTCAACGTTCCCGCCTTCACGGTCTATGTCGCCAGGGATGGCAAGGTCGTCTACTCCGACAAGATCGTCGTCGGCGAATTGAAGTATGCCACGCCGGTTTTCTCGGCCGATCTGAAATCCGTCGTGTTCAACCCCGAGTGGACGGTGCCCCCGACCATCGTCAGGGAAAATCTGCTACCGAAACTGCGGGGAGGCGGTGGCCTGTTCGGCGGCAACACCTCGATCCTCACGCAACACGGGCTCACTGTGAATTACAATGGCAAGCGGGTGGACCCAAGCTCGATCGATTGGAACCATGTGAATATGGGTGCGATCAGCTTCAATCAGGCCCCTGGGCCCGAAAACGTGCTCGGCAAGGTGAAATTCGTCTATCCGAATCCCTATTCGGTCTACATGCACGACACTATCAAGCAAGGGCTGTTCGACAAGGAGATGCGCTCCGAGGGCCATAATTGCCCGCGGGTGGAACATCCCGGCAAGATCGCCGCAGTGATCCTGGCGCAAGATCAAAATTTGCCGCAAGCCGAAGTCGATAAACTGCTCGCGAGCGGTTACAACGCCGCCGTCAGCATCAAGAAGGCTGTGCCGGTTCACACCGCCTATTTCACCGCTGTTGCCGACGAACAGGGCAAGATCGCCACCTTCCCGGATATTTATAAGCTCGACCCGTCGGTCGCCGCGGCGATCATCGGCAAGCAAGCCAAGCCCGAGGCCGTGGCCGACAATGTCGAGCCGACGCCGACGCCGGCGCCGGCGCCAAAGCCGGCCAAGTCGAGCAACGCCAGCTCGCCGCCGTCGGGATTTGGCCCGACCCCTTAATCGAGCGCTTCGCGGCCTTTGGCTTTATTCATGTGCCACGCCTCGCGTCCTTTGCTAGGCTGCGGGCGCCGGCCTGGGCATGCTCGGCAATGGAGCATCGGCGTGCAATCGCAATTCACCGTTGGAATTAGTGTCGAAGGCAAGGGCGACCGGCTTGTGGTCAAGGCTGAGGATGCCTTGATTGCGGCGCTGAAGGTCAAGGCCGAGCGGCCTGAAGCCTCGATCACCTATGTGCGCCGCTTGAACCGGAGAGGCGATCAGCGTCATCCGCCGCATCGACTCGCCGAGCCACGCGCCTAGCGGACCTTCTGCATCACGGCGTAGATCGCGAGCGAACCGAGCAGGAGCGCGCCGGCGAGCAGCGGCGCCTCGACGTCCCCTGTCGACACCCGCACCACGATCAGCACGAAACAGACCAACGCGCCGAGCACTGGCACGAACAGCGGTACCTCGAAGCGTCCGAGCGTCTCGCTCTTGCGCCGCTTCAATATGACCAGCGCGCCGTTCACCACCATGAACACGAGCAGCAGCAGAAGCACGGTCGCCGCCGCCAGCTCGGTGATGGTGCCGAGCAGGGCGAGCGGCGCCAGCACCAGCAACAGTACGGCAACGGCGATATGCGGCGTTCGCCTCGCTGCATGCACGCTGCCGAGCGTGCGGGGGAGGAGGCCCTGCCGCGCCATGCCGTAAATCAGTCGCGAGGCGGTGACGTAGTTGACCAGCGCGGTATTGGCGACGGCGAATAGCGTGATGGCGGTAAACACAATCGGTGGGATCGAAGGCGCCGCACGCGCCATCACCTCGGTGATGGGGCCGGGGGCGGCGGCGAGTTCCTGCCACGGCACCACCGACACGGCAGTGACGGCGACGGCGATATAGAGGACCGCCGCGCCGGCCATGGCGAGGATCAGTCCAAGCGGAATGGTGCGCTCGGGGTCGCGGGTCTCCTCCGCGACATTGATCATGTCCTCGAAGCCGATAAAGGCGAAGAAGGCGAGCACGGCGCCCTGCATCACGAGAAGGATGGCATGGTCACCGTCCGGAGCCGGGGGGATCTCGAAATAATCGACCGAGCCCCAATAGGAGATGCCGGCCACGATGACGAGCACCAGACCGCCCGCCTCGACCAGCGTGCACAGCACGTTGACCCACATGGATTCGCGGATGCCGCGGAACACAAGCCCGGTAAGGATCAGCAGAAAGCCGAGCGCGAGCAACCAGACGGGCACGCTCTCCAATCCGAACAGAGCAACGAAATTGGCGGCGAACACGCGGGACTGCGTGGCGATCGAGGTGAGCCCCGAGCAGACGAGCGCCAGCCCCACCATGAAGCTCAGCAACGGGAATCCATAGGCGCGTCCTGTGACATAGGCGGCGCCGGCGGCGCGCGGATGACGCGAGCCGAGCGAGGCATAAGACAGCGCCGTGAGCAGTGCCGCGATCAGCGCCACCACGAAAGCAAGCCACAAGGCATTGCCGGTCTGGCCGGCGGCCTTGCCGATCAAACCATAAATACCGGCGCCGAGCATGCTGCCGAGCCCGTACAGCGCCATCTGCGCCGGACCGATCGTGCGGCGAAGCGCGGGCTCCTTGGCGGAGGATGCTGCTGTTTCCCTCTTGGAATCATGATTCATCGCTGTCCGAGCCTAGCATGTCGATTAACGGGTTGTTCGGGGTGCCGGCTTTTCGCCTTGCAAAAGCCATGCTCTGCGACTATGTAACTACCTATCGACATTTGGCCGGACAACATGGCCGTTACGCCTAAGGCTGATAGCCAGGCGCACGTTCAACCCTCCCAAACATCGACAAACGCGCTTCAGACCGGGCTCTCGCTTGGTCTTGAGCAGAACTTGCAACTGACTACAGCGAAAGGACGACCCCTTATGACTAAGGGCACTGTGAAATTCTACAACGAGCAAAAGGGCTTCGGCTTCATCGAGCCGGAAGACGGCGGCAAAGACGTATTCGTGCATGCAACGGCGCTTGAGCGCGCGGGCATCAGCCAACTCGTCGAGGGCCAGAAGGTCTCTTTTGACACCGAGCAGGACAGCCGCAGCGGCAAGACCGCGGTGGGCAAGATCGAGGCCCTGTAGTCCTTACAAGGACCTACATCGGACTTGGTAAAATTAGAGCCGCTCCCTTCGGGGAGCGGCTTGTTAGTTTGGGGGTTGGCTCTTAGCCAGCTAGGCGCGTCGCCGCACTTTTGGCTTGGCGGCACGCGATGGCAGGCCCTCCTCGCCCGGCGCGCTGCGCGGCAACGGATAAGCCTCGCTGTCGTAGAGACGGCGAATTTGCCGGCTGTCGAACCGCTCCTCATCGACCTCGAGATACGTGCCCAACAGCGCTTGCGGGGGCAATTCCTCGATGGCGAAGCGCACGGCCTCTGAAGCAGCCTCGAAGCGCTTATAGGTGACGCGGCCAGCGCCGCCCTTCCAGCTCCGAGCTGGATACAACTCCGCCAACGCGTCGTAATCGAATGTCGTCATCACGCGAAACCTCTCGACCAATGCCATCCTCTGGGGACGGCTGAAATATTTTCAGATTCAGGGATGCTGAACTACAACCCTAATATAGGCACTGAATCGGGAAAAAACTAGGAGAAGCGCGAGCAGATTATTCGAAATCGCGTAAATATCTGTCGAAATACCTTGCTAGCTTTTCAGCCGATAGCCTGACTTGAAGATCCAGGCGACCACTAGCAGACAAATGGCCAGGAACAAGCCGATCATCAGGAGGCTCACGGCGGGGCTGACATCGGCGATGTCGAAGAAGCTCCAGCGGAACCCCGAGACCAAATAGACCACCGGATTGAGCAGGGTTACCGCTTGCCAGAACGGCGGCAGTACCGAGATCGAATAGAAGGTGCCGCCGAGAAACGTGAGCGGCGTGATGATCAGCAGCGGCACGAGCTGGAGCTTCTCGAAGCCGTCGGCCCAGATGCCGATGATGAAGCCGAGCAGGCTGAAGGTCACCGCCGTCAACACCAGGAACGCGATCATCCAGAATGGGTGCGCGATGTGGAGCGGCACGAACAGAAACGCCGTGGCAAGGATCACCAAGCCGAGAATGATCGACTTGGTGGCGGCGGCGCCGACATAGCCGATGACGATCTCCAGATAGGAGATCGGCGCGGAGAGCAGCTCGTAGATCGTGCCGGTGAAGCGCGGGAAATAGATGCCGAACGAAGCGTTGGCGACGCTCTGGGTGAGCAGCATCAGCATGATTAGCCCGGGCACGATGAAGGCGCCATAAGGCACGCCCTCGATCTCGCTGATGCGTGAGCCGATCGCCGCCCCGAACACCACGAAATAAAGCGAGGTCGAGATGACCGGCGACACCATACTTTGCAGCAGCGTACGGCCCGCGCGCGCCATCTCGAATTTGTAGATCGCCTTGACCGCAGGCAGATTCATCTGTCCCGCCTTACCAGATCGACGAAGATGTCCTCGAGCGAGCTTTGCGTCGTGTCGAGGTCCTTGAACCTGATCCCGGCTGCGGCGAGCTCGGTGAGCAGGCTGGTGATGCCGGTGCGCGGTCCTTGCGTGTCGTAAGTGTAGATCAGCTCGCTGCCGCCATTGGCGAGCGCTAGATGATGGCCTTCCAGCGACGCCGGGATGCTGTCGAGGCTCTGATGCAGCTGGAGCGTCAATTGCTTCTTGCCGAGCTTGTGCATCAGCTCGCGCTTGTCCTCGACCAGAATCAGCTCGCCCTTGTTGATCACGCCGATCCGGTCGGCCATGTCCTCGGCTTCATGGATGTAGTGCGTGGTCAGGATGATGGTGACGCCGGAATCGCGCAGATCGCGGACCACCTGCCACATATCCTTGCGCAGCTCGACATCGACCCCCGCCGTGGGCTCGTCGAGAAACAGCACGGTCGGCTGATGCGACAAGGCCTTGGCGATCAGGACCCGGCGCTTCATCCCGCCCGACAGTGTCATCAGCCTTGAATCCTTCCGGTCCCACAACGAGAGACTGCGCAACACCTTCTCGATATAGGCTGGATCTTCCCATTTGCCCCACAGCCCGCGGCTCAGCGAAACCGTGGCCAGCACCGTCTCGAACATGTCGGCGGTCAATTCCTGCGGCACGAGCCCGACCAGCGACCGCGCCGCGCGATAATCGGTGACGATGTCGTGGCCGTCGATCGTCACCGAGCCTGCGGTCGGCGTCACGATGCCGCAGATGATGCTGATCAGCGTGGTCTTGCCGGCGCCGTTCGGTCCAAGCAGCGCGAAGATCTCGCCCTTGCGGATCTCGAGATTGATGCCCTTCAGCGCCTCAAACCCGGTCGCGTAGGTCTTGGTGAGATTGGAGACGGCAATAATGGGCGGCATGCTGGATGCTTAACTGGTGGCGCTGGCGGGATTGCGACGAGGCTGTGGCGTCGATTCATCCCCTAGCATCAAGGCGCGATTGCGGACAACCAGGCATCGTCCTGTAGCCCATCACAGTTGCGAGACGACTTGGGGAGGAGCAACTAGCGTGGTTCCGGCTGGTCCAGCGTCAGCCGTAAGACCTTGCCGTCGTCCTCATCGGTCAGTGCGTAAACGGCGCCATCCGGCCCTTGCACCACGTCGCGGATGCGGGTTCCCATCGCAATGCGCTCTTCATCCACCACCCTCTCGCCGTCGAGCGTGAGCCTGATGATCGCTTCGGAGGAGAGACCCCCAATCAGGAGATTGCCCTTCCAGCCGGGAATGGCGTCGGCCGTATAGAAGCCGATGCCCGACGGCGAGATGACGGGATTCCAATGGTCGATAGCGTCGGCGAATTCCGGATGGGTGGGCGGATCGGGGATGTCAGTTCCGTCATAGTTCTTGCCCCAGCTCACCACCGGCCAGCCATAATTCTTGCCGGCCAGCGGAATATTCAACTCATCCCCACCGAGCGGGCCGAGCTCAGCCTCCCAAAGTTTGCCGGTCTTGGGATGAATTGCTGCGCCTTGCGGGTTGCGATGGCCGTAGGACCAGATCTCGGGAAGCGCGCCCTCCTGTCCGGCGAAGGGATTGTCCGGTGGCACCGAGCCGTCGGGATTGATGCGCACGATCTTCCCAAGATGCGTGGCGAGGTCTTGCGCGGGCGCGAAGGTGAAGCGCTCGCCGAGAGTGATGAACAATTTGCCGTCTGGACTGAAAACAAGCCGCGAACCGAAATGGTTGCCGCCGCCGACTTTCGGATATTGCCGAAAGATCACCTGCACATTGTCGAGACTGTCGGCGCCGAGCTTGCCGCGCGCTACCGCGGTGCCGGCCGTGCCGGCATCGCCAGGTTCCGAATAGGAAAGATAGACGAGGCCGGTCTCGGCGAAGTTTGGATCGAGCGCCACGTCCAGCAGGCCGCCCTGGCCCTTGGCAACCACCTTGGGCACGCCCTTCAGCGGCTCCGACGCGTTGCCGTTTGTGTCGATGATGCGCAGTCGCCCGGCTCGCTCGGTGACGAGCATTCGCCCGTCCGGCAGGAAGGCGAGGCCCCACGGATGACTTAGCCCTTCGGCGAGCGTTTGCACCTTGATGGTGCCTTGCTCGGTATCGATCTTGGCATCCTCGGCGTTCACGCGTTGTGACCAGAGCATCAGCGCCGCCACGAGACAGCAACTCGCCCGGATGCGGAAAAGACCTGCCTTCACTTGATCTCCTCCCATTCGAGAGCTTTGCTTGACCCAACGCCGCAGCGTGCTGGAAGTTCGCTAAGCGTTAGCCGCGGCCGGGTTTGACCCTGAGGCCCGGCCTGGGGCGCTCCAGCACTACCTCGCGGCGGAAGCGGTAGAGCCGGGCAGGGCGCCCTCCGGTCTCGGTCGAGACATTGCCGGTGACCTCGACCAGGCCGCCTTGCTCGACCAGCCTCCTGAAATTCTGCTTGTGCAACAACGTGCCGGAGATCGCCTCGACCGTCTTCTGCAATTCGAACAGGGTGAACTCCGGCGGCAGCAGCTCGAACACGACGGGCCGGTATTTCAGTTTGCCGCGCAAGCGCCCGAGCGCCGTGGCGAGGATACGGCGGTGATCGAAAGCCATGGGCCGACCGAAATCGGGGAGGTCAGTCCATTGCGCGGCCGCGGCACGGTCGTCCCGCGCGGCCTCGGCTACGAGGCCGGCTTCATACAGCAGCTCGTAGCGGTCGAGCACCTTCTCTTCGTCCCAACTCCCGCCGATGCCGAACGAAGCCCTGAGGCGCTCGGGCCGGCGGAGTGCGCGCACCGGCTCTTCGGGGAGTGGTGGGCGTTCGGCCCACTCTTTCAGCTTCGGTTCGATCTGGCTGGAGAGGATGGGGGGTTTGCCTTGGCGCCAATCCTCCCAAGGGAAGTAGGCGTACCAGGGCGACCAATGCGAGCCGAGCAGCTCATCGCCCGCGCCGCGCGTGAGCGCGAGATAGCCGACCGAAAGCGTATGCGCGCCTCCGGGCTCGGCATGCCGGCCCCTGTCGCCGAAGGTGTAGAGCTGTTCGACATAACCGAGCGCGAGCCCGGTCTGCCGCTTCACCCATTCGCGTAAGCCGATCTCGAGCGTGCGATGCGCGCGCGGTGCGAACGGACCGAACGGAAGCGCGTCCCAGGCGTCGGACCCCGCCGCCGCCGGCCGCGCCACCAGGATGTAAGGCTGCCCCTCGCGCACGGTGACGATGGCGGCATTGAGCCCAAGCTCGATTTGCGGATCGTCGTTCCGCGTCTCCTGCGCGATCGCCGCTTTGCGCCGGGGCTCAGCCATCGAAATGTCTAGGCGGCAAGGAGTGCGGGCAGGGCGAACACCTCCGCCTCCTCGGCGATCCTGCCGCGCCCGATCTCCTCGACCGCAGTGATCATGCGCCCGTCGCGGGTCAGGATTTCGTCGGCAAGCGCGACCAACAGGCGATTGGGATAGGCGGTGGGCGAGGCGCGGCGCAGCCTGCGTGCGAGTTCTAGCTCGGAGCCTTCCGGATTGAGCGCGCACATCGAGATAAAGGCGGCAGCGGTCGAGCGGCTGATGCCGGCCCAGCAATGAATCAGTAGCGGTGCCTGCCGGTCCCATTCGCGCGCGAAGGTAATGAGGTCGGCCACATGCGTCTCGCAGGGAAGCACGAGACCCGGTTGCGGCGCGCAGATGTCGTTCATGGCGAGCCTGAGATGCCGATCGGGCACGATGCTGGGTGGCGTGTTGATCAAGGTTTCGCCGTTGATCAGCGTCACGAGGTGGCTGACATTCGCGTCGGCGACCGTGGTCTCGACCAGGCTCAAAGGCGCGACGTAGATGGTTTCGCGGCTCATGGTGAGCGGCACTCTAGTCGCTTCTCTTGGCAAAATCAGGGTGGTCATTTCTTGTCTAACCTTCCGTGCGGGGCATCTTGCGCGCCCACTATCTCTGTAACCAATTGAATGTCTTCAGGAACTCTGCCTCCCCCTGTGACGCAGGAAGCGGGCTTAAGTGCGACAGTCTGTCGACCAGCGCAGGGCTCAAGCCTCGCGGCTGGCCAAAAAAACGTCGCGCCTCCGCCCGGGAAAAGCCAGCAAGGCGAATCGCTTCATAATAGGCCGCGATCTTATCGCCACGTTTGATCAATCTGGTGACATTGTCGGGTAGCTCCACCGGCAGACCGAAGCGAAGGTGAATCGCGGCGAGCAGCTTCGCCTCGAAGGCGCGATAATCCAACGACAAGGCCGCTTTGAAAGGGCTGATCAAATCGCCGATGACGTATTCCGGCGCGTCGTGGATCAGCGCCGCCAATCTGAAACGCCGGTCGAGCTTGGGCTCGAGCTCGGTGACGATTTTCTCGACGAGAAGGCTATGCTCCGCCACCGAGAAGGCATGCTCGCCGTCGGTTTGGCCGTTCCAGCGTGCGACCCGCGCGAGCCCATGCGCGATGTCCTCGATCTCGATATCGAGCGGCGAGGGATCGAGCAGGTCGAGCCGCCGCCCGGAAAGCATGCGCTGCCAGGCGCGCGGGACCGCGGGTGACGCCACGTTTTGCAGGGTACGAGCGGTTTTCATCCTCGCGTTCCGTCCTGGCGCGACTTGATGGGCATAGATTAAATTCACGGCGTCAGTCACGAAGAAATGGACGAAGCCCGAACATAATGCCATTCATGGCCGGTAATCGTCAGAGTACAGGTGAATCTTCACTGGGAGAGGCATATGGCAAAGTTGCCGAGATATTCATTGTCGCATGACGAGAAGAAGAAGCGTTGGGTGCTTAAACATGAAGGCACCGGCCAAACCGCGAAGACCTTCGCCACCAAGGCTGCGGCGACCAAGGGCGGGGTCCTCGAAAAGGCAGTCAAGGGAATGGGCTCGGTCCGCATTAGAAAGCGCAATGGCAAGATCCAAGAAGAGCGCACCTTTCCGCGCAGCGCCGATCCGCGCGGCTCTAAGGGTTAGATGGCGTCCGGCCGAGTTTTGCGCAAGCCGCATGACGCGGGCAGGAGATCAGGTGGTCGTTGACCATGCCGGTCGCCTGCATGAAGGCGTAGACGATGGTCGGCCCGCAGAATTTGAAGCCGTGCGCCTTGAGGTCTTTTGAGATGATGCGCGAAATCTCCGTTTCGGCGGGGATCTCGCTCATCGTCGTGTAGCGATTGACGATCGGCTTGCCCTCCACGAACGCCCACAGCAACGGGCTGAAGCCGGCGGTCTTCTCCATGATCTCGAGCCAGGCGCGCGCCGAGGCGACCGCGCCCTCGATCTTCATCCGGTTGCGGACGATGCCCGCATCGCCCATCAAGGCTTCGATCTTTTTCTTCGAGTAGCGCGCGATCTTCTCCGGCGCGAAGTCGTCGAAGGCGCGGCGGAAAGCCTCGCGCTTGCGCAGAATCGTGATCCAGGACAGCCCCGCCTGAAACCCGTCGAGCACAAGCTTCTCGTAAAGCGCGCGATCGTCACGCTCGGGCATGCCCCATTCGTCGTCGTGATAGGCGACATAGAGCGGGTCTGTGCCGGGCCACGGACAGCGACCCCCTACGGCCTTGCCGCTCATGCAAGAGCCTCAGCAACGGGGACTGCGAAGCGCGCGAAGGTCGGACGGCGCAGCGCGATCTTGACCGCTCCCGTCGTCAGCGCCTTGCCTTGCGCCAAAGCTTCCTCGGCACGGTCGAGGCGGATCAGCGCCAGGCCCGCGGCGCCGCTCACCGAGCCCAGCGTCCCGATCGCAACACCGTTCGCCTCGACGCTGGTGCCGGGAGCGGGGAGGGCGCTGATGCCCTCGATGGGCACGATGCGCTTGCGCGCCGTGCCGCGATGCTCCATGCGCGAGACGACCTCCTGCCCGACATAACAGCCTTTGGCGAAGTCGACGCCGTTCAGCTGATCGAATAGAGCTTCATGCGGAAAGGCGTCGCCGAACGCGTAGTCGCGGCCGCCTTCCGGCACGCCGAGCCTAACGCGCAAGGCGTGATAGTCCGCTTCGTCTGAGGGCTCGCAGCCGAACTCCGCCGTGCTCGTTCCATTGGTGACGATAAGGCGAAGGCCGAGTTCCGGCAGCCTTGGGTCGGCGTAAGCAATAGCGCCTTCGGGCAGGCGAGGGCCTCCGCCCCAAACGGCGGCAATGGCGAGCGACGGTGCGGCCACAATCTCCACGGCGGCCCTGAGGCGATAAAAGCCGAGCCGCTTCGCTAGCTCCGCGGCCTTGTCTGCCGCCACGTCGATGAAAAAGCCCTCACCGTCTGGCACCGCAAAGAAATCGAACAGGATCTTCCCTTGCGGGCTGAGCAGCCCGGCATGGACCGCGGCTCCCGCTTGCGCCTTGTCAATGTCGTTGGTGATCAAGCCTTGCAGGAATTTGCGCGCGTCGGGGCCCCCGACCTTGAGGACGGCGCGCGACGGCAAGAGGCTCGCATGGCATTGGCCCATATCCGGCCCTTCTGCTACCAAGGCATCCGACATTTATGGGAGCGGGGGAGGCCCCGCAAGAGAAGCCGGCAATGGCCCAGACCTTCGATCTTGTCCTCAAGGGCGGAACCGTCGTCAATCAAGCGGGCGAAGGCCTTGCCGATATTGGCGTCCGGGATGGCCGCATCGCTGAGATCGGCGCGATCGGCGTGGGCGCGGCGAGCGAGACGATCGACGCCGCCGGCCTGCACATTCTTCCCGGCGTGATCGACAGCCAAGTGCATTTCCGCGAGCCCGGGCTCGAGCACAAGGAAGATCTGGAGACTGGCAGCCGGTCGGCGGTATTGGGCGGCGTGACCGCCGTGTTCGAAATGCCGAACACCAAGCCGCCCACCACCAGCGCCGACGCGCTCGCCGCCAAGGTTGCCGCCGCGACCCACCGCATGCATTGCGACTTCGCCTTCTTCGTCGGCGCCACCCGCGACAATGTCGACGATCTCGCCGAGCTCGAGCTCCAGCCGGGAGCCGCCGGCGTCAAGGTGTTCATGGGCTCCTCGACCGGAAACCTGCTGGTCGATGACGAGGAAACGCTCGCCCGCATTCTCGCCACCATCAGACGCCGCGCCGCCTTCCATTCCGAGGACGAGGCAAGGCTGAAGGAACGCATGAAGCACCAGCGCCAAGGAGATCCTTCGAGCCACAGCGAATGGCGCGACGTCGGCGCGGCGCTGGCTTCGACCGAGCGGCTGCTACGGGTCGCCGCTGCTGCGGGCAAGCGCGTGCATGTGCTGCATGTCTCCACCGGCGAGGAGATGGCGCTGCTTGCCTTGCACAAGGACATCGCCTCGGTCGAAGTGACGCCGCAGCATTTGACACTCGCCACGCCGGAGGCCTACGAGCGGCTTGGCACGCGCGCGCAGATGAATCCGCCGCTCCGCGATCGCTATCATCAACAACGGCTATGGTGGGGACTGGAACGGGGCGTGGTCGACGTGCTCGGTTCCGATCACGCGCCGCACACGCTCGAGGAAAAGGCCAAGCGCTATCCGGCGACGCCCTCGGGCATGCCCGGTGTGCAGACGCTTGTGCCGGTGATGCTCGATCACGTGAATGCCGGCCGCTTGAGCCTGGCCCGCTTCGTCGATCTGACCAGCGCGGGGCCGCAGCGCATTTTCGGCATCGCCGGCAAAGGCCGCATCGCCGTGGGCTACGACGCCGACCTCACCATCGTCGATCTCAAGGCCGAACGCGTCATCGACAATGAATGGATTGGCAGCAAATGCGGTTGGACCCCGTTCGCGGGCTTGCGCGTCAGAGGCTGGCCGGTCGGCACGCTGGTCCGGGGACGGCTGGCGATGTGGCAAGGCGAGCTTGGCACGGCGGCCGGCGAGCTCGTCCGCTTCGGCGAGGCGTTGCCGGGAACCTACTGAATGAAATAGTGCCAGACGCCGCTCGGCGAGATGCCGAGCCGGTAGTAGTTGTATTTGCCGGCCTTCTTCATCGCGATCGCTTGTGCCGGCGGGACGATGCGATAGAGCTCGACCTCTTGGGCCGGGGTGAGCTTGGCGAGGTCGGTTTCGGCGAAATAGGGCCAGACGAACATCTCGTCCTGGCCTTGCCCGACGCGCACATAGCCCGATGCGGCCACGTTGAGCATGGCCGCCAGCACGTCGCGGCCCGTGCCATCGGCGGAGGCCTTCTTCCAGAACGCGATCGGGTCATCGACAAATTCCGTCGTGACCATCGGTTTCAGCTCGTTCGATTCGAACACCGGCCGCATCGTCTCGATCTCGCCGCTCTCCGCGGCAATGGCGATCTGTTGCAGCATGCGCTTGACCGGATCCGGCAGCGCATTGAAATCATAGAGGACCTTCGAGGTTAGCTCGCGCGCCGCGGCCGTGCCGGTCGCTGCTTCGTTCTGCACGTAGACAAGGGCGGCAGCGCCAGCTACCAATGCGCCGAGGGCAATCAGGACAAGATTCTTGCGACGATTCATCCATCACTCCATGAGTGCTCAATCAATTTCGCAGATCGGCCAACGAGCGCAAGCGCGCGTCGTGCCAGCGCGGCGCGACCCCTTCTACGCGCCACCCGCAAAAAGCGAGTAGGCCGTGCCCTTGCAGGCAGGCGCGCAATTCGTTCTCTCCACCGTCCAGCTCGTGCTTGCCGGGATCGGCATCGGCATCGTGATGGCGGCGCCGATCGGGCCGGTCAACGTGCTGGTGATTCAACGGGCGGTGGCGGGCGGCTTCTGGGCCGGGCTCGCCGCAGGTCTTGGCGCCGTGCTCGGCGACGGCATGCTTGCCGCGATTGCCGCCTTCAGTATCCGGGCGATTTCTGACGTGATCGCGGCCCATTCCGGCGCCATTCAGCTTGTCGGCGGCATGCTGCTGATCGTCTTTGGTCTGGCTCTGCTCCTCACCAGGCCCGCGCTCACCATCCCGGTCGGCAAGGAATCCGGGCTGGTCGAGCATACCGGCATCATCCCGCAGACCTTCTTTCTCACCGTCACCAATCCCGGCGCCATTCTCGGCATGGCGGCGATGATCGGCGGCCTCGGTTCCTTGACGGGCGGTTTGAACACCTCGCTCGAGGCGCTGCTTCTGGTCCTCTCGGTGATGGGTGGAAGCCTGGTGTGGTGGCTCGGCCTGTCGGAGCTGATCGCCACCATCAGACACAAGCTCACCGAAGGTCGCCTCAAGCTCATCAATCGGATCGCCGGCCTGGTGCTGTGCGCCTTCGGCCTGATCCTCCTGCTTGACGGCGTCATTTTCGCTAAATAGGCCAACCGCCTATTGCGAGGTTCGCTTCACCGTGAACTCGCCATGCTGGATGCGGCGCGACAGCCCGGTGGTCATCTTGGCGACAGCGCCTTCGCCGTAAACGCAGATCAAATCCGCGAGCGCGGCGAACAGGGCAGCGTTGGCGAGCATCTCCGGCTCGATGCCGTCATGCAGCGCCTCTTCCCAGGCATCGAGGATGTATCTAAGCGCCGCCTGCTTCTGGGCTTCGTTTTCGGCGGGGCGCGAGGTTCGATTGGCTGACCGCAACTGTGAGGCCCCTTCTGCGTCGGATGACCGCGACTGTCACACTTACACCCCTCGTTTGCCGCGACGACGATAGAGTGAACTAACGGTTAACTTGCTTGCGAGAGGTTTGGTTTCTTAAGCAACTACAATAGCTTAGCGACAGTCATGGTTACCGATTGCGTGCGGAAGGGACTAAGGGGGACGCCGGTCAGGCCGAGCGTGCCTAACGCGGAGCGAACTCAGCAAAGCCCGGCGAGACGCTGCCGCCGCGGACGCGTTGCCCCACGATCAATCCGGCGGCTCTTCGACCGGCGCGCCGCTGTCTGGAGTTGGCGGCGGGGACGCCGCCGGGGCGGCCTGCGACACATTCCCGGTCGCCTCTGGCGCGCCCGCATCCGCGGAAGGGCCTGCGGCGTTGGCATCGGGTGCGGCGCCTTGCGGGTTGGCCCCGGTCGGCGCGCTGTCTTTATTGGCGTCCGGCGATGCGGGCTTGCTGTCGGCGGGACCTTTGCTCGCGAAGGTCGAGCCTTGCGCCAGCGAGGCGGCGATGCTCGCGCCCTCGCTGCTGAAGCGAGTGGTTGCGAGCGTCGCCGACTGCGTGCAGGTTCGGTAGGTGCGCCGGTAGCCTCGATAGCCGTCATTGAAGGCGTTGACCAGCTTGGCGCGGCGGACGGCGGTCGTGCCCTCGTTCCGCAGGATGTCCTTCATCTGGTCGCGCCAGACCTGTCCTTCCTGCGCCCCGCACAGCTCGCGCAGGTAGTGGACCGCGCCAAGAATCTCGGCAAGCCGCATCAGCTTGTTGTCATAGGGGCGGTCGTCGGGCGGAGGTGGCACCGAGCTTTCGCGTGGCACGATTGGCGGCAGATCGTCGCCGGGCGGCTTAGGCCTTGCCGCCCGCGGCTTCGGCGCCGATTTCGGTTGGTCGAACCACCAGAAGAACTGGGCGTCGGCCACCGGCGCAAAGGCCATGCACGCCCAGGCGGCACAAAGCGCGCCGAAGGCGAGCCGCAAGAGGCGCTGTTTGAGCGGTCCCATCGACCCCCTGACTAACGCCTATTCTTGTTGAAATCTAGCCGTCAGGGCATGCGCACTTTATGCGCCGCGACCCAGATCAGATCGGCCGTTCCCTCGGTCATGGGCAGCGCCTCGACGTCGTCCAAATGCACCCATTCGGCCGCTAAAGCGTCGCCGCCGGGCTTGAGACTGCCTCCGGTCGGCCGCCCATAGAATACCGCCAATCGATAGGTCGTGCCGCTGCTGCTGGCGTCACCGCTGGCGATCTTGATCATGTCGACCACGCCCTCCACGTCCGCCTCGATGCCGGTCTCCTCCTTGAGCTCGCGGCGGGCCGCGTCCCGGAGCGCCTCCCCACTCTCCCGCTTACCGCCGGGCAGGCTCCACAGCCCGGCAAAGGGGGCCCGTGCGCGCTTCACCAGCAGGACTGTGCGATCCTTGAACACGGCGATGCTCGCTCCATCACGGATGCGCGCCAGGTCTTGGTCGGTGTTTGCACGGGGTTCGGTCATAGAAGCGGGTTTCAGCGTGGGCCGGCCCGCTTTTCTAAGTCAATCAGCGCCTGCCGAACAGGGCGTCGATCGCGGCCTGGCCGCCGACGTCACCGAGCTGTTCCGGATCTTTCCGATCGGGCAGCGCGTCGCCATTGGCGATGGCATTTGCCTCGTCGATCAGGACACGCATGCGCTGCGCCGCCTTTTCGCAGGTCTTGTTCAATTTCTGGGGATTGCCGGTAAGCTCGGTAGCCACCTCGGCGACGAGAGTGACGGCTTCGCCGTGCAGCCGCGCCACCGCCTCGTCGAAACGCGCCCTGATCTTTTGCGGCGCCCGGCGATAGGCGGCGATGGCGAGATTCTTGTCGCGGAATCCAGACTCGGCGAAGTGCTCCTCATAGGTCAGCGGCCGCCACGAGAACAGATCCTCGGCGAAATCCTGCGGCTCGGAGGAGATCGCCTCGAGCAGCATCACCAGCTCATGGAAGTGATTGAGGTAATCGCTTGCGAGTAGCGTCGATTTGTTGATGTTGGTGCCCGGAACATGCGAGCGGAAGTGGCCGATCATGGCCGAGCGGAAAGCCGAGACGATGTCCTCGCGGCTTACGTCCTCGTAGAGATCTCCAGAACGGGGATTGGGCTTGTCGTCAACGAACATTGCCGCAACGATTGGGGTAAACTGGACTGAAATGAGCTGGAGTGTTGCCCGATCATGATTGCCAAAGCGTTACCAGGAGACCGCTTCGGATGTGCTCGCGCTATAGCCTGACCTCTCCGCCGGAGGCCGTGCGAGCCTATTTCGGCTATGCTGACACGCCAAACTTCCCGGCACGCTACAATATCGCACCGACGCAGCCGATCGCCGTTGTGGCGCGCGACCGGGAAGGCGTACGCCGCTTCAGGCTCATGCGCTGGGGCTTGTTGCCGCCCTTCGTCAAGGATCCGAAGTCTTTCCCGACGCTGATCAATGCCCGCTCGGAGGAGGTGTTAGATAAGCCGTCCTTCCGCAGCGCCTTGCGCTGGCGCCGCTGCCTCGTTCCCGCCGACGGCTTCTATGAATGGACGGGGCCGAAGGGCAAGCGCCGCCCCTTTCTGCTCCGCCCGCGGCAAGGCCAGTTGATCGCCTTTGCCGGGCTCTATGAGCGCTGGCGCGACAAGGACGGCAGCGAGATTGACACGGTCGTGATCCTCACCTGTCCAGCTAACCGCGCGGTCTCGCAACTGCACGATCGTATGCCGGTCGTCCTCGCCCCCGAGCATTTCGAGGCATGGCTTGACGTTAAGGAGACGACACCCGAGGCTGCGCTGAAGCTATTGCTTCCGGCGCGCGACGATCTGTTCGAGGCGATCGAAATGCATCCCAAGATCAGCGATTCCAAACGCGACGAGCCCGGCATACAAGAGCCGCTCGAACCGTCGCTGCTACAGAGGGTCAATACCGATGCTCCCCGCTGACATCATCGCGCGTTTCCGGGTCGACAAAGGCAAGACCTTCAAGCTGGCCGACATCGACCCGGGCGATACCTGCGGTCTCGATATCGAGAAGAAGGACGCCAAGGAGCTGCTCGAAGCGGGCGTCAAGCGCCTGTCGAAATTACAGGAGCGGCTTTATGCCGAGGGCCGCTGGGCCGTCCTCGCGCTGCTGCAAGGATTGGATACCTCCGGCAAGGATGGCGTTATCAAACACGTGTTGTCGGGCATCAATCCGCAAGGCTGCGAAGTTCATTCGTTCAAGCAGCCGAGTTCCCTTGAGCTTGCGCACGATTTCCTGTGGCGCAGCGCGCTGGCGCTGCCGGCCCGTGGGCGCATCGCCATCTTCAACCGCTCCTATTACGAGGAGACCGTGGTCGTGCGCGTGCATCCCGACCTGCTTCAGAAGCAGAACCTACCGCCGAGGCTCGTGACCAAGGACATCTGGACCGAGCGCTACGAGGACATCAATAATTTCGAGCTGCATCTCGCCCGCAGCGGCACCGTGCCCGTCAAGTTCTTCCTCAATATCTCCAAGGACGAACAGCTCAAGCGCTTGCTGGCTCGCGTCGACGATCCGGACAAGCGATGGAAGTTCAACGTCTACGATGTCGAGGAACGCAAGTTGTGGGAGAAATTCCTCGAGGTCTATGAGGACACCATCCGCAATACCTCGACCAAACACGCCCCTTGGTATGTAATTCCCGCGGACCGCAAATGGTTTTCGCGCCTCCTCGTGGCGGCCGTTCTGGTGGAGCGGATGGAAGCGCTCGACCTGCAATTTCCGAAATTCGACGAAGCCAGCACGGAGGACCTGGAAAAGGCCCAGGCCTCGCTGCGTGAGGAAGCGAAGCAGCTGAAGAGTTGACGAGCCGCAGCCTGCTTGCGGAGGCGCGATTGGTTAGCGGCAGAAGGTCACGTAGCACCAATAGCCGCGCGGGGTGCGTACGGCGCATTCCCTCAGGGCTCGGCCTTTCGCGTACGCGCATGATGCATGCGATCCCCAGCCCCATCCGTATGGACTGCGGGCCTCGCAATAGCAGGCGAATGCTTGAGAGGGCATCGCGGTGACGACGCCGGCCAAAATTGTGGCTGACGCAATGATCAAACTCGCCTTCTTCATGCTGCCTCCCACGATCTTTTTCGGGGTGTCGGAATGGCGGCCAGCCCGAACAAAATTTAATGTACCGCCGTTACGGCCCGGAATTGGACGATGTTCCGTTCTATGCTACCGATACTTCAGTTCCAAGAATACCGCTGAGGAGAAAGAAGATGTACAAGAAAGTTACGGCGCTGACGGCTTGCGTGGCCGCTACGGCTCTCTTGCTCGCGGTGAGTTCAGGTCGGGCGGAGGATCCCGCTGAAGACGGCGAAGGCGGTGGTGCCACCGCGAGCGCAGAGCAGATGCCCGATATTTGCAAAGCCCAAGCTGCAAAGCGCAGCCTGACCGGCGCCGAGGCGGAGGAATACCTTAAGCAGTGCGAAACTCCACCCGGCGACGCTGAAAGAAGCGCGGCGCCGGCCGATAGGGCCGAGGGCCAGCTCTAGCTCATCTTGGTTATTGACCGCCGGTGACCAACAGAATGGCGAGCCCGTCATGGCCTTTCGCGCCCACCGTCTGGATCGCGGTGCCGCTCACGCGCGGATCGGTGGCGGCGAGCTCGAAGAAACGCCGCATGCCTTGCACGCTTGAATCCTCGCCCGAAGTGTCGAGGATCGCGCCTTCGCGCACCACATTGTCGACGACGATCAGCGCGCCTTGGCGCGCCAGCTTGACCGCCCATTGGAAATAGCCGGGCGTCCCTTCCTTGTCGGCGTCGATGAAGATGAGGTCGAACGGCGCTTCGCCGGCGAGGGCGGGCAGCGTATCGCTCGCCTTGCCGACCCGCACCTCGACCAATTCGCCTAAGCCGGCGCGCGTGATATTCGTAAGCGCAACCTCGGCGCATTTGGGATTGGCTTCGAGCGTCACCAGCCTGCCGTCAGGGACAAGCCCGCGTGCCAGCCAGATCGTGCTGTAGCCCCCGAGCGTGCCGATCTCCAAGATGCGGCTAGCGCCGATCGCGCGCGCGAGCAACATCAACAGCTTGCCTTGGTTGGGCGCGACATTGATCCGCGGCAAGCCTGCCGCGTCGCTGGCTTCGAGCGCCGCATCGAGCGCCTCATCGCCGGGCACGAAGCAGTCCTCGAGATAGCCGTCGACCTCGGTCCATAGCGCGTCTGTTTGCAAACGTTTCATCTAGAGCAACTTCCCCGGATTGAGAATGCCGTTGGGATCGAAGGTCGCTTTGATCTTCCGCATCAACTCGATCTCGACCGGCTGCTTCGCATGCGGCAGCAGTTCGCGCTTGAGCCGACCGATGCCGTGCTCGGCGCTGATCGAGCCGCCGAGATCGAGCACGATCTGGTACACGGCGGCGTTGAGCGCGTCCCAAGAGCTCAAAAAAATCGCGCGGTCCATGCCGGCCGGCTGGCTGACATTGTAATGAATATTGCCGTCGCCGAGATGGCCGAACGGCACCGGCCGCGCCCCGGGGATCATCAACTCCACGAGCTGATTGGCGCGCGCGACGAACTCAGGTACGCGTCCCACCGGCACGGCGACATCGTGCTTGATGGAACCGCCTTCGTGCTTCTGCATCTCGCTCATCAGCTCGCGCAGACGCCACAGCTCTTGCGCTTGGGTGAGCGACGCGGCGACGACCGCGCTGTCGATCTCGCCGGCCTCGATACCCTCGCCCAGCACACTCTCGGCGAGGCGCGCGAGTTCGTCGCCTTCACGCGGGCTCGTCAGCTCGAACAGCGCGTACCACGGATAGGCCGTAGGGAAGGGATCGCGCACCGAACTCCCGTGGCGGAGCACGAACTCTAGACCGATGCGCGGCATGATCTCGAACGCCGTGAGCGCCGGGCCGGCTTGCTCAAGCGCGCGGGTAAAGAAGGCAGGCGCGGTTTCGAGCGCGTGGAAGCCCGCCATGCAGGTGACCCGCTCGACCGGCTTCGGGAACAGCCGCAACACCGCGGCGGTGATGATGCCCAGCGTTCCCTCCGAACCGATCATCAGGTCCTTGAGGTCGTAACCCGAATTGTCCTTGCGCAGCGACGTGAGCCCGTTCCACACGCGCCCATCGGCAAACACCACCTCAAGTCCGAGCGTAAGGTCCCGCGCGCTGCCGTAAGCGAGCACAGCCGTGCCGCCGGCATTGGTGGCGAGCACGCCGCCGATCTGGCAGCTTCCCTCCGAGGCGAGGCTCAAAGGAAACAGGCGCCCGGCGCTCGCTGCCACCTGCTGCGCCTGCTCCAGCACCAGCCCCGCTTCGACCGTCATGGTGTTAGAGGCAAGATCGATGTCGCGCACACGAGTGAGACGCTCGAGCGAGACGACGACCTCGTGGCCGGTCTCGAACGGGATTTGCCCGCCGACCAGCCCGGTATTGCCGCCTTGCGGCACGATGGCCGTGTTGGTCGCGTTGGCGTGTTCCAGGATTGCCGCCACCTCTTGCGTGTCGCCTGGTTTGAGCACGAGCGCCGCCCTGCCGCGATAGCGGTCGCGCCATTCGACGAGATAGCGTTCCATCGCTGCCTCGTCGCGGATCGCGTTCGCCTCGCCGACGATGCGCACCAACGCATCGATCGTGTCCGGGCTGGGCGGCGGGTGCTGTGGGTCGCTGGTCATGACGATGAGCGCTAGCCCCGATTGGCCGCGCGCTGCAAGCGGTCGTTGATGGCCTCGCCCAGCCCATGGGCGGGAATCGGCATCACGGCGATGGCAGTAGCGGCCATCTGGTCAAGCTCGCGCAGCGCGGCGAACAGCTTCGCCGCGGCCTCTTCGAGATTGCCGCTCGGGCTGAGATTGATGGTCGCGCGCGCGCCTTGCGGCACGTCAGGGCCGAAGGCGAGCAGCGCCTCGCTGGCGCTGACATGCGTCGCGCCGAGCTTGAGCATCGTGCGCGGCGCATAATGGGTTTCGAGTTGCCCCGGCGAAGCCCCCCGATGGTTCGCGTTAGCTGCGAGCAGCGGGCCACCCAGCACCAGCTCGATCGCCTCGCGCGGCAGGGCGCCCGGCCGCAGCAGCCCTGGCTCGCCATCGATGACGCTCACCACTGTCGACTCGATGCCGAGCGGGCAAGGGCCGCCGTCGAGGATCATGGCGGGCCGCTCGCCGAGCTCCGCCTCAACATGCGCCGCGATGGTGGGGCTGACCCGGCCCGAGCGGTTGGCGCTCGGCGCGGCGATGGGCAGCGCCGATTCCGCCAGCAGGGCTTGAGCCACCGGATGCGCGGGCGACCTGAGCGCGATCGTGTCGAGGCCGGCACTGACCAGGTCGGCGATCCCGCAATTCCGGCGCTTGTTCAGTACGAGCGACAGAGGTCCGGGCCAGAATGCCTCGGCGAGCCTCCAGGCCGTCTCGTTCATCACCGCATAGCGTTCGGCGGCTTCAAAACTTGCCACATGCACGATCAGCGGATTGAAGCGCGGCCGCTCCTTGGCGGCGAACACCTTGGCGATGGCGCGCGCATCGAGCGCATTGCCGCCGAGCCCATAGACGGTCTCGGTGGGAAACGCGACGATCTCGCCGCGGGCCAACGCCTGCGCGGCTTGCCTGATGGCCTCTGGCGTTGCTGGAACGACGGGCATCGCGCCATTTCGCGTGTTACCACGGAGCGGTCAAGCTAGACTGACAGCCCAACCCAGCCCCGCGCTAACCATACCGCTCCATGACCACGCTGTTGCTCACCCACCCGGCCTGCCTCGAGCACGATACGGGTTACGGCCACCCCGAGCGCGCCGATCGCTTGCGCGCCATCGACGACGCGCTCGCGGCGCCCGCCTTCAAGCCGCTCATCCGCGAGCAAGCGCCGCTCGCCGACCTCGCCGCGATCGAACGCCTGCATCCCGAGGCCTATGTGCAGATGGTCCGCGCCGCCATCCCCAAGCACGACCACGCCTGGCTCGATCCCGATACGGTGGTCTCGCCGGGAAGCTGGGAAGCGGCGCTGCGCGCGACCGGCGCCACCCTTTACGCCGTCGATCAGGTCATGGAGGGCAAAGCCGACAATGCCTTCTGCGCGGTGCGGCCTCCGGGCCACCATGCCGAACCGTCCCGTGCCATGGGCTTCTGCCTGTTCAACTCCGTCGCCGTCGCCGCGCTGCACGCTCGCGCCGCGCATGGCGCAAAACGCGTGGCGGTGGTCGATTTCGACGTGCACCACGGCAACGGCACCCAGGCCGCATTCTGGACCGACAAGGATCTGTTCTACGGCTCGACCCACCAGATGCCGCTCTTTCCCGGCACCGGAGCTGTGGACGAGACCGGCGTTGGCAATATCTGCAACGCGCCGCTCGCCCCCGGCGACGATGGCGAGGACTTCCGCGCGGCCTGGGAAGGGCGCATCCTGCCCGCGCTAGACGCCTTCGCGCCCGACTTTCTCTTGGTCTCCGCCGGCTTCGACGCGCATATCAGGGACCCATTGGCCCAGCTCAGGCTCATCGAGGCCGATTTCGCCTGGGTGACCGAGAAATTGTTGGAAGCGGCGGCCAAGCATAGCGGCGGCAAGCTCGTCTCGACGCTCGAAGGCGGCTACGACCTCGATGCTTTGGCAAACTCAACCGCGGTGCACGTGCAAACCCTGATGGGCGCTGGCTCTTGATCGTGGGCCCAGGAACGGGCTAAGCCAGATCATGGCCGAACCGACCGATCATTCCGACATCGAGACCATGAGTTTCGAGCAAGCGCTGAAAGAGCTCGAGACCATTGTCGACCGCCTGGAGAAGGGCGACGTCGAGCTCGAAGCCTCGATCCTCATCTATGAGCGGGGCGAGGCGCTGAAGACCCATTGCGACGCGCTGCTGCGCAAAGCCGAGGCCAGGGTCGAGAAAATCTCGCTCAATCAGAACGGCCAGCCCACCGGCACCGAGCCGCTCGACGTCGAGGGTTAAGCGAATTCAGCCACGCATTATTATGTTGAGCCTCAGCCCTGTTTCGGGCTGAGCGTGATGCGCGCGAAGGGCGTGGGCCGCTCGCCCTCGAGCAGGGTGAAGCTGGCGCCAACACGGGTCCGGGCCAAGACGACCAGTTTCTCGCAGTAAAAAATCCTCGCTCCAGCAGCCCGCTGGATTCCTGATCATCTGGAGGATCAGCCCGGGGGAAGGCGAGGTGCCGCTTGGGCCGGACCGGCCACTCCGCTATGCTCGCCGCGCTACTCCACGTCGCTGGGTCTATGACACGATTTGGCCCGCCTTACGCGATAGTTGCAAGCAAGGCTCGCGGCCGATAAAGGTGCTCAACGCGTTGATCCTTCCAATCGTTTTCCCTTTCAGTCTGGCGGGTATCGAATGAGCGTCGAGTCTTCCACGCCGTTGCTTGACCGTGTCCGGACCCCCGAGGAACTCCGCGCGCTGCAAGACCCCGAGCTGACCCAGCTGGCCGAGGAGCTTCGCCAGGAGCTGATCGCGGCCGTATCCGTGACCGGCGGTCATCTGGGCGCGGGGCTCGGCGTGGTTGAGCTGACCATTGCCTTGCATCACGTCTTCGATACGCCGCATGACAAATTGATTTGGGACGTCGGCCACCAATCCTACCCGCATAAGATCCTCACCGGGCGGCGCGACCGCATCCGCACGCTGCGGCAGGCCGACGGCCTATCGGGCTTCTGCAAGCGGGCCGAAAGCGAATACGACACGTTCGGCGCGGGCCACTCTTCGACCTCGATCTCGGCGGGACTCGGCATGGCCGTCGCCCGCGACCTCGACGCCAAGGCGCACAATGTGGTGGCCGTGATCGGCGACGGCGCGATGAGCGCGGGCATGGCCTATGAGGCCATGAACAACGCCGGCGCCATGAATTCGCGGCTGATCGTGATTCTCAACGACAACGACATGTCGATCGCTCCGCCGGTCGGCGCCATGAGCGCCTATCTCGCCAAGCTCATCTCGGGCGGCGCCTATCGGCGCTTCCGCCGCTTTCTCAAGAACCTCGCCCGCAAGCTGTTGCCGACGAGCTGGCAGAAGCGGGCGGCACGCGCCGAAGAATTCACGCGCGGCTTCTGGACTGGCGGCACGCTGTTCGAAGAACTCGGCTTCTATTATGTGGGCCCGATCGACGGGCATAATTTCGATCATCTGCTTCCCGTATTGCGCAACGTGCGGGCCATGAAGAACGGCCCGATCCTGGTCCATGTCGTGACGCAGAAGGGCAAGGGCTACGGGCCCGCCGAAATCTCCGCCGACAAGTTTCACGGCGTCGGCAAGTTCAATGTCGTCACCGGCGCGCAAGAGGCGTCAGCCGGCGGACCGCCGAGCTACACCAAGGTCTTCGCGCAGGCGCTGATCGAAGAGGCGCGCGCCGACCACAAGATCGTCGCCATCACCGCGGCGATGCCGTCGGGCACCGGGCTCGATCGCTTCGCCGAGGTGTTTCCTGGGCGCTGCTTCGATGTCGGCATCGCCGAGCAGCACGCCGTGACCTTCGCCGCCGGCCTCGCTGCCGAAGGCTACAAGCCTTTTGCCGCCATCTATTCGACCTTTCTCCAGCGCGCCTACGACCAGGTGGTGCACGATGTGGCCGTGCAGGGTCTGCCCGTGCGCTTCGCCATCGACCGGGCGGGTTTGGTCGGCGCCGACGGCCCGACCCACGCCGGGGCTTTCGACGTGGCCTATCTCTCCTGCCTCCCGGGCATGGTGGTGATGGCGGCCGCCGATGAGGTGGAGCTGATGCATATGGTGGCGACCGCCGCCGCTATCGACGATCGGCCGTCTGCCTTGCGCTATCCGCGCGGGGAGGGGATTGGCGTCGCTCTGCCCAAGCGCGGGACGCCGCTGGAGATCGGCACAGGCCGCATCTTGCGCGAAGGCTCGGCGGTGGCGCTGCTCTCCTTCGGCGCGCGGCTGCCCGAATGCCTGGTGGCGGCCGATCAACTGGCCGGTTACGGCCTGCCGGCCACGGTCGCCGATGCGCGTTTCGCCAAGCCGCTCGACATGGATATGCTGCGCCGGCTGGCGCGGAACCACGAAGTGCTGATCACCGTGGAGGAAGGCTCGAGCGGCGGCTTCGGCGCGATGGTGCTGCAAGCTCTCGCGCGCGAAGGCTTACTCGACCGCGGGCTGAAAGTGCGCACGCTGCATCTGCCGGACAGCTTCATCGAGCAGAACAAGCCGGCCGCCATGTATGCCGAGGCTGGGCTCGACGCCTCGGGCATCGTCGCCGCGGTATTCACCGCGCTCGGCAAGGAGCGCGACGCGGCAGGCGTCATTCGCCTCGCCTGAGCGCAAGAGCGCTGCTAGCTCAGTTTACAGTCTTTGCTGAATGTCTCGGCGGCGTCTGCGCGACCGACTTCCGGCAGCGTCAGCGTGGTCGCCGCGATCTTGACCGTCAGAGGACCCTTGGCTTTGAGCACTCCGAGCAGGGGTCCGATTTCGATATCGCTCGCCTCGGCGAACATCGTTCCGGTCTTGTCATCGAGCTCTACTGAACCTTCGATCGAGGACTGGGCGCCTCCGGCCGAGAGGTCGATGCTCAATTTCTGTCCCGGCCTGGTTCCCTCGATCGTGCCGAAAACTTCCAGCACGCCGATGCTCATCTCGTTGAAGCAAGACAGCAGCAGCACCGGCGGCTTGCTGGTGTCGAGCGACCCGTAAGAGAGCGATATCAGATCGCCATTGGTGTTGGCCGTCCACACCAGCGTTTCTTCGCTGCGCGCGAAGCTCAACGGGAGGAGCGCGCCTGAGAGAACGCAGGCCGCAAGCAGGAGACGCGCTGAGGCTCGGGACATCATGGGAAGCTTTCGTGTTGGCCTAAGGTTCGGCCGAGCCAAGCACAATCTGGGGGGCGGCCCGCCGGCGACCTTGTTTAGTCGAGCTTGCAGGCCTTAGCAAACTCGGCGGCCGGCTTAGCGCGACCCTTGTCGGGCAAGGTGGTAACCAATTTGCCGGTTTTGGCGGTCACCGGGCCTTTTTCCTTCAGCAGCGCGATCAACGGCTTGATCTTAAAGCCCTTCGCCTCGGCGAAATGGAAGCCGCTCATCTCGTCCGTGGCGATTTTGCCCTTGAGGGAGACTTTCGCCGCGCCCGCGGCAAGCTCGACCGTTATCGGCTGCCCGACCTTGGTGCCCTCGATGTCGACATAAAGCGTTGCCTCGGTGCTCTTGTCCTTATTGCGGCAGATCAGGATGAACACATAGTCCTCGCCAGTCTCGGGCGAGCCGAAAGTGAGCAGCGCGTCGCCGTCGCCCGCGCCACCCATCCAGGTGAAGCCCGGATAGTCCTCCGCGGCGGCGACCGCCCCGAGCGGCGCCGCCAAGGCCATGCATGCGGCAAGCGCCCAGCGCGTCGGCCTAGCTGCTGGCATGAAGCCTGCCATTCGCCACGGCAGCCTGCATATGCGGAAAGAAGCCCGCGAATGTCGGGTCGAATTCGTGATAATTGCAGGTGATCTCTTCCCCCTGGGCGATGTCGACCAGAGCGTAACCTTTGTCGAAGATGCGGAAGTCGGTGTTGGGGGTGAGGGTGTGGTTCATGAAGCGGCCGTTGTCGCAATCGACCACGACCACCCCGGGTACTTCCAGATGCGGATAGCTATAACGGGAGATAAAATTCTGCAGATGCGGCGCATACGCCTCGATCTCCTCGCGGGAAACGAAGATGTCGAATTTCGGATTGAGGCTCCACATCAGGCGCCCCCGTTCGATGAACTCGCCGGCGAACACGCCGAGGCCTTCAATGGCGCTCGGCGCAACATAGGTGCTGACCGTCAGCATAGTTGTGTCCCTTGATTTGGCTGAAATGCAAACCCGCTCATGCAGTGTTTCCGGTGGCCTCCGTGCCAACGGCCACAAGCCCGCGCTTGCGGCGGAAACGCCGACGCTTGAGTGCCCTGATGCGGCGCTCGAGATAGGGCGAGAAATGTCCGGCGTAGCGTTCCCACAGGGTGGGATTGCGCCAATCGTCGCCGGTCACGCGGCCGCGGCAGATCGTCGAGCCGCAGCCGCACTCGAACTCGTCGTAAGGCGAGCCGTCGCACATGGCATAGTCGATGGTGACCTCGTCGCCAGGCTGAATGCGATGCAGCGCGACGATGGCAATCTGTCCGTCGAGGCCGGCATTCGGCTCGCAGGAATGATTGATGAAGTCCGGCGGCTCGGCCTCGGTGATCGACGCGAGATAGAGCGCCTCTTCGACCTGCACCGTATGGCGCCGGATCTCGGGGGGCAGCTCGTCAAGCTCGTCCGCGCCGACGATACGCCCGCTCCAAACGGCAATAAGCTCGCCTTGCTCGATCACGTCCCGAGCAAAGACGGCCTTGCCGCCGGTCACGTCACGTTTTTGGACTTCGCACTTATCGGTAAGGTAAGCCGACGATTCTAGGCTCACGAGACCTCCGCGATGGCGCGCCGAGCGGGGCGCTTCGCAGTATGTATGTGATGCGGCGCCGACCGCTCCCGGCCTTCGTCCGCGCGCGAGGATTCCCGACGCAAGCGGGAGCATATGAGAAGCTTTTGTGCCCATCTACAAAAAAAGACGTCTCGACCAATTATTAGTTGAGAGCGGGTTGGCGCCATCCCGCTCCCGCGCCGCCGACCTCGTGCGGCGGGGGCTGGTCAGCGTGGCCGGCGTCACCGCGCTCAAGCCTGGCGCGCAGGTGACGCCCGAGGCCGAGCTCCGGCTGAGCCCCGGCGCGAGCCGCTACGTCTCGCGCGGCGGGGAGAAACTCGCGGCGGCGCTGGATGCCTTCGGCTTTGACCCAAAAGATGCGGTCGCGCTCGATCTCGGCGCCTCGACCGGCGGCTTCAGCGATGTCCTGATCGCGCGCGGCGCGGCCAAGATCTATGCGGTCGACGTCGGCAGCGGCCAGCTCCATGCCAAGCTCAGGGTGAACCCGCGGGTGGTGGTCTTGGAAGGCACCGACGCCAGGGCGCTCGACCGGACGGTGATCGGCGAGGAGGTGACGGCCATCGTCGCCGATGTCAGCTTCATCAGCTTGACCCTGGCGCTGCCGGCGGCTCTCGAACTCGCCGCGCCCGGGGCTTGGCTGGTGGCTCTGGTCAAGCCGCAATTCGAGGCGGGCCGGGCGGCGGTCGGCAAGGGTGGGATTGTTCAGGAAGCCCGCCGAGCGCAAAAAGGCTGTGGAAAAAGTCCGCGGCTTCATCGAGGACGCCGGCTGGATAGTGGTCGGAGAGATGGCCTCGCCGATTCTCGGTGGCAGCGGCAACGAGGAATTTCTGATCGGCGCGCGCCATGCAGACTGAGGTCAGGATCGGGCGCCTCGGTGCGCAAGGCGACGGCGTGGCCGACGGCCCGGAAGGGCCACTCTTCGTGCCATTCACGCTGCCCGGTGAGCTGGTGGGGGTCGATGCCGAGCCCGGCAGCGACCGCGCCGGCCTAATCGCAGTGCTCGAGCCGAGCCCCGACCGCGTCGCGCCGGTCTGCCCGCATTTCGGCATTTGCGGCGGCTGCGCGCTTCAGCATCTCGAGACGAGCGCCTATCTCGCCTGGAAGCGTGAGCTGGTCGTGGCCGCCTTGCGGTCGCGCGGACTTGAGGCGCAAGTCGAGGACGTGCGGCGTGTGCCCCTCGCTAGCCGCAGGCGCGCGGCCTTCACGCTCGGGAAGTCGAAAGCCGGGGTCGCTCTCGGCTATCGCCGCGCCCGCTCGCATGAGCTGATCGACATCGAACTCTGCCCGATCCTGTCGCCGCGCATCGTCGAACGCCTGCCTAAGTCTGAAACAGGCGCTCGGCAGCTTGCTCGGTGGCAAGCGCGAGGCGAGGGTGAGCGTGACGGAAACCGATGAGCGGCCTCGATATCGTGCTCGAAGGCGTCAGGCCAAGCCCCGCAGCCCTTGGCGCTTTCGCGGGCAAAGCCGCCGCGCTCGGCGTGGCGCGGCTCACGGTAGACGGCGAGAGCATCGGGCCGGTTGCGGCGCCGCAGATCGAGCTGTCCGGCGCCGAAGTGAGGTTGCCGCCCGGCGTCTTCCTCCAGGCCTCGGGCGAGGCCGAGGCTGCTCTGGTCGAACTGGTTGGAGATGGCGTGAGCGGCGCGAAGCGCGTGGCCGACCTGTTCGCCGGTCTCGGCACCTTCACCTTCGCTCTGGCGCGCAAAGCCGCGGTCGACGCCTACGAGGCCGACGAGGCCGCACTTGCCGCGCTCGCCGAGGCGGCGCGGAAGACGCCCAAGCTCAAGCCGGTGCGCGCTATCCGCCGCGACCTCTTTCGCTCGCCTTTGAGCGTGAAGGAGCTCAAAGCCTACGACGCCGTGGTGTTCGATCCGCCGCGTGCCGGCGCCGCCGGGCAAGCCGAGACGCTTGCCAAGTCGGAGGTGCCGCGGCTGGTGGCAGTCTCGTGCAATCCCGGCACGCTCGCCCGCGACCTCCGCATCCTGGTCGATGGCGGCTACCGCATCGCCCGCGTGACGCCGGTCGATCAGTTCCTGTTCTCGCCGCATGTCGAGGTCGTGGTCGAGCTTACGCGTTAGTGCCAAGCAGGCTCTCGACATAATCCGGGACGATCTCTGTCGCGGGGCCATAGGCGGCTTCGGCGAACCGGCTCGCACCCTCGGACGGCTCCAAATTGAGTTCGACCGTATGCGCGCCGGCCGCGCGGGCCTCGGCGACGAAGCCGGCCGCGGGATAGACGCTGCCGCTCGTGCCGATCGAGATGAACAGATCGCAGGCCACCAGCGCCGCGTAGATGCGGTCCATCTCGCGCGGCATCTCGCCGAACCACACCACGTCGGGCCGCATGGCGCCGGCCTGGCCGCAAGCCGCGCAAGGCGTCGCGGTGGAAAGGTCCTCGGCCCATGAATAGCTCGCGAGACATGCGGCGCAGAGCGCGCGCGACAACTCGCCATGCATATGGATCAGCGCGTGCGTGCCGGCCGCTTCATGTAGGCCATCGATATTCTGCGTTACGGTGAGGACGCCGGCATGCTGTCTCTCCAGCCGCGCCAGCGCCGCGTGCGCCGCATTCGGCCTCGCCTCGCCAAGCCGCCGCCGGCGCAGATTGTAGAATTCATGCACGCGAGCCGGGTTGCGGGCAAAGCCTTCCGGGGTGGCCACCTCTTCGAGATTGAACTCCTCCCACAACCCGCCTTTGTCGCGGAACGTGCCGAGCCCGCTCTCGGCCGAAAGCCCGGCCCCGGTCAGGATCACAATGCTGCGGAAGGCCATCAACCCTGGCCGGTCTGGCCGCGATGCCGGAGGTAATGATCGGCCAGCACGATGGCGACCATGGCTTCGCCGATCGGCACCGCGCGGATGCCAACGCAAGGATCGTGGCGGCCTTTGGTCGAGATCTCGGTGTCGTGGCCGGATGTGTCGACCGTCTGGCGCGGGGTCAAAATCGAAGACGTGGGCTTGACCGCGAAGCGCGCGACGATCGGCTGCCCGGTCGAAATACCGCCGAGAATGCCCCCGGCATTGTTCGACAGGAACTCTGGCGTCCCGTCCTTCGTCATGCGCATCTCGTCGGCATTTTCCTCGCCCGAGAGCGACGCCGAGGCGAAGCCCGCGCCGATCTCCACCCCCTTCACCGCATTGATGCTCATCAGCCCCGAGGCGATGTCCTGGTCGAGTTTGGCATAGAGCGGCGCGCCGAGCCCTGGCGGCACGCCCTCGGCCACGATCTCGATGACGGCGCCGGCCGACGAGCCCTTCTTGCGCACCTGGTCGAGAAAATCGGCCCAGACCCGCGCCGTCTTGGCGTCGGGGCAGAAGAACGGATTGTTGCCGAGCTCGTCCCAATTCCAGTTGCGCCGGTCGATCTCGTAAGGCCCGATCTGGGTGAGGGCGCCGCGCACGCGCATGCCCGGCACCACTTTCCGCGCGATGGCGCCCGCGGCGACCCGCATCGCCGTCTCGCGCGCCGACGCGCGCCCCGAGCCGCGCCAATCGCGCAGGCCGTATTTCATCTGATAGGTGTAATCGGCGTGGCCGGGCCGGTACTTGTCTTTGATCTCGCCGTAGTCCTTCGACCGCGCATCGACATTGGCGATCTCGAGCGCGATCGGCGTTCCGGTGGTGAGCTGCGCGCCGGTCTCGTCGGTGAATACCCCGGAGAGGATGCGCACCTGGTCCGGCTCTTGCCGCTGCGTAGTATAGCGCGACTGGCCCGGTTTGCGCTTGTCGAGATAGGTCTGGATCTCGGCCTCGGTGATGGGAATGCCGGGCGGGCAGCCATCGACCACGCAGCCGATCGCCGTCCCGTGGCTTTCGCCCCAGGTGGTGATGCGGAACAAATGGCCGAAACTGTTGTGCGACATGGGCCTTTTATGCGCGCATGTCTTTACTTTGTCATTACCGGCAAAGCCGGGACTACTCTTTGGTTACGGAAATGTCCGGGGCGTCTTCGTTCTTCATGCCGACGACGTGATAGCCCGCGTCGATATGCAGGATCTCGCCGGTGACGCCACGGCCGAGGTCGGAGAGAAGGTACAGCGCGCCCGCGCCGACATCCTCGATGGAGACGGTGCGCCGGAGCGGCGCGTTATATTCGTTCCATTTCAGAATATAGCGGAAGTCGGCGATGCCGCTTGCGGCCAGCGTCTTGATCGGCCCCGCCGAGATGGCGTTGACCCGGATCGCGCCCCTGCCGAGATCGGCGGCGAGATAGCGCACGCTCGCTTCGAGCGCGGCCTTGGCCACGCCCATCACGTTGTAATGCGGCATCACCTTCTCGGCGCCGTAATAGGTCAGCGTCAGCAGCGAGCCGCCGTTCTGCATCAGCTTCTCCGCGCGCTTCGCCAGCGCGGTGAAGGAGTAGCAAGAGATCAGCAGCGTCTGGGTGAAATTGTCCTGGGTGGTGTCGACATAGCGCCCGTCGAGCTGCTCCTTGTCGGAGAAGGCGACCGCATGCACCAGGAAATCGAGAGCGCCCCATTGCTTGGCGATCGCCGCGAACACGGCTTCGACGCTGGCCTCGTCGGTTACGTCGCAGGGCAGCACGAGCTTCGAGCCGATCTCCTGCGCCAGCGGCTCGACCCGTTTCTTGATGGCGTCGCCCTGATAGGTGAGCGCAACCTCGGCGCCCTGGTCGGTCACGGCCTTGGTGATGCCCCAGGCGATCGAGCGGTTATTGGCGACGCCGAACACGACACCGCGCTTGCCCGCCATCAACTTGCCGCCCTCAGCCATCGCTCCCTGCGCCTTTTCAAAGGAAGGCGCTTTATAGGACCGCAACGGCCAGGCCGGAAGGCTTAATGCCGCGGTGCCGATTGAGGCCAAAGGGCGCGGGCTTAACTTTTAGTCCCGCCGCCAGCCGCGAAAGCAAAGGGCGGAGAAGCTGCGCGGTCCACCCCGGTCGATCCTCATTTGCGAGAAGGTATGCTCGTCGCGCGACCTGAGCGTCGTGAACCGCTCCTCGGACGCCTGCTGGCCCGCTTCGTCATGGTTTCTTCGCGCCGAACCGCCCGAAGCGGCAGCCTCGGCCTGACTGACTTGAGACATTAAGACCCCCGTTTACCCCGAAAGCGACCAGGAGCCATCGGACTCCCGGCACGCAACCCCTTCGATCTGCCGCTGATAGGTGCCGAGCGCGAGGGAGTAGACGACATGGCGGCAAACCCGGCCCTGGTCGTCGCGGAAGGCCGAGACCGGCCTGATTCGACCGACCAGCTTCCGTTCCGGCCGCTGCCAGACCAGCGTCACCCCGTCGGCGAGTTCGGAAAGGGCAAGCTCGAGCGCCTGCATTGCCGCCGCCCGGTCGCTGCGGTCGAGACGCGCTTTGAGCTCGGTTAGGCCAAGCTGTTGCCCCTCAAGGGCTCCAGTCACTTCCGCTCCGCTCTCCCCGGCCATGAGGGGAAGAGGGGCGGGCGCGAATAACGAAAGTGCGAGAGCGCCCGCCCCAATGATGATAGGAGCGTTCCAACGGAACGTACGCATAACCAACTCGTCCCCAACTCGACGCGGTACTCAACCAAACCCCCGCGCCCACTATCAACGAAACCCATGGTGCCCTATCAGGGTGAGCAAAATCTTCGCCCGTGCGCCACTCTCGACATGTTGCGCGCGCCCGCATGTTGGACGAGTGGACAGGGGCACGGACGACTAGTGCGTGAGGGATCGGCCAATTGAAAGTCGAGAGGCCTGCAGCGCCGGGCACCTCGATGCCTCCGCCTAGCTTCGATACATGATCGAAAAAGGTAGTCCTGTTTGTTTTGAGCGCGGATCTTCCGCCTGAGCCGTTTCGACAAGTCGGTCTCGGTGGCATATTTCCGGGAGACATTTTCGCGGCCAGTGCTACGGTTCCGAAAAGGCTCCATAGGGCTTGCTGAAAGTCCTGCACCCCATAAAGGCACACGTCGTAGTGTGATGGCATCCAGCGCATCGCAGAACGTTCCATTGGAACTGAAAAAGTGGCATTGACGATTGCGAGGAAATAGATTGGTGCAGTTGTAGTTGTACTCCAAATCGCCACAGACAAAGCCAGCCTTCAGCGCGTTGCTTAATCTGGCGCCGCTGGATTCTCCTCTATCCTCATCATCAAGTAATTGTAATAGGACAAGATTCGTTGCAGCGGCTCGCGTATGAACGACACATAGCGGTCGCCTGGCTTGTGCATCGGACCGTAGGCATCGAGCGGACGATGACCACCAATCAGCATACCCTTTCTTAGACGATCGAGCGTGAACGTCTCGTAGCATACGGACCTCTCAGGAGTGGGAAGACTAGAAAGATCGAATTTGTAGGTGGCCCAGCCGATGCTTTGCAAAGCCGCATGGAGCGAGGAGCCGGCCGTCTTAGGTATATGAATATGGAACACGCGCGCAGCGCCAGGGAACGCGCGAACGGCAAGTTGGTCCACCTTCTGCGCAAACTCCTCCGAGAGTAAAATATAGTCAACCAGCTCAAACAGAGACACTTCATCGGCTTTCGTGAGAGCTTCGAGATCGGGAGCACGTTGGAGGAGCAGCTCGTAAGCCAGGGAGATGTCCGCTCTGCGCGCTCTCACCCGGTCGGTTTGCTCTCGGTAGTTGGCGTAATGCAACTCACCCGGGCTTATAAATGCGAAGGGAACCTGCAAGACGTTTTCGAAACGGCGCCGAGGCTCGTAATCAGCGCTTTGGCCCGTAAAAAGGTAGACTGCCGCCTCACAAATTTCGCGGAGGTGTCGCGGCGTGTAGATCGGGTAGGGCACTACGCGGCCTTGGTGCGAGAAAACTTAGGCTTGCCGTCGGGGCGGCTGAGATCTCTGACTTCTCGACGGCACCTAAGACCAGTATGGCCTCGAGCAGTTCACCCAGCTGGTCACAAAATGCACGTGGTGAATGCTTCTCGCTATACTCCTGCTCTCTTCGCCTCCATTCGGCGAAATGTTGGTGCTCCTCCATTATTAGGTGAACCAAGTCCGGCGCAGCGACCGGTTCGGGTAGAAACTTCACCGCGCCTTCGTACTCCTCGAACGCTCCCCTCTTTGAGGTTACTACGGGTATTCCAAGAGACAAGAGCTGGGCAATCGCGCCCGAGCTCTCCCCTCGGTTCGCCGCCCGGAGCTGTATCGCGAGATCGACCGACCCCATGACGCACTCAAACTCCGTGCAAGATAACAAGTCATGTACCTCGAAACCCTCTAACGGCGAGAGCGTATGGCTAGTTGCGTACTTCGCTGCGTCATAGCCTGCAACGATCAATTTTGCCGTTGGAAGTTTGACCCTAAGTGCTCTGAATGCGTCGATAATCAATTCCGTCAGCTTAGCTGGGCCTGGGATACCGAATGTACCGATGCGAAGCTCCCCGGAAACTCGAGCGCCCACTTGTTTGGGAGCCAAGCTGTACGCTGGTAGGCGCAGCCGATGAAGTGGCACGCCTGGAAGATCGCGACTTATCATGTCTCTGGCGTGGTCGAATGAACGATACTCCGCTGAGGGTCAATTGACCAACCAAAGCTCTCACGCCGAGGGCCCCCACCCTCAGCAGTGCCTCTGCGCCGAAGTGGTCCCCTATTCCGCAATAGTGGCTCCTCAACACTCGGCGAAGTCCCACCCCTCCTGCGCACATAGCAGCGAAAGCAAATGCAATAGAACCGGATCGTGCAGCACGTAAATGCCCGTGCCGAGAGGGGATGACGTGCAAAAAAAGTCGGCTGAGCGGGCCGTCGAGGATATTTGAGCGATGCACGAGCGACCGAAACAGACAGGCGCGGCGCCCGATTTCACCGAGGCAAGCGACCCGTTCGCGCTGTTTTCCGCTTGGCTGGCCGAGGCCAAGGCTTCCGAGCCCGCCGACCCGGAAGCGATGGCGGTCGCCACGGTTGATTCGAATGGCTTGCCCAATGTGCGGATGATTCTCCTCAAAGGCGCCGACAGGCGCGGTTTCGTCTTCTATACGAATTGCGAGAGCGCCAAGGGCAACGAGCTCGCCGCCAACCCTAAAGCCGCGCTGCTGTTCTACTGGAAGAGCCTGGGGCGGCAGATCCGCGTGCGGGGGCCGATCGAGCCGGCAACCGAGGCCGAGGCCGACGCCTATTTCGTCACCCGCCATCGCGAGAGCCGGATCGGCGCTTGCGCTTCGCGCCAGTCGCGGCCGCTCGCCTCGCGCGCCGTGCTCGAGGCCGAGGTCGAGCGCCTGACCAACGACTTCGGCGATGGCCCGGTGACCCGGCCGGCCTATTGGCGCGGCTATCGGCTGATCCCGCTTGAAATCGAGTTCTGGCAGAACGGTCCATTCCGGCTGCACGACCGAATCGTGTTCCGGCGCGCAGACGCGCATGCGCCTTGGACCAAGACCCGCCTTTTTCCGTGATCGGGCGGCCATGCGGCCCTTGGTGCACCACAAACTTGCCATCGGCGCAGGGTAGTCAAATGTCGCGCCTCGACCGGGCGCCGAGGCGACTGTCGCGGCCGCGCAAATTGGCTATAACAGGCCTTGAGGGGGAGGGCCCCCAGGCAAAGTAATGTTTGGCTTTGAGATGAGGGCGGCGAGTTGAGCTTCTCGATGGCGCGCTACGCGACCGCGCGTTACTCCGTCAAGGAGGCGCGCGAAGCCATTTGGGCGCGCAGAGTCGCGCTGTTCTTCGTCCAACTGATGATACTCACGGTGCTGCTGCACCGCTTTGCGTCGCTGACAACGCCTGCGGCGATGAATCTGATGGCCGTGTCGATCGGCGGACTGTTCCTCGCCATCGGTATCGCCCTGTTCGCCATCGTGCGTATCTGGTTCGGTGGCCAGACCGGGGCCGCCCAGGCCGTTGCCGCGATCTTCATCGCCTGCCTCGGCCTTGCCGCCCCGCTTTATTTTCTCTCGCATGCCGTCACGCTGCCCTGGCTGTACGATGTCGAGACGTCTCCGGACGAGCCGCTCGACTTCAAGGTGCTCAACACCATGCGCCCGGCCGACGCCAATCCCATCGTCGAGCCGGACGACGCCGCCATCGATTTGCAGGACGAGGGCTATCCCGATATCGAGCCGATGGCGCTCGAGCGCTCGGCCACCGAAGTGTTCAGCCTCGTGCATGAGGCGGTCGACCGTCTCGGCTGGACTATCGTCGTCAACGAAGCCCCGGGCGAGACGGGGGCGGGCCGCATTGAGGCGACCGACCGCACGCTGGTGATGGGCTTTACCGACGACGTGGTCGTGCAGGTGAAGGGCGACGACGCGCAAGCCATCATCGACGTGCGTTCGGTATCGCGTTACGGCAGGACCGATCTCGGCGCCAATGCCGCGCGCATCCGCAAGCTGTTCGAGCAAGTCACCGCCGCGCTGGAGAAGGGCGAGAAGACCGTGTTGGAGCAGGCGGAGCCCAAGAAAGAAGACCCCGCCGACAAGAAAAACCCGACCAAGAAGAAAATATCTAAGAAGAAGGGCGGAGGTAAAAAGCGCTAAGCCAATCGGCTGGCCCTTCGGCCGCGACCAAGTCCCGATTGATGAGGTACTCGAGATGCGCGTGCACGGAGAGTGCCGCAGCCTCCTTCAGCCCGGCATCCAGCGTGCCGTAAAGCCTCTCGACAATGCGTGGAATGGTGCCGATGTCTTCGTCGAGGCAGGCGAGGATGGTCTGCTCGCGCCATTTGCGGTGCATGATATAGGCCTTCACTACCCGCTGCGGCGTCTGGATGCGGCCGCCATGCGCGGGCAGGAACATCTTGTCGTGGCGCTGCATCAGCCGTTCGAGGGAGCTGAGGAACTGCGCCATGTTGCCCTCTGGCGGCGCGATGGCTGTGGTGTTCCATCCCATCACATGATCGCCGGTGAACACCGTGCGCTTGCCGACCAGCGCGAAACACAGATGGTCGGGCGCGTGGCCGGGCGTATGCAGCACGTCCAGCGCGAAACTTTTGGCTCTGACCGTGTCGCCGTCTGCGAGTTTGCGGTCCGGTTCGAAGGCGGGATCGACGAACGCATCGCCGAGACCGGGCGCGCCCGCGCCTCGCGCGGTGTCAGTCGGCCCGAACGCGGCGATCTCGCCGCCGAGCAGCGCCTGCATGGCGCGCGCGCCATCGCAATGATCGCGATGGCTATGCGTGATGAGGATATGTGCGAGGCGCTCGCCTTTGATCGCTGTGGCGATTGCCTTCAGGTGCTTGTCGTCGGCCGGTCCCGGATCGATGACGGCGACCTCGCCGCTGCCGACGATGTAGCTGTTGGTGCCGAGAAAGGTGTAGGGGCCCGGATTATTGGCGACGATACGCCGAATGCCGGGCGCGACCTCTTGGGCCACGCCATAATCGACATCCTGACTGCGATTGAAGGCAAGCGCTGCCGACATGGCCTCTAGTGGATGTTGGTCTTCTCGTCGAACCCGCGCCTATTGTAGCGGAGCGTAGGGTGAGCGGCAGCGCCGCCCTCCTTCCAGCGTTAACTTTTCCATCGCTTCTTGCGCAAAATGTGGCCCAACTCAGGCACTTGGCCTGTTCGTCACAACTCAGTTCTAATAAGCCCCGCTGCATCTGCGGTAGCGGTTCCACCAATAGGCGCTGTCAGCGGCCACAGCGCGGCGATAGAAGTCGTCGCACCCCTCGCCATTGGAATAAAGCGGCAGGCCATACCAGGGGTAATAGCCATATCTGCGGGACGGGCCGTAATGGTGGTGGTCGTATTTGTCCGGACCGCCGGGATAGACGTATTTGCCGCCGGGATTGGAGTGGAATGTCTCGTTGCTGCCCCGATAGACGTATTTGCCGCCGGGATTGGAGTGGAACTTGCCTGCGCCGCTGCCAACGTACTTGCCGCCTGGATTGGTGTGGAATGTGCTCAGGCTACCACCGCCGACGCTAAAACGGCCGGCACCGGCGCTGCCAGCTTCGGCCATCGACATCGCGCCGAACAGCATCAAACCGGCCGCGGTTGCAATGGCGACCGTGCGCAGCGTCTGATTCTTACGCATTACTCCGCCTCCTTATTAGGCGTTGCTATCGGCCCGTGATGGACCGATTTGGGCACTTTTGCCTGACTCTTAATTTAGGAAGGGGAAGCGGGTTGAACACCCCCACGGCCTGCGCCCTATTTGAGCCGCATCGCGGCGGTGTGACTGTGTGCGGGATCTGCCGCTCCGAGCAGGGATCCAGGGATGATTGAGCGGGACGATCGAACAGGTCTAAACGACGAGACATCTCTCCCGACCAATAAGTAGTAGTGAATTTCCAAAGGCTTGCAAGTTCACAACAGGCGATGTCATAACTACAAACTGCTTTCGTCACAAAGATCAGTGGAGGTGTAGCGTGGCGGGTAAATCATCGAAATCTGGAAACGAGTTGATCGACGCCGTAGCCGCCGCGCAGCTGGGCAACGGCCCCCTTCCTGGCGGCGAAGTGGTGGGCGTGGACAAGATCCGCGATCTCCTGTTCGGCAACCAGATGCAAGACTACGACCGCCGCTTCACCAAACTGGAGGAGCGGTTTCTCCAGCGCTTCAAGGACATCGAGACCGAGACGGCGCGCAACCTTAGCGCCTTCGAATCGAACGCCAAGAAGCAGGTGGAGTTGCTCGTGGGCCAGCTCCGCGAAGAGAAGGACTTGCGTGCCGATGCCGACAAGGAGCTCGAGCGGACGCTGCGCGAGCATAATCAGGCGCTGGAAAAGCGGCTGCGCGCGACGTCGGACCAATTGAGCCAGCTCGAGCGCGACATGGCCGACCGTCTGACGCAGGAAGCGCAGTCACTGCGCGAGGAGATCAAGCGCAGGAACGATGATCTTCAGCACACCATCGAAAAAATGTTCGCCGAGCTCAGCAACGTCAAAACCGATCGCAACCTGCTGGCCGGGTTGTTCGTCGAGGTCGCCAAGTGCCTGAACCAGGACGCGGCGAGTGGCGCAAAGGGCGGAATCGAACCAACGCGCGGCCGGGCGTCCAGCTAGCCGCCAGGTGACCCGGTCCCCCGATATTCTTGAGGGGCTGCTTCGCTCGGGCGATGACGCCATCGATCGAAAAGCTCTGGCGGGCCTGCTCGTCGAAATCGCGCAGAGCCTGAAGCCGGAGCTGCGGGCGCAGCAGAACGGCGTGCGTCCCGGGCGATCTCCAGCTCGAGCAGCTGCGAACCTTGCTGGTCGGCCGCGAGATCGAGACGTTGTCGCGGCTCGCCGGCGTGGTGGACGATCCCGAGCGCTTGGCCGCCGTGATCGGGCACATCTTGCCGACCGCGATCGCCCAGGCGACGAGCGATACGCGGATGGGGCACGTGTTGGCGCCCGTCATGGAGAAGGCGGCGGAGAGCTCGATCCGCAACGATCCCACGACGCTGGTCAACATCCTTTATCCGACGATCGTGCCGGCCATCCGCAAATCGATCGGCGAGACGATCGACGAGACGTTCCAGCGGCTCAACCAGACCCTCAAATACAGCCTCACCTGGCGGGGGCTCAAATGGCGCTGGGAGGCCTGGCGCACCGGACGGCCTTTCGCCGAGGTCGTGCTCAAGCATACGCTGGTCTACCAGGTCGAACACGTGTTCCTGGTCCACCGACACACCGGGCTGTTGATCGCCCATGTGGCGGCCGAGAATGCAGTGAGCCAAGACCCGCAGCTCGTTTCTTCGATGCTGGTCGCAATCCAGGATTTTGTCCGCGATTCCTTCAGCGGCGCCGAGCACCAGGGGCTCGAACTCGCTGCAACTGGGAGAACTGCGGCTGTGGTGCGAGCCCGGCCCGTTTGCCTTGCTGGTCGCGGTGATCCGCGGCGATCCCCCCGAGGGACTGCACGACGCGATGCGCAACACCTTGTCGCGCATCCACGCCGAGCGGCACCACGCGCTCGAAAGCTTCGACGGCGACAGCTCAGGTCTCGGCGATGTCGAGGCGCGCTTGCGCGAACTGGTGGCGCTTGGCGCGCATGAGCCGCCGCGAAGCAGAACGGGACGGGTACTTGTGGTGGCTTTGCCGCTGCTCCTGCTGGCTCTCGCGGGGGCTTGGGCAGCATGGTGGTGGTACAACCACCAGCTCTGGGAGGGTTATCTGGAGACCTTACGGGCGCAACCCGGAATTGTAGTCACCGAAACGGACAGTCGTGACGGCAAGTTCGTGGTATCGGGCCTGCGCGACCCGCTCGCTGTCGACCCCCTCGCGCTTCTTGGCGAGGCGGGGATCGATCCGGCGCGGGTCGTGGCGCATTTCGATCCCTATCAGGCGCTCGACCCGCAATTGGTGCTGAAACGGCTTGAGGCAACGCTCGATCCGCCTTCGAGCGTGACCATGGCGATCGCAGCCAACCGCATCGTGGCGCGAGGTTCGGCCCCGCACCGTTGGCTCGACCGTGCGCACGCTGTTGCGCAGATGCTGCCTGCCGGTGCACCGAGCTTCGACCTCGCCGGGGTCAACAATGAGGATGCCGCCGCTGAGCAGAGTCGGGAGGTGGTTGACCGGGAATGGCAGGCTTATGTGAAACGGCTGCAGGCCGAGCCTGGTATCGTCATCACCCAGTCCGAGGCGGGCGGCGACAAGTTTCTCCTGTCAGGCTTGCGCGATCCGCTTGCCGCCGACCCGCTCAAGGTCCTGGGCGAAGTGGGGATCGATCCGGCCCGCGTCGTCGTGCATTTCGAGCCCTATCAAGCGCTCGATCCGCAATTCGTACTCGCACGGTTGCAAGTTTCCCTCAGCCCGCCGCCCGGCGTCACGCTCTCAGTCGAGGGCGACCGTATCATCGCGCGAGGGTCAGCCCCCTCACCGTGGATCTCGCGCGCTCGCAAGGTCGGCAACGCGCTGCCGGCAGGCGCGCCGGTTTTGGACCTGTCGGCCATGCGCGATATCAGCGAGGGTGCCCTCGGCAAATTGCGCGATGCCATCCAGGCGCGCAGCATCAATTTTGAAAGCGGCAAGTCGCTGCCGGCCGCCGGACAGGAGCAGGTTCTCGATGAGATCGCGAACGACCTAATTGAGCTCACGAAATTGTCTTCCACCTTGCACGCTATCACCAGGGTGACTTTGACCGGGCATGCGGACAGCCAGGGTCAGGGCACCTCCAACCTGTCCTTAAGCGTGGCGCGCGCCGAGGCAGTACGCGCGCTTCTGAAGAAGCGCGGCGTCGATCCAGATTTGCTTCAAGTGCGTGGCGCGGGTCAGCTCGAGCCGCTTAAGGACGACACCTCGGCGGCGGCCGCGGCCGCTCGCTCGATCAACCGCCGCGTTTCCTTCTCGATCGTGTTCGAGGAGGAGCCATGACGGCGGTGCTGCAAAAGAAGATTTGCATGATCGGCGGCTTTTCGGTGGGCAAGACCAGCCTGGTCAAGCGCTACGTCCAGAGCGTGTTCTCCGAAACCTATCTCACCACCGTCGGAGTCAAGATCGACAAGAAGACGGTGGAGCTGCCCGATCGAACCGTGAACCTCATCCTGTGGGACCTCGCCGGCGAGGACGACATCAACTCGTTCCGCATGACCAATATGCGCGGAGCCGCCGGATATGTGCTGGTCGCCGACGGGACGCGTCCTTCGACCCTCGATGTCGCGCTCTCGCTGCGCCAACGCGTCGAAGCCGAATACGGTTCGCTGCCGTTCGTGCTGCTGCTGAACAAGAGCGACCTCACCGAGCAATGGGCGATCGGCGACGCGGACTTGGCGGAGCTGCGACAGAACGGTTGGTGGGTGCAGCCAAGCAGCGCGCGAACCGGCGAGGGCGTGGAGGAAGCCTTCAAGGACCTTGCGGTCCGTACCGCGAGCTGAGTCATGGAAGGCCTGCCAGCCAGCTTGGCCGAGCGGCTACGAGAGCTGACCTATACCGAACGATCGGTTGCCTATCTGCAGGTCGATGCCGCGCTCATTCTGGTCGGCGCCGGCGGGCATCTGGAGAATTACGGGCTGGCGGCCATCCGCCTGGGCGAGCCGGCGGCCGAGCAAGTCTTCTTTCTCGAAGGGCTACTGCCGCTGGAGGAGACACCCTTTTTCGTGCCCTCGGTCGAGCTCGACTGCGGCCGTGCCGCCGACCTTCATCTCTATCTCGACGCCGGCACGGTGTGGGTGGTGCTACTCGACGTCACCGCCTATCGCGACGCGACCCGGCGCTTGCAGCAGAAGGCCTATGAGATGACGCTGCTCCAGGAGAAGGAGGCGCAGCTCAATCGTAGCCTGGAGGAGAGGGGCCGCGAGCTCGAGGCCGCCAACGACTTTCTCGTCAGGATCTCAACGAAGATCTCGCACTATCTCGCGCCGCAAATCTACAAAAGCATTTTCAGCGGCCAGAAGGACGTCACCATTCATACCGAGCGCAAGGAACTCACGATCTTTTTCTCGGATATCAAGGATTTCACCGCCACCACGGAGAGCCTGCAGCCAGAGGAGATCACGTTCCTCCTCAACGAGTACTTCACCGAGATGTCGGTGATCGCCCTCAAGCATGGCGGTACCGTCGACAAATTCATCGGCGACGCCCTGGTGATCTTCTTCGGCGATCCCGAGACCAAGGGCACTGTGGAAGATGCCCGGGCCTGCCTCAATATGGCGACCGAGATGCAGTGGCGGTTAGCCGAACTCAATGTCAAATGGCGCAGCGCCGGTACGGAGCAGCCGTTCCGGGTGCGCATGGGTGTCAACACCGGCTTCTGCAACGTCGGCAACTTCGGCAGCGTCGACCGCATGGACTATACCGCCATCGGCGCCGAGGTTAATCTCGCGGCGCGTCTTCAATCGATCGCCGAGCCTGGACATATCGTCATCAGCTACGAGACCTACGTTCTCGTGCGCGACATCGTGGCGGCGCGCGCGATGCCGGAGATCTCGGTGAAGGGCATTAACCGCAAGGTGATTCCCTATGTCGTGGAGGGCGTGCTGGATGAAGCGGGGCGGAAGATCGAGATCTTCAGCGAACACATAACCGGCCTCGATTTCTACCTCGATCCCCGGGCGGTCGACGCCACCGCGCTGGAGCGGATTCGGGAGACGCTCAGAAATGCGATTGCCGCCCTAGAGGGGCGCGGCGGCGAGGACGCTCAAGCCGGACTCGCGCGGCCGGATCCAAGGCCTGCAACCTCTAGTGCCGGCGACAAAGTTAGTTGAACCGGGGGGACTGGACCCGGCTCTGGAACGGGGACCAGCAGCACCGGTTTCGCACCATCCAACCAGTGGTCGGAGTGGGGAGATTCGAACTCCCGACCCCCTGCTCCCGAAGCAGGTGCGCTACCAGGCTGCGCTACACTCCGTCTGGGTGAAGCCCGCTATATAGACGGGTGGGCGAGGCCCCGCAAGGAAACCCATGGACGCCTCCGTTGCCCCGGTCCCACGATGCTGCTAGGAGGGCATCCGCTCACCATATTTAATGAGCGTGCCGCCGGCCCTCGTTTCAGAAGCAGCGAAACGGACGCATCGCCGAGGCAGGAATTGGGGCGTGGCCAAGCGGTAAGGCAACGGGCTTTGGTCCCGTGATCCCAGGTTCGAATCCTGGCGCCCCAGCCACCATCTAAGTTATTGATATAGAAGAATGACTTTAAATTGGGGCGGGTCCGATTTCCCGCGAATTCCCGGCGCATTTTCCGCTCCGTCCGCCGAACCCTAAACGGCAGAGACGATTTTACGTCAGATCCGAGCGCGGTCCGGACAAGAAAGTCTCTCGGGCGGCTTTTGGGGGTTCACTTTTTTTCGTGGGTTTGATCGCGCACCGAGGGCGCGCGACTGCGGAAGTCGTCGTAACGAGAGACGAGTTGGCCGACCGAACCGGTGCACTTATCGCTGCTGAAAGCCAAGCAGCTTCCGCTGTTCAGTCCAGTCGACCGGTATCTGCGGCGTCAGTCGCATCAATTTCTTAGCGGTGAGTTGTGGCGGGTTCTTGCCATTGATGATGGCGGTGATGATGTCTGGCGCCAGCGTGGGAAGGCGTAAAAGGCGATAGACATAGTCTGCGGAGACTCGTTCCTGGCTGGCGATAACATGCACGGTCAGATCGGTGTTCTGCATCAGACGTTCCTGGATTTCGTGAGCCCGAGCGACGATCCTGAGCAGGCCGGGATCGGCTGTCGTCTGATCATCGGTGTTCTCGACAAGCATTCTCATCTCGCGGCCGACGCGCTGCAGTCGTGCCATCACCGTCAAAGTCAGAATGTCGTTGGAGCCGCTGTCAGTCTGGCCATCTTGCGTAGTGAGATCAATCGCTTGCGCAGCGAGCAGCGCGACTAGGCGAGATCGAGGGATATTGATCTCGACCCGATCGGGTTTGATATCGACACGGCTGAGTAGTGCCATCAGCGTTCCACGAACCTGGTCTGGCGCAAGGGTTCCGAGTTCTTCTGCGATCTGACGACCACGCCTGATCAGCCGGTTCTGCTCGACAGCGTCGAGATATTCATTGTGGATGGCATCGAGGATCCCGCCTCGATCGGCGAGAAAGCTTCGAAGTTTGGTGATAACCATGCTCTCGAGATTGGCGGCCGGGATCCGCCATCCCTTTGATCGGTCCTTGGCCGCCCCGGTGATGAGAGACGTCGATACATAGTACCGATATCGCGTGCCCTTCTTGACGGCATGGCTCGGCGTCAGTCGTTCGCCGGACTCGTCAAAAACCAGGCCGGCGAGGAGGCTTGGCTGTTTCGCATCCGCTCCGGTGGCGCGATCGACCCGGTTCTCGGCGAGCACCGCCTGAACCTCATCCCACAGCTCCTTTTCGATTATTGCTGTATGCTCGCCAGGATAGGCGTTCCCTTTGTGCGTGATCTCACCCCGATAGATACGATTCTGCAGCATCAGATAGAGGGCGCCGCGGGAAAGCTTCTGACCACCAAAGGAATTGCCGTCTGCCAATATCCGCCGCTTGCTCCGAATTCCCGCGGCATCAAGTTCTGCACGTAGGGCGCGCACCGAACTGAGTTGAACGTAGCGTCGGAAGATATGGACGATGGTGCCAGCTTCCTCCTCGTTGACGACCAACTTTCGGTTCTGCACGTCGTAGCCAAGCGACGGCAAGCCGCCCATCCACATGCCCTTCTTCTTGGAGGCAGCGATCTTGTCGCGGATACGTTCGCCAGTCACTTCCCGCTCAAATTGGGCGAAGGAGAGCAGCACGTTCAGTGTAAGTCGCCCCATAGAGGTCGTGGTGTTGAACTGCTGAGTGACCGACACGAAGGAGACGCCCCGAGCGTCGAAGGCTTCCACGATCTTGGCGAAGTCAAACAGCGACCGCGTCAGTCGGTCGATTTTATAAACGACAACCACGTCCACCTTGGCATCGGCGATATCGGCGAGAAGCCGTTGCAGGGCAGGGCGGTCCAATGTCCCTCCTGAGTAACCGCCGTCGTCATACAGGGCCGGCAAGACCGACCACCCTTCGTGCTTCTGGGAAAGAACAAAGGCAGCGCAGGCTTCGCGCTGCGCATCGAGCGAGTTGAAGGCTTGCTCCAGGCCCTCCTCCGACGATTTGCGCGTGTAAATCGCGCAGCGCATCTTTCCGGTAGGCGGTCTCGAAGCCTTTCCCGACTTAGCCATTGTTGCCTCCGGCGCGCCGGTGCGGTCCGATTGCCCGCACCATCCCGAAGAAGCGAGGGCCAGACCAATGGGAACCAGTGATCTTTTTGGCGATTTTGGTAAGTGACGGATACTTCGTGCCGCCATACTCGAACCCATCTTCCGTTACCGTGACTGTGTGGGTGCGTCCGTGCCATTCGCGTACCAGCCGGGCGCCCGGCTTCAGGCTGAGACCTGGATCAGGAGCGACTCGGCCTTCGGTCCGGAACATCTTTGCCAGCGTCTTCAGCTTGCGCCGCGTCAGATTTGCCAAGACCGCCATGTTGGATTTCCTGCAGCCGGTAGCCGATCCCTCGGATCAGCAGGTCGCGACTGATCCTTGGCGGCTCGCTGTGGTAAAGCCGCCGCCATTTGCGGCGGAGTTCATCGAGGCTGGTGTCGTCCAGGGCGTGGGGTGGCAGTGGCGAGGGGCAATTCGCATCGGCGCGGGACTCGCCGGCACAGCGCCCGGTAGATCGGTGACTGGGGATTTCCACCATTGACCTCCTGATCCGATGCCCACAATCGGGCCCTTTGCACCACCACAAGCCCGGAATTGAAACCGGGCGTTTAGCGTGCTCGGAACAGAGGTCAATCGGTCTGTCCGTCTCCACCACAGATGCTTCCTTTGCGGGTGAAGTCCAGTGGAATGTCTCTGCCTTTGTGGGGGCAGACCTCGCTGAAAGCGAACGCATGTCCGCTCTTGGGGGGGATGGGAGGAGCAGGCCGGTCGGCCGCAACTGTGACTTGTTTTGGCCGCGAACTGGCGACCACCAACACATGGGAGAGGGGCGTCGGTTACTGATCGAAGGAATCTCGCCAGTGAACGCCACTTTGGCGATGCGCTTGCAGTCGCTCGGTAGATCCCTCGATCTACGAAGCAGCAGCACCGGCAGCCGGTTTGGCCCTTTGTTTTTGCATCGCCATCAGGGTCTTCGCGGCTGGGCCCGAAGATGCGGGATTCTGTCCCGTGATCAGTAGGCCGTCGCTGACGACGTAAGGCGCCCAGTTCGCCTTCTTCGAGAAGATGGCGCCTAGTTTTAACATCTCATCTTCGACAAGAAAGGGCACCACTTTGGTGAGGCCGACGGCTTCTTCCTCGCCGTTGGTGAACCCGGTAACTTCCTTGCCCTCGACCAGAGGCTTACCGTCTGGCGTTTTGACGTGACGCAGCGCGCCCGTCGAATGACACACTATGGCTATTGGTTTACCGGCGGCAAGGAAGGACTCGATCAGTTTAATGGAGTGCTTGTCTTCGGCGAGATCCCACATCGGGCCATGGCCGCCTGGGTAGAAGACTGTGTCGAAACTTTCCTGCTTGACGCTGTCAAGGCGAAGGGTTTTGTCAAGCTGAGCTTCCGCAGCCGCGTCCTTCTCGAATCGGAGCGTAAGGTCAGTGCGGAACTCGGGTTCGTTGCTCTTGGGGTCAAGCGGCGGTCGGCCGCCCTTTGGGGACGCGAGCGTAATCTCAGCCCCAGAATCTTTGAAAAAGAAGTAGGGCGCAGCGAGCTCTTCGAGCCAGAAGCCCGTCTTTCGGCCGGTGCTACCCAATTGATCGTGGGATGTGATGACGATGAGTACCTTCATGATTTGTCTCCTCTGTTGGCGATCATTGAATGAAGCGCCACTCGCCCCGATATCCGCGATGGTCGTTATCCGTCTTGCCATCTTGCATGACCCCTTGCGTCGTCCGTTGAGGAGAACGGTGCATGCTTTTCATTGGTCCAGACAGACAGCGTTCGACACCGTCAGTACGTAGCGTCACGTTGGGGTTCCGCCGAGCTCCGCACGCGAAGCTCCTTTTTGCTTTATCCTGCATTTGCAAGACCAACGGTGGGGTGTGCAGACCAGAATGAAATATTCGAAGATTGGTTCCCCCATTGAGCGCAACTGAGCCAACTTGACGCAATTGCCGCAGGAGGCACGTCGGGGCGACAATGACAATCCTGTTTGCTGTTCACCGCTTCGGGTAAGCCGTGAAGACGTAATCCTTTGCCTTCACGATCGTATGGCACGCGAACCCGCATGCGGCGCCGATCCCTAACGGCGTGAACGTGTCGGACGCGCCGTCATAGTTAAGTTGGGCATACCCCCCAATTGCCGCTGTCGGCGAACTTCTTGCTGTCCCTCACCATGAAATCAATTTCGCAGAGTGTCCGGCACCGCCGTCGGCGCGGGGCTCCCGCGCGCGTCTTCGCGGTCCAATGGATCTTTTGCCATCTTGGCGCCGTCAGAGAAATGTTCGCCATTGCCGGGAACGCCGGCCTGGTAGGCCGCGCACAAATTTTCGGCGTGCCTAGTAATCGATCGGTTCAACCCACTGAGCGCGCCCAGACCAAGGCTCGAAGGGGTCACCGAAGTACTGAGTCTCGCGAAAGACCTTTCCATCCCTGAACTCCATGATGCTGACAGTGTGGGACGGCTTGCCATCATAGCTGATGACATATTCGGTAACCCAAAGATCGCCGCGCCCAATCACGCGCCGAATGGTGAAGTGCTTGTTGGGAAGCAACCCCCGCGTCGTCCGGATGGCGAGCCGACCACGGATGCGCTCGCCGGACTGGGGGTACTCCAGCACGGCGTCGTCGTGGTAGATCTCATCCTCAGCATCGTCGTCACCGGCCTCAGACGCAGCCCAGTGCCGGTCCAGCGCAGCCCGGATATCTTGATCTCCCATCTGGCTCTCCCGTCTGCACTATACGACTAGGTGCGCCTTCGACATGCGGATCTAGATTCACAACGTGGTCGGGTGTTGCGCCCTTACCGCGGACATTAGAGAAATGAGCGTGCCGGGCAAATGTCCGCTTAGGGTCAGAAGCAGACCTGAGTCTCGGCCACGGTGATCGTCCGCTAAGTGCCATGTGTGGACGGCTCCTGGTTGGCAAGTCGAAACTTCACGTCGCGTTGCTGGTCGGTGCAGCCATGTGTTCGGCCTGTTGATGCGGTTCACATGACCGCTGGCCATAATGCCCTCCGCGGGTCGGGTCCCGGTCAAAAGCCCGCATTCGACGATGCACTGGCACATGTGGGTTGTCCCGATCGCCGGATCGACCGGCTCTGCATTACGTGCTGTTCGCCCTCCCAACCTTCACATCACGCCGGCTCCGGCGCGATCTCGTTCACGCCGCAAGTGCGACGGGTTCTCTGTAGCGCTCGCCCCTAGCCATCATCGCCCAAGCCATTCTGGCAAGCTTGTTGGCGAGTGCGATGGCAGCAACCTTGGTAGGCCGCCGCGCCAACAATGCGGTAAGCCAGGGCCGATGCTTTGTGCCATGGATCTCGGCATAGCGGATGACGGCGAGCGCACCGGCGGTGAACAGGCTGCGCAGATAGCGATCGCCTTGCTTGCTGATACTGCCGAGCTTGTGCTTGCCCCCGCTCGAGTGCTGCTTCGGCACGAGCCCGATCCAGGCGGAGAAGTTCCGTCCTGACCGGAATGCCTTCGGATCGGCAACGCTGGCGACCAGAGCCGTGGCCAGCGCTGGTCCGACGCCGGGAATTGCATCGAGCCGCCGGCTCGTCTCATTGGAGCGGTGCCAGGCCATGATCATCCGGTCGAACTCCAGGATCTGCGCCTTCAAGGCCCGCAGTTGGGCGCCTAGCGCAGCTACACATGCGCGTGCGACCGCGGGTACTCGTTGGTCGCTAGTGACGACCGCAAGCAGTTGCTCGACACCCTTGCGTCCAACCGGCCCGACAATTCCGAACTCGGCCATGTGAGCACGGATGGCATTGATTACCGAGGTCTGCTGGCGGATGAAGAGCTGGCGGGTGCGATGGAGCATCAGGCAGCTTTGCTGCTCGGGCATCTTTGTCTCGACAAACCGCATGTTGGCCCTGGTCACTGCTTCGCAGATGGCCTCGGCATCAGCGGCATCGTTCTTCTGCCGCTTGACGTAAGGCTTCACATAGGCTGGCGGCATCAAGCGCACGTTATGGCCAAGTGCCTTGAGCTCACGCGACCAGTGATGCGACGTGGCGCAGGCTTCGATGCCAATCAGGCATGGCGACAGCTTCTCGAAGAACGCCAGGACGTAGCGACGCTTAAGCTGACGGCGGACAAGCACGTTGCCTTCTGCGTCGATGCCATGCACCTGAAACACCGACTTGGCGATGTCGAGACCGATGGTTGTGACCGTTTGCATGTTTGGCTCCTCCGAATCGTGGGAGCATTAACAGCACCCACATCCTTGGCACTCATGTGCCGGTGGAGGAGCCGTCCACAGCATCAACAGCGGACTTACCAAAAGTGTCACGGGACCTGCCAGGCCGCAATCGAACCTGCGCCTAGAGCTGGGTGCCCCCACCTAGGTCCGCCGGGAGCCGCGACATCCCGAAGACGAGCCTGACTCTGCGCTAAGCGATCTGGCGAGCAGGCGGCGTCTCGTTGCGCAGGGCGGCGCTTACAATCGCTGCCGGCTCGGGCTCTCCGAACATGGAGCCTTGTCCAGTATCGCAACCAAGTTGCATGAGCCGGTCGAGAACTTCCTTGTTTTCAATTCCTTCAGCCGTGGTGTGCAAACCGAGGGATTGGCTCAGGCTGACGATCGCCTTCACGATTCTGGCTTCCTCGGGTTTGTGCAGCATTTGGTTGGTAAAAGATCGGTCGATCTTGAGCGTGTCGAGCCTGAGTTCACGGAGGTGATAAAGCCCCGAGTAGCCGGTGCCGAAGTCGTCAAGTGCTATGCGCACGCCCACATCCCGGAGCGCCCCCAACGCAGCCTTGGCTTTGTCCAACTCCCGCACCACTGCATTTTCCGTGATTTCAATCGCAAGGCGGTGCGGAGCAAAAGACGACTCGGAAAGAAGCCCGAGCACCCTCAGCGGGAGACTGGGATCGGTGATCAGCCGTGGCGAGACGTTGACCGAGAGGTAAAGATGCTTCGGCCAAGCTTTGGCGTCGTTGATCGCCCGCTCTAGCAAGGCATAGGTCATTTCGCCGATCGTGCCAGTATCCTCGGCGACGGGGATGAAGGTATCCGGTGATAGCAGACCCCTCGTCGGATGCTCCCACCTGGCCAACACCTCAAAGCCGATGGTTCCCGAGGTTTTCAGGTCAACGATCCGCTGGTAGTAAGGCACAATCTGACCATCGGCGATGGCTGCCTCGATGTCTCCCTCCAGCTCAACGCGCTGTTGCAGTCTCTGGTCCATCGCGGGGTCAAATAAGCGGTATTGTGCGCGCCCTTCGGACTTTGCCAAATACATCGCCGTGTCGGCTTGGCGGAGAATGGTCTCCACTTCTGACCCATCACGTCTAGCCATTGTGCTGTTGCGATTGCCAGCTTGGTCATAGATCGCGACACCGACACTGACGCCGACTTGAAGCGACAAGGCCGCGAGTGGGATTGGCTTCTGAACCTCATGGACAATCCGTTGCGCCAAACGTGCGGCAGCATGGCCGTCCGCATGGCATTGCATCAGAACACCGAACTCGTCGCCGCCGAGCCGAGCCACGGCCCCGTGCTCCGCGATGGTGGACATGCGCTCGGCGACGACTCGCAGCACTTCGTCCCCCAGTCTGTGGCCGTATGCGTCATTGATCGGCTTGAAATTGTCGAGGTCGACGATGAATAGCGCACAGGCTTCGCCCTCCGGCACGCGGGAGGCCCAGCGGCTAAAGTTTTCAATGAACCAGCGCCGATTGGGCAGCCCGGTGAGGGCGTCGTGGCGCGCCAGACGATACGACTCGTGCTCAGTGACGCGTCGCCGCGCCACCTCGTGGCGCAATTCAATAACGCGTCGGGCTGAGAAGAACATTGCGGCGACGCCGAGAACAATAAGAAGGATTATGATCCAGTCCAAAGAATGATTTTGGTGGTGGTTCGTGAGCTCAAAAAATTGGTCGAGGGCTCGGAACCACAGCGCCAAAAGATAGACAGGTAGCGCAACGAGGCTGAGGAGGATCAGATCGGTCGTCACGCTGGTCTGTCGAGAGAACCAATCGGATAGTTTGCGGACGGGTTTCATTAGGTCGATCGTCCTTGATACCCGGCGTGCCAGGGGTGCGGAATGCTTTCCTCAAAGCGCTGGATCGCAAGGGCACCTGACAACAACATCGGTGGACATCCGAATTCTAAGCCTCGATCTCGGAGGTAACCGTTAACCCAGGCGTTGACGGCACATCTGGACGGCTCGAGCGTTCGCTTGGCCGGTGCGATGTGGTTGGTTAGCAGCGTGCCTCCTGAGCAAGTCCGCCCTACCAACTTGTCGCAGTTACGATTCCGCTTCTGGCACGATGTGGGCATTTGAGATCACCGGTTACAATGTCCGACGTTTCGAAACTGAATTGTCGTTCGAATTCGCTCTACGCGATCCACTTCTCGTGCCGGCTTTTGCGAGCCCGCTTCAAACCATACATTCGCGAGTCGGCAGACCGCAGCAGATCTACGAGTGTTTCGCCGTCGCCGGGATAGAGAGCCGTTCCGATGCTTGCTGCGAGATATGTTGCTGCGCCATTTAGGGTGAAGGGCTTTTTGAACGCGAGCTGTAGATCCCGCGACAGACGGCCAAGGACGATTTCGTTGCAGCCGAGCCAAGTGACGACCCCAAACTCGTCTCCCCCTAGACGCGCAACCAACTCATGATCTTTGGCGGCAAAGGTCAACCGCTGCGCTATTTCAATCAGCACTTTGTCTCCGGCTCCATGGCCGAACTGGTCATTGATCGGCTTAAACCCGTCAAGATCGATTAGGACCAACCCGACGGCAGACGCGTTCTGGCGGGCCATGTCCAACGCGTATTGCGCTTGAGATTCAAAAAGAGCGCGGTTCGCAAGGCCGGTGAGATGGTCGTGCTGCAATGCGGTAACGTCGGTATGCATGACGATTGCGCCTATTCCCTCATCCGAGGCGCGCGGTTGGCGAACCGAAATTTGAAACCAGTGATGCCGACGATCAAACGGACAGGAATAGGTCGCCACGAACTGCCGCAGCTCGCGGTTAAGAATACTGGCTATGCCGTCGCCTATGGTCCGACCATCCGGACATCCACGATCAGCTGCAGCGTGACACTCCTCTAGATAGTTCCATCTGCGCTTAGCCAATCGCCCCTCAGCCGTCTCCTCCCACGCTTGATTGGTGAAGAGGATGTCACCCCGCGGACCAAGCACGGCGATCTGGGCAGGCAGCAGGTCAAAAGCCTCAAGTCCGGCCGTCCCGACGCGGTGATTACTCTCGTCGCGTGGAGGCTGGGCTAGGCCGGCTTGCTCGGCTCAGCGTATCACTTCCAACGGACTGACGGGCATAGCGCAAGAACCCCCGGTTCGGCTTGGCTTTGGAGAAGAGGTACCCCTGCCCAACGTCACAGCCGAGTTTTATCATTTGATCTAGAGTCGCCGTGTCCTCGATGCCTTCCGCCGTGACTGACAATCCGAGACTATGGCAGAATCTAACCATAGCCTCGACAAGGTCCCGCGTGTGGGGGTCGGTCAATATTTCGCGTAAGAAGGAGCGATCGATCTTGACGCCGTCGAGGTCGAACTGGCGTAGATACGATAGGCCAGAATATCCGACTCCAAAATCGTCGAGCTTAACGCGAATGCCAAGATCGCGCAGCGATTGCAGCGCGACTCTCGCCTCATGGGGACGCTCGATCAGCGTTTTTTCCGTTATCTCCACCACCAGGCGACGGCTAGGAAAGCCGGTTTCCCCCAGAACGCTGTAGGATCCCTGCTGGGAGCTGCTTATCCACCATGCGGGCTGCTAAATTGAGGGAGATGGAGAGAGCGTCAGGCCAAGACTGAGCGTCTACAGCCGCTTGGCGAAGCAGCGCGTATGTCAGCTCGCTTATTTTGCCCGTAGCCTTGGCTATAGGAATGAATACGGACGGGAGCAACGAGTCCACGCGTCGGGTGTTTCCACCGCGCGAGCACCTCACATCCGACTACTGTCCCCGCGCGCAAGTCCACTAGCGGCTGGTAGTAGGGACGGATCTGACCAGATTCGATTGCGCGCGCCAATCTCGACTTCTAACTCAGTCGACTGGCGGAGCTGCTCAGCTGTCTGAGCAGCGCAGCGGTTGGTCGCGTCTGGTCTTTTCGCGGCCCCTGAACTACTGACTGCTCGGCGCATCGCAATTCGCTTCCGCTCTCGTCTCGGCTCCAGCGCCACGCAATTTGTGCTGAACATTCGCGCCGGCCTTAGGACAGACAAGCGAGACACTTAGCGTAGCGAGCGGCACCTTAAGGCGGGGGCCGGAGCCGGGTGCCATCCCAATCACTTTTGGGGTCATGGGATACCAAGCCTTAAGGGAAGTGCCAAAACCTAACGATGTAGACGCCGGGGGTGTGTTCCAATGCGCACCTCATGTTTGTTCGTGGCACGAAGCAGACGTGACCGGAACTGAGCGCGATCTGATTTTGGACTTGGCTTCCTCCAGCGAAGCAAGGAGCGCGAGCAAATTCTCGAGCGACTGACCCACTTGCCCAGGGACCCCACCGGCAAGCTCGGCAATCACGCCATTTTCCAGCGCCCCTGCCGCATCGCTGATCTCGGCGAAGCCATAAATTCCCGCCGCGCCGGCAAGCCCGTGAGCGATCGTCCGGATGCTGGAAAGCGCCGCAGATGACGAAACAGTGCCTGGTGCTTCAGCTCCTCATCGCTGAACCGAACCAATGCCTCGAGCGCGACCTGGTCGCCGAACCAGTGATCATGACTTAGTTCGAGGATTTTGGCATTGATGAAGCGCTCCACCAGTCCGAAGATGTTGGCGTAGGTCCGCCCCTGGATCTGGCTCACGAACCGCTTCTCGCCGGCCGACAAGGTCTTAAACGCATTGACGAGCGAAAGACCGTCCGGGAGAAATTTGTGTGTGGCATCGAAGCGGCGCCCCCGGATCACGTCCTTCTCGATATCCCATCGCACCCGCTTGGATGTTTCGACAGTGCGCTCATACCGGTCGCTGATGGATATTTTGCCTATCGCATTCATTTTCCGTCTCTCATCCCGAAGTCGCTTGCCGACAGAGTAGGTGAATTGGTCGGCTGATGCGGTCATCAATAGGTCGGCGAGCGGTCGAGGAGCTATGATCGGCCCACCGGGAGACATGCCCGAAACACCGCAATCGTGGTAGGAAAGCAGTTATGGACGCGTTATCCGACGTCTTGAGGGTGGCGCATTTGACCGGTGGCGTGTTCTTGCACGCCGACTTTTTCGCTCCGTGGTGCATGTCGGCGCGCGTCGCGCCCGAGCATTGCGCGCCTGCGCTCGGCCCGGCGTCCCACCTGATCCTTTATCACTACGTCGTTGAGGGCGAACTTCACGTCAGGATTGAGGGCCGGGACGGCGAGAGTTTCGTGATCGGTGCCGGCGAGGTGGTGCTATTGCCGCGCAACGATATGCATCTGATGGGCAGCGATCTGAACATCCCGGCTGTGCGGGGGCTGGACATCATCCAGGCGCCCAAGGACGGCGGGCTGTACACCATCCATCATGGCGGTGACGGCAGGCGGACGCGGATAATCTGCGGATACCTCGGTTGCGACAGCGCCGAAGGCAATCCGGTGATCTCGACCTTGCCGCCGTTGCTTAAGCTCAACGTCGAGCAAGGTGGTGCCGCGGAATGGATACGCTCAACATTCCAGTACGCAGCAGAGGAGGTCTCCGCTGGCCGGCCAGGGTCGGGGACCGTGCTGGCCAAGCTCTCAGAGCTGCTGTTCGTGGAGGCGGTCCGGCGTTACGCCGAGGCTCTGCCGGACGGCCAGACCGGATGGCTTGCCGGTTTGCGCGAGCCCCACGTTGCACGGGCGCTTGCCCTGATGCACCGCGACATCAATCGGCGTTGGACCGTCGATGACCTTGGCCGCGAGGTAGGTCTATCGCGTTCGGCGTTGGCTGACCGCTTCAATCGCCTGATCGGCGTGCCGCCGATGCACTACCTTGCCAACTGGCGCATGCAGGTCGCGACTCAGAAGCTCCGCAGCACCAGCGCGTCCCTCGCACAGGTGGCCGAGATTGTCGGCTACGACTCCGAAGCCGCATTCTCCCGCGCGTTCAAGAAGACATTCGGTGCGGCGCCAGCCACGTGGCGACGTTTGAACACCTAGGCCACGTCGAGGCTGAAACGTATCCAGTGGCGGGAATGAATTCTCCGGCGTACTGAGCAGAACATCCGGTGTCTGCGTCATTCGTCCGCGCCAAACCCTCGACTATATCCGCCCTCAGGCAAAGGACCATTTCGTAGATGCGGTCGGGATGTGGCGAGGAGAACGAACATGAGCATTCCGGTTTGGGCAGTGCTGTCGTTCGCCACGTGGACGATCACCATTCTAATGCTCGGAGTTGGCGTGTATCGGTGGTCGCTCATTCTGGCCGGTAAGGCCGAGTTGAAGAGCTTCCCGGGCGATGAGCCGCATGGCTCTCCGTTGTACCGGCGCGCCGTTCGCGCCCACGCCAATTGCGTCGAGAACCTGCCGGTGTTTGCCGCGATCGTGCTCGCCGCGCAGGCGGCGGGTGTGCACTCAGCCACGCTTGACGTATTGTCGGCGGGGGTGGTCGCCGCCCGGGTCGTGCAGACGAGCGCGCATCTCGCTTCCGGCTCAAACGCGGCCATTGCTGTGCGCTTCACCTTCCTCTCAGTTCAACTCGCCGCGTTCGTGTGGATGGGGGCACTGGTCGTGCTCCACGCGTCCGCGAGATGAAACGAGGAAGCACGCGAGACGGCTTGTTGGTTAACGTCGTGGTCTCGATCTGCCGTAGAAGTTTCCTAAGTCGTAGGACGAATTCCGCTAATGGCGGCGGGCTCAATGGGTCGTCGCAACATTCAATCTTTTAGCAGAGATGGGGTGTTGCAGATGGGCTATCGCGGACGGATCTACTTCACGGAGAAGCAGAAGTCGGAGATCTGGGATCGCTGGCAGCGGGGAGAGTTGATGAGCTCGATCGGGCGGCGGTTTGATCGGAACTCGTCATCAATCTATCCGGTGCTGGCGAGGACCGGCGGCATTCGTCCTGCGGAGCGGCGAAGGTCGCGCCTGGCACTGACGCTGGCGGAACGCGAGGATGTCTCCAGAGGGCTGCGGGCCCGGCTGTCCCTGCGTGCCATCGCCTGCCAATTACGTCGGGCCCCGTCGACGATCAGCCGCGAGGTAAGCCGCAATGGCGGGCGCGCTTTCTATCGGGCGGTCCAGTCAGATCAGGCGGCGTGGGACCGCGCCCTGCGTCCCAAGCCCTGCAAGCTGGCTTGTCGCCCTACGCTTTGCCGGAGAGTATCGGTCAAACTTCAGCGCAAGTGGTCGCCGCAGCAGATCGCAGGCTGGCTGAAGTGCGCCCATCCCGACGACGAGACCGCCCGCGTGTCCCATGAGACGATCTACCGGAGCCTGTTCATCCAGACGCGGGGCGTTCTGAAGAAGGAACTTCTTGCGCATCTTCGTGCGACACGGACGATCCGCCGCTCGCGGCATGCGAGCCTCAAGCGCGACGGACTGGGACAGATCAAGGATGCGATCTCAATCCGGGACAGACCCGCGACCGTGGAGGACCGCGCCGTCCCCGGCCATTGGGAAGGTGATCTGATCGCCGGCTCTAAGAACAGCTATATCGTCACGCTCGTTGAGCGTCACACCCGCTACGCAATGCTGGCCAGGATAAAGAACAAGGATACCGCCAGTGTCGTGGCCGCGCTTGCCAGACAGGTGCAGCACTTGCCACGGGAACTGCGCCGGTCTCTCACTTGGGATCGGGGCAAGGAACTTGCCGATCACAAGCGCCTGACGCTCGCCATGGACCTGGACATCTACTTCTGCGATCCCCACAGCCCCTGGCAGCGTGGCACGAACGAGAACACAAACCGCCTTCTACGCCAGTACTTCCCAAAAAGCACCGACCTCTCGGTGCACAGCCAGGCCAAGCTAAATGCCGTGGCGCGCGAGCTCAACGGGCGGCCCAGAAAGACCTTGCAGTATCACTCACCAGCAGAGAAGTTCGCCGAGTGTGTTGCGGCGATCGGTTGAATTGGCAGCCAATAGCAGACATTCGCTCCGCGTTCGAACTCCCCACAATCCGAACCCCATAAATTCGGCCACTCGAGCGGCTGATCGCGTACCCGCACGCACATGCTCAGCACGTATCCGCTGGCCCTTAGCTTTTGCTGCGGGCATACTTGCGGTCCGAATTGGCGGTTGATCACCCTGTTGAATTGGAAGGCCCATGCGCCTCGACGCCATCGCAATAGGCGTGAACCCGCCTGACGACGTTAATGTCGTGATCGAGGTACCGATTGGCGGAGAGCCGATCAAGTATGAGATGGATAAGGCCGCTGGCACGCTAGTCGTCGACCGTTTCCTCCACACTCCGATGCGGTACCCCGGCAACTATGGCTTCGTCCCGCACACGCTGTCGCAGGATGGCGATCCAATCGACGTTCTTGTGGCCAATACCCGGCCGATCTTCCCCGGTGCTGTCATTAATGTGCGCCCAATTGGCGTACTGAAAATGGAGGATGACGGTGGGACCGATGAAAAGATTATCGCCGTACCGACGCTAAAGCTAACGCAGCACTACGAGCATGTGAGGGCCTATACTGATTTGCCCAAAATCGCGCTGGACCAAATCCAGCACTTTTTCGAGCACTACAAGGATCTTGAACCAGGCAAATGGGTAAAGCTCATCGGCTGGGGCGATGGGGAAGAAGCGAAGCAGCTCATCCGCGATGCGATCCGTCGAGAACGAGACGATTAGCTTCCTGCCCTAAAAGCTGAAACCGTCAAGAGCTCAACCCTTGTTCTGCCGGTTTTGGATGAGGTCGTCGACCACTCCGGGCTCGGCCAGCGTCGAAATATCGCCGAGATTAGAAAAGTCGTCTTCGGCGATCTTGCGTAGGATGCGGCGCATGATCTTGCCTGACCGCGTCTTGGGCAAGCCGGGTGCGAATTGAATGAGATCGGGCGACGCGATCGGGCCGATCTCCTTGCGCACCCAGTCGCGAAGCTCGATCTTGAGAGCATCGGATCCGCTCGCTCCTGCAATCAGCGTCACGTAGCAGTAGATGCCCTGGCCCTTGAGATTGTGGGGGTAGCCGACCACGGCGGCCTCCGACACCTTGGTATGGGAGACGAGCGCGGACTCGACCTCCGCCGTGCCCATGCGATGGCCAGAGACGTTGATCACGTCGTCGACTCGGCCGGTGATCCAGTAATAGCCATCCTCGTCCCGCCGGCAGCCGTCGCCGGTGAAGTACTTGCCCTTGTAGCTGGAAAAGTAGGTGTCGACGAAGCGCTTATGATCGCCGTAGACGGTGCGCGCTATTCCAGGCCATGCGTCGAGGATGACGAGATTGCCGGAGGCGGGGCCTTCTTGCAGGTTGCCGTCGCTATCGACGATAGCTGGCTTGACACCGAAAAAGGGCAAAGTCGCCGAGCCGGGCTTGAGCTTGGTGGCGCCGGGCAACGGGGTAATGAGAATACCCCCCGTCTCGGTCTGCCACCAGGTATCGACGATGGGGCATCGCTCTTCGCCCACTACCCGATAGTACCACTCCCAGGCCTCCGGATTGATTGGCTCTCCCACGCTGCCGAGCAGTTTGAGCGACTTCCGGCTCGAGCGCGTCACGTAATCGTCGCCAGCCCCCATTAGCGCCCTGATTGCCGTGGGCGCGGTGTAGAGGATGTTGACTTTGTGCTTGTCGACAATCTGCCAGAAGCGCGATTGATCGGGATAGTTCGGCACACCCTCGAACATCAGTGTCGTCGCGCCGTTGGCGAGTGGACCGTAGACGATGTAAGAGTGGCCGGTAACCCAACCGACATCAGCCGTGCACCAATAGACGTCGCCGTCGTGATAGTCGAACACGGTCTGATGGGTCAGCGCAGCATAAACGAGATAGCCGCCGGAGGTGTGCACCACACCTTTGGGCGTACCCGTCGAACCCGAGGTGTAGAGGATGAAGAGCGGATCCTCGGCACCCATCTCTGCGGGCGGACACTCCGCCGCGACGTTGGCGGCAAGCTCGTGGTACCAAAAATCGCGCCCGGCATGCATGGCGCAAGAACCGCCCGTCCGCCGGATGACGACCACCTTCTCGTCACCCAGCGATTTGGTTAGGGCCTCATCGGTATTGTGCTTCAGCCTGACCTTTTTGCCGCCACGCAAACCCTCATCGGTCGTGATTATAAGTTTCGACTTGCAGTCGGTGATGCGACCGGCCAGAGCATCCGGCGAGAAGCCGCCGAACACTACCGAGTGGATGGCGCCGATGCGCGCGCAGGCGAGCATGGCGTAAGCCGCCTCGGGGACCATCGGCAGATAGATGGTGACACGATCGCCGCGTTTGACGCCCATCGATAGGAGCACATTGGCAAAGACATTCACCTCGCGATGGAGCTCGCCGTAGGTGATGTGGCGGGGCGCTTCCGATGGATCGTCGGGCTCCCATATGATGGCGACCTGATTACCACGCTCCTTGAGATGGCGGTCGATGCAATTGGCCGAGACGTTGAGGGTGCCGTCCTCGAACCATTTGATCGAGACATCGGGATAGGCGAAGGACGTGTTCTTGACGCGGGTATAGGGCTTGATCCAGTCGATACGTTTGCCGTGCTCGCCCCAAAACGTCTCGGGGTCTCTGATCGAAGCTTCGTACATGGCGCGGTACATCGCGTCGTCGATCAAGGTGGGTTCTGCCCTAATACCGCTGGGTTGGATTGACGCGGTCTCACCAAGGTCTTCTTCCATCCCTTCGCTCCAGCCGTTCATTGTCACGGGTTCACCAGAGAGGCGCAGAGCTAGAGCCCTGCGCCCGTCTCGCTTAAAAGAACCCCATTGCCTTCGGGCTATAGCTCACCAGCACGTTCTTGGTCTGCTGGTAATGGTCGAGCATCATCTTGTGGTTCTCGCGGCCGATGCCCGACTTCTTGTAGCCGCCGAACGCCGCGTGCGCCGGGTAGAGGTGGTAGCAATTGGTCCACACCCGACCGGCCTGGATGCCGCGGCCCATGCGATAGGCGCGGTTGATGTCGCGGGTCCACACGCCGGAGCCGAGGCCGTACAGCGTGTCGTTGGCGATCTGCGAGCGCCTCGTCCTCGTCCTCGAAGGTGGTGACGGAGAGCACGGGGCCGAAGATCTCCTCCTGGAAGATGCGCATCTTGTTGTTGCCGGCGAACACGGTGGGCTGCATGTAATAGCCCTCCGCCAAGCTCGCCGTTGAGCGCGAGACGCTCGCCGCCGGTGAGCAGCTTGGCGCCTTCCTTCTTGCCGATATCGACGTAAGACAGGATCTTCTCCAGCTGATCGTTGGAGGCCTGCGCGCCGATCATGGTGGTGAGCTCCAGCGGATTGCCCTGCTTGATCTTGTTCACCCGAGCGACGGCCTTCTCGATGAACTTGTCGTAGATCGAGCGCTGCACCAATGCGCGTGAGGGGCAGGTGCAGACCTCGCCCTGGTTCAGCGCGAACATGGCGAAGCCTTCAAGCGCCTTGTCGAAGAAGGCGTCGTCCTCGGCCATCACGTCGGCGAAGAAGATGTTGGGCGACTTGCCGCCGAGCTCGAGCGTAACCGGGATCAGATTCTCGGACGCATATTGCATGATGAGGCGGCCGGTCGTGGTCTCGCCGGTGAAGGCCACTTTGGAGATGCGCTTATTCTGGGCGAGCGGCTTGCCGGCCTCGACGCCGAAGCCGTTGACGACGTTGAGTACGCCAGGTGGCAGCAGATCGCCAACGATATCCATCAGCACCATGATCGACATCGGCGTCTGTTCGGCCGGCTTCAGCACGATGCAATTGCCGGCGGCAAGCGCGGGCGCGAGCTTCCACACCGCCATCAAGATCGGGAAGTTCCACGGAATGATCTGGCCGACCACGCCGAGCGGCTCGTGGAAGTGATAGGCGATGGTGTCGTGATCGATCTCAGACAGCGAGCCTTCCTGCGCGCGGACGCAAGCGGCGAAATAGCGGAAATGATCGATGGCGAGCGGAATGTCGGCGAAGGTGGTCTCGCGGATCGGCTTGCCGTTGTCGATGGTTTCGACCGCGGCGAGTACCTTGAGGTTCTCTTCCATGCGGTCGGCGATCTTGTTCAGGATCTCGGCGCGCTTGGCGGGCGCGGTGTTGCCCCAGGCGTCCTTTGCCTTATGCGCGGCGTCGAGTGCCAGCTCGATATCCGCCGCCTGCGAGCGCGCGATCTGGCAGACCGGCTTGCCGGTTATCGGGCTGATATTGTCGAAATAATCGCCGTCGACTGGCGCCACCCATTTGCCGCCAATGAAATTCTCGTAACGCGGGCGCAACGCCACCCGCGCATTCAAAGTCTCGATGACTTGGTGAAGCATACTGTCCTCCCATGGACACGAGGGGCCGCTTTTAGGGTTCTTCTGGCTTAATCCTGTTCCCGTGCCTTGACATGGGTCAAGTTGGAACTTCAGCGAACGGAAGACCAAAAGCCCCTTTAACCCGTTAGTGTGACCGCCCGGGCTGTAACATCCGCTTTGGGTCATTAGCGGACAACAGGGCGCGCGCTAGTGACGACCGCTCCACCCTAAGAGCAGACATGCTCGGCGTCGGCATCAATGTCGGCTAAGTGCCAGAAACGGACGTCGGGCCTGTCAAACATGTCGACGGTTCTTCTTGGATTTCAGTCGGTGCCGGCAGCTCAGGCCGCTCCTCCAACAAGAATGTCAGCATTTTGCTTGAGGCATCGGGGCCGAGCGGATCGGTGTAAGTGGAGCGTCGAGGGGGTTTGTGGAACCTAGTGGACCAAATCGTGGGTGGCGCTCACATCGGCGCTCACAACGCGGTCAGCGGTCACCACTGTCCTTGCGTGCCTGCGCAACCTTCCCCTCTTGTGACACTCGGCCCACCTCTCCCTTCGATGCCCCAACCCTGAGCGGCTTTTGGCTCTCTTTGGATTTCTTCCCTTTAGATCCTGTGGGCACCGAACCCGGATGAGGAGGGGCAGGATGGCTCAATTTAAGCTCGAGCGCATGTCGTGACAGGTCGGCCTGCGTTTTTGTGGCGGTCGTCAAATTATCCCTCTTCTTGCGTGTCGCTACTGTCTTAGCGGCGGTCGCCGGTCCCTTGCGAGCTGCCGCTGCGTTGCGTCCCGCCGCTCGACGTTTCCTCGTTTGTGCGGCCTTCTGACCGGATGCAAGCTTCTTAGTCGCTGCCACTTGTCATCTCCCAATGTGAGTTGCGTGCGTAGTATAGCACATGGGGAGATTCTTCCGACGCTCAAGCTCATGCTCGGCCGCGTCAGTGCTCAGAGTGTTGTTGGAACCGAGGAGTTTGTCCCAGGCGCCGTTTTTAGGTCGGCTTGATCATCTTCCCTCAACCCCCTGGCGGCCCTGGCCGAACGAAGATCGCTCCGACTGGGGTCGCCTCGCTCGTTGATGCACTCGCGTTCGATAGAGAAATACCTTCATGCCGGGATACATTTTACGGAGAACATCGTACTAGAGGCGTCATAAAGGCAATGCTGAAAGATCGAGGTACTCGCCGAGTCCAGCAAGAGCTGGGAGGATGCCGCCCAGACGGCTGTGGGTCGGGCGAATGAGACCGTGCGCAACCTCCGCTCAACGCTGCGCACAGCGCTCTCCCGGGGCGCGACATTTGATGCGCAGCCGTGCTGGGCGCTAATGACGGCATCGTTTCGACTGCCAGCCTGATCGTAGGCGTCGGACGCGGAGCGCCGCGACTTACCGGGCATTGCGCAGAAACAAAACGGAGGCGAACCATGCAGATCGAGATCAGTACGGACAGTAATATCGAAGGGCGCGAGAAGCTCGCCACCCATGTTAAAGGCGTGGTGGAGAGCGCCCTGAACCGATTCAGCGATCAGATCACGCGGGTGGAAGTCCATCTCAGCGACGTGAACAGCTACAAGGGTGGCGAGGGCGGTAAACGCTGCGTGATGGAGGCCCGACTCGAGGGGCGCCAGCCCACCGCCGTCACGCACCAGGCAACGACCTTGGACCAAGCGGTAGACGGCGCGGCCGGTAAGTTGAAGAGATCTGTCGAGCGCACCTTGGACCGCGACGCCACCTTGAAGGGGCTGCGAGACCATCGTTAGCGTGTTAGCGCTCCCCCCTGAGCGAGGTGGGAGCGGGCCTGGCAGCCACGTTGCGTCGTCAAGACTTACGAATTGGGTACGGGCCCACGCGGCCAATTGTTATAATCGAACCAGGAGGACGGTTATGGCGGATACGACGATCAAGAAGGTCGAGGCCGGTTCATCCCCTAGGGGAGAAATGGGCCAGAAATATCTTGTTGCTGGCAAGCGTGTGTCTATGCGCCTTTGGGCGCAAGAACCAGGGGGTAAGCTCAAGGCTCCCACGACGAGGGAGTACGAAACTGTGGGCTATGTCATCTCAGGCAGCGCAAAACTCGATCTCGAAGGACAGACTCTGAATTTAAAAGCTGGAGACTCATGGTTGGTGCCGGCGGGGGCGATGCACCAATACACGATTATCGAGCCATTCACGGCTGTAGAGGCGACCGCACCACCGGCCGAGGTTCATGGTCGCGATGCGCCGGCCTGAACTCCAAGCCCTTGATCGACATTTCCCCTTCTCGAGAGTGAAGGTCCGCCCGAGCAATTGTCGGGCGTCCAGTTATTCGGTCGTCTTCCCGTCGAAGTGCTCCTTGTCTTTCTCTGCGTCCGCCTTGGTGGCGTGCACGACGCCATCGCGATGGTTCGGCGGAGCGTAGAGCGTGTAGAGCTTCATCGGGCCTGACGAATCGTTGATGACGTTGTGGCGGGTACCGGCAGGCACCAAGATCGCGAACCCGGGCTTGATGCGATGCTCAACGCCATCAAGCACCGCCTTGCCTTCGCCTTCCTCTACCCGGAAGAACTGATCGAGCTTGTGGACCTCTGCACCGATATCTTCACCGGGCTTGAGGCTCATCACGACGAGCTGGCAATTCTTCGCCGTATACAAGACCGTGCGGAACGTCGCGTTCTGTTCCGCTACCTTTTCTATGCTGTGGACGTAGCCTTTCATAGTTTCCTATCCATTTTTGCCTCGTCGGACGTGCTTGGCCGAAGAGGGATCCCTTATTGGCCGAAACTTCATGAGCAGCAGAGATCGTGGACGGCCAACCGCCACTCCACGTTGTCATAGCGTTCTGACCTTGGCTGGAAGCTATGCTGCCGACGCCTCCTCATCCAGGTCAAAAAGGAAATGCCCGGCACAATGGCCGGGCCTGGACTTAGCGCGATGCGTTACCAAGATTGCGACCCATACAAGTCGTCAATCTCCTCTTGCCTACCAGCGTCTGCGTGCGTAGAAGCCGCCGCCCCCGAGAAGAAGGACGACGAGAAGGATTATTAAAAGTGTGGTGATGCTCATGATGCCCTCAGCGCAGAAAAGGGACAACAGCCGGTGTGGGGTGTCCACGAAAGCAAGGGCGTGGTCCGACGCGCTGAATAGACAAGCGCCGCCGAGACCAAAGGTTCCATGCAAGAGCGCTACGGGGAGGATCAGGGATGTCTGCCTCACCCCCAAGAGCAGTCCTCCGCAGCGTCGGAATCCCACCGCCGACATCGCGCCGAAGTTATTTCCCTCCCTCCCTGAAACGGACCATCGGTGGGGGCGTTGTCCTTAAAGGAAAAATCGGTAGTCCAATGTCCCAACGAGCCGAACATTATCGTGGCTATATCATCGACGGACAAACGCAAGGGCGAGGTTGGAGTGTCGAAGTTCATCCCAACACACCTGATTTGCCCATTCTTCGACGAGCCGCTTTTCGCGTGATCCACCCGGCATGGACGGAGGCACTCGTTGAAGCGCGTTCGCGCATTGACGCGATCCTGCGGTAGGTCGAACACCCGGCAACCGGAACTAAGTCCACGTGGCCGAGTTCTCTCTTCAGTGGCATCTCGCGGTTCCCCAACGCCCCCCGTCAGCGAGCCCCGATGCCCTAGTACCAAGAGTAAAAAGAACGACGCCGCGTAGTGTAATGGCGCGTGATGAAGCGGCCTCAGATTTTTGCTGGGGCCGTTTCCTGTTCCAGTCGGCTTAGTTCGGTTCCGCACATTTAATTTGCTAGACTACACGCCGAGAGAGCAGTTGCAGCGGAGTCCTCTGGCGTGGCCAAACGCAATCCTTTCGCCGCCATCGCGCACGGGCACGACTTGGCCGAGGCCATCGTTGACGCCATACGCGAGCCGCTTCTCGTGCTTGATCCTGACTTGCGCGTCATCGCCGCGAGCCGTTCGTTCTACCGGACTTTCGCGGTGACCCCGCGCAAGACGGAAGGCAAGCTGGTTTTCGACCTGGGCGGCGGACAATGGAACATTCCTGGGCTCCGGGCGCTGCTCGAGGACATTATTTCGAAGCGCCGCACCGTCGAGGCTTATGAGGTCGAGCACGAGTTTCCGTCGATCGGTCGACGCGTGATGCTGCTCAATGCACGTCGGGTGTTTGACGAAGATGGCTCCGCCTCCGCCATTCTACTGGCGATCGAGGACGTGACCCGTCGCCGCGAGGCTGATCGCGAAAAGGACGAACTACTGCTGGCCAAGGAAATTCTCCTCCAGGAGATGCAGCACCGCGTTGCGAATAGTCTGCAGATCATCGCTAGCATTCTTCTCCTCAAGGCGCGGACCGTGCAATCGGAGGAGACACGTGTGCACCTGCAAGATGCCCATCAGCGGGTGATGTCGGTGGCAACGGTCCAACAGCAGCTGCACGCCTCAGGACTGAACGAGAGGATCGAGATTGGGCCCTACCTGACCAAGCTTTGCGCCAGTCTTGCAGCGTCGATGGTCGGCGAACGCCGGCCGCTGTCAATTAAGGTGCAAGCAAGCTCTGGGGGGGCGGTATCCAGCGAAGCAGTGAGCATCGGGCTGATCGTGACGGAGTTGGTGATCAACGCCTTGAAGCACGGCTTCCCGGCGGGAGCGGAGGGCGAAATCCTGGTCAGCTACGCCGCCCAGGAGTCCAACTGGCGCCTCACGGTTTCCGACAATGGATCTGGGCCCCAGGCAACGGACGGCGAGGCCGCGCATATCGGCCTCGGCACCAGCATCGTCGAGGCCCTGGCGCATCAACTCGAGGCCAGGGTCCAGAAAACGAGTGGTCCTCAGGGCACCGTGGTGTCAATTATTGCCCCCGCAGTCAGCTAGAAGCCGAATACACATGGCGCTATGTCCGCTTTGGGTCATGGGCGGACGTCTTCGAAGGGATAACGGAAGTCCGCTTTCCAGCCGGTTACGGACGTTCTTTAACCGGCCGGGCCGAGTTAAGCGCTTTTCTTTTTATTGCGCACACTCGGTTTGCTCGGGCGGCCGTCGCGAGTGCGCCTATCTTCTTCGACGCCGATCCTCAGGACAATGGCGCTCTTGGGCGGTACGCCCTCGCCCGCTGTGCGCATTGCTGAGCTACGCTTCTTTTGGTCGTTTGCATTGCTCGCCATCGATCGTGCCTCAAAAGATCCAGGTCGGTTCATTCGGTCCAAGACGGTCGGGGCAAATTCCGGGCCGCAAGCGCGCCGGCCTAAGGGGCGCCCCACGAAGGTTCGCATCTCCGGTCTCAAGCATTATGCCGCGCGCGGCAATTCCTCCCTTAGACGGGAAGCGGTTCTTACCGGGCTGCAGTCCTCACAACAAAATGTGAGCATCTCGATTTCGGGGTGAGTGGGATGAGGCTCAATCGCGCCAAGAGAGGTCGGCTTGCCACATGTGAGGCATGGCATAGGCACGATGGTTTGAGTACGCATGTGAAGCTCCTTCCACCCCGTTAGTTGGGGAAGGTGACGGCGCCTGTTGCTTAATTGAAAGCTGAGATTAAATCCGGCCGCCTTGTGGTGGGGGCTCGGCTCTACTTGGAGTGTGCGCTTTCGCACTAGCGATAGCGAGTTCGAATAATTGAAGGGCGCCGGCTTTTGTATAAACCGACGCCCTGCAGTCGCCCTTATCACAGCTTCAAGTGACGCCTACGTCGTGCATCGCGGTGCAGCGAAGGGCAGCACAGACGTGATGGCCCGAGTAAGTAAGACAGAAAATTAAAAGACCGAGGCCTACGTCAGTCAAGCGCTTCGAAGTCGATTAGGTCGTCCGGCCCTTAGCAGCGGCTTGCTCGACCGGCTTGTAGGCGTTGCGCGTCATACCGGCATACATCTCACCGAGCTTCGACAACTCGGCAACATAGCCTTCATAAGCCATTCTGGCGTATTGAGACTGGATCTCGAAAACCTGCGGTAATGACTTAGCAGCCAGCAGCTGTTCGAAAGCACGGGTGCCGTCCTCGAATGACTTCTTCGAATAAGCGGTGATCTCCGTGGCAATAGCCTGGAACCCCTTGTTTGCCTCACCGAAAGAGCTAACGGCGGCATCGAAGCCGTTCTTACCGGCTTTCTGAACCTCATCATTAAACCTCTGAGCGTCTGACATTTAAATTTCCTCTCTTTCCCGCCGCGCGGGATGTTGCGCATGAACATCATATGGGGGGCTATGCTGCACTGCACAATGGCACCGGGGCTTGGCGGAGATGTCCACTATGGGTCAGAAACGGACGTAAGGCTAAACAGTCGGCATGTCCGCTTAGTGCCATACGCCGACATTCGGGACGATGGCTCCCCACGCGTCGGAGTTCACGGCGGGGAGGCGCGCGATTTTGGTTACTAGGTGACTCGGAGGACCTTAACCGGGACCGGCCGACACACGGTATTGCACACGGGTGAGCGCTGCTGCGGGCCGATCCGCAACCATAAACTGGAGGATCGCATGATGAAATCGACGATTAGTTCCCTGATCACGCTCAGCGCAGCCGCTTTGACCGTCGCCGGTGCGCACTTCGCCAACGCTTGCACCCGCGTTCTCTACGAGACCGGAACCGGGACTTACATCGTCGGCCGCAACATGGACTGGAACGACCTGACCATGGAGGCGGACTTCTGGGTGTTTCCCGCCGGCATGAAGCGCGACGGCGGCGTCGGCCCGGACTCGATCGCCTGGACCTCGAAATACGGCTCGGTGATCATCAGCGTCTACGAGCTCGCCACGTCGGACGGCGTGAACGAGAAGGGCCTGGCCGGTAATTTGCTCTATCTGGCCGAGTCCGACTACGGCGACCCGGCCACAAGCGGCAAGCCGGGGATCTCCGTCGGCGCCTGGCTTCAGTATTTCCTCGACAACTACGCGACCGTCGCAGAAGCGGTCACGGCGATGCAGGCCGACCCCTTCACGGTGGTCTCCGCCAATGCGCCGAACGGGCGGGCCGCCTCCGTGCACATCGCGCTCTCCGATCCCACTGGTGATTTGGCTATCTTCGAATATCTCGGCGGCAAGCTCGTCGTTCACCACGGCCCGCAGTACCAGGTGATGACCAACTCGCCGCCCTATGCCCAGCAGATCGCCATCGATGACTATTGGACGCCGATCGGCGGCAAGAACTTCCTGCCCGGTACCATCAGCGCCGCCGACCGCTTCGTGCGCGCCAGCTATAACCTAAAGGCTTCGCCGAAATACAAGGACCGGCGCGACGCGGTCGCCTCGGTGTTCTCCCAGATGCGCTCCGTAGGCGTGCCGCTCGGCATGAGCGACCCCGATAAGCCCAACATCTCCTCGACCTTGTGGCGCTCGGTGATCGACCAGGAGACCAAGCGCTATTACTTCGACTCGGTGATCAACCCGTCAGTGATCTGGGTCGATCTCGACAAGGTCGATCTCAGCGCGGGCGCGAAGCCGATGACGCTCAAGCTCGGCGTGCCGTCGAATGTGGGTGGCGACGTGTCCGGGCAGTTCAAGCCGGCGGAGCCGTTCAAGTTCCTCGCGCCGTAATCGGTCATCGTAGGGGTCGTCCGCCTATGATTTACAAAAAGGGTCTCTTGCTTGCCAGAATTGGAGAACTGTTGAGCGCGCAAGCATTTCGAATCCCGTCCTCTCCGCCATCTCATACTCGGGCAATACACTCATGCGCGAAGCTCTGAGGGAAAAAGAGATCTCAGGCGGTGTGGTCCATGACCTGCCCGCGGACCTGAAAAAAGCACTGACCTTCGACGCAAAAGCGTTGGAGACGTGGGAAGACATTGCGCCGCTCGCGCGCAATGAATGGATCCGCTGGATCGAGTTGGCCAAAAAAGCAGAAACAAGAACTCGCCGGATCGAATGGAGCTGTTCAAGCCTCCAAGATGGAAAGCGGAGACCCTGTTGTTGGCCTGGCTGTCCGCATCGTTGAGATCATCGCGATCCGGCATACATTGAGGCAAAAAAGAAAGAAGCCCCGACGGGGGGCAAAGCGGCCCTGCCAAATCCGCAATCTAAGGGTCTGCTAATGACCCATACCGGACGAGGGGTACACTGCGGGCTAAAGGAAGGCGTCCTCGTCGAGAAAAGGACGAGTTCGAGGGGGTAAGAGCGCGGGAGGCGTACCTTGGTGCCGCTTTCCAGTTCGTAGCGTCGTAAAGAAAAGCCCCGGCATAACCGCCGGGGCTTGGCAATTCAGGGATTACGCGAGCAGTGTGCTCGCGCAACCCAGCGTACGCCAAATCGGGCCAGAGAACAAGACGAGCGAGATAAGCCGAAGACTTACAAGTGACAGAAATACAACGGCAAGCGCAAAACGTGGGTCGAGTGGCTTGCTCGCATTTCCATTTAGGAGGAACTCGGGATAATTTGACGCAGGGGAACTTAGAGTCGTGACGGGGGGCCGCACCATGTTTGGGGGACTGACAAAAACATCCAGCCGCATCGCCATCGCAGCCGCACTCGGCTTGGTGGTTGGGGGGGTCGCATTCAAGGCGACGCCCGCCCGCGCGGCTGATCTGGGCGGCGATTGCTGCGCGGATCTCGAGGAGCGGGTGGCGGAGCTTGAGGCGACGACCGTCCGCAAGGGCAACAAGAAGGTCTCGGTGACCCTGTCGGGTTGGGTGGTGAAGAGCTTCAACGTGTGGGATGATGGCGATCTCACCAGCGCCTTCGTCGGCGACAAGGGCTACGACCTTGGCTCCCGCTTCGCCATCACCGGTAGCGCGACGATCGCTCCCGGCTGGTCGGCTGGTTTCAACTTGACCGTGCTTGCTACCTCGGACCTGTTCGCCACGGCGGGCACGCTGGCCGCTTCGAATCAGTTCAACGAATCGGGTGGCACGTGGGGCTTCGATGCGAAGCCGCTCTATTCGTTCATCTACATCAAGAGCGACAAATGGGGCACCCTGAACTGGGGTCACTTGAGCCCTGCGTCTGACAACCCGGCGGTTCTCGCCGACATCTCCGGCACCGTGATCGAGGCGAACGCGCCGTTCTTCGAGGGCGCGAGCTTCTTCATGCGGGCGAAGGGCGCCAACAATGGCACCTATGGCAACCTGTCGGGGCTGGCGTGGCAAGACTTCCTGCTCTGCCAGGGATTGGCGCTCGGGATCGGAGCGGACTGCTTCGGCGCGGCGATGCCTGCGGTTCGCTACGACTTACCGACTTGGGGCGGCTTCCGCTTCGAGACCTCGTGGGGCAAGCAAGACCTGACGGCCGGAAGCGTGTCCCGCCCGACGCCTGAATATAATTTCTGGGACATCGCGGCGTTCTACACGGCCGACTGGAACAGCATCAAATTGTCGGTCGCTGCCGCCTATACCTGGCAGGAGAGCTCGGCTCTGTACGGCTCCCTGGACCCAGGCTATTGCGACTGGCCCGGACAATTCGGAGGCTGCTACAAGGACTCCGACACGCTGCACGAGGACAATCTGTTCCAGATCGGCGCCAGCATCCTGCACAAGCCGTCAGGTCTCGGTATCTACGGCATGTATCAGACCGAGAAGACCGGCGGATCGCAGTATAACTTCATCGGCTTTGACGATCTTTCCTCCACCATTGGGCCATTCGGGAATCCGGTCTTCTTCAAGATCAACAATCCCGAGACCGACGCCTGGTACGTGAAGCCGTTCTGGCGGAAGACGTGGAGCCCGGCTGGCGCGACCACGATCTTCGGCGAGTATGGTCAGTATAACGACCAGTTCAATGCCGCCGGCGGTTCGCTCTGCGGCGCCTTCGACGGGCTGTTCGGCACCAATGTCGATCATTTCTGCAACTCGGGCGACTTTCCGAATTGGACGGTGCCGAACGGAACTGTCGGCCAGAGCGTGTTCGTGACAGGGTCTGAAGTGCAGCGCTGGGGCCTGGGCGTGGTGCAGGAGATCGACTCCGCCGCCATGCATGTCTTCGCCCGCTGGCAGCACCAGACGGCCGACGTCACTCTGACCGGCTTCACCGCTAATAACGAGTTTGGGCAGATTTGCCCGGTCGGCGACTGCCCGGTCAGCTATAGCAAGTCCCATGTCGGCCAGAGCTTCGACGATTGGGATCTGTTCCAGGTTGGCGGCATCATCTTCTTCTAAGCCAACCACCTAACGCATATCCATCGGAAGCCGCCCCCTTCGGGGCGGCTTCTTTTTTTGTCCCGTCTCCTTCCCTGCTGTGCGCTTATCACCTTCAATCCCATCGAGCTTTGCGGGGTATTCGCGGGATCCCAAGGGGACATTCCAACGCCGCGCGATCCCATTTGCCGAGTGAGGCCGCAGCCTCGTAGGTGGTAACCAGGCACTCCCGCAGTTCCAACTTGACGTAGGTCAAGGTGGAGGAACAGGATTGACCCAGAAGAACCTATAAAGCGGCCTGTCCCTTCCGAAAATTCAATCCGCAGGCGATTTAGCCAGCGATTTTCCCTGCTATGCGGGAAATAATTCCCTGTTAGCGGCAGTAAATTCCCTGTTCGGGTGCATAGGGAATTTGGGTGTAAGTAGCTGACTTATAGTGGGAAAGCGGAGCCCTCTTCGCGCCTTAGCGGCCAAATCTACGAAATTTCCCTGTATTTTCCCACGTATCAGGGAATTTGAACCCAGAGAGCCTTTCGCCGAAGACTGCCAGCACAGCCACCTAGTCTGCTGTTTTCGTGCTCTCTCCCGGCCTTCGGCAATCAGTACGGAAGGAGGGCGGAAATGCGCCGTTGAATGGCAATGCTCCTGCGGGAGGAGTGTCCAGAGACTCCGTCTCAGTGCGAGTAGACGTTGTGACGCCTACTTGCGCGCCTCAATCACGTGCGCCTGGATCTTGCCTTCAACGGGGTCGATGCCGAACCGCGCAGCAATGCACTTGATTGCCGCCCCGGTTGCTTCCTGAAGACGATTAGGGTCTCGCGCTTCGATCTCATTGCGAAGAGGTGTCCCTTGGCAAAGCCAATAGCCGGATCACGGGCTGAGCGAGCTTAGCTTGGGCGAACAATTGTCTCGCTCTTCACATCGGTGAAGCCAGCCTTCTGCAGCTCGGTGCAAATTTTTTCTCGATCGTGGTGACTATGAGGTACTCGCCTCAGCGGTGGATCATGAGGAAATAGATCCTGCTCAAAGCGAGGGTTGATTAGGACGATATCGGCCACTAACCCTACCGAGACCGAAGGGATCGAGGGCTCTGCCGACTGAAGGACAACTCGCGATTATCCCAGTCATCCAGAATGGCGTTTGCTTTTTCGAGCTGATGGGAAAGGAGGGCGCGAAGAGAGCTGCCTAGCCTCAGCGCCGACGAATGCTCTGGGGCGTCCACCCTTGGCTTTGCAGTATCGCCGACACGGATCTTTGGATTGGGAGGCACTAGCAAAAAACGAAACAGGTAGCGGAAAGTTCCGGCTCGGGGTCGAGGCCCACTCGGAACGGCGCGCTGCGCCATGAGAGGGATCGTTTAAAGCAGCGAGCCTCCAGAATGGCGATCAAAGGAACCACCAGTCGCTCAAGTTGTTCTCTGAACTGGAGGACTGAATGGATAAACGTCGTCCCTTTACTGTTTCCCGCAGAGCATTTCTAGCCAGCGGTGTGTCAATGGCCGCCCTCATGACGACTCAGGGCGCTGCACGCCAGGTTGCCACATCGGAGACCGCCCCAGCGCCGGCCCGCGCCAGTGTCCGCTTCGCGGTCAATGGTGTGGAACGCGAGTTGGAAGTCGATACGCGCACGACGTTGCTTGATGCTCTTAGAGAGCATTTGAAGCTCACGGGAACAAAAAAGGGATGCGATCATGGCCAGTGCGGAGCATGCACCGTCCTCGTCAACAACGACCGAATCAATTCCTGCCTCAGTTTTGCTGTCATGCACGATGGGGACGAAGTGACGACAATCGAGGGCCTCGGCACCCCCGATAATCTCCACCCCATGCAAGCGGCCTTCATCAAACATGACGGCTATCAGTGCGGCTATTGCACCCCTGGGCAGATTTGCTCTGCCGTGGCTACGCTCAACGAGATCGGCGCGGGCATCCCGAGTCACGTCACCCACGATCTCATGGCGCCGCCGCGCGCTACCAATATGGAGATCCGCGAACGGATGAGCGGAAATATATGCCGCTGCGGCGCCTATTCGAACATCGGCGAAGCCATGGCGGAAGTTGCCGGAATTGGCGCATGAAATCCTTTACGTACGAGCGGGCGTCAACGCCCCAGGACGCGGTCGTCGCCTGCCTTGCGCGAAGTAATGCGAAATTCATCGCCGGCGGCACCAACCTGATCGATCTGATGAAGCTGGAGATCGAAACACCCACGCACCTGATAGATGTGAACGGTCTCGGACTCGACGAGATTGCCGACACCAATGACGGTGGGCTGAGGATCGGCGCGTTGGTTCGAAACACCGCGCTTGCAGCCGACGAGCGAGTGCGGCGCGATTATGCCGTTCTGAGTCGCGCTATCGTCGCTGGAGCTTCTGGTCAGTTGCGAAACAAGGCCACGACCGGAGGCAACCTCTTGCAACGAACGCGGTGCCCTTACTTTTACGACACCAATATGCCCTGCAATAAGCGCGTAACAGGCTCCGGCTGCGCTGCTCTTGCAGGTTATAGCCGCCAGCTCGGTATTGTCGGGGTAAGCGATAGCTGTATCGCGACATACCCAGGTGACATGGCTGTTGCAATGAGAGTGCTGGATGCCTTCGTGGAGACGGTCAGTTCCGATGGTTCGAAGCGGAGCATCCCGATAAGCGAATTCCATCGACTGCCCGGGCACACGCCGCATATCGAAAACGCATTGAAGCCGGCCGAGCTCATTACAGCCGTCACTCTGCCACCACCTATCGGCGGTAAGCAAATTTATCACAAGGTGCGTGATCGCGCGTCCTATGCCTTCGCCCTTGTGTCAGTCGCTGCCATCATTCAGTCCGATGGGAGCGGCCGGATCGCTATCGGCGGTATCGCTCCCAAGCCGTGGCGTCAGGATGAAGCGGACGCGCAGTTGCCAAATGGATCAACTGCGGTCGCGCGCGTCCTGACAAACGGTGCCAAAACTACGCCTGACAACGCGTTCAAGGTGACGCTGGTGGAGCGCACGGTGGCGGCGGCACTCTCGGAAGCAGGAAATTGACCTCATGAAATTTGACGTCCCTGCTTCCAACAATCCCATAGACCGCATGAAGGTTATCGGCAAAGCGACTGACCGTATCGACGGACCGCTCAAGACAACGGGTACTGCCCCCTATGCCTATGAACGTTACGACGTCGCGCCAAACCAGGCCTACGGCTATGTGCTCGGGTCTGCCATCGCAACCGGCAGCATCGAATCTATGGATGTGTCGGAAGCTAAACATGCGCCTGGCGTCATTGGCGTCGTCTCCACTCTCGATTACGAGCCCGTTCCGCTTGGGCCTCAGAACGCTGCCAATCTTTTTGGTGGTGCGAAGATCGGGCACTACCATCAGGCTATTGCTTTAGTGGTTGCCGAAACGTTCGAACAGGCCCGCGCCGCCACCAATCTGATCCGGGTGTCTTATATTCCGCAGAATGGCCGCTTCGACCTGGAGCGGGAAGCTGGATCGGCTGAAATTGTCGCCGGGCAGGACGGAAAGAAGCTGGAGCGTTACGGGGATTTTGAGGCTGCCTACGCGGAATTTGAGGTTACCCTCGACGCCATCTATCGTACGCCGGCTGAGTCCCACGCGATGATGGAGCCGCATGCGACGATTGCCCAGTGGCGAGGTGACAAGCTCACTGTTTGGACGTCAAACCAAATGATTCAATGGGCAAAGCGCGATCTAGCCGCGGCCCTGAAGATTCCACAAGAAAATGTCCGCGCTGACTCGCCCTATATCGGCGGCGGGTTCGGGTCGAAATTGTTCGTCCGGTGCGATGTCGTCATTGCGGCCATTGGCGCTCGCCAAGTAGGGCGCCCCGTAAAGGTCGCGCTCCAGCGGCCGTTGATCGCAAACAACACCACGCATCGAGCTGCCACGATCCAGCACATACGCCTCGGTGCATCCAGCGACGGTCGCCTTAAGGCGATAGGACATGAAAGCATTTCCGGCAATTTGCCCAATGGCAAACCCGAAGAAGCGGTCAATCAGACCAAGATTTTTTACGCTGGCGATGCTCGGATGACCGTAATGCGTCTGGCTGAGATGAATCTGCCCGAAGCCAATGCCATGCGCGCGCCTGGTGAAGCTTCCGGTCTAATGGCCCTTGAGATTGCAATGGACGAGATGGCTGAAAAGCTGGGTATGGATCCCATCGAATTCCGTGTCGTCAACGATACGCAGGTCGACCCGATGAAGCCGGAACGCCCGTTTTCCCGGCGCAACTTAGTGGAGTGTCTCAAGCGCGGCGGGGAGGCATTCGGATGGGACAAGCGCCGCGCTAGGCCTGGCACGATGCAGGAAGGCGACTGGCTCATAGGTATGGGCGTCGCCGCAGGTTACAGGGCAAATCTCTTGGTGGACTCAGCAGCGCGCGTGCGCCTCAGCAAAGATGGGATCATTACCGTAGAGACCGACATGACCGATATCGGCACCGGCACCTACACGATCCTCGCGCAGACGGCCGCCGAGATGATGGGCGTTTCGCTTAAAAATGTGAAAGTGATTTTGGGCGATTCGGACTTTCCGATTTCGGCCGGTTCTGGCGGCCAGTGGGGTGCCAATAATTCCACGTCAGGCGTTTACGCCGCGTGCGTAAAGCTGCGAGAACAGGCTGCCAAAAAAGTCGACTTCGATCCGAAAAGGGCAATTTTCTTGAATGGCGAAATTCGCGTCGGGAAGCGCCGCGTGCCATTGGCCGCCGCCGCCGCGGATGGCGAACTTGTAGCGGAGGATGCGATTGAGTACGGCGATCTTGATAAGGAATATCAGCAAGCCACGTTCGCCAGCCACTTTGTCCAAGTCTCCGTCAACCGGTTTACTGGCGTTCCGCGCATTGATCGGATGTTGGCGGTTTGCTCGGCCGGCCGGATACTCAATCCTAAATCGGCGCGCAGTCAGGTGATTGGCGCCATGACGATGGGGGTAGGCGCGGCCCTGATGGAGCATTTGGCGATCGACAAGCGCTTTGGCTTCTTCGTAAACCACGATTTGGCGAGTTACGAGGTGCCGGTTCACGCCGATATTCCACACCAGGACGTGATCTTCCTAGACGAGGTCGACCCCATATCTTCGCCGATGAAGGCCAAGGGTGTGGGGGAGCTTGGACTCTGCGGTGTCGCCGCGGCTGTCGCGAATGCGATTTACAATGCGACCGGAATTCGTGTCCGCGATTATCCAATTACGCTCGAAAAGCATCTCGCGGGACTGTTGCAAGGGTAGTGCTGGTCAGGGTCGACTGCCGAATCTGAAACGTACAACCCATTTTTCGCCCGTGCCGAAGAAATCCGCGCGCTGGCCAGGATGACCATGTCAATCGTTACAGGCGATGTTTACTGGGCTTCGGATCTATGGCTGGCTGCCGACTGACTTTCACTTGCAACCGCGCGCAATGTCCGCTTTGGGTCAAAAGCTGAAATGAGCCACACAAATGCAAACGTCCGTTTCGTGCATCGCGCTGGTGCCGACACAGAACCGGCCGCCAAGGCGGACAGCGCTAGTCCCAAGTATAGAGATAGGCAGCGATGTCGCGGGCCTGCTGGTCGTCAAGGCCCAAATTGGGCATGGCGTTACCGGGCACGACCGATTGCGGCGTCCGTAGCCAGGTGATCATGTTCTCCGGTGTATTTCGCAATACGCCGGCGATATAGACGCGGCGGCCCATGCGGTCGAGCGGCGGGCCTACCAGCCCCTCCGCGCCATTGATGCCGGGTACCGCATGACAGGTGCCGCAACCGAATTGGCCGATCAGCGCTGCGCCCCGTTGGGGGTCGCCCCCCGACATTGCGGGGGAAGCCTGGCTCGTATTGCGACATCCCATGAGCAGAAGAGGTAGCAATAAGATCGCGACCGGCAGGATCGTCGAGTGCCTCAGCCGTAAGGCGCGCCGCTCCGAAACGGCGAGCATCCTCACGAATAGCCAGATCGCCGCAACGAGATAGATCGCACCGGCCGGAATCCACATGATGAGGCCTGCCAATGCCTGATCCTGCATTGGCGTCATGCCCCCTTCGGCGGCATTGGCGGCGTGAATCGGATACAGCAGGCGGGGCGAGATCACCATCAGTGCGCCGGGCATGTCGCTGAGCACCACCGTTACCACCAGGTAGAGCAGAGTGGCGGCATAATCGAGCCGCCGACGGCCCGACGGCTCGATGATGATGGTCCAGAACGCAAGCGCGGGCAGGAAGAAGCTGAGATGCTCCAGCGCATGGATAAATTCGTTCTGCAAGCCCCAGTCATAGGGAAGGGGCAGGTGCCAGAACACGAAGCTCCCGCAGAACAGTATGAACACGACCGCCGGATGCATGATGAACCGGGCGGCGCGATCGAAGCCCGCGCCGTTCCAGCCTCGTGCGATGCCTTTTCGCCAGGCGGGCGGGAAGGCCCAGATAAAGGCGATCGCCGGCCGGCTCCAGACGAGGAGGGGCGGGGCCACCATCATCAGTAGAATGTGCTGGAACATATGCGCGGAGAAAAGCTGGTTTGCCGCGCTGTCGATCGGTGAGCAGAGCGCGATGAATAGAATGAGCATGCCCGCGGCAAACGCCGCGATCTGCCGGCTGGTCAGCACGCGCTCGGCGCCGACCTCGCGATAAAGCCGATAGACGCCGATAGCGTAGCAAAGTGCAGCAAGGCCGAGTCCGAGCACGGCCCACGGCTCGAAATTCCAGCCCAGACTCTGCGTGGGGAGTTCCGTCAAGGTGTGCGCCTGTGCGGCGCTCGTCACGCCGGCGAGGGCCGCAGAAATAAAGATGATCTTCAGGTTCCGCATAGCGGCACCACGAATAGCCCAATCAAGCTGAAGCCGATTGCGATAACAAAGCCAACGCTGGTGATCAGTCCCCACAGAGCGAGAAATCGGGTCCGGCCCTCGCCCTTCTCGAACATGTGGCTGGTCTCACCCTCGGCTTCCTTCCGGGTGGATCGCCAACTCGCATAAGCCACACCGCCGGCAGAAACGGCGATCGCCAGGGCCAACAACTCGACAATGAGCAGAACAAGCCATGCGGGGTGTGCTTCCACTGCCAAACCCGCAAGCGGCTGTCCGCCCGGAAAGCAAACATGGCTCGCGATCGCATAATTGATGACAAGCTGTCCGGCCCAGGCGAGCGGCGCGGCGGCCAGCCCGAAAGCAAGAGCGGGAAGCCCCACGCGCTCGCGCTGCGGCGCGGGGTGGTCGATCGCCTCGATGGTCGTATCGGTTTCAGCCATGAGCCAGTCCGAGGAAAGGCGTAACGTAGAAGGTGAAGAACACCGCGAGCCAAACGGCATCGACGAAGTGCCAGTAGACCGCCCCTACCAGCACCGCTGTGTCGCGCCAGCGGTCGAACATGCCGAGCAGTGCCCAGAGGAGCAATGACCCCAGCATCAGCAGGCCGGCGGCCACATGCGCCATGTGAAATCCGGTGATGGTGAAATAGAGCGACCCATAGTCGTTGGAGGCAAGACCGAAGGGCTTGTTGTGCCACTCCACGAGCTGAACGGCCACGAAGACAGCGCCGAGAATCAGCGCACCGGCCAGGCCGAGTACCAGTTGTCCGTTGTTTCCCCGCTCGATACCGCGCTCGCCCCACCAGACTGCCACGCTGCTGGCCAGCAGAACCACCGTATTGGGCAACGCAAGATGCAGGCTCGGCGTACCGCCCGGCGGCCACGCCGCCGTATGCGGTTGCACCGCGAGATAAAAATAGGCGAACAGCAGGTATGCGAACAGCGCGCCCTCGGTGAGGATAATGAAAAGCATCGCCCACCAGCCATTGCTCCGCCGCCCCATGCTACCGACCGGCAGCGCCTCGTTTCGCATCAGTTGCTCAGCCATGGCGGGCCTCCGCCACCTGTCCCAGCGATGGGCGCGGCCAAAGCCACATGACTATGAAGATTAGACTGGCCAGTGCGGCAAGGCCGGCGATCAACCAGCCGTGCACGAGGAGGGCGGCGAGGCCGGTGACCAGACCGAGGGACAGCAGCAGCGGCAATGCCGTGTCGCCGGGCATGATGACCACGGCATCAGGCTCCGCGTCGAGCGCGGTCGTGACCAATGCCTCTCGCCCGTGGTCGAGCACGAAGCCGCTATCGAGTGATGTGCGGTCATCCTGCTCGTCGAGCCGATCCTCCCACAGCGGATGGCGGCTCGCGACCACAGGGATGACCGCGAAATTATAGGGCGGGGGCGGCGACGGCGTGGCCCATTCGAGAGTGGGCGCGTCCCAGGGATTTGGACCCGCGACCCGTCCGCGGCGCCAACTCAGAACGATGTTGACAAGAAACACCAACACGCCCACGGCGAGCACAAACGAGCCGATGCTGGTGATGAGATTGAGCGTGTCCCAGCCGAGTCCTGCCGGATAGGTGTAGATCCGCCGCGGCATCCCCATCAGCCCGGTAATATGCATGGGAAGGAATGCCAGGTTGAAGCCGACGAAAGTGATCCAGAAGCTCCACTGCCCGAGTCTTTCGTTGCACATTCGGCCAGTCATTTTGGGGAACCAGAAATAGAGTCCGCCCATGACCGGAAATACGTTGATGCCGATCAGCACATAGTGAATGTGGGCGACCACGAAATAGGTGTCGGTGAGCTGCCAGTCGACCGGCACCGAGCCGGTCATGAAGCCCGACACGCCGCCGATCACGAACAGCACGATGAAGCCGACGAAAAACAAAAATGGCGTGCGAAACACGAGCCTGCCGGTCGCAATCGTGGCAAGCCAGGCGAACACCGCGACCGCGCTCGGGATGGCGATGACCATTGAGGCGGCGCTGAAGAAGGACAGCGCGGTATTGGGCAACCCGGTCGCGAACATATGGTGCAGCCACACGCCGAAACCCAGGATCATGGTGAGAACGGTGGAGAGCGCGACCGCGGTGTAGCCCACCAGCGGACGCCGGCAGAACACCGGGAGCGCATCGGAGACGATGCCCATGGCCGGCAACACGATGGCGTAGACCCAGGGGTGGCCGAACATCCAGAATAGATGCTGCCAAAGCAGCGTGTGGCCCGGGCCGCTATCGTTGAAGAAGTGCGTGCCAAACTGGCGATCCAGCCAGAGCATGAAAAAGGCGAGGCTTACCGCCGGGATGGCAAGCAAGTTGCCGACCGATGCGGTCAGCGTTCCCCACACCATAATCGGCACCCGGTTGATCGACATACCGGGCGCGCGCATGCGGAACATCGTGACCATGAAATTGATGGCGCCGACCGTCGTGGACAGGCCGAGAAAGATGAGGCCGAGCGCGTAAAAGTCCATGTTGGGACCAGGATTGAACTCGCGCGAGGCGTAGGGAACGTAGTTGAACCAGCCGTCGTTCGGCGCCGCGCCGACGAGAAAGCTGGCGTAGATGAAGAGTCCGGCGAGCAGATAGACCCAGTAGGAGAAAGCATTCAGCCGCGGCAGCGCCATATCGCGCGCGCCGAGCAGCAGCGGCCAGAGATAGTTCGAAAAGCCCGACAGGATCGGCCCGGCATAGAGAAAGATCATGGTGATGCCGTGCATCGAGAACAGCTCGTTGTATTGTTCCGGGGTGAGCAGATGCTGTTCGGGCTGTGCCAACTGCACGCGAAAGATCAGCGCTTCGATACCGCCCAGGATCAGAAAGGCGAAAGCCGTGACGATGTAGCGGATGCCTATCTCTTTGTGGTCGACGGTAGAAAGCCACCCGATCAGCCCAGGTTCAGTCGCCCAGATGCGGTACAATTTCTCATCCAGAGAAATATTGCTTTCCTTAACAACGGCGGGCTCACGATAATATTCGGTGACGGCCATTACCGGTTCCTCACTTCAAGGTCTGCAAATAAGCCACAACCTGCTGCAGTTCGGCCGGCGTGAGTTCCGGTCGAGGCATGAGGCTGCCGGGCTTGACGGCTTGGGGATCGGCGATCCAGCCGGCGAGATGACCGGTGTTGTTCGGTAGCGTCCCCGCGGCGATGGTCGCTCTGGCCGCCAGATGACTGAGGTCGGGCCCGACAATGCCACCAGCGGGCGTGCCGCGCACGCTGTGGCACACCCCGCAACGCCCGATAAAAGTTCTCTCACCCTGCTTGGTGATCTGCGCTACCGGGGCCGGCGTATTTTTTAATTGATCGTTCCACCAGGCGGCGAATTCGTCAGGCGGGCTGGCCACCACCAGCAAAGCCATGTGAGCGTGCTGCTCTCCGCAATATTCGGTGCACTGCCCGCGATAAGTGCCGGGCTCGTTGGCTTCGAGCCAAGTAAGGTTGGTCTGGCCGGGAATGAGATCGGTCTTGCCCGTCAGTGACGGCACCCAGAAGGAATGGATCACGTCGGCGGTCTTGAGTTTCACGGCGACCGCCTTGCCGACCGGGACATGAATTTCGTTGGCTGTGGTGAAGATGCGAGACGGTTGATCGCTTAGATAGCGAATCTGCCACCACCATTGATGCCCCGTCACTTCGATGGTGAAGGCTGGCTTATCCGGCGGCTCGCCAACCGCAGCCAAGGTGACCATCGTCCACACCGCCGAGCCGAACAGCACGACCGTCGAGAGGCCCACGCCGATATAGATCCAGCTTAGGCCTCCACCTGGGCGCTCGACCGGCAGAACCACCGTTGCGTCCGGGTCGACGGCGGGAGAAATCAGCAGGGCGCGCACCAATAGCGCGCTCACGATCACCACGACGAAAATCGAGATGATCATGAGACCCCAAGTGAGCGGCAGGATCTCATCGCCCTTGGTGCCGAACGAATGCAGATAGCTCATCGATGTCCCGGCCGCGGCGGGATGCGAGACGAGCGCGCTGATGCCAACCAGAGGGACAGTCGCGCTGGCGCGCTCTATGCGGGTGCTCGCCAATCGGAGAAAGCGAGAGCGCATTGGCACGCTCACTCTCCGCCGGGCTTCTGGCCGTCGGTGAAGGGTTGCGTGTATTTCCAGGGATCGGGCGTCACCTGAAACTCGGCCGGGACCTGCTCGATCTTCATGGCGTCGAGGGACGTAGTCGTGCCCCACCCGCTGTGCGGCGCGTCGCTGATGCTTTTCACATAGGCCACCAAATCCCAAATCACGCTGCTCGGCAGGACCGTGCCCCAAGCCGGCATGCCGTTGGGCCGGCCCTGGGCGATGGTGAGATAGATCTGCTCGGGCTTGTCGCCGTAGATGAAGGACCGGTTCGATAGCGCCGGTCCCATCCCCCCGCCGCCATTGTCGGCGTGGCAGCCGATGCAGTTGAAATTTGCGAAGAATTTCATGCCGCGGGCGGCGGCGCCGGCGTCGCCAACAACTGGGTCTTTGATCTCGGGCGTGAGGTCGACATCACCGGGGAAGATTTTAGTCACCGGCACATCTAGCAGCTTCGAGGGCGACGGTGCGGAAGCCGCACTCTCCGAGTGCTCATGAGTTTGGGAGTAAGCAGTGCTGCAAATAAAGGCGACGACGGCAATCAACCCGACGATGTTGATAATCCCGCGATAATGACGAGACATTGCGGCCCTCCCTATGGTGACGCCTCGGCCTGCGCGACCGTGGGTTTCGGGATGGCAAATACGAGCAGTTCGCTGCCGCCCTTGGTGTAGGCGGGGAGGTCTTGCATGGCGCCGGCGAAACCGAGCGCGCCGTTGCGCACTCTAGGATCGATCTCGGCGTGCGCGAGCGCGCCGGACCATCCGCCAACGCCGCTCAGGATGGCGACATATTGCCGGCCATCGCTGCCTTGATAGGTGACAGGCTGGCCGATGAACCCGGAGCCTGCCCGGAATTGCCACAGCAGTTCGCCCGTGTGGGCGTTCACCGCCTTAAACCACCGGTCCATCGTACCGTAAAAGGCGACGTCGCCGGCCGTTACCAGCGCTCCGCTCCACACCGGGAAATTTTCCTTGACGGACCAAACCTTCTTTTTCCCGACGGGATCCCAGGCCATGAATTCGCCGCGATATCCACCCGGCCCGGCATACATGTCCACCGTGGCCCCGACGAACGGCGTGCCGGCGATGTACCCCACCTGCGAGGTCTTGTAGTTCATGCAGAGATGCTGGTGCGGCACATAGAGCAGCTTGGTGCGAGGTGACCAGGCAGTCGGCTGCCAATCCTTGGCGCCCGGCGAGGCCGGGCAAATGTTGCGCACGACCTTTTCGAGATCGGGCTTCATCTCCTCATTCAGGACGGGGCGGCCCGTCTCGAGATCAATGTCCTTGATTGAGGTGACGGTGTCATAGGGCTCCGCCGACAGGAGCTCGCCCGTGCCGCGATCGATGACATACATATGGCCGTTGCGGCCGATGTGAACGAGAACCTTGCGGTTTTGACCATCGAGGTCGAGATCGAGCAGAACATTCTCGTTGATCTCGTCATAGTCCCATAGGTCGTGAGGATTGACTTGATAGGCCCACTTGGCGTGACCGGTGTCGGCGTCGCGGGCGAAAATCGTCGTCGTCCAAAGATTGTCGCCGGGACGCTGGTTGGAATTCCAGGGACCGGGGTTTCCGGTTCCGTAAAAAATCATGTTCAGCTCAGGATCGTAGCTGACCCAGCCCCACGGCGCGCCGCCGCCGATCTTCCAGTGATCGGGCGGCCAGCTCGAGACGCCGAGGTCCTTGCCCTTCAGGGAGTCATAGAACGGCTTGAAGTCGTCGCCGATCAGCACCTCGTTGTCGGGACCGGTCGAATAAGCGCGCCAGACGATTTCTCCGGTCTCCTGGTCGAGCGCGGTCATCCACCCGCGGACGCCCATCTCGCCACCGCTATTGCCGATGAAGATCTTTCCCTTGGCGGCGAGCGGCGCCATGGTGACGGTCTCGCCTTTGTTGATGTCGCCGAGTTCGGTATGCCAAAGCTCCGTGCCGGTCTTGGCATCGAGGGCGACGGCGTGGTCGTCAAGCGTGGCGATGAAGATCTTGCCGCGGTCGTAGGCGAGCCCCCGGGTGACCACATCGCAGCAGGCCACCCCTTGGGCTGCCGGGTTGGGCTTTGGCTTGTAGCTCCATTTGAGATCGCCGGTCGTGGCGTCGAGCGCGAACACTTCGTTTGGATAGGGCCCGATCACGTAGAGGACGTTGTCGACGATCAGAGGTGCGGCCTCTTGCCCGGCATTCGTGCCGAGCGAGAACATCCAGGCAGCTTGCAGCTTGCCTACCGACTTAATGTTGATCTGATCGAGCGCGCTAAAACGGGTACTCGCATAATCCTTGGCGGCGGTCGGCCATTGCGCCGGATCCTGGCTCAAGGCTTGAAGATCGGATTTTGCGCTTGAAGACGGCGGTGCCTCGCTCGTTTGCTGCTCGGGCTCGAAGGTGGTTGTCTGCCCCGCCGGCTCCTCGGGCGACAGCGGGCCTTCCGTCGACTTCGGCGGTTGATCGGGATAGACAGGTTGCGGCTGGCTGGCAAGGCCATCTTGCGCCTGGTCGTCGCCCGACTTGGGAGACTCGTCCGGCACTCCCGCGAAGACCGGGCCGACCACCAGCGCGCCCACCAGTATGGCCACTGAGCCCATCACGCGAAAATGCAAGGGGCCCATCATGGTTCTCCGTGGTGCTTTTTTTGCGCCGACTTGGATGGAGCGTCTGCCTCGAGCGACTGCCGAATTTGCGCGACTTGATCCGGCGAGACGGGGCCGAAAGCGTTGCCCCAGCTGTTGCGGATGAAAGTGGCAACCTCGGCGATCTGGCCGTTATCGAGCCGAGCGGCAAAGCTCGGCATGATGCCGCGGCCAAGCAAGATCTGCCCGACAACGTATTGGTCGGCCGATAGAAGCTTGTCCTCGCGGAAACTCGGGCCGGCGCCGCCGTAGCCCAGTTGGCCGTGACACGCAAAACAGCCGGCATGCAGGTAAACCTCCGCGCCCGAGTTGGCTTGCGCGGCTGTCGCCGTGGCAGAAGACAGGCAAGTCAGCAGGACAGCGGCAATGAGAGCTGCGGGGCACGGCGGGGATATCGTCAAGCGACAGAGTCGCACGCCCGTCTCCATAAGTTTGCGAACGCGCGCGAGGCGGTGTCCGCGCATTGCTCTAAGGCATCAACCGGCGTGCAACCGATGGGTTCCGCCGAATTGGGGGCACATTGCCGCATCGATTTCGACGATGTCCCGCTATTCTCCCGGGGAGCTATTGGTGGCACCGCTGAGATATCGCTTCGCTGCCCGATCCACACGCGGCACGTCATAATCGGCGAGGACGGCATCGACTTTTGGCTTGAGCTTGGCTAGGGCTGAATTGATCTCATCGAGAAGCGATGGATCGTCCTTGCGCACACCCATGTTGACGTCAAACGCCATGGGCAGCCGCGGCCCGTCGACCTCCGGCGCGACGGGCGTGACGCGCAGAGGAGTTGCTTGCCGCTCCGCAAAATAGCCGGCGAGGGGACCCCAAACGATGGCAACGTCGATTGTGCCGTCGGCCACGGCGGAGATGATCGCTGATCCGGGGTTGGCGTCGCGATAGTCCCCATACACCAGATAGCCGATCACATTGTCGACGATGCCGCGACGGGCAAGCGCCTCCGCCGGGGGAGGATTTGAGCCGTCCAAACCTACGAGCTGAATACCGATCTTCAGGTCATGCAAGCTCGGATCGTCAAGCGACGATATCGGCTGCCGGTCGGCGCGCGTAACGAACACAAAGCTGGAGCGGTAGTAAGGGCGGGTCGTGCGCAGCAGTTCGATGCCGTTGGTCGTGCCCGTGACCAAATCACAGGCGCCTGCGTTCAGCGTATTTCGGATGAAGCCCCGGCGCTGGGCCCACCAAACATACGTCAGAACTCGCACCAAGCTCCTCAGCGAGCAGCTCGGCGATCTTGTTCTCCAGGCCCTCGCCCCGCGCGTTACTGAACGGCAGATTATTGGGGTCGGCGCAGACACGAAGAGTGCGCGCGTCGGCGTTCGTAGCAAGCAGGAAAGAAGCGAGGCTGGCGGCAGCGAGCCTGAGCGGCAGATCTATTAGTGGCATGAGCGAACGCTCCGCTGTCGGAAGGAAATGACTGATCTCTACAAAGGTTCCCGTACGCCCTCGACGGCGCGGGGGACGGCCGAACGTTTCGCCGCACCTTATTTCACGCAAGTGGCGGACCTAAGAGGCGCGCTGCAAGTTGCGCTCTGAACGGACACCAGCAAAGGATCAACGCTCATGGCTACCACTACCCGTCCACTGGCCGTCGTCACCGGAGCCTCCACCGGCATCGGTTACGAACTGGCGCGGTGCTGCGCACAGAATGGATTCGATCTCTTGATCGCCGCCGACGAGGCCGAAATCGATGAGGCGGCCGACGACTTCCGTCAACTCGGCGGCGAAGTCGAAAGCGTGCAGGCGGATCTCGCCACCATCGAGGGGGTCGAAGAGCTTTACGCCGCCATCGGCGGGCGCGATGTCGACGCGCTCCTCGCCAACGCGGGCCGGGGCCTCGGTGATGCCTTTCTCGATCAGGATTTCAACGAGGTGATCCGCGTCATCGACACCAACATCACGGGCACCATCTATCTCATCCAGAAGGTTGGCCGCGATATGCGTGCGAGCAACGCTGGCCGGATTCTCATTACCGGGTCGATCGCCGGTTACATTCCCGGAGCCTTCGCCGCCGTTTATCACGGCACCAAGGCTTTCATCGACTCGTTCTCCTTCGCGCTCCGGAACGAGCTGAAGGACACCGACATCACGGTCACGTGCCTAATGCCGGGCGCAACCGAAACCGAGTTTTTCGATCGAGCCGGCATGGAAGATACCAAGATCGGCCAAGCCGAGAAGGACAACCCCGCAGACGTGGCGGAAGCCGGCTTCAAAGCCATGATGAACGGCGACGGTGACATCGTCACCGGATGGAAGAACAAGATTCAAACCACCATCGCCAACGTGGTGCCATCCAGCGTGCTGGCCGAACAAAATCGCAAGCAATCCGAGCCGGGTTCGGCCTCCAAATGAATCAGGTCGGAACCGAACCTGGCCTTAGTTGTTGCACCGACAAGACGTCATTGAAGGTTAAATCATGAAAGCCCTCTGTTTCCACGGTACCCACGACATCCGCTGCGATACCGTTCCCGATCCCGAGATCGAGGACGGCCGTGACGCTATCGTCAAGGTTTCAAGCTGCGCCATCTGCGGGTCCGACTTGCATCTTTATGACGGCTTCATACCCGGCATGCGATCCGGCGACATCATGGGCCATGAGTTCATGGGCGAGGTCATGGAGGTCGGCAAGGCCAACAAGAAGTTGAAGGTCGGAGATCGCGTGGTGGTGCCTTTCACCATCATCTGCGGTGAATGCGAGCAATGCCGCCGCGGAAATTTCTCCGTCTGCGAGCGCACAAACCGAAATAAGGGGCTCGGTGATTTCGTGTTCGGTCACGCCACCGCGGGTTTGTTCGGTTACACCCACCTGACCGGCGGCTATGCCGGTGGCCAGGCGGAATATGTGCGCGTGCCTTACGCCGATGTGGGTCCGGTCAAAGTGCCGAGCGACCTCAGCGACGAGCAGGTGCTATTCCTCAGCGATATCTTTCCCACCGGCTGGCAGGCAGCGGTGCAATGCGACATCGAGCCGACCGACACCGTAGCGGTCTGGGGCGCCGGTCCGGTCGGGCAGTTCTGCATTCGCAGCGCCATCCTGCTGGGGGCCAAGCAGGTGATCGCCATCGACAACGTGCCGGAACGCCTGACCATGGCGAAGGCTGGCGGCGCCGTCACGATCAACTTCGACGACCAGAGCGTGTTAGAGATGCTCAACGAGCTGACCCACGGCAAGGGGCCGGAGAAATGCATCGACGCCGTTGGGCTTGAGGCCCACGCCGCACGTTCAATCAACTCCATGTATGACCGCGTCAAGCAGGCGCTGATGCTGGAGAGCGACCGGCCGCATGTGATCCGCGAGATGTTCTACGTCTGCCGGCCCGGCGGGACACTTTCCATCCCCGGGGTCTATGGCGGACTGAGCGACAAAATTCCGTTCGGCATGATGATGAACAAGGGCCTGACCATCCGCACCGGCCAGACCCATGTGAACCGCTGGACCGACGACCTCCTCAACATGATTCAAGAGGGCACGATCGATCCGAGTTTCGTCATCACCCACACGATCGGTCTCGACGAGGGGCCCGACTACTACAAAACCTTTAGAGACAAGGAAGACGGCTGCATCAAAGTCGTCCTCAAGCCGGAGATGCACGCATGAAGATCCCCCAACTGCCCAAGCCGCCCGTTCCGCTCGATAGCCTCGTTCAGGGTCTCGCAATGTTTTCCATCGAACTCGGTCTCGCCGAGTTGCTCGCGCCACGCCAAGTGAGCCGCGCCGCGGGTATGACCAAGAACGATACGCTGTTGCGCGGCTACGGGTTGCGCGAGATTGCGACCGGCATCGGCCTGCTGGTCGCCCGCAATCCCAGGCCTTGGCTCTGGGGGCGCGTCGCCGGCGACATCTTGGATGTAGCGACCGTGGCGGGCACCGCCAACCCCGATAATTCCGCGCGGCTGGGCGGCTCGTTCGTCGCGCTGCTTGGTGTCGGGCTGCTCGATTTGTACACTTCTATTCAGTCGAAGCCGAAGCGCTTGGGCCCAGCCCGCACCTATCAAGACAGCGGCCGCGACTATAGCGACCGTAGCGGCTTTCCCCGCAAGCCCGACGCCATGCGCGGGGCGGCACGGTCGAAAGCCAGACCGCAGGTTCGGGCTGCGGAGTAAAACGGCCGATTCGAAGGGGCGATAACTCTGCTTTGCGTTAAAGCCGACCTGAGGTTCGACCGGTGGCATATCCGCTTCCTGTCAATAGGGACGTTCAAGTTCAATTTGGTCGCATCTGGGTGATGCGCGTCTTTGGCGTGCGAACCGCTTCTGAGAGTGGGCTGCGGTGATCTTGATTCGTCGCGTTGAGATTGCGACATCGGTCGCGCCGAGCCCCGGAGTTGAGCCATGGACCCAACGCAGCAGGCCTTGATCGCGCTCGGGCGGAAGCTCTGTTCGCGCGATTATCGCTTTGTTGCCGTCACGCCGACGACGCACCGGATCGTCTACGACCGCGTAGAGATTGCGCCCTCATTGCAGGCGGTATTCGGCTGGAATCGGCGCTTTGCTGCCGACAATATCGATGAGGACCTCATCGAGCTGTTGCGGCAAGCGGGCGCGCTCGAGCGATGCGACGGCGGCTTTCGATCGGCTGTTCGCTTTGCTTCCCTTGACGATCTCGTGTTCGTGCATTCCGGCTTCCCGACCGTCGAGCACGACGCGGTGTTCTTCGGCCCTGACACCTATCGCTTCGTACGGCTTCTGAGGACTGCTCTTGGCGACCTGGCCGGAACGCCCGGCCTCAGTGTTGTCGACATTGGCTGCGGCAGCGGTGCCGGGGGGTTATGCGCAGTGAAGCTTCTCGGTGCGAAAGAGAACCTCACTCTCGTCGACATCAGCCAAAAGGCGCTGGCCTTCAGTGCCGTGAATGCCTCGATTAACGGCATCGAGGCCACCATGGCTCACAGCGACGTCCTGCAAAATGTGGAAGGTCAGGCGGACATCATCTTAGCCAACCCTCCGTACTTGGTGGACGATCATCAGCGGCTTTACCGCCACGGCGGCGGAAAGCTTGGGATACAAATCGCAGTGCAAATTGTCGAACAAGCCTTGGGGAGGTTGGCAAAAGGCGGAAGGCTCGTGCTTTACACCGGCACGCCAATCATCGCCGGTGCCGATCCTTTTTTTCAATTGGTCGAGCCGCTGTTGCAACTTCATGCGCAGTATTTCGTTTATGAGGAGATCGACCCCGACGTTTTCGGTGAGGAGCTGAAGCGGCCCATTTACGCCAACGCAGATCGCATTGCCGCAGTCGGGCTCACCGTTCTCAAATAGGGATCCAGGTTTTGACCAACGACGATTACGCATGGACCGATGCCGCCGACCAGCTTTACGGTCCGGCGTTCGAGCGATTTCATCGAGCGCTTGCAAAATATAACGGGCGCCAATTGAACCCCGGATTTCCCCATGACGCCTGGCGCGAGGACATCGAGGTTTTGGCGCGGACCATGTGGGCAGAGGGCGAATACGTCGAAGCCGTAAGGCGCGAGGTCAAACAGCTGTGTTCAGAGATTCCGTCGCAGGTTGACGATTTCATCGACTGGTTTGAATCGCTCAAAGAAAGTGGGCCCGGGCAGGGGGATGCGCTGTTTCCCTGGCTAGCGGAAATCGCCGATCGCGAGCAAATGCTGTGGTTCGTGACGCAAGAAGTTGCCGGCGAAGCGGGCTTTGACGATCTGCTGGCCATGACTCAGGTGAAGATGCCGGTGACCGCCAAGCTGGAAATGGCGCGGAATTACTGGGACGAGATGGGCCGCGGCCGGGCCGGCGGCATGCATGGTCCGCTGCTTGAGAGGCTGGCGGATCATCTCGACGTGGACGCGCGCCCTGACAATGTCGTGGCCGAATCTCTCGCTCTCGGCAATGCCATGCTCGCCATGGCAAGGAACCGACGCTACAGCTTCCAGTCGATCGGCGCTTTAGGGGCGATCGAGATGACAGCTCCGAGCCGGGCGGGCTATGTCGATGCCGGTCTCAAGCGACTTGGCATCCCCACCAAAAAGCGGATTTATTTCGCCTTGCATGCGGTGCTCGACGTCAAGCATTCGGAATGCTGGAATCGTGAAGTGCTTCGCTCGCTCGTGGAGGAGAATTCCCGCTGCGCCCAAGCCATCGGCGAGGGAGCAATCATACGTCTTTGGCACGGTTCGCGCTGCTTCGAACGTTATCGCGAACATTTCGGCCTCGAGTTTCCCCGAAGCCGAGCAGCCTGACGCCAGATGCGTTTTCTCGGGGTGGGTGACGCAGCCGATCTTTCGGCCCTCTATCTCAAACTCGCCGCAGAGGGACACGAGGTCAAGATTTGCATCGCCAACCCGCTATGCCAGGACACGCTCGGCGGTCTCGTCGAGCGCGTCTGCGATTGGCAGGCAGAGCTGGCGTGGATTCGAACTGCTGGTCGCGGAGGCTGCATCCTGTTTGAGAATGTCGGTTCGGGCCGGGGTGAGGCCCAGGATGCGCTTCGCCGCGAGGGCTATAACGTCATCGGCAGTAGCGCATTTGGCGCCCGCCTCGAGAACGAGCGTGGCTTTGCCCAGAACGTGCTCAGCGGTCTCGGATTCTCCACCGCGCCGGTGTTTCAGTTTGATGACCGCAGCGAAGCCGTCAGGTTCATCGCCGACCGTCCGGCCCGCTACGCCCTCAAGTCGAACGGCCCGGGAGCGGCGACCTTCGTCGGGCGACACACCAAGGGAGCCGATGTAAGCGCTCTGTTGGCCGGCAACACGCCGGTTGGCGAGAGTTTCATCGTCATGGAATTTATCGAGGGCGTGGAAACGGGCGTCGGTGCCTATTTCAATGGTCATGAGTTCCTTCGACCGGCTTGTCTCGATTGGGAGCACAAGCGCTTCTTTCCAGGGGACCTGGGGGAGCTGACCGGAGAGATGGGAACGGTCGTGACCTATTCGCGCACCGAGACTTTCTTTGCGCGGACCCTCGCGTTGATGGAACCGCTTCTCAGGCAGCACGGCTATTGCGGCTATATCAACCTGAACACGATCGTCAACGATGAGGGAATTTGGCCTTTGGAGTTCACGTGCCGGTTTGGCTATCCCGGCTTTGCGATCCTGGATCCGCTGCAGATAACGCCTTGGGCGGAGCTGTTCCGGTCGATGATAAACCGCGGTCGCGTTCGCTTCGAAACCGTGCCTGGATTCTCGGTCGGGATCGTCGTGACGACGCCGCCATTTCCATATTCCCGCGAGCAGATCGACGAGCCAAAGGGTTTGCCCATCGTGTTCGAGGGAGCCCTGTCGTCGGACGACGAAGCAAATCTTCATTTTGGCGAGGTTGCCTTGCATAATGGGACCCTCGTGACGAGTGGCGCCAGCGGCTATACCCTGGTTGTTACGGGAACGGGCCTCACAATCGCAGATGCACGCGAGGCGGCAAATGCCCTCGTGCAGCGAGTTTCGGTGGCAAATGCCCGCTATCGCTGTGACATCGGGCAAAAGCTGGTAGATGGAGATTTCGCCAAGATCGAGCGATGGGGCCTGCTGGATCCCTTGTAGCTCAGCCAAACGAGCCAGACCTCTTGGCTTGCTTTCCACATTTACTCAGCTGCAGAGGCTCGGCTTGCCTGGCTAGGCTTTTTTGCGCCGCTCCTCTCATCGCCCGGGTTCGCGCGGAAATCCGCTGTCGTCAGTCGTGGGTCATCGGCTGCCCAACGCGCCAATGCCCCCGCGGTTCTTTCAAGGTTTGAAAACGAAACGGGCCGGGCCCGTTCACTTCGAGGAGAAGGCGACTTTGTTCCTAACGTCAGTGAGAGTGATGCAACGATTGAGACCCCGGCAAAAAGAAAGCCCCGAACACTCCGGGGCTAAGGGGAGGATACTAGAGAGCTTACTCGTTGCTCGACTTCATCCCATTTGACGATGAGCCGCTGTCGGTCGAGGCGTTAGGCTGGCCGGTCGCTGCTGCTGATCCCGGTGGCGCAGAGCTCTGCTCTTTGGCGCCTGTCGAGGTGTCGCCGCTCGCACCTTCAGTAGACTTATTCGAGGCATTGTCCGCAGCATCGGAACCCGGCGGTGCCGAGCTTTGCTCTTTCGCGCCTGTAGAGGTATCTCCACCAGCAGGCTGAGCCGGTTGATCTGCAGCAACAGCTGGGATTGCCGAAACCAGCAGGGTCACGACAAGCGCGCCTAAAACTCGGTGCATGGGCAAATCCTCCATCACAATGAACGTTAGTAGATGCAGACATAACTGCTGCGAACTTGGAGCGGTTCCGTCACAAATTCGGTGAGAGAAATTGGGTCCTTCGGAGCCTTGAGCCCGTGTCAGGATGTTACGTCAGACTGCGCCGCTTTCAATATCGCGCACGCAAGCCCCGCAACCAAAGCAACCTCGCGGCGTTTGGATGTAGAGACAGGCAGCCTGCAGAGCGAACGGGTGGTGGATTCTCAGCCCTGCATCCGGCTCCCCCGCATGAAAAGTTCCAAGAGTTGAGTCGATGAAGATCGCCCAAATTGCTCCTTTGTACGAGTCGGTCCCCCCAAAATTCTATGGAGGCACAGAACGAGTCGTCGCTCATTTGTGCGACGAGCTGGTGCTCCGCGGTCACGATGTGGTTCTTTTTGCCAGCGGCGACAGCTCGTCGCTGGCTGAGCTCGTGCCGTGCCGTGACGTGGCGTTACGGCTGGATGAGAATAAGCTCTCATGGGACGTGCCGGCTCATTTGTCGATGCTGGCGGAAGCGCGTTGCCGCGCCGGCGAGTTCGACATCCTGCACTTCCATCTAGATTGCTATCACTTCCCGATATTCGCCGACTTCGCGGGACGCACACTTACGACGATGCACGGGCGCCAAGACATAAAGGACTTGCGCGCCTTCTATCAATATTATGCAGGATTTCCTCTGGTTTCGATCTCGGATAGTCAGCGCAAACCGCTGCCGCATCTGCGATGGATCCGCACGATCCATCACGGCTATCCCAAGAGCCAATACGCGTTCTCGCCTGCACCGAGGCAAGGTTATCTCGCCTTTCTCGGCCGCATCGCGCCGGAGAAGGGTGTTGATAGGGCCATCGACATCGCGCAGCGTGCGGGACTGCCGTTGCGCATCGCCGCGAAAATAGACTTCGCCGACCGCGGCTATTTTAACGATCGCATCGCGCCGCTTTTGGAGAACGCGCAGGATGTTCAGTATATCGGCGAGATCAGTGAACAGGACAAATCGGATTTCCTCGGCAACGCCGCGGCCCTACTTTTTCCCATTGATTGGCCCGAACCGTTCGGCTTGGTCATGATCGAAGCGATGGCTTGCGGCACGCCAGTCATTGCATTCAACCGGGGATCCGTCCCCGAAGTCATCGAACACGGCTTAACAGGCTTTATCGTGGAAACCGTCGAGGAGGCTGCGGAGGCCGCCAGACGGGCGATCGGACTCGATCGGGCCGCCATCCGACTGGCATTTGAGGAAAGATTTACCGCCGAGACCATGGCCGTCGGGTATGAAGCCGCTTATCGCTCTGTGCTGGGCATGGCCGATGGCTTGAGGGCGTCTACCAGGCCAGCGACGCGCCAGGGCGCTTTAAATGGCTCGGGCCTGCCGAACTCCGGCGAGGTGCCGATTTCACCCCCGATGGCCGCTGGGCCGGCGGCGTAATTTTGGCTTGCAGCCTCAAGCTCAGAAAGCTTAAGCCCAACAGCCATGGGCGAAGACATCACCGCAAAGGCAATCGGGGTAGGGGCTTTTGCTGCAGCCCAGAGCGGAACGCTTCGCGTTTTGAAACATGACGATCTATTCGCCGTGTTCGATGTCTGTGGCAACTTTCACGGCGAGCTTCATCCGGTGGGACCAAGTATCGGGGCCGACGGACTTTTCCAGGATGACACGAGGATCCTGTCTAAGTTCAGTCTGCGCATTCAGGGGCAAGCGCCTGAGCTTTTGAGCGGCGATGTCGGTCGGGATAACGTGCTGTTCACAGCGCATCTCACCAATCCACTCATCAAGGACCAAAAAAATAATCTGATTCCCAAGGGAGAGATATATCTGCTGCGACGCCGGCTGCTTTGGCAACGGAAGCTCTATGAGACATTGCTTGTTCAAAGCTTCTCTCGACACCCCATGACCTTGGACTTGAGCTTCGAGGTCGACGCAGATTTTCGCGATGTGTTCGAGATCAGAGGCATGACGCGGGCAAGACGCGGGGAGGTTACGCATCCAGGTGCCGATGATAACTGCCTTAGCTTCGTTTATCGCAGCCTTGACGGGGCTATGCACTCGACCACCATCACGCTCTCGGCTCCGGCTACTATCTTCGACAAGCAGATTATCCTACCAATGGATCTCGATCCCGGGGCGAGCAAGCATATTTTGCTCACCGTCAGTGGCAGCGGCCATACCGCGCGGCCGACCAGCATGGCTTTCCTTGCCGCACTCAAAGGCGCCAAACGCGAAGCCCGACACCACATCAAGGCGCTTAATCAAATCATCACGTCTAACGCGACCTTCGATCGGTGGGTCGCTCGCGCATCCGCCGACCTGTCGCTGCTCATCACCGAATTGGAGACCGGTCCTTATCCTTATGCCGGCATCCCTTGGTTCAGCGTGCCTTTTGGCCGAGACGCGGTCATCACGGCATTGCAAGTGCTGTGGCTGAATCCGGCACTCGCGCGCGGCGTGCTGGCGTATCTGAGCGCGCTGCAAGCCGCGGAAACCTCCCCCTTCCATGACGCTGAACCGGGCAAAATCATGCATGAGACCCGCAAGGGCGAAATGGCCAGACTCAGGGAGGTCCCCTTCGGTCGCTATTACGGCGGAGTAGACACCACGCCGCTTTTTATTGTCCTGGCCGGCCACTACCTCAAGCGTACCAACGACATCGAGTTTTGCCGCGAGATCTGGCCGGCAATACGCGAGGCGCTTCAGTGGATCGACACCTTTGGCGATCCCGATGGCGATGGCTTTGTCGAATATTTACGGGGCGAGCTCGGAGGTCTCCAGAACCAGAGCTGGAAGGATTCCGATAGCTCGGTGTTCCATCGCGATGGCACCTGGGCCAAAGGTGCTATCGCCATGGTCGAGGTGCAAGCCTATGTGGTGGCTGCAAAGCGCGCGGCGGCGGACATTGCCTTTACGATCGGCGACTCTGAGATGGCCGAGCGCCTTCGCTCCGAGGCCGACAGGTTACAAGAGGCTTTCGAAGCGAGGTTCTGGTGCGAGGAGCTCGGCACTTATGTGCTGGCCCTTGATGGCGAGAAACAGGCCTGCGCGGTCAGCACGTCGAACGCCGGTCACGTACTATTCTGTGGCGTGGCAGGGACAGAGAGAGCCGTGCGAGTCGGACGCACGTTGATGGATTCGTCCTTGTTTAGTGGTTGGGGCATCAGGACGGTCGCGACCGACGCTAGCCTCTATAACCCGATGTCGTATCACAATGGGTCGGTCTGGCCCCACGATTGCTCGATCGTGGCGGCAGGCCTCGCCCGTTATGGGATGAGCGACTCCGTCGGCCGAATCTTTACCGGGCTGTTCGAGGCAGCCTGCCGATTTTCCGACTTTCGTCTCCCCGAACTCTTCTGCGGCTTTCCTCGCCATGCCGGGGAGGGTCCGGTGTGCTATCCCTCGGCGTGCACCCCGCAGGCCTGGGCGAGCGGGTCCGTGTTCCTCTTGCTGCAAGCAAGCCTCGGCGTTGACATCGATGCAAAGGCTGGCACGATAACGGTTGCCAAGCCCTTCTTGCCGGATTGGCTTGACCACGTTGTTGTCAGAGACCTCGCGGTCGGTGGTGGGCGAGCGACGCTGCGTTTCCGTCGCAATGGAGCAGATGTCGGCGTTGACATCAGCGATGTTACTGGCGGCGTGCGGCTGGAGCGAAAAGCGGCCCGATAAAGCAACTTTCAGTGTGCCGGCGTACTGGGTCAGATTTGGCTGGTCCACCATTCGCACAGACCCTATGCGCCTAGCGACGAGAACGCCCTTTAGTGCGAAGAATGATCTCCGAGCAGGTTCTCACCTTCGACCTCTTCCTGCGCGGCCGAGACGTTGGCTTTGATCTCACTCTGCTCGTTCGTCAGGCCTCCCTCGGCGCCGGTCGCGGACTCATCCTGCTCTGTCGGTGGCGAGGGTTTAGCCTTCCGGCGGGGTCTGGCCTGCGCACCGTCGCTTTTGATCACGTGGACTGGAACCCCGTTAGGGAAGACCACCTCCCGCGTGGCGTCGGGCATCGAGATTCCTTGCTCTTGCAATATCCCCTTAGTCTGCCGCAACAGCGCCGATCTGATCTTAATGGGCGAGTAGGTCTTGCTCGCGAACCAGTAGAGGCAACGTAGATTGACGGTGGCCGCGCCCAGGCTATCGACCAACACCAGAGGTTCTGGAGACGGCAGAACTCCGGGATGGTTGGTCAGAACCTCGCGGATCAACTCCTGCGTCCGGGCGATGGAGCAGTCGTAGCCTACACCGACCATGAACTCCGAGCGACGACTTGGGGTGGTGCTCAGATTGGTGATCTTGTCCTTGAAGATCATCCCATTTGGGATTTGAACGAGAGCCCCATCGAGGGTGAGCAGCACTGTGCTGCGTGTATTCAGGCTTTGCACGATTCCCTCGATGCCGCTGACGCTGATATAGTCGCCGGTACGGAACGGCCGCTGCAGGCTTAGGAAGAAGCTTGCAAGGAAATTCTCGACGATGTCGCGCGAAGCAAAGCCGATCACAATGCCGACGATGCCCGTACCGCCGAGGACGGTCAGGGCCAGTCCGGTGAGATTCGAGACCTTCAACACGAAATAGAGCCCAACAAGAAAGACCGGAATGGCGATCGCCCGCGTGGCGAATTTGAGCAGCAGCGGCGATGGGATCCGATGTCGGAGTCCGCGCCGGGCCAACATGGCGACGCCGATCGAGATGCCCCAGGAGACCGCGAGAATAATCGCGGCCAGCAGCACGAGCGGGAGCGACCGCGCTGCCTGCCAGTAGAGCTCACGCATATCTTGCCCGACGAAGCTCAAGTCCCACTGCACCTCTGGCCGGACCTCTATTCGATTAACCACGGCCACGACGTCCTCGGTACTTTCGGCCAGATTGGTCGCCCATGTTTTGTGAGAGTCGTCCCGTGTGATGCCGTCAATAAAGACGACCCCCTCGCGCGCCGCGACCTGAGGCTCGATGAACCAACTCGTTGCGGCGAGGATGCTTTGCAGGCGTCTGGCGATTTGCGCATCGTTCGCGCTGGGTTGGACAGCAACTTCCTTCTTGGGTTGCTGTGGCGCTGCTTCCGGCCTTTGTGTGGTCGAGGTCAGTCCTTGGTCCTGGGCCGTGGCAGGGCCGACAACGCCAAGCGCAAGCGTTAGCGCGAGCGCGAGCGTATGATGCGGTTGAGCAAATCGTGGCACCCGCGCAAAGCAACGATCGGCTTGCGCGGATCTTGCGTTTCGCAGCGCACCGGAGTGGGTTGAGAGCGTCATGGCTTTCCCTGATCCTGGAGGACGGCGCTACGTGGCGAGGTGAGTTGGTGGTCCGCGCGTCGGTCGGCCTCGCTCTGAGAGAGGCCGGCTAGTCCATGCCTATTTTAACCCCAGCGGCCGTGACCAGTTCCTCATGCCGCCTGGACCAGCACTCTGCTCTACAGGGGGTTGCAAGCTTACAGGGGGAGCTCATAGGCCCGGGCCCGCGAACAAAGTTTAAGCCCACAGTGGCGCCGACCGAAGCGATACAGCCTAATCGTCTGTTCTGCGCCTAATCTCGGTCGGCCACAGCTGACCAACTACCAGGGCGAATAAAGACGCCGCTATGGAAATCCATGCCAGTTCAATCCAACGCGCATGTCCAGTCAGTAAGGCCAGTGCGGCGCCGATCGCCGCCACAAGAAGCGCCGCGGCAGCGACGATACAGAGTACGAAAACCAAAGTTCCCACCGCAATCGCCTCCAATCATCAACATCACACGAACGAAAACGGTCATCGATTTGGTCCCCCGCCAAAATCAGACGTCGCGGGGCTGGCGCTCACGTCGACAACAGCAGAATTGACGACGCTCGCTTTGCCAGAATGGTAGCGGCGACATCACCGAAAAACAGCTTTTCACCTGGGCGCCGGCTGACGCCCATTACGATGAGATCATACTTCCCCTTCTTTGCTTCGGTGAGAATTGCGTTTGCAGTGTTGGCCCGACGCACGGTTTGCGTCCTAATCTTCAAGCCGTACCGGGAGGCCATTTCGACGATGTCCCGGAGGATCTCACGCGCATGGCCTGTGCTCCGTTGGACAGTTTTACCTCGGTCGATTTGCGCGACATAGAGTACCGTGATATTTCCCCCGCGAGCGACTGAAAAGGCGAGCTCGGCTGCTCGCCGCGACACCTCCGTGCCGGTTATCGGCACGAGGATATTCTGGCTCTCGTTAGAAAGCTCACCCGACTCATTGTCTGCGGCAACGACGATTGCCAAAGGTCCATCAAACGCAGAAGCAAGAGTGTCGATCTCCGCGCTGAAGGCGCCAGTTCGCGTTTGCATTTTTTCTTTACCAATGAAGAGAAGATCGTAGCCTTTTTTTGCCTCTGTCGTGACGGCCTCCTCTGACGTCGTTTCCGTCTTTTTTAGGATGACCTCGACTGGCGCTGGAGAGTTGCCGTTGGGCTTCGACCGGATCCTTTCCGCCGCGCCTTTGATCGCTTCCTCGATAATAATATCTCCAGGCGCTGCTCCCGTTTGCTCGCTTGGCGGCTTTTTCCCATTGCCCAACGGCAGTACGGTAATCGGCATACCGCGGCGTCCGGCCAGAAGGCCGGCAAGGTGAGAGGTGAAACGGCCATTGGGACTTCTCATCGACGGCGAGCAGTAGCCGTTCCAGGCTCGGAACAAATTCTTTAGTTTCCGCCTCTTCGCGCTGAAGACGCTTTTTCTCGCTTGCTCGCAATGGCACTCGTGACAAGCTCCATCGCAACATGGGTGGCATCGCCATCGTCGTTACCACCGCCATGGTTACGATCATGGTGTAGAGCGTCTCACCGAGTGCTCCGAGGGAGAGGCCGATCGTGGCCACAATAATCTCCGTCGAGCCTCGCGCATTCATGCCGCAGCCGACAGCGATCGCTTCTCTCCTGGTTAAGCCGCCGATTTCGCCGCCGAGAAATGCTCCGGCGAATTTTCCTAAGCTGGCAACTGCAATCATCCCCAGGGAAAGGAGCAGAAGGCCGGGGTTGGCAAGAATGGTGAGGTCCGTACTGAGGCCCGCCATGCCAAAAAACACAGGCATGAAAAACGCAAGAATGAGGCCGCGAAGCTGAGCGTCGATATACTTTGTGAGGATTGGCGACTTGCCGATCAGCACGCCCGCTATGAATGCCCCCAGCACCGTGTGTACCCCGATAAAATGGGTGGTGAGAGCCATGGCGACCATGATCACCAAAATTGTCGTGATCACGGGGAAGTCGCTTTCGAAATTGTCGTTCGTCCATCTGATTAGGAAGGACACCAGTCTCCGACCCACGGTAAAGCTCGCGACCAAGAAGATGGCCGTCCCGATCAAACTCCACGCCACGCTGAGAAGGTCAATGTGCCCAGCTGCAGCGAGGCTGAACGTGAGCGCAATGATGATCCATCCTATCGTGTCCTCGAGAATGGCCGCGGCAACGATGATCTGACCCAGATTGCGCCGCTCAAATTTCATTTCTCGCACCACCACGCCGACGATCTTGATGGAAGAGATGGCGAGTGCCGTGCCGAGAAAAAGCGAGGTGAGCAGCCGCTTGTCCGGGTCAGGCAGCAGAGAATCGGGAAGGAGCCAGCCAAGCGCGATGCCGCAGAAAAGCGGCACTGCCACCCCGGTAACGGAGATGCTTATGGCCGCGCGACTTACGCGGCGAACAAGCTTGAGATCCGTCTCCATCCCGGTCAGCAGCAAAAGCAGCAGAATGCCGACCTGAGAAACGGCATTCAGCATCGAAACTTCCTGAGACGAGCCGAACAACCAATGTTGGAAGTCCGGAACGATGAGACCGAGCACGGATGGTCCAAGGAGAATCCCGGCTAGCAGTTGACCGATGACCGACGGCTGACCGATCCGGTTCATGACCTCGCCGAGCAATCGGCCCACCACGAGCAAGGTTAGGAGCGCGGCGAAGAATGTAACCTCGGTTGAAGACGCTGGGTCCGCCGCCGCCTTCGCGCTCGACGCACTCACGAGTGCAAGCGTCAAGCTGACCAAATACAGACCGGCTCGGCTGAGAAAAGCCACTGAAGAGGGCGGCACTGATCGCCTTTCCTATTAATCGCTTTTAGCAATTTCAGTGGAGGACGCGCACCTACCGGCTGGTCCGGCTCTAAGCGTCGACCCGAACCACAGCAGCGACCTGACCAACTGCACGCAACTGTCAGGTAGGACGCTCGTAATAGCTCTCGACCGGGTACTAGAACCTACCGGTCAGTACGAGAACTAAAACCACGATCAACACCACACCCAAGATGCCGGCGGGAAAGGGCCCCCAAGCCGCGCTATACGGCCAAGCGGGCAAAGCACCAACAAGCAGCAGGACCAGAATAATCAGCAGAATTGTTCCGAGTGGCATGTCTTTGGCCTCCGATACCTCACTACAAAACGAACAAAGAATTCTCTAAGTTCCGAAAGCAGCATCGGACAGCGCTGGTGAGAGGAGGAGGTGCGCATTGGCTGTAAGCGCATGCATAAAAGCGCTCCTCAGCTTAAGCCGTCGCTAAGGAGAAAGTGTTCGGTGGCCCGGCGGCGCAATTCTCGAATGTCCGTGAGCGAGATGCAGCCGCGTTTTTCGCTGATTTCCGATCCGGATGCCTCGGGGTCGTATGCGAGCCAAGCCGCCCTGAAGCCGCTTCTAGTTCTGACCCCGGCCCCGCTTCAAAGAATGTGGAAGAACATAAAGCGCAATGACGACTATTAGCGGCACGCCGAGCAACCACAATATGATTCCGCGCATGCGCTGACTTCTTATTAAATTGAAAATCCCCAACTGAAACGTCAGGTGTAGAAATGTGTTCCTTAGCGAACAAAACCACTCCTGGACGGCCATATGAGCGATGCAACGAAGTGGCGGAACTAGTCCGGAGCCATGCGCATTATCTATCTCTTGGAGCCTAATTGGGAGCGCACTCTTCTTGTCGCGTGCCCGGCTCCAAAAGGAATTCGACCGGTACTGCGTGTGTAGGAACTAAAGGACGATGATCGCAGCACTTTCTTTCAAAGTTCGGGCGGAAGGCCCGAAGCCGAAGCCGATCGATCCGGACATTGTCTCGCCACCCCGTCCTCTTCCACCCACAGAGCCGGATATTGATCCGCCTGCCGACCCTATTCGGGACGGCAACGGTAGTCAGCGCGGGCGGGGCGCGTTTGAAACGGCAAGGAGAAGCCATGACGGACACAACAGTTAAGAAGGTCGAGGCCGATACCTCGCCGAAGGGGAAAATGGGACAAAGATACCTGGTCGCGGGAAAGCGCGTGTCGATGCGATTGTGGAACGAACAACCCGGAGGTAAACCCCAAGCGCCCACGGCTCGAGACTATGAAACCGTGGGCTACGTAATCTCGGGAAGCGCTCATCTCGAGGTTGAGGGACAAACCCTCAATCTTAAGCGTGGAGATTCCTGGCTGGTGCCGGCTGGCGCCGTGCACCACTACACCATACACGAAGATTTCTCTGCTGTTGAAGCGACGGCGCCGCCCGCCGAAGTGCATGGTCGCGACGCAGCGGAGTAAGCGTAATTTCCGACGTATGTTCGCGTTCAAGACGAAGCGCACAGGACTTTGTGATTGGGGCACGTGAGAGCCTACCAATTTGGCAGGGCGGCATCCCAGCCCATGAACGATCGTGGCGAAGGTATTGAGAATAAAATTGTTGAGCTGATTGCCAAGCAGCTCTATGCGCGGCTGAGCTATGTGAGGTGGGCCCAGCGCCGCGGTTTCATTCGCAAGACCCTCAACGATGGTCTGTGCGACCTCGTTACCGGCACGACCAATGGAATCGAGATGCTCCGCACGACGCGGCCCTATTACCGCTCCGGTTTTGCCTTCGTGACGCGCGCGGACGGGCCCGTCATCGCTTCCCTCGACGATCCGTTGATCGACAGGTTAGCCATCTTATCCCGCCAACCAGGCAGTCGCTGACTAACTTGCCGATGTCCCGTTTGGTCATTGGGCTTAAAACAGCGCTAAAGCCGCTAAGTGCCAAAAGAGGGACCTTCGGCATATAAAATGCTAACGCAGCGCATCGCGTAGACGCGTCGCCAACACTTGCGTTGAAATCGGCTTTTGCAAGAAATCGACGTCTCTGTCGAGGCGGCCGTCACGCACAACCGCGTTCCTAGCATAGCCGCTCATGTAGAGCACCTTTAGACGCGGTCTCATTTGGATCGCCTTCTGGCCAAGCTCCCGTCCATTTATTCCGGGCATCACGATGTCCGTTAGCAGAATGTCGACGCGAAGGTTTTCTTCCGCGAGCAGCCTGAGTGCGACTTCGGCATTGGCCGCAGCGAGCACACGGTACCGCAAATCTCGTAATGCACCCGTGAGGTAAGTTCGGACGTCCTTATCGTCTTCAACAAGGAGGATAGTTTCCCCCTGATCCCCTTGCGCGAGAATTTCGGGCGCCTCGATTTCATCCTCAGAGCTCTCGCCCTTAAAACGAGGAAAATAGAGTTTCACCGTCGTGCCGTGACCCACCTCGCTATAAATTTTTGTGTGACCACCAGACTGCTTTACGAACCCATAGACTTGGCTGAGACCTAGACCGGTGCCGTGTCCCACCTCCTTCGTCGTGAAGAACGGCTCGAACGCCCGACTTACGACGTCGGTGTCCATTCCTTCTCCGGTATCGGTTATACAAATCGCCACAAACTGCCCCGACGAGAGTTCAGGAATTGATTGGCAGTAGGCGGCATCGAGGTATCTGTTGGCCGCCTCAATGGTCAGCCTCCCGCCTTTTGGCATCGCGTCGCGCGCGTTGACTGCGATGTTTACCAAGGCGGTCTCAAGCTGGTTCGTATCCACCTCGATATGCCAAAGCCCCGCCGCACCAACCACTTCCATCTCGACTAACTCACCGAGTGAGCGCTGCAGGAACTCCGCAGACCCAGTCAAGAATTTATTGACGTCCAGCGGTTTGGGATCGAGCGGCTGCCGTCGCGAGAAAGCCAGCAGCCTACTGGTCAGTGATGCGGCGCGCTGCGCTCCGCGCATTGCATTATTGAGATTGCGTTCGAGATTGGGGTGCGTAACGGCTAAGTCTGACGTGTTGCGCTTTATTGCTTCGAGGTTGCCGAGCACAATCATCATCAGATTGTTGAAGTCATGGGCTATTCCGCCGCTCAATTGACCAACTGCTTCCATCTTTTGTGATGCGGCGAGTTGCTCTTGCGCCTCCTTAAGGGCATTTTGCACTTCGTGCTTTTCGGTGATGTCGCGTGTTACTTTGGCGAAGCCGATGACTTCGCCGTCGTCACTTCGGATAGGGTCGATCACCACCGACGCGAAGAGTCGGCTACCGTCCTTGCGCACCCGCCATGCCTCGGCCTCATAACGCCCATCAAGCCTGGCAGTTTCGAGTACTTTGGCCGGCACTCCCGCCTTCCGATCTTCCGCGGTATAGAAGCAACTAAAATGACTGCCAATGATCTCTTCGGCCCTATAGCCTTTGATCCGTTCGGCACCCGGGTTCCAGGTTGAGATAAGGCCATTGGAGTCGAGCTGGAAAATCGCATAGTCAGTGACGGCTTCGACTAATTGCCGATAGCGACGCTCACTTTCGACAAGGGATTGCTGAGCAAATTGTCGCTCTGTCAGGTCGCGTGTGACCTTGGCAAATCCAATCAGTTCTCCCGCTTCATTGCGCACAGCGTCAATTACGACGAGCGCCCAGAAGCGTGTTCCATCCTTGCGGACACGCCACCCTTCAGTTTCAAAGCGACCGGTCCGGGCGGCGATATCCAAACCCCTTTGAGGTATCCCACGATCCCGATCTTCAGGCGTGTAAAAGTCCGTGAAAGACCGACCAAGAACCTCTTTTGCACCGTAGCCCTTGAGCTTTTCAGCGCCTGAGTTCCAAGTGAGCACCCGCCCGTCTGTGCTGATGAGGTAGATTGCATAGTCTACGACGCTGTGGACAAGCAGCTGAAGCCGCCGAGCGTCATCGAGGTCTTCAATACTTGCCATGGGAAATCACGGATATGGTTGCTAGGACCGCCAATACGGCAACTTTCTCGCGATGCGCTAGGTTCCGACCCTTTTAGGCAGCTTAGCCTCTCACGGCTGTAGAGGCGACCTCGCCGCCAGCCGAGGTCCGGGTCCGGATGCGCCGGCTTGAGCTAATGTACGGACGTACGGAGGGGCCCGCGCGTGTGCTGAGCTTAGCTGAGCCCCTTACCAGGCGGACGACCCGCTTGTAGAGTCCTTTGAATTTCACGCTTTGTTAGCACAGCTTTTGGCGCATGATTGTTGTGGCAGCGCGATCAAGTCCGCGGAAGAGGTTTCCCACCAGCAGCACTAAGTAGCCGATTAACAGCGTCTCGAAAACGTGCGCACTGACTACCGGAATTAGTCTGACTGCAACGCAGGCCGATCATCCTTCTGCGTCAATAAAGGTACTGCCAAGGCACGTGTAGCGGGTATTACTCTCGCGCATCTGAGGGAGGCGCTCCGATGAGGTCATATTGGCGCGGATCGGCGCTTGCATTGATTGCGACGGGTTTTTGCTTAGCTTTAGGCGCTCCAGCACAGGCAGGTTGCGTGAGTGTGTCGGGCACGGCCGACGGGTTCGACAAGGAAACAGCGGTCAGTCGCGCGCAACTCGCGCTTGACGACTACGTCAAGCAGTACAAGACCGAAAAGCATCTCAGTGCAGTCAACGTGAGCGCCATGCGCGTATCGCCGAACCCTTATTGGCGCGACAGCGTCAGCGATGACCAGTTCTGTTTCGGCATTCACTGCGGCTATTACAAGCCAGATATAGTGAACGCGCACTCCCACACTATTTGCTGGCATGGGGTGGTATCGCCCTATGTGTGTACATCCGGTGCCAAACTCTGCTGGTAATTTGAACGAACGGGGAGCGGACAGCTATGCGGCTCGCGCCATGAGCGGACTCGGGCGTGATCGAGAATCGTGATTCCTTGTCCCTGAAAGCGATACGTCGAGCGCGAGCACCGGCCCTATTCAGGCGTTCCTCCGGCGGCCCGGCACTGAGCTTCGAGACCGGACGCGGCGGGTGAGTTTCTCGCACGAGCCTGCCGTGCGGCGTCGCAAATCGGTAGCGGCGTAGGCGGGAACAATTTTTGCGCGGAGGTCTGCGGCACCCGACCCAACTTTTTCTCAATTAGCTGATGGGTGGGGGCATCCGGCTTGTCGATAGCTTCAACGTTCTGATGCAACTCCCGGCATCTTGCTAGCTGCTTGTTTCGCTCCTCAGTGTCTTCGGCAAGCCTCGGATTATTTTCCCCGAATTCATACAATTGGTTCCGTAGGTCAGCTTGGCATGTTCTAGGGACGCCCATTTGAATCCGCAATGCTGAGCGAGATTTTCCTCGACCTGTTTCAGCCCGGTCTCAGCATACTGCTTGCAGCGAGCGCTAATTTCCTTCTCCCACATGTTGCGGTTTTAGAGGAATTCCAGATCGCCCTGGTGCCCGGGTTGTCCGTAGATAGCTATAACCCTCAATCCGGCCGGCAGGACCAATAGTGCTCACGAAGACGCTCGTTGTTCCGGCGTCCCAATAGACGTTGAGTTGTAACTTATCGCCTTCCAGCTTGCCGAACACTCTGCCATGCCACACGGGATCGAGACGGTTTTTTGGCACGGTTTCGACTGTTCCCTCGACATTCCGGCTATCGGCCAATGACGTAAAATTAAAGACTGAAGTGCCATTCGACGCGACAAATTCAAATTTGCCATACAGTTGATACTGAAGACACTTCGCCCCGTCCCATGTTGCCGAAGCGACAGAGGGAGAGAGCAGCAGCGCGGCCCACGCAACATTGAAGGCCGTCCAAAGTGCGACGCCGGTGCGGATCATGCGGGTTTCCTTCCGACATTCCCATGGCATTTGCCCATGGCATTTGGACAATGCGCTCGATCTGTCCGCGAAGATACAGGCCCATGCACAGGGTTGAACGAGCTGATTGCGGTAAGCTTCGGCGGTTGCCGTGGGATAGACCTCGTCACCCCCCAGTATCAGCGGAGCGCTTGATCATGCGACGACGACGTCGCTGATCTGGATGACGGGCGAGAGATCCGTGTAGTTCGGGATATCCGCCATGATCTCTCCGGCATGAGGGCCGAAGCCCGCCTGGAAGCTCTCAACCAAGTCGCAGAAGATGTGACACATCCCGACATAAGTCGGGGGGCTGCCGGGCTCGCCGCCGGCGATGCCTTTATCGACGGTATACCGCAGGCAGGCATCGCCCATCTTCGCTGCCACCATGGGCATGTGCTTCTCGGCGTAATAGGCGTGGTCGAATCTCGCCCCCGGCTCGTTGGGGTAAAAGACGCTAACCTTGATCATGGTCCTTGCTCTCCTCAGAATGCTCTGCCACGAGATCGGCTGGTGTAGGTCGGATCAGGGATACCGCACGGCTTCGGGTTCAGGTTCCGGAAGTGGGATGAACTCTGAATCTCCGGGTACCGACTCAAATCGCGCCGTCCGCCAGTCGGCCTTGGCCTGCTCGATGCGATCTTTTCTCGAAGATACGAAATTCCACCAAATGTGCCGGGGCCCATCCATTGGCTCCCCTCCAAGCGCCATGAAGCGGGCGTCAGTTTTTGCCCGGATGGTGATGCGGTCCCCGGGCCGAAAGACCAGCAGTTGAGCGGGGCCGAACACATCACCAGAAATCTCAACTTCGCCAGCCACGGTGTAGATCGCTCGCTCATCGTAATCAGGATCGAGCGGCACCGATGCACCGGCGCCAAGTCTAATGTCCGCATAGAACATTGGGCTCGAGGTTCTCACGGGCGAGGACTCTCCGAGCATTGATCCGGCGATGACCCGGACGAGTTTCGCTTCGTCCTCTAGCACGGGCAAAGCGTTGGTATCATAGTGAGCGAAATCAGGTTCGGCCTCTTCATCGGCCGCGGAGAGGGCGACCCAGCTCTGGATACCGAACAATTTCGAGCGGACAGAGCGCAGCTCTGGCGGCGTGCGCTCCGAATGCGCAATCCCGCGTCCTGCCGTCATCCAGTTAAGCTCACCCGGCCGGATCGGAAGTACCGTACCTAGGGAATCCCGGTGAATAATCTCCCCGTCAAAAAGGTACGTGACAGTTGATAGGCCGATATGGGGATGCGGCCTAACATCCATGCCGGCGCCCAGCAGAAATTCGGCCGGCCCCATCTGATCAAAGAAAATGAATGGCCCGACCATTTGTCGCTGCGTGGATGGCAGCGCTCGCCGCACGGAGAAACCACCCAAGTCCCGCGCGCGCGGGACGATAACCATCTCAATGGCATCGCACGCGAGCGCGTCACCGGGCTTCGGATCTATGGCCGGCTGCCAGCTCATGTTCAACCTACAACTACGCGAAAGGCCTGATGCCTATATTGGTCGGCGCATCACGGAAACCATTAATTTCCGCTTCGGATCATACAGCTGACGTGCCGACGTGCAAGCGAGGTGGTCCGCTTAGCGCCAGAAGCCGCCGTGGGCAGAGTTTGCCGCCTCGCCCTCGCATGCGAACAGCCGGTTGCCGTTGGTCGTCATCGGCGGCTGGAAGCGTTGCGCTTGCGACGTGGGCTGCACGGGTCGCATCGGTGTGATCGGCAGCGCCGGCTGCATCACCTGCCGTCGATTTCGGAAACCGTGCCGCTCGGCTGGCCCGGCTGATACACCCCGACATTGTCGAACGGCGTCGCCTTGGGCGGGGGGAAGACGTGGATCGCGTTGTTCGCGATCGCATAGACGTGGCCCTTCGGCCCGATCGCCGGCGGGTTCTGGCCGCCGCCGATCCAATCGAATCTCCCGGCCAGCAGGAAATCGGGATTCTTGAAAGTCAGCAGGGCATCGGACATCGAGACATAGAAGTGCGTGTAGGACGACGCGATCGCCGTGTGGGTCTCGCCGCCGTGGTGGTATGAGGAACCGGGTTGCGGGCGGCCGCCCCCACCCGACCCGGCTTGCGCAATGCGGTCGCCGGTGCGTTGGTCTTCATCTCCTTCTTGGTGAACAAGGGCAGCTGGTTGGCCGGCCGGCCGATCATCAGGCCCTTGGTGGTGCCGACGTAGTAATAGCTGTCGACCGTGAGCATCGGCGTGCCGACGATGCTGTGGAAGCGCAAGTCGTCGCGCAGGTGAAAGTCCTCGACCAGGCCGGCGTTGGTGAAGCGGAAGCCGGACAGGCTCTGGAACCCGTCGCTCACCAGGAAGTAAGGCTGGTTGCCGCTGCCGGGCGTGAAAATGGCGACGCCGCCTCGCGGCTTCAGCTGGCCGGTGGCCTCCACGTCGGGCGCCTCCGTCGTCTCCGGCACCAGGACATCGACGCGCTGGTCGAGGTACGGGGTGACGTTCACGAAGGTGACGAGGCGCGTCTCGTATCCGCCGCTCCGCTTGTTCGGATAGGCAACCGCCGCGGCGATCAGGGCGTTGGCGCCGTTCCCCGTCCGGAACACGACCGGCGGGCCCATCACCTCACCCTGGGAGCCGCCATGTTCGGGGAACAGCAGGCGCTCCTTGAGGACGCCGCCGATCGTGAATCGCGACAGGCTGGACGCCGGCTGCTTGGTGCCACGGCCCTTCACCGCGACTACGTAGACGTCGTCGTTGGGTCCGATCAGCGGCGCGCCGGCGATGGTTTCGCCGGCTTCGAGCTGCACGGTGAACGGCATGGTGGTGCCCTCGGCATTGAAGCCGAACACCCTGCCGCTGTCGTTTCCGACAAACACATAGCCATTGGAGGCGATAGCAAAGCCCGCGCCGGGCGCGAATGTGCCGCGGTTCTCGATCTTCCGCGGCGTTCCCGTCGCCGGGGCGGTGGTCACGTTGACATACCCGGCATTCATGCTGTCGCCGTGCGCCTGGTCCCAGGTCTGGGCATGGGCCTGGGCCCCAAACACCGCAGCCAGGAGCTTGCGGATGCGCGCAATCGGACTGACCATCGTCGAGAGCCTCCGCCGTGAAGAGCACCAAGTCACGCGCGGAGGCGCGGCCGTCAGCGGTCCTCTTCGTTCATTGCCTTGTATCCGAGTAAAGATACAACGCGCCTGTGGCGGTTCCCAACACAAACGCGAGAGTGCACGATGGAAGCGTAGGCGTGGGTCAGCTCCGACAGCCGCAGCCCGGTGGGGCGGGTTAGATCGTCAAAATGGGCGACGTTGCTGCAGGGTAGGACGGTTTCATCGTCCCCCCGGAAATAGCCACCATCATCTCTGCCGAGCTTTCGATCCAATCGTTCGAGTGCCCAGCCTTATTCGAGCTGCCGTTCAAGGGCGTCGGCGAACGCGAAAAGGTCGACCACCGCGCCATACGTCGCGACGCTGAAGATCGGTGCATCGGGATCGGAATTTACGGCAATGATGGTATCCACGTGCTTCATGCCGAACTGGTGCTGGATCGCACCGGAGATTCCGAGGGCGAGGTAGAGCTTGCAATTGGTAGCGACCTTGCCGGATTGGCCGACTTGGTGCTGCCTTGGCAGCCAACCTGCGTCGACGATCGGACGGCTGCAGCCAAAGGCGGCCCCGAGCTTGTCCGCCAGCGCGCTGAAGCGCGGCAGGTTCTCCTTGTCCTGCACGCCACGGCCGACCGAGAGGATGAATTCGGCCTTGCTTAGATCGATGTCCGCGGGCGGCGACTCTTGATACTCAAGGTGGACACTGCGCCCAGCCAGCGCCGCAAGGTCGAAGTCCAGCGACTCGACGTGGGCGCTGCCCGAGTGCTTGGACGGAGCAAAGACGGCGCCGCGCAGGGTCAAGACCACAACGCCCTTGCCCGGAAAACCCACCTCGAGATTGACCTTGCCGCCGTAGGCGCTGCGGGTGGCGATCACCTCGTCATCGACAAAGTCGAGACCAAATACGTCGCTCGCGAAGCCGCTGCCAAGGCGGGCTGCCAGCGCCGGCGCATAGGCCATCGCGCTCACCGTGTGGCCGAGCAGGATGACGCGGGGTCGCAACCGTTCGCCCAGCCGAAAGGCGGCTTCTTCGTAGAGAGCCGCATCGAAGTGGGGAGTCCCCACGTTGATGTTGAGAACCTCGTCGATGCCCGCCAAGTTGGCGACGGCCGCCAACTCGCCGTCGCCGTCGCTCAGCACCGCGAGGGTGACGGGTCCTCCCAGCCTGTTCTTGAGCGACAGGGCGGCGCCCGCCAACTCCGCGGTGATGTCGCCCAATGCGCCATGGAAATGCTCGGCAAGGATGAGAATACCGGCCACGGCTCAAGCGCCCTCCGTCTGGCGAATGAGCTTGACCACAAAGGCCGCCATATCGTCCGGGCTGCCTTCGAGCATCTGCGCTCTTTCCTTGGCCGGCGTGTACATCCGCCGCACGTGGTAGCCACCGCCGTCATCGAGCAGGGCCGCGCCGTCCACCACGATCAGGGGCTTTTGCTTGGCCTGTTTGATCATCCGCATGGTGGCGTAGCGGGGAACGCTACCGCCGGTCTGGATCGTCAACAACGCGGGGGTCGGCAAAGTGAAGCGATGGCGGACGCCGCCTTCCAACTCGCGCGTCACCGCCACGCCGCCGTCGCCGGTCCATTGCAGTTCGATAACGACCGCAGCGTGGGGAAGCCCAAGGATCCGCGCCATGGCGGTTCCGGTGGCTCCGTTGGCCTGGTCGCCCGACTGAGCTCCCACCAAGATGAGATCCGGCTGTTCCTTGATCGCGACGCCGGCGATGCCGCGCGCGATAGTCAGAGGGTCGGCCCCGCCTAGCCCTTCGTGCCAAACTCGGACAGCTCGATCTGCGCCCTTGGCAAGCACCTTGCGCAGACTGGCCTCCGCTGCCTCTGGGCCGATGCAGACAGCCACGACCTCGCCACCGTCCGCCTTCTCGATCAGCTGCAAGGCCGCTTCGAGCGCGGCGTCGTCCCACTCGTTCAGCTCGTGCTCGAGGTATTCTGTCTGTATGTCGCGCCCATCCGCCGTGAACTTGTACTCGTCGCCGAGCACGGCAATATGCTTGACGGCCACCAAGACGCGTAAGGCCGCCTTCGCCGGCGGCTCGTAAGCGGGAAAGCTGACGGGCGCAAGTGGTGCGAGTCGATCCCAATCCATTTGCCGCAATGCGATGACCGGTGCCGGACGCGGTTCGGCCGCTTCATCCGCCGGAGCCACGTTAAAGACCGTTTCAGGTGTGGCGGCGACCACCTCGGCGGTGTGTGCCGCCACTGCATGGGTAATCCGCTCGGCGAGCGGCAAGTCTTCGAGGGAGAACGAGCCGAGGTTGATCGCCTCGGCCACCAGCTCCGCCAGATCCTCGACTACCAAATCGTGCTCGTGGCCACTGGTCTTTCGCGCGTCTTCGAACATGTTCAGATCTTTGGGACAGCACGTAATGAAGCTCTCGATGCCCGATAGCGCGACCGCCTCGTGCATTCGGTTTTCTGAAGGTTTCTCGGTTCCCGGCTCCACGCGCATCCAGATGCGCCCACCGCCCGCGCCGCAGCAAAATGAATTGTCGCGGTTGCGCGGCATCTCGATCAGCTCGCAGCCGATTGCCTCGAGGACACGTCGCGGTGCTTCGTAGTCGCCGTTGAGGCGACCCAGGTGGCAAGGATCGTGAAAGGTCACCCGCTTGCCGAGCGGCTTGACCACCTTGAGGCCTCCGCTGTCGAGCAGATCCGCCAATGTCGCGGAGTAATGTTGAATCGGCGCAATTTGGCCGAACTCCGGATACTCGTTTTTGATGGTGTTGTAGCTGTGAGGGTCAGTGGTGATGATTCGTGAAAAAGGCTTGCAGCCCGTCAGCTGAGCCAGGTTGTGCTTGACCAGGCTATCGAACAAACCCTCCTCGCCGACGCGCCGTACATCGTTGCCCGCGGTTCGTTCGCCCTCGTGCAGCAAGGCGAAATCCACGCCGGCGGCACGCAGGATCCGAGCCACGGTCTGGCTGACTTTCTGATTGCGTGGATCGTAGGAGGCATAATCGCCGACGAACCAAAGCGTCTCGGCGGGCTCCTCGCGGATGTCTTTGACCTTAAACTCTAACTCGCGGGTCCAAGCCGGACGCTTGCGCGCACTTTCGTTGAAGCTGTTGCCGGTGTTGGCAACGGCATCGAGGGTGTTTTGAAGCAAGGGATCGAGCTCGCCGCGTTCGACCAGCTGCCGGCGCATTTGCACGATCATGGTCGGCTGTTCGATGCCTACCGGACAAATCTCCTGGCAGGCGCCACAGGCAAGACAGGCCCAAAGCGTTTCGGTCTTGATCACGCCACCGAGCAGATCGAGACCGTTGGCGTCGACTAATTGGGTCTTGTCAGCATAGCTGCGCAGGTCCAGGACCAGGTCGCGCGGACTCAAAGGATAGCCCGACGCGCGGGCCGGACAGGCTTCGTGGCAACGACCACACTTGGTGCAGGCGTCCAAGTTCAGCAGGTCTTTCCACGAGAAATCCGCGATCGTGGCGTAACCGACCGCTAATTTCGGCTCCGGCTCCTTGGGCAGCCGCCGCAGCGCGTTAGGGTCGCGAAGGGATAGCGAGCCCAGGACAGCGACCATGTGCTTGGCCTTGTACCAAGGAATGGCGGCAGTGAAGGCCAGCGCCAGGATTGCGTGAAACCACCAATTGTTGCCGCGAATCGCCGCCGCGGTTTCAACCGTCATTCCGAACGCGGCCAATAGCTTGGCAACGCCGAGACCGATGGGCGACCAGTGCGCCCAAGCGACCGGCTCCACCAATAGGCGCGTTCCCTCCTGCAGAAAGCCGGTGATCTCGATTACCAGGAGGAGAGAGAGAAAGACCCAGTCCTCGATGCGCCAGATCTTGGCTTGCGCGCGCAGCCCGGTCTCGCCGAGGTAGCGGCGCCGATAGTCGAGCTTTGGCAGTGCAAAGACCGCGCGGCGGACGATCATCGTCAAGAGACCTAGGACGAGCGCCAGGTGACCTAGATCGAGGATCAGGCTGAACCACAGATAGAAGTCGCCCTTCCAGAACGAGAGGCCAAACAGCGGCTGGACGATGTCGTAGTCGACGAAGATGATTGACGTGCCGATCGCCGCCAGGAGAAAGCCGAAGAAAATTCCCCCGTGGGCAAGACCGGCCGCGCGGTCGCGGCGCCCGACGGCACGATGGGAGAACACCGACCCAAGCATGGCCGCGGCGCCCCGACCCAAATTAATTTGGACCGGCAGCGCCGACCCTCGGCGGTACTTCGCGATGTGACGCCAACAACTCAGAAGAAATACAACGATGGCGCCGATCCCGAGCGCATAGAAGAGGGCGATTTGCGCAGCGTCCAGGGACCAGAAAAGTTGTCGCGTCTCCACCGCTAGGGCCTTCCCAACAGGGCGATGCCTCGACCGCCGCTCGCCGACGGATCGGGAGGCAAGCTACGAAAACTCTACGCTTGGCCTTGCGTCACCGAGCTTCGGATAGGTGTCGCGGCCCCAGATTTGGCGTTCGCGAACGAAGGGAAGAGGATATTGCGGATGGGGCGATTCAAATTCGCGCGCCAACCGGTGGCCGTCGAAAATCGCGTTCATGAGATGTCGCGGCGCGTAGCAGTCGCCGATCCGGTAGACGGCCTGCACCTCGTTCTCTTCCCATTCGGACCGTCGCCGCGACAGCTCGTGGTAGAGCCCGGCATTTGGTACGCGCATGGTTACGAGGATGAGCGCGTCGCAATCCAGCTGCACCAGATTGCTCGACAAGCGCCGACCCCACTTGCCTTCCTCCACTTCGAAGAGTTCGGGGGTGTCGCGATAAAGGTAGAACAGCGAAAGCTTGTTATCGGCGTAATCATGCCCCCAATGGTTGGTCATGGTTTTGATTTTCTTCTCGTACATCAGGCGTTTGTTATTCGCCATTTCCATGGTGTAGAGCGAGAACTGCACGACGTCGTGCATGTTGGTGACCAGGGTCACATCCTTGCCGAGATCGGCCGCCAACTCGGCCATCGCAATGCCGGTAAAGTGCCCGTCGCCATCCAACACCACGACTTTTTTTCCGGGGATGGGCTTGCCCGCCATGATTTGCTCCGGCGTTAAGACGTTCGGCAAGGACGCATCGGCTCCGGGAATTGGCCGGTGAATCTCCGCCCCGATGCCATCGATCGACCAGTGCGAGCCGGTGGCAATCACGACCTTGTCGGCGCCGTACTGCAAAACATCGTCGGCCGACATTTTCCCCACACCGAGATGGGTCTCGACGTTCTTCAGCTTACCCAATTGGATTTGCCGGTGAGTAATGACGCGCCCGAACTCGGAGCAACGCGGGAAGCGAGCCACGCCGCGCCAGTGGCCGCCGAGTTCGCCCTCTGCTTCGCGCAAATGGACATCGTAGCCTCGTTTACCGAGGACGATGGCGCATTCCATGCCGGCCGGCCCACCGCCGACGACCAGCACTGAGCAGGGGTTCTTTGCCTTCTCAAACTTCTCCGGATGCCAGCCGCGGCGATATTCCTCTCCAGACGTCGGATTCTGCGTGCAATAGAGCAAGCCCTGCTGCTGCATTCGCGATACACACATGTTGCAACCGATGCATTCGCGGATGTCCTCGAGTCGACCTTCAGATATTTTGGTCGGGAGAAAAGGATCGGCAATCGAGGGACGGGCAGCGCCGATAATGTCGCACTGACCGCGGTTAATGGCTTCGATCATGTCGTCGGGGTTGGTGAAGCGGCCGTTGCTGACGACCGGAATAGCGCTTCCGACGACGCCTTTTACGTCTTGGACGAAGGGGCGCATCCAGTTGGTCTTGCGGAAGCGAGAACTACCGGCGTCTTCGCCCCACTCCTCGTAGTCCCCGATCTTCAGCGCCCAGAGATCGACCACGCCTTCTTTGTGCATAAGCTCAACGAAGCCGATGCCGTCTTCGAAGTGCTCTATGCGGTGGTCTCCATTCACCGTGTCGGTCTCGAAACGGATGGTGACGGCGAGCCGGTCACCGACGGCCCGTTTCAAGGCCGTCATCAGCTCTATGAAGAACCGTGCGCGATTTTCCAGTGACCCGCCGTAGTTATCGCCGCGATGGTTGTAGCGCCTTTCGAGGAACTGCATCGGCAAACAGCTGTCTCCGCCGGAAACCTCGACGAAATCGAAACCCGCTTGCTCGGCTCGCTTGGCGGCCAACACGTACATTTCGATGAAGGTCTTGATGTCGTTCTCGTCGGCAACGGCGGCATAGACGTTGCGGTCGGGAAAAACATTCGAAGGCAGCCCGCTTGGCGCTCTCGGCACTTCTCTCGTCTCGAGCCCGGGAGCGTGCAAACCGTTATACCAAAGCTGCACGCCGGCCAGGGTGCCATGCTTGTGCAGCTCATCGCACATCTTGCCGAGGTTGATCACGTCCCCCTCATCCCAGAGGCGCGCCAAGTGCCACGGATAGTCGTCCGACTCCGGATGAACCGAGCAAGCTTCGGTACAGACGGCTGCCCAGCCGCCTTCCGCCTTCATGCCACGGAAATACGCCTGTGTTCCCGGCCGCTCCGAGCCGTAGCCGGTGCAATGAGCTGATTGCCAGAATTGGTTACGCATAGTCTTCGGGCCGAAGGAGATCGGCTCGAACAAGATGTCGTGTTTCGGATTTCTGGCCAACTTGAATGCCTCCTCTACACCGGGCGTGTGCCGAGTTGCGTGCTCGGTCATTGGCCTTTGGTGTGGCGATCGCGCCCGCATGTCTGGCAGCAAGAACCGCGCCAGACGCGCGCTACGCCCTTACGGGGCCTAACTCGCTCAGCTAGAACGCCTTATCGTCGCTGCCCGACCGCACAAAGAGCGGGGCAATGCAGACCTTGCAGCATGCTGCAAATTCGCAGCATAATGCTGGCTGAGTTGCTTTTTGCCCGCCGTCGTCAAAGCCCCACAGTCAACGCTCTGACGACCGCCTTGGAATCCTTGGGCTAATGGTCAGGCGCGTATCCCCACCCATGCGGCATGCTTGGCGCGAAAATTGCGTCGCAAGCCTTATCCGCCGGCTCAGCCAACCGAGGTGATGGGACATGGCAGCGCCAAGCATATTGATGGTTTGGCTCGATCGAGAGTCTCGCATTGTGAAATGCAATCGAGCATTCCGCGACGCGGTTGGGCTGGACTCAACTGCCGAACTTCAAATCCCCCTGACCGAATTCGTGTCGCAAATGGACCGAAGGGATTTGCTGGCTTGGCTGCACCTACATGAGACAGAGGACGGTCCTGCCTCGCTTGCATTCAACCTGCTTGCCAAGGATCGCAAATACATTGCGGTTGTAGCTTCGTGCTTGGCCGCAAGTCTCGCCGATGGCCAGCACGTGGTTGTTTGCGCCCAGCTAAAGACCGACTTCGCTGTGGAGTTTGAAGCGACCGAGCGAGAGAACGCGTTCCTGCGCAAAGTGATTGAAGCCTCGGTCGAAGCCATGTGGTGCATCGAATTTCAAGAGCCCGTCGACCTCTCTGAAGACGAGGACGAGGTGGTGCGCCAAGTGTTTGAAAATCGCTGCTCCTGGCGGCTTTGCAATAAGGCCATGGCCCGCCTCTACAACATCCCGGCCGATGCGGATCTCAATGAGATTCCGGTCAGCAAGAATTTCCCCAGAAGCCGGGCCAACGAGCGCTACGTGAGGGGCCTCATTCGCGAAAAGTTCAATGTCGAGTTGGCGCTTTCGATCGACATCGCCTACGACGGTGAGGCGATCTATGGCGACAACAGTGTCCGCAGCGACATCGTCGACAATAAACTGTTGCGCTTCTGGGGAACGATGCATGACGTCAGCGGATACAGGAAGTTACAGGCGCAGATGAACCGCGAGCAGCGCTCGCTGCAAAATATTCTTGCCGCGATTCCTGAAGCGGTTCTCGTAGTCGGAAGGGATCTCCGCCTCAAGGGGACGAATCCTGCCTTCGAGACTCTGGTTGACCAGTCCATAGACTTTGCGCTCGGCAAGAAGGTCGAGGACCTCTTTAACTTCGGGCAAAGTCTGTCCGAACTCGAGCGCTTGAACGAGAGCGCGGTGGTCAAATGCGACGTTCGCTCTGGAAGCAAGACCGTGAAGCCAAGGAGTTTTGCGGCGTGGGTTGTGCCGATGTCAGAAAATGGCGCCGGCTCCGATCTGATCATCACGCTGCGGCCGGTGGAGCCCGCCGAGCCTAGCATCCTGGATCTGGGGGTTGTCAGTTAGCCGGTTAGACCAAACGACAGAGTAGCGTCCGTGAAATTCGCGCCAACCGCTCGGGAAGAATTGGAAGTTGCCTCGGGTCAGCCATCGGGCGAGGCGGGGCTCGGCACCTCGCTTCTCGCCGTCGCCGCCGATGCCCTCCACGACGGCCTCATCGTTTTCGATGCTATGGGCCGGATTTGCTGGATCAACGCATCCGCGAAAAAGCTCTGCGGCATAAATTGGAAGTCCTGCCTGGATAAAACCATCGCCAACCTGGTGGACGAAAGCAGTTTCCCGATGGATGGGATTGCCGAGGCCTTTGCGAACAAGTCGGCCCTGTTCTACATCGAAGAATCGCATCGGGGGGCGGATCATATCGTCGACATTGAGAAGATTTTGGATCCGAAAACCTCGGGGCTATTTTTTGTCGTCAGTATGAGGAACGTCGATTTATTCATGAGGTCGCTGAAGAACAGCGCATCGTCACTGGCTAAAGCCTCGAAATCGAATAAAAAAATTCCCCACATCATCTTGGACGATGATCTGGAGCACCTCATCAATCTCGGCGTGAAGGCTTGGAAGTTCGGGAGCCGCATCCTGATTTCCGGAGAGTCCGGCGTCGGTAAGTCGCAATATGCGCGGTTGCTGCATGAGAGGATCAAGCCTGCACTCAAAAGCTTCGTTCACGTCAACTGCGCGAGTATTCCTGAGTCTCTGTTCGAATCTGAGTTCTTTGGCTACGAGCGCGGTTCCTTCACCGGCGCGCATACGAAGGGAAAGATGGGGCTGGTCGAAATTGCGGAGCAGGGCACCCTGTTCTTGGATGAAGTGGGTGACATCCCCATAACCTGCCAGTCGAAGATTCTGCGGTTTCTCGATGACGGCAGCTATCTCAAGGTCGGCGCCACGCGGCCCTGTACTGCCAATGTCAACATCATCAGCGCGTCAAATCGCGATCTCAGCCAGATGGTGAAGGCAAAAACGTTTCGAGCCGACCTCCATTTTCGGTTGAAGACGGTCGAAGTGAGAATCCCGCCTCTGCGCGAACGGCGGCCGTTGGTGACGTCGCTCATCAAAGAGTATCTCGCCCATATCAGAAGAGAGCATGGGCATAAGGTGCAAATGAGTCAGCGCTGCGAGGATTTCCTCGTCAACTACGACTACCCGGGAAATATCCGCGAGCTCGAGAATACGTTGCAGCACATGACCGTGCTTTGCGATGAAACCATGGATCTGGATCACCTTCCAGAGCCGGCGAGAGAAGTCGCCTTCCAGCAGGTGCTACTGGCGCGAAAGACTGCGGCATCGGAGGTCAACGCCGCGCCACGCCCCATCAGCGATCTGAAAGCGAAGCACGCATCCTTGCGAGCGCTAGTCAGCAAGTACGAGCGCGGACTGGTGAGCGAGATGATCCGGTTCCATGGGAGCAAGCGTAAGGCGGCTAAGGCCTTGGGCGTCGATATCGCCACCATCGTTCGAAAATCGAGATAGGCGAACCATGACGCACCGTCAGTTTCGCCACTGCATGTTCTCGCAATAGGAGGCTCGCCTTGGAGATCACGTCGGAGCAGATTGCGCGCTTCCGCGAGGACGGTTTTCTGAGCGTGGACAAGTTGCTCGATGAGCGATCTGTGCAAGCCGCGCGAGACGCGTTCGAACCTCTGTTCCGCGGTCAATTCGAACGCGGCATCCTGCCCGATGAAGTGAACTGGACGGAGGGCAAGTCAGACCCGACATTCACGCGCCAGATTTGCAATGGCTGGAAGGCGAGCGCCATCATAGCCAGCATTGTTCTTAGAGAGGATATCGGACGGGCCATCGCCGCCCTGGCCGGTTGGCAGGGCACGCGCATCTTGCAAGATAACTTGATTTGGAAACCGCCCGGGGCTCGACCGCTCGGCTATCATCAGGACAGCGCCTACCATCCTTGGCTCGCTCCGCAGGCCATGGTGAGTTGTTGGATCGCGCTCGATGAGACCACCGCCGAGGGCGGTACCATGGAGCTGGTCAGAGGCTCTCACAAATGGAACCTCCGCGCGCCCGACGGTGAGTTCCATGGGCCATCGGACTATCAATTAGCCATGCGCAGAGCCGCGGCCGCGGAGAATAGAAGCCCCGAGGTCGTTCCGATCGTCGTTCCCGCGGGTGGAGGCTCTTTTCATCATGGCGGGACCTGGCATGGATCGGGGTTCAACACGTCGCAGCGGCCCCGGCGGGCTCTGGTCGTCCACGCTATCCCGGCGGGCGTGAAGTTTGTGCGCGAGAACATCGCTTTCGGAAACGGCCCGGTTTACGGACGCTATATGAAACTTCACGACGACAGCCTGGATGAGAACTATTTTCCTGTCCTGTGGACTGCCACGGGCGGACGGACGGAACACCTGGACGAGGTAATGTCCGCGTAGCCCTGCGCCGCTTCTCTCCCGTGGCCTAACCCTTGACCGCGCCAAACGTCAGTCCACGCACCAAGTGCTTCTGAACGAAGAAGATAAAGATAAGAACCGGAACACTTTGGATAATCGCGGCCGCTGCGACCTGAGGCCAAAGCCCCCTGGGATGCCCGATGAGCGTCGGCAGCATTGCCGTCAGAGTCCTGTTCTCATTGCTGGTGAGGATCAAGGCGAACAACAGTTCGTTCCAAGAGAAAATCAGGACGAAAATCGCGACCGATACCAAACCGCCGGCGCACATCGGCAAGGCAATCTGAAAAAGCACACGAAACGGACCGCATCCATCGAGAGCCGCGGCTTCCTCAACCTCTCTCGGCACATCGTCGAAGAACGCCTTCATCATCCAAACGACAAGAACGAGATTGAACGTGGCATGCGCGAGGATCAAGCCAATGTGGGAATTGGCCATCCCAAGCTTGTCGAAGATCAGATACATCGGCAGGGCATACGCGATCGGTGGCCCGAGACGCGTAGCCAAGATGTAAAAGAACAAGTGTTCACCGGCCGGGATCTTGTGCCGGGAGAAGCAGTAGGCCGCCAGCGTGCCGATCGTTAGGCAAAGTACGGTGCTTGCGGAGGCGACAATGACGGAGTTCAGGAGAAATCGTTCAAAGCCCTTGTCGTACAGCTCGACATAGGCGTTGAGGGTGGGTTGGAAAAACCACAGGATCGGGCGAGAGAAGAGATCATCGTAGCGCTTGAAGCTCGCCAGAAGAATCCAAAGGTAGGGCAGGATGGCGAACGAGAAGGCGAGCGCGATAGGCAAAACATAAAGATGACGCGAGATACGGTTCATGCTCCGGTCCGCGCCTGCGTGGTGGTGACGATCTTGTAGAAGGCGGCGGCAATGACCAGCGAGGCAAACGCGATCAAGAGACACACGGCCGCTCCATAGCCGAGATTCCAATTCATGAAGTTGGTTCGGAATGCGAAGGTCGACAGCACCTCCGTCGAATCCCCCGGACCGCCTCCCGTCAATACGTAGATGGTGTCGAACACCTTGCTGGCGTCGATCGTCCGCAACAGCAATGCAATGATGATCAGCGGCCGGAGCAAAGGCAACTGGACATGCATCAAAATCTGCCATTGCGTGGCGCCGTCGAGGTTAGCTGCTTCGATCGGCGCCTGAGGCATGGCGCTCAGCCCGGCCAACATGATGAGCATGATGAACGGCGTCCACTCCCAGATATCGATCAGCACCAACGCTCCAAACGCCGTGGTCGGATCCGAGAAGACGCCTGTGTCGCGGAACAAGCCAAGAGTGTGCATGAATTGCGTCAGCACGCCGAAGGTTGGAACCAACAACAGCAACCACACCAAGGCGACGACGACGGGAGCGATCACCGTCGGGATCATCACGACCGTGAGCACCAGCCGCTTTCCCCCGAACTCACGATTCAAGGCGAGGGCCAGCGTGAGTCCGGCTACGAACTCTATCGGCACGACGAGAATCACGAAGAGGGCCGTGTGCCACAGGGCGGTATAAAACTTTGGATCGGCGCCAATTAATTTGCGGAAATTGGCAAGGCCGATGAACTTTCCACGCGCCACATGAGAGGTCAGAGACAAGTTCTCCAAGCTGTCAATGATCGCGACCGTCGTCGGTGCCACCGCGACGACGATCAAAAACAGGAGCAGCGGCAGCATACAGACCCAGAGGAAAGTGGTCGTTGAGTTGATGCTGATGCCCTTCATGGCGGCCAACGTTGATCACACCCGAAGCCAGGGACGCGCGTTACGCAGCGCTACGCCGGACAAACACGAACCGGCCCGCCAGCCAGAAACCTCTATTCGATTGAGGGCTTCTCGGTCGACGTGGCCGGTTCTAGTCTTCTAACAATTCGAGGACGTTACAAGCGGAGATCGTCCCCACCTGCCAGTCGCTTCACTCCGCCATCGCCTTCTGAATGCGGTCCGTCATGTTCTTAACCGCGGTTTTGGCGTCGATCTGGTCGGCCCCGGCGGCACTCAGTTCATCCATCATGATGTCTTGGATGACAATGAGAGCTGGGTCCTGCGGTACGTCGTAGACCCAACCTTTGGCCGACAATTCGTGCTCGATCGCCATGTCGCCTTGAATTTGCGGGTAGGTAGACCAGTCCTGTCCGATCACATCCGCGCGGGTGGTCGAGATCCATCCCATCGGCGTCGCTTGCTCCTGGATTTTCTTCGACAACGCCCACTGCATGAGCAGATAGGAAGCCTCTGGGTTCTTGGCCGTCGGAGGAATGACCCAGGAATAAACGAAGGGCATCGACCGGTGCGTGTCCGGCAAGGCGAAATACGCGATGTTGCCGGCTGAAGCAGGGCACTCCTTCTTATCCTCGAGCGAATAGACTGCGTCTGACCAGAAGGTGGTCGAGAATATCAGCCCTGCGCAAAAATCCCGATACTGCTCGTCCCATGTGTACTCACGATAGCTCGGCGGTGCATACGGCCGCATGTCGAGCATCCACTGCAGCGCATCGACCGCAGTCGGCCCCTTGTCGAGCGCAAGTTGGCCCTTCTTGTCGATGATATCGCCGCCTTGCGCGACCAAAGTCGACCAGTAGAGCCAAAAGGCCGTGAGATGTCGTTTGAACGGTGCGCTGATTCCGTAGAAGTCGTTTTCGAGGGCTTTGCCTGCGAGCTTCTCGCCTTTGCGGCGCGTAAAGAATTCGGCCATATCGCGCCAATGGGCGTAGGTGTCGAGTTGGGTGACCAACTTGGGTTCCGGCAGGTCCCAGCCATACTTGGCTTTGAACGCCGCCCTCTCGTCCGGGTCGGCCAGAATGTCTTTGCGAACCACGCCAAACGTCGCCAGGTACTCGAAGGGCAGGGCAACCTGCTCGCCTTTGTACATTGAGCTTTGCTGAAACAGCTCGGGAACGAAGTCCTCAACCTTGAAGCTCGGGTCGCGGAGCTTCGGATCGTTCATGTACTTTGCGAGCGGCGAGAAAAATTTCTGCTCGGCAAACAACGGCAATTGGTAGGACAGGACTTGCAAGCCGTCGAAATATTCCGATCCGGACATTTGCTCCGACAGCATGCGCTGGGCGATCGCCAGCAGGTCCCCGAACTCGAACTTGACCTTGATTCCGGTGGCGTCGGTGAATTCCTTGGAAACATCCCTTAGCGCATAGCACGGCGGATAACCTTCGCAGATGACGTTGATCTCGGTGCCCGCGTAGGGTTTCGCCGCCTCTTCCAGGGACCAAGCCTTGGCCTCGTTCAGTGGCAACAAAGTCGCGGCGAAGGCGGCGAGGGCTGCTGTCCCAAGCCACAGGCCCACGGAATGTTTTTTCATTGCGAAGCCCCTCTCATTTGTACTCAGCCTGACGGACCGCTCCGGTAGAGTGCGGCGCATTTTCATGACAGGGAACAGGACGCAAGTATTATGCCATCCGAAGAGACGGCCTTAGTCGTTTGGAACACATGGGCCTTTCTTGTTCGGCGGTGTCGTGATGCTTGGGGGGCTACGCAGAAATGCATCACTTTGCAGCGCTATGCTCTTCGATCTTCAGCCCGCTTCACGCGGGCGGCGGAGATCGGCTAGACCGAGTGGCGAAGCCCGGTTTCGGCATCGAACACCAAGACCTTGTCCGGTTCGGCTCGAATTGTGACGACGTCACCGCTGCTGAGAGAGTCATCGCGCTTGGTCTTTGCTGTCAGATCCGGACCCCCTGTTTTCAGCCGGAAAATGGTCTCGGATCCCAAGTGCTCGATCGTTGAAATCTCTGCCAATGCGCCGCCATTGGCCTTCTGCGCGTCGATCGTCAGGAATTCAGGTCGGATCCCGAATTCGGCAGTGTGTAGGGTTCTCGCCGGATGCGTCACGGGAAGCGTGAGGGTCAATTTCTCCGCCCGGACGCGAATGTCTTCTCCATCCCCGTCGATATCGCCGCGGAAAATGTTCATGGCCGGCGCCCCGATAAAGCCGGCGACGAAAACATTTTGCGGATCATCGTAGATATGCAGAGGGGTCCCGACCTGCTGGATGCGGCCAAAGTTCATGACGACGATTCGATCCGCCATGGTCATGGCCTCGGTCTGGTCGTGGGTCACGTAGATCATGGTCGCATCCAGGCGATGATGCAGCTTGACGATCTCGGTCCGCATGGTGGCGCGAAGTTTGGCATCCAGATTGGACAGCGGCTCGTCGAACAGGAAGACATCGGGATTTCGAACCATCGCCCGGCCGAGGGCGACGCGTTGTTGTTGTCCGCCGGAGAGGTTCTTCGGCCGGCGGGATAGCAAGTCCTCGATCCCTAATATGGCGGCAACCGCCCGGACTTGTCGCTCGATGCTCTCCGGCGGGGTTTTTCGGAGCCGCAACGCGAAGGACATGTTCTCCTTCACACTCATATGCGGGTAGAGCGCGTAGGACTGGAAGACCATCGCGACGTTACGGTCGCGGCCAGGTATGTGCTCAACCTCGCGATCGCCGATCAGGATCCGGCCAGAGGTAACCTCCTCGAGCCCCGCGACCATTCTAAGGGTCGTTGTCTTGCCGCATCCAGATGGCCCAAGAAGGACGACAAGCTCCCCGGACTCGATCGTGAGATTGATGGAATCGACGGCGACCGTGTCGCCAAAACGCTTGGCTAGATCTTCGAGTTGCACCTGCACCATCAGGAGAGCCCGAGATAGAGAAATTCGACCGCCACGAAAATGCAAACTCCCCAAAAGCGGATTTCACCAGGTGTCAGAAAGTTGCGGCGGGAATTGATCAGGCCCAGGCCAATGAAGAGCGGCAGGCAGATGGCCAGCAGAATGACCTGATCGATCACCGGAACAGCCCCCACTTCTTGCAATTCCGCCAGGCCAGAGAGGGCACGCAAGCCACGAAAGGCAACACAAACAGCGCGATGGGTACGACGACCTGCGGTGGCACTTCGAATTCGACCAGAAATCCGCACACGAAGACGACCAGTGTGCAATAGGCCGCAACCCAGGTCACCGCGTCAGCATTTTTCTGATCCAACGCAAGTTCTCCCCGCCGACCCGCACCGCGAGAAAGCTAAGGTCTCTTAGGGATAAGGTCCCGCTGTAGCATCGTTCCCGCCGTCAACCGGGAGGTTGGCGCCCGTGACATAGCTTGCCTCTTCGGAAGCCAGAAATCGCACGCACCGTGCCACCTCGTCAGGTGAGGCCAAGCGACGCATCGGAATGCCGGCGGCAAGTGCCCGCAACCTCTCTTTCGGATCTCCTCCCTGCGCGGCCAAGATGTCGTCGACCATTTGGGTATGAATTTCGCCGGGGCAGACCGAGTTCACCCGGATGTTGTCCGTTGCGTGATCGAGCGCCATGCACCGCGTGATCTGCAGTACGGCGCCCTTGCTCGCGCAGTAGGCGACGTGATTCGGCTCGCCGTTGAGACCCCATTCCGACGCGATGTTGACGATGGACCCGCCGCCGTGCGCCTTCATGTGGGCGATTGCCGCGCGGCTCAGGAAAAAGAGTGCGTGCACGTTCACGGCGAAGGTGTCGAGCAACTGCTCGTTGGTAGTCGCCAGGGCATTGGCCGTGTAAAGAATTCCAGCATTGTTGACGAGGATGTCGAGTCCGCCAAGCCGGCTGATCGTTTCTGCAACCAAGCTGTCGCACGCGTCGTCGTCGCGAAGATCCGCCTGCCGGAACTCAGCCACGCCGCCATCGGCGCGCAGGCTTTCGAGCACCGCCAAACCCCTTGCCTCATTGCGTCCGGAGATCATGACCGCAGCCCCCGCCTCACTGAGGGCGCGTGCGCAGGCTTCCCCGATCCCGGTTGTGGACCCGGTGACGAGTGCGACTCGTCCTTCGAGGTTCATGATTTGAGAACTCAAAGCCATCGATTTTCTCCTCGACGCGACTTCCCGTTTATTTTCGCCCTTAGCCTCAGAAACAGCAATCCTCATGCCAAGGCGGGGGATGGAGCTCTGCTCGGCCCGGTCCTAAGCAAAATTGGGTTTGAGTTTCAATGGATCAGGCTGGAGCGGGAGTGGGGGCGCACTCTGCGACCCGGACGATGCACAAATGCATCGCCCATAGACACCGCGCCTCGCGGGGACGATCGCCAGGCAGGCAGCTCCACAAGAATAATAAAGGACGCATCATTGATTGCATCGGCGCGGACCGAGGCCATTGTCCGCTTTTGAGTCAAAAGCGGGCGCGCATCAAGTCACGAGCGAAGAGGTTCTTCTCTGCGCCACACGTGGTAGGAAAGGCGCTTCAACGGGTCTCGGTGGCCGTGCCGGCGCGCAGCATTCAAAGCCAAGTTTCGCGCCGATGCCGGATTCTGAGTCCCAAATGCACTGACACCGATGCCTTATCGCTAAACTGGGAGGACGAGTATTGGCGCGGCTGATTGTTGTTTCCAACCGCGTATCCGTTCCGCGCGCCCACGGGGCACCCCGTGCCGGCGGTCTCGAAGTGGCTCTCGCCCCGGTGCTCAAGGACATCCCGAGCGTCTGGTTCGGATGGAGCGGCAATGTGGTCGAGGCGGCCAAGGTCGCCACCCGAAGGATCGAGCAAGGCCGGCATAGCTACGTCGTCACCGATCTCTCCGAAGAGGGCTATCAGGAATATTACAACGGCTTTGCGAACCGAGTGCTGTGGCCGGTCCTGCACTATCGCATCGATTTGACCGAGTTCACGCGGCGCGACCTGACCGCCTATTTTCGGGTGAACCGCCACTTCGCCAGCGAATTATCGAAGATCCTCGAGCCTGACGACTTCATCTGGGTTCACGACTACCACCTGATTCCGATGGCCGAGGAACTGCGCCAGCGCGGTCACGACAACCGCATCGGCTTCTTCTTGCATGTTCCTTTTCCGGCTCCGGAAATCATGACCGTCTTGCCCAATCATGAGCGCTTGCTTCCCCTGCTGCTCCAATATGACCTGGTCGGATTCCAAACCGAAACCGATGTTGGCAATTTCGTCCGTTATCTCGTTTCCGAGCATCGGGGTGCCGGCCAGGTCTTGGAAGCGACCGACAGTCAGCTTGTGTTCAACTGCGGGGACCGCCAGACCCGCGTTGGCAGCTTTCCGGTCGGCCTCGATGTCGAGGAGTTCCAACGCAGGGCTCGTCGAGCAATACAATCCTCGTTTGTCCGCGAAGTTGTCACCAGCCTCGACGGGCGAGCGCTGGTGATCGGCGTCGATCGTCTCGACTATTCGAAGGGGCTCGTCCAGCGCATGGACGCCTTCGAGCGCTTCTACGAGCTCCATTCGGAATGGCGCGCCAAGGTCACCTATCTCCAGATTGCGCCGCCGAGTCGGTCGGAAATTCCCGAATATTCCGATCTCGAGCAGGCGGTCGGAGCCGCCGCCGGCCGCATCAACGGCAAATATGGCGAAGTCGCGTGGACTCCAATTCGCTACCTCAACCGCACCTATAGCCGCTCGGCCCTTGCCGGGCTGTACCGTTCGGCCCGCGCCGCGCTGGTCACACCGCTTCGCGACGGTATGAACCTGGTGGCAAAGGAATTTGTCGCAGCGCAAGATCCGGAAGATCCTGGCGTGCTCATTCTATCTCGCTTCGCCGGCGCTGCAGCCGAATGCCAAGAGGCATTGTTGGTGAATCCGTACGATCCCGAATCGGTAGCGGCGGCGATCGCCCGAGCGCTTTACATGTCGCTCGCCGAGCGCCGCGAGCGCCATGGCGCCATATTGGCGAAGCTGGCGCGCAATGGCAGCACGGTGTGGAGCAGCCGGTTCCTCACCTCGCTAGGGGCCGGTCAATTGTTGAAGCAGTATCGCGCTGATGACTCTATCGCGTGATCGCCCGGTTCAGCAGGCCGGAAGGTCACCCTCGGCCTTGGCGGTGAAGACCTCGCCGAGCACTATTATTAAGACACCCCGAACGCCATTCCCGGCGCTGCCGTGGACGCCCAGAAAGTGCTACTTGAATCCGTAGTTTGGGGGAGGGCGCAGGCGTGAGCTCAGATCCGGCACGACAGGACTCCTCGGCGCGCGTCGCCGCGCTTTCGATCTGGTCCGGGCCGGTCGACCCTCTGCCGCTGACCGGCGGCATCACCAATCAGAACTTCACCGTCGAGGATGGCGGCCGCCGTTACGTCGTGCGGGTCGGCAGCGACATCCTGGTGCATGGCGTGGTCCGCGCGAACGAATTGGCTGCGAGCCGCGCGGCGCATTTGGCTGGGCTCAGCCCCGGCGTGGTGCACGCGGAGCCGGGCATCGTCGTATTCGACTTCGTCGAGGGTCGCACCTTTACGGCCGAAGACGTGCGCGACCCGGCCAATCTCGAGCGGCTGATCGACATGGTGCGGCGGTGCCACCACGACGTTCCGCAATATCTGCGCGGCCCTGGCGCGATGTTCTGGGTGTTCCACGTCTTGCGCGATTACGCGCACACCCTCACTGAAGGCGGCAGCCGGCACGTTGCCCGTCTCCCGGATCTTCTCGCGCGCGCTGCGCGCTTGGAGGACGCCGTCGGCCCGATCGAGGTGGTGTTCGGTCACAACGACCTACTGGCCGCCAACTTCATCGATGACGGGCAGCGGCTGTGGCTCGTCGATTGGGAGTACGCCGGCTTCAACTCGCCGCTGTTCGATCTCGGTGGTCTCGCCTCCAACAGTGAGCTGTCGCCCGAGCAGGCGGAGCGAGCCTTGAGCCTCTATTACGGCAAGCCCGTCGACGACCAATTGCGCCGCCGTGCCGCCGCCATGACGGCGGCGTCGCTGCTGCGCGAGACCATGTGGAGCATGGTATCGGAGATCCACTCGACCGTCGATTTCGACTATACGGCCTACACCGCGGAAAACTTGCGTCGCTTCGAGGCCGCCTATGCGGCGTATCTGACCATGGACCGCGCATGAGCGAACTGCCCTCATCGGCGAAGATCGTCATTGTCGGTGGCGGCATCGTCGGCTGCTCCGTAGCCTATCACTTGGGAAAAATGGGCCTGACCGACGTGCTGCTGCTCGAGCAGGGAAAATTGACCTGCGGCTCGACCTGGCACGCTGCGGGGCTGGTCGGGCAGTTGCGCACCAGCGCCAACATCACCCAGCTGCTCGGCTACTCCGTCGAGCTCTATGACAAGCTCGAGCAGGAGACCGGACTTGCTACCGGCTGGAAGCGCAACGGCGGCTTGCGGCTCGCGTGCAATCCCGAGCGCTGGACCGAGGTGAAGCGGCAGGCGACCACGGCCACGTCGTTCGGGCTGGAGATGCATCTGCTGAGCGCCAAAGAGGCCCAGGATCTCTGGCCGCTCATGCAAGTCGATGACGTCGTCGGCGCGGCCTTCCTTCCCACCGACGGGCAGGCGTCCCCGTCTGATATCGCCATGTCGCTGGCGAAAGGCGCGCGCCAGAACGGTGTCACGGTCGCCGAGGGGGTGAAGGTCACCGCGATCGAGGTCGACGACGGGCGCGTGCGCGCTGTCGTCACCAGCGGCGGACGCATCGCTTGCGACAAGCTGGTGATCTGCGCCGGCCAATGGTCGCGCGAGATTGGCCGCATGGCCGGGGTCAATGTTCCGCTCGTCTCGGTGCAGCACCAATATCTCATCACCGACACCATCGCCGGCGTGACGTCGAATCTGCCAACCTTGCGCGATCCGGATCGCCTCACTTATTGGAAAGAGGAGGTGGGGGGTTTGGTGATGGGCGGCTACGAGCCTAATCCCAAGCCGTGGGCCGCCGACCCTCTGCCTGACAATTTCGAGTTCCAGCTGCTGGAAGACGATCTGGATCACTTCGAGCCGCTGCTCGAACTCGCTGCCGGCCGCGTTCCGGCCATGCAGTCGGCCGGCATCAAGCAGTTCATCAACGGGCCGGAAAGCTTCACCCCAGACGGAAACTTCATTCTCGGCGAAGCGCCGGAGGTACGCGGCGTGTTTGTCGGCGCCGGTTTCAACGCCTTCGGCATTGCCTCTGGCGGCGGCGCCGGCATGGTGCTCGCCGAATGGGTCGCCAAGGGCGAGCCACCCTACGATCTGTGGCCGGTCGACATTCGCCGCTTTGGCCGCAATCATCTCGACACGGGCTGGGTGCGCACGCGCACGCTCGAGGCCTACGCCAAGCATTACACCATGGCCTGGCCGTTCGAGGAATATCGCTCCGGCCGCCCGCTACGCCGCTCGCCCCTCTATGACCGGCTCAAGGCGGACGGAGCCTGCTTCGGCGAGAAGCTCGGCTGGGAACGGCCGAACTGGTTTGCCGATCTGGCGAGCGGGGAGAAGGCGGAGGACATCTACAGCTACGAGCGGCAGAACTGGTTCGCCGCGGTAGGCCGTGAGCACGAGGCAGCCCGCGAGCGTGTCGCCGTGTTCGACCAGACCTCCTTCGCCAAGTTCCTGCTGGTCGGCCCCGATGCGGAAGCCGCGCTGTCGTGGATCGCCGCCAACGATGTGGCGAAGCCGCCGGGCCATCTCGTCTATACGCAGATGTTGAACGCGCGCGGCGGCATCGAGTGCGACCTGACCGTCGGCAGGCTGTCGCCGAGCGAATATTACATCGTCACCGGCACCGGCTTCGCCACCCACGATTTCGACTGGATCTCACGCTCGATCCCGGATGGGCTCGATGCCCGCCTGAGCGATGTCACGTCTGCTTATGCCGTGCTGTCGGTGATGGGCCCTCGCTCGCGAGACGTGCTCCAGGCCCTGACCGATCAGGACCTGTCCAATGCCGGCTTCCCGTTCGGCAGGGTGAAGCGCATTGCCCTCGCCGGCGCGCCGGTGCTGGCGCTCCGCGTCACCTATGTCGGCGAGCTCGGCTTCGAGCTGCACGTCCCCGTGGAATTTGCCGCCACCGTTTACGACGCGCTGATGGCCGCCGGGCAACCGCACGGCATCGCCAATGCCGGTTATCGCGCCATCGAGTTGCTGCGATTGGAGAAGGGCTACCGCGCCTGGGGTGCGGAGATCGGTCCCGATCACTCGCCACTGGTCGCCGGCCTTGGCTGGGCGGTGAAGCTGAAATCGAGCACGCCGTTTCAGGGACGTGCCGCGCTCGAAGCCCAGGCCGCCAAACCTCTGCCACGTCTGCTCGCGGGGTTCACCACCGATCCTTCGGTCGTGCTGCTCGGGCGTGAGACCATCTACCGCGACGGCAAGCGGGTCGGCTGGCTCACCACCGGCGGCTATGGCTACACGGTCGGCCGTTCGATCGGCTACGGCTATGTCCGCGATCCGGAAAATGGCGTCGATCGGGGGAGGGTGCTCTCGGGCCGCTACGAGCTGGAGGTCGCCACCACGCGCGTGCCGGCCGAAGTGTTTCTCGACCCGCTCTACGACCCCACCATGTCGCGCATCAAGAGCTGAGCCACGACCCCAAGCAGGGCTTAAACAGGGATTACCTTCGCGCCCGCACTGGGTGTAGGATGGCCGAGGTTGCCGGTGCTGGCGGGATCAAGCACTCCGGCACCATGGGGCGGACCGGCTCTAATGTCCCTGTTTCGAAGGAACACGCCTGCCAAGGCCAGCGAGAAGCTGACGCGTGTGTTCTTTGCCTCCGATTTCCACGGCTCACAGCGCATTTTCCGCAAGTTTATGAATGCCGCCAAGCACTATGAGGCCGATGTCCTCATCATGGGCGGCGACGTGGTCGGTAAGCTCGCCATTCCCGTCATCCGCGAGGGCAATGGCAGCTATCGCGCGCATCTGATGGGCAAGACCGAACGCCTGGAAGGGCCGGACGACCTCAAGGGGTTCGAGGACCGGCTTGGGACGCTCGGCTACTACAGCAAGATCATGGACGAGGACGAGTACCAGGCGATTCAGGCCGACCCGGCGGCCGTCGATCGCCTGTTCCACGAGCTTGCCCGCGAGCGGCTGGCCTCTTGGATCGAGCTCGCCGAGACGCGCCTCGCGCAGAGCGGCGTCAAATGTTTCGTGATTGGCGGCAACGACGACGATCCCGAGGTGCTTGAGCTACTTAAGGACGCGAACACGCAATCCATCGTCTTCTGCGAAGGCAAACAGGTGCAAATCGACGATCACCACACGATGATCAGCGTTGGCTTCGCCAACCGCACGCCGTGGAAGACGCCGCGCGAGGTCGATGACGATGACCTCGGCACCATGATCGAGGGATTGGCCGGTGGGGTGAGCGACGCACAGCACGCGATCTTCAACCTGCACGTCCCGCCGGTCGATTCCACGCTCGACACCTGTCCGATGTTGGACTGGGACACCGATCCGCCGGCCCAGATCGTCAAGGGCGGCCAAGTCGTAATGCATGGCGCCGGCAGCAAGGCGGTGCGCCGGGCGATCGAAACGCATCAGCCGCTGCTCAGCCTGCACGGTCACATTCATGAATCCGCCGGCGTGGTCAAAATCGGCCGCACGACGTCAGTCAATCCCGGCAGTGAATATGGCGAGGGGGTGCTGCGCGGGTGCCTGCTGTCTTTGGCGCGGGATGAGGTGAGGAACTATCAGCTGACGGCCGGGTGATCGGCCGAGAGGAAAATTCGACTTAGGATAATGGAGGGGGATCGCATGGCAACGGCTGCAGCAAAACCGGAAATCTTCACCCGCAAGTCATCGGGTCTCGTGCGGGTGATGTCGCCTTATTCGGCGTTTATCTACAACATTCTCACGATGGGGCTGATCTTCCCCTGGACCTATCTCTGGGCGCCTGGCGCTCTGCCCGGGGGAAGGCTCGTGTGGGGCATTCTGCTCGCCATGATCTTCGAGATCCCCATCGCGCTCACTTATGTCTGGCTGTCGACGGCGCTGCCGCGATCCGGCGGCGACTATGTGTTTCAGAGCCGGGTATTTGGGGGCGGGGTCGGCTTCTCGATCGTCATGTCCGGCTTCGTCATCTGGATTCTGCAATGGGTCGCGCTGTCAGGCTGGTTGCTCTCTTATCTCGGCTTTGCCTCCCTGTTTCTCGGTCTCGGCGGCACCATGGGCAACCCGTCGCTGACCGCCATCGGCGTCTGGTTCACCACACCTTGGGGCATCATCATCGTCAGCGTGTTGAACGCGCTGCTGGCGATGTTGCTCCTGGTCAGCGGCTTCAAGAACTACGTCAAGTTCCAATATGTCATGTGGTACGCGACGCTGCTGTCGTTTGGCCTCATGCTCTATCTGTTTTTCACGGCGACGCCGGAGATGTTCGCGCAGAAGCTCGACGCTTTCGTCACCGCCTCGGGCGGAGCGCCAAACTTCTACCAGACGGCGATCGATGCGGCGAAGGCGGCCGATGTCGACCTTAATCCACCGTTCAGTCTGCTGGCCACGCTGTTGATCGCGCCCATAGCCTGGACCTCTTTGCAATGGGCGAGCTACAGCGCGCAGCAGAACGGCGAGATCAAGGGCGCCCGTTCATTCCAGAACCAGCTCACCATCATCCTGGGATCGCTGATCGCGACCGGCTTATTGCTGGCGGTGTTGGCCGCGGCCTTCGAGCACGCGATTGGCACCAACTTCCTCTACGTCGCGGGAGCAGGCTACTGGGCGGGATTGGAGCAAGGCAAGTTCAACGGCGTCTTTCTCTGGCCGAACATCGTCGCCAACGTACTCGCCGGCAACCCGATCATCGTGGTGATCATCGCCCTTGGCTACATCCTCAACGCCTTTCAGATCGTCAACAACTGCTATATCGGCATGACCCGCGTGATGGTGGCCATGTCGCTAGATCGGCTGTTGCCGGAATGGGTGAGCCGGGTCTCCGATAAATTCCACACGCCGGTCAACGCTCACATCGCTTACTTTCTCGCCAGCATCCCGGTGATCCTCGTCTACAATTTGTGGGGCAGTTGGACGGCGCTGACGCTCGGCGTCACCTTCGCCTGCGGCTACGTGTTCGTCATCACCGCGCTCGCTGGCGCGCTGATGCCGTACCGCGCCAAGGCGCTCTACGACGCTTCGCCGGGCGCGGCCTACAAGCTCGGCAACATCCCGCTGGTGACGATCTTCGGCTTGATCGGCGCCATCGTGGGCGGCGTCATGGTGCTGATGTTCATGTTCTACAGCGCCCTCGGCCTCACCAGCGTCTTGGCCTATCAGGTGGTGTTCGGGGTCTTGGGGGTGTCGATCATTTGGTACTTCCTGGCCAAAATGATTCAGCGCTCGCGCGGCATCAATGTGGACTATGCCTTCAAGGAGATCCCGCCCGAGTAATCGCTGTCAAATGAGCCCGCGAGTTTGACCGTCTGCTTGAGCTAGCGCAATTTCGCGCGGCAACCGCGCCGCGCGAAATTGTCGCTACGCCGATCGGCGATTCCGTACGATCATGACGGGTGCATTGCGCGTTCGTTGCGCATCATGGGCCGAGAGATGGTGGATCACAGGGCGCTTGAAATCGAGGCCGGCCGCATCCTGGATGTCGTGGACGATGCCGGCCTCACGCTGCGCCTGGTGGGATCGGTGGCCATCCTGGGGCGTTGCCCCAACCATGCCTCCCTCGCCAGCAGCGATCGGGTCTATCGCGACATCGACTTCGCCGGGCGCAAGAAGGAGTCGCGTGAGCTGCATGAGATCCTGACCCGCCTCGGCTATGTCGAGGACCGCGAGGTGTTCGTCGTGTCCGAAGGGAGGCGGGCGATCTTTGGCAGCGCCTCCAATGGCGTGCATGTCGACGTGTTCTACGAAAAGCTCGACTTCTGCCACGCCATACCTCTGGAGGATCGACTTCAGGTCGATGCGCGCACGCTGCCCCTGGCGGAGTTGCTGCTGACCAAGCTGCAGATCGTCAAGGTCACCGAGAAGGATTTCATCGACATGATTGCGCTCTTGCTCGAGCATCAGCTCGGCGAGGGCGATCGAGAGACGCTGAACGCCGCCCGGATCGCCAAATTGTGCGCCGAGGATTGGGGGCTTTGGCGCACCGCGACCAAGAACTTGGAGAAGCTCCAGCAATTCGCCGGCAGTCATGCAAAGCTCGACGCCGCACAGCAAGCGCGCCTGGTTGAGCAGGAGGACGCTCTCCACCGACGTCTCGATGCCGAGCCGAAGTCGCTCGCCTGGCGCGTGCGCGCGCGCATTGGCGAACGGATGAAATGGTACAACGACGTTGAGGACGTGCGGTGACTGTCGGGTAGGCAAGCCGGCCCAAGTCTCGTCAAATTGCCTGGACGATGGCTAAGCGGTACGCAACGCGACGTCGGAGCAAGACAGACTCCGGGAGCTCACTCGCGCACCAGCCCGAACTCTACGGCAATCCCCTCGTCGGTATGCCGGACGACACGCCCCTCCGTTCGCCCCACCTGGACCCGCTCACCGACCTCGGGTCGCGCCCCAAGCTCGAGGCGGGCGCCGCTCAAGGAAAGATCGAGAACTCGGCAGGGATGCACTTCGCCGTTTGAGAGGACGATCTCGGTGGTGCCACGACCGATCTTTTTCCGCCGGTGGGGCCAGCGCCTATCGGCCGGCAAACCAGATGGGCTGGCGTTTGTTTCGGCGCCATCGTCCGCCAGAATGACGGGTGTCGGCTGGGCCGCGCCTTGGTCAGCCGCTGCATGGCTTCTCCAAGCCATGAAGCGTTCGAAATTCTCCACCACGGTGCCCAAGTTGGTGAGATCGATCGGCTTGGCGATAACCAGATCGAAAATTCGCCAATTGTCGGGATGTGCCATGAACCCCGCGGCGTCGGCGGTGATGCCGACAAAATGGGGCGACGCAGCCGCAGCGGAGGGCGAGGATTTGAACTCCGCGACCACCCGCGGTCCATCCATCGTCGGGAGCCGGAAATCCACCAGGGCGATATCGTAGCGGCGATCCAACAGAGCCTTGAGCGCCTGCCCGCCATCATCCACGAGGTCGACCCGGTGTCCGCGCTGCGTCAGCAGAAGCTTGAGCAGGTTTTGGGTTACTTGGCTGTCCTCGGCCACCAGAATCGCCAAGGATGCCCTGCCGTCACTTGAAGGCGGCGGTGCCGTCATATCTCTGGTGGTCTGCAGTGCAGCCATGAAATTCGTCTCATCATTGCGGCGCTACGCCTGGCGATGTCCAAGCTCTCGTAGCGTATTCACCGGCCTCGATCCGTCCACGAGGAAGTGGAGTTTTGCATCCGACTACATTGCACACGTGCATGAACTTTCTGTTAGGGCCCGCTGTGCGAGCGCCGCCAACACGGCACAAAACCGCTCTTTAGGGGCGAGCTAGCCCGCTGGAACTCACTTGGGAGGACCCCGATTAATCCCCGGTTAGCTGGCGATATCTTGGAATATTTAAGGTCTAATTCGCTTCAATGTCCGGAATGAAGCGGCCCGGGAGGGGAGCGGCCGCCAGGCAGGTGGCGTGCAGCTTGGCCTTGATCTCGCGGAAAGAAACGCCGCGGCGCTGGCCTTCGTCCCACAGCGCCATGCGGACGCATGCGAGGCTCTGCCACAGTGTCAGCCGCCCGAATGCCGCAAGCTGGGGGTGATCGCGCAAGACCCGCGGCAACCGGTAGTAGGGGATCCGGCTGCACAAATGGTGAATGTGGTGGATGCCGATGTTCGCGGTGAACCAGCGCAGCACGCGCGGCAAGTCGTAATGCGAGCTTCCGTGGAGCGCCGCCTCTTGAAAATCCCAGTCCTCATCACGATCCCAGAACGTCTCTTCGAACTGATGCTGGACATAGAACAGCCAGACGCCGATCGCCGCCGCGAGAAACGTAATTGGCAGATGCACCAGCAAGAAGGGGACGACGCCCACCAACCAGATCATCAGCGCGACGAGCGCCGCGATCGCCGCATTCGTCGCCATCGTGCTTGCCCAGGGCTGCCAGCCGCTGCGCATCAACCCGAACGGCAGTCTCTGCCGCAGGACAAAAGCGTAGATCGGACCGATGCCAAACATCACCAGCGGGTGGCGGTAAAGCCGGTACAGCAGCCGTCGCGATCGGGATAGCGCGAGATACTCCCTGACAGTCAGCATGTCGATGTCGCCGAGTCCGCGATGATCGAGATTTCCGGAGTGCGCGTGGTGAAACGCGTGCGTCCGTCGCCAAAAGTCATAAGGCGTCAACGTCAGCACGCCGATCACGCGACCGACCCAATCGTTGGCGAGGCGCTGCCGGAAAAAAGCGCCATGGCCGCAATCGTGCTGGATCATGAACAGTCGCACGAGGAACCCGGCCGCGGGCACGGCAAGGATCGCGCAAACCCAATAGTAGCCAAAGTGAACGGCGGCCCACATTGTGAGCCACAACACCGCGAGCGGTAGCACCGTTATTACGATCTCGACGATGCTGCGGGCAGAGCTCGGTTCACGATAGGCCGCCAGAATCTTTGCCCACGAGCGATCGGAAGCGACCGCAAGTTTCGGCTCTGGTTCGATCGCTGGTTGGCTCTGTTCGCTTTGTGCCATCATACACTCACTCCCGAGCGCTCGCATGAAGATTGCTCCACGCGATGACCAAGATCCAATGACTGGTAGTTGCACATTGCTGTGCCAAGCAGCATTAGCACGAAAGCCGGCCGAGCAATTAACAGATTGCGTCACACGAAGGGGCTAGGCAGGCGATCCGGCGGAAACGCCAGCAGTGCTGTGGCGCTCTTGCCACGACCCTCGGTTGCAGACGTGGATCAGCCGCGCCAGTGCCGATCCTCCCAGCTTCGCGAGAGACGCATGGCGGTCAGGATTAGGCCGGCCATTGAATAGGTCTGCGGGAAATTGCCCCAAAGCTCGCCGGTCTGCGGGTGGATGTCCTCGGCCAGCAAGCCGTAGCGATTGCGATGACCGAGAGCGTCGACGAACAGCTCGCGCGCCTCTTCATGACGTCCGAGCCACCACCAGGCGTCGGTCAGCCAGAAGCGGCAGGTGAGGAACGCGGATTCCGGCATGCCGAAATCGTCCTGGTTTGCGTAGCGCATCATGTGCTGTCCGCGCCGCAGGTCCTTCTCGACGGCCGCGACCGTGCTGACGAAGCGGGGATCGCTTGGTTCGATCAACCCAATCTCGGGCAGGAGAAGCACGCTGGCGTCGAGATCCTCGACATCAAATCCCGCCGTGAAAGCGCCGCGCTTTTCGTTCCACGCCCGTTCCAGCAGGGTGGTCTGGAGCCTGCCGGCGATCTCCGACCATTTCGCGGCCTTGCGATGCAGCCCGAGATGCGAGGCGATCGCGGCCAGCCGGCTGCATCCGGCCCAGCACATCGCCGCCGAGTAGGTGTGGACGCCCGACCGCCCACGATATTCCCAGATGCCCGCGTCGGGCTCGAAGGCGAACTTCTCCGCTTTGTGCCCAAGCGTTTCCAGCAAGGTGAACAGGCTTTCGTCGCCCATGCGCGGCAGACGCCGGTCGAAGAACATCGGCGCTGCCGCAAGAATGATGCTGCCGAACGTGTCATGCTGGATTTGATCGGCCGCGGCGTTGCCGATGCGGACCGGGCCATCGCCGCGGAAGCCGGCCAAGTCAGGGGCGATGCTCTCCTCCAGGGAATCGTTCGGCACGACGCCGTAGACCGGACGCAGCGTCTCCTCGGTGGCGATCCCCAGTATGAAGGAAATGAAACCTTCCATCGTCTTCGACGAGCCGAGGCGGTTCAGCGCTTTCACGACAAAATAGGCGTCGCGGAGCCAGCAAAAGCGGTAATCCCAGGTCCGCCCCGATCCGGGCGCCTCGGGGATCGACGTCGTCAACGCGGCAACGATCGCACCAGTCTCCTCGAAATTGGAGAGCTTGAGCGAGATCGCCGCACGAATGATCGCGTCCTGCCAGTCGTAGGAGCTGGCCAGCCGCCTGACCCAGCCGGTCCAATAATCGCGCGTGCGATCGGCGAACTCGCGGCAGGTCATCACAAGGTCGCCGGTCATCGACTTATCGGGGCCGATGATCATGTGGATCGGCTTGGTCAGGACGAACGACGCCTCTTTGTCGATATAGGAGATTGGTCCATCGGTGGTGAGCCGGATTGCGAAGTCCTTGCCGTGATAGGTGATGTGGTTGCTGCCGAGCGAACGTTGTTGGATCGGTTTTCCATAGCTGCTCGTGGGCCGCATCCTGATGGTGATGCGGGGCAGGCCGGCGAGCGGTTCGATGATGCGGATCAGCTGCGGCGGCCGGAACATGCGGCCAAATTGGCGAAAGCGCGGCGCGAAATCTGTGATCCGGATCGCGCCGTCCTTTTTGTCGGTCAAAGTGGTCGAAACCACCGCCGTGTTGCGCTCGTAGTCCGATGCAAAGTCGGCGAGGTCCGCCAGCACGACATCGGAGAACCCCTTTTCCTCCCCGCCGGCCACAAGGCGAGAGAAGACGGGATCGCCGTCGAAACGCGGGAAGCACCACCACACCAGCCGCGACGAAGGGTCGAGCAGCGCCGCCGTCTGACCGTTACCGATCACGGCAAGATCGAGTCCGAAATCCTTCATGCGCCGTCCCCGCTTCGAGTCCAGATCTGTTCGAGCCAAGCGCGAACATCCTCGGGCGAAGCGAAGGTTCCTTGCGTGCCCGCAACCTGCCTGCCGACGGAATAACCGCAACCCTTTAGGTCCGGTAGAATCGCGAACACCGATTCATCCGTGGTGTCGTCGCCGATGAAGATGGGCTTGCGCCCGGCAAACGGTGCGCGCGCCATCAGCTGGCAGACGGCCGAGCCCTTGTTGAACTGTTTCGGCTTGATGTCGATCACGTGTTTACCGTTCACAATTTCCACGGTGTCGCTCGGCTCGCGTGCCACGATCTCGCCTACGGCGGCCTTGAGAAAGGTTTCGTGCTGCGGGGCGAGTTGGTAATGCAGGGCGATCGAATGCGCCTTGTCCTCCACCAGAATGTCACCATCGACATCGGTAAGACGATGCAACTCACGGCGCAACGACCCGCTCAGCCGGGCGTGCGAAACTTCAACGATGGGCTTGCCGGGGTCGATCCGCATCTCGGCGCCGTGACCCCCAATTGCCGGCGCGACCAGCGGTGAGAAGATCCGGTCGAGGGTCTCGATCGTCCGGCCGCTGACCAGCGCGACCGCCCCGTCGGCGCGGACGATCAGATCGCCTAAGATTTCGGTGAGCATAGCCGGGACGACGACCGCGGACGGGGTCGGCGCAATGTCGAGCAGTGTGCCATCGACATCGAACAACAGCGCCACGCGGCGGAGATCGACGGCATTCGCCGGAGGACCAGGCTCCGGCTTGATCGGGTCGGTGGCGGGGCGCATCGCTAATCCTCAAGCTCCGTCTTGGCGTCGTGCGGGGTAGGGTGGCAAGCGGCCCAACCGGCGTGAAGCGGGTGGATTACCGGCTCGACCTTGGCATAGCAAGTGTCGGACGAAGCGAGGCGGCGGCGCCCTTCAGCGCCGCGAATTCGGCGAGGATCACATAGAGGGGAATCGGCGCGAGATAGGCGCGCATGCGCCCTTTCTGCTCAAAGGCCTCGCGAAACGGCCCGGCTGAGAGCGCGGCGACAATCTTGGGCGCAATACCGCCTCCGAGATAGACGCCGCCCCGCGCGCCGAAGGCGAGCGCAACATTGCCGGCAAAGCGGCCGAGCCAGGCGATGAACAGAGCCAACGCCTCGCCGGCCACGGGGTCGCCCCCAAGCGCGCGAGCCACGACGTCGACGCTCTCCAGCGCCGGCGCGTGCCTGCCTGCGGCAACCGCCCGGTAAAGCGCGAGAAGGCCGGGCCCCGAGATGGCCCGCTCGGCCGACACATGGCTATCCCCTTGGCGGAGTTCGCGCAAAATGGCGAGCTCCGCCGCGTCGCCGGCGGCAAGCGACATGTGCCCCCCTTCGCCGGCCACGGCGACCCAGTCTTGCCCCGACCAGACCAGTCCCGCGACGCCAAGCCCGGTGCCGGGACCCAACACCAGCTTGGTCGCGTGTGCCTCCGGTACCGCGCCGCCGATCTGGTGAAGCTCGGTTGGGAGGAGAGCAGGGAGCGAAAGCGCGAGCGCCTCGAAATCGTTGAGGACGTGAATCGCCTCGAACCCTGCCGCGTGGCAAAGCTCGCTCTTGCGAAAGGACCAGTGCGAGTTGGTGAGATTGATCGCCTCGCCCGAAACCGGGCCGGCCACGGCGAGCGCCGCGCGCCTCGGTTTGACCGGCAAACCCGCTAAATACGCGCTTATCGCCGCGTCCACGTTCGCGTGAGTCTCGCAGAGCGTTTGCTGGATATGCGAAAGCTCGAGCGTTTGTAGATCGGCCAAGGCGAAGCGCGCGTTGGTACCACCGATATCGGCGACCATCGCGAGCTCGGCGAGGTGATTTTCTGCCGGCATTGGCGCGTGTCGGGGAGGGCGGGGCATGACGAGAGCGTCAGCGATTGTCCTTTGCATCGGCGGGCGGCGCAAGGAGACATCGGCCGGTCATGACATTTCCCTTAATGCCGTAAACCCCAGTCCCGACGGACAGTTCCCACCTGGATGAACGTGTTGGGTGTGATCGCGGACAGGAGCGCGCAACTTGGAACCATCCATGGCCTTGCACGGTTCGCTGAATATTCCTGCCACGGCAGGCCCCCTGCAACCCCCCGGAGTGCATTCCATGAAGACCCTCCTAGCATCCACCGCTCTGGCGCTCATGCTGTCGACCGGCCTCGCGACCGGCCCGGCGTCGGCGGCACAAGACTTTACCCAACTCATCACGACGCTGCCCGGCGAAACTCTGCCGATCAGCGACTATTACAACCAGAACGTCTACGACGCGCGCGACAACAAGGTCGGTGAGATCAACGACCTGCTCGTCGATAATGGCGGCAAGGTGAATGCCGTCATCGTCGGCGTTGGCGGTTTCCTCGGCGTCGGCGAGAAGAATGTGGCGGTAGCCTTTCCGTCGCTGAAGGTCGCCGAGAAGGACGGCAAGCGCTATCTGGTGCTCGACACCACCAAGGAAGCGCTCGAGTCCGCGCCCGGTTATACCTATGACCGCACCAAGGGCGTTTGGATGCCGGCCGCTAAGCAGGGCTAAGTCCGCTCTGCGCAAAGTCGCGAACGGGCCGGATCGCTCCGGCCCGTTTTGTTTTATCCACGAGCCGCGCAACCAACGATGGCTCCGCGCGTTTTTATAGTGGCCGTTCAGATCCGCGCTCCCCCCGGGCGGGCGGCATCAGTCTTAACCCACTGCGAAACGAGGAGATGCCCCATGAAATCAGTTTTGCTCGCCACCACCCTAATAGTGATGGGCGCGGGTTACGCGTTAGCCGGTCCCGGAGCCGGTAACCCGACCGCGCCAGCCGATCCGTCTTCGGGCCGTCCCACGGCAATTCTCGACGATGCGGCATGCTCTAACGTTTGGAGCCTGACGCAGCGCCAGGGCGACACCTTGTCGGAAGGCGAGGCCGCTCCGTTCATCGTCAACTTCAAGCTTGTCGATGCGAACGCCGACGGCAAGATTTCCGAAGCGGAATTCAAGGACGGCTGCAAGAACGGCTTGGTTCAGCAGGCCTCGGCCGGCGGCCAGCAACAGCCTTCCGGCAATACGGCGCCGACCGGTTCGTCAAAAACCCCTCCGGCCATGCCGCAATAGCCTGACGCAAATCCACACATCGAGCCCGGTGCGTTTTGCTCCGGGCTCTTTTTTTGTCTCGTCGAGGCTTGGACGAATCGCTTCTGTATGAGAAATTCGGAGGCGCGCTGGGGGGCGCCACCGAATGCGATGCTTCTCACTCGGGCTTTTGGCCCTGGCTATCGTACATCCTGTTGCAGAGCCCACGATCGACCCCGACCGGGCTGTCCCTCGCTTCATTTTGCAAAAAGGCGAATGGATCTGCGTCGATCGCAATCCGCGGCAATTGAAGCGTCAGGACTGCGCGCCGCGCGGCAGCCAGCACAGAATAATGTCGCAACCGGAATAGGACGGCGCTCCGGTCCGCCACGGCGTTAACCATGTTCGCGGTCGCCGGCTGCCCTAATTGATCGCAACATTGCTCATTTCTCGTCACGAAATCAGCACCTTCCTGCGCCGAATTCGCATCCTCCCTCCACAACATGCTCAAGGAGACCAGCGTGCGGATTCGACGCCTACTGTTCGTTCTTGCGTATTGTCTTTCAGGCGGCGCGACGACACCCAGTTACGCAGCACTCGGCGAGGCGCCTCGTTGCGTCCCGACGCTGCAAGGGACGATGGAGATCGCCTCGGTCAATCTTCCGATCCCCGCTCTCCCCAAGCCCGCTCCCACCTTCGACGGCGAGGAGCGTGATTACTTAATTCGCACCATCGCCTTCGAGGCTACCGGCGAGCCCGAGGAGGGCAAGAGCGCCGTTGCTCATGTGATTCTCAATCGCACACTGAGCGGCCGATGGGGCGACAGCATCAAGGACGTGGTCACCGATCCCTGGCAGTTTGAGCCCTGGATGACGCGGCGGAGGGAGATGCAAAACATGGCTCCGACCGATCCTCGCTATCAGAGCGCGGCTCGCGTTGCCGATGCGGTTCTTGCAGGTGAGATGCCTGACCCGACCGCGGGCGCGACGCACTTCCTCAACCCAGTCATCGTTCGGCAGAGGCGCGGCGGCTCGCTGCCCGCCTGGGCGCATGGCAACGCGCACCCGATCGGCCGGCATACCTTCTATTCGCCCGATGAGGGCAAGGCTGCCTCGCGACGGGAAGCTCTATTGTGGTGGAAGGGGGATTCGCTCAGCGGATTGTCTCGCGGCCCTTGGCTGATGCAGGCTGCGCGCACCGAAGACCGGTCTTGCCCGTAAGCAGCCAATAGCCGGCCAGCGAGTTCGAGTCTATCGCGATCTGCGATCCGTACGGCTCGTCGGCCGCGACCGCTTCGCCGGTCACGCGATCAATTTTGCTATTGGCATGTTTCGACCGGCCCCGACAGCCCGGTTCGCAGCCGATCGCTCAAATTTCACTGAAATTGTTGCCCGGCCGTAAAGCTCGTTGTGACGGCGGTCGCTCTACCGTGCGCGCCCAGTCGGCACTCTGGAAGTCTCCGGGCACCATGCACCTCGACATGCAGACCATGTCTGCCGTGAATGTCACGGTGACCGCCATTCTCGGTGGCGTTCTGCTGTTCACCTGGGCGCGGGAGCGCGACAGCGCCTTTGTCGGCTGGTGGGGCCTGGCGCTCTTGACCATGAGCGCGGGTGTGACGCTCACCGCCGTCCCTATTGGGCCGCACGCCGAGCTTCTGCATCTCGGCCTGGCCACGATCGCGCTCTCCGACGCGATAAAATGGAAGGCAGCGGAGGAATTCGCCTTCGGCCGTGCGCGGCTTCTCCTGATGCTACTCGGCCCGGTCGGCTTTCTCGTCGCCCTTCAATCAGGCTATCTCGATTCCTTCGATCACGAGCTTGGGGTGCTCTGCACCATTCTTGCCGTCTACAATTTTGCCGCCGCCGGCTCGCTTGCCGGCGTCACCGAGGATCAGCTTCCCTCGCGTTGGCCGGCGGTGATCCTCCTCGTCGTTACTGGCCTGGGCTATCTGTCCTGGCTCCCGCTCAACCTCGCCATGCCGATCGGTGAGGTACAGTGGGCGGCGTTCAGCATGTGGTTTCCCGGCATCATTCTGCTCACCCTGCTGCTGCGCATCGCGCTCGCCTTCATCGTCCTGTCGATGGCCAAGGAGCGGCAGGAATTGGAGCAGCGCGTCGATGCCTTGACCGATGCGCTGACGGGTCTGCCCAACCGGCGCGCCCTGTTCGAAGTCGCCGACGCGCTCGGCCAGAATTGTCACATCAAGGGCGACGCGATCTCGGTGCTGATCTTCGATCTCGATCATTTCAAAGAGACCAACGATCGCTTCGGCCATGCCTTGGGCGATCGCGTGCTCAAGCTGTTTGCCAGCACGGCATCCGCGCAACTCAACGGCACGAGCCTCATCGCGCGGCTCGGCGGCGAAGAGTTTGTGGCCATCCTGCCGGGCGCCGATCCGCTGGAAGCGTTTGGCGCGGGTGAAGCCGTGCGCCGCACCTTTGCCAATTCCGCCGCCTTTGTCGACGGCTTGGCGGTGGGGGCAACGGTCAGCGTCGGCGCGGCGTCCGATGTCGGCACCGAGGGCGATCTTAACGCTCTGCTCCGCCGGGCCGACGCCGCGCTCTATGTGGCCAAGCGCGCCGGGCGCAATCGCGTCGAGCTGTTGGGGCCTCACGACGGTGACGTCGCACTCGCAGATTTTGAGATGGCCGTGAGAGCGTCGAGCCGGTGGTCCGCCCCGGCGGCCGCGGACGATCCCCATTTCAAGCTGAGGGCTTGAACCGCTCCGAGGCGGGCGCACCGCCCATGCCTCGCTGATCGCGCGACAGATGGGGAAGGCGTGCGTCGTGGCGTTGGGGGTCGTCGAAGCCTGGCGTGCCCGGTCGTCTCAGCAAGGCGAGACCGCAATGGCGTCGGCGGAGTAAATTTCGTAAACCAGTCCCGATCCGGACCTCCCATTGTCTCGCAAGCGCGAAGGGGCGGGCCGCGCTAGAACGGGCTTGATTGTGACAGTCAGATATTGCCTGTGTCGCGGCATGTGTTGCATATGTCACGCGCAAGCTTAAGCCGCCGCCGGCGCATGGAGTTGCATCGGAGCAGTGTGAGGCGTTATGGCTCGTGACTCTGCGCGCCACGCAAAGGAGATCGAGCTCAAGCTCGAATTCGATCCCGCCGATGCCGCGCGCCTTGCCTCCCACCCGGCGCTGCGGGCGGGTCCCGCGCCGCAAGAAGAGCATCAGCTGATCTCGACCTATTTCGACACGCCGGATGGGGCGCTGCACAAAGCCGGCGTCTATCTGCGCGTGCGCGAGAATGGCGCCAACATCGTCCAGACGGTCAAGACGGCGAAGAGCAAGACCGAGCTGATCGAGCGTCTGGAATGGGAGCGCGAAATTCCCAGCCGCGATCCGGATCTCGACGGGGTCCAGGACACGCCGCTGAAGCCGCTGCTCACTGAAGCGGTGCGCGCGGCGTTGCGGCCGGTGTTCGAGACGCAGATCCGCCGCCATGTCTTCCGCATCTTGCGGGATGGTTCGGAGATCGAGGCCGCCATCGATCAAGGCGAGATCGCCACCAGGACCGGCATGCAGGCCATTTCCGAATTGGAGCTTGAGCTTAAGCGGGGGAAGACCGAGCAACTGTTCCACCTCGCCCGCGTCCTCGGCGCGACGGTGCCACTCAGGCTCGAGGTAAGGAGCAAGGCCGAGCGCGGCTACGCGCTGCTCGGCGGCGGAGCTCTCCAGGCCGAGAAAGCCGCCGAGATCGACATCCCGCCGAACATGCCCGCCGGCGAGGCGTTCCGCGCCATCGCCAGGAGCTGCCTCAGGCAGATCGTCGCCAATGAGCCGGTGCTGTGCGCCGGCCGCGCCGAGGGGCTGCATCAGATGCGCATCGGCTTGCGGCGCTTGCGCGCTGCCATCGCCATCTTTGCCGAGGTCGCCGGCGATGAGGCCAAGGAGAAGATCAAGGCCGAACTCAAATGGATCACGCAGGAGCTTGGTCCGGCCCGCGACCTCGATGTATTTGCCGCCGAGGTGCTCGAGCCGCTGCGGGCCTCTCATCCAAGCGATGCGGAGCTTGCCCTGACGCAGCGTAATTTCGAGACGAAGCGCAAGGAAGCCTATCGCCGTGCCGCCGGTTCCATCCGTTCCGGCCGCTTCCGCGCCGCCGTGCTCGACCTAATCGCCTGGGTCGAGACAGGCGACTGGGCCTCGGCGGGTGGCGAGCACCGCAAGGCGCTCAGGACACGCGCCGTCGTCGAGCATGCCAAGACGGAACTGTCAAAGCTACGCAAGCGAATCAAGCGTAAGGGTTCCGATATTCGCCACCTAAGCGTCGCGCAGCGGCACAAATTGCGCATTCGCGCCAAGCGGCTGCGCTACGCGACCGAATTTTTCGCCGCCACGTTTCCGGGCGAGACGAGCAACGGCTTGAGACAGGCCTCGCTCGCCGCGCTCAAAGAGGTGCAGGATGCGCTTGGCGGTCTCAACGATCTCGCCACGCGCCAGGCGCTGATTGCCGACGGCCTCGCGGTTGACGCCGAGGAGGCGGAACGCGCCGCGGCGCAGACGCGCCATGCCGCACCCCACACCGAAGAGATCTTGCTGCGCCAAGCCGAGCAAGCTTTCGCCCAGTTCGCCGCGGTCAAGCCGTTCTGGAAGTGGTGAAGCGCTCTCAGCCTTCGGCGGGCGGGCGCCCCGCATGCGTCTTGACGCTGCCCCGCATCTTGCGCGTCTGATCCTCCAACCGCCGCACCGCGGCGTCGAAGGCGTCACGCACCGCGACATAGACGTCCTCATGCGCGTGATCGATGGGACCCGCCCGATCGACCACCACGTCCTTCCCCGGCATGCTGATGTCGACGCGAACGCTGTAGAGCTTGCCCTTGTGATGGTGCCGGTGCGGCGCCTCCACCACGACGGTGCAGCCGATGATGCGCTCGTGGAAGCGCTCAAGCTTCGCCGCCTTCTGGCGAATGCGCTCCTCGACGGCGGGAGAGGGGTCCATGTTACGGAAGCTGATTTGCAGCGGTACTTGCATTGGCGTGCGCTTACTCCGCTTTCACGTTGGCGGTGGTACATCAAGAGTGCGGGTCACTTTGCACCCGCCGGGCAGCTCGACAATGCGCGAGTCTGGGTAAACGTTCATTGAGTTGCGTCAATGAAAAGCCGTACAATTTCAAACCGCGTCTGCCGCAATCTTGACCGGCATCAAGGCCGCGCAAGCCTCATTGGCGCCCTATGAGCCTCCTGAAACCAAGGAGGCCGCCATGCGGCATATGATCTTTCTCGCCCTGAGCGCGTTGGGCGCCGCGAGCGCGCTTGCCGCCGAGGATGTGGGCGATCCGCAGGCCGGATTCGAATATGCGCGAAGCGTCTGCTCCGGGTGTCACGGCATCTCCGCGGAGAATTCGCCCATGCCCAAGGCAACTCGCTTCCGCGAAGTGGCCGACCGGCCCGGCATGACCGGAACCGCGCTTCGGGTGTGGATCGAGACCTATCACCCGACCATGCCCAATATCGTCGTCGACAAGCAGGACATGCTAAACGTCATTGCCTACATTCTGAGCCTCGAGGGCCGCGACGCGGACCAGCCGGGGCGGTGAGGGCGGCATGAAACTTGTCCGGATCCTGTTGCCGATCACCCAGCACGGCATCAGCGAGGCGTGCGCCGAGGTGGGCTTCGGCCTTGCCGCGCGCTTCGGCGCCGAGCTCGAGGTCCTGCATCCCTGTCCCGCGCCACAGGAGCGCCTGCCATATTCGACCGAGCTGAGCCCGGTCTATTTCGACGAGCTGATCGATGTCGGCCGAAAGCAGGCGGCATTGGAGACGCGCCAGGCGCGCAAATGGTTCGCCGACAACGCGCGCGCCCATCCCAAGGCCAAGGCCGAGCTGATCTCCCTAGAAGCGCTGCCGGCGGAGGCCGTCTCCCGCCGGGCGAAAGTCTCCGACTTGACGATCGTGCCGAGCATCGCCGCGCAGGCCGATGACTTCGCCTCGAGCATCCGCGACGCCGCTCTCTTTCATTCCGGCCGTCCGGTGTTGGCGGTGCCCAAGATCGCGGAAGGGCCGATCGGCGAGACGGTGGTCATCGCCTGGAAGGAGAGCGTGGAAGCGGTGAGGGCGGTCGTCGCGGCCGCGCCGTTTCTCGCCAAGGCCAAGCGGATCAAGCTGGTGAGCATCACCGAAGACGGTAAGGACGAGAGTGCCGCCGCGATGGCCGAGTATTTGACCAAGGCCGGCCACCGCATCGTGCTTACGCCGCTCGTCGCGCAGTCGCGCGAGGTCGGCGAACTCTTGCTCGAGGCGTCCATGGGCGCGGGCCACCTCCTCGTCATGGGCGCCTACGGCCGCTGGCGCTGGCGGGAATGGGTGTTCGGCGGTGCAACCGAGCACGCGCTGCGTCATGCCCCGGTGCCCGTGCTATTGGCGCATTGACGGGGCGTGTCGCAAAGCACGCCTCGGGGCTTCGGCGCCATGTCAAGCAATCATAGAGAAGCGGAATTGCCTGCGAACGGCAAGACCACGTTTTGGGCGCTGGATGAGCCAGCGCTCATGGCCGCGCTCGGCTCCCGACCCGGCGGCCTGTCGCAAGCCGAGGCTGCGGCACGGATCGAGCAATACGGTCGGAACACGGTGGAGGACCGCCGCGAGCTGAGCGCGCTCAGATTGCTGATCCGGCAGTTCGAAAGCCCTCTCGTGCTGATCCTGGTGTTCGGCGCGGCGATCGCGCTTTTCCTGCACGAGCTGCTCGATGCTTCGATTGTCATCCTGATCGTGCTTGGCAGCTGCGCGCTGGGCTTCCTGCAAGAGTTCAATGCCTCGCGCGCGGTCGAGAAGCTGCGCGAGCGGCTGGCGCTCTCGGTGAAGGTCTTCCGCGACGGCGCGCTCACTACCTGTCCGGTCACCGAATTAGTACCCGGCGACGTCGTCGAGCTGAGCGCGGGCAATCTCGTGCCGGCCGATGGGCGGGTTCTCAACGCGCGAGATTTTCTTGTTTCGGAGGCCGCGCTCACCGGCGAGTCGTTTCCGGTGGAGAAGGAGGTCGGCACGGTCCCCGCCGATGCGCCGATCACCGCGCGCAACAACGCCGTGTTCCTCGGCACCTCGGTTAGGAGCGGCACCGCGCGGGTGCTGATCGCCGTGACGGGGCGCGGCACCGCGCTAGGCGCCGTTGCCGCCCGGCTCCAGGCGCCGTTGCACGAGACGGAATTCGCGCGCGGCGTACGCCAATTCGGCTATTTGCTGCTCAGGGTCATGATCGTGATGGTCCTGTTCGTCCTTACCATCAACCTTGCCTATCACCGTCCGCTCGCCGACTCGCTGCTGTTTGCCGTGGCGCTGGCGGTGGGACTGTCACCCGAGCTTTTGCCCGCCATTGTCAGCGTCACGCTGTCCGCGGGGGCGCGCGCCATGGCCAAGCAGGGCGTCATCGTTCGCCGCCTGGAATCGATCGAAAATCTCGGCAGCATGGACGTGCTCTGCACCGACAAGACCGGCACACTCACCGAAGGCAAGATCGTGCTGCATGCGGCGCTCGGCCCAGATGGCGCGCCGTCAACCGTCGTCGCCGAACTCGCCGCGGTCAACGCCACGTTACAGACCGGGATCGACAACCCGCTCGACGACGCCATCGTTGCCGCGGCGCCGGTCATCGCCCCGTCGCTCGACCGCTATCGCAAAATCGACGAGATCCCTTACGATTTCCAGCGCCGGCGCCTGACCATCGTGGTCGCGGAGACCGAAGGTGCGCCCGAGCATCGCATCATCACCAAGGGCGCCTACACCCATGTGTGCGATTGTTGCAGCCTGCTGCTCCAGGGCGGTGAAGCCGTACCGCTCGATGCCGCCGCGCGCGACCGGCTCGATCGGTTCTTCGCCGAGAAGGGGCGCGAAGGTTTCCGCGTGCTCGGTTTGGCGACGAAAAATTGCGCGCCGCGCGAGCGCTACGGCCGCGACGACGAACACGCCATGACCTTCGCGGGCTTCCTGCTGTTTCTGGATCCGATCAAGCCCGAGATCACCGCCACGCTCGCTGATCTCGCCCGCCTCGGCATCGGCATCAAGATCGTCACCGGCGACAACCGCTTCGTCGCGTCCCACGTCGCCGAGGCGATTGGTCTCGATGGGAGCGCGCTGCTCACGGGCGAGGACATGCAGTCACTCAGCGATCCGGCGTTATGGCACCTCGTCGATCGCACCGATGTGTTCGCCGAGGTCGATCCGCAGCAGAAGGAACTGATCGTGCGGGCGCTGCAACGCGCGGGCCACGCGGTGGGTTATCTGGGCGATGGCATAAACGATGCCCCGGCGCTGTACGAGGCCGACGTCGGCATCTCCGTCGATCAGGCGGTGGATGTGGCGCGCGAGAGCGCCGACATTATCTTGCTCCGGCGCGACCTCAATGTGCTGAAGGCAGGGGTCGAGGATGGGCGGCGCACCTTCGCCAACACGCTGAAATACATCTCGATCACCACCAGCGCCAATTTCGGCAACATGCTGAGCATGGCGCTCGCCACGCTATTCCTTCCCTTCCTGCCGCTGCTGCCCAAGCAGATCCTGCTCAACAATTTCCTGTCGGATTTCCCCTCGGTGACGATCTCCACCGACAATGTCGATGCGGCGCAGGTCGAGCGGGCGCAGCGCTGGAATCTCGCCGAGGTGCGCTCCTTCATGTTGGTGTTCGGGATTGCCAGCACCGCCTTCGACCTGGTGACTTTTGCGCTCCTGTTGCAAGTCTTCAAGGCCTCCGAGGCCACGTTCCAGACCGGCTGGTTCGTGGTCTCGCTGCTGACCGAGCTGGTCGTGGTGCTGGTGCTGAGGACGCGGCTGCCGTTCTACCGGAGCCGGCCGAGCCGGCTGCTGTTATGGGCCACCATCGCCGTCACGCTGCTGGCCATCGCGCTCCCCTTTGCCGGAGAGTTCGCCACGGTCTTCAGTTTCGTGACCCTGTCGCCGACCATCCTGATCGCTTGCGTCGGTATCGTCGTCGCCTATGTCGCCGCCACCGAGGCCTTGAAGATCTGGTTCTACCGGCGCCTGCGGCTTGCCCAAAGGGGGGACCCGGCTAGCGCCGCAAGATGACACCGACCAGGAAGCCGATCCCCAGCGCGATGCCGAGCGTTTGCGTCGGGTTGCGCTTCACGGCGCCCTCGATGGCCGCCATCGCCTCGTTCGCCGCATCCTTGGCACGCTCGGCCTGATGTTCGCCGGCCTGGGCGACCGCGCCGGTCAAGCCGTCGATGTCCTTGCGCAAGCTGTGCAGATGCTTGGCGATCTGATCGACCTCCTCGCGCAACGCATGATGGGTGGGCATTTCGGCGTCCTTGGCGGCCATCTCTGTCACTCCTCAGCCAGCTTCACTCTCCCGGATTGGCGGATGTTATGCTTTCCTCGTCAAGCCGTCTCCGCGCGTTGACGGAAATCAAAGGTCCTGGGCCGATGCTTGTTTCCGCGTCGCATTAGGAACGGATAGAATGCGTCATGCATGGCCCGCCTGCCTCGCGCTCCGAAAACCCCCTTGAGCGCCTGTTCCGAACGATGCTCGATCCTGCGACCTCGCGCAGCCATTATTGGGCGTCCGCGGCCGTCGTGGGCACTTGGCTGATGCTGGCCTGGGGATTGCACCCTTGGCTAGGGGATCGCGGCTCCTTCCTCATCTTCATCCCCGCGGTGTTGTTCGCCGCCGGATTTGGCGGCCTTGGCCCCGGGCTGCTGGCCACGGCGCTTAGCGTTGCGCTCGGCGTTCTGCTTGTGGGACGCGACCACCTCACCCTTCCCGCGCTGCTCGAGACGGTCATCTTCGCCGTCGTTGGCGTCGGCATCGCCTGGTTTGGCGAGCAGCTTCGCCGGACGCGTATTCGCGACCTGAGGCATACCCAAGATCTTCGGGGGCGAGAAGCGCATCTCCGCTCGATCCTCGACGCGGTCCCCGACGCGACCGTGGTCATCGACGAGAAGGGGACTATCCAGTCCTTCAGCGCGGCCGCCGAGAGATTGTTCGGCTACAAGGAATTTGGCGTCGCCGGCAAGAACGTGTCGATGCTGATGCCGCAGCCTTATCGTGGCGAGCATGACCGTTACATGCAGCGCTATCTCTCTACCGGCGAGAAGCGCATCATCGGCATCGACCGCGTGGTCACCGGCCAGCGCGAAGACGGCTCGACCTTTCCCATGAAGCTCGAAGTCGGCGAGATGCGGTCGGGCGAAGGCCGCTTCTTCACTGGCTTCATCCGCGACCTCACCGAGCGGCAGCAAACCGAGGATCAGCTGCACGACCTGCAGACCGAGCTTGCCCGCCTGTCGCGGCTGACCGCCATGGGCGAGATGGCCTCGACGCTGGCGCACGAGATCAACCAGCCGCTCTCCGCGATCTCCAACTATTTGCAGGGCTGCAACCGGCTGCTCGAGCCGGTCGAGCATCCCAACGTGCCGAAAATCCGCGATGCCCTTGCCGAGACCACCAAGCAGACGCTGCGCGCCGGTCACATCATCCGCCAGCTGCGCGAATTCGTGGCGCGCGGTGAAACCGAGAAGCGGCCCGAGAATATCAGCAAGCTGGTCGAGGAGGCGAGCGCGCTTGCTCTGGTCGGCGCCAAGGAGGAGGGGGTGAAGACGCTGTTTCGCTTCGCCAGCCACACCGATACGGTGCTGGTCGAGAAGGTGCAAATCCAGCAAGTGCTGCTCAATCTCATGCGCAACGCCATCGAAGCCATGCAGGGCTGCGGGCGAAAGGAGTTGCTGGTGACGACCTCGGCGCCGAACGGCGACAAGATCACGGTGAGCGTGGTGGATACCGGCAGCGGCCTCTCCGATGAAATCGCCGAGCGGCTGTTCCAGCCTTTCGTCACCAGCAAGCCCGCCGGCATGGGTGTGGGGCTGTCCATCTCCAAGCGCATCATCGAGGCGCATGGCGGAGAGATGTGGGCCGAACCCAATCCGGGTGGCGGCACCGTGTTCCGCTTCACCGTGCAAGCGCCGAGCGAGGCAGGTGCGAGCGATGCCTGACCGGATCGTGCATATCGTCGATGACGACGCGGCCGTACGCCAGTCGCTCGCCTTCTTGCTGGGTTCGGCGGGTTTGACCGTGCGGCTTTACGACTCGGCGAGCGCTTTTCTCGCCGAACTCTCCGCCGTCAAGGGCGGCTGCCTCGTCACCGATGTACGCATGCCCGGCATGACGGGAATTGAGCTGTTGCAACAGTTGCGCGCGCGAGCCTGCGGCCTTCCCGCCATCGTCATCACCGGCCAGGGCGACGTGCCGCTGGCGGTCGAGGCGATGAAGGCCGGCGCCATCGATTTCATCGAAAAGCCGTTCGACCAAGAGGCGCTGCTGCATGCCGTGCATGCCGCGCTCGAGCGAGGCATGGGCGGGGAGGGCGGCGACGATCCGGCCGTCGCGGCTAAGCTTGCGACCTTGTCCGAGCGCGAGCGTCAGGTGCTCGAAGGTTTGGTCGCGGGTCATCCCAACAAGACCATCGCCGCCGATCTCGGCATCAGCCCGCGCACGGTCGAGGTCTATCGCGCCAATCTGATGACCAAGATGGGCGCGGGCAGCCTCTCCGAGCTGATCCGCATGGCCATCATCGCCAAGGTCGCCCCAGCCAGCCGCGCCGCGAAATAGCCCTCGCGCCGCGACCGCTTGACCTAGCTCAAAGTCCAAGCCTTTCGCCCCGCGTATCTAAGTCGCAGCCTCGATCGACTGCGAGTGCCACGCGATGCGCTGGAAGGAGATGGATTTGCCGGGAACCGCCACCATTCTGATCGCCGTGGGCGATGGGGTTCTGGCCGACTCCTTGCGCTTCTCGCTCGGGCTTGAGGGCTTCGATGTGCGGCTTTGCGACGAACATTCGTTGCCGCGGTCCATGGCCGGAGCCGACGCGCCGGGCTGCCTCGTGCTCGATCAGGACGTATTTGCGCGCATGTTGAACGGCAGAAGCGAGCGTCGTTTTGTCGGGCTTGGCTTTCCCGTCATTCTGATGGTGGGCCACAAGACCGAGAAAGCGGTTGCCCGCGCGGTGCAAGCCGGAGTTACCCATGTCGTCGAGAAGCCGCTGCTCGGGGGGGTTTTGCTCGACACGATCAGGTCGGCTCTCGCTGAGACCACGCGGCCCCGCCGCACGCAGCGCTCCGGTTGAGCGAATCGGCTAGTCTCCGCGATTTTCCTGCACAACTCCGTAATATCCCTTAGGTGTCCGTCCCGAATTTCGGGAGCTCTCGGCTGGGCGTACTGATTTACGTCAGATAAACCCACGCCTCGGGAGGATTCGAGATGCTGACGAGCGCCCTTGCCGAAACCCACCTGCATCGCGCCTTCGCCGTTTCCACGCAACGCAAGCCAGCCTCCGAGACCCTGGGCCAAATCGGTCTTGCCATGAGCTTTGCCCGCAACGCCGAGATTTATGCCGAGGGCGAGACTGCGGGCTATGTCTACAAGGTCATCTCCGGCGTGGTGCGCGTGTCCAAGCTCCTGCCCGACGGACGGCGGCAAATTAGCGCCTTCCATATGCCCGGCGAGATGTTCGGCTTCGAGGCCGATGAGCTGCACCACGCCTCGGCCGAGGCGGTGGTGCCCACCAAGGTCATTGCCTATCGATGGGACGGCGTGCTCAACGCCGAGCGGCAATCGGCGAGCTTCGTGCGTGAGCTGCTGAGCCTCACCGTGCTCGGCCTGCGTCATACCCAGGACCATCTGCTCCTGCTCGGCCGCAAGAACGCGCTCGAACGGCTTGCCGAGTTTCTCTTGGAGATGAGCGCTCGCATGGGCGGGAGCGCGGTCCTCGATCTCGCCATGCCGCGGCACGACATCGCCGATTATCTCGGGCTGACGCTCGAGACCGTTTCGCGCATGTTCGCCGAGCTCAGGGACAGGGGCGCGATCCGGCTCGAATCGGCGCGGCGGGTACATCTGCTCGACACGGCCGCGCTCAGGGCCATGGGCGCCTGATGCTAGACTCTTTGGCCGAGCGCTGCATCTCGACACATATATAAAGGCCATAAAGGCCGCTATATATGCCGCTATAGCCATAGATCCCGCGAGAGGCGGAGGTTTCCCATGGATTTGCGCACCGCTCTCATACTCGGCATGACCGCGCTGTTCGGCGCCGGACTGGCATCTGCCGGCCCGGTGACCAACCAGCCGGACTGGATCCACGGCAAGGATCTGGCGCAGCGGCTCTGCTCAAACTGCCACCTGGTCGACAATCAGCAGCAACACGCCAATGCCGACATCCCGAGCTTCCACGAAATCGCCAACAAGGAAGGGCAGACCGCGGGCGCGATCATGGCGCATATTATCCTGCCCAATCACCCGATGCCGACGATTCCGCTGACCCAGAGCGAGCTCGCCGACCTGACCGCCTACATCCTCAGCATGCGTAAGTCGGGCTAGCGCCGAGCAGGGAGCGAGACCCATGAAGCAGGCACGGATTTGGTATGTGATCGCCGACGGCGGCAGGGCGCGCTTTGTCGAGCGCGACGACGCGGGCGCCTATCGCACGGTGTTGAGTTTCGTCGCGGCGGACCTGCATAAGCGCTCAAGCGATCTTGGGCGCGATCGTCCGGCCAGGGTGAACGAAAGCGCCAATGTGGCGCGTCACGCCGTCGAGCCACGCCGCGACCTGCACGAGGCCGCCAAGCAGGATTTCATCGCGCTGGTGGCGGAGGAGATCGAGGCCGAGCATGGCCGCGATCGATTCGATCGCCTGATGCTGGTCGCGCCGCCGGGCGTGCTCACCGAGCTCAAGCAGAAGCTCTCCAAGCCGCTGGTGCAGATCGTGGTGCAAGATTTGCAGAAGGATTTGACCAAGGTGCCCGACCACGATCTCGCCGCGCACCTAACTCCCGCCCGCTAAACCATTCAGCGCTCAGACAAATTCTGCCATAAGGCGGTTTAACCTCACAGCTCTGTCACTTGACGGGGGCAGGGCGACAGGCGGATAAGTTGAGCGGAGCCATGAGCATCGTTCGCGCCATTCTAGTTGCCTTTATCGCCCTTGCGCTGGCCGTGCCGCCGGTGGCCGGCGCCAAGGCATATGCCCATTCTCCGCAAGGTTTGGCGGCTGCGACCCAGTCGGACTGCTGCCCGGACATTGATCATTGCGACAAGCAGGGGAAGGGTGGCTGTATCGGCTCCTTCGGTTGCGCGCTGAAGTGCGCAAGCGTCTTGGCGGTCACGCCGGCGCCGGCTGGAATTGCGACCCCCTTGTCTCCCGCGCACACGGCGACCTTCGGCACCGACACCGCGAGCTCGCGCTCAACCCATCCTCCGTCGCCTCCTCCCCGCGTCTGAATCCTCATTGAAGCCGGTTGCGCTGCGTGAGCGTCCGCTCGCGCTTTAGCGACACGCGCCATTCTCCCGCCCTCTCCGGCGGGGGTCCGTCAACGAGGGATTCCGGAGACGCGCCATGCGCCGTCTAAACACTCTGATCGTATTGGTTGCCGGCATCGCCGCCGGCGCCGCGGCGAGCTATTGGTACGCGCATCGTGCCGAGCCGGCCGCAACGCCCGCTTCTGCCGCGCAATCGCAACCTGCCCAGGCTGAACGGACGATTCTCTATTACCGCCATCCCATGGGACTTCCCGACACCTCGCCGGTGCCGAAGAAGGACACCATGGGCATGGACTACATCGCGGTCTATGCCGACGAGCAGGACGATCCGAACACGGTCAAGGTTAGTCTCGACAAGATCCAGCGCTCTGGCGTACGGACCGAGAAGGTCGCGGCGCTGCCCATCTCCCGCACCGTCCGTGGCATCGGCACCGTGCAGCACGACGAGTCTCTGCTGTCGATCGTGACGGTGCGCTCCGACGGCTACATCGAGAAACTGTTCGTCAACAAGACCGGGCAGCACGTGGAAAAGGGCGAGCCCCTGTTCCGCTTCTACAGTTCGCAAATTCAATTGGCGCAAGCCGACCTCATGGTGGCGATGCGGGCCCAAGGCGGCTCCAAAGCCGAGGTGGAGAGGAGCCAGGACGGGGCCATGCAGAAATTGCGCAATCTCGATGTGCCAGACAGCCGCATCGAGGAGGTGCGCAGCACCATGACCAACCCGCGCACCATCGACTGGGCGTCGCCCGCGACGGGCGACATCGTCGCAAAGAACGTGATCGAGGGCCAGCGCGTCGCCGCGGGAGACGAGCTGTTCCGCATCGCCGATCACATGCGAGTTTGGGTAGTCGCCGAGGTTGCCGAAGCCGATCTGGCCGAGATCAAGCTCGGCATGCCCGCCACCGTGACGCTCAGAGCGTTTCCCAACACGCCACATGAAGGCGTGCTGTCCTTCATCTATCCGGAGATGATGAAGCCGGAGACACGCACCATTTCCGTCCGCATCGAGCTACCGAACCCCAAGGGCGAGCTAAAGCCCGGAATGTATGCCGATGTATTGTTTCACGCCGGCGAGAACGAGGCGGTAACGGCGGTTCCGGACAGCGCCATCATCGACAGCGGCGCGCGCCAAGTGGTCTTGGTCGCTAAGGGCGATGGCCGTTTCGAGCCCCGCGCAGTCAAGCTTGGCCGCCGCGGTAATGGTTATGCGGAAATCAAGGAGGGCGTGACGGTCGGCGAGGAGGTCGTCACCTCCGCTACCTTCCTCATCGATGCCGAGAGCAATCTCAAGGCCGCGCTGCAAGCCTTCAGTGAAGGGGCACAGCCATGATCGCCGCGATCATTCGCTGGTCGGCCCGCAACGTCTTTCTCGTCGGACTTGCCACGCTCTTCGTGACGGTCGCTGGGATTTACGCGGTCTCCCGCGTGCCGCTCGATGCGATTCCCGACCTCTCCGACGTGCAGGTCATTGTCTATACCGAGTTTCCTGGCCAGGCCCCGCAAGTCGTCGAGGACCAGGTCACCTATCCGCTCACCACGGCGATGTTGACCGTGCCGAAGTCCCGCGTCGTGCGCGGCTTCTCGTTCTTCGGCGTCTCCTTCGTCTACGTGATCTTCGAGGACGGCACCGACATCTACTGGGCGCGCTCGCGTGTGCTCGAATATCTCAATGCCGCATCACGCGCCTTGCCTAGCGGCGTTACGCCAAGTCTCGGTCCCGACGCCACCGGCGTCGGCTGGGTCTACCAATATGTGTTACGCGGCTCGCAGATGAACCTAGCTGAGTTGCGCACCATCCAGGATTGGCAGATGCGCTTTGGGCTCGCCAAGGCGCCGGGCGTGGCTGAGATCGCCAGTGTCGGCGGCTTCGTCAAGCAATACAGCGTGGTGATCGACCCGCGGCGGCTCCAGGCGCTCGGCATCCCGCTATCGAGAATTCGCGACGTGATCCGCGACAGCAACATGGATGTCGGCGGTCGCACCCTGGAGGTATCGGAAACCGAGTTCGCCGTGCGCGGGCGCGGCTACCTCAAAGGCCTCTCCGACATCGAGCAAATCGTGGTCAAGAACGATGGCGGCGTCCCGGTATTGCTCAAGGACGTGGCGCGCGTTGAACTGACCGCCGACGAGCGGCGCGGCATCACCGAGATGAACGGTGAGGGGGAGGTGGTTTCCGGCATCGCCCTGCAACGCTTCGGCGAGAACGCGCTGTCGGTGATCCAGCATGTGAAGGATCGGCTGGCGGAGATGGCGCCGAGTCTACCCGAGGGCGTGACCATTGAGGCCGTCTATGACCGCTCCAACCTGATCTATCGTGCCATCGATACGCTGAAGCGGACTCTGTTCGAAGAAAGTCTGATCGTCGCTTTGGTGTGCATGGTCTTCCTGCTGCACGTCCGCAGCGCGTTCGTCGCCATCATCACGTTGCCGCTCGGCGTTCTCATCGCCTATATCTGCATGTGGGCGCTCGGGCTCAGTTCCAACATCATGAGTCTCGGCGGGATCGCGATCGCCATCGGCGCGATGGTGGATGCCGCCATCGTCATGATCGAGAACGCACACAAGCGGCTTGAGCGGGCGCCGCCCGGCAAGCCGCGCCACGAGATCCTGGTCGAGGCCGCCGTCGAGGTCGGCCCGGCGCTGTTCTTCAGCCTGCTCATCATCACCGTGTCTTTCTTGCCGATCTTCGCGCTGGAGGCGCAGGAGGGAAGGCTGTTCAAGCCGCTCGCTTACACCAAGACCTTCGCCATGGCCGCCGCGGCGCTGCTGTCCATCCTGCTGGTTCCGGCGCTGATGACGATCTTCGTGCGCGGCCGCATCATGCCGGAGCAAAAGAATCCGGTGAACCGGTTCTTGATTTGGATTTACCGCCCGGTCATCCGGCTCGCGCTGAAATTCAAGACGGCCACGATTCTGATCGCGCTCGCCATTCTGGGTGTGAGCCTTTGGCCTGCTTCCAAGCTTGGCAGCGAGTTCATGCCCAACCTGAATGAAGGCACGCTCTTCTATATGCCGGTCACGCTGCCGGGAATCTCCGTCACCAAGGCGGCTGAGCTGTTGCAGACCCAGGACAAGATCATCAAGTCGTTCCCCGAGGTGGAATCGGTTTGGGGCAAGGCCGGGCGCGCCTCGACCGCCACCGATCCGGCGCCGACCGAGATGGTCGAGACCGTGATCAACTTGAAGCCCGAGGACGAATGGCGCTCGGGCATGACTGTCGACAAGCTGATCGCCGAGATGGACAAATCGCTGCAGTTCCCCGGCGTTTCCAATGCCTGGACCATGCCCATCAAGGCGCGCATCGACATGCTGTCCACCGGCATCCGCACGCCGGTCGGCGTCAAGGTCTACGGCAAGGACTTGGCCGAGATGGAGACGCTCGCCCGCAAGATCGAGGCGGCCATCCGCAAGGTGCCCGGCACCGCCACCGCTTACGCCGAGCGCGCCATCAGCGGCTATTACCTCAACGTGGACCCAGACCGCGTTCAGCTCGCGCGTTACGGGCTGATGATCGCCGACGTGCAGGGCGTCATCGCCATGGCCCTGGGGGCGGAGCCCGTGACCACCACGGTCGAAGGCCGCGAGCGCTACACCGTCAGCATCCGCTATCCACGCGACTACCGCAGCACGCCGGAAACCATCGCCTCCGACGTTCTGATCCCGTTGCCCAATGGTGGCACGGTTCCGCTTGGCGAGGTTGCCAAGGTCAGTCTGGCCCAAGGCCCGTCAAGCATCCGCACCGAGGACGCGCAGCTTGCGCTCTATATTTACGTCGATTTGCGCGACAGGGATCTCGGCAGCTATGTCGCCGACGCGCAAAAGGCGGTGGCGGCGGAAGTCGATTTCCCGCCGGGCTACTACGCCACCTGGAGCGGACAGTTCGAATATTACCAGCGCGCCAAAGCGCGGCTGCAGGTCGTGGTGCCGGTGACCATCCTCATTATCTTCCTGCTGCTCTACCTCAATTTTCGCCGCATCACCGAGACGCTGATTGTCATGCTTTCAGTGCCGTTCGCGCTGGTCGGCGGATTTTGGCTGATGTGGTGGCTCGGCTTCAATTTCTCGGTGGCCGTGGCCGTCGGCTTCATTGCGCTCGCCGGCGTCGCCGCCGAAACCGGCGTGGTGATGTTGATCTACCTCGATAATGCGCTGACGGAGCTCAAGGAGCAGCGCCAGCGCGAAGGGCGCCCCTTCACCGGCGGCGATCTATACGCCGCGATCATGTCGGGCGCAGTCGAGCGGGTACGCCCAAAGATGATGACCGTAGCCGCCATCATGGCCGGGCTTCTGCCCATCATGTGGAGCCGCGGCACCGGTGCCGAGGTGATGCAGCGGATCGCCGTGCCGATGATCGGCGGCATGGTCTCTTCGACGGTGCTGACCCTCGTGGTTATTCCCGCCATTTACGCCGTCGTGAAGGGCTTCGCCTTGCGCCATGAACCGGCCGAGCGCGCACGAGCGGCCGCGAAACCGGCGCGACTGCCGGCCAATTGCTGACAATGACAATTCAGGGAGCTAGGCGACCGGCTCCTCGGCGTAGCTCGCGGCGCCTTGCAGCGTCGCGGGGAGCTTGAGCCGCACTTTGCGGATCGACATGTCTTCGGGGTCGGCGCCGATCTCGAAGCCGAGCGCCCGGCACATCTCCAGCATGCGTTGATTGCTGGCCAACACGTCGCCGACCAGCTCGCGCAATCCCTCCTTCTCGGCATAGCGGATTAAATGCCGCATCAGCGCCCAGCCGATGCCGGTGCCCGTGAGGTCGCTGCGCACGATGATGGCGTACTCGCCCTTGACGTAATCCGGATCGGCCGCGAGCCGCGCCACGCCGAGCAGCTCTTTCTGCTCCTTGTCGAGCGCGACGAAGGCCATGGCGCGCGAATAATCGATCTGGGTGAAGCGGGCGATGAATTTGTGGGAGAATTCCTTGCGCGGGGTGAGAAAGCGGAAGCGGATGTCTTCCGGCGAGAGCTTCTCGATGAATGTGCCGTAGAGATGCTCGTCGGCCGGCCGGATCGGGCGAACGAACACCCGATAGCCGTTATCGGTGCCGATCCACCGCTCCCATTGGTTGGGGTATGGCCTGATGGCGAGATTGGGGTTGGGCCCCGCCATCTCCACCTGGCTCGGATCGATGCGCAGCCGCGCGTCGAGCGCGATTACGCCGGTCTCGTCGGCAAGCAACGGGTTGATGTCGAGCTCCTTGACCGCCGGGCAGTCGACCACGAGTTGCGACAGCCGCCGCAATGCCTCGGCGATCGCCGCCAGGTCGGCGGGCGGGCGGTCGCGATAGCCTTCGAGCAGCTTGTAGATGCGGGTCTGCTCCATGAGATCGCGCGCCAGCTCGTCGTCGAGCGGCGGCAGCGCTACCGCCGTATCGTGGATGATCTCGGTTGCCGTGCCGCCGGCGCCGAACAAGATCATCGGTCCGAACAGGCGATCCTCGTAGACGCCCATCAGCAGTTCGTGCGCGTTGGGCCGCATCACCATCGGCTGAACGGTGAAGCCCTCGATGCGCGCGTCCGGCTTGAGCTCGGCCACGCGCCGCAGCATCTGCTCGGCCGCGCGGACGGCCTCTTGCGCCGAGCGCAGACCGAGGCGCACGCCGCCGACGTCGGATTTATGCGAGATGTCCTTGGAGAGAATCTTGACCGCCAAAGCCGGCGCCTGCTGCAACAGGCCCTCGGCGATGGCTTCCACCTCGTGCGGGGTAGCGGCCACGCGGGTGGCGACGGTCGGGATGCCATAGGCCGAGAGCACCGCCTTTGCCTCGGGCTCCGTCAGCATGGAGCGCCCGGCGGCGGCGGCGTTACGCATGACGGTGCGCGCCGCCTCCTCGGCCACATGCGTCCGCTCCGTCTCGCGTGGCGGGGTGCGCAGCAGCGCTTCCTGCGCCTGAGTGTGTTGCCACAGATAGAGAAAGCCTTTGACGGCGTCGGTCGGCGATTCGTAGGTCGGGATCGCGGCTTCGCGGAAGATGCGCCGGCCGCCGGCCGCGGCTTCCTCGCCGAGCCAATTGGTCAGGATCGGCGGTAGCCGCTCAGCGTTCGGCGCGCGCTCGATCGCCTCGATCACCGCTTGCGCCGCGCCACTCGAAGAGGCCAGCGCGGTCGGGCAGTTGACGACGAGCAACGCGTCGGCCTTGAGGTTGGGAAGCAGCGCATCGAGCGCGGCGGCGTAACGCTTGGGCGCCGCGTCGCCGATAATATCCACCGGATTTGCCCGCGACCAATTGGCGGGGAGCACCTTGTCGAGCTCGGCGACGGCGTCCTCGCTCAAGGGTGCCAGCCGGCCGCCCGATTGGATCAGATCGTCGACCGCGAGCACCCCGGCGCCGCCGCCATTGGTCAGGATCATCAGCTCGTTGCCGGCCACACCCTTGAGCGAGGTGAGCGTCTCGGCCGCCGCGAACAGCTCTTCCAGCTCTTCGACCCGCACGAGCCCGGCCCGGCGGAAGGCCGCGCTGACGGCGGCGTCGCTGCCCGCCAGCGCTCCGGTATGCGTAGCCGCGGCCTGCGCCGATTCCCGATAGCGCCCCGACTTGATGACGATGACCGGCTTGGCGCGCGCGGCCGATCTTGCCGCCGACATGAATTTCCGCGCAGCGGGGATGGTCTCGAGATAGAGCAGGATAGACTGTGTCGCGATATCGGCGGCGAGGAAATCGAGCAGATCGCCGACATCGACATCCGCCATGTCGCCCATCGACACGACATAGGAGAAGCCAATGTCGCGGGCCATGGCCCAGTCGAGAATGCCAGTGACCAGCGCGCCGGATTGCGAGAGAAAGGCGAGCTTGCCGGCTGGCGGGCGATTGAGTTCGAAATTGGCATGCAGCCCGATCCCCGGCACGGCGATGCCGAGACAGTTCGGCCCGATGATGCGCAAGCAATACGGCTTCGCCTGATCGAGCATCGCCTGCTTGAGCGCGGGGCTGAACCCCGCCGTGATCGCGACCACGGCTCGTGTGCCCTTTTTGCCGAGTTCGCCGATCAACCCCGGTACGGTGTCGGGCTTGGTGGCGATCACCGCGAGTTCTGGCGCCTGCGGCAGCGAGGCGATGTCCGGGTAGCAGCGCCGTCCGCCGATCGAACTCATGATGCGGATTGACGAGATAGACCTCGCCGGCGAAGCCACCGCCAAGCAGATTTGCGGTCAGCACATGGCCGACGGAGCCCGGCTGCGTGCTCGCGCCGATGAGGGCAACCGAACGGGGAGCGAGAACGTGCTCGAGATTGCGAATGGTCATGGATACTCGCGCGCGGACGGGTTAGGCGTGAACGGGAGAGGGCGAATCACGACGAGCTCAAATGTCCGCGATAGCTCGTCATGCTGATTGAACGAATCTCTTCGCCCGATCTCCGCTCACTTCTTAGGCCGCGTCGGCTGAAATTTAATGACAAACCGAGAGCAGACCCTGTCTGTGCAAACCTTGAGTAAAATCAAGCCCCGGGCCAATAGGGCAAATCGGCGCTGCCTCAGCGTTAAGACGACGAATGCCAGGCTCGACTGGCCCTGTTAAGGCAAGACATGGCGACGGCGTCTGCAACGGGCATCCCGGAAGAGCGCACGCTGCGCGATAAGCTGAAGGGCGCGCTGCTCACACCGATCCGCGCCATGCGGCTGCGCTATCTGCCGCTGTTGATGATCTATTACGCCTATGGCGCGCTCGGCCTGGTCGGCATTGCGCAAGTCTTCTGGATCAAGGACGCCTTGACCTTCACGCCGGCCGAGCTGGCGGCGATCGGGGTGTGGCTCACGCTGCCCTGGACCATCAAGATGGTGTTCGGCCAGCTCGCCGATTCCGTGCCGATTTTTGGCTCGCAGCGGCGCGTCTATGTGTTCATCGGCGCGAGCCTGGTCGCCTCCGGCATGATCGTTCTTGCCGGCGCCGCCGGCGGCTGGATCACATTCGCCAGCAAGAACGCGCTCTACGTCGTGGCGCAGCTCCTCATCATCATCGGCGTCGTGCTGCAGGATGTGATCGCCGACGCCATGACCACCGAGGTGGTCGACCGGGTCAGGCCTGACGGTAGCCCGCGGCCGGAAGCCGAGGTGCAGCGCGAGCTTGGCCTGGTGCAGGTGCTGGGCAGGCTCGCGCTCTGGTCCGGCATCTTGTCGGTCGCGGGGCTCTCGGGCTGGCTCGCGCAGATCTACAGCTACCAGACGGTGTTCCTGCTGGGGCTTGCCGTGCCGGCGACCTCGCTGACCGGCGCCATGCTGGTCCGCCTCGACGGCACAGCGCCGAAACCGATCGACTGGCGCATCCTCGGCGGTGGCATCGCGTTCGGCGCCGTGGTGCTCGCCATCGGCCTCAGCGGACTGCCGCTCGGTCAAGAGCTCGTCTTTATCGTCTCGCTCACCGTGATCGCGTTGATGCTCGCGCGCATCGCCGAGCAGCTCGACGAGGTGCATCGCAAGCGCATCTTTTACGCCGCGCTCGTCATCTTCCTCTATCGGGCAAGCCCGGGGGTAGGGGAGGGCTATCGCTGGTTCACCATCGACGTGCTCGGCTTCGACGAGGCGTTCTATGGCACGCTGGCGCAGATCGGCGCGGGGCTCAGCCTCGCCGGCGCTTGGCTTTTCTCCGATCTCATCACCCGCCAGCCGATCGCCAGGGTGCTGCTCTGGCTGACCATCGTCGGCACCGTGCTGTCGCTCCCGACCATCGCGCTGGCGCTGCGCTGGGACGAATGGACCATGGCAACATTCGGGTTCGGGGCGCGGACCATCGCTTTGGTCGACACCACGGTGACTTCGCCCTTTGCCGAGCTCAGCATGATCCCCGCGCTCACCCTCGTCGCCATCAATGCCCCATCAGGCCAGCGCGCCACCTGGTTTGCGCTGATGGCCTCGCTGATGAACGTGGCGCTGGTGGCGGGGCAGCTCCAGACCAAATATCTCAACCTGTTGTTCGCGGTGGATCGCGGCTCCTATGCCGATCTCGCCGCGCTCACCATCGCCGCGGTGACGATCGGCTTCATCGTGCCGGTCGCCGGCATTGTCGCTTTTGGCAAGCGCGCCACCTGAGCGCGTGGGAACGGCTCGGCAATCGGCAACAGACTTGTTCCCCTCGCTGCAGCGTCTCTGCCCCGAGAGGATTGGCAAGGCTTGCATCGCCTCCTGGTCTAGCCTTGAGGCTGCCATCGACGCCGCAACGGAAGCTCCCGCACCAGATTGTGAGTGAAGTCCGAGCTTGGATGGTTCCCTGCAACCCATCTTGCTCACGAGTATCTCTTGAAGTCCTCCAGTTCTTCTTTCCCGTCGACCGCAACACGCATTGCGGCGCTGGCGACGCTGCTCCTGATCGGCTTTGCCGCTCGGGCCGCGGATGAGCCACCCGCCGCCGAGACGCCGGCGCCGGTGGTCAAGATCGTCATCCACTATCTCGGCAAGCAATACGAAGAGCCGGTCCCGCTCTCCCTCGTCGATCCCGTGCTCACCGACAACGGCCTGCAAGGGGCGCGGCTCGCCATCCAGGACAACAACAAAAGCGGCCAGTTTCTCGGCCAGGAATACGATCTGGTCGAGGACATCGTCGCGGCCGACGGCGATGTCGCCGCCAAGGCCAAGGAGATCCTGAAGAGCGGTCCCGCCATCATTGTCGCCGATCTCGAGCCGAAGGATCTGCTCGCCGTCGCCGATCTACCGGAGGCGAAGGACTCGATCGTCTTCAATATCCGCATGAGCGACGACGCGCTGCGCGGCGAGCAATGCCGCTTCAACGTGTTCCACATCGCGCCGACCTGGTCGATGCGTGCCGACGCGCTTGCCCAATATCTGATCTGGAAAAAATGGAGCAAATGGTTCGTGCTGAAGGGCGTCGCGCCGTCCGATCAGGAGTATGACGCGGCGGTGCAGCGCGCCGCGGGCCGCTTCGGCGGCAAGATCGTGGAGGAGCGCGAATATAAATTCGACACCGCCAATCCGCGCACCGATTCAGGTCATCAGCAGATTCAGACGCAGATGCCCGAGGTGACGCAAGGCGCGCCCGAGCACGACGTGTTGTGGGTGGTCGATACCACCGAGCATTTCGGCGAATACGTGCCCTATCGCGATTACGACCCGCGGCCGGTGGTTGGCACCCAAGGTCTGACCGCGGTCGCTTGGCACCGCTCCTACGAGCAATATGCCGGCACCCAAATGCAGCATCGCTTCGAGCGCTTCGCCAAGCGGGTGATGACCGAGCGCGATTATTCCGCCTGGATCGCGGTGCGCGCGATCGGCGAGGCGGTGACGCGGGGCGGCAAATCCGACGTGCCGGCGATCCGCGACTACCTGCTCTCCCCCGCCTTCACCGTTGCCGGCTTCAAAGGGGAGGGGCTCTCCTTCCGCGCCTGGGATCATCAGCTCCGCCAGCCGCTGCTGATCACCGGCGCCCGCTCGCTCGTCTCCATGTCGCCGCAGGAGGGCTTCCTGCACCCCAAGTTTCTGACCGACACGCTCGGCTATGACGAGCCTGAGACGAAGTGCAAGTTCCCAAAATAGCAAAGGTCCCGGAAATGAAACGCCCGACAATGTTTGCCACCGCCGCCACGCTGATCACGCTCGCGTCCTCGCCCGCGCTCGCGCTGCAAATCTATGTCTCGAACGAGAAGGACAACACGGTCACGGTGATCGACGGCAACACGCTCCAGCCGTTGGGCACGATCAAGACCGCGCGCCGCCCGCGGGGCATTATCGCCAGCCCCGACGGCAAGGAGGTCTACGTTGCCGCCGGCGACGGCGACATCATGGACGTGATCGACACCAGCAAACTGGCGGTCACGCATCAGCTCGATTCCGGCCCCGACCCGGAACTGATGGCCGTCGATCCCAAGGGCGGTACGCTCTACATCGCCAACGAAGACGACTCGATGGTGACCGTCATGGATACCAAGAGCGGCGAGGTGACCGCCGAGATCCCTGTCGGGGTCGAGCCGGAGGGCATGGGCGTGAGCCCAGATTCCAAATACACCGTCGCCACCTCGGAATCGACGAGCATGGCGCATGTGATCGACAATGCGACCCAGAAGATCGTCGCCAACGTGCTGGTCGATACACGTCCGCGCGAGGCGAAGTTCACGCCGGACGGCAAGGAGGTTTGGGTGTCGTCAGAGGTCGGCGGTACCGTCTCGGTGATCGACACCGACACTTGGAAGGTGAAGAAGAAGATCGGCTTCGAGGTCGCCGGCGTGCGTCCCGAGCTGCTCCAGCCCGTCGGCATCGAGTTCACCAAGGACAATAAGAACGTGTTCGTTGCGCTCGGTCCCGGCAACCGCGTCGCCGTGATCGATCCCAAGACCTACGCGGTCAAGGACTACATCCTGGTCGGCCAGCGGCCCTGGCACCTCGAACTTTCCCCGGACCAAAAGAAGCTCTATGTGGCCAACGGGCTCACCAACGACATCACCATCATCGATGTCGACAGCCTCAAGGCGGAGAAATCCGTACCGGTCGGGCGCCTGCCCTGGGGCGTCGCCGTCGTTCCGTAGTGGGGCTTAGGGAGGGCCACCCCTAACCCAAAAAGAATGCGCCGTGCCTGAGCGCGGCGCATTCCTGGCATCTTGGGCTTGAGACCCCAGAAGGTCTCTACTGCATGTCCTTCACGGTATCCTCGTTGGCTTTGACCAAGCCCGACGAGCAAGCCTTGCTGAACTCGTCCTTATCGATCGCTCCGTCGCTGTTGGAATCGACCATGGTGAAGTCGAGGACGACGGGAACGGCGGCGCCGTTGGCGATGGTGTCGCCATTGGGCGAAGCCATGTGCCAGGCGGCATCGCACTTCTCGGCGGGGACCGCCACGTCGGCAGCCTGAGCCATGGTGGCGGCCACGCCGGCGGCGGCCACGACAGACATATATATGAGGGTGGAAAGTCTCATCCTTGGGTCTCCTTGTGTGACTTCTGTTAGGCCAGAGATGGAAGTCTGGGCACGTTCGGTACGGCCGGGGCGAGAATTGAAGCCGCGTGTGACGGGCATTTGACGCCGCCGACAAGGAACTCAAAAGCTCCTAGGCCCACATGCCGGGCTTAGCAACCTGGGCTTGTCAAACTAACGAGTATTTCCCCAAGAAGTTTCCCGGCTTTTTGTCCAAAGTGACGGCGAATGACGTATCTGTCTTGGTGTGGTCGTGGAGGCCTAGGGATGCAGCGAAGTGCTACATCCCTAACCCCCGCCGACGAACCAGGGATTGCAAGGCCGCAGCCCCGTGTGGAAGGAGAGACGATCCCGTGAGCCACGTCCCTTTCGCCGACCATTTCGTCCCGTGGCGTCGCGGGCCGCTAGGAAAGCCTTTCAACGCCCACCCAAGCTAGGACCGCGCCAGGTCGGCGTCTCTAGGGGAGCGTCCCAAAAGTGGTCGGGAACATTTGGCAATCCTATTGCCACGCTTGCCCTTGCTATTTCTCCCCTTCCGACATGAAGTCGATTTTTCCGCGGCTCCCCGCCAGGGCTTCCAAGGCAAAGGGGGCGGACCACGGAAATAGCAATTGCTCCTGAGTTAACCCAATATGACAGGGCGGAGCGCATCTCATTGTGGAGACGATCGAGGCGTGCTGCAAAAGCTTTGGTATGACCGGCCGGTAAGGACGCAACTTCTCGTCGCCGTGGGCGTGATCAATCTCCTTGCGGCGATTTTTGGCGGCGCGGTCTCCATCCTCAATACCCGCACGGCGACCAGGGTCGAGATCGAGGCCTCGCTCGAAGTGGCGCAGCGCTTCGTCGCCGCCACCATGAAAGACCTTGCCTCGCAAGACCGCCTCGGCGAGCTCAACGAGCAGCTGCCCCTGCAACTCAAGCATCTCCGCCATGTCCGCATCATGTTCATGGATCCGATCGGCCAGCTGACCGTCGTATCGCCGCAGCCCTCGGACCTTGCGGCCGCCAGCAAGAAGCGGGCGCCGAGTTGGTTCGCCAGGCTTGTGCGACCGCAGCTGGTCGGCCGCGCGGTGCGGGTTGTCGCCCTCGATCATGCCAACCCCGTCGTCATCGTCGGTGAACCCGCTGACGAGATCGCCGAGGCCTGGCACGATTTCTCTTCGCTCGCGCTGGTGTGGCTCGTGCTCAACGCCCTGATCCTCGGCATTCTTTATGTTGTGCTCGGTCGCGTGCTCGATCCGCTCGCCCACCTCTCCAAGGGCATGTTGAGCCTTGAGGACGGGCATTACGCGACCCGGCTCGCTCTGCCCAAGGTCAAGGAGCTCGCCGTCATCACCGAGCGCTTCAACACGCTGGCAAGCGCGCTCGACACCGCGCGCGATGAGAACAGCCGGCTCTATCGTCAGCTCATCACCGTGCAGGAGGAGGAGCGGCGCGAGATTGCCAACGAACTGCACGACGAGGCGGGGCCTTGCCTGTTCGGCATCACCGCCAATGCCTCATCCATCCAAAACTTCGCCGATCAGCTTTCCGACGGGCGCCCCGGCGAGATGATCTCCCGCCGCGTCGGGGAGATTCTCTCGATCACCGAGCGCCTCAAGCTGCTCAATCGCGCGCTGCTCAAGAAGTTGCGCCCGGGCCCGCTCGGCCGGGTGAAGCTCAGCGAGCTTCTCGACGAGCTCGTCGCCGGCTTCCAGCGGCGGCATCCCGACACGCATATTTCCCTCTCCTTCGGCACGCTCGCCGCTTCCTACGGAGAGGCGATCGACCTCACGCTGTATCGCTGCATCCAGGAAGGCATCACCAATGCCATCCGTCACGGCAAGGCGGGCGCGCTCGCCATCGATCTGCTGGAGGAGGCGGCCCCACGCAAGAATGGCGGCAAGCAGCGGCGCAAACGCCTCAGCCTCAGCCTCAGCGACGATGGCAAGGGTATCGCGCCTGCCACGCCCAAGGGCTTCGGACTCACCACCATGACCGAGCGCGTGCGCTCTCTCGGCGGAACCTGCCAGATCGAGAGCGCGCCGGCTAAGGGAACGATCATTCACGTCGAGATTCCGATCGAGCGCGCCAGCACCACGGTGACGCGCGCGCCCGAATTGGTTGGAGGGCTGTCATGACCCGCGTACTCGTCATCGACGACCATCCGATCGTGCTGCAAGGCTGCCGCCAGTTGCTCGAAGATGCCGGCGTCGAGCAGATCGTCCAGGCGGAGAGTCTGGCCGACGGTTTCCGCATGTATCGAACGCAAAAACCCGACGTGATTATCGTCGATCTCGCCATGCGAACCGGGGCGTTGGGGGGGCTGTCGTTCATCCGCAGGCTTCGCCTGCACGACACGCGCACGCCGATCCTCGTTTTCAGTATGCACTCCGATCCCGTCATCGTCAGCCGCGCGCTCGAGGTCGGCGCCACCGGATATGTGTTGAAGGACACGTCCTCCGACGAGGTGTTGAAGGCGTTTCAGCGGGTGCGCGAGAACCGGCCCTATCTCAGCCACGACCTCGCCTCGGAGGTGGCCTTTATGGAGGCAAGGGGCACGACCAATCCGTTGCGGCGCATGACGGTGCGCGAGCTGCAAACCTTGGCGCTGGTGGCTGAAGGCAAGCCCTATGGCGTGATCGCCGAGCATCTGCATGTGAGCTACAAGACGGTGGCCAACACTTGTACGCAGCTCAAGGCCAAGCTCGGCGTGCGCACGCTGCCCGAGTTGATGCGCATCGCCATCCAGCATCTTCCCGCAGCCTCGGCAAAGACGCCGCGCGGGGAGTGGTCCTAAGCGGGCCTGTGCAGCACACTGAGTTTCGCGCGTGTATTGATTCGTGTCTCTACTGCATGGCTTGGGCAGATACTCAGACGCGAATAAACCATCCCGTGCGCTGCACACAAATGCCTAAACTTTCCGCTTGACACGCGAAGCTTCAAGTTTGCGGGCACTTGATGCAGTGCAGCGAAGAGTGTGCGCGTTTGGTACAATTGGTTGCCGCGAGCACTTTTCGCTTGCAAAGCCATTCCATTTGGCAATTATGAGCGGGCAGCTTGGCAATGCGTGGGATGCCCGTTCTCATCGAAAATTCGACAACGTCGCTTCTTACTCTGCGCTAGGTTGTGTTTCCTCGTGAGGTGTCACCGCGTGATGTGTTCATCGGAGGACCCGCCGCCTGGAGCGGGCGCGAGGCATTTTATTTTGCTTCTGCGCTTTCGGGATGCCTCCCATATCCAACGTGACAGCTTGAAAACTTGCAGGGGCTCAGGGCTCTCTTAGCGCTTCGCTCAAGAGAGAACCGTGTCTCGGCATACAGAATAGCTCAGCTTTCGTTTCGGTGAACTGAGTAGCTAGGGAGAGGAGAAAGATATGAAAATGAAGTTTGGTGTTCTGGCCGGAGCCATCGTCGCGGTGATGATGGGCGTATCCGGTCAGGCAATGGCTGGCTCCGATGAGGAACAGCTTGCGCGTATGGCGGATCCCGATCAGTGGCCTGCCCCTGGTCGCGATTTCGCTCTGACGCGTCACAGCACTTTGGCCGATATCAGCACGAAGAACATCGGCAAGTTGCAGATGGTTTGGCTGCAGGGAACCAATGCCCTGCGCGGCCATGAGGGTCAGCCCCTCATCATCAAGGACGTTGGTGGCAAGACCATGCTGTTCATGGTTTCCGGCTGCCCGGCCATGTCGAACTGCAACGTGGTTCAGGGCCTCGACCTGACCGACCCCGACAATCCGAAGAGCATCTGGAAGTACGTGAAGACGACTGATCGTGACGAGTCCGCTGTTCCGCGCGCTTGCTGCGACACCGTCAACCGCGGTGGTTCCTATGCCGACGGCAAGTTCGTGTATGGCACCCTCGACGGCTTCGTGATTGCCCTCGACGGCCAGACCGGCAAGGAAGTCTGGGTTGTTAAGTACGCCTACCCTGAGAAGGGCGAGACCATTACCCCCGCTCCATTGATCGCCGACGACAAGGTGATCATCGGCTTCGGTGGTGACGAGTTCGCCGCTCGCGGCCGTGTCGCTGCCTTCAATCTGAAGGACGGCTCGGAAGCTTGGGTTTGCCAAAGCACCGGTACCGATAAGGACGTGTGCCTGACGGCCGACACCAACAAAGCCAACCCGCAGTTCGGTCAGGCTGGTTCAGACCTGGGTGTGAAGACCTTCCCGGGCGAGGACTACAAGATCGGCGGCGGCGCTGCTTGGGGCTGGTACAGCTACGATCCTGAGCTGAAGATGGTCTACTACTCGACGGGTAACCCCGGCCTGTGGAGCCCAGCCTATCGTTGCCCCGACAAGACCCACGAAGAGTGCAACGCGGGTGATTTCGACAACAAGTGGTCGATGACGATTTTCGGCCGCAAAGTCGATAATGGTGAGGCGGTGTTCGCCTACCAGATGACCCCGTTCGATCAGTGGGACTATGACGGCATCAACGAGAACATGCTGACCGACATGGATGTCGACGGCAAGAAGCGTAAGACTCTCACTCACTTCGACCGTAACGGCTTTGCCTATGTGCTTGACCGCACGGACGGCACTCTGCTCCGCGCCAACAAGTATGTGACGACGGACTGGGCCGAGAAGATCGATATGAAGACGGGTCGTCCGGTGAAGGTGCGCGAGCATTCTCCGCTGGAGCGTGGCCGTAATGTGGAAGCGTGCCCGTCTGCCATGGGCGGCAAGGACCAGCAGCCTGGTTCAGTCGATCCCAAGGAGCCGAACATCTTCTACATGCCCACCAACAACTGGTGCATGGAGCTCGAGCCTCAGGAGCGCACGCACACGAACCAGGGCACGGTTTACGTGTTCGCGAACGTGTACATGTATCCTGAGAAGCAGGGCACGACCGGCAAGATCAAGAAGTTCGATGTCTTGTCCGGCAAGACGGTGTGGGAAATCCCGGATCCTTATCCGAACTGGGGTGGCACCATGGTCACCGACGGCGGCCTGATGTTCTATGGCTCGCTCGGTGGTGACTTCCGCGCGGTCGACCGGTCTTCCGGTAAGATCCTGTGGAGCCGCAGGCTGGGTTCCGGCATCATCGGCAACCCTGCTACCTGGAAAGTCGGTGGCAAGCAGTATGTCGGCGTCTACTCCGGCATCGGCGGCTGGATCGGCCTGCCGGTTACCGCTGGTCTCGACCTGAACGACAAGTTCGGTGCCATTGGCGCCACGGCCATGACCAAGGCTGCTAACCTGGACAAGATCCCCCAGGGTGGCGAGCTGAACGTCTTCCGCGTCTTCGAATAAGCGGAACGGCTTAAGCAAACTATTGGCGCCCGGTGCCCTTGCGGCATCGGGCGTCATTTCCTTTATAAAAGGGGTAGTTTACCCCTTACGTCGGGGGGTAAAGTGTGGCGAGGTTTTTGCCCCGCACGGTCCCCAACCGCTAACTAAAGAAAACCCGAGCCCCCAATGTCCCTTCGCATCCTGATGGCGTCGCTTTGCGTTGCCGGCTTTGCCCTGGCTCCGCTTGCGGCCGAAGCCGCAAAAACCCCCTTTAAACGCGACTTGAGCAAGGAGTTCGAGGATCTCACTCCGAGCGAGCAGATCGCCACCAGAGCCGCGGCCAAGGCCGCCTACAAGGCGAAGAAGCTCGGCGCCCTCAATGTCTGCGCCGATCCCGGCAACATGCCCTTCTCCAACGACAAGGGTGAGGGCTTCGAGAACAAGATCGCCAATGTGCTCGGCGAGGCGATGGGCGCCAAGGTGAACTTTTTCTGGCGCCCCTTCCTCGAGCGCGGCATGACGCGACAGACCTTCGATGCCGGCATGTGCGATGTGATGATCGATATCCCCGTGCCCTATGGCTCGCTGCTCACCACCATGCCGATCTACCGCACGACTTACGTGCTGGCCTACCGCAATGACAAAGGCATCGACATCAAAGGCTTCGACGACCCACAGCTCAAGAAGCTGAGGATTGGCGTGTTTCAGACGTCGGGCGTGCGCGAGGTTCTCGCCCGCAACGGTATTGTCGACAACGTCTCTCTCGCCGTCGTCACCCATGACGGCGATTTGAAGCCCGAGCATCAGCCCTTTTGGCAGGTACAGCAGGTGGTGAACGGCGACCTTGATGTCGCCGCCGTCTGGGGGCCGTTCGCCGGCTGGGGCAAGGCCAAGGGCGAGCCGCTCGTAGTGCAGCCGGTCAATCTCTGGGAAGACAAGACGCCGCTTGAATTCGATCTCGGCATCGGCGTGCGCAAGACCGACGCTTTCCTGAAATACATGCTCGACTTCGCGCTCGAGGATAAGGCGGACGAAATCGCCAAGATCCTGGAGGATTACGGTGTCCCGCTCGTGCAATGCAGCAAGTGCATCGTGCCGGGCACTCTGCCGGCGCATGGCAGCTACACCGCCGTGGCGCAGACCGACTTCAAGGCGCGCCCCGATCTCGCCTCGCCCGACCAGGTGGTGACCAAGGAGAAGGTGGAAAACTGGCTGGCCGAAGGCGCCGACATCACCCAGGAGCTCAGCAACGCGGTGATCGCCAATGACTTCGACCGCGTGAAATTCCTGGCCTCCAAGGGCGCCGACGTGAACAAGGCCGACAATCAGGCCTGGACGCCGCTGCAAAGCGCCGCGCGGCAACGCCACGACAAGATGATCGCGCTGCTGATCGATCTCGGCGCCGACGTCAATGCCGGCGATCCGACCCCGCTGGTGTCGGCGGTGATGCGCGACCATGTGCCGTCGGTCAAAGTGCTGCTCGAGCACGGCGCCGACATGGAGAAGCCGGGGCAGGAGGACTTCAAGCCGCTGCCCTTGGCCATCGCCTCGGACAAATACGAGTCGGCCAAAACCTTGATGGAAGCGGGTGCCGACGTGAACAGCCTGTCTGGCGACGACGCACTGACGCCGCTGATGATCGCGGCGGGTCAGACCTCGCCGGCTGAAGGCGCCATGTTCGTGCCCGGCAGCACGCGTCCGACCGACATCGCCCAGGGCCTGCTCGCCCGCGGCGCCAATGTGAATGCGCAGTCGAAAAGCGGTGTCACGCCGTTGATGATTGCCGCCACCCACAACAATCCGCCGATGATCGGTATTTTGATCGACGCCGGCGCCGATGTGACGCTCAAGAATAAGCTCGGCCAGACGGCGGCGGATGTGGCTGAGTTGAACGGCAATTTGGAGTTGCAGCAGGCCATCATGGTCCTGAGCAGAGCCAAGGCGGCGGCGAGTACGCCGACGCCCGACACCGAGAAAAGCACCAGCCAATGAAGGTGACCGATTTGCGTGGATTTCTTCCGATCGTGGGGGCCGCGGCGTTAGCCGTGGCCCTTTGCATATCCGCTCCCGTCTTCGCCGCCGATTTCGGCGAGGAGGATGTCAACAAGGCTGTCGCGGCCACCATTGCCGAGCGGTCCAAGGACGGGGTTTTCGTATTTCACGACCCCAAGCTCGATGCCGACCTCAACCTGGTCTACGAGAAGATCAAGATCGTGCGCGGCATGGAGGGCTATGGCTGGTTCGCCAACACCATTTTCCACGACAAGGACAACGACAAGAAGCAATACGCCATCGACTTTTGGTACAAGCCCGAAGGCGACAAGCTGACCCTGATGGATATCCGGGTACAGAAGGGCCCCAAGCAAGAAGGCGACGGCTGGATCATGGTGACGCGCATGCCGGTCGCCTGGTGGTGGCTCCCCGTGCAGGAGCATCCCGGCGACATGGAGGTGACGCGCGCCTGGCAGGTAATGGGCGCGATCCACGATTATATCGCCACGCATAAGGACGCGAATGGCGACGTTCCGATCAAGGACGACAAGACCGGCGAGACCATCCCGCTCGAGTTCGTCGAGATGCATCAGCCGATCCGGCACATGAAGAAGGATGGCGAGTATTTCGCCTGCACCGATTTCCGTAAGCCGGGCAGCACCGACGAATATTACGACATCGATTTCTGGGTGAATCAGAAGAGCGGCAAGCTCGTGGTGGACAACGTCAAGGTTCACAAGGTCCCGGTCCAGGAGGACGGCATCTGGACGCAGGTGCCGCGCTATACGTTTGAGGGCATGGATTTCGACGTGACCCAATGACCGTGGCGGCGTTAACCCAAACGGCGGCCCAAAAATGCGGCCTTGTTCATCGGCACTTTCGCCACGGCCCGTAAGAGGTTATGAAAGTTCCGCTTTTTGACCCAGCCCGAGGGGGGAATTGCCTAAACGCATTTCAAGCCAAGCAACTTAACTAGGGTAAGGAAACGAAGCAGTGCGCAAGATCATCACCGGACTTTTTACAGTTGTGTTCATCGCCGGCATGGGCGTGTTTGCGTGGAAAGCCTGCGCGACCGACGAGCCGCCGCAACAGACCGAGGAAAAGCCCGCTGGCGGAGATGCCGCGGCTGGCGGCGATTGCTGCAAGGCGGACGACACCACGCCGACTCTCGACCTGATCAAGGCCACGCCCAAGGGCGGGTTGCATAATCCCTATGCGGACAAGGTCACCGACGCCGCCTTCGCCGAGGTGGGGCACAAGACCTACCTCTCCGCCGGTTGCAACGGCTGTCATGGCGGCGGGGGAGGCGGGGGCATGTGTCCGCCGCTGACCAACGATACCTGGGTTTATGGCCCTGACGACGACACCCTGTTCAGGTTGGTGGCGCTCGGCTCCGACGCGCTTAAGGCCGAGGGCTATCACCGCGTCAAGCAAGAGGTCGTGGTGGGACCGATGCCCCCCTTCGGCGGTATCCTCAAGACCAGCGATCAGCTGTGGAAGATCATTACCTTCATCCGCTCGGTTAACCCCAGTTCGGTGGGCAAGCCGCCGCTGCAATAGGACTTTGCGAACGCCGGCATTGCTGGCCTTCATTAAATTTTGGAAAGCCGTCGAGCCTTGGCTCGGCGGCTTTTCGTTTCCGCGTGGTATAAAGATTGCCACGGCCTGGAAGGCCTAATGCTGAACTCCCATATGTTTCAGGCGAAATCGGCCATCCTAGGTTTAGCCACCGCTTTCCATATTGTGCACTGCGCATTGCCAAGCGATGGCATGTCTGAAAAATAGGCGCGCTGAATGTCCTGGCCCACCCCGTCTCCGAGCTTCGACGTGTCCTCGATCCCGATCCGTCAACCTCGCAGGAGCAAAGCTTTCGCCTATGTCGCGTAAGTCAGTCGGAAGCGTAGGTCGAAGCCCCAAGCTTCTTGCGGGCTTGGCTTTCATTTTTGGCCTGCTTGCCTGCGCCGTGCCAGTGCCCGCGCGCGCCGAGACGCCTCCAGCTCCGGCCTCAGGTGAGGCGACGGCGACGCCGGCCGCGCCCGCCGCGAGCGACCAGGCACAGGACGCCGAGCCGGCGGCGGCTGCGCCCGACGCCGGCACCGCGCGCCCCACGGCGACGCCGGGCTCCGTGGCGCCTTCCGCCACGCCGGAAATCAAGGCGACGATCCCAATCGTTTATCTCGGCAAGCAATATGAAGAGCCGCTACCGCTCTCTTACGCCGAGAAGATCGTCACCGACAAAGGCATCCAGGGCGCACGCCTCATCATCAAGGAGGCCAATCAAGCCGGCCAGTTCGTCGGCTTTGGCTTCGAGTTGGTCGAAGCGATCGTGCCCGCCAACGGCGACGTGGTGGCTAAAGCCAAGGAGATCCTCGCCAAAGGCAACGCCTTCATCATCGCCGATCTCGAGCCGAAGGATCTCATCGCTGTCGCCGATCTGCCGGAGGCCGCGAACTCGATCATCGTCAATATCCGCTCCAACGAGGAAGCGCTCCGCCAGGAGCTTTGCCGCTCCAACGTCTTCCACATCCTTCCCGACTGGGCGATGCGCGCCGACGCGTTGGCGCAATACCTGATTTGGAAGAAATGGCCGCGCTGGTTCATCATCCACGGCGATACGCCCGCCGATAAGGAATATGTCGAGCAGATCAAGCGCGCGGCGCAGCGCTTCGGCGGCAAGATCGTCGGCGAGAAGGTCTACGATTTGCCGCCCGGCGCGCGCAACACCGACTCCGGCTACCAACAGGTGCAGGCGCAGATCCCGTTGCTAATGGAGAGCGCGCCCGAGCACGATGTGGTCTGGGTCGCCAACACCGACGACGGTTTCGGCGATTACCTCGCCTACCGGACCTACACGCCGCGGCCCATCGTCGGCACGCAGGGTCTTCAGGCTTTGGCCTGGGACCCGTCCTACACCGAGTACGGCGCCATGCATTTCCAGAACGGGCTGCCGAAGCTCGCCAAGCGCAGGCCCGTCGAGCGCGACTACACCGCCTGGCTTGGCGGTCGCGCGCTGACCGACGGCATCATGCGCTCGGGCAAGACCACCCCGCCCGAGGTGAAGGCCTATCTGCTCTCCGATCAATTCAAGCTCGAAGGCTTCAAGGGCCAGGCGATGAGCTTCCGCCCCTGGGACCATCAGCTCCGGCAACCCGTCATCCTCGGCGGCGGCACCCGCGTTCCGGTCTCGGTTTCGCCGCAGGAAGGCTTTCTCCACCCAACCAATGTCACCGATACGCTCGGCTTCGATCAGCCCGAGACCAAGTGCAAGTTCAAATGACCATCCCCAAAGGTAGCCACATGATTCGCATCAGCCTCGCCGCGGCCACCGCCGCCGCGCTTCTTGTCTTCGCCGCTCCCGCCTTTGCCGCGCCGCTGATTTTCGTCTCCAACGAGAAGGACAACACCGTCACCGTGTTGAACGCCGACACCTTGGAGATCGTCAAGACCATCAAGGTCGCGCGCCGGCCGCGCGGCATCGTCGTGAGCCCCGACGGCAAGGAGGCTTTCGTCGCCGCCGGCGACGGCGATATCATGGACGTGATCGACACCAACACGCTCGAAGTGTCGCGCCAGCTCGAGTTGGGTCCCGATCCCGAGCTGATGGCGATCGATCCCAAGGGCGACGTCATCTACATTGCCAACGAGGATGACAGCCTAGTCACCATCATGGACATCAAGAGCGGCGACATCCTCGCCGAGGTTCCCGTGGGCGTCGAGCCCGAGGGCATGGGCGTGAGTCCCGACGGCAAATACACCGTGGCCACCTCGGAATCGACTAGCATGGCGCATGTCATCGACAATGCCGCCAACAAGCTGATCGCCAACGTGCTGGTCGACTCGCGCCCGCGCGAGGCGAAGTTCACCCCCGACGGCAAGGAGCTGTGGGTGTCCTCCGAGGTCGGCGGCACCATCTCGGTGATCGACCCCAAGACTTGGAAGACCACGCAGAAGATCAGCTTCGAGGTGCCCGGCGTCCGGCCCGAACAGCTCCAGCCGGTCGGCATGGATTTCACCAAGGACGGCAAAGAGGTGTTCGTCGCGCTCGGTCCCGCCAATCGCGTCGCCGTCATCGACACCGCGACCAAGGAGGTCAAGAACTACATTCTGGTCGGCCAGCGTCCCTGGCACGGCGAAATGAGCCCAGACGGCAAGAAATATTATGTGGCTAACGGCCTCACCAACGATTTGACCGTGATCGACGTGGAATCGCAAAAAGCCGAGAAGTCGGTTCCGGTCGGGCGGCTGCCCTGGGGCGTCGCCATCAAGCCGTAGCGCGACGTCGCCATAGCGGTGAAGCGCGGAAAGCCAGACAGCGGACGCCGCCGGTCTGGCTTTTTGCTTGTGCTCCCGCTCACCCGCGCACGCGGCGGCTAACCTCCTGCGCGATCCATTCCGACACCAGGATCGCCGAGAGCGAGAGGGCGAGCGAGATCAGCGTCAATCGCAACGCGCCGGCTTCGCCACCTGGCACCTGCGTGAAGCTATAGATCAGCGTCGGCAGCGTCTGCGTCTCGCCGGGGATGTTGGAGACGAAGGTGATGGTCGCGCCGAACTCGCCCATGGCGCGGGCGAAAGCGAGAATGGCGCCGGCGATGATGCCGGGTGCCATCAGCGGCAGCGTCACGGTAAGAAACACATAGACCGGGTTGGCGCCGAGCGTTCCCGCCGCCTGCTCGAGCCTGCGGTCGACCGCCGCCGCCGAAAGCTGAATGGCGCGCACCATCAGCGGAAAGCCCATGATGGCGCAGGCGAGCGCGGCGCCGGTCCAGCGGAAGGCGAACACGATGCCGAGATGGGTATCGAGCCACCGGCCGATCGGGCCTTGCCGTCCGAACAGCAAAAGCAGCACATAGCCCGTCACCACCGGCGGCAGCACCAGCGGCAGCAGCACCAGCGCGTTGAGCAGCGCGCGTCCATAGAAACGGCCGCGCGCCAAGATCATGGCCACGAAAATGCCGAAGGGGAGGCTTGCCAGCGTCGCCCAGGTGGCGACGCGCAACGACAGCTTGATGGCGGTCAGCTCTTCGGGAGTAAGCGTGAGCACGACAGGCCCCGCGTCATTACGTGCCCTGGAAACTCGTGGCGGTCGAGTGCTCGGGTCTATCCTTCAAGCGCAGGATTGCTTCCTTGACCGGGGGGTCGAGCCCGTCGCCGCCCGCGTCGATATAGGCGAAGATCGCCTTGCGCATCCGGGGGTCCCAGAACTTGCGAATGTGATCGGCGATCCCCGGCACGACTTCGTCCGCGCGTTGCGACTCGAAGAATTTGCCGATCTGGTTCGCCATATAGACCAGGCGGTCGGGTTTCATGGCTTGCGCCGCTGCTCCGCTGCTGATGCCGGGTCCGGGGCGTCCTACTCCGCCGCGACCAGGGGCTCGGCGATCCGCCGCGTCTGACGTGTCAGTTCCTCGTATTCCTCCTGCCACTCCGACGGCCCGTTCGACGGCATCACTTGCACTGCCGTCACTTTGTATTCGGGGCAGTTAGTGGCCCAATCGGAGAAGTCGGTGGTCACCACGTTCACCTGCGTGGTCGGATGGTGGAAGGTCGTGTAGACCACGCCCGGAGCCACGCGCTCGGTGATTTGCGCCTTCAGCGTCGTCTCGCCGGAACGGCTGGCAAGCTTCACCCAGTCGCCGTCGCGCACGCCGCGGTTTTCGGCATCGTGCGGATGAATCTCCAGTACGTCCTCCTCATGCCAGACGACGTTGGCGGTGCGCCGGGTCTGGGCGCCGACATTGTACTGGCTGAGAATGCGGCCGGTGGTGAGCAGTAACGGATAGCGCGGGCCGGTCTTCTCGTCCGTCGCCACATATTCGGTGATGACGAATTTGCCCTTGCCGCGCACGAAGCCGTTGATGTGCATGATGGGCGTGCCTTCCGGCGCCGCCGCGTTGCACGGCCACTGCACCGAGCCGAGCTCGTCGAGCTTCTTGAAGGAGACGTCGGCGAAGGTCGGCGTCAGCCGCGCGATCTCGTCCATGATCTCCGAGGGGTGATTGTAGTGCATCGGATAGCCGAGCGCGTTGGAGAGGAGGCAGGTGATCTCCCAATCCTCATAGCCGTTCATCGGCGCCATCACCTTGCGCACCATCTGGATGCGGCGCTCGGCGTTGGTGAACGTGCCGTTCTTCTCCAGGAAGGTCGAGCCCGGCAGGAACACATGCGCGTAGTTGGCCGTCTCGATCAGGAACAGATCCTGCACGACGACGCATTCCATCGATGAGAGGCCCGCCGCCATGTGCTTGGTGTCGGGGTCGGACTGCAAAATGTCCTCACCCTGGATGTAGAGGCCCTTGAATGAGCCGTCGACCGCCGCATCCATCATGTTGGGAATGCGCAGGCCCGGTTCGGCGTCGAGCGGGCGCCCCCACAAAGTTTCGAACATCGCGCGCGTCGCCTCGTCCGACACGTGACGATAGCCCGACACCTCGTGCGGGAACGAGCCCATGTCGCAGGAACCCTGCACATTGTTCTGCCCACGCAGCGGGTTCACGCCAACGCCCTCGCGGCCGATATTGCCGGTGGCCATGGCGAGATTGGCGATCGCCATCACAGTGGTCGATCCCTGGCTGTGCTCCGTGACGCCGAGCCCGTAATAGATGGCGCCGTTGCCGCCGGTGGCATAGAGCCGAGCCGCGCCGCGGATCGCCTCGGCCGGCACGCCGGTGAGCTTCTCGACCTCTTCCGGGCTGTGGCGCTTGTCGGCAACGAACTCCGCCCACTCCTGGAACTCGTCCCAGTCGCAGCGCTCGCGCACGAATTTCTCGTTCACCAAGCCCTCGGTGACGATCACGTGGGCCAGCGAAGTGACCACCGCGACATTGGTGCCAGGCTTGAGCGGCAGATGATAATCGGCCTCGATATGCGGCGTGCGCACCAGGTCGATGCGCCGCGGGTCGAGGATGATGAGCTTGGCGCCCTCGCGCAGCCGCTTCTTCATGCGGGAGGCGAACACCGGGTGACCGTCGGTCGGATTGGCGCCGATGATCATGATCACGTCGGAATATTCGACCGAGTCGAAATCCTGCGTGCCGGCGGAGGTGCCGTAGGTGGTTTTCAACCCGTAGCCGGTGGGCGAATGGCAGACACGCGCGCAGGTGTCGACATTGTTGTTGCCGAACGCCGCGCGAACCAGCTTCTGCACCAGGAAGGTTTCCTCGTTGGTGCAGCGCGATGAGGTGATGCCGCCGACCGAGCCCTGGCCGTATTTCGCCTGGATGCGCTTGAACTCCGACGCGGCGTAGCCGATCGCCTCCTCCCACGAGACCTCGCGCCAGGGATCGGTGATCTTGGCGCGAATCATCGGCTTCAGGACACGGTCCTTGTGCGTCGCGTAGCCGAAGGCGAAGCGGCCCTTGACGCAGGAATGGCCGCGATTGGCCTTGCCGTCCTTGTAGGGCACCATACGCACCAGCTCATCACCGCGCATCTCCGCCTTGAAGGCGCAGCCGACGCCGCAATAGGCGCAGGTCGTGACGATCGAGTGCTCAGGCGTGCCGATCTCGATCACGCTCCTCTCGTTCAGCGTGGCGGTGGGACAGGCCTGCACGCAGGCGCCGCACGACACGCATTCGGAATCGAGGAAGGGCTGCTGCTGCGACGGCGACACCACCGAGTCGAAGCCGCGGCCGGCGATGGTCAGCGCGAAGGTGCCTTGCACCTCCTCGCAGGCCCGCACGCAGCGCGAGCAGACGATGCATTTGGAAGGCTCGAAGGTGAAATAGGGGTTCGAGGTGTCGAGGCCGGGATTGGGGTGGCGCGCGCCGTCATAGCCGTAGCGCACCTCGCGCAGGCCCACGGCGCCGGACATGTCCTGCAATTCGCAATCCCCGTTAGCCGAGCAGGTGAGGCAGTCGAGCGGGTGCTCGGAGATGTACAGCTCCATCACGCCCTTGCGCAGCCGCTTCAGCCGATCAGTCTGTGTGTGCACCACCATGCCTTCCGCGACCGGGGTGGTGCAGGAGGCAGGCGTGCCGTTGCGGCCCTGGATCTCGACCAGGCACAGCCGGCAGGAGCCGAACGCCTCGACCATGTCCGTGGCGCAGAGCTTGGGGATCTGCGTGCCCATCTCCATCGCTGCGCGCATGATCGAAGTGCCTTCCGGCACCGTCAGCTTGACGCCGTCGATGGTGAGCGTGACCTCTTTCTTGGACTTAGAGGCCGGGGTCCCGTAATCGATTTCCTGGGTCATCGACATGGTCGTTTCCTCATTCAGCAGCTTCAAGGCGCTTGCGTTCGGCGCCGAAATCCTCGGGAAAATGCGTGAGCGCGCTCATCACCGGGTAAGGGGTAAACCCGCCAAGGGCGCAAAGCGATCCGAACTTCATGGTGTTGCAGAGATCTTCGAGCACGAGCGAGATTGGCGGCCGCGTCCTCGCCGGCCACGATCTTGTCGACTAGCTCCACGCCGCGCGCCGAGCCGATGCGGCAGGGCGTGCACTTGCCGCAGGATTCGATGGCGCAGAACTCCATGGCGAAGCGGGCCTGCTTGGCCATGTCCACGGTGTCGTCGAACACCACGATGCCGCCATGGCCGATCAGGCCGTCGGCGGCGGTGAAGGCCTCGTAGTCGAACGGCGTATCGAACAGCGCGCGCGGGAAATAGGCGCCAAGCGGGCCGCCGACCTGCACGGCGCGCACCGGGCGGCCCTGAGCGCGTGCCACCGCCGATATCGTCGACCAGCGCGCCGAGCGTGATGCCGAAGGCCGTCTCGTACAGCCCGCCATGCTTGATATTGCCGGCGAGCTGGATCGGCATGGTGCCGCGCGACTTGCCCATGCCGAAATCGCGATAATGCGGGCCGCCTTCGCTCATGATGATCGGCACGGTTGCGAGCGACAGCACGTTGTTGATCACGGTCGGCTTGCCGAACAGGCCGATATGGGCGGGCAGGGGAGGTTTCGCCCGGACCTCGCCGCGCTTGCCTTCGAGGCTCTCGAGCAGCGAGGTCTCCTCGCCGCAGACATAGGCCCCGGCGCCGGCGCGCACTTCCATGTCGTAATCGAACTCCGAGCCGGCGATGCGCCGTCCCAGCATGCCGCCCTTGCGCGCCTCGCGCACGGCGATCTCCATCGCCTCGATGGCATCGGGATATTCGGAGCGGATATAGATGTAGCCGTAGGTCGCACCCACCGCGATGCCGGCGATGGTCATGCCCTCGATCAGCACGAAGGGGTCGCCTTCCATGATCATGCGGTCGGCGAAGGTGCCGGAATCGCCTTCGTCGGCGTTGCAGACGATGTATTTTTGCTGCGGCGGGGTGTCGGCCACCGTGCGCCATTTGATGCCGGTGGGAAAGCCCGCGCCGCCGCGGCCGCGCAAGCCGGAGGTGATGACTTCCTCGACGGTCGCCTTTGGCCCGACGGCGAGCGCCTTCGCCAGACCCTGGTAGCCGCCATGCGCCTGGTAATCTTCGAGGCTGCGCGGATCGATGATGCCGCAATTCTTGAAGGTGAGCCGCGTCTGGCTCTCGAGCCAGGGATAGTCCTCGACGACGCCGATGCCGAGACTGTGCGGCTTGCCGTCCAGCATGCCGGCATCGAGCAGGGCATCGATATCGCTCACCTTGACCGGCCCGTAGCCGACCCGGCCCTTGTCGGTCGCGACTTCGACCAGCGGCTCCAGCCAATACATGCCGCGCGAGCCGGTGCGGACGATCTCGACATCGAGACCACGCTTCTCGAACGCCTTGCGGAAGTGACGCGCGACCTCTTCGGCGCCGACGCAGAGCGCGCCGGAATCGCGGGAGATGAAGATACGCGCGCTCACGCTTGCGCCTCCTTCACCAGAGCGTCGAGCTTCGCCTCGTCCAGCATGCCGAACACATGCTTATCCAGCATGGCGGCGGGGGAGGAATGGCACAGCCCGAGGCAATAGACCGGCTCCAGCGTGACGCGGTTGTCGAGCGTGGTCTCGCCCATCGCCACGCCGAGTTTCGCCTCGGCGCGCGCGGCGAGCGCATCGCCGCCGGCAGCCTGGCAGGATTCGGCGCGGCAAAGCTTGAGCACGCGCCGTCCTGCCGGCGCTTTGCGGAAGTCGTGATAGAAGGTGACGCTGCCGTGGATCTCGGCGCGGGAAAGGTTAAGCGCCTCCGCGATGAGCGGTACGGCGTCTTCCGGCACGCAGCCGAACGTCTCCTGCAGAGCGTGCATGATCGGCAGGCAGCGCCCTTCAAATGCAGATATCGCGCGATGATTTCGCTCGCGCGCTCGGCGTTCCATGGCTCGTGTCTTGGCATGCCCAGCCGCTTTAATGAGCAGTCTCGAAAATGCGGAAAAAACCCCGGAAAATCAACAAAGCAGGACCATGGACCGATTGGGATTTTCTATCGCTTTGTCATCGACCGTGGCCCATCCGATAGGCGATGACACGCTCCCTTGCAGATAGGCGCACGCGGACGTCGTTAAGCAAGCGCCAATAGGCCAAATTCTCTTATTATTACAATACCTTATGGATGATCAGGAATCCGGATCGGCACGCGACCTCAGCGGGCAGGCGCCTTGGCCTCGCGCTTGACGCGCACCTTGCCCGTCGGCGTCTCGGTGCCGAGGATCGGCGCCAGCTGCTTGGCCTCGCTGACCAATGCATTGATCAGCGGCGTCAACGGGTTGCGATGCGGCACGACCAGCCCGATCGAGTGCGACACCTCGGGCTCGACGATGGGAATGGCCCGGACCTTCTCGGTCAGGCCAAGCACCTCGGCCAATTTCGCCGGCATCACGCTCGCCCATTTGCCGGTGCGCACATGCGCGAACAATACAACCACCGAGTTCGATTCCAGCGTGGGCGCCACATCCGCCCCGGCCTGCCGCAGCAATTGCTCGATGATGCGCCGGTTCTGCATGTCGGGGGTGAGCAGGCAGAGCGGCACCTTGCCGACTTCCGCCCAGGTCACCTGGTCGCGGTCGCCGAGCGGGCTGTCGGAGGAGGCGAGCAGCCGATATTGCTCGCTATAGAGCGGCACGGTCTGCACCCGGCCGAGCGGCTCGTTGTCGAGATAAGTCAGCCCGGCATCGACCTCCAAATTCTCCAATAATCCCAGCACCTCGATCGAATTGCGCGAGAGGATGGTGAAGCTCACGTCGGGATGCTTGGCGCGATAGGGGGTGGTGATCATCGCCATCATGGCCAGTGCCGTCGGGATCGCGGCGATGCGGATATGCCCGGCGAGGCCGCGCTTCAGCGCGTCGATCTCCTGGCGCATGGCGCGGGTATCGCCGACGATGCGCCGCGCCCAGTCGAGCACGCGCTCGCCTTCCGGGGTGAAGCCCTGGAAGCGGGAGCCGCGCTGCACCAAGAGCACGCCGAAGGAATCCTCGAGCTGCTTGATGCCGGCGGACAACGTGGGCTGGCTCACGCCGCAAGCCTCCGCCGCGTGGCCGAAATGCCGCT
>CAVVXP010000002.1:0-685724 GCA_963752315.1 uncultured Alphaproteobacteria bacterium | reverse complement strand
GATCACCGCAATGGCCCGGAGCCCGTCAATGTCGGCACGATGACGCACGTCCCCCGTCCCTCGGGAAGAAGCCGCAGACCGTTGAGATGATTAGATGGCTGCCGCGGCACCCTGTCAATGTAGGGTGGCTCTGCCCGCGCGACGCGGCGGATCGAGCGCGACGCGTTGAGGCTGTCGCGCTCGCTCGCCCCGGCTAGGCCTTAGGCCGCGTAAGCGGATTCTTCGATACGGTCGCGGACTTTGTCGGCGCGCTTGCGTCTATCGACCCAAGGTGAGAGCGCGCTCCTTAGCCTTGAGGCTAATTCCGACCGTCTGCCCACGAACCAAATTGGCGCAAAGGGCACCATTCGGTCGCCTAGGACCGACTCGACCGGCGCCCCTTCGGCAATAATGACTTGGTGGTCCTCGAGTTCGACGTGGAAGTAGTCCAGCCTGTCTCCTTCGCCTTCAGAGCAACGTACGATCGATCGACCATTAACCAGCGCCTTGGCACTGATCAGCACGCCGTCGACGTAGAGAGCGTGGGTCGGCGACAAATAGAGGTCGCGGTGAGGGACATTTGGGGCGAGCGCGGAGCGGCAAATCTTGATGGGCGCCACGTCATCCCACCAAACTCGATTGGGCTTGCGCTCCACCGTCCAGCTGGCCGTGTGCTTGATGACCCGTAATTCTCCGAGAACGGTCTTGACCTTATCCCCCACGGCAAGGTCCTCGATGGCGATCTCGCCATTGTCCGTGACGATCTTCGTCCCACAAAGGAAGCAACCGCCGCCGGTTGTCGTGGTCGTCGTCGTCGTCGTCTGATGGCCCGAGCTCCCGCTCGAGGGTGCCCAGCTCGTGCCGCCAGCCTTGGCGATCTTTGAGGCTGCCATGGTCGCGGAAACAACGGTCGAGGCAAAAATCCCGGCCATTGCAATCACATTTCGACGCGTCCGCCGATTGTCAGCTGCCTGCCGGCTTTCTGGTGCGGGTATTTGCATTTGCGGCTCCGAGCGTTAGAACTAGCGGGGGGTTTAGGTTAGCCGCTGGGATTAACCGAGCGACATCTCATTGGGGTTACCTCTGATACGCGCAGAGCGCCGAGCGCTGAATGCGCCCCCTCCGCACCCCTCGACCTTAGAATTTCCAAGAGGGCTTCAAGGCGGCTTGAAGCGACGTGTGTCGGCCGCGTTCTTAGCTTTCCGATTGGCATTTGCTAGAGACGCAGCCGCAGGAATGTGCCACGTTTCGCCCGCTTTCATTCTGGCAGGGGCGAAATCGCGATGAATCTTTCCCACCTTCTGACTGCGTCGTTGGCTTGTGCAGTCGTTAGCTTCACAAGTGGGGCCGAAGCGTCACCCCATTTCCAAGCGCAAATGTTTTCCCCGTTGCCAGTGCAAGCCGGTTTCAAATGTGGCCTCGTGAACGGTCAGCTCATATGCGGCGATAAGAAGAGCAAGTCCGGAAAGACTGACGACAACGACGAGCAAGACGACCAGCCTAAGAACAAGAAGAAGAGCGGCAATATTTGCGAAGGGGATAACCATTGCGGGGCGGGCTATACCGATCTGGAGACGCCCAACAAGTACAAAGCGTGCTGCGAGCTAAATGAGGAATCTAAAGCCGCTCCGAAGGAGGCCGAGAAGTGCAAATTCCCAGGCGAAGTCGGCACGCCGCCAGACTGCACTTGCCCTCCCGGTACCGAGTTCATGGGCTACAGGGGATGCTTGCCGAAGAAGGCGGACCCGGTTGGCCCAAGCCCCAAGAAGTTAGTGAACGAATGCTATACCTTCCCATTCATCAAGGGAGAACAGGCACACCAAGCGCCCTTCGTTGATAAGTGTCGAGACGTCTATAAGGGGCAAATTAAATGTGACGGCACTTTCGAAAGCGGCAAGCTGAAATGCTGTTGCAGCTATTCCCAATGACCGATCGCCGCTTGGCCGGTCGCCTAAATTGTACGCCGGAAGCGCTTGAACTTTTTTTCGGAACAATGGTGGGTACGCAAATACGGCCAACGAGTGCCCATCAGCTTGGAATCAGCAACACGTAAGCCACGCTGTTTTTCTGTTCCCGCCACGACGTCGAAACAAATCCTCTCTTGAGCCGCCGCCAAAACTTGTCCGGCGAGGCTTGTGGGGATGGGCGCCCGAGCCGTTTCGCTTCACTTGACATGTAGCGGGTCTCTCCTGGTTGCCAGCCGTGGTCTGCAAAAAAACCAAGCCAGTTCGCCGGCCTGAACCGGAGGAAATTCCCCTTGTCTTGCACGGCCGGCTCCCAGTTGCGCGGAAGAGATTCGATGATCCAAAATCCTACCTGGCTAAGCCCGCGCAGATCGTCGGCGAGCTCGGCGACGTCGGCTTCGGGCAAGTAGGGAATCACAAATTCGGTCAGCACCAAAATCTTGTTCGCGTCGTTGTTTATCTCGGAGAAAAGCTTTCGCCGTGAAGCGCGATCAGTGAGATCAAACTTAAATCGATCGACCCGACAATTCGGCGCGTCACTGCCGAGCTGTTCATTCTTCAGGTCGATAACGGCGGAAAAATCAACCTCGATCCACCGCAATGAAGGAGGCAATTCCATGCGGTAAGGTCGCGTGTCGAGCCCCGCGCCGAGACTTAGAATCGTATCGACCCCTTCGGCGAGCGCTAGCGCGATCAGGTCATCAATGATGACCGTCCGAATCGCAACCGACCAGGCGAGATTGCTCAGTCCTTTGGATGCCGCTTTCTCCCCAAACTCGCCGGCAAGCTTGCGGGCCAATGGGTCACGAAACAGCGGCTGTTCCCGATCGGTCTCGAAAGCGCGCAGCCCGGCGATCACAAAGGCAGTGTCGGAGACATGAGCGACTTCAACCATCGAGACTTCCGGGAGTGGTCAACCCTTCCCAACATGAGAGGGGAGTGTGGCGCGGAGCGTTTAACTAAACCTATCCGCGTTGCCCTTCAAGTTTATGGCAATACTTTCTCGCCAGTCTGCGCCGCCAAAACCATTGCTTCTGAAATGGTGCCGTCGGGTAGGATTGAACTACCGACCCCGTCATTACCAATGACGTGCTCTACCACTGAGCTACGACGGCTTGAAGAACCGGCCGAGATTCCGGAGACGGCAGGTCCGCTCTCCGAGAATGGCTCGTTTCCGGGCGCGACCCTGCCATAGCAGACTGGCGCATGCAAGGCGATGGCGGGCTCGGACCGGGCGAGATCGGGTCCGAGATATAGGCATACTATAAAGCCGTTGCAGCAACGGGTGGGGGCGGCATGAGCCAACAGCGCAAGGACAAGTCCGCACAAACCGCCAAGGCGGAGGCGCGCCGGGCGCGGCTCGAGGCCGAACTCAGGGCGAATTTGTTGAAACGCAAGGAAGGCCAAGGCCAAGGCCAAGGCCGAGCAACCCCCAAGGGATCGTAATGAGGGGAGACAGAGTTGAGCCTTGAGGAGTAGATTGGTGTGTTGGCGGCGGCCTAATGGCTCCGGCCGCCCGCGAAGACGGGGGTCTTCACAACAAAAAGAACAGGGGCAGGGGCGTGAGGGAGTAATAACGTCATGGACCGTATCCGCATTGTCGGCGGCCAGCGTTTGACCGGCACCATACCCATCAGTGGCGCCAAGAACGCTGCGTTGCCTTTGATGATTGCCAGCCTTCTCACCCGCGAGACGTTGACCTTGAACAACGTGCCGCGGCTTGCCGACGTCAATTTGCTTGCCCGCATTCTCGGCAATCACGGCGTCGATGTGACCATCGCCGGCAAGCGGTCTGGTCAACGCACCAGCGACGGCCAGACCTTCCGGCTCACCGCGCCCGAGATCGTCGACACCACCGCGCCTTACGAGATGGTGGCGCGCATGCGGGCGAGCTTTTGGGTGCTTGCGCCGCTGGTCGCGCGCTGCGGTAAGGCGAAGGTGTCGCTGCCCGGCGGCTGCGCCATCGGCACGCGGCCCGTGGATTTGCATCTGCAGACGCTTGAGGCGCTCGGCGCCGAGATCGAGCTGGAGGGCGGCTATGTCATCGCGCGGGCGCCGCGCGGCCTGACCGGCAACAGGGTGACGTTGTCCAAGGTCTCGGTCGGTGCCACGCACAATGCCTTGATGGCGGCGGTGCTCGCCCGGGGTGAGAGCCTGATCGAGAATGTGGCGCGCGAGCCAGAGGTCGTCGACGTCGCCAACTGTCTGATCAGGATGGGGGCCCGGATCGAGGGGCTCGGCACGTCAACCTTGTGGGTGCAGGGACGCGAGACGCTGTACGGCGCCGAGCACTCCGTGCTGCCTGACCGCATCGAGACCGGGACCTACGCCATGGCCGCGGCCATCACCGGCGGCGACGTGCTGCTCGACGGGGCTCGTCCCGATCTGCTGCAGGAGGCGTTGCAGACTTTGCGCTCGTCGGGCGTCGAGATCGAGGAGCGCCCGACCGGCATCAGGGTGGCGCGCAACGGCGCGGGCTTGCGCCCGGTATCGGTGGAAACCCAACCTTTCCCGGGCTTCCCGACCGATTTGCAGGCTCAGTTCATGGCGCTGATGTGCATGGCCAACGGCACCTCCGAGGTGCGCGAGACCATCTTCGAGAACCGCTTCATGCACGTGCAGGAGCTGGCCCGGCTCGGCGCCAAGATCGACCTCAAGGGCGATACCGCCCTCATTACCGGCGTCAGCGGGTTGCGCGGGGCGCAAGTCATGGCCACGGATTTGCGGGCCTCGGTGTCGCTCGTGATTGCCGCGCTCGCCGCGCAAGGCGAGACCATGATCGGCCGGGTCTATCACCTCGATCGCGGGTTCGAGCGTATGGAGGATAAGCTCGGCCAATGCGGCGCCCAGATCGAGCGGCTCTCGAGCTGACGCCCGGTCGTAAGTTGACGGTTTCATGTCATGGCGTGGCGTGCTAGCCCTACGCCGTGACGAGTTTGGCCACCCCTGCCGCCATGCAACCACTCAAGCTGATAGCCCTCGATGAGGAGGACCTCGCCGTCGTCTCGTCGCATCTCCAGGATGCGGTGGTGCGGGTCGGCGACATGGTTTATCAGCCGTCGAAAAGGCGCTTCGCCGCCGTGCTCAACCGCTTCGACTGGGAGGCGGCGCAGGGCGCCAATGGCAAGGACTTCAAGCGGCGGCGCACCGCGCTCAGATTCGAGCGCGTGTTCGGCGCAAAGCTCAAGAATGTGAGGCCAAGCGCCGAGGAGAGGGTGCTGTCGCTGCTCGCCGTGCGCTTCGAGCCGGACGAGGCGCCGGCCGGCAACATCATCCTGACTTTCTCCGGCGACGCCTCGATCCAACTCAAGGTCGAATGCATCGAGGCCGAGCTCAGGGATCTCGGCCCCAGCTGGAGCACGCGCTCAAAGCCTGAGCACCCGGGCACCGAGCCCGGCTCCTGAACGCGCTTCCCCATGACCGCGTGGCTCAAAACCGCTGATCCTGATTTCGAGGACCGCTTCACGGCACTGCTCGGGCTGAAACGCGAGCAGGCGGCGGACGTGAACGCCGCGGTCGCCGCGATCATCGCGCGCGTGCGCGCTGAGGGTGACGCGGCATTGATCGAGCTTACGCGGCAATTCGACGATCTCGATCTGGGCAAAGTCGGCCTCAAGGTCGCGGCGGCCGAGATCGATGCGGCGCACGGGGAGGTGGAGAAGACGACGCGCGAGGCGCTCGAGCTGGCGCATGATCGCATCCTCGATCACCACAAGCGACAGTTGCCGAGCGACGATCTCTATCGAGACCGGCTCGGCGTCGAGCTCGGGACGCGCTGGTCTGCGGTTGCCTCGGCCGGGCTCTATGTGCCCGGGGGCACGGCGAGCTATCCGAGCTCGGTGCTGATGAATGCCGTGCCGGCTAGGGTCGCCGGCGTGCCGCGCATCGTCATGGTGGTGCCGGCGCAAAAAGGCGCGCTCAATCCGCTGGTGCTGGTGGCGGCCAAGCTGGCGGGAGTCAGCGAGATCTATCGCGTAGGTGGCGCTCAAGCCATCGCCGCTTTGGCTTACGGCACGGAGAGCATCGCTCCCGTCGCCAAGATCGTCGGGCCCGGCAATGCCTATGTCGCCGCGGCCAAGCGCCAGGTGTTCGGCCAGGTGGGCATCGACATGGTGGCTGGCCCGTCGGAGGTGGTGGTGATCGCAGACCGTGACAACGATCCGGCTTGGATCGCCTCCGACTTGCTCGCTCAGGCCGAGCACGACACCGCCGCGCAAGCGATCCTCATCACCGACGATCCCGCTTTCGCCCGTGCGGTCGAGCAAGCGGTCGAGGCGGAGCTCGCGGTGCTGCCGCGCGCAGCCACCGCGCGCGCGAGCTGGCGCGATTTCGGCGCGGTGATCGTGGTCGACAGCCTCGACGAGGCGCCCGCTCTCGCCGACCGGCTCGCGCCCGAGCATCTCGAAATCGCCACCACCGATCCCGATACCCTGGCCTCCCGCATCCATGACGCCGGCGCCATCTTCATCGGCCGCTACACGCCGGAAGTGATCGGCGACTATGTGGCGGGCTCGAACCATGTGCTGCCCACGGCGCGCAGCGCGCGCTTCGCATCTGGCCTCGGCGTGCTCGACTTCATGAAGCGCACCTCGACGCTGAAGCTCGATCCGGACAGCCTTGCGGCGCTCGGGCCGGCCGCGATGACGCTCGCCGAAGCCGAGGGGCTCGACGCGCATCGCCGCTCCGTCGCCATCAGGCTCAATCCAAGGGACTAGGCGATGGCCGCCCAGGACGACGAGGAGGATCAGTCGAATTGGCCGGAGGCGGCGCGTCTCGTCGAGGTGACGCTGGACGACGCCTCGATCGGCCGCAACAATGCCGAGGTCGAGCATGAGCGCGAGGTCGCCATCTTCGATCTGCTCGAGCGCAACCGCTTTGCGCTGGAGAGCCATGACGCCGGCCCATATACGCTGCGGCTTTCGCTCGCCGACAATCGCCTCGTGTTCACCGTGGGCGACACCGAGCGGGAGCCGATCCAGCATGTGATGCTGTCGCTCTCGCCGTTCCGCCGCCTGGTGAAGGACTATTTCCTGATCTGCGAGAGCTATTACCAGGCGATCAAGACGCAGCCCGCCTCCAAGATCGAAGCGATCGACATGGGTCGGCGCGGGCTACACGACGAGGGCAGCCGGCTGTTGCAAGAACGGCTCAAGGGCAAGATCGCCGTCGATATCGCCACCGCCCGCCGCCTGTTCACGCTGCTCTGCGCGCTGCACTGGAAGGGCTGAGGTCTTGGGGGCAGGGGGCGATCTGCCGGGCGCGGTCCTCTTCGCCTGCAACCACAATGCCGTGCGCTCGCCGATGGCCGAAGCGATCCTCAAGCATCTCGCCGGCGGGCGCATCTATGTGGATTCGGCGGGAGTGCGCGCCGGCGAGCCCGACCCGTTCGCCGCCGCGGTGATGGATGAGATCGGTATCGATCTGTCGCAGCACCAACCGAAGTCGCTGCATGCGCTCAATGACGGCTCGTTCGATCTGATCGTCAGCCTCTCGCCGGAAGCCCATCACAAGGCGCTGCAACTGGCGCAAGGCTTTGCCATCGATGTCGAATACTGGCCGACGCCCGATCCTTCGCTGGCCGAGGGCAGCCGCGAGCAGATCCTCGACGCCTACCGCAATCTGCGAGACGCGCTGTTCCGCAAGATCAAGCAGCGCTTTCCGCTGATCGGCGCGGCGGGCGTTTAGGCACGCTTTTTGACCGCGCGCCGAGCGCCGTCTATCAATGCGCGCACGGAGCAATTCGCCAACCATGAGCCGAGATCTGACCTTGTTGCTTGCCGGCGACGCGTTGCTCATGCGGCCCTGGTCGCATGTGCGCGACGCCGACTTTCTCGGCTTGATCGAGGAGATTTGCGGCGCTGACGTGGCGATCGCCAATCTCGAGACCGTCATCCATGAGTTCAAAGGTCATGCCCAGGCCGATTGCGGCGGGGTCCATATGGCGTCGCCGCCGTCGATTGCCGCCGAGCTGAAATGGGCGGGCTTCGACATGCTGGCGCACGCGAACAATCATGCGTTCGACTATGGCGCGTCCGGCGTGCTGGAGACCATCGAGCATGCCGAACGCGCTGGCTTGGTCATCGCCGGCTCAGGACCGGACCTGCAACATGCACGCGCGCCGCGATATTTCCAGTGCGACGGCGCCCGCGTGGCGCTGGTCGCCATGGCGGCCGATTACATCGCCTACGGCAAAGCCTCGCCTTCGCGGCCCGATCTGCACGGGCGCCCCGGGGTCAATCCCCTGACGGTGGTCAGCGCGGGGTCGATGACGCTACGGCCGCTTCGGTCGCTGGAGATCGCCGTCTCCTGGGGCCGCAAGATCGACGCCGCGGATCGCGACGCCAATCTCGAGTCCATCGCGGCGGCTGCCGCCGCCGCCGACATCGTCGTGGTGTCGATTCACGCGCACAGGCGCGGCGACTGGCTCGTGCAATTTGTCCATCACGCGATCGAACGCGGTGCGGGCGCGATTATCGTGAACGGCCCGCACCAGATCCGCGGTGTTGAGCTCTATCGCGGCAGGCCGATCTTCTACTCGTTGGGGGATCTCGCATTCGAGACCGAATATATCGCTCGCTTTCCGCCAGAGGTCTACGAACGGGTGGGACTTGCGCCCGATGCGCCGATTGAGGAGCTGCGGGCCAGGAGCGTAGCTTTGACCAAGCTGTTGGCAGATCGCCGGACGTACGAAGCCTGCGCCGCGCGGGTGTCGATGGCCGACGGTCAGCTCAAGCGCATCCAGCTTCTGCCAATCGACCTGCAATTCGATGGGGATGGCGAGAATCGCGGCCGGCCAAAACTCGCAGGCGCGGAATTGGCAGAACGCATCGTCGCGACGGTCGCGGCCAAATCGAAGAAGTTCGGCACGCGCATCGCCTACGACCGGCGGAGCAATCGGGGCGAGGTCGTGCTGGCGGACTGACCGAGCTAGCACGGCAGGCTGGCCCTTCGCCCCGGACGCCGCGATCGCCGAACTGGAACGGTGAAATGGTCGCCCTCGCGATGCCGACACTGAACCTACCGCTTTTGGCCAAAGCAGACATTCCAACCAAATCTTATCCCTGGCCTCCGCGGCTCGCTTAAATTTGCCCCATCCCTGGCCCAGGAGGGATCGCGTGTCCGGACCGTCCGTCACGTGGGGCAGGCCGCGGCGCCTGAGGTGTCGGCGGACATCAAGGGCCCGAGTCCATCCGTGGAAGGCAAGCCTGGAACACCTCCGGCGGGGTAACGTCCAGCCTCAGGGGTCTCATCCTTGCTCCTAAGGCTACGCCCGGCTTGCGAGTTATGGGGCTGCAATATCGCTGCGCGCGGGGCGCCCATAAGGACGCCTTGAGCTCGAGCAGGATCGCGCCCTTCGGGCGCTCCGCGCATCCCTTCTCTCACCTCGCGCGCGTAAGGCCAGCGAGGCCTATAAGCCTGTGCGTTGCAACCCCGGAATTGGCCTTGATTTTGTGCGCCCCTGCGACCATTCTCCGCCGAACTTCGATGCGGAAGGAGCCTTATGGCGAAGGAAGAAATGTTGGAGTTTCCGGGGGTGGTGACGGAACTCCTCCCGAACGCCACGTTCAGGGTGAAGCTCGAGAACGAACACGAGATCATCGCGCACACGGCGGGGCGAATGCGCAAGAACCGCATTAGGGTGCTTGCGGGCGACAAGGTTCTGGTCGAGATGACACCCTATGATCTCACTAAAGGTCGGATCACTTACCGCTTTAAGTAGCAAGCTCGGGCTGAGGCGGGCCGATCCCGCCAAGGCCGAGCAGAAGGCGAGGCCCGAGCCGAAAAAGGCGAGGGTGTTGCCGCCGCCGTCGCGCGCGCCGCGTTCGACGCGGGCGCAACCAAGCGCATTCAGACCGAAGCTGGTGCTGGCGTCTGCCTCGCCGCGGCGTCTGGCGCTGCTCGAGCAGGTGGGCATCACCCCCGATGCGCTGCGCCCCGCCACCATCGACGAGAGCGTAGCCAAGGGCGAGGTGCCGCGGCATATCGTGCGGCGGCTGGCGCGCGCCAAGGCGGAAGCGGCGCTCAAGCTGATCCGCGGCGACAAGGACTACGGCAAGGCGTTTCTGCTCGCCGCCGACACAGTGGTGGCGGTCGGGCGGCGCGTGCTGGGCAAGGCCGAGCTCGAGCATGAGGCGGGCGATTCGCTGCGGCTGCTGCGCGGGCGCGCCCATCGCGTGCACACCGCCATCTGTCTGCTGACCCCCGACGGCCGGTGGCGCGAGCGGGTGGTCGAGACGCGCGTCAGGTTCCGCAATCTCTCCAACGAGGAGATCGGCAATTATCTAGCGAGCGGTGAGTGGAAGGGGAAGGCCGGCGGCTATGCCATCCAGGGTATCGCCGGGTCTTTCGTGGTGAAGATGGTAGGTTCCTATACCAATGTGGTGGGCTTGCCGTTGACCGAGGTGGTGAGCCTGCTGCAAGGCGAAGGCTTTCCGGTGAGCCATCTGTGGCTGTCGAAAGCCGAGGTGGAGACCGAGTGAGCGCGCGCTCCCGCTCGGCGAAGGGGTCGGCCAAGGCGGCGAAGTGCCCGATCTGCGGCAAGAAGCGATCCGAGGAATTCAGACCGTTCTGCTCGAAACAGTGCTCCGATGTCGATCTCGGCCGCTGGCTTGGGGGCCGCTATATGGTGCCCGGCGCGCCGGTTGGGAGCACCGAGACCAACGGGGACGAAGACGGCTAGGCGGATGAGGATTGCGCGCTGTCATGGCCGCGCGGCATAGACCCTCGCCAACAACACGCCCTCGCGGCGCACCTCGGCCACGACCGGCAGCCCAGTGAACTCCGAGGGAATGCATTTCTTGCCGCGGCGCTGGGCGACGAAATAGTCGGCTTCCGCCTTGGTCGCGAGCTTGAAGTTCGGATGGTACCGATAGTCGAACTTCGATCCGCAGGAGTAAACTCGCACGGTTTGGCCGGGAGCGATCTTCGCCGCAAGTTGGTTCAGCGCTTCGCGGTGAGCGGAGCGCCAGGTATCGAGCTCGTAGACGCCATCGGCTCCGGCGATGCCGCCAACCAAGGAATTGTAGAAGGAGTACTGATAGGGGAACAGGCGGTACATCTCGAGGATCGTTGCTCCCATGCAAACCACGATCGCGCCGGCGAGCGCAATGCGCGCCACCTTGCCTTTGGTTGCCTCGAACAGCAGCGACACGGGATAGGCGGCGACGATCATGAAGAACGGATAGACGAACAGAAAGTGCCGACACCCGTTATAGAGGCGGGCGTCGCCGATCGCTGCCCCGAGGAAGACCAAACAAAATATGCAGGCCGCCGCCAACACGCCGCCGGTGCGGCGGTAAAGCGCCGCTCCCACGCCGCCGGCGGCGAGCGCCAACAGAAACAGTGGTGTCGAGATGGCGAAATACATGATGCCGTAAGACGGATCGTATTTCGAGACACGCCATTTTGCGATGTCGGCAAATTGGGTTGACACGCCGCCGGCTTGCACGATCTGCCCAAAGTAGAATTGCGGCCAGAACAGCAGGAAGCCGAGCACGCATCCAACCACGCCGACCATCCCGAGCAACGCGACGCGACGCGCCAAGCCGCGTGGGAGCGCGCCCGGTCGTTGAGCCGGAAAGGCGACCAGGCAGGCGAGATAGACGGTAACAACGGACAGCAGCAACAAGAGGCCCACGAACTTCGTCGCGGCGAGAAGTCCGATCGCCAGGCCAGTTTTCAGCCAGAAGCCGCGGGACATCGGAAGCCCGGTTAGCGCGAGGAGGCTGTAATAGTTCGCGGCAAGCAGCAGCGTGGCGAAGGGGATGTCCTTGTGGTTGATGAACATATAGCCGAACCACATCGGCGTGATGGCGAGGAACAGAGCGGCGAAGACGCCCGTCCACTCGTCGACGAATTCGCTGCCCAGCCGGTAGACGTAATAAATTCCGGCGACGCCAAACAGCGCGAAGACCAGGTGGCGAGACTCATAAGAGAGCTGTGGGATGATTTTCTGCAACGCCATGGCGATGACGTCGGGCGCGGTGCCATGAAACATGTCGATGTCGGATGGCTGGGTCGACCGACCTGAAACCAGAACGGCGAAGACCCCTTTGGCCCGGTAGAAGCCCTTGAACTCGTCGACCGTGAAACCGTATCGGCGATAGGTGGTGAGCACGATCGCCAAAAGAGCGGTGATCAGGACGACCATCGTGCGCTGCGGAGGGCTCAACGCAACGAACCGCGCGCGCAAGGCGCGGGAACTCAGCGCCTGGACCGCTGCCCTCAGCCGCTCGGTTCCCGGCCGCAAAACGTCGTCGCGCGAAATGACCGCTGCCCGCTTCACGACGTCCCCCCTCGTACCGATTGTCACGCGAGGAAGGACGGTCGGCTCGGCTACTTACAGACGGCTTACAGCCGCCAAAAGATCACAATCCCGCAAGGAGGGCGTGCCTTGACCGGATCGATGCCGGCGCCGCAGTTGCGGATAGGCAGGTCAGGGGCCCAGCAACTGGCGGGCGGAAGACTCGATTTGGCCAGGGTCGGGCTCGGCCCGCGCCCCTCGACAGGGGGGAGACGATTTTCTATAAGCCAAGGTCTTGCCGTTCGAGGCCCTGGCCTCCCGCCTGGCGGGGGTAAGCGCGCCTCACTAAATTGCCCAATAGGCCCAGGTAGCTCAGTTGGTAGAGCAGCGGACTGAAAATCCGCGTGTCGGTGGTTCAAATCCGCCCCTGGGCACCATTCTTTTCAAACACTTAAGGCTTATGGACATGTTGCGTAATTGGGTTCGGGATGCGACACAGTCCCATTGATTTCTAATGAGTTCAATCGACGCTCGGCAACTCCATGCGACATGAACGCGACACGGGCCCGGTTCCGATCCCTCGGTAGTGCTCGTCAACCGACGTGGAATGGGAGGTTGACGAAGTCATCCCTTGTAACCGGGTTGAACGCGTCCCAAATCACGCGAAGCGGAATTTGGGCCCGCGGTGTCTCTCGGTCACAAGGCAGACTAACAGCTCCTTGAAAGGCTGGTTGCCCTAGGTAGCTCGGACGAAGCGGACGTTTGTGAGCCGGCTCTCAACTGTCAGAGAGTTGAATCCGTCCCTTACCGAGCGAGACCATGAACGACGAATCTCCCCCTCTCCCAAATCTGGTCCAGCCGCCAGCTGAGTTTGCGCGCGAGATCGAGCCCAAAAATTCAGGTAGCAGAGATCAGCACTTGGAGCTCGTCTGGGGAGCCGTTCGGATCGCGGCTGAGCTTAGCGTCTCGACCCGACGCGCCTTTTACCTTTTGGAGCACGGCGAAATCCCGGGTCAAAAAGTTGGTGGTCGATGGTGCACCAGCCGTAACGCGCTCAAGAAGCGCTTCGGGGTTGAATAATGGTGCGCGCCACGACCTGCAGGTTTTGCGAATCTGAGGTGCGCGAGCCGCTTGAAGCTGCTCTACGTGGTCTCGCTCACGCGGAAACCCATTTTCCCCTGGCGCACCCTTCAGATCGTCTCCTCATCGAACTAAATTCCGCGTGGCGTGTGGTCGATGATACCCGGCAATACATTCTTCAATGTCGGAAGGGTAGCGCTCGAACTAAAGCGACTGGGTGGGTAAGCAAGTCTTTTTGCCGGACCCGTGAAGCCCTCCTTCGAGGCATTCGGGAGTACTGCGGGCCGACCGATGAAGCCGCCTTTCGCGAAGTGCAATCGCTACCCGATTGGCACGTCGATCGATGAGCAAGCGCCATCGCCGCAAGAACCAGGGTCGCAGTACCTCTCCGTTCGTGATGTTACACTGGCACCTACTCGATAGCCGAGGATGGCATGAGCTATCGCTTCACGCTCGCGGCGCCTACCTCGAACTGTGCCGCCTGTACAACGGCGAAAACAATGGGCGCCTCGGGCTGTCGGCGCGGCGCCTCGCGAGCCTGGTGCCGTGCGATAAAGCTACGGCTTCCCGAGCCCTTCGTGAGCTAGAAGACGCCGGCTTCATCCAGACGATGAGGCTGGGAGCTTTTGCGCGCAAGGACCGCCTTGCCAGCGAGTATCGACTCACCAACTTTACCTGCGACGTCACTGGCGACCTCCCAACCCGGAGCTGGAACAGGCTCCCTTGGCGCCCCTCCGAAGGTCAGAGCAGATCGTACCGTACGGGTGCGAAAACCGCCCACTCTGGGTCCCGAACCCCTTCTTCGGTACGATCAACTCCACCTGTCGGCGATCACATGGCGGGGTCGACGGTACAATTAGATCGTACACATCTAGATTCTAACCAGGGGTCTGTGGCCCAAAACGCGCGCAACGAGGCCGTTGCTACCGACGCTGTTGCACCAGGTAGCCTGCCGCACTTGGACATCTTTTGGAGGTGGCCCGGGGAAGCCCACGGATATCATCAACGGGCGATGGTCGACATTCAACCAATACCGCCAATGGCGACGTGACGAAAACCTCGGGGTCCGCCCAGTTGGTGATGAGAGCTTTGGGGTCAGAAGAAAATTGAGAGGAGTTACATCATGAGAGTTGTTCCATTCCCAACGGTCAGAAGGTCAACGCTGAGAGAGCTAAGCGTCACCACCTTCGGCGGTGAGGGCTTTAACTATGCTGCTTTGGACAGCAACACCGCTGATCAACTGAAGAAGGCGGCTCAGGAAATCCGGACCTGCCAACACAGCGCGGGGCTTTCGATCGTCGAAATTGGCGTGAAGCTCATCAGAGTGAAGGCGTCTCTTGACCACGGCCAATTCGGTTCCTGGCTAAGAGAGGAATTCGGGTGGTCGGAGCGAACCGCACAGAATTGCATGCGGGTGGCGGAGGTGTTCCAAGCCAAATCCGAAACGGTTGCGGATTTGCCCGCTTCCTTAATCTATAAGCTTGCGGCTCCATCAACCCCGATAGAGATCCGGGAAAAAGTGATCGCTGGTCTGGAAGAAGGTCGGCTCATTGATTGCGTGGAGGTCACCAAGGAGATTGAACGATGTCGCCCTAGCCATCTGCTTAAGAAGTTGGAACGAATCGAAAAGGCGACGCAAGAAGGTAAGGCAATCTTGGCGAAGCTCCCGGCCGCCGACCAAGACAGATTATTTAGGCTACTCGAAATCCCGGGGGTTGCGCATCGGCTTTGTGATGGGCGTGAACGAAGGAGAAAGCCCCAATGACGCATCCAGTCTATGGGGTAGGGGATTTGTCAGAATCGATTCGCAAGATCGAAACCGATCTGCTCGATCAGGGGATCAAACTCTTTCCGCCAACCAGGAGCGGAGAACGTGCTCAGTCACTCTGGCTCAAGATCAAGCCCCGCCTCCTTCGGGGCGCCTCCGCGGACATCACCATCTCAGCCTTAAACCTGGACTGGCACCGGGAAGAACTGAGGCGCGCGAAATCAATTTTGATCGACATGGAGCTGATCAAGCCGAGGGCCGATGGCTGCTACGTGCTTGGGCGACTTGGACCATATAGCAAGATCGATGAACTGCTGCGCAATGAGTTCTTCTTTTTGAAACTTGCCGAGGCCGCCATGCTCGCTTTGAGCGCATTAGCGCCTAAGTCAAAAACCCATGAAGGGTCCCGCCCGTCTTCTGCGTCACACTACCTAGGGGCTGAATGATCGCCCACAAGGACGTGGTGTTCGAGGTGTTCCACAATTTCGTCGTCATCGCCGTGGGCGATGTCGGCGGCATCGGGGGCGCAAGGTCTGCGGCTGGCACTAGCAAGCTACCCGCTTAAGAACGTCTGCTAATGGCACTCAGCGGACATCGCGGCCTGCTCGCTCAGCATCCGCTCCTGACCTAAAGGCGACATCGGTAATTCTCCAGCAGGGGGGCATGACGAGGCCAATAAAGGGCTTAAAGGACAAGCAGAAAAGCGAGATAATGGAGCGTTGAGACCGAGGGCATGCGCTGCGTGCCGACCCGTTGCCGGCAAGAGGCGCTGAGCGATGGAGGGTCAGATGACCCAAGCCCAAGCAAGACTTGTCACTTTCGGAATGTCGCACTTCTGCGAAAAGGCGCGATGGGCCCTCGATTGGCACGGCATTCCCTATGAAGAGATTAGTTGGCCACCAGGAGTGCACCGAATTTTGGCAAAGCGCTGGGGGGCGAAAGGTACAACCCTACCCGTTCTGTTTGACAATCAAGTCCTAGTAGAGGGAAGCGGCCCAATCATAGACTGGGCAGATCGGAAGACGCCGACTATCAGTCGCCGACTAACTTTCGCGGCTGCGCGGGAAATCGAGCAGCGCGCCGATGACGTCATTGGTGTCCATGTGCGCCGTTTGGGATATGCCGAAATGCTGCCTAAGTTTCCGCATCTGGCAAAGCCAGCGCTCTTTTGCAATACGTCAAGCCTACATCGCTTCGTCGGCAACATGATGTGGCCGGTGACGCGCCGATTAATGATGAGGATGTATGACATCACGCCACGAGCTGCAGCGGAGAGCCGCTCGAAAGTAGAAGGCGAGCTAGATTGGCTCGACAACAAGCTCAGCGACGGTCGTCCTTATCTCGCCGGGGACCGCTTCAGCCGTGCAGACCTTACCGTTGCCAGCCTGTTGGCACCCTTCGCGCGGCCTGAACAAATGCCCATCTATCGTGACATGACAGCGCCCGATGCTCTTACTGCTGACGGGGAGCGCTGGCGAGACCGCCCAGTAATGCGATGGGTTGTATCTCAATACGACAGCCACCGGATGTGCGTTGGCCAGCCTTGACTGTCACGAGGGGACCGCATCGGACGGAGCGCCCGATGCGGTCCGTTTTCACGGAATTACTTTTCGGAGCCGGTGCTAGCCTCCTTCACGTCGGAACGGATTCCTTCCCAGTCCACGTGATATTTGTCTTCGGCGGTGAAGTAGCCGGAATAGGTGCCGGCACCCTTGATGCCGGCAAGCGCACCGTTCCCGTTTACGACCACCCATTTTCCCTTAAAGGTGGTGCTGGGTTGGCCGTCCTTCATGGTGGTCGTGACCATGCCGTCGATCTTGACAACCTGCTGGTCGGATCCTTTGGCATAGATCACATAGCCTTGCTGCGGTCCCGTGCCCTGGATCAGGTCAACGAAATCCCGGACATTCACCGAGAATCCATCGAGATAGCCAGTTGCGCCGGTATTCTTGCTAACACCCTGGGCGTCACCCAGGGTCAGCATGTGCCCGTCCTGATCGGGAATGGGTTGGGCACCTTTCTTGACGTAGGCGACGTCGAGGGTGCCGGATTCTTTGACGTTCTCAGCCGAGGCGGTGGTGGATGCGAGCCCGATGGAGGCCACTGCGGACAAGATCAATAGCATTTGTGCGAGCTTGGTCATCATCATAGCGTTCACCTCTCTTAACAGGTCGCCGGCAAAGCGGCGGCCGCTACCGTTTGCTGAAGCCCACCGGGGTGGACCATGAGAGGCACGGGCCCGCGCCAGGTTCGAAACCTATCGCTCAGCTTCCCTGGCGTACCGAGAGAACGCTGAAATTTTCTGAGAGTTGAGGAAGGGCGCCGACGGCGGCGGCTGCCAGCCTAGCTTGCCTCACGGTCAGCGGCGACGGTGGGCCGCCACCCGGCGGCTTGCAGCGCCAACACGGCGCGACTGGCAAGTTCGGGAGGATGGGGAGGCACGATGACGATGCCACCGGGTCTCGCCAGACATTGTTTAAGCTGGGCCTTGGCCTCCTCAAGGCGTCCTAGTCCGACCAAGGCTACCGCTCGATAGGTGTCGGCGCCCCCAAAATTCGGCGCCTTACGCAGACATTCCTCGGCCTCATCCAATGCGTCCTGATGGCGCTCGTTCCCCCACAGAATCATCGCGCGGTACAAGTGGTAAAAGGGAGGCGGCAGGGGATTGAGCTCCATGGCCCTGTTGGCCGCTTCCATAGCCTCGACCAGCTCGCCCGACTCGAACAGAGCATTGGCCAGAAAGATCAGTCCATCGGCATCGCTCGGTGCCAAATCGACCCCGCGCCGCGCTACGGCCAACGACTGTGCAATGTCGTCTGCGTAGATGAACGCCTGGCTCAGCCCCTGGTAAGGCGCCGGGAAGCCGGGATCGAGTTCGACGGCGCGATTGAACTTACGAATCACCTCTCCCAACTGCGAAAACTGTCGCTCGCCAGTTAGCTGGAGGACCATGTCGATCAGATCGATCCAGGCGAGATAGGCCCAAGCTGGCGCATAATTGGGGTCGCGATGAATCGCCTGTTCGAGATCGGCGCGGCCCGCTCGGGTCCCCTGGGGACTGAACTGATGCTTACGGGCGATGCCGCGCAAGGTGAGCTCATAGACATCGAGATCGCGCGGGCCGGCTCCCAAAATCGCATGCTTCTCCACCTCACGCATGCCTGAATGCAGGCGGCCGGCGATTTTTGAGGCGATCTCGCGCTGGACAACCGGCAAATTGGCAGCGATCACAGCGAAGCGATCGCCCCAAGCGATGGTCCCCTCTCGCGCATCGACCAGTTGCACATCGACCAGCAGCGTGTCGTTAGAGCGCTGCGTGGTCCCCTCGACCAGATACCGGGCGCCCAAATACTCGCCGATCTCTCGCGCCAGCATGTTTTGGCCGGCCAGGGCGAAGGATGAGTCCCGCGCAAATAGGCGTAAATCTTTGTTGCGCGCCAGCTCGTTTATGATTTGGCTAGCGATCCCGAACCCCAAGGCATCGTCACCCCCAATCGGCATGAACGGCATGACCGCCAACGACGGCAGGTCCGGCATACGGCCAGATTGCGGCGCTCCGCGTTGCGACGGGACCAGAAGATAGCCTTTGCGTGGGACGGTGCGGAGTACGCGCCGGTCCTCATCCCCGATGGCCTTACGGATATCGGCAACGCATTGCGTGAGCGAATCCTCGGTCACGGCCACGTCGTCCCAGACCTTGGCGATGATTGCGTCCTTGGTGACGACGCGCCCCGCATTTTCGGCGAGCAACCGCAGCACCGCAAAGGAGCGCGGACGCAGGCCGATTTGATCGCCGGAGTTGCTGCGCACTTCGTCAGCGACCAGATCGACAATATGGAGCGGTAATCTTATTTGCCGCTGGATCCTTGGAGGGGCGCTGGTCATGATCGCACCTCTTAAAAGGTGTACCTTATGAGCGTCTATTCTTATAGCAGCTCAAAGACTTCTCGTCCTCCGACCTCAGCCTGTGGCGAAGTTTGCCCCCTTCTCGTATGAGGGCCTTGCGCCGCGTGAATAGGTCGGCTCCTGGCACTTAGCGGACATGTCGACAGGGCGACCTCACGTCGGCTTTTGACCCAAAGCGGACATTTGATTGCCACCAGTTGCATGCGCTGACCCGCGGCTCACGAGGCGAAAGTCCTGCCTTAATTTGTGGCAAAAGTCATGCTTCGGTCTGCTGAGCGGTTGGGTGCCGCCCAGGCCGAACTTTGCCCTTTCGTGTTTGGGCAAATTCGACTGCGCCTTAGGGGGAAGGGCGAATGTTGATTTTCGCGAGGCACGGCCTCCGAGTCCGCCAAGCCGCGGCAGGGGCAGTCACGCTCCTTTCCCTGACCTTCTTGCTCGCGGGTTGCGCTTCACGCCCCGAAGTCGGTGCGTTGCTCTCAAATCATGTCGAAAGCGCCGTAGGTAAGGACCACACCATTCTGGTGGCGACGACCCGTGAGCGAGACTCTCGACCAGGCACCTATTTCGGCGGTGAACGAGCACAGTCTGTCAGCTATGCAACGGTGACCGTGGCCGTCCCGCCGACGCATGTGCCCGGGAAGATTGAGTGGCCGTCTAGGGCGCCAGGCAACCCCGAGACAGATTTTGTTGTCCGTGACGCTGCATATCTCGACAGCGAAAAACAATTCGTCAAAACCCTGAATGCCCAATTGGCTATGCGTCCACCCGGAAAGCGGAGGGTGTTCGTTTTTATCCACGGCTACAACACGATGTTCGCGGAAGGGCTTTATCGGTTTACCCAAATCGTCGATGACGCAGACGCGCCTGCTGTACCAGTCCTTTTCACCTGGGCCTCGCGGGGACACGTGACGGATTATGTCTACGACTCGAACAGCGCTACGGCGGCACGCGATGAGCTCGAGCATACACTGCGCTTGGTGTTTGCTAGCAATGCAGAAGAAGTCAACATCCTCGCGCATTCTATGGGAAACTGGGTGACCGTCGAGGCTCTTCGCCAGATCAAGATTTCAGCGAAGCTGCCGCCGATGAACAAGTTGGGAGCGGTCGTATTGGCAGCCCCAGACATCGACATCGATGTGTTCAAATCGCAGATGCGTCGGTTCGGCAAACCACGAAAGCCCTTCTTCCTCATTGTGTCTCACGACGACAAAGCATTGAGGTTCTCTGATTTTATCGCTGGAGGTAAACAGCGACTGGGTTCGTATAGCAACGATGCGGAACTCACTGCGTTAGGCGCTGTCGTCATTGATCTTACGGACGTCAAAGCTACAGATCGCAGCAATCACGCCAAGTTCGCGCAACTCGCCCAGATTGCTCCGGAAATGCGAAAGGTGTTTGAAGGAGGTGTGGCGACGCAGGAGAAGCCCGAGGCGGTGAAAGGCCAAGAGACGCTGGCCTCTGTAATTGAAGGTCCGGGAGGCTTAGGTGCGCCTGTCCGCATCATACGCGCCGGCCAATAAGCGGCAGGAGCTGACCTATTCGCGGACCTACGCCAATGTCAGCTGCTGACCCAAAGCGGACATCTCCAATGACAGAGCTGCACGCAAAGCCCTTGCCAGGGCCTCAGCCTGCGGGCAATAGCTTGAGCGTTAGATTGTTGAGCTTGCCGTCGAATGCGAATGGCGTCTGATAGTCTGCGTCGTTCACGCCGGTCCCGGTGTCGGAGCCCACGTCGAATGTCTCGCTGGCCTCGAGTGCGAACGGGATGGTGTGAGGAAACGTCCCACGTCCCGCTTCGACACCGTCAACTGTGATGGTGCCGGTTCCCCCCTTACCGAGACCCGGACCGTCGTATTTGAAGGCGAACTCCACGCTATGTTTGCCCGGCGTCAGCGCCATGCCGCCCTCGACCTTCGGCCGCGCGAGGTCCAGCAGGTCGTAAACGAAGACCGGCTTACCCTTCAGCAGGTAGAACCCCCACCCGCCGAAGCGGCCGCCCGCGGTGACCAGCATGCCGTCGCCGCCGTCAGCAGGTACATCGATATCGGCGGTGATCGTGAAGGACTTGTTTAGAATGCTCGGCGCCGTCCCTAGCGGCACGCCCACAATCGGCTTGGTGTAGGTGAACTCATCGCGGCCAGCCACAATGCTGGGACGCGGCAAAATGAAGCGAGTCAGCGCCGAGGCGTCGAGCGGCAGGACCTGATACTTGGCAGCCTCGACCCAGAACAGGTCTTGCAGTTCCTTCAGCTTCTCCGGGTTGCCAGCTGAAACGTCATTGTTCTGAGTCCAGTCCTTGGTGAGATCGAATAACTCCCACTTGATGCCGTTTACGATGTCCTTTGGCGCCGGCGCGGTACCGTTCCACGGTTCGCGATAGGGCACCGTCGAAGCGATCCAGCCATCGTGATAAAGTGCCCGATTGCCAAACATCTCGAAATACTGAGTCTTATGCGTTGATGGCGCGTTAGCGTTCGTTTTGTCGAAAGTGTAGGCCATGCTGACACCCTCGATCGGCGTTTGAGTGATGCCGTCAACCTGCTGCGGCGCGCGGATGCCTGTCGCTTCCAGGATGGTCGGAACGATGTCGATCACGTGGTGGAACTGATTGCGAATTCCACCTGCATCCTTGATGTGGCCGGGCCAGGCGATGGCCATGCCGTTGCGAATGCCGCCAAAGTAGGAGGGTATCTGCTTGGTCCATTTGTAGGGCGTGCTCATCGCCCAGGTCCAACCGACCGCCATGTGGGGATAGGTGAGCGGGGAGCCCCAGGCATCGTAGAATTTCATCTGTTCCGCGACAGGCACCTCTACGCCATTGAAGAAAGTCATCTCATTGGGCGTTCCCGCTGGCGAGCCTTCGGCGCTGCTGCCATTGTCGCCGCTGATGTAGATGATCAGCGTGTTGTCGAGCTTGCCCATGTCTTCGACGGCTTGCACAACGCGGCCGATCTCATAGTCGGTGTAGGCTAGGTAGGCTGCATAGACCTCCATCTGCCGCTCGAACAGCTTCTTCTCGACGAAATTTAGTTCGTCCCAGTTCTTCAAAATGTCGGAGGGCCACGGTGTCAGTTGGGCGTCCGGCGGGATGACGCCGAGCTTCTTCTGGTTGGCGAAAATCTCCTCGCGAAGAGCATTCCAGCCCATGCTGAATTTGCCCTTGAATTTCTCGATCCACTCCGGTGTCGGATGATGAGGTGCGTGCGTGCCGCCCGGCGCGTAATAGAGAAGGAACGGCTTCTTGGGATCGAGTTCGTTGAGTTGATTGAGATAGGAGATGGCGTCGTCCGCCATATCGGTCGTGAGGTTGTAATTCGGATGGCCGACATAGGGATAAATACGCGTGGTGTTGCGGTAGAGATCAGGTTGCCACTGATTGGTCTCGCCGCCGTTGAAGCCGTAGAAATATTCGAAGCCCATGCCGATGGGCCATTGATCGAAGGGACCTGCCTGACTCGCTACGAAGGATGGCGTGTTGTGATTTTTGCCAAACCAGGAGGTCGCGTAACCGTTCGCCTCGAGGATCCGGCCGATGGTCGCCTTGTCCTTGGTGATGATGCTGTTGTAGCCGGGATAGCCGGTCGAAGCCTCGCCAATTACGCCGAAGCCGACCGAGTGGTGATTGCGCCCGGTGATAAGCGCCGCACGGGTGGGTGAACACAGCGAGGTGGTGTGGAACTGCGTGTAGCGCAGCCCCATGTCGGCGATGCGATCGAGCGTTGGCGTTGGAATGACGCCGCCGAAGGTGCTCGGTGCTGCGAAGCCTACATCATCGGTGATGATCAGGAGGATGTTGGGAGCGCCCTTCGGCGGCACCACGGTGGGCTGCCAGTAGGGAGTGGAGTTGGTGGCATCAAGGTTGATCGTGCCGCCGAAAGTGGCAGGAGGCGGCGGAATCTGTCGTCCGTCGATGGTGCTGGTCGCATCAGGCGCTCCGGGAACGCCGGTCGTTTGCTGGGCGGCGGCCACCGATGAAAGAGCAGTGCCAACGAGAAGGCCAAGACTCAGCGTTATCAATTCTCTCTTCATGTAGCCCTCCCCAAAACACTCGCTCGTTTCTACGGGTCAAATTAGGTCTCCCTGATGGCAACAACTCGGATTTTGCGAGGAGGCAGTCGATTTTGCGAGGGTCAGTCTTAGGCACGCGCGCTTTTGACGCCGCATCGAGCATGTCGGCTATCGAGCATTCAGCTTAATGGCACTAAGCGGGCATGATGGTCCGGCGGTCCGACGTCAGCTTTTGACCAGGCCACGCTGCGGTGCTTTGCAGTGTCACCAGCGAAAGCTTAATCCCACGACAGGCCCGTGCAGGATCAAGTCGAGGTTATTTCTGCTGGCGCCGTTGTCCTGGGTGTAGTCGACAGCTAACGCGCGATAACCAACGAGCCCGTGCAATAGGGTCGATTGCCAGAGCGAAAAGTCGAAGCTGTAGCCAGCAAACAGCTGCCAGGTGAGATCGCTGCCGACGCCAAAGCCGCCGATGTCGCCCAGGAACTGAAGTTCCCTCCCTGGCGCGAGTTCGTGCCGCACTCGCAACCCTACGAACGGGTCGACCCATTCGAGCGTGCCGGATCGCGCCACGGCGCGCGAACCCGACCTCTCCAGACCGAGCTTGCCGAGATCGACAGAGCCGTCGACCGCCAGCGATAGATCGAGTTCTTGATTCCAATACCGGGCGCCGCCAAGCAGATCGAGGGCCGTCGATGAACGCCCGCCACCCCAGTTTGCGACCTCGTAAGTCAGGCCACCTTCGGCCATCGTAATCTCATAGCCTAAGCTCGCCTTAGCGCGGGCCGACACATTCAAATCAGCGATTGGATTACGCTGGGTCACGGCCCCTCCCGAGAAATCGAAATTGCCCCAGACCACATCGCCGTAAATGCCCCACGGACCTTTTCGGGCCTCGACGTAACCCATCAAGGCAAGAAGCGACTCCAACTCCACCTTGGAATCGCCGGAGTTGAAGAGATCCCAGAAGGACATATCAATATCGACCGTGTGGCCGCGCACGGTGACATCGCCGTTCACGCTGGGCGCCCAGGCGTAAGGCGTGACGCGGAACTCCCATCCGGAAGACACGGGTATGTGCTGCTGGTAGGCGCCATTACTAAGTAGATCAGCCGCGCGGGCGGGGCCTGAACTCATTGCTCCGAAAACCAAGAGCAGAGCAACCGCGCGTGGAGCCAGCCTCGTTAAATCGGCGCTGCGGAAATACAATGGAAACGAGCCCCCTCAGTCAGTCTGTTCGCGCAGGGAATGGCAAAGCTCTAGCAACCCTTGCAACAGCGACTAGCACGTTGTCTGCCACAAAACTAAGGCAGTCCGGTTGGTTAGATCCTGCCATACGAGAAATGCGATCGATGTGGCAGAAATACAACGCGATGAGAGGAACGTCGGATTCGATGCCTGCTTAGGCACGAAGCGGACGAACTCGGTGGGCTCGCAGTCAACTTTTCTGACCCCAAATCGGTCTGCCTTAATTTGAATGGGCGCTGCCTCCGCCTGACTTCTCCAAGTGATCGAGGCGTCGCCGCCGTTTGACCCTAAGCGGACATGACAGCGACGGAAGCTCACCGAATAGTCGCCGGTAGCGCGACGTCGCCGGGGCTCAGGATCCTCGCCCGGAGGCTCAAGCCAATTACTCTGACAGTGCCTGATCGAGCGGCGCTAGCAGGTTCTTAGCATTCGTAAATTCTTCGGAGAGTGCTTGGGCTGCGACGATCATCTCAGCTGTTAAGCCGCGAGTGGTTGCAAGATTCTGTTTGGCGTGGTTTCCGGGTGAAGAATTTAGGGTGGCAGACCGCAAGAGTAGCGCCACGCCGACTACCTTGTTTTCTTTCACACCCTGACCACGCACATACAGCATGCCTAGATTGCCGATGGCCAGCGCATCCCCCTGCACCGACGCCTTGCGATACCACTCATTGGCTTTTGCGAAATCAATCTTGGTGCCACGACCATTTTCGTAGAGCACCCCTAGATTGAATTGCGCGGCCGCATTCCCCTGCAACGCGGCTTTGCCATACCAAACAACCGCTTCCTTCTCATCTTTTCCAACTCCGATGCCTTGCTCATACATCAAGGCCACATTGAATTGGGAATTGGCGTGGCCTTCCTTAGCAGCTGCGAGAAACTCCTTGTAGGCAAGTGGCAGGTCGTCAGCTTGATAAGCTGTGATCCCAGCCTCGAAATTGGCATTTTCCTTAGCTTGAGCATGGGTCTCGACCATAAATGCAGTGGTGCCAAGGAGGCATGCTCCAAGCGCAAGGATTGCGGATGTGACTGGTTTCATTTTGTGTGGTTCATTTCTAGCTCACTTTACGCTTTTAACAGTAGGCACGTCAGACAAACCTGGCACCAGACATTACGCGGCGCAATTTGATGTCCGGTTCCGGACCCTTTTCGGAGGTCAATGCACGTCCCGCTTACGTCGCCGAATGACCCTAAGCGGACATTCGCGCCGCGCTGGCTAACTCAGAATTGAGAAAGCGCGCCGATGAGCACGCCCCCTCTAGAGTTGCGAGTTAACCGCCGCCGCCGCCGATGCGTGGAGGCTTGTTCGGATCCATCGCCGGTACTGGATTCGACGGGTCCTGCAGATTGGGCCGCAGGTCGTCCGAGGCTCCGCCCGGGAAGCGTTTGATATTTGGGTACTTGATAATCGACTTGTCGAACTCAATCAGTGGCGGATAAATCAGCGAGAGAATCCAGCCATTGTCCTGGCCGGAGTACTTACCCGGCGAACTCGATGACAAGCGATAGGACATCGCGCCGTTGAACGTCATGTCGTACTTCTCGTACGGGTCCATGGTGAGGTTATAGAGCGCACCGATGCCGCCTAGGATTTGCTCCGGGCCGAGCCAGGTGTCCTTGGCCGTGTACAGATACTTCCAAGCGATTTTAAGGTCGGGGTTGTCCGGATCGCCGCCGATGTCGGCGCGCACCGCACCTAAGGCCTCACCATCGATAAAGATGAACGAGTCCCGTGCGGAAGTTGGCGACTTGCCGGTAACGTAGGCGCTGTTATCGATGCCGTCAAAGTAGATGGGCTTGCCGTCGTCGCCGACCCATTCCCCATGTGGCGGCGGTGTGAGGCCAACCATTGCCGCGGTCGTCGGCCACACATCCATGTGCGACATCATCTGGTCTAGGTAGACCCCTGCCGGAATTTTCCCCGGCGCCCACATGATGCCCGGGGTACGGAACGCGCCTTCGAATACGCTTCCTTTTTCGCCGCGGAACGGCGTCACTCCGGCATCTGGCCAGGCATCCTGCCATGCGCCGTTGTCGGCTGTAATGATGACGATGGTGTTAGGCGCCTCGGCACGAATCGCATCCATGACGCGGCCGATGTTGTCATCGAGTTCCAGCATCGAATCCGAGTAATTGCCGAGCTTTGACTTGCCTCTGAATGCCGGCGCCGGGTTGGTCGGGTTGTGCATCTTCATGAAGTTGACGTCCATGAAGAAGGGTTTGTCGTCCTTGGCGTGTTGCTTGATGTACTCCACCGCCGAATCGGCCTGCCGCACGTCGAAGTTAGCTAGATAGTCGTAGGTGATTCGCGCCACCTTGGTGGCAGGCTTGCCCGCTACGCCTTCCCACTCATCAAGGTTCACGATGTCCTGGTACTCCTTCCAGTACGGTTCGTTGTACTTCGGGAACCAGGGGTGAAAGTTCGGCGACGTATCGTCGTAGGAGTAGACACCCGGATAATAGGCGGCAAACTCCTTCATCTCATCGAAGCCATGCTCGATGGGGTAGAACTCTGGCTTGTCGCCTAGATGCCACTTGCCAGAGAAGTAGGTCTGATAGCCATTCTTCTTGAAGAACTCGGCGATCGTCGGCGTTTCCTTCTTAAGGCCGTTCTCGTCGCCTGGGGCCACCACAACGGACAGTGCCGTGCGGATCGGAATGCGGCCGGTGATAAACGAGGCGCGCCCTGCGGTACAGCTCGACTGACCATACCAGCTAGTGAATATTGCGCCTTCGGCGGCAATGCGATCAATGTTGGGCGTCGGGTGACCGAGCGCCTTGCCGCCTCCTGAGTAGGCTCCGAAATCACCCCAACCGGTGTCGTCGGTCATGAGCATGACGACATTGGGTCGCTTTTCCTGCGCCTGTGCGTGGTCGGAACTCGCGAACAGCCCCGTAATCGCCATGCCCCCAGCAAGAGCGGCAATCGCGCCCGCGTGATGAAGAGTCATGGATCGTCTTTCGGTTAAGTGAATTGGGATTTCACTCATAGGTATCTCCTCATATTCAACTGCGCCCACTCCAGAGAATCATTCACACCGGTACAAACTTCACGTTATCGCAGCGCCGTCAAAGTGACCTGGCCGCTACGGTTGCACCGCGCAGGCTCCGAACTGAGCGTAAGTCTTGTCCAGATTCGCGATCGACATCGACATTTGGCTTGTGGCCTTATTTACAACAGCGCTCCAGGTCAGTAGGCCGTGCCGTCCGTGCAGGATCAGGACATTTGGATCCTCATAGACTTCGCCGGGTTCAAATAGCCCCTCGCCACCAAACAGACCGGAGAACAACCTCTTCTGCTTGACATTCAGGGTGACGAAAGGCGGGAGATTGGCTTGCGCCGCTGAAACCCGCTGACAGCCGGCAACCGCAGTGCATTCAAAAATCTCGGCGACCGAACAGCCGAAATCAGCGAGTGCCGGCATTGGCACGACGCATAGAGCCATAAGGAACGCCCACGGCGTAACCTTCGAAAGCCGCATCTTGGTCCTCCCTAGCGGTCATGGTTGTCACCCCTTTGTCATACTTCGAACCAGCAAGTTTCTCCGATCGTCCCCCTATGGGCGCAAAATACTCATTCAGTAGGCGGAAGTGTGGCGCAATGCCCTAGCCCATTCCGACGAAATTCGATAACCTCCGCCCTGGTAAGTCAGCCTATCCGGCGTAAAAAAAGAGGGATCCATGATGGCGTCTTTTCGCGTGAGTTCGCTCGTTGCTTCCATCTTCGTTTTGAGCATCGCTGGCCAGGCGAGCGCACAATCGGTCACCATTTCCAAGGCCGTGCAAGATGCATGCGCGTGGGAGTATAATAAGTTCTGCAACCAAGATGGACTCGGCAGCCAACTTCTCGACATTTGCTTTAAGCAGCACGCCAGTGACATGACCAAGGCCTGCGTCGACGCGTTGATCGCGGCTGGCGACGTTTCACAGGAATATGTTGATCAGCAGAAGAAGCTTCTCGGCCGTTAGACACTGTGGGTGGCAACGAGTCCGGTGATGAGCCGGACTTCATCTTGGCGCAGCTGATCGGGGAAAACGGCGTAATATCTGTTCGGCTGGCTGTTCGTCCTCGCCGCCCTGCCTAGGGTCCAAAAAGTTGCGTGACTGGCTCGGCTATGCCGAGCCAAAAGGTCCGCTCCTGGCACTTAGCGGACATTCACGCCCGACGCATGTCCGCTGTTGGGGCGAAGAGGACATCCCTAATACGTGCGCTAGTATCCGCTAATGACCCAAAGCAGACGGTGAAGCGAGCAAAGCGTCGTAGGCTTTTTCAACCTTGGGACTCGCTATTTGGGTCAGATCGGCGCACCGTAGATTATCATCGGCTGAATTTCGGCGCCGATGGCTGAGAGAGATAAATCGCGCTCCCGCCCAACCAACCGCGGAGCGTTCAAGTCATCTCAAAGCCCAGCCCATTTACCAGGCAAGCACCATTCTTTTATGATTGGCCTTGCATTCTGGAGGCGGATAGTTCCGGCAGTTTCGTTGTGACACCCCTTCACTTGGAGGGCTGCAGCCGCGCTGCCGGGACACAAGACGGAGCCATCGTACTTGCCGGACAATGCATCCGCGCTTTTATTGTCGGCGTGACAGACAGTCCGACGCTCCTTACATCCTCCGTCACGCACGTAGAGGCGCTTTCCGGGAAAGCAATTTACGTTCGAGTGGACGTAATGTCCGCGCTGCATGCCGACGAGTAGCTCAATCTATCCGGCCTTTCGCATGGCCGTGATGGAGCTGTTGAGATAGCGCAAAAAGCCGCTGTTAGGCTTAGGCTTGGAGAACAAGAACCCCTGTCCAGAGTCGCAGCCGAGTTGAGTCAGTCGGTTCATGACGGGAAGATCCTCAATCCCCTCCGCGGTAACCGACAGCCGCAGACTATGGCAGAAGCTAATGATAGCTTCGACGAGCGAAAGGCTGCGTGGATCGACCAACATTGTCCCTATGAAAGAGCGATCAAGCTTGACCGTATCGATGTCGAATTGACGCAAATAGGACAGGCCCGAATATCCAGCCCCAAAGTCATCCAGGGCGACCCGAACGCCGAGATTGCGCAGGGACGTCAACACGGACTTAGCTGCTTCGGGACGGTCAATAAGCGTCGTTTCCGTAATCTCCAAAGTGAGGCGATGAGCGGGAAAAGCCAATTCGGTTAGAATCTGCAATATCTCTGATACGAGCCAGCTATTGGCCATCATTAAGGGTGACAAATTCACAGATATGGTGAGGCTCTCAGGCCAAGTCTGCGCATCTCGGATTGCTTGGCGAAGTAGCGAGTATGTCAGCGCGCTGATGTTGCCAGTGCCCCCGGCTAGAGGAATGAACGTGCTGGGCAAAATCAGCCCGCGGGTTGGGTGCTTCCACCGCGCCAGCACTTCACAACCGGTCACAGCTCCCGTCCTCAAGTCCACCAGAGGCTGGTAGTAGGGCACGATCTGATCCGATTTGATCGCAGGTCCAATCTCGGATTCTAATTCCGCTTGCTGCCGCAGTTGGTCATCCATTTCGGGGCAGAAAAACTGGTAGCAGCTTCCCTCTTCCTTTTTTGCCTTATACAGAGCCATGTCAGCCTGACGCATTATGGTATTTGCGTCGCTGCCGTCCTGATCCTCGAGAACATCCGACCCGATAGGCTTGTCGCTATAGGCAATCCCTACGCTGACGCCGACGCTCAATGAGAGGGCAGCAAGCTGAATTGGCTCAGGTAGTTCGCTGATGATGCGACGGGCCATAACGCGAGCCTCGTCATAAACGGCCATGGGCAGGACCAAGCCGAACTCATCCCCGCCGATGCGTGCCACCAGGCCTTGGTCCCCTACAATCTTCTTTAGGCGGTGGGCAGTTGCGCGCAATACCTCGTCGCCCAATCGGTGGCCGTAAAGATCATTGATCGGCTTGAAACCATCCAAGTCGATAACGAAGACGGCAATTCTTTCGCTCGGCGTAAGAGTGAGCTTCGGGTCGCTAAGGTGGCCAATGAATTGGCGGCGGTTTGGGAGTCCAGTAAGCTCATCCTCAGTCGCTAGTTTTAGTGCTTCCTTCCCAGCTTCGCGCAACTCAAGAACGCGATCACGGGCGAACAGTAAAATGCCCACACCAACACAAATGGCTGCGAAGACGAACTCGTCGAGCTGCCACTCCTCGTGGCCCCGACTAAACTGCCCAAATTCCTCGAACAGGTCAAAATGGGCGGCGACTGCGAAATTCAATAGCCCTAGCAACACGATCAGGACTAGATCGCGGGCGAGGTTAGTTTGACGGCAAAAACGATATCGATATGGCTCGCGCACGGTTTCTCTCCAGCCTCTCTCGAATGCTTGGAGCTTCACGCCGAGCATCAAGCGATATCCGACGGAGAATAACGGCGAGCTACGAAGAGGATATCCTTTGGAGGATAGTGCCTTTTGATTTAACGGAAAAGGTCAAATGGGAGGAAAGTATCCAGGTCCGGGCGAGGCTCGCAGGCGAAGGTCGGTTAATGGCACTAGGCGGACGTCGCGCCAGTACTTGCTCAGGTCTGCTCATGACCCATAGCGGACATCGACCGACACGGGGAGAGCCTTGAATTATCAAGATCACCGCATGCCCAGTATCGGGCTTCGCCTATAGCGGGCACTTAGCACACCGCCTGGCGCCACCTCTCATAGTTAAGTCGTGCGATCCTGTAAGCGTCCGGAATTGACAGCGCCCACACGAAGAGCCCACCGGCCAAGCGCCCGATCAGGGAATGATCGGGTGTCGTCGTGTGCCAGGAAAGAAGTACGAGCAGCAGCGTGAAGAAGGCGAAACCCAAGCCACGCTGCGGCTGGCCGACCGCCACGTGCCCCGCGCCGGGCAGCAAGAGGGCGAGGAGGAGAACCGCGTAAGGATGCCACGGCGGTCGCATGCTCAAGCCGCCCGCTTCTGCCGGGGGCTATCGATGGCGCTTCGCAGCAAGTCGAGGTCCTCGAGCAGCTTGGTGAGGTGGGTCGTCGGGACACTGGCGTCATCGAACACCGCTTGCCGGAGCAGAAGGTGCTCGCCGCGGCGGCCCTCGCGCGCCTGCAAGACGATGCGCAAGCCCTTGTTGGTGATGGCCACCTCCTTCACTCGCGGCTCAGCAAGGGTCGCCGCGAGCTGTGGCGTCAGTTGTCGTAACAACAGCTCGGCGCGCGCATCCGATCCGCGTATAAGGATTTCCTGCGGCAACGCTGCCGGAGGATCCAATGCACAGGTCAGCCGGCTGGTGAGCGAATAGAATTCGTATCCGGCCGGACGAACCAGAACAGCGAGGCTCGGGACGTCGACCCGCTCGTGCATAACTGTGACGGAGACCCAAAGCTGCGGCAGACGGCGGGGGACCATGGTGTCCGGGATCAGCTCCACGTGCGCGCGTCGTCCGCGATGCCAGCCGACAAGCTTAGGAAAGCCGTCTCCGCGATAGCGGATCTCCGCTCCGTCGAGAGCTTTGACACAGGGATCGAGCAAACCGTGCCGCGCGGCCCGTACCGACCGGTGCTCGCGGACGGCCAGTGCGCCGATCGCACCAGCGCTGCCGAGGGCGAGCAATATCGTTGATAGGATTGGCATGCGCTTTCTCGCCGTCCGGGGGCCGCGATGATCGGTTACCCAGTCGGTGCTGCTAAATCACTTTTCGGCCAGCCCCGACGGAGCACGTCAATATCCCTGAGGCCGCGGCCAAGCCATGGTGAACTGGTCGCCGCGTCGTACGTATTTGTACCGATGGAAGGCGAACCAGAGCGAAGCGATGATGTAGAACACCATCATTGCCACGAGTTGTGTGCCGTAACCAAGGAACACCGCGAAGTAGGTGACCGCGCACAAGGCAAGCAGCACAATCGCCGGCAATGGGTGGAACGGGTGCTCGTAGCCTCTTCTGATGGTGCCCAGCGGCCACTTGGTGCGAAACATGATCACGTTGAACGACATGTAGGTGTAGCCCAAGAGGCCGGACAGGATCGAGAAAGTGATGACCTGATCAAGCGGCGCGAAATAGGCGAACACCAGCGCCACCGGCACTAGAAACACGATCGAGCGATATGGCGTCCTGTTCTGGGGATGCACGGCGCCGAACCAGACCGGCAGGTAGTGGTCGCGGCCCATTGAGAACCAGGCGCGCGAGGCGTCGTTGATGCAGCCATTCGCCGAGGCGAGCGTCGAGAATATCGTGCCGACGAAGAGCAGGACCATGAGCAGGGTCGAGCCCGTCAGACGCGCCGCATCGAACAGCGGCGTGATTGCCTGGCCGAGATATTCCCACGGCATGACACCGGAGCAGACGTACCAGGTCATCGTCGCCGCGATCAGCAGCGTGATGATGCCGGTCATTGTGCCGAGCGGCAGCGAACGCGGCGGCGACCGTACCTCTTCCGCCGCTTGGCACGTGCCCTCGATGCCGAGGTAGTACCAGAGGCCGAAATGGATCGAGGCGACGACGCCCAGCCAGCCATAAGGCAGGCCGTTTAACAAGGCGTCGAGCTTGAGGACCTCGTTGCCCCAAGGCTTCACCGCGGCAAACAGGATGACGATGGCGATAAACGCGATGGCGGTGATGACGAGGTTGAAGGTCAAGGTCGCGTAGACGCCACGATAGTTTAGCCACGCCAGGAAGAGGATCGTCAGCACAATAAATGGCTTGTCGTGCACGCCCTCGAAGCCGGCCATGGTGCCGACAGTTTGCACCAGGTAGCCCAAGGTGATGGCGTTGGCTGCCTCGAGCATCGTATAGGCAAAAACGAGGAACAGGCCGACGTTAAAAGCGGCAAGCGGACCGACGATATGCTTCGCCTGAGCGTACTGTCCGCCGGCGGCGGCGACGGTGGAGGTCACCTCCGAGTCGATCATCGCCACGCAGGTATAAAGCAGTCCGGCCACCCAGCAGGCGATGAGCGCCGCGATCGCGCCCCCTTTGCCCACGGCGAAATTCCAGCCCATGTACTCGCCGACGAGAACGATGCCGACACCGAGCGCCCAGACGTGACCCGGGCCAAGCACCCGAAGCAGGGAGACTTTCTCTCCGTGAATTGCCGTTGTCTGGGTCATCGATCGCCCCCTTGGTGAGTAGGATCAATAACGAGAGCGTCATCGATTGCTCCTTCCTCTGACGACAGCAAAAGCTCCTCCGAGTAGGCGCGGTTGGTGCGGATGAGATCGACGACCATCCAAACTCCGAGGAGAATCGAGAGCGCCCAGGCGGCGTACTCGAGAATCTGGAAGCTGTTCATCTGCTCCCCCTGTTGTTGAACTTCTCCTCGATGACGTCCTTGTATTCCTTTTTCGACCAGTGAAAGAGAATGTAGAAATAGGCGATCACCACCGCCGCCGTTATGAGGAGCTCTCCCGTGCTGAAGGAGTAGTCGAAGCGGGAAGCGATGAGATCCGCGGCTGACTCGGGCGTGTAGCCGAGCTTCTCCCACTGGGCCGCCATGGTGGCATTCTGACCCAAGCCGCTCCAGGTCTTGTCGGCAAAGTCGATCGTGGTTTTGCCGCCGCCCGCAAGTCCGAGATAGAGCGGCGCGAACAGAGCCAAGAACACGAGTCCAAGAAGGAACACGCAGTCGATAACTTGTCCAAGTTTCGATTGTTGCGGCGGCTGATACGGTGGCTTTCTCGCCATGGACGCCTCCCTTAGCGCTTGGCTCTCTGCATGATGTCCAGGTAGTGCAGGTCGAGGCCATAGATGCGCTGCTTGTCCTCGGAGTAGTGCTTGATCATGGCGAGGATGGAGGCGGTATTGAACAGCAGTACCAAACCGCCGCTGATCGCCAAAGCGAGGGCGACGTTGTCATCGCCGGTGTTCGGCCAAACCTCATAGAAGACGAACGCGTACAGCACCCACAGGACCAGCAGCAGTCCTGACGCCCACAGGCAGTCCTTCGTGAACATGCTGGCGATGCGCGGGTCGCCAAGTCTTGGCTGCACGCCTGCGACGTCCGTCGCACTGGATGTTTCCTGCATCCCGCTCTCCCCAGGGGTTAGTCCCTATCGCCGTCCGACTATCTCCGCAGCAACGGCGTTAACTCGCAGGAAAGATCGTAAACTACGCAAAAACTTGGTCTATTCGCCGTATGTGAGGAGGGATTGGCCAAAAGGGCGAGCCGAGTACGACTTTGGTTTAGACCGGGCCCGCTGACCCGTCGACGCCCCGAAGCGATTCGAGGTCGTGGGCGCGGGAGAACGATCTTCGACGGCGGATGCCCCTAGCGGCTCACCACACTTGCCCGACCCAGGCCTAACAGGTCGGCCATTCTGACTAGGTCCGCCAAGGAGCGTGCATTCATTTTTCGCATGATGTTGGCGCGATGCACCTTCACCGTGGCGTCGCTGATGCCCATCTCGGCCGCGATCTGCTTGTTCGGCAGACCCGCGCTTATCAGCCCGATCACTTCCTTTTCGCGTGCGGTCAGCAAGTCGAAATAGCCGTGCAAGACAGCGAGAGTGCTCTCATCGCGGCGGCGCACGCGGTCCCGGTCCAAAGCCGCGCGCACAGCTTCAAGCAGATCCTGGTCGCGGAAGGGTTTTGTGAGAAATTCGACGGCACCGAACTTCATGGCGCGGACGCTCATCGGAATATCGCCGTGACCGGTGATGAAAATGATGGGCAGGGAGATGCCCAGCTTCAACAGCTCATTTTGAAACTCAAGCCCAGTCAGGCCCGGCAGCCGCACATCGAGAACAAGACAGCTCACGACATCAGTCCGGTGAAAGTCGAGAAAGGCCTGCGTGGAATCGAAAAGCTCTGCGTGCAATTCCACCGAACTCGAGGAGGTTCTTCAAGGAGTCGCGAACCGAGGCGTCATCGTCGATGACGAACACAACGGGTTCAGGGGAGTGCCGTTCCTTCATGGGCGTTCGCTTGGCTCGTCATTTGGCAAGCTGACCTGAAACACCGACCCGCGCGGCGCAGCGCTTGACGCTGAAATGCGGCCGCCATGCGCTTCGACGATAGATCGGCAGATTGAAAGTCCCATGCCCATTCCTTCGGGCTTCGTCGAAACGAACGCGTCGAAGATGCGTTCGAGATTGGCCTGATCGATTCCGTTTCCCGTGTCTTCGATGGTGACGACTATGCCATAGTCGTCGGCCTTTTGGGAGCGAACGGTCAACACGCGCGCGTGCTCCTCGTTCGCAGCCATGGACTCGGCGGCATTGGCGATCAGGTTGAGAAGCACTTGCTGCAACTGGATGCGCACCGCCGAAATGCGCGGCAAATCCTCCGCGAGCTCGGTTCGAACCTTGATGCCATGATGCCTCAAGTCGGACCGCGCGAATGTCATCACCTCGCGGATGAGGTCGTTCACATCCAGCACGACGCGCTCCTGACCGCTCTTATCCAGCATGCTGCGGATGCTGCCGATGACCTCACTCGCCCGTCCTCCGTCGCTGACGACGCGCTCGAGCACCGAGCGCGCCCGCTCCACGTTCGGCGGATCCTGGCCGAGCCATCGCAAGCTGGCATTGGCGTTATTCACAATCGCGGCAAGCGGTTGGTTGATCTCATGGGCGATTGAAGCCGCCATTTCCCCCATGGTCGTGATCCGCGCCACCCGTGCAAGCTCGGCTTGCATTGCGGCCCTTCGCGCGGCCGCGTCGGCCTCGCGCTCCCGCGCCGCCGCGAGCTCGGCGAGCATCGCATTGAAAGCGGCCGCAAGGCGCCCAATCTCGTCCCGGCTCGCGTGATCGGCGCGGAGATTGTAGTCCTTCCTCTGGCCGACGTCGTCGGCGAGGCGCCCAAGCTGCAGCAAGGGCTGTACGATAAGACGGCCCGTGACGATGGCGAAGCCGAGGCTGAACACCGCAAGCAGACCATTTAGCAGGAGACTGCTGCGCAGTTTGCTGAGGAGCGTGGACAGCCGCGCATGCAAGAGCCGCTTGAGCTCGGCCAGGCTCGCGGTCCACGCATTAATGCCGCTATCGACCGCAGTCGCATATGAGCGATCGGCGGCGCCGGCGTTGCCCCCGTCACGAAGCTTGGTCTTCACGGCGTCTAGGTAGGCGTTTGCCGAAGAGATCATGGCCCCCACGTCGTCGTCGAGAGCTTGGCGCAGAGACGAGCCACTTCCGCCCCGATATGATGCCTGCAAATCCCGCTCGATGCCGTCGAGGGACGACCGAATCATGCCGTCCAACACCAGAGCGTGCACCGCCAGAGTTTCGGGGTTCGACGGCGCCGAGGACGACACCGCTTGCTGAGACTGGAGTTCTCCAATTTGACTGAGCAGGGTCGGAATTTTCGCGACGACAATGTCCTGCACATAGTAGCTGTCGAGATCGGGGTCGAGTGTGAGATTGGAGTCGTCGCCGATCCGCGAGGCGAGGTTGCGCGCCGCGGTCAGCGCATCGACAAAAAAGGCCTCGCGCTGGCCTTCATCCGGAGCCGACGTGAGCTTGCCGGTCGCCTCGCTCAGGCTGCGCTCCAGCGCTGCCGTGTCCAATTGATCGGATCCAACCGATCCGGTCTCGGGGCGCCTGTCCTGCGACTGCTTGGCTGCCGCCGACGGGCCCGGCTTTCCGGTCAGGATCGCGGAGTAGATCCCCCGCAGCGCTTCCAAATGCCGTACGCCAACGAGTTCCTTGCGCACGAAATTGATGGCGATCTGCTTCTCCGCGACGAGACCAAAGGTCGTGACCACCAGCGCGCCGACGAACACGCTGCACAGGAGCAAAAGCTTCGTGCTGGTTCGGAGATTCTTGAACATATCTACGCTCTGGGGTGGAGCACTCCGCTTTCCGCGCGGGGGTCGGCCACACCCTCGATAGATCAGAACCTGCGGCATAACTCAACGAAACATCAAACTGCTCGTGCTTCCCCTCACCTGGCGGTGCATCGTCTAGCGTCATGGTGTAGCCCATAGCGTCTTCCCGTCGCGTGATCTAAACCAATGGGGAACACAAGCTATCACTTTGGGAATATCTCCAAACCCTCGGCCAGTAGAGCCTTGGCAGCCCATTGCCTATCTTGTGGAGAGCCCGAAATGAATCTGAACGGAGTCCAGCACCATGAACACGGGACTGCTAACGCTTGAAGCATCCTCCTTGCCAAGCGTCGACGACCGCGCGCATGCAAAGACCATGCGAATCGGACTGCTGCTGGCTGCCGCCGCGATGATGTTTAGCGCGAGCATCGGCTTCAACGTCTGGCTCGCATTCCATTGAGGACTGTTGCCTTATGCCATGCTGGCGCGGGCACCCGCGCCGCCGTGATCGGCTATTCATCTTCTGGATGTGAGGAGATTGTTACGGCTGAAGGGCCGCAAAGCCTGGTGCGGCCGAGATGGCGCGATTAAATTTTCTCCACCTGCCGTCGGGCCAGCCGCGGCAGGCGGCTTTCCCCGTCAGGTACCCACTGGCGGGGAAGAACCCCTGCCAGTTACCCCCGGCAGGGGTTTCTTTTTCTCCTTGTCGCGCGAACTACTCGGGAACGGTGGTCTAGGAAAGCTCCGCGGTGCCGAGCTTTCTCTTTTGCCCACCGACACGTTCGCCGCAGTGTGCCGCTTACCGAAGTGTCTGCTTGCGGCACTCAGCGGACATCGCGGCCTGCTAGCCGCGAGCTTTTCAAGGAGGGCGCCGTCAAGTTCTGCCATCCGCATTACGCCACTGCGTGGTTGCTCGGCGAGACACTCATGTTTTGGCGAAGGACGCGATCAGGTCGGCGAGACGCTTCGGCTGATCGAGCGACAGGAAGTGCCCCGCCTCCGGAATCGTCTCCATCTTTGCATTCGGGATCGCCGCAACCGTGCGACGCCGCTCGTCAGGACGCGACCAGTCGCGATCTCCATAAACCACAAGCACGGGCACCTTGATATCGCCGTAGTGCTCTCGGGCGTCGTCCCACAGATGGGCGTGGCGGAGGAGATTGAGAAACGCCTGATAGTGCCCGGGCCGGCGCCCCGAGGCGTTAGCCTGAGCGGCAAATCCCGGGGTGATGGCCGATGGATGTGCGACCCCGCCCCGAAGGATGCGCGCCTCCACATCGGCATTGCGTAGGCGCATGAATACTTCCCCAAGCACCGGCACTTTGCCGACATTGACGGTTAGCCAAGCGAAGACAGTGGCGCGGGCGAGCCCTGTGCCGCCGCCGTAATCGTAGGGGTTGATGGCGATGACTTTCGTCACTCTGGGGTTCTGTTTGGCGGCTATCATGAGCGGGATGACGCCGCCTATTGAAATTCCGGCAAGCGTGACATCCGTCAGATCGAGCTTGTCGAGAATGCCTTCAACCGCCTTGACGAACAGCTCTGGCGCATAGTCCGCTTTGGGGATATCGGAAAATCCGTGACCGGGATAATCCGGCGCGTAGACCGTGAAGGATTTCGCGAGCGTGGGCACGATCTTCTCGAAAATGTCGAGCTGGGTCCTCAGTGTGTGTAAGAGGACGAGGGTCGGGCCACTCCCCGTCTTAATGTAACGGATGCGATTGCCGTGGATCTCCGTGTACTCGATAGGCAGGTGGGGCGCCCAATAGAGTTTTTCGGGCGCCGCCGGGCGCTGGCGAAAGCCCTCGACGACGTAGCTGGTGGCGAAGACCGCAACCAGAATGCCAATAGCAACTAACATGAGCGTCACGGCGAACTCCTATCGCGAGATTGAAGGCGGCAAGTAATATCACTACTTGTAAAATGCAAGTAGTGGACTTCGGGCACGGAGGCATTGAGAGTGTGGACTGAAACCAAGGGCAGGCAGGCTAAGCGCTTGAAGCGCTCGGATTGTCCGCTTTCCTGCACACTCGATCTGATCGGCGACAAATGGAGCCTTCTGATCGTGCGAGACCTCCTATTCGGGAGTTCGCGCTATGGACAACTGCTCAATTCCGGCGAAGGCATCCCGACCAACATCTTGAGCCAGCGGCTCAAACATCTCGAGCAAGCAGGCATCGTCGAGCGGCAAGACTCTACGCATCCCCGTAGCCGCTACGACTATCGCTTGAGCGAGGCTGGGCTAAAGCTGGCGCCCGCGGTCAGGGCGCTCGCTGAATGGGGCCGCAGCGAGATCGAGGGCACGCGCCCGCTGCCGCGGCAGGCGCGCCGGCGCGGCCCAAAGTAACGGGCCTACAACGCTGGACCGGGGCATTGGCGAATGACCGCTTCTGGCACTAGGCGGACGTCGCGCCAGTACTTGCTCAGGTCTGCTCATGACCCAGAGCAGACTCTATGGACCGTACAGGACCCAGACATTTGGCTCCTCATAGGTGCCGGTTTGGCTATCGAGATCGATTTTGACCGGCGCCAGTGCGCCTTCAAGCGCATAAGTGCCCGACTTCTCGAAATGTACCTTCGACCAGTTTTCCCAGAACCCGATCGGCTCCTGCACGACCATTGAACGTTCGCACGGCCCAATCAACTTACCACCTACGGAACAATGGCTCCGGAGCCAAGGATCATAAGGACGTCCGCTGTCGTCGGTCCACGCCATGTAGTCGCCGATTGGCACCCAAGGATGCATGGCCTTCACTGACGGGCGCACGGGCACCACGACCCCATCCAGCCCTCTGCTCTCTGCAAGTTGGAGAAGAGAGCGAATCATCACGCGCGCGTAGCCCTTCGAGCGATGTACGGCCGGCACTGAAACGGCCAGCCCGCCGAGCATGTTGGGTTTCATGTCTTTGGTACGCGCAGCGGTCTCGACTACCCAGTCCCATCCTTCCGGCGGTAGATCATCCGGTCCTGAACAGACGAAAGGGACGGTGCTCGCCACCGCCACCGGATAGTCTGTCTCTTCGTCGACGAGGCAGAGTTGGAATTCGGGATAAGCATCGAGGAGCTCGGCATAGTACTCGTAGTGTGACCGAGTGTAGCTGAGATAGCCGAGTTTGCTCCACGCAGCCTGTTCGATGGCGAGGGCAGCCTTTTTCAGATGAGGCGAATCGGCGCGCGAGCGTACGACTAGATTTGCCCGCTTGCCCGGACCTAGGCTTATCGGTGAGTGCATGACTAACCCGCATCGGTGGCGAGGCGAGAACCCTGCTTAGTCTTTAACCTTAATGGGTCGTAAACCACGCATGCAATCGCCATTGGTCATTATCGTTAACACGCGATGCAGCCACGCCGAAAACCCCCAGTAGTCTTTTCATTTAGGCCCACTGCGATACTTTAGCCCCCGCGAGGCTTTGTCTTGACCTCTCCCCTGCCAGACTTATTTGTTGGACCCAAATTTATGTACGTCGAGCGTCTCAAGCGTCTCTTACCAACGGAACGGGGACTGCATCTCACGTTCAGCACTGGCGAGACAGAAGAGTCGATAGAGTTGAGCCTCGAGGTTGCCAACCACACGCTGCATGCTCTTCAGGTTGCGACGAGCGAGAGTGCCGGCGAAGAGCCCTTGACGCTCATGGTTTTCGGTCATCAAGTTGTGCGAACGCATGAGGCTTACGGGCTGCTCCTGCGCACGCAAGAGTTTGGCGACGTCGTATTCTCTTTGCCTCAGGCGATTCTCCAGAGACTAGTAACTGATTTGGTGCATTTGGCATCCTCGCCCCTAGCATCGCGGGCATCTAGTTCCGGGGACGCGTCCGCGGGTGCGCGCGGGGACGAGGGAGCATGTCGCTCCTAGACTATATCGGCATCACTAGGACGGACGGCCCGAGCGCCGAGGAGACTGGGCGGGCGACTGACAAGCGGGCGGCCAAGCATTCCCGCGCGGGACTTGTAAATCAGCACCCTGCTGATTTCGCGCCGTGATTTTTCATGAAGCGGAAGTCACCGGCGGTTAACTGCGATCAGGTCTTAGTGAAAATCGGAAACGCCGTCGTCAAACCTTCGTTGTAGCCTTGATTGAGAGTTTGCGGTCGAGGTCTCTCATTTCACAAGCCAGCTACTTCCACGGCGACCTTCGCCGCCTCACCACGATGATCGCGGTGGCCATCGCCTTCTTCGGCGTGCTTCTGCTCGCGATCATTGCCTATGCAGGATGGAAGGCCAACGAGACGGCGAGCGAGCGGGAAAGCATGCTCGTCGATAACTCGCTCAACGAGAGCATCGCCCGCGCCTTGAACGAGCAGAAGAGCAGCGCCTGGTGGGATGACCCCGTCGCTAAAATCACCGACAAGGCCATCGATCTCGAATTCGCAGATGCCAATTTCGGCGTGTTCTTCACCGAGACCTATGGGCATGACGAGGTTTATATCCTCAACGCGGAGGATCGTCCGCTTTTCGGCTTTGCCAACGCAGAGAGGCTAGACTCAGTGGCGTTTGAGAAGCGCCGCCCGGCTCTGGCTGCCCTGATCGACGAGATACGGAGGGGGGACCGCTCAAAGCTTGAGCCTCGTCCCGACATCGTCGGCGACTCGATGAATCGCTACCATGTTCTCGTCCCTGACCAAGCGGCGCGTTGGGCGGGGCATATCGTATCTGTGGACGGCCGACCTGCCGTTGTTGCCGGCATGACCATCGTGCCCAACATGGACAAGAGTTTGTTGAAAGGCACGCCCAACCTCTTGCTCAGCATCATCTATATCGATGATGCCTTCATTTCCGATATTGGGCGTTCGCTGCTGCTGCCCGATTTGGCCCTGACGTCCCAACCGTCGCACGCAGACGGAGTTGTCTCCGAAGCCTTTGTGGGTGATGAGGGCATCCCGGCCGGCTTTCTAACCTGGACCACGAGGCGTCCCGGTCATATCCTCATGATCATCATCCTTCCGCTTGTGGCACTCGGCATTTTGGCCACCGGTCTTTTGTCAATGACCATGTTTAGGCGCCTGAGACGCGCCCACGATTCCCTTCAATATGAAGCCAAGCACGACGCACTTTCCGGCCTGCCGAACCGCGTGGAAATGGTCGAAAAGATCGAAAGCTTTCTCCATCGCCAGAGGATCGAGCTCAGCAATCGGCGGGCGGTCGCCGCCTATATTGATATTGATCGCTTCAAGGATATCAATGACACGCTCGGCCACGAGGCCGGCGATCAGTTAATAAAGGCCGTGGGGCAGCGCTTGAAGGCGCGCCTCAGGCCTCAAGACTTTCTGTCGCGCTTCGGCGGCGATGAATTTGCAATTCTAGGCATGCCGGTAGGCTCGGGAGGAGATGCGGCTATTGCGGACCGCATAGCGCAAGCCTTCGCATTGCCCTTTTCCGTCCATGGCCAGAGCATTCGCGTAACTGCTTCGGTCGGCCTCGCTGTGGCCCCCGACAACGGCGTCACAGCCGATGAATTGATGCGCCACGCCGACATCGCGCTCTATGAGGCCAAGAACCAGGGCCGCGACTGCGCCGTGTTCTTCTCCTCCGAAATGGCCGAGCGGGTTGAGCATCGCCGCTCGATCGAAGTAGAGTTGCGCACCGCTATTGAGTTCCAATCAACTGCGGCTCCACTACCAGCCGATCATCTCATGCGGCACGGGATCGATCGTTGGCGTGGAGGCGCTGCTGCGATGGCGTCATCCTGTGCGTGGCGAGATATCGCCCGCGGACTTCATTCCGATCGCCGAAAATTCTGGCCTTCTTCCCGCGCTCGGAGAATGGGTCTTCGATCAGGCAATGAAGGATTCCAAGCGCTGGCCCGATCTGGAAGTTGCAATAAACCTCTCTCCGGCCCAGTTCCGTCATGTCGATCTTAGGCCAACCCTATGCGAGCTCGTTGCTAAACATGGCGTGGATCCGAGACGCTTCGTTCTAGAGATCACCGAGAACGTGCTGTTGGAGGCAACTAACCACACTGTCTCCATTCTCGAATCCATCCGCGCCATGGGCTTTAAAACCGCACTCGATGATTTCGGCACGCGTTATTCGAGCTTGGCGTATCTTTGCAATTTCAAGTTCGACAAAATCAAGCTCGACCGCTCATTCGTCAGCAGAATGTCTGAGGATGACACCTCGAGAATCGTCGTCCAATCCGTTGTCAAGCTTGGCCGCGCGCTCGGTATGGATATCGTTGCCGAAGGCGTCGAGGATGAACTGGAAGCCACGATGATGACCAGTTTCGGCTGCACCGAGTTGCAGGGATTTTACTTTTCAAAGGCGATTGCTGCGGGCCGGATATCAAAACTCATCAAGACCTTCCATACTCGGCACTTTGCCCACTCGCCACAGTCCTTGCATATCGTTACGCCGCGCGGCGCTGCTGGCTAATCCTGCCTATGGTCCGGATATTTCCCTTTTGATCGCGAGATGCAAAGGCACGACCCTGCTGGGCAATTGAAAATGGAGGCCGCAATTCGCAACGAGCGGACACGACAGGCTTAATCTGGATTTAACGGCTGTGGCGCTTTCTTGAGCAGCGGAATGGAGCGCTGCGGTGAACATTGTCCTCGTTGATCCCAGCCGGGCCGTTCAGTCGGCCGTGGTGCAGCTATTAGCCCTGCGCGGTCATCGCGTTTTAGTCTTCGCAGATCCCTGTGAGGCGCTTGCGAAAATCGCCTTAGACCACACACTCGAGGCTGTAATCACTTCAGCCGAACTAAGTCCGATCTCGGGCATGGAACTCTGTTGGGAAGCACGGCTCCTGGCAGGAGATCGGCGCCCCCTCTACATCATGTTGATGACGTCCCACACTGACGAACATACGATGATTGAGTGTCTGGATATGGGGGCGGACGAAATTATCGGTAAGCCGCCTAACCGAAGAGAACTCTTCGCGCGACTGAGGGTTGCCGAGAGGAATATCAAGCTGCAGACCGAGCTGATACGTCTCGCAACGACTGATCCGATGACGGGTCTTCTGAACCGCCGCGCCTTTTTCGAGCAAGGTGCCGAATTGTGCCGAGAGGCCGCCCAAGGTGGCCAGCTCGCCGCCATCTTGTTCGATGTCGATCATTTCAAAGAGGTCAACGATCTCTATGGACATCAGACGGGCGATGAGACCATCCGTGCTATCGCAGCAGAGGCATGCAAAGACCAATCGCTCGCCGGTCGGCTGGGCGGCGATGAGATCTGTATTCTATTAAATACACACAACTTGGCGAGCGCGTGGGAAGTCGCCGAAAAGTTGCGTTGTAGGATCGCAAGTTTACGCGTCAAAACACCCGATGGAGTTGTCGGGGTCACCAGCAGTTTAGGCGTCAGCGAATGGAAAGTGGGACAGAACATTGACGACTTAATTCGGGATGCCGACCTCGCGCTCTACCGTGCGAAACGAGAAGGCCGGGACTGCGTCTCGACGCCGCCGCCCGAAGCTTGGATCGCTGACAATCCCCGCCATGTCTCCAGAGTGGTTCGGCAACGAGCCCGTTAGCCTTGAGGTCAGGCCTTGCCTTGCAATGGCACGAAGCGCCGGACCTGCTCCATCAATGCGGTCGTGTCATGAGCCTTGGTTACGAAAGCGGCTGCCTGGCCGCGGCCAAGTAGATCCCGCACTATGGGATGCAACTCCCTTTCGGCTACTGCTTCGCCGGTGAAGACAAGCACTGGGATGTGCTGAACCGAAGGAGTGCTTTTGATGCGGCTCAACAAATAGTGCCCGCTGCCGTGTTCCATATTGTAGTCGGTGATGACCAGGTCAGGCTGAGATCTTAGTGCCAGCCAAAAACCTTGCATGCCGGAGGATGCCTGTATGACATCCACGTCATATTTTTGGAGGGCCGACGCGAGCGATTTCAATGCTATCGCATTATCGTCAACCAACAGAATGCGGGGTTGTCTGCCCTTGTTTTCCTCCGAAGCCGTGCGGGTTGCCTCGTTGGCTGGCTTGGTACGAAACACCTTGAAAATCATTGACTCTAACTCACCCCAGCTTTCCGCTCCTTTGTGCACGTAAAGAACGCCCAGTTCCTCGCAGCGTTGGATAGCGGCCTGATCCGACCGTGCGGTCAGAACGATCACGGGAAGCGGCGGAAATTTTGGGTCTGTAAGCCTCTCAACAACCCTAAAGCCTTCTACATCGGGCAGGTTGAGGTCGAGAATAAGGAGATCAGGCTTCGCCTTGCTCACCTTCAGGAGCGTGCGCAAGCCATCGGTTGAAGTCTCGACGCGCAGCCCCAATGCAGAGCATCGGGCCTCGAGCACATCCAAAATTGTCGGGCTATCATCCGCGATAAGGACGGTCTTGCCGGCGAGCGAAGGGCGATTCAGCTGGGGTGTCGATGTAATGGCTGTGTGCATCGCCTCGAAATTTGTTCGAATTAGACCTGGCTAGATATTAGGCCCAAAAGACTAATTGATTGGCAAGCGGTGGCGTCCCGTTAACTTTTTCTTCGGGCGTCCACGGCGAATGGCCGGTGGATGCGGTGACCCCACGCGCCGACTTCCTCTTAACCTGCCGGCGCCGGGCCTCACGTCACTTCTTCCCGAAGCGGACGTTCGACGCAGTCGTGATTGATTCACGGCCGTAGCGGCGCCGCGGCGTCGCCTTGAGCGGCGGTCTCGACATGAGACCAATAGCCTGGACCTGTCCATGCGGTTCGTTTCACAGTCTAAAAGATAGAAGCTTAAATTTAGTCCAATCTCGTTAAATCGAAATCAAATGCTAGGCGATTAGCGTCTTGCTGAGATGCTTGCCCCATTGCCCAAAGACATATCTCTAGATCGACGCGCAACAAACGTTCGGCGCCGATTCCAATGGTTAGCGTTCATCGTTGCAAGCTTGGCCGCCGCCCTCGTGCTGGTCTCGATGGTAGCCATACCGCAATGGCTGTCGAAGCAAGCCCGATGGGAAGCACTTCGGTCCCACGTGGGCGAGATTGGCCAGGTCGCTGCCAGTGTCGTCGATGGCGACCTGCACCGCAAATTGCTCGACCCTACGAATTTTAGCGACGAACTCTACGCCCGCGCGCTGCGTCCGCTCGTTCGCTTCCACTCGGCAGACCCAAATATTTTCTACCTTTACACGATGGTTGATCGGGGTGGCGTTCCCTACTTCGTACTCGACACAGCCGCGTCAACCGACTTGCGCACAGATAACAAACTGCGCGCATCCGCCTACATGGAACGGTTCGATCTCCGGGAAGAATACAAAAATGACGGCTGGCTGGACCAGATCGCTGCCGGTAAGACCTATGTGAATCCCACTTTTGAGCATGACGATTACGGCGACTTTCTCTCTGCGACGTCGCCCATTTACGATAGTAAAGGACGCTACAACGGCTTTGTCGGCGTTGACTTCGACTTGCAGTACTATTTCGCTCAGGAAGCGCGTTTTCGTACCATCGCGATTGATAGCCTGATTGCTGCTCTAATTGGCTCGGTGGTCATCGGCTATTTGGTGACGCTGTATTACTCTGCCATGCAGGGGCGTATGCAGCAGCTCTACGACATTTCGATCCGCGATAGCCTAACGGGACTGCTCAATCGCCGCGGAGCCATAGACACCATCGGAAAGCTATTGCCGCGGAATCAGGCGAGCAATGCGATGCTGCTGGTTGATGTCGACAATCTAAAAATGATCAACGATCTCCGCGGTCATGCCACTGGCGATGCCGTAATTGCGCTCACCGCCGAAGTCGTGCGCGAAAGCGTCAGCGCTGGTGATCAATGCGCGCGATTTGGCGGAGACGAGTTCCTAATTTTTGCGCCTGACTGCGATGTGGAAAAGGCTATGAAAATCGCAAATCGAATCATGCTCAGACTAGCTGGGCAGGCCATGCCGTTGGCCGGCGCGAGGTTCAGTGTGTCGATCGGCATCGTCGTACATGATGGTGCCCATGCCGACTTTGACCGAATGCATCGTGACGCGGACGCGGCCCTATACCAAGGGAGGGAAGACGGCAAAAGCCGCATCGGCGTATTCAAGCCATCCCATGACGACGAAAGTCTCACAGATAGAGAGCTTAGCCAGCAGTGCGAGCGGTACGGCTTTCCGTTTGGCTCACACTAGTAGTTCTCCTCATGTCCGCTATTGGCACGGAGCGGACATTCCGGTCGCCCCGCTTCACGTCAGCTTTTGACCCAAAGCGGACTTTCCGGCATCGGCGCTCGAGTGAGGGCGCAATAGCACCGCGGCGGGCTCACATGGCGTTCAGGCGATCGTATCGAGCTCCAATTCGACTCTCTGAGCTGCCTGCAACAGCGATTGCGTGGATGTGCGGACGTCCTCACTATTCTCGTGCAACGCCGTCAAGAAGCGTCGACTCTCATCCTCCAGATCATCGAATCCGAGCAGACCAGCCACGCCAGCGAGATTATGAGCGTGAACCGCGCGTTCGGGAGAATTGCCTTCTACCGCCGCTAGGCAGGCAAAAAGCTCCCCTTTGAAGCGCTGTATTGCGGCGACGCACTTGGCCTCCCCGATGAGCTCCTTGAGGCCGGCCAGTTTGGCTCGGTCCAGGACAGGTCTCACTGACTGAGTAGCGATCTGTAGTGCCATCGTCTTCTCTCTGCTCGGATTGGATCGCGCCAAGATTTGCAGGCGATCCGCGACTTAGCACTCAGTTGCATAATGCCGGCTTAAGTGGACGCCTAGAATTTGATTAACAGTCGGGATTTCACCGTCAACTGCGCCCCAACGGTGTGCGCGAGCCTTCTCCTGAGATTCTGTGATCTCGGACATCGTTCCGCACGTCGCATTGTTAATTATCCCAAGCCCGGCAAGCGGCTTGATTCATCACAAGTTTATTGTTCACAAGGTACGTTCTCGAGGCGCCAACCATAAAAACCAAGGCGCTCAGGGACGCCGGATGACTGCAGCTACAGCACCTAATCTCGAACCTGTGCCACACCTCGTTGCTGGACGCAGGGTCTTGGTCGCGGAAGACAGCCCGACCACGCATGAAATCCTGAAGCTGCTGCTGACGCAGCGCGGGCATCACGTCGACATCGCCACCGATGGCGAGCAGGCCCTCGAGGCCCTGCGCCACAATCATTACGACGTCGCTCTGCTGGATTTTCATCTGCCCAAGATGGATGGCCTGAGGGTCGCTAGCGCGGTGAGGAGTGAGCTGCCTGCACACGCCCGGCCGAGATTGATCGCCATTACCGCCGACTTGCCTGGTCTGCTCGCACATACTGAAGACTGCGAGAATTTCGATCTGGTCATGCCGAAGCCGCTCGACATTTATCGCATCGGGCAGCTCATCGAGGAGCAAGCTGAACTTGGCGACGAGAAGCTGCTGGAGCCCCTCGAACCGGGGCGCCAATCGGCACCTTCACTCGCTTCGGCCGCGATTCCCGCCGCCGTACGGCAGCCTTTCGCCATCGAGGGGCTCGGCTATGAATTTCTCCTTTGGCCCGAGGACATCGATGTAAGGCGTCTTTCGGCGCGAGCGATGCAGGCCACCTTGGGCGACCCACGCTTCGACGCCATCCTGATTACCCAGTCAGTCTCGGTCGAGGCTTTGGCCAGTCTATGGGAGCGCAAGGCCCTCTTCGCACTGCCGATCGTCGACCTCACCGGCACGCTCGGCCGGATGGCTGATTTCGACGGCGCCGATCTGAGTGGCACGGAGACGGAGCGTCTCGGACGCCTGATCCGCGATTTCCAGGACCGGCGGGCGCGACTGCATCGTGATCTTATCCTCAGTGATAAGCTCAGCGAGAAGCTGCTCGGCCGCATGTTCGTCGCCAATCGCCCACTGACCGCGGCGTACGATCCGCGCTACCGCCATCTCGCGGCCTACGACATTCTCTTGGGCCGGCGTCTGGTCACCCGCGAGGCCGAGGCTCTGTGCGAGCATGGTCTATTGAAGCGGGAATTCTTCGAGCGCTTCCACATCTGCCCGAGCTGCGACTGTTATCGCCTGCATGTGCGGGAAGAATGTTCGCAATGCCGCTCCTCCAATCTGTCCGAAGAGCAATATCTGCACCACTTCCGCTGCGCCTTTCAGGGTCCTGAAGCGGACTTCCGCCGCGGCGATGAACTCGTCTGCCCCAAGTGCCACCACGAACTCACCCATTTCGGCTTCGACTATGACCGTCCCGGCACCATGGTCATGTGCGGCAGCTGTGGCCACGCGGCTTCGGAGCCCAGCGTGGGGTTTGTCTGTCTCGACTGCGGCGTTCATACCGATTCTGAGGTCGCGGCCACGCGTGATGTCTTCTCCTACCAACTCACCGATCAAGGCGTGAGCTTCGCCGAGAAGGGCGGCGCCGTTCTCGGCTATGCAAGGCAGGCGTTGCGCTTCGCCGATTTGCCGCTCGAGCTGGTGGTGGCCTTGAATGCCGCGGCGAAGCGATACAACGAGGACAAGACCCCGTTCGCTCTCGTCAACATCCTCTACCGCAAGGAGAGCGAGGTCGTGGCCGAGTTCGGCGCTCGGCGCTTTGCCCAGGCGCGCGATTTGTTCATCGAGAATCTGCGCAATGCGCTCTCGAAACCGAACACGGTCGTCAAGGGCCAGTCCCATGACTTCGCGCTGCTCGAAGCAATTGGCCCTGAGCAGGCCCAAGTCGATTTCGACCATCTGAAGGAGCGCGCCAGCCGAACCCTCAACGTCGATCTCGGCGCCATGTTCCAGGCCTTCGGGCCTGAGGACTTTGCGTGATGTGGCAGTCCACTTCAGATGGACTTACCTATCTGTTGTCGCAGAGTGGCGAGAGCCTGCTAGGCCTGTTTTGGTTCGTCGCCATCTTCGAAATCCCGCGCTACACCTTGGGATTCGTGTCAGTCGCCGCTCTCAGCTTCCGCTCCCAAGGAGAGCGTCGTTACGTCTCCAGCGCCGACCGCGTGACGGTATTGATCGCTGGACACAACGAGGAAGACTCGATCGAGCGGTGCGTTCAATCTCTGCTCGCGCAGAGCCGGCCGCCAGACGAGATTATCGTCGTCAGCGATGGCTCAACCGACCGGATGCCGGAAAAGCTGCGCCAATTGCAGGAGCGTGGGCTGATCAAGGAGGGTCACTGCACGCAGGTGCGGTCGGGCAAGTCGGCTGGCGTGAACTTGGCCCTCGGCCGCGCCACCGGCGACATCGTCATCAATGTCGACTGCGACTGCACTTTTGATCGTCACGCGCTAAAAATGATCATCGAGCCCTTTGCCGATCCGCGCGTGGGCGCAGTAGCCGGCAACATCATTGTGGGCAATGCGGATCGCAGCGTGATCACACGCTTCCAGGCGATCGAGTACCTGATCAGCATTTCCCAGGGCAAACAGGCGGCCGATCTCACCGACCAGATGACATGTGTGTCGGGCGCCTTCGGGGCGTTCCGCCGCGCGGCCCTCGACAGGGTTGGCGGCCTCGACGCCGGCGGGGGAGAGGATCTCGACGTTACGCTCAGACTGCGCCAGGCGGGATGGAGAACACTCTTCGCACCGGAGTCGATTTGCTACACAAACGCTCCCGAGACATTGGCCGTCTTGGTCCGGCAGCGCTTCCGCTGGGAGCGTGACGCGGTGCGGCTCCGTTACCGTAAGCACCGCAGCCTGCTGAACCCATTCAGTTCGAGATTCAGCGTGCCTGAGCTTATGCACGAGATCGAGTTTGGTGTCTTCAATGTTGGGGCGGCGATCGTCTTTCCGATCTACATCATGTGGCTGTTCGCCACCTATGGGGATTTGGCGTTCATGATCCTTATCGGCGCGCAAGCCGGCATGCTGGTGCTCGACAGCGCCACCTTCGTGCTGGCGGCCTTGGTTTCGCCGAAGGTAAAGGCCCTGCCGCTCGTACCGTATGTCCCTGGTTACAGCCTGTTCAACGGCTTCGTGATGCGCTTCGTTCGGCTTGCGGCCTATGTGCAAGAGTGGGTTGTCGAGGCGTCCTACCGCGACACTTACGTGCCAAGCAAAGTGCATCGGGTGCGGAGGTAGCATGCAGCCCCTCAAGAAACGTCTGCGTCCCGATAATATTCCGAGCGAGCAGCGCGTGATGCGCGGCCGCACCGGGCGCGCGATCTATCTCGTCTTGCTGTCCGTGTTCGCCCTGACGGTGCTGAACTACCTGTTCGGCGACTACGTCCTGCTGCAAGCCGACGGTCTCGTGCTGCGCGACCAGCATGTCGTGGCGACGACCTATGTGGCGCGGGTAGAAGCGGTCGATGTCACGGAGGGGGAGTCGGTCGAGGCGGGGGCCACCCTGCTTCGGCTCCAATCGACCGAAATCCTTGAGCGGCTCGCCGATTTGTCCACCAAGCGAGCGGACCTGGCGGCCAAAGCGACCGAGTTTAAGGTCCGGGCCGAGAGTGTGGTGCAGTTGCTGCCCCTTGCCGAGCGCCGCGCATCGGAGGCGGTCAATACCATCAAGCAATTCGACTCTTTAGCCGATGCGAAACTCGTGACCGCAGCGCGGTACCAAGAAGCCTTGCGCACGAGCTACGAGGCAAGTCGCGACCAGGTGAATCTCCGGTCCCAGCGTGACGTGCTCAAGCAGGAGCTGACCTCCCTCGACAATGCCCTGGAGGACGCCGACGACGCGATCGCCAAGCTGAAAGCACTTTACTCCGACGGCTTCGTGCACTCCCCAGTGAGCGGATCGATCGGTGCGGCCATCCCGTCCGTCGGCAACGTCTATCGTCCAGGCGATCCGATTCTCTCGATCTATTCTGGTGACCCTTATGTGCTGGTTTACCTGCCGCGCCGCTATTTGTTCCCGATCTACGTGGGCATGGCGGTGGGACTGACGGACGGCCGCGACGTGGCCGACGGGGTGATCGTCGAGATTCTGCCGGTGACCGATACCTTGCCGAAAGAGTTTCAAAACACTTTCAAGCCCTCGGACCGCAACCAGCTCGCCAAGATCAAATTGACAACGCCATCGACCTTCCCTCTGAACCAAAAGGTGAGCGTGTCGCGCTATTCGACCCTGCTCGGGGAGTTGCTCAAGGCGCGCAATTTCATGGGTGTGGGCCGTTCATAGAGTGTCCAACCGGCAGCCGCCTCGGAGCACCGCATGATCACTGAACACGCCACCTACCTCGGTGGTGCCTTGCCTGATTTTCGTAGGCATCAAGCTGGGTGGGTTCTTGCTGTTGCAGCGATCTGCGCTGTCCTAGCCGCTTTCGGCGTCGCTTTGACGGCTGATATGGGGCACGTGGCGCCAATCTGGCCGATGAACGCTTTTGTCGTGGCGCTGGCCATTCGGCAGGATCGCGGCGCTTGGCCTTGGCTTGCCGCGGCGACATTGGTGGGTGGTTGGACAGGCACGCTCTATATGAACCAGTCCTGGTCAACCGCAGCGGCGCTCTCTGTCATCAACGTCTTCGAAATTTTTATCTGTGCGGCGGCCTTCAGGCACGTCGCGGGAGAGCGGTCCGACCTGGTCGAGCCGCGACCTATCTTGTTGTTTCTCGGCGTTGCCATCACCGTGCCTGCCTTGTCGGCGCTGATGGCTGCGATTGCGCTGACGGCCCTGCACGGCGCGGCATTCGAGGAGGTTTTCTGGCGTTGGTACGCCGCCAACGCTCTTGGGTTGCTGGTATTCGCGCCCGCGCTGTTTGTGGTCGATTGGCGGAAGCTAGGGAGAATTGCGCAGGCCAAGTCGCGCGAAGCCTCACTTTTGTCGCTGCCCTTGCTGTGCCTGCTGGTTCTGGCAGTGTTCGCCCAGAGCCGGTATCCGTTTCTGTTCGTAGTGGCGCCGGCACTGATCTTCATAGCGTTCCGACTCGGACTCGGAGGGACGGCACTCGGGCTTCTGCTCACGGCCGGCATCGCCATCACACTCACCACGCTCGGATATGGTCCGACCCAGCTCATCTCGGGAACTGACTCTGAGCGCATCTTGGTGCTCCAAGCGTTCCTCGCCTTCACCTCGCTCACCACGCTGCCGATCGCCGCGGCGATGACGCAGAACGCGCGTGTGCGCGCGGACCTCCAGTACGCGCTCAACGAAGTCGAGGCGACCCGGTCGGCGGCCGAGAGTCGACAGACCAATCACATCGCACTTGGACATGTCATGGGTCAGGCGCCGAGCGTTACCCCCGTGCTTACGGCTCTGCCAAAGATTATCGGGGCTGCAGCAGTTGCCTTGGGAATTCTGGTTCTAATCGGCTGGATGCTCGCAATCGAGCCGTTAAAGAGCGTGTTTCACGGCCTCGAAACCATGAAGCCGATCACAGCATTGGCTTTCATCCTGAGCGGCATTGCGCTCTATCTGCGTGCTCACCGTTCTCGAAACGAGCGCCTCCAAACCAACCTCTCGCTACTTGTTCTTGCCATTGCCGTCCTCACCTTGATCAAATTTGCGATAGAGACAAACTTCCTTGTCGGCGACGTTCTTGTCGCCCACGGTTGGTCTGTCAGTGCGACCAATCCGATGTCCGTAGTCAGCGCGGTGGAGTTCGCGCTGTTCAGCACCGCCATGCTCTTGCCCCGGCGTGGCCGCGGGAGCGATCTGGCGTCCGTCGGTCTGACGCTGCTCGGGTTGCTTATCTCACTACTGGTGTGCGCCGGCTATTTGTACCAGCTTCGGATTCTCTACGCGCCGGTCGCAGCGAGCTCGATCGCGCTGCATACGGCAATCGCCTGCTTCGTCCTCTTTGTCGGCGCGGCAATGACACGTCCCCGTACCGGATGGGTGTCGCTACTTGCTCCCGAGTCTGTCACAGGCGCGTTTGCCCCTTGGCTTCTGCCGAGCATCGTCATTCTCCCGATAGGATTGGGATGGCTAGTCAACGAGGCTGTAGTGAGATCGACCCTCACCGCCCCACAAGGGGTGGACATTTTTGCCCTCAGCAGCGTCCTCTTTCTGATCATCGTAGTGTGGCGCACCGGCGTCATCGCCAATCGACTGGGCCGGAACCTCGAGCTGCGTGAGCAACTGGAGGCGCGCTTGCAGGAGGCCCGCATGGCAGCTGAAGAGGCGGCCATGGCTAAATCGGACTTTCTGGCCAACATGACGCATGAGCTCAGGACGCCGCTGAACAGCATCATTGGGTTTGCGGGGCTGTTGGCGAAAAGCCGGAGCTTGAAGCCGGCTGACCGACGCTATGCCGATATCATCGACGGGTCGAGCCAGTCTCTGCTCGCGCTCGTCAACGATATCCTCGATGTCTCGAGCCTCGAAGCCGGCGGCGTCCAGCTCCACCCGGCCCCGCTCTCATTGCCGAAGCTCGTCGGCCGGGTCGCGGCGAGCTTCGCCCTGATTGCCAAAGAGAAAGGGCTTACGGTTAAAATCGAGAGGGCCAAAAATGTGAATGCAGCACATTTCGGCGATGAGATGCGCATCCGGCAGGTGCTCGTCAATCTGGTAAACAATGCGGTCAAATTCACCTCGAAGGGCGGCGTAACCATCGCAGTATCCGCCGTAGAGCACTCCGAACTCGATGCAGCACCTTCGCATCGAGGTGCGCGACACGGGCATCGGCATCGCCCCCGAGAAACTGGATTCCTTATTCGGACGCTTCGCGCAGGCCGACTCGTCGATTCACAATCGCTTTGGCGGCACTGGTCTCGGCTTGGCGATTTCCCAGCGGCTGGTTGAATTGATGGGTGGCGAGATCGGCGTGGAAAGCGTCGAGGGGCAGGGAACGACGCTCTGGCTTACACTCTCACTGCCTTGCATCGATCAATCTGCTCTGGCCGAGAAAGAGGCGTCGAGCGGATCAGAGTCGCAAAGCGCGGGGCGACACATTCTTGTCGTCGACGACGTTGACCTCAATCGGGAACTGGTAACGGCCTTACTGGCGCCGCTGGGACATAGCGTTCATCAGGCCGCTGACGGTGCTGAGGCGGTAAGGGCGGTGGCTTCGACCGACTACGACCTCGTACTTATGGATGTTCAAATGCCCGGCATGGACGGGCTGAGTGCAACGCGCGCCATCCGCGCGGTCGATCGATTCGCCGATCTGCCGATCATCGCCATGACCGCACAGGCACTTCCTGCGCAAATTCAAACCTGCCACGAGGCCGGGATGAATGACTACCTGGCCAAGCCGATCACGCCCACCGATCTGATTGCAGCGATCGAAAAATGGGGAGGTCGCGGGCGAGCGCTTCGTGGAGCGCCGGAGACGGACCAATCCATGACAGAATTGCGCGATGAGTTCGTGGCGCAATGCGCGGAAGACCTGGCCCGAGTCAAAGCACTGCTTGCTTCCGGCGCGCCAGGGGCAAGAGACGCATTAAAGATACTCGTTCATCGCACCGCTGGCACGGCCGGCATGTTGGGGCTTGCCGGTATGTCGGCTTACGCCAGGGAGCTGGATGAGGCGCTGGGCCGCGACACCGTCCCGGACGGCGCCGAGGATGCTCAGTTCGTGGCGAGACTGGAGCAGTTGGTCCGAGCGGCTTAAACAGGGATTGCGACCTCGGAGCGGCTGCTCTGTCGGACGCCGGCAAAAGTCCGCTTATGGCACTTAGCGGACGTTCACGCAGAGGCTCAGCGTGTCCGTTGTTGGGGGTGGAACGGACATCCTTCGTTCGCGTTCTGAGGACGCTTATGATCATTGCGGACATGTTTTATCGATGTGCTAGTTACTAAGCTAAACTGTTGCCGGCAGAAAGCAGGCTGTTGCTGACCTTAATCTTATGGGCGAGGTCACGACCCAGAAGCTGATAGATAAGACCCGCAACTTCCGCCTCCTTCTGGAAGAACTGGCTGAGCTTGCCTCTTTCAAAGGCGAGCGCCCGCACGGCACCCTCAGCAATCACCGTCGCTGTGGCAGGCCTTTCAGTCAGGAAAGCGACTTCACCAACGAAGGTGCCTCGTTCCAAATGCGAGACTTGACGGTCAGCGATCGTGACTCTAACGCGGCCCGCGCAAATGAAGAAAAGTCTGTTGAGCGCCTGATTCTCTTCGGCCAGTGCCATGCCGTCGGCAACCTCGCAGAACTCGCCGGCGGCGAGGAGTCGCGCGATCTGTGCATCATCGAGTCCAGTGAAAACGCTACGGAGCAGTTCACGATCAGCCTCTGGCAGGCGCAGGGAGAGGCGGTCCTTCACGAGCCGATATATCTGGTAGAGGTTTATGAGAATGAAGATCAGACCCCATCCGATCCCAGTGCGCAGATCACCGCCTGAGAGCCAAAAATAGAGGATTTCGAAAGCCAGCCCGACGACGGCCACCAGCCGCAGCCAGAATATGTCGGTCAGCCAATAGGAAACCGCAATAAGCACGTAAGAGAGATGGCCGGGTAAATTATTGAGACTGAACATGGTCCCTAAATCGCCCATAGATTGGCCTCTTGTTGGATCGCCCGCGAGAATTCAATTTTATCAACGTCGAGCGGACGCTGCATTAACTGTTCCTCCGTCCGATGATGAGGGTTGCCCCACGGAAAGGCAGCGAAGCGCCGCAAGCACAAAGCGGACTCACCAGCCACATTGGCAATAGGTCCGCTTCTGACCCAAAGCAGACATTCTGCTCGGTGGGCTCATTTCTCTGATGCCCGCTGTAAGGGCGCGACACCCGACCACGTTGTGAAGCTAGATCTGCATGTCGAAAGCGCACCTAGGTCGTATAATGCAATCAGGAAAGCGAGATGGGAGATCAAGATATCCGAGCTGCGCTGGACCGGCACTGGGCTGCGTCTGAGGCCGGTGACGACGATGCTGAGGCTGAGATCTACCACGACGACGCCGTGCTGGAGTACCCCCAGTCCGGCGAGCGCATCCGGGGTCGGCTCGCCATCCAAACTACGCGGGGGTTGCTTCGCAACAAGCACTTTACCATTCGGCGCGTAATCGGGCGCGGCGATCTTTGGCTTACCGAATATGTCATCAGTTATGATGGCAAACCGTCCCACACTGTCAGTATCATGGAGTTCAGGGATGGAAAGGTCTTTCGCGAGACGCAGTACTTCGGTGATGCCTTCGAGCCTTGGTTCAGGCGCGCCCAGTGGGTTGAACCGATCGATTAGTAGGCAAGCCGAAAATTTGTGCCGAACACGGAGAGTGGCATTGCCGTGACTTTCGCGCTTTGCTCATGAGATGGAGAGCGACCTCGGACCGCTGACATACGGATTGGCGGACTCGAAAAACCGACGCTTGCGATGGACTTCCCGCGTCAGCCCGATGCGCGTGCTGCTACCGATCGGACCTACGCGCCGTGCTGCCGTGCCGAGCCAAAGAGCTTCCCCAGCACAGAGATCAACTCCGTCATATCGCTTGTCGATCTGCATGGCTTGGGCGAGGCGTCCAGGGCCACGCGCAATATCGCGAGTGCGCACCATCTTCCGAAAGCGCTGCATGATCTCAATGCCTTCGAGCGGTTCTAACGCACGCAAAAGCACGCCCGCACCGACGCCCTCTTCCTCGCTGGTGACGTTCACCATGAACGAAGAGCCATAGGTAAAATAGACATAGCAGTAGCCAGGACCGAGAAACAAAGACTGGTTTCCTCGTGTCTTGCCTCGGAAGGCGTGGCCGGCGGCGTCGCCGGGCGGATACGCCTCTGTTTCAACGATGACCCCGCTTAGCCTCGCTGTCGGGAGCTTGTGGACCAGCGTCTTCCCGATCAGATACTGCGCAAGCTCCATCGTTCCCAAGGGCAAGTCCGCCCGGCGAAGGCACTCGAGGCTGTACCGAAGCGGATTCACTGCGACAAACTACTCCCTTCAGACGACAGAGGTACACTTCCGTTGCTGGCACTTAGCGGACCTGCGATCGTAGAGCGCAGGTGTCCGCTTAGCAGTGCGTAACCGACGTTCCCAGCGAGCGCCTTGGTCTGCGATTGCAGTTGGACTGTGGAGATCGCCGCTCGCTCGTTGACAGGAATCAAGCGCGGGTCTCAGATCTTCAGATGCTGCTTACGGCTGACCAGCATCGCCGACTCGCTGAAATCTTTGAGGAGGCAGCGGCTGACCAGAGTCACGCGCCCGCGGATCGTGCACTGCTAGCAGAAAAGGCCGCCCGATTTCGTGCGCTGGCGCGGCGTGCTGACGAGAAGGCGAAAGGGCGTCGTCTGAACTGAAAACTCGAGGGACACGTCAAACAGCAGCTAGCCGGTGGCCTATCGGTGCGCGAGCAGAATTTGACTCTCAGCTGGTGGGAGCCGCGCAACCGCTGTCGGGAGCCAGCGCACCACGACAAGCAGCTCATAGCCAACGAAAACCCCTTGTGCGAACTCTGATTATGCGGCCAGGCCCGCGATCGTCCCAGGGCACCACTGGAATCTCGGGTGGTGTGTTCTTGCGCCTACCGGGTGTCGGGAAAACCTTGTGAGGCACCAATAGCTCTCTTCCTGTCAGCCGTTCGTACCGCTTGACGAGGTTCTTTACGCTCTGAGCAGCCCAACGACCGTTGCGCTGAGCCGGAACGCGCTCCCGCGTGAGCCAATGAGCGACTTGACGGTAGTTCTGGCCGACCTCCCTCACCGCAGCTCGGATGTAGGGCGCGTAGGTAAAAGCATAATCGTCAGCTAGGCCGACAATCGTTTTTGTACCGCGCCGTGATAAAACGAACGCTCGATCGCGCGGCATAGATTGAAACCCCGCTTTGCTTTGTCGATAGGTCAATTCAAGCGCCTTTATCCTCCGAGTTTGAAGTCAACTTGCTCCGCCACTTAATCTGGGTCAATTCCAAGCGCCAAAGGAGAGCGTCCCGATGGGGCCTGCGTTGCTTCACCGCGAGCGCATCTGCACAAAGTCCGATGTCGGGAGGACTGACGTCCGGGGCTGCTACTATCGAAAGCGTATCGGGATGAACACGGCGGGTAGTGTCTAAGAGCCAGCCCCCACCACGAGTGCAGAGATGGCCAGATGCACCTTCGGCCAGTGAAATTCCGGAGGGTTCCAGAAGCCGATATTTGCTTGCTGATTTGGCGTAAGGCTTGACGGCCGCGCTACAGGAATCGTTCAAATTACCAGCAGAGTTTGGCCCCAGACGTACACACATATGGCGATACCACGCCCGACCAGCACACCGTGTAGGAACTCTTTTTCACTATATCTGGCTTGTAAATGCCGCACCAAATGTTGAAGCAGAGCATATTCTCGCTAATGCTGCTGCGCCAATAGGGTTGCGGCGACGCGCGCTTGGCGCTCACTGTGACGGCACTGAGTTGCTTTTCCGCCTTGTACTGCTTGACGTAATCGGCAAGCGCGAGTTGCGCGCGACTGACCGCTGTCTCCTTGTCGAACCCGTCGGCGGTGCCCGACAGCTCAACGCAACCTGCCTGTGCTGGAGCGCCTAGGGCAATGCAAACACCCGCCGCGAATACTGCCATCGCCGAGCCGCGCCAAAACGACCTCATCGGAACGCCTCCATCACCCGTGCCAGGATGCGCAAGAGTAATATCCGCTGCTCGTACTTGGCAGTGCCTTTGCTGACGCAGAAGCACGATCGGTCTGCGTTGTGGCCTTTATGCAACGCGGGTTGGCAATGCGGCGATCCAGTTTGGGTCAAACCGACGACTGCTGTTTTCGTCAGATCACCTGCAGCCTCAGTCAGCTCCCGCGAAGCGGCCGAAGAAAAATAAGCCGCCGCGGCGTGCAGCGCGCCGCTCCCACCGCCTGTCGACTTGCGCAAAAGTGAACTTGTCTGGCGTTCTAGCTGCCGGCCTAGATGCTCCTACGCGCTTTTTTGCAATGGCCCCTGTTGCCTCGGCTGCCGGCTTGCTGACGGTCGTCACCGTTGCGGTTTGAGTAGCGGTCGGACCATCGGCCGGCACGAGATATTGCTCGAAGACCCAGCCGCTCTCTCCGGATGCGGCATCGGTGATTTGGACCCAGCCGTTTTGCCGGCTGACGACCTGCAACGCAGTGCCCGCTTGATAATAGCGCAGCGTCGGGGAGGAAACAGAGGCGTCGCCGTGCACCTTCGCGGCTAAGATCACCCTGGCCCATTCGATCGGCTGGTATGCTGTGCCGTCGGGGCTTGTGGTAGTAGGTATTGCCTCTAAGCTAGCTGAACGGGAAGTTGATGCTGGCGTGACAGCAGCCTTGTGCAAGGGGACCGACACCCTTTGAGAACTCGAGCTTGCTAAGGCGGGGAGATCAGTGCCCCACGAACGCAGTTGGCGGTGGATCGGATCACCGAGGCTTCGCCTAGCGAACGCATCCCTTGCTGGGTCACGCGGAAGAAGATCGGCGCTTAAGACTAGCGCCCCGTAGATGGCAGCGCCTACGAGGCCTAACAACAACAAGCCCTTCATGGCCAGGCTCCTACCCGGCCCCCGCCCAGCATATGTCGGGTTCAATGCCCTCGTTTTCAACGACCGCTCAGAGTTGGTTCGCGAATATCCTTCGGGAACGAGTTAGGGGTTGATTAACGGCAATCAGCCAGCTTTGTGCATCACAAATCGCCAGTTCAGTATCGCTTTTGACTTCACGGCCCCGGCTAGGATACGGGGCCGCTTCTTTGGAGAGGGCAATGGCCAACGCCTTGCGATACGTCATTTGGGCTCAGCGTGACGCGCATAGCGTCTTTGGAGCCGCCGCTAATCCTGTCGTTCGGGACGGTTCGTTGCTGTCCTTCAATGACAAGGCCCGCGCGCACGAAGAATGCGATCGGCTAAACGCCCATATGGGCAATCCGCACGTTCGTTATTCAATTAAGCGCGCATCACTCAGTCGGCGCATCCAAACTGCCGCCTAACTGAAACTCCTCGCCAGCGCCACGGCTGTGAAGCGTTGGGTGCGGCGGGCGTCATGAATGCCCGCGCCTCGCCTTTGACGCTTGTTGAATTGGAGGAAAAGCCCGGCGTGGGGCTCGCGTTCTACCCGTGCTGATTCCCGACCATGGACTCACATGATTGAAGGTGATCGCGAAAGATCCCGACGAGCTCTGCTCTGCAAACCAAATTGCAAACCAACTAGGCAGCACAGCACGGCATCGGACAGCACGAGTTAGTATCGTTGCCTCAGAACTGCCGAAGCAGAGCACACGCTTAGCTACTGGGCGGCACGCGCCAACACGAGAACCATAGAACTCGAAAACCGTTGTACGGGTAACCGTACCGTGGGTTCGAATCCCACCCTCTCCGCCAACTAGTCCCATGTTTGGCAGTGTCAGAGCAAATCAGCTTGAGCCGGCATGTGATATTCCATAGCTTGCAGCGATGCAAAATCCCTTCCGCTATTTCATCTGCGTCACACTACCCTAGGGGCTGAATGATCATGCCCCCACCATCGTCGATCGTAGTCGAGGAAGTTCTCACCGGTATCATGGACGGAACCAGCAAGTTTGCACCGTGGGTCAAGTGCACCGTCCTCGTTCCCCACCACACTGGTCTTAGCCTCGATCAAGTGGAAGACATCCTGAAGCGGCAAGCGCGACAACACCATTGACTCAATCGAGAGATCCTAGAGTTCCGCTTCATCTGGCAACGACACCAGATAGCCGTATGTCGGCTTCGAAGGGCAAAGCAGACCTGCTTGGCGGGCACCCCGACTCCCGCTAATGACCCTAAGCGGACATCCGCGCCTTTATGAGATTCCTATAAGGGCGACTGCTTCTCCCCCTCGAAAACATACGCCGTCTCGGACTAGCTCTTGTCCAGGCAGAGCGAGGCATTGGCCAGCTCGGTTCGCGTAAGTCTGCCCCTCTGCCTCACGCAACAAAGGAGCAGCTCATGCTCGACATCATCATGCTTATGCTCGGGGTCGCCTATTTCGCGCTGTCAATCGGCTACGTCCTCCTCTGCGATCGGCTCTGAAGAGGTCATCCATGGTTTTCGACTATTGGCTCGCGGGCATCGTGACGGCAGGGCTTCTTGCCTACCTCACCTACGCGCTCATCCGGCCTGAGAAATTTTAAGAGGCCTCCCATGACTCTCAATGGCTGGATTCAGATCGCGCTTTATTTCGCGGTTCTCACCGCGCTCGTTGCACCGCTTGGCCGCTTCATGGCGCGCGTGTTCGAGGGTGAGTGGACCTTCCTCACCCCGGTGTTCCGACCGGTGGAACGGGGACTCTTTCGCCTCGCCGGCATCGACGAGACGCGCGAGCAGACATGGATCACCTACACGGTCGCGATGCTGCTGTTCAACGCGGCAGGCTTCGCCTTGGTCTACGCAATCCTGAGGCTGCAAGCGTGGCTGCCGTTGAACCCGGCAGGCATGTCGGCGGTCGCGCCGGACCTCAGCTTCAACACTGCGGTCAGCTTCTCCTCCAACACCAACTGGCAGAACTATGGCGGCGAGAGCACGATGAGCTATCTCAGCCAGATGATGGCGCTGACCACGCAAAACTTCGTGTCGGCGGCCACCGGCATCGCGCTTGCCGTAGCACTCATCCGTGGGTTCGCGCGTGCCTCAGGGAAGACCGTCGGCAATTTCTGGGTGGATCTCACCCGCTGCACCCTCTACGTGCTGCTGCCGCTCTCGCTCATCGCCGCCCTCTTTCTCGTCTGGCAGGGCGTGCCTCAGAATCTCGGCGCCTATGTCGACGCGACCACGCTCGAAGGCGCGAAGCAGACGCTGAGCCAGGGGCCTGCGGCCTCGCAGATCGCCATCAAGCAGCTCGGTACCAATGGCGGCGGATTCTGGAACGCGAACTCGTCGGTTCCTTACGAGAACCCGACGCCGCTCACCAACTTCGTCGAGCTGATCTACATCCTACTCATCTCGGCCGCGCTCACCCACACGTTCGGGCGCATGATCAAGGACGAGCGCCAGGGCTGGGCGCTCTACGCCGCTATGTCGATCATTTTTCTAGTGGGTGTGCTCGTTTGCTACTGGGCGGAAGGATCGGGCAATCCGCAATTCGCTGGGCTCGGGCTTGATCCGGCCAACATGGAAGGCAAGGAGGTCCGTTTTGGCATCCCCAATTCCGCGCTGTGGGCCGTTGCCACGTCCGATGCTTCGAATGGCTCCGTCAATGCCATGCACGACAGCTTCACACCGCTAGGTGGACTGATTCCTCTCCTCAACATCCAACTCGGAGAGATCATCTACGGCGGCGTGGGCTCGGGACTCTATGGCATGCTGCTCTTCGTTATCATCGCCGTATTCGTCGCCGGGCTGATGGTCGGACGCACGCCGGAATATCTCGGCAAGAAAATCGAGGCCAAGGAAGTCAAGATGGCGATGCTCGCCATCCTCATCCTGCCACTCTCGATCCTTGGCTTCACGGCGGTGTCGGTGGTGCTGCCCTTCGGCCTATCCAGCATGGCAAATGCCGGCCCGCACGGCTTCAGCGAGGCGCTTTACCTCTTCTCCTCAAGCACGGGCAATAACGGCTCGGCCTTCGCCGGCTTCACCGGCAACACGCTCTGGTACAACATGACCGGCGGCCTCGCGATGCTGATCGGACGCTATTTCGTGATCGTTCCGATGATGGCCGTGGCCGGCTCGCTGGTCGGCAAGAAGATCAGCGCGCCGTCCACCGGCACGTTCCCAACCCATGGCGGCCTGTTCGTCGGCTTGCTCGTGGGCGTCATCCTGATTTTCGGTGGCCTCACCTTTTTCCCCGCGCTCGCCCTCGGTCCCATCGTCGAGCACTTCGCTATGTTGGCAGGCCACCTCTTCTAATTCGGAGTGACTTCAATGGAGACGTCTCATTTGCGCAAACGGATGCCGGTCACCGCGCTGACCGATCCCAAAATCGTTTGGCCGGCGGTCGGCTCGGCCTTCGGCAAGCTCGATCCGCGTCTGATGATGAAGAATCCGGTCATGTTCGTGGTCGAGGTCGTTGCTGTACTCACCACCGTGATCTTCGTGCGCAACTGGCTGCAAGGCGGCGACCATCTCGGCTTCACCTTTCAGATCCTTTTCTGGCTGTGGGTCACCGTGCTGTTCGCCAATTTCGCCGAAGCTGTCGCCGAGGGTCGCGGCAAGGCGCAGGCCGCGACGCTGCGCCAGACGCGAGAGGAGACCAAGGCCAAGCTGATCGTCGACGAGAAGTCCGGTCTTATTGTGCCGACGCACGCCGGCAACCTCGGGCCGGGTCAGGTGGTCCTGGTCGAGGCCGGCGATCTCATCCCCTCGGACGGCGAGGTGATCGAGGGTGTGGCCTCGGTCAACGAGGCGGCAATCACGGGCGAGTTGGCGCCGGTGATCAGAGAAGCAGGCGGCGATCGTTCCGCCGTCACCGGCGGCACGCTCGTCGTCTCGGATTGGCTCAAGGTGCGCATCACCGCGGCGCAGGGCTCGACCTTCCTTGATCGCATGATCGCGCTGGTCGAGGGCGCGCAGCGCCAGAAGACGCCGAACGAGATTGCGCTCAACATCCTGCTTGCCGGCATGACCATCATCTTCGTCTTTGCCACGACCACCATCCCAAGCTTTGCAGCCTATGCCGGCGGTGCCGTTTCGATCGTCGTAGTCGTCGCATTGTTCGTGACGCTCATCCCGACGACCATCGGCGCCCTTCTGTCGGCCATCGGCATTGCCGGCATGGACCGGCTGGTACGCTTCAACGTGCTTGCCATGTCGGGGCGCGCTGTCGAAGCCGCAGGCGACGTCGATACGCTTCTCCTCGACAAGACCGGAACCATCACGCTCGGCAACCGCCAGGCGACCGAGTTCAAACCCGTCTCAGGCGTGACCGAGCGGGAGCTTGCCGATGCGGCCCAGCTTGCCTCGCTTGCCGACGAAACGCCCGAGGGCCGCTCCATCGTCGTGCTTGCCAAGCAGAAATATCGCATTCGCGGTCGCAACATTCATGAGCTTGGTGCGACGTTCATCCCGTTTACTGCGCAAAGCCGCATGAGCGGCGTCGAGATCAATGGCTCATGGGTCCGAAAAGGGGCCATCGACGCCATCCTCGATTATCTCAAGAACAGCGCACCGAAGGTCGCTTCTGGCGCCGCCACGGCGCGCAAGACGGCCGTGAGTACGGAGATGGCGCGCGAGGTCAACGCCATGGCCGAAGACGTCGCCAAATCTGGCGGCACGCCGCTTGCCGTCGCGAAAGATGGGCGATTGCTCGGCGTGGTCCATCTCAAGGACATCGTCAAGGGCGGAATCCGCGAGCGCTTCGCCGAACTTCGCCGCATGGGCATCCGCACCATCATGATCACGGGCGATAATCCCATGACCGCCGCAGCCATTGCCGCAGAGGCCGGCGTAGATGATTTTCTCGCTCAGGCGACACCGGAAGAGAAGCTCAAGCTCATCCGCGCCGAGCAGGCTAAGGGCAAGCTCGTCGCCATGTGCGGCGACGGTACCAACGATGCGCCCGCCTTGGCTCAGGCCGATGTCGGCGTTGCCATGAATGCCGGCACGCAAGCCGCGCGCGAAGCTGGCAACATGGTGGACCTCGATTCCAATCCCACCAAGCTCATCGAGATCGTCGAGATCGGCAAGCAGTTGCTGATGACGCGGGGCGCGCTGACGACCTTCTCCATCGCCAACGACGTCGCCAAATATTTCGCCATCATCCCGGCGATGTTTCTCGCCTTCTATCCGCAGCTTTCGGCGCTGAACGTGATGCACCTCGCCACGCCGCAAAGCGCGATCCTGTCGGCGATTATCTTCAATGCGCTGATTATCGTCGCGCTCATTCCGCTAGCGCTCAAGGGCGTGTCTTATCGCCCGGTCGGAGCAGCCGCGCTGCTCCGTCGCAATCTGCTGATCTACGGCCTGGGCGGGATGATCGTTCCGTTCATCGGCATCAAGGTGATCGACCTCGCGGTCACTGCGCTTCATCTCGCTTAAGGGGTCTCCTCCCATGCGCAAAGAGCTACGCCCAGCCCTCGTGCTCCTCCTCGCCTTCACCATCATTACCGGTCTCGTCTATCCGCTGATCATGACCGGGATCGCCGAGGTGATCTTCCCGCATCAGGCCTATGGGAGCCTTGTTGAGACGGATGGGAAGGTGATCGGCTCCGAACTGATGGGACAATATTTCACCAGCAATCGCTACTTCCATGGTCGCCCATCAGCTACGCTTGGTCCCGATCCGAGCGACCCGAGCAAGACCACGTCCGTGCCGTATAACGCTGCAAACTCCATGGGCTCCAATCTTGGACCGACCAGCAAGGTGCTGATCGACCGGATCAAAGGCGACGTCGATAAGCTGAAAACCGAGAATTCTTCCGCTCAAGTCCCGGTCGACCTGGTGACGACCTCTGCCAGCGGCCTCGACCCGCACATCTCGCCTGGAGCGGCCTATTTCCAAGTTCCGCGCATTGCAGAAGCCCGCAACATGCCGGAAAATGCGCTTCAAGCGCTCATCGCGGAGCATATCGAAGGCCGGACCTTGGGCCTCCTTGGCGAGCCGCGGGTTAACGTCCTTGAGCTAAACCTTGCCCTGGACAAAGCCGGCACCTGAGCGTCGCCGGCGGGCTTAGACCCCGCGTAAGGACCGGGACTGCATGTCAGACCAGCAGCGTGATCCCGAACAACGCCCTTCGCCCGACGCCTTGCTTGCTAAGGCGAGCAAGGAGGAAAGCCGCGCTGGCCGGCTCAAGATCTTTCTCGGCGCGGCCCCTGGAGTGGGCAAGACCTATGAGATGTTGCTGGAGGCACGCGCGCGGCAGAAGGAGGGCAAGGATGTCGTCGTCGGCGTCGTCGAGACCCATGGCCGCAAGGAAACCGAGGCCCTGACGGAAGGGCTGGAGACGATCCCGCGCCGGCGCCTCGACTACAAGGACCGTGAGATGGATGAAATGAACCTCGACGCCATCTTGGCGCGGCGTCCGGCGCTCGTTCTGGTCGACGAGCTCGCCCATACCAATGCAGCCGACAGCCGACATCCCAAACGCTATCTGGATGTCGAGGAAATCCTCAATAACGGCATCGATGTCTACACCACGCTCAACATCCAGCACCTCGAGAGCCTCAACGATGTCGTGGCTCAGATCACCCATGTTCGCGTGCGCGAGACGGTTCCCGACTCGATTCTCGATCGCGCTGATGCGATCGAGCTTGTCGACATTACCCCAGAGGATTTGATTCAGCGCCTGAGGGACGGCAAGATCTACATCCCCAAGCAAGCCGAACGTGCACTCGAGCACTTCTTCTCCCCCGCTAACCTGACGGCGCTGCGCGAGCTCGCTCTTCGGCGCACCGCGGAGCGGGTCGATGAGCAGCTGTTGAGCGAGATGCAGGCGCGCGCGATCTCGGGTCCGTGGGCGGCTGGCGAGCGGCTCCTTGTGTGCCTGAGCGAAGACCCTAGAGCCGCGGGTCTCGTGCGCTACACGAAGCGTCTTGCCGATCGCCTGCATGCGCCTTGGACGGCTCTCTACATCGAAACGAGGCGTGGCCTGCAACTGAGCGAGGAGCAGCGGGATCGTATCGCCGATACGCTGCGTCTCGCCCAGGCCCTTGGCGGCGAGCCGGTTACCATTCCCGGCGGTGATCGCCGCATCGCCGACGATGTGGTCGCCTACGCGCAAGTAAACAACATCACGCAAATCGTCATTGGCAAGTCTTTACGGTCGCGTTGGTTTGAGCTGTTGCACGGATCGGTAGTGCGCGATTTGTTGCGGCGTTGCGGCAACATCAGCATTCATGTCATCGCCGGCGAGGAACTGGACAAAGGGCCCCTTCCCAAGAAGTCCGTTCGCGCGGCCGAAATTGCCGAACCTTTCGATCCGCATCCTTACCTGGGTGCGGTTCTTGCCGTTGGCCTGGCGACGGGCATCAGCGAACTCCTTTGGCCACTGATCGGGCTGGAGAACACCGACCTCGTCTTCCTGACGGCGATTGTCGGCATCGCCGTGCGCTTCGGCCTGTGGCCTTCCTTGTTTGCAAGCGTGGAGTCGGCGCTCTGCTACAATTTCTTCTTCACCGAGCCCTATTACACCTTCACGGTCTCCGATCCGCGCCAAGTCGTAGCGATCCTATTTTTCACGATTGTCGCCGTCATCGTCTCCAACGTCGCGGCTCGAGCGCGAAGCCTCGCTCTGGCCGCTATGAGCCGGGCGCGCACCACCGAGTCGCTCTATGTGTTCAGCCGAAAGCTGTCTGGTGTCGGCACGCTCGATGACGTGCTGTGGGCCACGGCCTACCAGATCGCGCTCATGCTGAAGGTTCGCGTGGTTCTGTTGCTGCCGGAGAACGGATCGGTCGCGGTGAAGGCTGGATATCCGCCCGAGGACGTTCTCGATCAAGCCGATCTCGCTGCAGCGAAATGGGCCTGGGAGCATAATCGTCCAGCCGGCCGCGGCGCCGATACGCTTCCGGGAGCGAAGCGGCTATTCCTGCCGATGCGCACAGGTCGGGGCGCCATTGGCGTCGTGGGCATCGACAGCGATAAGGCTGGGCCGCTGCTGACCCCCGACCAACGCCGCCTGCTCGATGCGCTTATCGATCAGGGCGCGCTCGCTATCGAGCGCGTTTACCTCGTTGACGATCTCGACCAGGTCGAGCGCCGGGTCGAGGCGGACCGCCTTCGTGCGGCCCTGCTCACCTCCATATCCCACGACCTGAAGACGCCGCTTGCGGCTATTGTCGGCGCTGCCGGAGCGCTGAAGGATTTGTCGGGGTCGTTGAACGGCAAGGCCAAGATCGACCTTCTTGCCACCATTCTAGATGAAGTCCGAGCGGCTCAATCGCTTCATCGCCAACCTGCTCGACATGACCAAGCTCGAGGCGGGCTCCTTCAAGCCGAATACCGCCCCTCACGATGTCGGCGAGATCGTTGCGACCGCCCTTGAGCGCACGATCAAGCTATTGGCTCGCCATAGGGTAGAGCTCGAGATATCGGAGGACCTGCCCATGCTCGAACTTGATCCCGTCCTCTTCGAGCAGGTGCTGGTCAACCTTCTGGATAATGCCGCCAAATATGCTCCGCCCGATACAACGTTGCGCATCTCGAGCTGGCAGGACGGCGACAAGGTCAAGCTGCAAGTGGCTGATGAGGGCAGCGGCATTCCCTCGGAAGAGCTTGAGCCCATCTTTGACAAGTTCCACCGCGCACAGAAAGGCGATCAGGTTCAAGCCGGGACCGGTCTTGGTCTCGCCATTTCGCGTGGCTTTGTCGAGGCGATGGGCGGAACAATCGTAGCTGCAAACCATAGCGATCGCCCCGGCGCCGTCTTTACCATCACGATGCCAGTTCCCACGAATGTCGCGCACCTGGGAACGGCTGCATGAGCGCCGCGCCGCTCAAGATCTTGGTCGTCGATGACGAGCCACCCATCCGCAAATTGCTGCGCATGGGGCTAGGCACGCAAGGCTATCAAACCATCGATGCGGCGGACGCCAAAGCTGCTCTCGCGCTGATTTCCACTAAGCCCGACCTCGTCATTCTTGATCTCGGGCTTTCCGACATGCAGGGGCTCGAGCTGTTGCGCCAGATTCGCGCGCGGCAAGCGGATCTGCCGATCGTCGTGCTGTCCAGCCGTGGCGACGAAGCGGGCAAAGTGGAAGCGCTCGATCTCGGTGCCGACGATTACGTCACCAAGCCATTTGGTATGGAGGAGTTGTTGGCCCGCGTGCGCGCGGCGCTCCGCCACCAGCTGCACGTTCAGGGCGAGCGGCCGCTATTCAGAGTCGGAGACCTTTCCGTCGATTTGGTGCGCCGTATCGTCAAGGTCGGGGACCGGGAGGTGAAACTATCACCTAAAGAATATGATCTGCTGCGCGTCATGGTTCAGCATGCCGGCAAGGTGCTGACCCATAAATTCCTGTTGGGCCAGCTCTGGGCGGTACCTATCGATGCGCAATATCTGCGTGTTTATGTACGGCAGCTCAGGAACAAGATCGAGCCTGATTCCGCCCGCCCTCAATACATTCTGACCGAGACTGGCGTCGGTTACCGGCTGAAATCGCCGGACTGAGCCGCCTCCCATGCCTCACGTAGCAGACGGAAAACCGTGATCGTTTCACCCTCAGCTGAACACGCAGTGAAGATAAGCGATTTCCTCTCGCCCACCCAAGTGATGCTCGACGTTCGGGCTAGCGACAAGGCTCACCTGTTGCAGCACCTTGCGGCGCAGGCAGCGGCCGTGCTTGGCCTAGATGCAAACGAGGTCTCCGAACAGCTCGCCAAGCGAGAAGAGCTTGGATCGACCGGGGTAGGCAACGGCGTAGCGCTACCGCACGCGCAACTCGACGGCCTCAAGGCACCATTTGGCTTGCTCGCTCGCCTGCGTCAGCCGATCGACTTTGCGGCCATCGACGAACTTCCCGTCGATATTATCTTTTTGCTGTTGCTGCCGGACGCGGCCGAAGACACTCAGCTCAATGCCCTTGCTGCCGTAGCGCGCGCGTTGAGAGAACAGACGGTCCTTCAGCGTATTCGCGGCGTTGGCGACTGCGACACTGTGTTCCGCGCCCTGACTGAGCCAGGTCAGGCCGCTCGCTGAGACTGCAAGGGAATGCCTGCTTCTGGCACTTAGCGGACATTCACGCCCGACGCTCAGTATGTCCGCTGTTGGGGCGAAGAGGACATCCCTAATTCGCGCGCTAGTATCCGCTAATGACCCAAAGCAGACTTCAAGCGTGAACGGCTTTAGTATTTCGTCCTCACGTAAACTCCGAACGACGCATTCGCCGACCCGTCGCCTCTTACTTGGCGCGACCTTTCGCGTTTGATCCGAGTTTCATCCGAAGAAATGCAGGATCTCCAAGTCGGGAAGTCCCCAGCATTCGATGCCCATGTCCTTAGCCATGATCGCCAGGCCCTCCGTTTCGATCTCGCCCACATGGCTTCCGCGCAGCGGATGCGGATCGCGCACCCAGCGGCTTCGAGCGCCGTAGAAGAAAGGTGGGAAGACGAGACCGTCGCGGTGACGATCGGCGCGGACCAGCAGCATGGTGCCCCCGACCGATTGCAGCCGCACCGGGCCTTGGCCGCGCAGATCGCTCAGATGCTTGCGGCCGCCGTCGGTCCAGGCATTCAAATCGAAACTGTTCTGCCCGTATGCGCAAACGCAATTCGGCTGCACGATATCGCGATCCAGCGCGGTGAGCTGCTCTATGATGTCGCTGGGATACTCGACGATGTCGGCATCGAGCCACAGCACCCAATCCTCGTCGCGAAGCGCACGGAACAGGAGGTGATTGCGTGCCCGCGCGAGGATCGCACGCCGTTGTGCCTGATAGACTGCGGTGAAGCGCGGCACGCCGTCGGGCAGGGAGAAGCCGAAATCCCTCTTGACCAAGAGCTTGCGGCGAAAGTCTGGGCAAGCCTGGTCGAGCCGCTCCTGTACGGCCTCGAATGTGCCGTCGTCGCTATCGCCTTCGAGAATGCCGAGTGAGATCGAGGCGTGCGGATAAGTCAGTTTGGCGAGGCGGTCGAAATAGCTGTCGAGGAACCGGCGAGCCGATTTCATGGGCGTGAGAATGAGCACCGAAGCATTCGAGTTTGTCATTTAGAATCACCAGCTTGACTGCCGCGCGCAGCTTCCCTTTAGTATCTTGACGAGGACAGGGTGGCGTATGCAAGACCTCAGGGCAGCAATAGACAAGCGGCGCCGCAATCCGCCAGCTTTTCCGCGGGATCGCTTTGATGGACGGGGGATCGTAATTTGCGCCGGAGGCCAGCGCTACTTCACCTGCGCTTGGATCTTGATCTCGATCCTCCGGCATGCGCACCAAACCAAGCTCCCCATTCAGGTCTGGCATCTCGGACGCAAGGAGATGAGCGAGGCCATGCAGCTCCTGCTGGAGGAGCTCGGCGTCGAGGTCGTCAATGCCGAGACCGTGCTACATCGTTATCCGGCCACCATCGCCGGCGCCTGGCCGCTCAAGCCTTACGCCATCGCTCATAGCCGCTTCCAGGAGGTGATGTTTCTCGACGCCGACACGGTGCCGCTGGTCGAGCCGGCGGAACTGTTCGCATGGGAGCCCTATCGGCAATCAGGCCTTTTGCTCTGGCCCGATGTGATCGATCTGCGCAAGCGCAATCCGATCTGGACAATATTGGGACTCGAGCCTCGCAATCACATGAGCGTTGATTCGGGAGTCATCGCCGTCGACAAGTCGCGCTGCTGGACGATGCTTGATCTCGCCATGCTGCTTAACGAGCACTGGCGCGAGGCGTATGGCTATCTGCATGGCGACAAGGATACGTTTCTGCTCGCGGCGTTGCTGACGGGCGCAAGCCAGCCGGCGATAGAGCACAGGCCTCTCGTGGCGGACGGCGACCTGATCCAGCGCAATCCGGACGGCGATCCTTTCCTGCAACACCGCACCGGCGCGAAGTGGAAATTGTTCGGGTCAAACCAGCCTTTGATCGTGCCGGAACTTACGCGTCATTGCGAGGAGGCGTTGGCCGAGCTGCGTCGGCGCTGGACAGGCGCGATCTTCCACGCGCCCGAGCGATCGCGGCGCGCCAAAGTCGAGGAAGCAAAACTGATCGACCAGCGGCAGTTTCAATATACCGTGAGCAACGGAAAGCCTCGCCGCCTTGAGTTGTTGCAAGCGGGCAGCGTCGGGGAAGGCCGCGCCGATCTCGAGCAACATTGGGCGGTGGTCGAGCGCGGCGGTGAACTCGTCTTGCAATTTTTCTCGGGATCGCGGCTCACCGTCGAGTTGGCTCAGCGACCGGATGGTAGCTGGAACGGGGCGTCGATCGGCCATCCAGGATTCGACGCAAGCCTCGTGGCCGAGGCGGATCGGCGCACTTGGCCGCATGCCGACGAGCGCGTGGTTCGTTCGGCCGAGGTCGAGTTGAGCATGCTGCTCGATCCGTCGCTGTTCGCCAGCGGCTTCGACCCCGAGACCGAGCAGGAACTATACGGCGCGCTGTCATTGCTCAATCGGCTCCGCGACGATGTGCCAGAGCGCGTTGCCGCGAGGATGGCGTCTTTAGAGCTGTCCCGTGATTGGCGCGCCGCGCTCGACCTGCTTACACAGACGCTGAAGCAAGCCCGGGATGCACGGCTTGGACGAACGCCGCAGGACCTCGTCGCGCCGCTTGAGATCAATCCGCAGCATTACACGCGCATTTTCTAGTTCGAGGGTCATGGCCGACAGAGCACGCAATGGACGCCCTGCCGCGCTCTTCATTGCGCCCATCATGCCGAGCGATCGCGGCAACGGGCTCGCCATGCGGACCGGGTTCCTGCTCGACACCTATGCCAAACGCTTTGCCATCGACCTGGCGGTCGTGCCTCTGGCCGGCGGGCCTAAGCGGCTCACACCCTTCGTCGAGACGCGCGTCAGGCGGGCGATCGTGCTGCCAGCCGCCGCGCCTGACACGCATTTCATGCTGATCCGCAGCGTGGTCGATCCCAAGGCTCGGGTCGCGGCGTTTCGTCAATATGGGCGGCCTTCGGTCGCCGCGCCGCTCGGTTCCGAGCTTGAACGTGCACTGCTCGGCTTTGCCGGTGACGCCGCGTACCAGCTCGTGCACGTCTCGCGCCTGTATTTGGCATCGCTCGCCACCGCGTGGATGCATGGCGGCGGTGGACCGCCTCGTCTCGTGCTCGATTGCGATGAGGACGATGTCAGCGCCTATCGCCGCTTTGCCGAGCTTCATCGAAAATGGGGCCACCGCGCTCAAGCGGATTGGGCCGACGCCGAATCCGATGCGTTCAAGGTGCTCGCCGTGCGCGTTCTGTCGCGCTTCGATCTCCTGCTCGCTGCGTCAACTGGCGAGGCGCGCCGCTTGCGCGTGCGTGCAGGCAATGCCGCCATCGCCGTGATCCCCAACGTCGCCCCGACGGGGACGATCGACGCATCTCGGACGCACGAAAAAAGCGGACGCCGCGACATCCTGTTCGTCGGCAATATGGGCTATCTGCCGAATATCGACGCGGCAACGTGGTTCGCGACGCGGATCTGGCCGAGGTTCCGTTCGGCGCTGCCGTTTCCCTTGCGGTTCGTCATTGCGGGCGAGGGCGCGCCGCGCGCCGTGCTTAATCTCTGCAAACGACCCGGCATCGTCCTTACCTGCGGCTTCGACGATCCGGGGGTGCTCTATCGTCGCGCCGCGCTTGCAGTCGTGCCGATCAGGGCCGGGGGAGGGACCCGCATCAAGCTGCTGGAAAGCGCCAAGCATGGCGTGCCCGTGGTGGCGACGCGCTTCGGCGCCGAAGGCACGGGATTGCGGTCCGGCCACGAGCTGTTATTGGCCGACACCGAGCGCGACTTTGCGGCCGCTTGCGCGAGACTGCTGACCGACTTCAGGCTAGCATCGCGTCTTGCGGCGGCCGCCCACCGAAAGGTCGAGCGGGACTACGCAGCCGGCCGCTCCGCGCGCCGTTTGCTCGACCGCGCTGATGACCTGCTTGCAACGGGAGTTGAACGACAATGACGGAGGTGCTGGAGCGGGCCGAGAACCTCGATGTCAACGAGGTTCCCGACGGCTACGTCATCTATCAGACGGCGGCCGACCGCGTGCATTATCTTAACAAGACCGCTTCCATCGTCTTCGAGCTTTGCGATGGCGCGCGCGGCGCCGACGACATCGTGGCGCGGGTGGGCAAGCTGTTCGAGGTGGAAGGTACGGCGGACAACGAAATCCAGGCCTGCCTGCAATCGCTGCTCAAGGAGGGGCTGGTCCTATCGCGTTCGAAGTGATCGCCCGCAACTGGGGCCGCCGCGCCACGCTTTCCACCAGCGACCCGGCAGTGTACCAGGCGCTTCGTTATCTCGAATGCGATCCGGAGATCGACGGCGCGCCTTCGCAGCAGCTTGCCTTCTCGGTCGAGCCCTACCGCTCTTATTACCGAATTTTCCAGGACGGCGAACTCCTGCGCGAGCAGATCACAGCACAGGGCGTCGGCGAAACGCTGCATGCCGAACTTACCCTTCTCTCGCTGGCCGACTTTCCCGATGCGCCGCTGATCCATGCCGCATCGCTGCGGCGTGGTGGGCGGCGCATTCTGCTGGTCGGCATCAAGGGAGGCGGCAAGACGACGCTGGCGCTGCATCTCATCCGGGCCGGGTACGCGATTGAGGGTGACGAGAATGTGTTTGTCACGTCGGCGGGTGTGGTGGCCCGCCCGCGCGGCTTGAGGGTAAAGGAATCGGCCACGCCCTTCCTTCCCCATCTGGCCGCGGCGCTGGCTGTGGCCGGTTACTACCAAAGCGCTCCCGGTATGCGCATCTACAACCTCGATCCTCGTCGAGCCGGGGCTGTGACGTGGCGGATCGAGCAGGGAAGGGTGGATGCCGTCGTGCTGATACGCCCCAATCACGGCGGCTTTTCCTCTTTGCGGCCGATCACCGCCCTGAACCTGGTGCGCGAGGTCATGCCGGAATGCGGCTTGCCGCAGACCGGACGCGGAGCGGCGGTAGCCGCGATCGCCTCAGTGATCGGTAATGCCAGGGGATTCGACCTTTCCCTGGGTGATCTTGCGGGAGCCGTGGCGGAAATGGAGCGGGTCTGCAAGGAAATTGCTTGAACTGTTGCCACAAGGCCCCGCCGGCAAGAAATCGCTGAAAACCGCCAAAATCCACTTGAACGAAATCGTCGGCGAGGCGATCCTGGGCAATGTCTGATCCGGGGGGTGCTATGACCGAGAAGAAAAGGCAGGACGAAGCACTTAAAGGGATCGACGAGAGCAAGCGCCGGACGCTCACACGGCTTGGACTCGGCGCCGCCTTCGTCACGCCCATCGTCGCTTCATTCTCCATCGATGGATTGACGATCTCGAAGGTGCATGCGCAATCAGCCAACGGCTCTGGCTTCATCGGCCCGTCCAACAGCACCAATCCCACTTAGACCCACGCCGCGTAAGGGGTCGATACCGGTTTCGGCCGCACTGATCGTCCGCGACGAATCTGCTTTCATCGAAGCTTGTCTTGAATCGCTCACCGGCCTCGTCGACGAGATTGTCGTCGTCGATACCGGCTCGACCGACGACACGATCGAGAAAGCGGCCCGCTTCCCCATCAGACTGCACAGCTTTCCATGGGGCGGCGACTTCTCCGCCGCCCGCAACTTCGCGCTCGACCACGCAAGCGGCGAGTGGATTCTTTATATAGATGCCGATGAGCGGCTGGAGGTGCCCGATCTCGCCGCGTGGCGCGAAATTCTCTCCGACCGAAGCAAGGCCGGCTGGCGCTTGCGTTTCTATCCGCGCGTCGGCTGGACGCCCTATGCCGAGCTTCGCCTGTTCCGCAACGATCCGCGCATACGCTTCAAGGGCGTGATCCACGAGCGCATGCAGGATGGCGTCGAACAAGTCTGCCGGAGCGATGGTCTTGGGATCGGCACCTGCGACGCCGCGCTGCGCCATGTCGGCTATGAAGGCGGGCAGCTTCACAAGGTTGCCCGCAACGTGCCGCTGCTGCGCGAATACCTCGCGAAGGATCCGAGCCGTGTCTATTGCTGGTGGCATCTCGGCGAGATGCTTCTCATCGCGGGCGACGAGGCTGGAGCAGCCGAGGCGTGGCGGAACGGCATCGCGGCTGCGCGGAAGCTCGCCGCTTCGGACGCGACCAGCAACGGCATGCCGTTCTTCTCGCTGCTTCTGCTTGAGCATAGCCGGGGCGTGGCGATCGACGATTTGCTCGCCGAGGCCGTACGCCGCTTTCCCGACCATCTGGCGCTGCGCTGGCTTGCCTGCAAGCATGCGCTCGAGCGCGGCGAGGGAGAGCGCGTGCGGGGTGATCTCGAACTGCTCGCCGCGATCGATCCCGACAATTTCCAGGATCCCGCGCTGTCCTACGACAAGAAGCTGTTTTCTTACGCCAGCCGCGAAAGCCTGGCGCTTTGTCATTTCCGCGCCGGCCGGTTCCGCGATGCAGCGGAATGGTATCGCCGCGCCGCCGCGACATCTCCCGAACCGCGTGCCTGCGAAGTCAAGGCGCAACTGGCCGAAGCCAAGGCGGCGTCAGGCCATGGTTCGTGATCAGTGAGCGAGCGTCAGCGCCCGAGCCAGCGCTTCGTCATCTGGCCGCGGCGATGCCAGAGAAAGCCGATATGGCTGAGCACGGCTCTGACATTGCCTTTCCCGTAACGGAGTGCCAGCGTCTTTGGCGCAAACGCGAAACCGAGCTTGTCGGCGAGGAATAGCGCCTGTCTCAACCCGTAAGCGGCGCGCGCCCGGCGGAACGTGGCATCGGCATGCTTGCGCCCGGCGTCGTGGCGCAACGCGGCGTCCGAAGGCGCAAACCCAAACAGTCGGTTCGCTTGCACCGTCCAGCTAGACAGCATATCGAAGATCCGGCGTTGCTTGGCATGGATGATGACGGCCTCCCATCCCGTCGGGGGGATCTCGGCGCCCACCCTGGCGAACTCCCACAGGCCTTTGATTGCCAGCATGCGCCTGGCGTGGCCGCGATCGGCAAGCTGATGGTGCAGCACGCCATGCAGCAAGTGCCACTCCGGCGGAAGAACTTGGAAGTCGGCGCCGGCGAAGCTGCGCAGTTCGGCGCGCGAGAACGCCTCCTCGGTGGAGAACCCATGACGGGCGGGAAAGGAGAGCGCCTCGGTGTGAATCTCGATCGCGCCGGCATGGTTGGGGAGGTGAAGCTCAGGCAAATGGCGGTCGAGCGGCGGCGGGTCGAGATCAGCGCGATAGCCGAGCGACGACAATGTCGCGTTGGCGCGCCGCGCGTCATCGGCGCGCACGAGAATGTCGAGATCGCGCATGGCGCGAGCGCCATGCCATTCCGCTTGCGGCATGGTTAGATGCACCGCGCCTTTGAGCAGGACGGGAACGATGCCCTCTGCGTTCAACGCCGCGAGCGCGGCTATCAACTGCGCCGTGATATCAGCCTGGCGCTCGACGTGCTGAGCGTAGGCCGCGTCGAGTCGGCAAGTGACATGGGAGGTCCATGCCTCCCCGCGCAGTGTCGCCGGAACCGGCGGCAGGAGCGAACGCTGCTTCAAGGCAAAGATCAGCGGTGGCAGGACGTCATGCGCGACGGCGAGATCCACGAGTGCCTGCCAGGAGAAACCGGGCTGGAAAGAGCGTAGGCGCAGCTTGGCCGTGGCTTCGGGGGTTGGGCTGCTTGCCAGGACGCCGCCGAGCAGCGCGAGCAAGTCCTCGTCGGCGATGGTGGGAGGCAGGCGATCCAAAGTGCAGGACCTTAGCGCGAAACACGGTTGTTCATTGTGGTTGCGGCGGAAGGCCAAACCGCAACAGAAAGCTCAAGCTAAGCGCCAGTCCCAAAACCGCGTGGACGCTGAGCGGGACTAATTCGACTGTCCCACGTGTGGCTGCTTTGGCCGTCTTCGCAATCCATATCCACGCAAGCGCGGCGTAGTAGAGACCGGCGCATTGGGGATCTACAAGAACATTTCGCGCTCATTCTGGCACTCTAGTGATGTCGGCTTGTGGCACGGAGCGGACATGCCGAGCGCCTAGCCCCGTGTCGGCTTTTGACCCAAAGCGGACATGGTTGCGGTCACGCCTTCAAAGCGACTTGGGGCTTGCATTGAGGCGCGGAGACATTGCAGCTTATAAGAACAACTCACGGCCTTCGGGACCAAGACCATGGCTTGGCTGCGCAGAGACAAGGATTGCATCGCCCTGGTCGTGATCTGGGCGCTTCTGCTCCAGGCCGCGATCCTGTCCTTTGCGTCCGGTGCTCATGCTGCCACGCTCGCCTCAGGCGGCAGCATCATCATGTGCACGGCCAAGGGCGCCATCGTCGGCCGGCAACTCCCCGGGCAAGGCCACCAGAAGGCCGACTGCCAGTGCTGCTCGATTGCCTGCAGACTCTACTGCGGCGGCTCTTGCGCTGGAGTTCTCCCGATCGCCCTGCGAGTTCCGCTGCCCCCATCGGCCTTAACGCTGGCCATTGGGCCGCGCCTCGACGTCCCAGCAGCAAAATTCGCTGAAGCCTTTTCGGCTAAGCCTCGAGCTCCCCCGCACCTGGTCTGACGCCTTGGCTCCCGCTCCCTTTTTTGGAGCGGCACATCGCTCGCAACACCGCATGCGCGCGTTAGGGGCTTTCGTCACGCCACAATATTTCTCGTCATGCGAGGACCTCAGGGGGACTTCAATGCATAGACTTCGCATAGCCGCATGCGCCGGCCTGGCGCTGTTCGCCACAGCATCGCCGGCCCTGGCGCACCACCCGTCCGGCGTTTCAGGATCAGGCAATTCCGGACCAATCGTCACCATTCCGGCAACGACGTTGGACAAAGGTGCCATCAACGCTTGGCTCGCCTTCGAGCACATCTCGTTCGAGGAGCTGAGTGACGCCGTGTTGAAGGCCGCCGCCCTTAAGGACGAACATGTGCACAGCCTCGCCTCGCTTGAAAGCCCGATGGTTGGTCTGTCCTACGGGGTAACAAATTGGCTGATGGTCTCGCTGCAATTGCCCTATGTGATCAGGACAGGGATCCGCGAAGGGGAGCACCAGCATGGGGGTGAAGCCGAGGGCGGCGATCACTATGAGCCTGGCGATGAGCATCACGAAGAGATGATGCCCGCGGTCATTGACCGCGGCACTAGCGAAGGCATCGGCGACCTCGCGATCTTCGGTCAGTACCGCTTTTTAGGACAAAACTCAGGACCTCAGGCAGCACTCTTGTTCGGTGTCAAGACGCCCACGGGCGCGACCGATGAGCGTGACGACGAGGGTGAGCTGTTCGAGACCGAGTTCCAGCCGGGCTCAGGCTCGTGGGACGGCCTGTTCGGCTTGGCTCTTACGCAAGGCATGGGGAGATGGTCGCTCGACTCTAACGTGCTCTATTCCGCGGTGAGCAAAGGCGCCGAGCAGACCGATCTCGGCGACCGTTTTCACTACAATGGCGCGATCTCCTTCCGGTTGATTGGGAACGGTAACGCCGTCGAGACGAATCACGAGCATCCACCCGGTGATGAGCATCATCACAACGAGACCCAAGCGAAAGGCGGCAGCGGGCTCGCCCTCGACGCTGCGCTCGAGATCAACGGAGAGTGGCAAGCGAAGCAGACCATTTCAGGGGAGACAGATCCGAATTCTGGGGGCAACGTCATCTATCTCTCTCCAGGGCTGAGGATCACGTCGAATGCGTGGTCTGGCTTCATCTCGGTTGGGCTGCCCATTGTGAACGATCTGAACGGCGAGCAGTCGGAAAGCGAATACCGGCTGATCGGCGGAGGATCACTCAGCTTCTAGTTTATGGCTGATGGCAACTTTAGCGCGGCCGGGAATTGTGCATGTAATCAGGGAACGTCGAGGCAACTGGTGCGCCCGCGCCGGGGCGCGATTCTGGTATTGTCGAATGTCTGCTAATGGCACTTAGCGGACCTGCGATCGTAGAGCGCAGGTGTCCGCTTAGCAGTGCGTAACCGACGTTCCCAGCGAGCGCCTTGGTCTGCGATTGCAGTTGGACTGTGGAGATCGCCGCTCGCTCGTTGACAGGAATCAAGCGCGGGTCTCAGATCTTCAGATGCTGCTTACGGCTGACCAGCATCGCCGACTCGCTGAAATCTTTGAGGAGGCAGCGGCTGACCAGAGTCACGCGCCCGCGGATCGTGCACTGCTAGCAGAAAAGGCCGCCCGATTTCGTGCGCTGGCGCGGCGTGCTGACGAGAAGGCGAAAGGGCGTCGTCCGAACTGAAAACTTGAGGGACACGTCAAACAGCAGCTAGCCGGTGGCCTATCGGTGCGCGAGCGCAGAATTTGACTCTCAGCTGGTGGGAGCCGCGCAACCGCTGTCGGGAGCCAGCGCACCACGACAAGCAGCTCATAGCCAACGAAAACCCCTTGTGCGAACTCTGATTATGCGGCCAGGCCCGCGATCGTCCCAGGGCACCACTGGAATCTCGGGTGGTGTGTTCTTGCGCTTAGCGGGTGTGGGGAAAACCTTGTGGGGCACCAATAGCTCTCTGCCTGTCAGCCGTTCGTACCGCTTGACGAGGTTCTTCACGCTCTGTGCAGCCCAGCGTCCGTTGCGTTGAGGGGGAATTCGCTCTCGCGTAAGCCAGTTAGCGACCTGACGGTAATTTTGGCCGACCTCTCTCACGGCAGCTCGAATGTAGGGAGCATAGGTGTGAGCGTAATCATCTGCCAGATCGACGAGTGTTCGGGTTCCGCGCCGCGAAAGGGTGAGAGCACGCTCCCGGGGCATCGTGTGGAAGCCCTTCTTAGGTCGCTGAGGGATTTGCCCCATTGCTCTTGCTCTCATAGAGGGCGCGCACCAAGCGCACGATATATGCTCGCCTTGCTGAGATCGGTCAGACGCATGATTTCGGGTACCGTCTTGCCGCCTTTCCTCAGCTTCCTGACTTGTTGGACGATCTTAGGTACGAGAATAGGTCTGCGACCGAAGCGAACCCCTTGGTCCCGCGCCTTCTTAATGCCGTCCATTTGGCGTTCCCGACGAATGTCGTTTTCGAACTCGGCAATCAAAGCAAGAACGCCCATGACAAGCTTGCCCGTTCGGGAGGTCGTGTCTATCGAGGGATCGTCTATAACCCGGAATGCGACGCCCTTCTCGGTCAGGAGGGAAACGATGCGGTAGAGGTCAGGGGTAGATCGCGCCAAGCGGTCGATCTTGGTGACGAGTAGCGTGTCACCCTCGCGCAGATATTCGAGACAGCGCTTGAGTTCTGGGCGGCCGGTATCCAGGCCGGAACGCTTCTCTTTGAAAATCTTGTCGCAGCCCGAGAGCTTTTCGAGCTGGACCGTCAGGTCCTGCCCAGTGCTCGATACCCGGGCGTATCCAATAGTAGTCACTGAGGTGGTATCCTGTTCTCTAAGAGTTTGTGAGAACAGCCTTATGAGACACGTTTTGGAACGCGTCAAGCAAGGGTTTCAAATTTTGTAATTTTTTGAGACTCGGAAGCTTCGGGCTAACATCCGACTTACCAATGCAAGCGGTCGCGCTCGCCGGGGCGATGAGCGTCCGGCCTACGCAGCTTCACATCTCAGAAATTGGGTGTAGCTCGCCAGTGGGTCTTTGTGTTCGATAGCCCGGCTGAGGGATACGCTTGCCCTTTTCCCAATCGGGAAAAATCAATCTCCCCTCTTTGCGCAAGAGCGCGGCTATTTGGTTGACATCGGTTCTTCTGACCACATGACGTGCTAACACCAGCGGCCATAAGTCCTGGTAACAGATGGCGTTAGGTGGCTCTGGCGTTAGGCTCAGCAAGGTGCGAACTGCTGCGGCCCTTTCTGCCTCAAGAAAAGCGGTTAGGTCATCGGGGCCCATTTCATGAAGTGACTGAAAGATCTCCGCCTGCCCCGTCTTGTCCGCCGCGTGACTGATTTTCTTGGCGGCACGAGTCTTCGATTGCTCTTTGAGCGCTTCGGCCTGGCACTCCCGGAACACGCCAATGCCATCGCGATGACGTGTGGCATAGAATAAGCAGTAAAGGGGGCGATCCTTCACGGTGCGCAGCACTGTGGTTTCGGCGACATAAGCATAGTTCCCAAAGTGAGTGAGATTGGTGGCGAAGGCATCGACCAAGACGGCCTTCCGCTCCTCTGGCGTTTCCGCCGCTTCAAGCGCCGCGCGCCAGTCTCCAAAAGGCATTAGCTCACTAAGGTCCACTGCCGCGTCCTTCATGCTGGCGGCGCGATTGATGAAGTCGAACATGAAATTGAAGATCACTTCACTGCTAGATCGGGCCAGCATCGGCGCCAGGTCCGAGAGTCGAATACGCCATCCCATCGGATCGATCAGAAAGAATGCAAATGCACCTGCTGGTATGTCGCTCAAAATGTCAGGCAGCACGGAAATGAAGTCGGCCGGATAGGTCGCCATTCGCACGTCAGGATACTTGGCGGGAAGCTCTGCGAGTTTTTCGTAGGCCTCTGCGGCGCGCTCGACGAGAAAGGCCGACATCTGGACATCGCGACCGCGCTCCTTCCAGGATGCTCTGGCTCGGCGTAGGGCATTCAAAGCAATGCCGAACGAGGTGTCATCAAATTTTTCGCTGGCGCTCTGCCAGGGGCCAGCGAAGCCATCGACATAGACAATATGAGGGTAGATACTTGCTAACTTATGGACCAGCCGCTCTAGGTAACGTTCAAGGAAGACGTGTTTGACATACGATTGTTCGCGGCCGGCGTAATCAGAGAGCGCGACCATATCATCCAGCAGCCGCGGCGCACGGCGGAGTTGATACTGGAAATTGGCTCCATTCGCGGCCGTAGAGCTCGCGACCTCCCGATTTCGGGCGCGGTCCACCCCACTGCTTGAAAAAGAAAGCGACGCCGAACGATCGGCATGATTCTGCAATTTCCTCGACCCATCTTTGCTCCATCGTCCGTGCGCGCGGACCACTTTCTCCACCAACGATCGCCCAGTGGAGGCCGTGCAGGTTAGCCACGGCGACCGACCCGAGCAGCGGCTCGAATGATACGAAACGAACTGCGGCCGGCGTGTCACGCAGCGCGTCCAACCGAAACAAATAATCTGCGCTTTCGACGCTCGTGCCGAGCCAGACGTTAGACAAAAGAGGAAACTCCGCCGCGAGCTGCCGCATCCGGTCTGGCCGCTTCGTCAGTATCTGAAACGTGTGGCGAGAGCATTGCTCCATCACCTCCCAAACTCTTGCGACAAACGTAGCTGGCACGTCTGGGTGAAACAGATCGCTCATTGAGTTCACGAAGACCCGGCGAGGCTTACGCCATGCAGTGGGAATCTCTAAACTTCCCTCGTCACAACGTATGTGGCCCTTCCAAACCGCCCGGCCGCCGCTGCGACGGGTTAGCCCGCGATACTTTGCTTGCCCCATGGCATCGAGTCGAGCCGCCATGCGCATCGCGTAGCAATTTGTGCATCCGGGCGATAGGATCGCGCAGCCCGCCACTGGATTCCAAGTAGCGTCGGTCCACTCTATAGATGTTTCGGCCATAGTTACCTCCTCACCCAGACGCATTGAACACAGTTGGGCAGGAGGAAGGAATCCCTTATCTGACAATTAGCGAATGGAGCCGGGCCCGGGAGTCATGCCAATATTTTGCATAAGCCCCGAAATTGACAGGCGGACAATTTGTAACATCATGCAATAGCTCCATCGCAACGAGAGGGACTCTGGTGTCAGTTCGAAAGCGGAAGTGGGTGACACGCTCGGGCGAAGAACGCGAAGCCTGGATCGTCGATTATGCCGATCAGCAGGGTGAACGGCATATCGAGACGTTCGACAAGAAGAAGGAGGCCGACGCCCGTCACGCCGAGGTGAGGGTGGATGTGAAGGCTGGCGTGCATGTCGCGCCGAGCAAGAGCGTCACGGTCAAGCAGGCTGGTGCGAGCTGGATCAAAGCAGCGGAGGCTCATGGCCTTGAACGCGCGACCATCAAACAATACCGAGAGCATGTCGACCAACACATTGCGCCCTTCATCGGCGCGATCAAGCTGTCCGACCTCAGCGCCCAGGTGGTGCGGAAATTTGAGGACAGGCTGCGCGGGGAGGGGAGGTCGCCAGCGATGGTCCGCAAGGTGCTCACCAGCCTTGGATCGCTTCTCGCCGATGCTCAAGAGCAGGGCCTTGCCGCTCGCAACGCCGTCCGTGACCTTCGCCGCAATCGGCGCCGCGGCAAAGAGCTACATGCCGAGAAGCGGCAAAAGGGGAAGCTCAAGATTGGCGCCGATATTCCGGCGCCCGACGAGATCAAGGCCATCTTGGCGCACACCAAGGACCGGTGGCGTCCATTGCTCGTGACGGCCGTATTCACCGGCCTGAGAGCCTCCGAACTCCGTGGGCTCCGCTGGACCGACGTCAACTTGAAGGCTGGGGAACTTCACGTCCGGCAGCGTGCTGATCGGTTCAACGAGATCGGCAAGCCGAAGTCGGCAGCGGGCGAGCGCACCGTGCCTTTCGGCAGGCTCGTCGCCAACACGTTGAAGGAGTGGAAACTTGCCTGCCCAAAGAGCGATCTCGATCTCGTATTCCCCAATGGCCTGGGCAAGGTGGAGGGGCTCGCCAATATCATCAACCGGGGCTTGGTGCCGGCCCAGGTTTTGGCGGGCGTGGCGTCTCAAGGCAAGGCCAAATACACCGGGATGCACGCCTTGCGGCACTTCTATGCCTCCTGGTGCATCAACCGCCCCGCCGATGGCGGGCTAGGGCTTCCACCTAAGGTGGTTCAGGAGCGGCTAGGCCACTCGTCGATTACAATGACCTACGATCGTTATGGCCACCTGTTCCCGCGCGGCGATGACGCCAAGGAACTTGATGCGGCCGAGCGTGCGCTCTTTGCATGAAGGAGCCAGGGCAATGACGAACAAGTTTTACTATCGCGGCTGCGTCATCAGGGCGAACCCCCGATCCTCGAACGGTGGCTAGACGCACCATCGCGTTTTGGAGCACCATCATGGGTACGCCGCCGACGACCACCCGTTCTCTGCACCAGGATGGTCGGCGACCGTGAACGTTGTCTGGGGCGACGGATAATTGACGAGCGGCTCTAGCGTGAGCGCGACATAAACGCGACATGCTCGCTATAAGTTTAATTAAATCAATGATCAGTGGCGGACTGAAAATCCGCGTGTCGGTGGTTCGAAATCCGCCCCTGGGCACCATTTTTCCCAAGGGTGTTATTCGGCCGAACTGCGGTGATAGACGTCGTCGTACCTGACGATGTCGTCCTCATTCAGATAGGCCCCCGACTGAACTTCGATCAGGAAAGCGGGAATCTTGCCGGGATTGGCCAGGCGATGTTTCTCTCCGACCGGAATATAGGTCGATTGATTTTCGCTCAGCATTTCCACCGTCTCGCCCCGCGTCACCTCGACCGTGCCGGTCACCACCACCCAGTGCTCAGAGCGATGGAAGTGGCTCTGTAGCGACAGGCGGCCGCCAGGCTTCACCATGATGCATTTCACCTGGTAACGGTCTCCGCGATTGAGGCCCTGGTACCACCCCCATGGCCGGTGCACCCGATTGTGCTGAGTGGCCAGATCGCCGCCATCGGCTTTCAAGCGGTCGACCACATGCCGGATACGCTCGACGTGGTCCTTGGACGCAACCAACACGGCGTCTTGCATCACTACCACCACGAGGTTTTCAACCCCGACCAACGCAACGCAGCCATGGTCGGCGAACGCAAAACTATCGCGCGCATTCTCGATGATGATCTCGCCCGTGCCGCCCAGCACGTTACCGCTCGGATCCTTGTCCATGAAATCCCACAGCGAGGACCACGAGCCGACGTCGCTCCATGAGGTGGTCAACGGCACGCATGTCAAATTGTCCGCCTTCTCGGCGACGGCGTAATCGAGCGAAATGGCCGGCACGCTGCTATAGGCGCCATTCAAGACGCGAAAGCCGAGATCCTCGCTGACCTCGGCGAGAGAATCCCGACAGCCTTCAAGGATGGCCGGAGCGTGCATCTTAAGAAGGTCGAGCATGGTGCTCGCCTTGAACAGGAACATGCCTCCGTTCCAATAGAATTTGCCGCTGTCGAGAAATTGCTCGGCGGCGGCAAGCGACGGCTTCTCGACGAAGCGTTGAACTTTCAGGTTCGCGCCGTTGGTGGCCTCGGCCTCGATATAGCCGTAGCCGGTATGGGGGCAGTCGGGAGCGATCCCGAAGGTGACAAGCGCGCCCGCCGCAGCGGCGTCGATGCCGCTCTCGATGGTGCGGGCGAAAGCCTCCGCGTCGGGGATCATGTGGTCGGAGGGGGCGAGCAGGACCAGCGCGTCGGGATCGGTCCGCGCGGCGAGCAGCGCGGCAATGCACGAAGCCGGCGCGGTGTTCCGGCCGCACGGCTCAAGCACGATCGAGTCGGCCTTGACGCCGATCTCCTCCAGCTGCTCGGCGAGGAGAAAGCGGTAGCGTTGGTTGGAAAGGATCGAGATCTCGCCGAACAGCGGACCGGAGAGTCTGCGGCAGGTCAGTTGAAATAGGGATTGCGGGCCGGTGAGCTTGTGAAATTGCTTTGGGTACGCTTCGCGCGAGACCGGCCATAGCCGCGTACCCGCCCCGCCGCAGAGAATGAAGGGTAAGACCTGACGCATTGCTCTGGTTAGCATGGGTGGCGCGAGAGCTTGCTGGCCCCATGGAGTTAAGTCTTTTGGCCGCAATGCATCTTGAGCGGAGTGAGTTGGCCTGTCGGACGGACGGTGAGCCAGGCCGGCCTTGGTTAATTTGCCTGGAGGGGCGATCCCTGTGGCAATCAGAGCTCTCGCTCACGACTTTATGTCGTGACAACCTGGCCTTGGCTCAATAGCTTTTACGCTGCGACGTGATCGCAGTGCGGTTGTCACCAAACCGTCAAGTAGGAACTGATCTGGCCAATGGGGGGTTGGCTCAAGCCGCAAGCAAAGAAGAAACTCGGACGGGCCCAAGTCACTGCCAACCATGCCGGAAAGCGCCACGAGCGAGTCGATCGTATTTGTTATCGACGATGATGCTTCCGTGCGGGCCGCCGTAAAGGACGGCTTGGAGTCCGTTGGACTCAAGGTCATTCTTTTCGCGTCGGCGACCGAATTCCTCGAGAGCACCATCCCGGACGCGTCATGCTGTTTGGTGCTCGACGTGCGCATGCCCGAGATGAGCGGCCTCAAGTTACAAGAGGAGCTGGCGAAGGCTGAGGTGCAAGTTCCCATCGTGTTCATCAGCGGCCACGCCGACGTCGCCATGGCCGTGCGAGCCATGAAAGCGGGGGCCGTAGACTTTCTCGCCAAGCCATTCGGCACCCAGGATTTGCTTGATGCGGTGTTCGCGGCGTTGGGGCGGGATCGCGCCCGACGCACGCAAGAAGAGTCGCTGTCCACGTTACGCGAACGCTTCAGCTTGCTCAGCGTCCGCGAAAAGGAAGTGCTGTCGCATGTCGCCGCCGGCCGGCTGAACAAGCAAATCGCCGGGGATCTCGGCGTGAGCGAAGTCATGGTGAAGGTGCATCGCGCCAACGGCATGCGAAAGGTGCATGCGAAGTCGGTGGCCGAGTTGGTCAGAATGACCGATCTGCTTCGCTCAAGCCACTCGCTGACTTGAACGATAGAATCGTCAGGCCGCTTTCTTGTCGAACCGAGCGGCAATCTGAACAGCCGGATCCTGGCCGGTCAGGCGCACGAGATCGCGGTAGGCTGACTCGGACTGGATGCTCGCGGCATCGGCATGGTCGTTGAGAAAACAATGCAGGCCGAGCTTCACTGCAAGCCCCTGCATCCCCTCGGCGGGCGTCTCGGCTAGCTCGGTCTCGATGTCGGAGATAGCAGTTTGCGCCTTGACGATGGCCGCCTCGCCCGAGGCAACCTGCACCGCCTCAAAGGCCGACAGCCACTGTTGAAATAGGCTTGAAATCTTTTCGTCCATTGTTCCCTCCCAACGTGTAATCGACTCGAAAAGTTGCAGCTCGGCGACAAAAAGCATGTCCTCACGCAATCAGATAAAGCGTGCCGAAGTTAATCATGACCTGCGCGCGCTCGTCGATGTCTAAAAGGAATGTACCCGGATGCGTCCGCTGCGGCGTGGGTGGCACGCCAAGGGACGGTGTCGGAGGCGATCTCACGCGGCAATTCCGGCGAGCTCGGCCACGTGCTCGCCGATGGCAAGGGACGCGGTGAGCCCTGGAGACTCAATGCCGTACAGAGATATGTAGCCGGGATGCCCCGTGAGCTCGGGCCCTTGGATAACGAAATCGCAGGGTCCCGCCGCGGCGGTTTTCGGCCGAATCCCGGAATAAGCGGCCACCAGTACGCGGTCGGGCAGGCCGGGCCAATAGCGTCGAATGGCGGCGTAGAAGTGCTCTCCCCGGTTCGGATCGACGGCGTAATCGACGCGACCGACCCACTCGACGTCCGGACCAAAGCGGGCCTGACCCGCCAGATCGAGCGTCAAATGGATCCCGAGACCGCCCGGCTCCGGAACCGGGTAGATCAGATGGCGAAATGGCGCTGTAGTGCCGCTGAGCGTGAAGTAGTTGCCCTTGGCGAGATGTTTCGGCGGGATCGTCGTGCGATCGAGCCCACTCAGGCCGGCTGAAAAATCCCAAGCGTCGAGGCCGGCGGCGTTGATCACGAGATCGGCCTCGATTTCCGTAGGCTCGCTTCCGCCGGTTCTGAGTTGGATTTTGCGGCCGGCTATGGCGGCCGAGGTGACCGGCGTGCGGAAAACGGTCGTGCCGCCGGCGGCCTCGGCGTCGGCCTGGTAGGAGAGCATCAGCGCGTGGCTGTCGATAATTCCGGTGCAAGGCGAAAGCAGTGCGCTCGTTCCGCTAACCTGCGGCTCCAGGGCCTTCAACCGCGAGGCGCCGATGCGTTCGATGCCCTCAACCCCATTGCGTTCGGCGCGTTGCAGCAAGTGATCGAGATAGGCGTCATCGTCCGAACCGCTCGCCACGACGAGCTTGCCGCACTGGCGGTAGCCGACCCCGCGCTGGTCGCAATAGCGATAGAGTGCGCGGCGTCCGGGCACGCAAAGACGGGCCTTGAGGCTTTCGGGTTCGTAGTAGATGCCTGAGTGAATGACCTCGCTGTTGCGCGAGGACGTGGCGGTGCCGGCAACGCTTGCCTTCTCCAGCACGACACCCTGGACGCCGCGGAGCGCCAAGGCTCGGGCGATGGCCAGACCGACTACGCCTGCGCCGACGACGACGGCCTCGACTTTGAACATTGCTCCCCTCCGAGGGGGACATCTTAGGCCGAAAGACGCCAGGCGCAGTCAAGACCAAGCGATCGAACGCCAACCGCCCGTCCCGCTCTCCTGCGGCCGAGGCCTAGTGGGCCGAACTCGCGCCGGCGCCGGCGCCGGCCCGATTGCTCCAATCGCCTTCGTTGACGTGATTGCGCGCCCAGATCGCCGCCTGCGTGCGATTTTGCAGACGCAGCTTCCGCAAGATGGCCTTCATGTGCACCTTCACCGTCGACTCGGTGATGACCAGGTTGCGCGCGATCACTTTGTTGGATGCGCCCTGCATCAGCATGCGCAAGATCAACATCTCGCGGCGAGACAGGGACGGAACATCGCCGGTCTGGTTCTCGTTCGCCGCCTCCGCGGCGGCGGCGAGGGGCGATCGCGGCTGAAAGCGTTGGGTGAGCTGTGGCTTGCCGTTGGTCGTGACCAGGGCACCGGTCTTCTCGGACTCGGCGTTGGTCACGGCGTCCGCGGTAGCCGGTGCGGCCCAAGCGAACTGGGGGTGCACAATCATCTCGCCGTGCGCGATCAATTCCAAGGATCTGAGAAGCGTGTCGCCGGGAAGGTCCTGGCTCAGGAAGCCACACGCTCCGGCGCGCAGCGCCGCGACGATGTCCTCGGGCTTCTGCGAGGCGGCGAGAATGACCGCCTTCACGCGGGGATTTGCCGTAACCACTTTTCGCACAAGGGCGTTGGTGGAAGAGTTCGCATCCTTCGACGCCGGTCAACCACACGCCGCTCTCGAGCGATTCGAGGTACTTCTCCAATTCCTCGGTCAACGAGGTGGCGATGCGTACCGGGCGAAAGCGGGATTTGCTAAATAGCTGACGCAGTCCGTTATGGAATAGCGTGGACGGATGGGTCACCACGATAGGGAGAGTCATACGCGTTACTCCTACTAAACACCACTTACGCTCCCCCGAGCTTCTCGTCCCTTCACTCATTCAGAAGCGGACGCTGCTATGCACGCTCACCGACCCGTACAACAAAGGCTACATTCGATTCTAAGTTTAGAGAACGGCGACCGATGTTAACGATTAATCGGCGGCGGGACTGGTGGATGCTCCGCTGACAACGCGAACCGCCATCCACCTTGGTTAATCGACGCTCGCTTTCCTCCCGTGTTGTTGGCGAAACGGCCCGAAGGCGCTGCGACGATAGCTGGTAAATATTTCGTTAAATTAACTTAGCGTCTCGACCGGACAATGCGTCAGTTAACCCTTGGTCTAGTCGCCGTGTACCGACGTATACCGCGGCGTTGTGTTGCGCCATTTTCGGGTGAGTACCTCTGATGCGCCAAACGACGAGGTTCGCGTTCTAGCCTTACGCGTTGAAGCGCTCGATCAAGCTCTCTGTTATCTCTAACGCTGCCCCTTATCCGCCGACGACGGGATAGCGATGGATCTTCACGTCAGACGACTGTCGAATTTGCGCAGCCTGGTCGACGGCGAGTTGGCGAGACGCGACCTGATCGAGCTGATGCGCGCGCTGTTTCCCATTTGCCGCAGCATCACCGGCAATGGATTGCGGCAGAGCCTGGCGAAGGTCGGCGAGGTGATTCCGCTGACGACCCACGAGGTCGCAACCGGAACCGAGGTGTTCGACTGGACGGTTCCCAAAGAGTGGAACATTCGCGACGCCTACATCAAGGACGCCACAGGCCGTCGCGTCGTCGATTTTCAGCGAAGCAATCTGCATGTGGTGAACTACAGCGCGCCGGTGAATGCGCGGATGTCGCTCGAGGAGCTTCGGCCGCACCTGCACGCGTTGCCGGAGCATCCGGACTGGATTCCCTACCGGACCAGCTATTACGCGGAATCCTGGGGTTTTTGCCTATCGCAGCGGCAATTGGAGAGGCTTGCCGACGGCGAGTATGAGGTCGTTATCGACTCCACGTTGCAAGACGGTTCGCTCAGTTACGGTGAATGCGTCCTGCCTGGACAGATCGAGGACGAATTCCTGATCTCCGTCCACAGCTGTCATCCGTCATTGGCCAATGACAATCTTTCGGGCGTGGCCGTCGCGACGGCGCTCGCCAAACTCTTGGCCGCGACGTCGCATCGCTACACCTATCGCTTCCTGTTCGTGCCGGGCACGATCGGTCCGATCGCTTGGCTGTCTCGAAATCAGGAAGCCGCGCAACGGATAAAGCACGGTTTAGTGCTGGCTTGCGTCGGCGACCGGGGCAGCATCAACTACAAGCGCAGTCGGCGCCTGAACGCGGATATCGATCGGGCCGTGGAGCACGTGTTGCGCAGCAAAGGCGCACCATTCGAAGTCCGGGATTTCTCTCCGTATGGCTACGATGAACGGCAATATTGCTCGCCCGGCTTCAACCTTCCGGTGGGGAGCCTGCGGCGGACCCCGCATGGCGAATATCCCGAGTATCACACCTCGGCCGACAATCTCGAATTCGTGTCCGCCGACCATCTTATGGATTCGCTGACGACGCTGCTCGAGGTCATCGATCTCATCGAGGGCGATCGCCGCTTCCTTAATCTCAGTCCGATGGGGGAACCGCAGCTGGGACGCCGGGGCCTGATCGGCTCGGTCGGCGGCAAGGCGGCAAAGCCGGATCAGCTCGCAATGCTTTGGGTGCTCAACCTATCCGACGGCAACGCCAGCGTTCTGGATATCGCCGAGCGCTCGGGACTGCCCTTCGATCAGCTTCGCGGCGCGATCGAGGCCCTTACCGCCTGCGGTCTGCTCGAACGGCTGCCAGACTAACGCCGCGAAACCGCGCTGCCGGCGTCGATTGGCGCACGCGGTCGCCACAACCTAGCCGTTCGGGGTACCGCCCGTGTGTGGATTGACCCGAGGTGACGCACGGGGCGAGCATTTTCTAGAATTTGGGGCAGCCGATCGCTAACCTGACGAGGCACGCGCCGATGAAAACAGTCCTGTTCTGCGGAGGTCTCGGCACGCGCATCCGCGATTACTCCGAAAACATTCCCAAGCCGATGATCCCGGTCGGCGGCAAGCCGATCCTTTGGCACCTGATGAGTTACTACAGCCAGTATGGGCACAAGGATTTCGTCCTGTGTCTCGGCTACAAGGCCAACGTCATCAAGGAATTCTTCCTCAATTATCAGCCGCACATTTACGCGGACTGCGTGGTGTCGGGCTTCGGCACCAACGTCGAGACGCTAGGCGACCCCGAGCAGGATTGGCGCGTCACGATGATCGATACCGGCGTGTGGCGCAATATCGGCGAGCGACTGTTTGCCGTGCGTCAACAGGTGGAGGGCGAGGAGATGTTCCTCGCCAATTACAGCGACGGACTTTCCGACGTAGATTTGCCGGCGATGATCGACGCGTTCAAGCAAAGCGGCAAGATCGCCTGCTTCGTCGCGACCCGGCCCACCTTCAGCATGCACCTCATCGAGATGGACGCGGACGGCAAGGTCGACGGACTTCGCGCCACCGGAGACTGCAATCTTTGGATCAACGGGGGCGGCTTCATCTTTCGCCGGGAAATTTTCGACTATCTCCAGGACGGCGAGGAGCTCGTCGAACAACCCTTCCAGCGGTTGATCAAGGACGACCAACTCATGGCGTTCAGGCATGAGGGCTTTTGGCGTCCGATGGATACGCTCAAGGACAAAGAGGTGCTCGAGGATCTGGTTGAGCAGGGAAAGATGCCTTGGCGGATTGGCGGCGCCACTTCCGCCTTTCCGTCAAGCGTCAACCGGAAGGCCGACAAAGTCGGCTTGCCGAAGGCCGTCTAAGCGGGCTGCAGCGGTTTCCGGCTGCCAGCGAACGGCGCTACTCGGCGTCGGGTTCAGTCGCAAGGCTCGCCGCGAAATCAATCGAGGGTTTAGGTCGATCGCCGAGGAGAAATAGCGATGCGCGTGTTGGTTACCGGACATCTTGGCTATATCGGAACCGTGATGGTGCCCATGCTGCTGAAGGCGGGGCACCAAGTCATCGGCTTCGACTGCAATCTTTACGAGAAGTGCACGTTCACGGGCGGAGGCAATATCGCCATGGTGCCCCACATTCGCAAGGATGTGCGCGACGCCACCAAGGAAGACTTCAGAGGCATCGACGCCGTCATCCACCTCGCGGCGTTGTCCAACGATCCGCTCGGCAATCTCAACCCCGACATTACCTACGCCATCAATCATCGCGGTAGCGTGCATGTGGCCAGGCTCGCGAAAGAGGCGGGGGTCAAGCGCTTCCTGCTTGCCTCGTCTTGCAGCAATTACGGCCTGGCGGGCGATGACATGGTCGATGAGACCAGCCCGCTGAACCCCGTGACGCCTTACGGCGCTTCCAAGGTCCATGCCGAGCATGACATCATGCCGTTGGCCGGCGATGGGTTCTGCCCTGTCTATTTGCGCCCGGCAACCGCCTATGGCGTGTCGCCGCGCATGCGCTTCGACATCGTGCTCAACAATCTGACGGCCTTCGCCGTCACCAGTGGCGTGATCTATCTCAAGTCGGATGGAACGCCCTGGCGGCCGATTGCCCATATCGAGGATATCTCGCGGGCGTTCATCGCCGCACTCGATGCACCCGAAGAGGTGGTGTTCAACGAGGCGTTCAACGTGGGCTATACCGGCCACAATTATCGCATGCGCGAGATCGCCGAAATCGTTGCCGACGTGGTGCCGAATTGCCGGATCGAAGTGGCGCCCGACGCCGGGCCGGACAAGCGGTCCTACCGCGTCAGCTTCGAGAAGATCGCGCGCCTGATGCCGGCTTTCAAGCCGCAATGGGATGCGCGAAGTGGCGCCGAGCAGCTCTATGCCGCCTATCGCGGGGCGGGGTTGGTAGCCGAGGAATTTGAAGGCCCTCGCTATCTGCGTATCGCGCATATCCAGCGGATGATGGCGGAAGGCATTCTCGGGTCTGACTTGAGGCACCGGCGCGATTTTGTCCGCGCACCGCAAGCCGCCGAGTGAGCAGTCAGGTGATTTTTACCGAGACCAAGCTCAAAGGCGCTTTCGTCATCGAGCTGGAACGGCGCGATGACGAACGTGGCTTCTTTGCGCGCAGCTTTTGCCGACAGGAATTCCAACAGCACGGCATGAACCCGCTGATTGCCCAGTCCGGCATCGCCAAGAATCGGGAAAAGGGCACGATCCGCGGCATGCATTTCCAATTTCCGCCGGCCGCCGAAACCAAGCTGGTGCGCTGCATCAGCGGCGCGCTGCTCGACATCATTGTCGATTTGCGGCCCGAGAGCGAGACCTACCTCCAGCATGAGGCGGTCGAGCTCGACGCCGAGGCGATGCGCGCGCTGTATGTGCCGGAGCGCTTCGCCCACGGCTACCAGACGCTGCTCGCCGATACCATCGCCAGCTACGAGTTGGGCCAGGTCTATACGCCGAGCGCGGAAGGGGGCTTGCCCTACGACGACCCAAGCCTTGGGCTCGATTGGCCGCTGCCGGTTACCGCGATTTCGGCCAAGGATCGCAACTTGAGGCCGCTGAATGAGATCGAAGACGAGCTGAAGCGACGAATGCTTGCCGGGTTGCCGCCGATGCAACGCGCAGGCGCGTTAGAGCCCGCCTGAGCCCCCATGCTGATCGCTCACGTTGTCAGGCAGTTCCACCCCGGTGTCGGCGGGCTGGAGAGCGTCGTGCTTGAGCTTGCCTCGGCGCAAGTCAAGGCCGGACATCGCGTTCGGGTCGTGACGTTGGATCGGCTGTTCAACGACGCGAGCAAGCAAAAGCTGCCCGCCAGCGAGATGCTCGACGGCATCGAGATCGCCCGCGTTCCTTATGTCGGCTCATCGCGCTATCCGCTGGCGTTCTCGGTGCTCCGGCACATCAAGGATGCCGATTTGGTTCACGTCCACGCGATCGATTTCCTGTTCGACTATCTCGCGTGGACCAAGCCGTTGCACGGCCGCAAGCTGGTGGCGTCGACGCATGGTGGATTCTTTCACACGGCATACGCCTCGCGTCTCAAGCGAGTTTGGTTCCAGACCGTCACGCGGCTCTCGCTGAAATTCTATGCCGGCGTTGCCGCGGTCAGCGCGTCCGACTTCGAGCGGTTCAGCTCGATCCGCCAGCACGGATTGGTGTGCATCGAAAATGGCGCAAACGTCTCGACCTTCCGCGACGCGGCCGCCAATCGTCTCCAGAAATCGATCCTTTCGCTGGGACGTTTCGCCAAGAACAAGCGCATCGATCGGCTGATCGCATTCGCGCGAGCGCTGCGGCGCTACGATTCCGAGTGGAGGCTCACGCTTGCCGGAAGGCCGGGAGATTTGCAAACCGAGGAGATCAGCGCGCTGGTCGAGAGCGCCGGCCTCAGCGGTGCGATCGACGTCGTCGCCTCGCCGACCGATGAGGCGGTGAAGATTCTCATGGGCAACAGCTCGTTCGTTGCCAGCTCGTCGGAATATGAGGGATTTGGCGTTGCCGCGGTCGAAGGCATGTCGGCCGGCTTGTTCCCCCTGCTGAGCGAGATCCCGCCCTTCCGCCGGCTCATCGCCCGCACCGGACTTGGCATCGCCATTGACTATGCCACGCCGGAGGCAGGAGCGCGGCTTCTGCTCGAACACTTGCCGGAACTCGCGTCGAGTTATGCGGCGCGGCGCGCTGCGTGCATGCAGGCCGCCAAGGCCTATGACTGGCCGGGCGTTTGTCAGGAATACTCCGAGCTCTACAACGCCGTGACCGGGACCACGGTGCGGACGATCCTCGACGTTCCGGTGCAGGTGCAGAGTTTCGACGCGGCGGTGGAGCGCATCGATACGCGCTACGCGAGACGCGAACCGGTCGCGGTCGCCTTCGCCAATGCGCACACGCTGAATGTCGCGGCCGACAGCGCGGAGTTTCGCGCGGCGCTGCAGAATTCCCTCGTGTTCAATGACGGCATCGGCGTCGACCTCGCCAGCCGCCTGCTCTACGGAGCGCCGTTCCCCGAAAATCTCAATGGCACGGATTTCGGGCCGAACTACTTGCGGGCGACGCGACACCGCTATCGGATCTTCATGCTCGGGGCGAGGCCCGGCACCGCCGAACGCGCCGCCCAACGTCTCGCCTCGATCTGCCCGCAGCATGAGTTTGTCGGGTGCCACCATGGCCACTTCGCCACCGAGCAGATTCCGGAACTCATCGACCGAATTCGTCACGCGAAGGCCGACGTGCTGCTGGTGGCGATGGGCAATCCCAAACAGGAGCTGTTCATCCAGCAGCATCTGGCGGCAACGGGGTGCACCCTCGGCATCGGCGTAGGCGCCTTGTTCGATTTTCTTGCCGGCAATGTGCCGCGGGCGATGCCCTGGGTGCAACGTTGGCGGCTGGAATGGCTCTACCGTCTGGCGCAAGAGCCACGCCGCCTCGCGCGGCGCTACCTGGTCGGCATTCCGGTGTTCCTGACGCGCATTGCCGGGCAATTCTGGTCGGGGGCGCGGGTCAAGACCGCCGCGCCCGTCGCGCTCGCCAACCCGTCCTTCCCCGATATGCCGGTGAGCAACGGCGGCTACCGGCTCGGCGCGCGCCAAGCTCTGCGGCCCGCGGCGATGCGCGACGATTCGCATCGGGATCGCCCAGACGCCAAAATTGTACTTGGTTAACTTTCACGTCCCTTACGGGGGCACGGAGGAGCTACCACCTTATGGCTCGAACCTGCACGTCCGGGCGCTTTCGATAATCGCCTGAAGCGGCAGAATCCGCCCTTGAGCAAGAGGGCGAGACTCCTTGGCTAACGCTGACATTCTAGGCCGCTCCGATCGCGTGTCGGCCGCCGCCGTCGAACTGAACTTGGTGGCGGGCGCGCTGATTATCGGCGCGATCACGTTCAATGCTGTTCTGTGTTTCATCAACACCAGCGTCGTGCCGATCCACAACTCCTACGTGGTCGGATCGGAGATGCTCATTGTCGCGATTGCCCTGTTGGCTTGCCATAGGACGATCGAGCCCAAGTCCGTGCTCATCATCGGCGCGGTTCTGTTCTACACGGCCCTTTTGGCCTTCATCCGGTCCGGCGTCTCTCCGGAGGAAGGGTTCAATCTCAAGATCAGCCGGGATTTCTTGATTCCTGTCGTGTTCCTCGTGCTCGGCAAGGCCGCCAATGACATCAAAGTTGCCGACCGCGTCGTCTATATCGCTACCGGACTGATCGTCGCCTTCGCCCTGTTCGAGTATTTCGCCCTCGACGCCTTCCTCAGGGTGTTCAGCATCACCCAATACTATGTTGCACGAGGCACACTCGATGCCTCGGACCCGTCGCTGCAATGGGCCAGTGGGCTCATGATGAGCGGGGTCAGGCCGCCGGAGCAGGGACGCGAGATTCTATCTTTCTTGGGCGATCATCGTGTTTCGTCGCTGTTCCTCGAGCCGATCGGCTTGGGCAATTTTGGTTGCATCGTCGCCTTCTGGGGGATCGCCCGATCCAAGATGGAAAAGCAGCTGCGCTTCTGGACGATCGTTGCCGGCATCGCGCTGATCATTCTGTCGGACACCCGGTCCAACGCCGCCTTCTTTGTCGTGGGCGTCCTCATCTTGCTGAGCAGTCCGCGGATCACGACACCGGCTGTCCTGGCGCTGCCCTTCGTGTTGATCTTCGGCTTGTGGCTTGGCGCGGCGAACTCGTCCTTTCAGGATGTCCCATTCCTCGATGGATCCACGTTCAAGGACCGGCTGTTGTTTTCAGGGCGCGTGCTGTTCGATTTCGACATCTATAATTGGTTGGGCATCGAGGCGTCGCGCGTCCCGACCTTCGATTCAGGCTACGCCTACGTCATCAGCAATATCGGCCTGATCGGCTTGGCGGGATTCTGGCTCTGGTTCATGTCGTTGGACGGGCGTAGCCGCTACTTCTATGCCTTCCGCAACACCACGGCGGCCTATTTCGCGACGCTCCTGTGTGTTTCGCAGTCGCAATTCACGATCAAGACCGCGGCGCTGCTCTGGTTCCTGTTGGGCGCGCTTTCGCTTGCAAGCGATGGCGCCCGCAAGGTGTCACGCAAACAGGACCTCGGCGCGCAGGCGGCATAGCGACCGATCTCCTCTTGCCGCGCCATCGCCCTCAGAAGCTGTCTCGGATGCGACGCGCGGAGGCGTCTCCCGCCGAAATGGGTACCCCTTCGTGCTGCTTGCTTGCCGGCAGGCCCAGTCGGAAAATCGCCGTTAGAAAATCTAGCTTTTTGCGGAGCTTGCTGTTTGCGGCAAGCGGTGTGGCTGAGCGGGAGGCAAGCAGATGACGACCGTCTATTACGATCCGCCGTTCGACGATGAGGCGCGGAGGAATCATTTGTATGAGGGAGACCTCATCGTGCTCTCCCCGTCGAAAGCCACGCTCGCCTTCTGCCAGTTCGCAAAAGACCTCGTGAAGGAAGCTTTCGCGCCGCTCGACCCCGAGAGCGCGCAGTACCATTTGCCGGTCGAGAAATATGCCGAGATTCTCGGCAAGCTGAAGCCGACCTTCATCCATCATCCCGAGACCAAGAATTTTATGCGGAACCTCCTTAAGGAGTTGGGATGCGATATCGAGAAAACCTATTACGAGGTGCCGAAGCTGCGCAGCTCCACGAGCGATGGCTATTTGACCACCGGCATTGCCTACGCCTGGCATCCGCATCGTGACACGTGGACGGCGGCGCTTCCCTCGCAGATCAATTGGTGGATTCCGGTCTACGAGCTGCTCGCCGACAACGCGCTGACGTTCTTCCCGCAATATTGGGATAAGCCGGTTAAAAACAGCTCGAGCGGCTACAACTACTTCCAGTGGAACCAGCAGCATCGCGGCGACCACGTCACCAAATATCTCAAGGAGGATCCTCGGCCGGTTCCTCGGCCTCAGGAGGAGATCCAAAGGTCGCCGGAAATCCGCCTGATCTGTCCGGTTGGCGGGGTGATCTTGTTCTCCGCGTCGCATCTGCACGCGAGCGTGCCGAACACGTCCGGACGCACGCGCTTCAGTTTCGATTTCAGAACCGTGCAGCTCGACGATATTGCCGCGAAGCGTGGCGCCCCAAATATCGACTCGGAGTGCAAGGGACACATGCTGCGGGACTACATCAGACCGACCGATCTCAAGCACGTGCCGGAGGAATATATGGCGCTCTATGACGACGGGAGCGAGCAGACCGGCGCGCTCGTCTACGATCCGGCCGAAAAGATACACGCCTAATTGCCTCGAAGCTCAATCATCGTAACGCCTGCATAAGGGACCTGGGGTCATGACCGTCCAAGATTTGAGATTTGTAAATCGTTCGTCGAACACCGAAATCGCCCTGCGCAACGAGCTGACGCAGCTGTTCAAGAACTGCCCGATCCCCGAGGACGAGATTCAAACGAATCTCGGGCTGTTCATCAACCGCCAATCGATGGCGCGCTTTCTTTGGATCCATGAGCTCTATCGGAACATCATCAATGTTCCCGGCGTCATCATGGAATTCGGCGTGCGGTGGGGACAAAATCTCGCGCTGTTCCAATCGCTCAGGGGTATCTATGAGCCCTACAACTACACCCGCAAGGTGATCGGCTTCGACACTTTCTCCGGCTTTGCCGGCACGACCGACGTGGACGGCACCGACGACATCATCGCCGAAGGTTCATACTCCGTCACCGAAGGCTACGAGAAATATCTCGAGCAGATTCTGCAATATCACGAGCTGGAAAGTCCCGTCAGCCACATCAAGAAGCATGCCTTGGTGAAGGGCGACGCCAGCAAGACGGCGGAGCAGTATATCGCGGACAATCCGGAGACCATCATCGCGTTGGCTTACTTCAACATGGATATCTATCAGCCGACCGCGAAGGCCCTGGAAGCGATCAGGCCGCGCCTCTGCAAAGGCAGCATCATCGGCTTCGATGAACTCAACTGTCCGCATTTCCCAGGCGAGACGCTGGCGCTGAAAGAGGTGCTGGGCCTCGACAAGTATAGGCTCGTGCGCCACCCCCACAATCCTTACCCGGCCTATTTGGTCATCGAATAAGGACCGGCTGCGCGCTTTCGCGCGGTCTAGGAAACCGCAAGGGGACGAGACGATGAAATATCTGCACGCCATGGTGCGCATCAGCGATGTCGAGCAATCGCTCGACTTCTACTGCAACAAGCTCGGCTTGAAGGAAACGCGGCGCATCGAGAATCAGCAGGGTCGCTACACCCTGTTCTTTCTCGCCGCGCCCGGCGACGAAGAGGCCACGATCGAGCTCACCTATAACTGGGATCCGGAAGATTATGGCCAGGCCCGCAATTTTGGCCACATCGCCTTTCGCGTCGAAGACATCTACGCGCTCTGCGATCGGCTGGCGAAGCACGGCGTGACGATCAACCGGCCGCCGCGCGACGGCAAGGCGGCGTTCGTCCGCTCGCCGGACAATATCTCGATCGAGCTGTTGCAAATCGGCGGCGCCAAGCCCCAGCAAGAGCCCTGGGCATCGATGCCGAATTCGGGGACTTGGTAGGCGCCAGCGCGATACCGCTTTGTCCCAGGCTCCGCATGCGCGCGTCGCCAGACGTACGCATGCGCCGACGCTATGGCAGGACGTCGGCGCCGGGCCGCGTATATTTCTCGAGGACGGTCATCTGCGGCCGGTCCTTGCCGTCGAGCGGTTGGACATTGGTGAAGTAGTCTTTCGGCCACCAGGCGCCGCCTGCCCAGTAGGTCCAACCGGTCCATACGTCGCTGTTCTCGCTCATGAAGCGCAAGGTCCGATCGAGCGCATCGAGGCATGTGCTGCCCGCGCCGACGCCGATCTCGCCTAAGAACCCTCGCTGGTGATGTTTGCGCGCCCATTGGGTGAACGGGGTCAAGGTCTCGATGCCGATGTCGGCGCTCTGGCAGTCGCCGCTGGTGCCGGTGAAGTCCGAGTTGAAGTACTGGTGCACCTCGTAGACGAAATTGTGGGCGGGGTCCTGGATGCCCAGCATGACCTCACCGTTGGGCGTTCCATAGTCGCTATCGACCCAGCTTCGCGCCGACGACCAGCCGTTGCCTGGCACGAGGATCAAGTTGTTGGCTCCGGTTCCCCTGATCTCGGCAATGGCGTTGTTGGCGGCTTCCAACCAGGTTTCGGTCTTGAGATCGTTCGGCTCGTTCATGAGCCCGAAATCGACTGTTCCCTTATTCTTGTAGCGTTCGGCGATCCGGCGCCACAGATCACCGAGCGCGCTGGTCGGCACGCTCGCCGTCCCGATCCTAGACCCGCGATAGCCGGCATAATTATGCACGTCGAGGATCACGCGCAGTCCCTTTGACGCGGCCTGATCGATCACGGCATCGAGCCGCGCCATCTCGGCGCCGCTGAGTTCGCTGCCTAGTTTAGGTTGGACCCGTTCCCACAGCACCGGGACGCGAATGACGGTCATTCCCTTGGAAGCGTAGTAATCGAGCGAGCCCGAATCCGGATAGGTGTAGTCGCGGTCGACGACGCCGGGCAGCTTGTCAGCTGCGAACTCGCCGCCGGCGATGTTGACGCCGGTATACGGCAATGGCGCATCGGCCGCACAGGCGCCGCGCGTGGCGCAAATAGCAAGAGCGACCGCCAACGGAAAAGTGCGAAGCACGCGCGCCTCCAAGGCTGCAACGACTGGTTAAAATTAACCCGTCCGGCCGGGGATCCGGTGTCCAATCGGCGACTTTCCGGCGCCCATTCGAGGTAGCCCCCGATACCGATATGGCGTCAGCTCGGTTGCCAGCGGTCGGCTCGTATACTGGCGCTTGAAGGCCAAGTCGGCCCCACCCATCGAGAGACAGATGTTCAGCCTGATCGTATGCACCGTCGACCGAACCGCGCCGCTGGAACGGCTGTTGCATTCGCTTGCCCTGCAGACCGACCGAGATTTCGAGGTCGTGCTGGTTGACCAGAACGAGGATGGCCGGTTGAACGCGGTGATCGCGCGCTTCGGCAGCCTCATGCGCATCGTGCATGTCAAGGCCCCGAGGGGCCTGTCGTCCTCCCGAAACAGAGGCCTTAGTCACGCGCGCGGAGAGATCATTGGCTTCCCCGATGACGACTGCCACTATCCCGCTACCCTGCTCGAACAGCTGCGCCATCGATTTGTCTGTGCCCGCGACATCGCTCTCATCACCGGCCGCACGACGGATACGCTTGGCAACGATTCGCTCAGCGCCTTTTTGAAGCGCGATGCCGAGATCGATCGTTGGAACGTATGGAAATGCGGGAACTCCAACACAGTGTTCGTGCGTCGCTCTATCGTCGATGCCGGGGTCAAATTTAACGAGGAGCTCGGCGTTGGGGCGTCGACCCCGTTTCAATCGGGGGAAGAGAGCGCGTTCCTGCTTGACGCGATGGCGCGAGGCGCGCGTGGCAGGTTTTTCCGCGACCTCGTCGTCTATCACGATCAGGTTGGCGAAACCGACGCGCACCGTGCGCGCAAATATGCGCGCGGTTTCGGCCGGCTCCTGGCGCTTTACGCCTATCCGCGAGTTTATGTTGGTCTGTGCCTGATGCGACCCACGCTGCGCGCGGCGCTTGGTCTGGCTGCAATGAAGCTGAAGCTCGCCAGGTATAAGAGTTCGTGGGCGCTGGGGGTTTACGAGGGCTATACCGGCACGATGCTGGGGCAAAAGGCCCTCAGGGGCTCGGCGTGGCCGATGACGTCTCAGGCAGCGTCGGCATCCGCGGGGGAGGGCCGTGCACCGCTCGTCTGAGCCTGGTGCAGGGATTGCGCGATCAGCCCCGCATAGGTCTTCAACGAGAACTGGATGCAGGCGATGCTCGGCTTCAAACGTCGAGCGAGAACGAGCATCGCCGCCATATAAAGACCGTTGAAGGCAATCCTGCGCGTGGCTCGTCGGCGCTCAATGGGAAGGTGGGCGCCTTCATGCCGGAAGAAATGCTCGAAGTTCGTCAGATGTTCGACCAGGTCCATCACCGGCGTCTCCCGATAGGACTGCGTCATTTGACCTGGGTGCACGCGTCGAATTCCCTGCACGGTCGACGTCTCGGCGACGTCGCCTAGTGTCGCCAGGCGCAGCCACATATTCATGTCGGTGGCGTAAGTGAGATCCGGATCGTAGTAGCCGATGGATTTCTGCATGCTGGTTCGCCTGATGGCGGTGGGATTTCCCACGAGGTTGTGCCCTCTCGAGCACAGCCGGCGAATGAACTCCATGCCGCTGGCAATCCGCCATTCGCCATCCAACTGTTCAGCGGAGTGATCGGTGGAGATTGCCGCATCGCCGGAAATGCGCCGCTCGCCGCCGTGGCAAAAAGCGATGCCCGGGTTCTCATCCATGATCGACATGGCCCGCTTGAAGCAGCCTGGCGCCACAAGATCATCGGCATCCAGAATCATGAAATAGTCCGCGGTCGCCCAATCGATCCCCTCGTTGAAGCTCGTGATCGGCCCCAAATTGCGTTCGTGGGCGATGATCTGGACGCGTGCATCCTCGCTTGCGAGCTGATGGGCCACCTCGAGGCTGTTGTCCGTCGAGCCGTTGTCGATAATGAGAACGCGCAGAGGCTCGATCCCCTGTTGCAATACGCTGCCGACGCTGTCCCTGAGAAATCGCCCGTACTGGTAGCAGGGAATAACGACATCGATACTGCTCATCTCTCGTCCTTCCAGGCCGTCGCCGTGCAGCGGGTTAAGACTGTTCCGAGGCGCGCGTAAACCCGCGCAACAGGTCGAAATAGAAGACGCCCTGCTTCATGACGAACAGCAGGACGAACAGGTAGACCGCGAGCATGGCGGTTCCGCCGAGCGCGAGCCGGAGCAGGGCGGAGGGAATCGGCGCGGCAAGATGCTGCACGATCGCCGCCGCGACCGCGGCGACGACGCCGGCGAGCAGCGCTTGGCCCGCGGCCGAAAGCAGCTCTCGAACCGAAATCATCGTGCCGTGCAGGGTCCAGTAAATGTGCGGTACCAGCCACAGGACCATCGTGGTGGAAAAGGCAAGGGCGACTCCGCTCGGGCCATAGGGCAGCCCCACGAAGTATGAGCAGATCACCAGCGGCGACAGCACGAGCGCGATCTTCAAGCTCCGCTCTTGCAGCCCGATCGATTGCAGCAACCAACCCGTCGGGTTGATGATGCTGAACACTAGGATGGTCGGCGCGAGCAGCCGGAAAATCGTCGCGGCCTCCGCCCATTTTGGACCGAGCGCCACACGGATAATGTCGTCGGCAAACACCGCGCAGGCGATGGTGGCGGGCAGGGTGATCGAGACGACGAGGGAATAGCCCTTCAAGAAATAGCTTTTGAGGCGGGCGGGCTCGCCTTGCAGGCGTGCGAGCGACGAGAAGGCGACCACCCCGATCGCGGTATTGATGATCCGCGTCGGCAAGTTGATGAGCTCATACGCCCGGCCGTAGATGCCGAGCGCGGCGGGGCCGTAATAGCGGCCGATGAGAACCTTGTCGAAATTGTAGGTGGCGTAGGAGATCAGGGCATTGAGGGTGATGGTGCCGCCAAAGCGGAGCATGGGATAGACGTCGCGAACACGCCGCGGCAGTCCCGGCAGCCAACCGCTTGTCGCCCACGCCCCTATGGTGACGACCAGCGGTGTGGTGATGACGCTGGCAACGACGGCCCAGTAGCCGTAGCCGGCAAGCGCCATGCCGATGGCGACCGCCGCGGTGACGATTTCGCTGCCGACCTCGATGGCCGCCAACGTGACATAGCGCAGGTGCCTTTGCAGAAGAGCGAGATGCTGAACCCCGGTGGCGTTGATGAGAAAGGCCGGCGCAATCGCCACGATCACCAGAGCCGTTTTCGGTTCGCCGTAGAACGCGCTGAGCACCGGAGCGGCCGCGAGGCAAAGCAGAGCAAGCAGTGCGCCAATGGCGATGTTGAACCAGAACAGGGTGGAGAGCTGCGCCTCGGAAATCTCCTGCCTCTGCACCGCCGCAGCCGACAACCCACCGGTCGCGAAGATCTCGAAGACGCCGGTGACGACCGTCACCATCGCCACCAAGCCAAAGTCGGTCGGATCGAGCAGCCGGGCGAGGACCACGATCGTGCCGAGCCGCACGATGGAGCGTACGACCTGGCCGACGAGCCGCGCCACGCCGCCGCGAATCGTCTTTTCCTTGAGATCCTTCACCGCCAAGCTCCGTCAAGCACTGAAACGTCCAATTCTCGCCCTGGGTGTCGCCGTGGCGGGGCTAACGTGGCCGGGAATGGCGGCTGCAAGTCCCGATCGAGGCCGGGTGGCCAGGTGAACCCGGGCGCGATATCGGCCGGTCACTCCGCGACCTGGGCCACCTCGAGCACCTTGTCCTCGACCCGCGGTCTCGATGACGCCTTAACCATGTCCGCCGCGGCACGCGGTCCCGCTTCTTCCACCCGCTCCAACCAGATTTCCCGCCACCAGCCTAAAATGCTCCGTGGGCAGAACATGCGGCACTTGCTGAAGCGGGACCCGCAGGTGACATCCTGCAAGATGACGGCCGGCGTCTTCAGCGTCTTGAGGCGGCCGGTCTTCTCGTCGAGAAACTTCTCCACCCGGTCCATGACCCGGTAGGTCCCGCCGCAGAAGGGCACCATCTCGTTATCGAACGACAGCCCCCGGTTCGTATTGAGCGCGGTGATCGTGGCGAGGATCTCCTCGTGGGATTTGACCCGCACGAGATCGCCTGGCTTTGAGATTGAGATTGGCAGCCGGCTGCGGCTGGCCGACCTGAAATCTTTCCGCGTCTCACGGGTGTCGGCATGCCGCCGGTCAGCTTCTGAAACATGTTGTAGAGGCGGGGGAGAATGGGAAACATCGTTCCGAACCGCCGCCCGAACATGACGTAGATGCCGCCGCGCACCACCTCATTCAGCGCGACATTTCCGGAGGCGACATCCCTGACATACTGCGCCGGGTTCCACCATCGGATCGGTTGGGTGAATTCCGGAAGATCCGTGCCCTGGCAGCTGAATTGCGCGTCGGCGTCAGGCGTGGCCAGCCTGCCGTCGCGCCGCGTCGCCTTCCATACGTCGTTCTCCGTGCAGGTCCCGCGACTGACCGGCCGATCGTTGCGTTGGGCTTCGTCGTGCGGCGCCAACGCAGGCTCGGCGTCCGGACTCGCGGGCTTGAGCCATGCTTCCTTCCAGAACAAGAGACATTTGTGCTGACAGCCGCCGTAGGCCTGACCGTCGCATCTCAGATTGAGGTGCACGGTGTGGGGCACGCTGCGCGAGGCGACCGTATAGACGTGATCGCAAGTTTTGTGGGCGCTCTTGTAGACCCTGAACCGCTTGCCGCAATACTCGAACATCTGCGGCATGAACGGCATTCCCTCGAGGCGCCCGTTCTTGTCGAGCGTCTGTAGGATCTCTTGCTTCGAGCGAACCTCAACCCAGTCGTTGACGTGCATCGACGTTGCTCTCCGTTGCTGCCCTTGCCGGTCCTCGGACCCCTTGGTGTCTTTCGCTGCGAAACTGCTCTGCTCAATAGGCATTGCGGCGTCGCAGCAGCTCGAAGAACGTGGAGACGATGATCCGCAGATCGAGCCAGAAGCTCCAATTCTTGATGTACCAAAGGTCGCACTCGACGCGTCGCTCGATCAGCTCGAGCTGGACCGCCTCGCCGCGAAAGCCGTGGACTTGAGCCCATCCGGTCAGGCCAGGCTTGACGTGCTGGCGCAGCGCGTATCTCGCGATCACCTTGGTGTAACCGTCGTCGTGAGCGACGGCGTGCGGCCGCGGGCCGATCAGCGACATTTGTCCACGCAGCACGTTGAGGAGCTGAGGCAGCTCGTCGATGCTGGTGACGCGCAAGATCCGGCCGACACGCGTGATGCGCGGATCGTGCCTGCGCGCCTGAGGAATGACGTGGCCGTCCTCCATGACGTTCATGGTGCGGAACTTGAAGATTTTGAACTCTCGGCCGTTAAATCCCTTCCGTCGCTGCGAGAAGATCACCGGTCCGGGGGTCTCCAGCTTGATCGCCAGGGCGACGACGATGAGCAGCGGCATGAGCGCGATCAGCAATGCGCCGGCGAGAACCAGATCCAGAGCCCGCTTCAATGCCAGCTCACCCGAAGACAAAGGCGGGCGCTGAAGCTCGGCGGTGAATTCCCGGCTGAGCGGTCTCGTCCTGGCTAGGATCGAGTCCACATGCTGATCCGGCAGCAGCAAGACCCGGACCGGAAGCGCTTGCAGGCGATCGCAGATCAAATCGCGGCGATGCCCATCGCTCCACTGCAAGGCCAACAACACGCAATCCACGCTGTTGGAGCGGGCGAAGTGGATGGCGTCCTCGATGACCTGGAGGCCATCCGCGTAGTCGGACCCCGTGAACGCCGGCAACAAATAGCGCCCGATCTCGCGCGCGCCGGCCTTCTGCAGGACGCTGGTCCGCGACAGAGCCATCACCGCATCGCGGTCGCCAATGGTAATCGCCCGATCGCCGGCGATCGTTCCGCGCGCCAGGGCGTTCTTGAAGGTGGCGGAAATCCAAAGATGCGAGCCAAGCAACAGCACCAGTCCGGACAAGCCGAAAATTATCACCGTGCCGCGCGAGAAATCGGCGCCAGACTTGGCCAGGAACAGGAACAGGGCCAGGCTCAAAAATGCCAGCGACCAAAAAAGTATGACGGAACGGACTTGGCGGCGCGCCGAGACCAATTCGCTCGGGCTATAGATTCCGCGGGAAGCAGCCCCGAACACGAATAACGCGGCGACGATATTCCCGGCCGCCAGGTACGGCATCAGGTCGGGGACATCGCCCTGAAGGATGAGCGCATGATAGGCCGCACCCGCCACGATGCTCGCGGTTACGATCAGCGCATAGTCGAGCGTCCCGGTGAATTGGCCGATCGCCTTGTAGGGAATCCACCGGAAGAATCCCGATGTCTGGGCCCTGTCCCGGCCGATATCGAGTCGGATAGGCGTCTGCGACCCCAGGAAGGGTTCGTCCGGTGCAACAGGATACTCGTTCCCCATATCTCGCCTCTAGGCCAAGCGGAGGGCCCCATCGCGGCCCCTTCAGAAGATGCTTGCGATTATCGGCCAGCTCTTCTCCACGGGCGCTCACACATTGGGGGTAAGCAGGGCCAGCCTCACGGAAGCGACCGCAGCGGCTCGGGAGGTTCGAGAGGAGTAGCCCTTTGGGGCAGCACATCCGCGGGCTTCCTGCTTTACCCTGGCAGTGCCGTTTTCAGATTGGGGCGCGCGGAAGTCCCAAACAGGCCTAAGCCCAAGACCAGAGGGTCACGCGACATGTCAGCCAATTTGGAGTCCGTCGGTATCCCACTCGCTCCCGGAACCATGGGGTCGGGACCGGCTCTACTCGCCGTGCTCGCCAGCGCTTGGCGTCGTAAGCTCCTGGTGGCGGGAATCATTGCGTTTGCGATCGTGCTAGGCGTCATGGCTGTGGTCGTGCTGCCGGCACGCTATACGGCGCAGGCCTACATCCGCGGCGAGTACGTGGCTTCGGACACGCTTCCCATGCAGGTCAAGAACGTGACCACGGGGTCCCTCAGCACCGGACCCATGAGCTTGGACCCCGTGCGGGTGATCGAGACTCAGACGCGGCTGCTCCAGTCCAACCGCCTCGCGCGACGGGTCGCGCAAGAACTCGGACTTGATCAATTGCAGCCTGTGCTGAGCAAGCGTGGATTGCTGCCATCTTTGTTCCATGGCAGTGCGTCGCTGACCCCGGATCAGCAGCTGGATATGGCCGCTGGGAAGCTGCTGGATCAGCTCACGGTTATCAGCGACCCAAAAGCCTATTTGATTACGGTTCGGTACCGCACCGGCGATCCGGAGCTCTCAGTTCTCATAGCCAACGCCTTCGTGGCAGAGTTGCTGCGCAGCACTAAATTGCAGGTGCTCTCCCAGCAACGCACCTTCGCCCAGGCGACCTTATCGAACCAGCTCGCCAAATTCGGGGACAAACATCCGAAGGTGGCGGCGCTGCGGATGCAGCTGGAAGCCACCGACGCCTCGCTGCAACAGCAACTGAACGAATCCCCGGACGTGATCCTCCAGGGGGCCGGGGAAAACGTCACTAAGGCCATAGCGTCCCCGTCAGGCCCGACCGCGCCCTTTGTGATCGGTCTTGCTCTGATCGTCGGCCTCATGATCGGCGTTGGAGTCGCTCTTTGGCTGGAGCGGCGCCGATGGTGGCCGGCATTCTCTTAAAGTTAGGACCGGGCCGGCGTCCGCCGGCGTCGCAATGCCGGCGGCGAACGATGAACGCCGCCTGGGCCACGAGCTAACCAAATCAACGAGTTAAGCCATCCCTGCTTCCGCTGTCAGGACCAGGGTGCTTGGTAGCCGTCAGGCAACGACTTTCCTGACATGGAAGGCTTCGGCGAGGCGGGAGGGAGCGTTGCACTCAACTCCACGCAGCCTGAGCAGCGACCAGAAGGTCTCCTCGTCGAACCACGGCCGTTTGGCCTGCGAGGGGAACGCCTCGAACAGTCCCGCGATCTTGTCGCGGCACAGCTCTTCTGAAAGCGGCACGTAGAAATTGGGGCGTCCAAGGTCGCCGTCATATTTCATGATCTCGTATTCGAGGATCATGTGGTCGCGCCAGGTATTCCAGGTGAGTTGCGAGATGAGCCTGTGGTCCTGGTGCCGGTCATCGTCGTGATGGGTGAGGATGAGGTCCGGCACGAAGTTGGCTTTCAGATCCTCGAAGGCCTCCTTCACCAGTTCGCCTTGGTACGGCAGGAAGCCATCGCGGAATCCGTAGATGGAGATTTCGCTCGCGCCGGTTCCAGCCAGGAACACCTCGGCCGAGCGGCGGGCTTCCTCGACCCGCATCGGATCCTCGCCGGCGAGGATGACCCAACGCACCTCGATTTGCGGGTAGGCCTTGGCCAGACGCATGATCGTGCCGCCTGCGCCGATTTCGATATCGTCGCAGTGGGCGCCCAGGCACAACAGACGCTTCACGCGGGTCATATCTAGGATGGACAACATACTTAACCGCCCTGTTTTTCTCAGCCTCAACCGTTGCCGCTCGCCCTGGTTCACCGACAGATTTCGGTGAAAGCCACGACGCTTGTGACATGTATTCGTGCTGTGTACGGATCGGCCGGTCAATGTCCCGTAGGAGGTTGCGATCGGGCCGAACGGCTAGCGGTGAAGCTAGAAGTGAGTACCCCCTCGCGGTCATTGTCGCGTGGAGCGTCTCCCCGCAGAGTGGCTCATGCTTGCCGGTAACCACCGGCGGATTGCGGCTTTAACGTATCGTCTTGGGGATTCAAACATGGATGGAGCGGGTCCGGAAGCTTCTGCGACTTCGGTTGACGTGACGCTTCGCTGCCGGCATTGCGGCAACGGGCTAGAGCACAGTTTGATCGATCTCGGCATGTCGCCGCTGTGCGAGACCTTTCTCACGACGGCACAGCTTAGCGAGCCAGAGACATATTATCCGCTGCATGTCCGCGTTTGCGATGCCTGTTGGCTGGCGCAACTGCCTGAGTTCGTGAGTCCTGCGCACATCTTCACCGAATACGCCTATTTCTCGTCGTACTCGACCAGCTGGGTCGCGCACGCCAGGCGCTATTGCGAGATGATGAAGACGCGGCTCGATCTTCAGCCGGAAAGCTTCGTCGTCGAGCTCGGCAGCAATGACGGCTACCTGCTGCAACATTTCCTCGATCTCGGTCAGCGGGTGCTGGGGATCGAGCCCGCCGCCAACGTGGCGGAGACGGCTCGCGCCAGGGGCATCCCGACGCGGACTGCATTTTTCAGCACCGAAACCGCTAGGGAGATCGTCGCCGAGCATGGCCACGCGGATTTGATCGCCGCTAACAATGTTCTGGCGCAAGTGCCTCAGCTCAACGACTTCGTCGCCGGCATGGCCTGCCTCTTGGGACCCGAGGGCATGATCACCATCGAGGTCCCCCACCTCGAGCGGCTGATCGCGGAAAACCAGTTCGACACGATTTACCACGAGCATTTCTCGTATTTCTCGCTGGTTACCGTCGAGCGGATCGCTGCGGCGAACGGTCTTGTGCCGATCGACGTTGAGGTGCTGCCGACGCATGGCGGGTCCTTGCGCATCTACCTGGCGCACCGCGGCTCCAAGCATCCGGTCTCGGCGCGCATCGGCAGCATGCTGGCGCAGGAGCGCGCCGCCGGTCTCGAAACCTTGGCGGCCTACGCGGACTTTGCCAGCCGGGTTCAGCGCACCAAGCGCGACCTGCTCGCGGTGCTGATCGCGGCCAAGGAACAGGGCAAGCGCATCTGCGGTTATGGCGCGCCGGGCAAGGGCAATACCTTGCTCAATTATTGCGGCATCGGCACCGATTTCCTCGACTTCACGGTCGACCGCAATCCCTACAAGCACGGCCGCTATACCCCAGGCATGCACATCCCGATCAAGCCGGTCGAGGCGATCGACGAGGCGCGGCCCGACTACATCTTGATCCTGCCCTGGAACCTGAAGCAGGAGATCGTGGCGCAGATGCGCCATGTCGGCGCGTGGGGCGGGAAGTTCATCGTCCCCATCCCCGAGACCGCGATCATCGACCCAAGCGAGGCCGGTCGATAGGGCCGCCTCTCGGTCGCATTACGCACCCGCGAACGCACATTCGCTCAGGCGGCAACGCCGTGCCGGTCGCTTCTCGTGCGTGCGTCCTGAACCGTTGGCGGATGGATGACGACGACGGATGTCCGGCGACCGGGTGCGACCGCCTCGACGCGGTCGCCACCCATGCGATCAACGGGCCGGCCGTTTGTCTTCAATGACTTTGTGGCCGGCCCGCGCGTCTTGCGCCGCTTGCTTACCGGGAAGTGGGCCGGATGCCCTCTGCGATGGATGACGCCGGATCCATGTCGCGGATCGCCTGGGTCGAAGGCGACGACGGCGAGCCTTCCGAGATCCGCCGCTTCAGCTTGACCTCGACGACATCGCCTGGAGACAGCATGGTCTCATCGGTTCCGTCGACGGTGATCATGCTGCCGTCGCGCACCCGGCTGATGCGAATGGAGTATTCGGGCTCGTCGACGTCGCCAGCGGCGCCTTGGGCCTTGACATTGAGCAACCTATACGCCGGACCAATGCTGTTCTCGACTTCCCGCAGGCGCTGCGAGGTGTCCTGAAGCTCGTTCAAAGTCTGCCGCAGATAGCTCGACTTTACATCGCCAAGCTTGACGTCGAGTTCACCCATGGTCTGGCGAAGACGCGCGACCTGGGCCTGCAAATTCGACAGCTGTCCCTCCACCAACGTCTTCTGGATCTGCTCATTGAGCAACACGTCCTTGCGCAGCAGACCTTTGCTGAACAGGGCTTCCAAGTCGGTAAGGTGGCTGTTGACGATCCCCAGATGCTCCTTCTGCTTCACGATCTGGTTGGCCACGGCGTCGATCTCGGCTTGAACGCGCGGTCGCTGGTTTTGCAGAGCTTGGACCTGCGAGCGGAACATTTCCGCCAGCCGGGAAAAGGTGTCGCTCTCGGTGGAATAAGCCAGCTCGAAGTCGACGTTGCGGCGGTTTAGGCCGACGAGCATCGGCATGATGAAGTTGTCGTCGCCATCGCGTTGGGCTTCGAGGCGCGCCTTGCGCATGAGCAAGGTCGAGTGATCTGCCTCGAGCTGACGGACGCGCTGCTCGGCGCCGATGTAGTCGGAGACGGCACCGTTGAAGTTCTGCTCGAAGGGCTCGCCTTCGCCTCCCGCCGCGGCGATTGCCGCCTTGACCGATTGGCCGATCATGAAGCGATAGCTTCCAGGCTTTCTGACGTTACCGGTGACGAAGATCGGCCGATATTCGCTGATGCGAACGCTGACGGCCGGCTGAACCAGGACGCCATCGGCGAACCGATCTTGGATGAGTTGTTGAGCCTGCGCGAGAGTGAGGCCGCTGAGGCTGACAGCCCCGGCCAGCGGAAGCAGGAGGCCGCCGCCGCCGTCGACAATAAATTGTCCGGAGAGCTGGGGCTGGTCGTACACGACAATGGTGAGACGATCGCCGGGAGCCAGGTGGTAGTCGGCCGACGAAATCGTGGAGTCGACGGCGCTCGCTGAAGCTTGAGCATCGCCCGCGGCTTCCGAGGCTTGGGCGGCGAAATTCATCGGCGCGAAGGCCGCCATGGTTACCGCGAGAAGCAGCGCCAACGGCCGTTCGGCGCGGACAGGGGCCCATACTGGATTGAGGCGTGACGCGTTTTCAGGGGCTTTCATCGGGTTACTCCAGTGCGACTTAACGACTGCGGATCGAGATATCCGCGCGGCCAAAGGTGTAATTTGGATCAAACGTTAACCGGCTTCCGTTCCGGCCTAGGTTGATATTTCCGGCGATCAAGCGAGGCAAAAAGGGGTACCCCTAAAGGTTGCACTTTTTTTGAGCAGTGCCTGGTTCATGAAGCAGCCCGTAAGGCAGGAAATGTGGCCAGGGCAACGAGCGCGGGGCTTCGAGTGCGGCCTTGGGGACGGGGTACCTCGCCAATCTCGAGCGGCGCGCGCGCTTACGCCCGCATGATCGGGCATGCATGGAAAGCACCTATCTCGACGCAAGCCGATTGCGTTCCGGCGAATCGCCCTTGCCGGCGTCGCCACGCTGATGCTGTCGGTAAATGTCTCCGCCGCCGCCGAGGACGGACCCGCGATCGGCGAACTGCTGAAGACGGGGTGGCAGATTGCCGGCTACAGCCAGGCGTTCGACAACCGGTCCACCTTCATCCTGTTCCGGCATCCGGAGCAAAATTATCTTGTGCAATGCCGGGTGGGTTACGACGTGACCCGAACGCCGAGCACCTATTCGATTTGCTATAAGTTGCAGTGAGCAACGCGGTCTGAGAATTTTTAGGGCAGGGCGTTACAAATCGATCTGCCTCGCTTATAGCGCACGAGATTGTCCAGCGGACCAGCAGGCCACTCTCGAGGATTGGCGTTCAAGATCACACTAGTGTTTTCGGCCGAACTGAGCAGGCGACTGGTAAAGGGATCGGTCCACACCCAGCCATATCGTCGAGTTTCAAGCCTATCGTGAAACTCGATCGCCGCAGAGTCGCCAATCGAACGATCAAGTTCGACGCAGAAGTCATGCAGGTATCGCGGCCAACCTCTGGCGACCCAGTGGTCCTGTCGGCGAAAGGCTGAAACGCCGCAAGTTTAACGATGTCCCGTCATTTTGCTTCGATTTTTCGCCTCGCCCCCTAGAGTTGCCATGAGCAAGGATGGGTGGCCGAAAGGCGAGGCGCCGACCGTGCATGGCCGGATTGATGGAGGTTCGAATCCTCCCCCGTCCTCCAACCTCTCGCGGGGTACTGGAGACGCTGCTTGCCAGGCGATCCCCATCAATATCGACAGCGTGCCCTCAGCTGCGCAAACAGCGCGGCCGCTTGCACGTCGTCGGCCGCCAGCCGGAAGTTCGCCGATCTCGCTTTGGTCTGGCTGATGCTTGCCGCAGATTTGGAAGAGCGCGCCTCGACCGAGAAGGTGGAACCGCCCCCAAACGTGATCCGCTCGACGAGTGATCGAGAGGTGAATGGGCTGGGGCAGGGCCCCAGCCCATTCTGCGGCTTATAGGGGGGCAAGCCGCAAGCCACTGAAGGCGGCGAACGCGTTACTAGACTTGCCGCCGCTGTCAGCACTTGGGAATTTAGCAAGGGATGAGGTTCGAGGGCTGAAGCTTCGCGGGTTGGGTTAACGCGCCGCCAAGTCTCACCCCGCCACCGCTCGAGAGAACGGCACTCGGGCCCTGCCTACCGTTGGTCGGAAAGCGATCCCTCGGCTGGCTTCGCGACTTCCAGGCTCGCAAGGCCTAACGACCAGGCTTTGGAGCCTTGCTCGGAGAGGGGTAAAGCGTCCCCGGTTTGAAATTTGACGGTCAAACGCCCGCCATCTGCTTCAATTAACTGATGGGGAACGGCGAGGCTGAGAGAGACCCATTCCGGCTTGGAATAGCTTTGGGTCATCAACTCCGCATCATTCACGAAAACCGCGAGGGTTTGCGCCGCCACGCGACCCTTTAGCCTCAGTATAACGTCGCCGGTTCGATACTCGGGGGGCAGATCGAATACGACATAATTTGTGTCGCCGCTGGTCCCTGTTCCCCAGTCTTCCGGCAGACGCCATTTTCCATACAGGAAACGTCGCGATGCCGCGTTCGCCCTGTCGAACAGGACAGGATTTGCGTCCAGCTCGAGGTTTCTGTCCGCGAGAGCGTAAGTCTTGTTCAATTTGGTTATGTGCACCCAGCTTCTATCGGTCTTTCGGTAGTCTTTATGTATGAGGAACTTACTGCGTGCCGGAGGACTGCTCTGGGCATAGGTGGCTTGGGTGACCGTCACGGTGCGCGCGGGGAGCAGCAACGGAGCAATCGAATTCTCATATATGTTCTCGAGGTTCACGTTGACTGAATTGAGAGCCGCGATGCGGCCAGAATTTTCGAGGGCTAACAAATCTCCGCTGATAACCTGTGGAATGGCGAAGCCGAGCCGCAACGAGAATGCGATGCTCGACGTTGCCAGTGCGATCAGCAGGATTTGCGCCGCAATCCTCCACCGTCCATGGATCGTTGAGATGCCGTAAGCGAGGATTGCCGGCATTACGAGCGCGATGAAGACTGCCGTCCATTTGTGCACGGCATAATTGTTCCAGCCGAATTTCGTACCGATCGCTACGGCATTGACTAAGACCGCGCCTACCAGCAGTGAGTTCGTCATCCGCTCCCAACGCGCCGCTGGCCGCCGGACCCAGATCAGTAGCGTCAGGATCGCTACAACAAGGCTCCACCAGAGCAGTGTTGCAGTTAGGGAACCTTGGAAGAGTGAAGCTTGCTGACCGATCGCCGCCAAAGGTGAGGCCAACGGTACGTTGAAGCCCGGTAAACCGGTCGTTTGACTGCGGAACGATCCAACATACCACTCAAATAGCGGTGCGCTAATGGCGGCTGCCAATAGCGCAGAGGCTCCTAAGACAGCTAAGCGTTCGCGCAAGCATGGGTTTTGCAGCACCAACCAAATCGCGAGCCCGACAAGCGTGACCGCCGAGCCCAGGACGAGCGTGAAGTTGGAGCCTAGTGCCGCGGCGGCGACCAGGGCCGCGACGACTGTAAGAGAGGCTTGGCCCAGCCAAGTCCTTCTGATCGCCGCAGTCGCGACGATGGCGAGCAGACAAGCCAACAGCGCCACGGCTGCAACTTGGCCCAACTGCGCGTCGTAAACCCGCGACATTGGCACGACCGAGAATGTCGGGATCAGGACCACGGCGGTTGCCGTCGCGAGCCCTAGCTTGAAGACCCTGCCGCAAAGCACAAGCAGGCTGGAGATGAGGATGAACACCAGGACCGACATCACGGGCGTGAGCAGCCGATAGGGTGCAACTCCAGACAAGCGGCTGGTGAGGACGAGCAGGGGGGTAGCCATCGGTTTCTCGCCCGCCCGCTCGGAATATCCCGCGCCGAAGGCATCGGGATGTCTGACGCTGAAATCCAGAGACTCGGACGACACCGGTGTCCAAATCTGGGCGGATGACGCGTAGCTGGGGAAGTCGTTGGTTCCCAGCGTCCACGAGGTGAGGCCGAATCCCGCAACGGGCAAGATGACGAGACCCGCTGCTGCAACGGCGATAAGATCCGATGGAGAGATTATGCGTAAGGCCGCCGTTGCGATCCGTCGGCTGAAAGCTATTGGAGCGCCGAATGAGTCGCGCCAAAACCGTTTGATTTGAATCAAGACAGACGCGAAGGCGACGATCGCCAATGGCGCGACCGGGAGCATGACATCACCGAGCAGTCGATAGGATAGCGCCATCGAAACCACGGTAACGCTGCCACCGATTCCCAGCGTGATCCCGAGACTGCGGGGCAGGGCGAGGTGTGTGGAAAGCAGTGCTCGAACGCCAAGCCCTACGAGTGACGCGTATCCGACGAGGCAAAGTGTGGGCCAGACGATTTCCAACGCGCCTGGAGGAGTCACGTTGGCACCGCGTCTCGCGAAAAATCACTGTGAAAAATCCGCGAGCGCGATAAGTCGAGGACTGTCACGGCCGCATCCCCAAATTTGGCTTCAATCGTATGGGAGAGTGCCCCGTCTTGAGGTGCCATTCTACCGAATGAGACGCCCTGGACCGGAACGATTATGCTAAGCTTCTTGACCATCGAGGCCGTGCGGGATCTTCGAGTTTGAGGCGGTATCACCGCCGTCGCGATTTTTTTCGCCCTTTTCGTCTTTGGCTTTTTGTCGCGCTTGGTACGGCGAGACAGTGATCATTGTGCGCTGAGTTTGCCGGCATTTCATCGGTTTTTTCAGTCGACTGACTGTGAAGATGAATTTTCCTCAGGGACTGCTCCAGACGGGTGAGCAGTAGACCCGCGCATGTCGCAAAAATCGAAATACGAAAATGCGAATCCCTTGCATCAATATCTGCTTAACAAGTTCCTTTGGTCGGCAACGAGAGCTGTTGTCAGCACAGGCGGGAAGGAGATCGCCGACATTGGTTGCGCCGATGGTTATTTTTACGCCTTCTTGAGAGAGCATTTGGGCGTCGACTTCAAATATGCGGGCTATGACGTCGACGCGTCGGCGATTGCGCTGGCGAGGTCGCGGTTCCCCGAGGTCCAGTTTATTCAGGCGAGCCTCGAGGACCTTCACCCGGTAACGAGCGTCGTGTTGTGTCTGCAGGTGCTCGAGCACCTCGCCGATCCCCGGCTTGCAGTCGAGAAGCTGTCGCTGATGCAGTCCGAATATTTTATCATCAGCGTGCCCCACGAGCCGTGGTTCAGACTTGGAAACCTAGCGAGAGGACGTCACATCACGGCCTTGGGAAATTTGCCCGGTCATCTCAATCACTGGAATAAGAGAGGGTTTTCGAAGTTGCTGTCGCCGCACTTCAAAATCGTCGAGGACTTTTCTTCGTTCCCTTGGATCATCCACTTAGTGCGAAAAAGACATTCCACACAGGCTAACTGAGATGTTTTGAATCTGTGGTTGCGGAGGCTTATTGCCGCCCGGTCGTCGCGTCGGCGACCAGACTTTGGAGGGAACTGGTTCTGGAGCGAAAAAGAAACATTTCAGCCAGCATTCCGAAAAAGACGAATTGGGCAGACAAAAGGCTGAGCAGTATGCCTAGAAATAACAGGGGTCGCGTCCCGATAGCGTCCGGGAACAGAAGCCAATGGATAGCGAGATAGGCCAAGATCCCCGCACCGGCCGCTCCCAAGATCAGGCCTATCCCCCCGAAAAGATGCCCCGGTCTATTGCTGAACCGAGTAATCGTATGCACCGTCAAAAGGTCGAGAAATCCGCGCACGAAGCGCTCAAGGCCGTATTTTGATTTGCCGTGTGCGCGGGGATGGTGCGTGACGGGTATCTCGGTGACGCGATAGCCGAGATCGCTAGCGAGGACAGGAATGAAGCGATGCAACTCGCCATAAAGCGGAATTCGCAGATAGACTTCGCGGCGAGCCGCCTTAAAGCCTGAGTTGAAGTCGCTGAACTTGATGCCTGTCGTGCAGCGGACCGCAAGATTGAAAAACCTAGAGGCTACGATTTTGGGGAGGGGATCTCTGCGGTGTTCTTTCCATCCGGAAACTAGGTCAAATCCCTCTTCTAGCTTGCTCAGGAATTTAGGGATTTCGGCGGGGTCGTCCTGAAGATCCGCGTCGAGAGTGATGACGATGGAGCCGCTGGCCGCTTCCGCACCCAACGCGAGAGCCGTTGCTTTTCCGAAATTCCGGCGCAATCGATAGCCAAGCACGACGGGGTCCTCGTGGGCGAGCGCCTGCATGCAAGACCAGGAGCGATCCGAACTCCCGTCATCGATGAGAATGATTTCGTAGGCATGACCCGTCTCGGCCATAACCGAGCGACAACGATCCACCAGTGTCCGAAGAGTTGAGTCCTCGTTGAAGATTGGGACGATGATGCTGATTCTATCAGGGGCTGACATGCTTTTTCCGACGTGCTCCCCTCGCAACTCGTCTCACCGGGAGAGCTGTTCGCAACGGGCAGCAAAATCGCGAGAGAGGCCACCCACCGCAAGAGCTCCTGTTCGGGCCGAATATCTTAGGCTACCATCCGCGGTGGACTGAACTGAAATCGACCAGTTTCGAGGGGGATGGCCGTAGCGTTTCTTCTGAGGAGTATATTCAAATTTTTCGAGCTGCGTCGTTAAGAACTAGAACGGTCGCAGCGGCAATTGATTAGGAGCATCGCCTCGGAGGTGTTCGTGCGCAGCTAATTACAGCTGAACCGAGCCAATTTCCGATCTCTGATTGGGCTCGATTTCCTGCGTTGGCGTCCAGACAGCAGGTGGATGAGCGTTCATGAAAGAACCGGCGACGCAGAAGCCCGCGGCGCATAGAGAATCCGCTCTCGCGGATACGAACCGATCGACAGAAAGGCACATCTCCTACAGCGCGAACTTCGAAGATGTCATCCTGCGCCGTCTGTTCAAAGGCAAAGCCATCGGTTTCTACGTCGATGTTGGAGCCGCCCATCCGTTTTATGAAAACGATACGATCGCGCTGTACAGTTCCGGCTGGTCGGGCATCAATGTCGAGCCCAACCCGCATTTCCACGCTTTACTCACCGAGCAGAGAAGCCGCGACAGGAATTTGTGTGTGGTCGTCGGCGAGCAGCCGGGAACGGCGACCTTCTACGAAGTGGTCGGTACCGGACTTTCCACCTGCGAACGCGCCAATGCCGAAACGGCGCGGAGCCGAGGTTACGCCATTGTCGAGCATCAGACCGAGGTTCGAACGCTGAGCGACATTTTTTCTGAGTTTCGCCCGCCGGCTATCGACCTTCTGAAAATCGACGTCGAAGGGTGGGAGGAGCAGGTTCTCAAGGGCAATGATTGGGTGCGCGATCGGCCCTCGGTGATCGTGATGGAGGCGACGCTTCCCGAGACGCCTCAGCGGCGCCCTTCGGATGTGCGAGACTATCTCGAGCAGCGCGGCTATCGCTGGGTCTATTTCGATAATCTGAACGATTTTTACGTCGAAGAGAATTTCTCATTTCCCGAGGCTGCGTTCGCGGTGCCTCCCAATGTGTTCGATAGGTTTAAGCCGCATCGCGTTTTGGAACTGGAACAATGGCTGACGGCGGCTAAGTTGCACGCGGCCGAACTGGAAGGTGAGCTGAAGTCAGCAAGATTAGACATCCAAGACTTGGAGGCTCAGCGCTACCAGCTGGCGACTGCCGCGAAAGCCATGCGCCACGAATTGATGTTGCAGTCAGCGGAAGTGAGGCAAGCGCGCGAGGACAGGCAGCAACTCGTATATTACCGAAGGCAGATGGAGGAGCGCTTGCCGCGGCTGAGATGGTATGCGCTCGCCCCTTTGCTTCTCGCCATCAGCTTCACGAGACGCCTGGCGCGCCGCGTGCGAAAGAAGCTTGCCTCCTAAGGCACTACATTACCTTGCGCTTCAGACGGTTGGTCCAGGTGTCGGTTGCCACCAGCCCGAGTTCCTGCAAGCGCGCCAGATATAAATCGGCCGTGCGGCGCGTCCCATGATGCTCGGCGATAAAAGCCCTGGCCTGCGCCACCTTTGCTGCCGCGATCTGCGGATTGTCGCACAACCGGCGCATCAACCAAGCGGCATGATCGATATCCGGATCGGCCCACATGCCGGCAGCGAAAGGATATTGACCCGGCTCTACGGGAATGAGTTCGATGAGCGACGGGAAAGCCCGTCGCGGCAGTAACGAATTCCGTGGTCGCGGAATAGTCGGTGCTGATCACTGGCGTGCCGAGGGCCATGGCTTCGGCGACGAGGAGACCGAGCCCCTCGGAGCGATGCAGCGTGGCGACACAGTCGCACGCCTCGATGAGGGCGAGGGTCTCGGCGCGAGTCATCGTCTTATCGATCAAGATCACGTCCGTCTACACCTGCCAGCTCTTCCTGCAGCGCCGCCAAATCCTCGCGCTTGCTTTCGCCGTTCATTGTCTTGAGAACGAGCGTCGCCCGATGTCCACCCTTGCGGAAGGCGAGTTGGAACGCGGCGAGAAGTCCTCGCGGATTCTTTCGTTCCTGAAAAGAGAGAAAATCGAAGCTGAAGAGGAACAGAAACCGATCCTCCGGGAGCGAGAAATGGCGCCGTCCAAGGCTCGCCGGCATCTCGAAGTCCAGGTTCATCGGCATGTGAATGATGGGCTTGGCGAGTTTTTGCAGCAGAGCGATCTGAATGAAGCGAGTGGGCGCCCAAATCTCATCGACCGTATCGAAGGCCGAAACCCATGGCTCGGGAAATTCCTCCAGCTCCCAGAATGGAATTGCCAGGCGGTAGTCGGGGAGTCTGCTCGTCTGAATCTGGTCGAGCACGAGCGGTAGTTGGTCGGCGTTGACGTTGAGGATCTGAACGCGACCCGCCGACGTGGTTACCAACGCATCCTCGCAACTCGAATTGTTGCGTGCCGCAGCCACATTGAGAGCAATATCGTAACCATCGACGCTGAGTCTCGTGCTGGACAGGGTGCGGAGCATCTGTCGGCCGATCTCGCCGATGCCGCTCGCCGTGCGCAGATAGCCGACCACGGTAACGTCCGGCGAACTGCTCAAATCGACTGGTTTTGAAAGTGAGACAGGCAACTGACCGGCCCGCACCGCGACCGGCTCCACCAGCCGCAAATCCAGTTTCAGTTCTGAATGAGCATTTCTGATGAACCACTCGGTGTACGACTTAACGCCCTCGGCGCTAAGAAGATCGAATGCGCTCCCCAGCCATGGAAAGCGCTGCCAGCAATAGAACATCAGATTGGTGATCATGAAGGCTGGCGAATCGCCGTTAGTTCCGACGGCCGCGTCGTGGAGGAAGGCTTCGTAGTTTTCGAATGGGTTTCCGTGCCACGGGACATGCTGTTTCCTGAACATCTCTCGTATGAAGCGTTGTATCGGCGTTCCCGAAGCAAATCTTGCATAAGCATAGCCGGCGGCCGGCGGGGCATTAGCCGCAAGGGCGCGAACCTTCTCGCAATACTCGTTCATCAGCCTTTGCAGGGACGGCTCGATGCCGTCACCGCGGAAGTGGCATGTGTGCTTGGATAGAACCGAGGTGTCATTGGGATCGATGCCGCTGAAATGAAAGAACTTCAGGGGCATCCCATCGACCGTCCACGTCTCGTCTTGGCGAGCAAGCTTACGCTGCCGGAGATTCCAATAGGCGACATTCAAGGTCGGATCGCGCAGGATTCGGACGCGATCGGCAAAGCCTGGAACCAAATCGATGAATTTCTGGTCGACGAATAGGCCGCGATCTGGATCGCTGATGCATTGGTGCCGCAAGCGGCGCGCCCACCAGCGGAGTATGGGCTCGGTTTCCTCTTGGTTTGAGCACGCCAGGAAACCCAAATTGTAGGTCCCCGCCCGCATGATGGCGATGTCGTCCGGCTGCGCATCGTTCTCCGCCGGCTGCAGCAAATGGGGGGTTAGCACGAAGGAAGCACCCTCGTTCAGGGCGTCCAGCACCGTCGTCACCGGACTGAAAATCTCAATGTCGGGATCGAAATAAATGACTTGGTCGTACGAGAGGTCCTTAAACAGCTTCAGAAACATGAATGGCTTTACTGCCGTATTCAGTTCCATGATGTCGTACTGGAAACTGAAACTGTCGAACTCTTCTATTCCAAGGTCCTTGGCTTCGATGAGTGAGTAATCTCCATACGGCCCGCTCGCCTCGTCCACCAGACAAAGGAACAGATCGAAATCCGGATGGACGCGCCGGATCGACTCGAACAGCACGCCAACTTGACCAATATAGTTGTTCGAGCAAAGCGAGAACGCGCACACCCTATGCACGGCTCAAAGCCCCATCATAAAGCGTGTGTTTGCCGTACGCTCTTTCCCAAGAAATTTGGAAATGAATCCCTGGGACGGCAAGTCGATAGCCAGCCTTAAAGGTGTTTCGAGCTTGTTTGCGTGGGTTATGCATCCCCGAGATGCTGTGCTGTGCGCTCCATGGAGGCGGTCTCGGCAGACCCCGAATCGGGTCTCAATTATATCAGCCAGGCACCATTTCAGCCACGCATCGATTTCCCGTTCGCGTCGGCCGCGTTAAGCACAGCTACGCTGGGAGAGGGTGCTGATCCCGAGCTGACTCCCCTTTTCGATCAAGGTCTTTGCTGCCGTGGCATGGCAATTGCGATGTCGTCCAAACCGAAGGACGCCAGCCGAATTGGCTACTTCGCATGCGTACAAGTTCGGGACGGATGTCCCAGTATATCGACAGGTGTCTCAGTATACCACACGCGTTGCTGGCGGCACCGACGCCAACTTCACCGGATTCGATCACAGGAACTGAACTGCCATGGCCGACCAAGATCTCCCGAACAATGTTGGCGGACAGTGGAGCGACGTCTTCGACTGGCCCATCATCGGCATTGAATCAATATTAACGCCAGACGGGAAAATTCTGACCTACGGCACCGACGACCAGGGCCAGCAAGGGGCCGCGCTCATCTACGACGTCTGGGATCCGGCGACCAACACTCACTACACGCTGCCAAACAAGACACCCACGGATATGTTTTGCTCGGCCGCTATCGTCGTTCCTTCGACCGGCAAGATTATCATTACCGGCGGTGATGCTCGGCCAATGGGCCACACCAACATGGGCGTCGCCGATGTCAACGTGTTCGACTACCGCGACATGAGCGTCTCCGCATCGGAAGACGGACCCATGTCGTATCAGCGTTGGTACCCGACAGTCGTCGAACTCGCCAACGGCAAGGTGCTGGTTCTCGGCGGATGCGACATGACCGGCGCGGGCGTCGGCATGCCCGAACTCTACACTCCCGGGGTTGGGTGGAAGAGTTTGACAGGAGCGAACAGCAAAGCGATTTCCGATGCGTGGTTCTACCCGCGCGCGTGGTTGGAACCGAACGGCAAAGTACTCTTATTTACAGGCGCCGGTGTGTTGGCCTTGGATCCGTCGGGTAATGGGACGCTGGCCAAGGTGGCCGATCTTCCCTTTACGACGGTTGGGGAATTTCCAGCGGTTAAATTCGCGCCGGATAAGGTCCTCATTCTCGACAACCAGGGCGGCGCCTGGGTCATGGATATGAGCGGCGATGTGCCGACTTTCCAACAGACCGGCAGTCTTGGCGAGGTTCGTAACTGGTCGAATGCGGTCGTCCTGGCCGATGGCTCGGTCATGGTGTCAGGGGGCAGCGATGTCTCATATGAAATTACCGGCGCTCATAATGAGGTCCAGATCTGGAATCCGCAGACGGGCGCGTGGACGACCGGGGACGAAGCCGCCGTCGCGCGATTGTATCACTCGACCACGATCCTGCTGCCCGACGCGACCGTGCTCTCACTCGGTGGCGGCGCTCCGGGACCGCTAACCAATACCAACGGTGAAATCTACAAGCCGGGTTACCTTTTCAACGACGATGGCTCTCTGGCAACTCGTCCGGTGATCACCGACGCTCCGGAGTCCATCAAGCAGCAGCAGGAATTCACGATTACGGTGGATGACGCATCCAGCATCACCCGGCTGACCTTCATTAAGACCGGGGCGGTTACGCATTCGCTGGACATGTCGAGCGGGATGGTGGACCTCAACTTCCGGGCCGGCCCCGACAACAACACTCTTGTCGTCATCGTCCCCACCAACAGCAATGTGCTGGCGCCAGGAAATTGGATGCTGTTTGCGTTCAACGACCACGGCACGCCGTCCGTGGCGGCGACCATCTCGGTTGGACTAGGCGGCGAGGATTTTTCGGCTGGTCTTCAAGGCTACGTGACGGAATCGGGCGACGCGACCTACGACGCCGCGTCGGACGTCTTCACCTTGACGGAGGCCGCAGCAGGGAAGAACGGCGTGGTCATGTCCAATGACCGCATCGACCTGACCCAGAATTTCACGATCACCTTCAGCGCGTTTCTCGGCAGCAAAGACGCTGGAGGCAGTGGCATCGCCTTCGTCTTGCAGAACGACCAGTGGGGCAGCGACGCGTTTGGTAGCGGCGCGGCTTCTCAAGGTACGGACGGTATCGCCAACGGTCTCGCCATCAGCCTCGACACCTACAGAGATAAGGGAGACCCGAGGGCAGATCATACCAACTTCTTCGATACGGACGCGGCTGCCGGCACCACTGAATCGAAGGTGACATCTCTGTCGAACCTCGAGAACTCGCAGTGGCACGACGTAACGGTTTCCTGGGATGCCGCCACGCAGACATTGACGTATTGGGTGGACGGCAAGCAGGGCGGAACACTCTCCGGCGATCTCGCGAGCCAGTACTTCGCCGGGTCTGACTACGTGCATTTTGGCTTCACCGGTGCGACCGGCAGCGGCAAAGTCAGCAATCTGCAACAGGTGAAGGTCACCAGCGTCACCGCGACCTACGCGCCGGCCGATGCGCCCTCCAAGATTGAAATCGCTCAAATCGGCGGTGGAACCGCGCGGGTTAACGGAAACGCGGGGTTCGATGTCGATAAACAGGTCTTCACCCTCACTCCCCAAGGCGCGTCGAAGACCGGAGCCGTGATGGCTAATACCCAGCTCGATCTGAGCTCCGACTTCGACATCTCGTTCAACTTCTTCCTCGGAGCCAAAAACGGCGGCTCGAGTGGCGCGACATTCGTTCTGCAGGCAGATCCGAACGGGTCGGATGCGATCGGCAGTGGTGGCGCCGGGCTTGGTGCCAGCGGAATCCATAACGGACTCGCCATTGCCTTCAATACGGCAAAGCGTGGATCCGACACGACCAGTTTTGTCGATACCGATGCTGGATCGAAGCTTAAGGCGCTCACGTCGAAGGTGTCTCTCGGGAACATCGAGGATGGGCACTGGCACCAAGCCCATGTCGTCTGGGATGCCGATACGCAAACGCTGCAATATTGGGTCGATGGCAAGCTCGGCGGCACGCTGACGGGCGACCTCGCTGCCAAATACTTTGGCGGGTCGGAGCTCGTCTATTTCGGCTTTACCGGTGCAACCGGCAGCGGCGGAAATCTCGAGCAAGTGCACGTAACGCAAGTCGCCGCCAATGGGGGGCACCTCGAGTACGGCGACCTAGTGGCGTGTGACTGCCAGCCGTTCATCGATACGGATGAACGCCGACCATGTGCGCTTCTACGGGAAGCGCAACGAGCTACGCCGGGTCTGATCACACTTGATCCCGGACCCCCAGTCGACAGCCGGAGCCGCGTTCACCACGTGCGCCTCGACCTTCACTCCGATTTCAGCGTCTCCTTCACTTTCTATGCTGGCACGACGACGTTGCTGGGGGCGGATTGTCGTTTGTCCTTCAAAACGATCCTCTGGGTGGCGATGCCCTTGGTGGAAACGGCACGGCTCTAGGAGCCGGAGGTATTGGCAACGGGCTCGGAATTGCTCTTTCCATGACGAAGGGTGCGGATTCCACCTACTTCTTCGACACGGACCTCGGGACCTCTGCCGGAAAGCTTTCGCCGGAAAACTCACTCTTAACTTGCAGGATGATAACTGGCACACCTCGCAAGTGACGTGGGACGCCTCCACGCAGACGCTGTCTTATTGGATTGACGGTGTGCTTGGCGGCACGCTGACGGGCGACCTTGCCCAGCAATATTTCGGCGGCTCGGACCTCGTCCATATTGGCTTCACCGGCAGCACCGGCTCGACAGGCAATTGGCAGCTGATCCATGTCGCCGACTTTGAGGCCAATCTCCTCTGCGCCGAATGCGCTTCCGACGGTGAAGCCGGCCATTCTCATGGCGACGCCTTGGCTGCCGATGCACCCATTACTGGTACGGCTGGCAACGATACTTTGGTCGGCGGCGCGGGCGACGACACTTTGATCGGCGGCCTTGGCGCCGACACCCTGACCGGCGGCGGGGGACACGACCATTTTGTCTATCAGGCGGCCGCCGAAGGTGGCGATACGATCAAGGACTTTGCCGTCGCGGAGGATAGCTTGAACTTCTCGGCGTCCGGTTTTGGCGGGGGGCTAGTCGCCGGCCAGCAGCTCGTGGCGGGCACAAACTTCGTTGCCGACGCGAACCCGACAGCCACGAGCGACACCGGCACCTTCCTGTTTAATACTGACACCCATGATCTCGTTTGGGATTTCGACGGATTGGGTGCGGGCGCAGGCCGTGCAGATTGCGCATTTTGATACGGATGTCAGCCTCACGATCAATCACTTCGAAATCATCGCCTAGTCCGTTGCCGCATTTGAACGGTCCACAGGAGCTCACTGAGTAAGCCATTGAATCGGCGCTATAGAGTCGGCCGCGTTATCGCGCGCCCCGGCAGCGCGTTGACGCCCCCAGCATTTTGATTTTAAATATAGCGGGGGGCAAGCATGCTAACGAAGACTGAGGCGGGAATTGCCGCGATTCCTGGCGTTGCTGAAAGGCGAATTTCGCCTTTAGGCTTTATGGCATGTCCCGCCTGCGCGTCCGATTACGTGGCCTATGTGCAGGAGGTTCTCGGTCGGCGAAGCGGGAAACGGTTTCCCCAATATGCCTGCCTCGACTGCCGGACCTACTTCCATCGCTCCGGATACCGTGAGGATGACGCGCAGCAGAGGTTGGATTTCGACTACCTCGTAAAGCAGCGCGACAACCACATAGCCATCAACGGTCAACTCTGCCTTGAGCTAATAACCCGTCTTCCGCACATCCACAGTGTCCTCGAGATTGGCTATGGGATGGGCTGGTTCATGGACGCCTGCCGCAACTACAAAATTCCGCGCATCAAGGGCTTCGAAGTCAACCCTTATACCCATGAGCACGCGACCAAGACGCTGGGCCTAGACTGTACTCTGGGCCTGTTCGATGAGACCCACCACGAACGTTACGATCTCATCACTGCGATCATGGTGTTCGAGCACTTGGAGAACCCGCGGGAGCTGTTCAGGGACATGGTCGAGGCGCTAAATCCAGACGGCGCGATCTATCTCAGCGTTCCATTCTTCGAGCGGCGCGACTGGCCGTTCCTGCGTACCGCTGGCACAAGGCCAGGCGATTTGCCGGACCTGATGCATGACAATGATGTGCATATCAACCATTTCAGCATCGACGGACTGGAGCGGATGGGCCTGAGCTTGGGCGCGAGAACCGCCGAGGCTTTCGTCTCCAAGGACACTTTCTGGAAATCGCCAGGCGCCTTTCCCGGTATGCTGTTCCGCTTCTAGGGCGTCGGTACGACGGCGAATCCGACAGGCGTCCTGATCTGCCGGTAATTCCAATAATGTTGTTGCCCTTTAGTCCACGCAGCGGGAGCATACAAGGGCCGAGAAGGATAATATCGGTGACACCTTTGCGCGCTAACGATGCGACGTTGGCTGTCTTTGTCGTGATAGTGTTTTCCGCCGCTCTAGCGGTGTTCATAATTGGACCCTCGCGCATTTATCCCTGGAATCTTGATTGGATCAGAGACGATTATTTTAGCTTCCAGTTCGCGTTTGAAACCTATCGTCGCGACCCTATTTCAGCTTTTGCGCTGACTTCCGAGCGGCTGATGGAGCCGTTACCAATCAACCTAGCGCTGTATGATTCAATCCCCCTCCTAATCCTCCCTCTCAAGCTGCTCACGCGGAAAGCAGCCGAGTATCAGTTCATTGGCGCCTATCTTGTGGTGTGCTCCATACTGCAAGGGCTCTTTGCATTCCTCGCTCTACGCGAGATCTCCCAACTCCGTAACGACCGGCGAACAATCCTTGCTTGCGCGTTGGGCGCCATCATCGTGGCGATGTCGCCGACATTGATCGCGCGTTGGCAGTTTCACCTGGCGATCTCGTCGCACTGGCTTCTGTTAGCGGCGTTCTGGCTGCTGTTCCGCGCCGGACGAGTGGGCGCCAAAGGCACAGCGCGCGCCTACAGCATTCTGTTCTTCGTCGCCGGCGGCATTAACCCGTACATGATGTTGATGGTGGCTTTTATTTACGCGGGATGTTGCCTCAAACTCGTGTGGGACGAAAAGCGCGTTGAACCTCTGTTGGTCATGCCCCCTGCGGTAGGCTTTGCCGCGCTCATGGCCTTTGGTTTCTTTTCGTTTCGCTCAGGGGGCATGTTTCCTGCCTTCGGCTACGGTTCTTTCAACGCAAACCTGCTGGCTTTCTTCAATCCCCTTTTCCACGCCACGACGTTCCTCCCGATCCTACCGAACGCATCTACCTACCAAGGCGATGCGTTCGGCTATCTGGGCGTCGGCTGGATGCTCCTGATTGCCATAGGCGCGGCATTGGCGGTGCTTCACAGGCGAGAGTTCAAGGCCTCCTCGGTCGTCGCGATAGCGGTAATCGTTCTGGCAAGTTTCGTATTTGCGACGCAAGGAGTAGTCACCCTTGGAGAATGGGTCCTGTTCTCGGTCGACCTACCCAAAGGGCTACTAAAAATCGTCGAGAATTTTCGTGCCGCAGGACGTTTTGTTTGGGTTGCCGGATACGCGCTGGTCTTCGCTTCCCTCGCCGTCGCGTTCAAGTGCCTCGCCGCGCGTCGGCTCATAGCCCTGCTCGCGACCATCGTCGCCGTTCAGGCTGTCGACCTCGCACCTTGGGCATTGCATATCCGCAACTACCTCGACACGCGCGTCGCGCAACGTTTGCAGAGCCCAGATTGGAAGGCCGCAAGCGAGGGTATAAACGAATTGTTGTCGTTCCCCCTTGGCAATGCGGGGTGCGCGAGCAACAGCCGACGCCCGGGAACTACATGCTGCTAGGACGTCTTGCGCTCGATTACAATCTCGCGCTCAACAGCGGTTACTCGGCGAGAACGCCGCTGGACCAGTGGGAGCAATGCGGGCGGCTCCTGTTGCGTGACATGCCACGCAATCCTCCATCACCCGACGCCGTGTACGTGTTCAGCATTGGATCGTTCAAAGAGTGGGGCGCCAAGGTGGAAGCCGAGTATTACTGCGAACTTGCCGATGGAATGGTGTTTTGTCGGAAGGGTGAGCGCTCGGGGCGTGGACCGCTACTCAGTCAGGAATTCGCAACGTCGCAATCCTTAGACTCAATTTTGGCGAAGTCGGTTCGGCTATAGGCCGCGCATCACGACTGAACTTAACGGGAAACATTCATTTGCGCGGGCATGTAGGTTCGGTCTTTTGCTCGTGAGATATATTCTGATCCAAAATAGGGTAGGGGAGACTATGCCGGCGCCCGGCTCGAATTACGGCTTCTCGGCCACGCAAAAAATCGTCAGTCCGGCTAAGCGGTTGTAAGGCAGCAGCGGCAGTTCAGCCAGGCAAAGGAGCCTCGAGGAGCTTATTGACGGCAAAGTTCTGCCTTCTCAAATCGGACCGTGCGCCTGAATTGCATAGTCTGCCGACAAGCCGAATCGGAGCGGCAAAAGGCAATATGAAAGCGAAGTAGTAAGCGCTGCGCTTCAAGGAAAGCTCGGCGCGAGAAACTACGCGTTCTAGCTCAGACAGCGTGTAGCGGCGCTTGTGCTCGAGAAAATCATCATGACCGCTCCAGAGAAAGGGGAATGCCGGGACGGTAATGAGAAAGCGGCTGCCGGGTCGGACCAGAGCAGCGTATTGGGTCAGCAGCGCCAGGTCGTTATCGACGTGTTCAAGGACATCCATGAGCAAGATCAAGTCGGCGTCGCATGTGCTGACTGACCGTCGAAAATAGATAGGCTTCCCGCCCTCGACCTCGTCCGTTTCCGCATCGTAGCTTGGGTCAACGCACCAGGCCTTTCTGGCGCCGGAATGCGTCAAGAGATAGCGAGAAAAAAATCCAGACCCCGCACCCACATCCAACACCGTTGTAGGGTGGAAATCGGCGAGCAGGCGGCTGAGGGCCCGTGTCTTAGAACGGTAGTACCAATGACTCCCGATGGAGTCGCCAAGAATGTCAACCTCCTTCAAATCCATTGGCGCCCTCCCAAACCTTCAAAACAAGCGGCCTTCGATAGACCACCGGGCAATAACGAAACTGAGAAAAACGGAAATAGCTGCCGCAGACAGCTTTGCCAGCATTGCGCCAATGACGTTACCGAGCAAAAGGATCATTCCGCTGGATAGGAAGAGCGTCGCCAACGCATTAAGCCAAAGGTAGCGCACGACGGACGTCATCTCCCCGAGCGAATGACTTCGGTCAAAAGTCCAGCGCGAGTTGACCGCATAGGAAAATGACACGGCTCCTAGCCAGCTCAGCGTATTCGCCAGCAGCGGAGGCACGTTCCATCCAATGGCGAGCGTGAATATGGCAAGGTCGAGGGCCGTATTGGCCAAACCAACTACACCGAAGCGGCCAAGCTTGGTTTGCAATCGGGTAACGCCCACGGTTGGAAGCTCTGTCATTTGCCGACGGACTCTACCCGCCTAGCGGTGACCTGCGCCGGCTCGGACGCAATGCCGTGGGTCTCGCGAACAATGTACAAAGGACGATGCCGCGTCTCTAGCGCAATGCGTCCGACATATTCCCCCATGATTCCCAGCGAGAGTAGGTTCAACCCACCCAAAAAAAGGATGACGACCATCAAAGACGCATAACCCGGGGTGTCGACCCCAAACAACAGGGTTCGCGATATGATGATAAAGGCGAAGAAGAAGGCGAAGCAGGCCATCAGCATTCCGACGTAGCTCCAGATCCTCAGGGGCATTGTCGTTGAGGCAATTACGCCGTCAAAGCCAAAGCGGAAGAGGGCGGCAACGCTCCATTTTGTATTGCCGGTTGAGCGAGGCCCCCGATCATAAGTTATGTCCACGTTCCGGTAGCCGACCCACGTATAAAGTGCCTTTGTGAAACGCGACCCTTCCGACAATTCATTCAGCGCATTCACTACCTGGCGGTCTAGTAGCCGGAAATCGCCGACATCGGCTTTTATCGGAAGGTCCGCGATGCGATTGTAGATCGTGTAATAGAGCCGCGCGCTAGCACGCTTGAACCAACTATCACTCTGACGTTGACGGCGAACAGCATTTACAATTTCCGCCCCCTTGAGCCACTCGCTGACCAGCAAGGGGATCATTTCCGGCGGATCCTGTAGATCGGCGTCCATGGGAATGACACCATCGCCGCTCGCGAAGCGTAAGCCCGCCGCAAGCGCCGCCTCTTTGCCAAAGTTGCGTGAGAAGCGAACGAGTTTGATGTTCGGGTTTGAGTTTGATGCACTGACGATCACCTCGGCGGTGTCGTCGACGCTGCCGTCATCGATGAACAAGATTTCGTAATGACCGCCACTAAGGTGTTCCTGGCACACTTGCTCCAGGACAGGAGTGACGGCATGCAAGAATATTAGAACGCTTGACTGCTCATCGAGGACCGGCACTAACACAGAAATCTTTCGGCGGTGAATCACAGTCGACTCCTACGAAACTCCGCAGCCGGGGCAGCATACGATGGTACCATCGACTAGGTTCAATGGACATCCGGGCATATAAGCGGCTGTTGGCGTTTGGCGTCGGTCAATTATGAGGTCCCGCTTGAGTCGCCCCGACAACGCCAACCCTATTTTCTGTTTTTGGGAACCGGCCGGGACGATGCCCGAATATGTCCGCCTCTGCATGGAGACGTGGGGCAATATCGTTGGCGCCGAAATCACTCTCCTCGACTACTCCAGCATGGGCCGCTTCTTCAAAAACCGGTTCTCGGAGAGATTGTTCGGCTACCCGCTTCCTCAACAGGCCGATGCGATCAGATTCGCGATTCTTAGCGGAGAATGGCGGCCTTTGGCTCGACGCCGACACGATCGCCATCAAACATCCGGCCGCGCTGCTCGACGCCTTAAACCAGAGTGAGGTCGCAATGTTCGGGGAGCCGGCAAAATATGCGTCCATCAGCGCCATCGCGTGTCGGGGCCCGGGCGCAAGCTTCGTTTGCGAGGTGTTGGAAGAACAGATCGAATTGATCAATGGCGAGCCGCCACCACAACCTCTGCCCTGGGATTACCTCGGCGGGCCTGCCTACCGCCGCATCAAGGATGTCTCACCCGAAAATGCGGCAATCCTCGATTGGAGAGAGCATGGGGTGTTCCAAGAGGCGCTGAATGGGCGGGAATACGGCTCCAAATCCTACCGAGATTTCTGGTTCAGCAAAGACGGCTTCGATCCTGGCACACTTGCACGCTGTTCCGGTCTGATCACCCTGCACAATAGCTGGACGCCCAAAGACTATAAGACGCATAGCCGGCGGCAGATCCTTGAGACGGACGACGAGATGTTGTCCGTCACACTAAGGCATGCGCTGTCCGTCTCGCCGATTGGAATGTAGGTGGATTGGTTCTCGCTGAGCAGCTCCACCCGCTCGCCGTGCGTGACCTCGACCGTGCCTGCGTGCTTGCTCTTATTAAGAAGTTCCCCGCGCCTCGTATCATGTCTGACTGTCGTCCGGGACGGCAACGAATTTGACCCGCAAGGGAGTGTCGAACCACCTGATGGATTCGTGGACTACATCGAAATCGATTTCGAACGTGCCAGGGGTTGGAAGATGGATGTTTGCATTGATAATTGCTGTCTCCCCCGGATGCACTGCACTGGGGAACGGCGTTCGAAGGCCATCCCAGATGAGCGATCCCTCTTGGGACCGTAGGTGATACGCTACTCTGACGTGCGGCCAAGACGCGAAGCCGTTGGGCCAAATTTGCGTGCCCATGTTTTCCACGGAGAGTTCGACAGTATTGTCGCCAACCTTAAAAACCCGATCACGTTCGTGCGGGGCGAGGGAGATTTCGGCTCGATACGCCGCGCCCGGCCAAGGCCGATCATTCCACAAGGCGTCTACTGCTTCAATCGGGTGAACGGGCAGTGCGAGAGGCGCGATTTTTCGTGTGGACCCCAACGGACTCAGCAGGGACTGCACAAGCGCTGCATCTCGATTCTCCGATCTTAGCCGTAGCGGGCCTCGGCGTGGCGTCGCCCGGAAAATAGATCAACTGATTAAACGACTGACCGCCCAGTTTGAGACCTGGTCGCTCAGTTTCGTAGCGCGCGATCTTCGTTTTACGCTCTTCCTCGGACGTAATGAGGAGATCTAGATGTAGAACTGGAGCGTCGAGCAGCCTATGTGGACCCACCACTTCAAACCCGCTGTGGGTCACGCCCGCGCAATAACACAGCGCTGGATCGGTGCGGAATATCCGTGGCTGGCGGTCTGGCCACCATGGCTGACGATCGAGCCGAGTGTCTGGCTGAGGCCATAGCCAAGCAATCGGAACTCTGTAGTTTGTAACCCTTTCGTCATTTACAAGATCTCGGAGCGCGTACAACAGTTTATGAGAGGGCACCTCGTCCCCGCAGAGCCGAAATATCCAATCGGACGAACATAGAGCATTCACAAAGGCCGTGGCGCGTTCGTTCGGCTGCAGATGTGGAATGCGATGAAAAGCCGTTGGCCGTGCTGCGGCAATGATGCCTAGGTCTTCAGGCGACATGACCTCGTCAGCCACCACTATGAGTTCATCTACATGAGGGGCGACGAACTCCACGATGCGCCTAACGATCCCAGCATCGCGGTGACAGCGGAGCACAACTCCTATCGTCTGAGACATCGCGGCATATCCGAGGGCACCTTTAGCTGCGCCCATAAATGTCTTGATAGCGAACGATGTCATCTTCATCGAGGTAGGGCCCTGACTGGACCTCGATGAGGAACGCCGGAATCTTGCCGGGATTGGCGAGCCGATGCTTCTCGCCGATCGGAATGTAGGTGGATTGATTTTCGCTGAGCAGCTCGACCCGCTCCCCGCGCGTGACCTCGACCGTTCCGGTGACGACCACCCAGTGCTCCGACCGGTGATGGTGGCTCTGGAGCGACAGCTTGGCCTTCGGCTTCACCATGATGCATTTCACCTGGTAGCGGTCGCCCCGGTTCACGCCTTGATACCAGCCCCATGGGCGATAGACGCGGGCATGCTGCATCGCCTGGTAGTGACCGTTGCCCTTGAGGCGATCGACGACTTGCCGGATCGACTCCGCTTCCTCCTTCGAGGCGACGAGAACCGCGTCCTCCATCGCCACGACGATCAAGTTCTCCACGCCGACCAGCGCCACGCAGCCATGATCGCCGTAGACATAGCTGTTGCGGACATTCTCCAGGATCATGTCGCCTTGGCCTTGCACGACGTTGCCGTCCTCGCTCTTCTCCAGAAAGGCCCACAGCGCCGACCACGAGCCGACATCGCTCCAGGCCGTGGCGAGCGGCACGCAGCGTAAATTGGTGGCCTTCTCGGCGATGGCATAGTCGAGCGAGATGGCGGGTGCCTGCGCGTAAGCGGCACCCAAGACTGTGAAGTTCATGTCCTCGATCGAGTCGGCAAGCGCGCTGCGGCATGCGGCAAGAATCTCGGGCGCATGGGTCTCGAACATCTCTATGAGGGTCGAGGCTTTACAAAGAAAGATGCCTACATTCCAGTAGAAGTCGTCACTGTCGAAATAGCGCTCGGCGACGTCCTGGGTTGGCTTTTCGACGAAGCGCCGCACGCCTAACGCGGCGAGATTGCTGCGCTCCACCTCGATATAACCGTAGCCGGTGTGCGGACAGTCCGGCTTCACCCCGAACACCACGAGCATCCCGTCATGCGCGGCCTCGACGGCGGTGTCTACAGCCTGAGCGAAGGCCTCGGCGTCGGCAAAGATATGGTCCGCTGGCGCCAACATCACCACGGTTTCGGCATCGCGTTGCGCGGCAATCAGCGCGGCAATGCAAGCAGCAGGGGCGGTGCTTCGTGCGACCGGCTCGAGCACGATATTTGTGCCGCCGAGACCGATCTCCTCGAGCTGTTCGGCCGCCAGGAAGCGATGCTTATGACCGGACAACACGATCGGCTTCTCGGCCACGCCTTGTGTCACACGACGGCAGGCCTGCTGAAACAGGGTCTCGTCGCCGGCGATCTTGTGAAATTGCTTGGGGAAGGCTTCACGCGAAAGCGGCCAAAGGCGGGTGCCCGATCCTCCGCAAAGGATAAACGGCAAGACCTGACTCATGACGCTAAACTCGCGCGCTTGGAATGACCTTCCGCCTGCTTAGCATGAAACCTGGGGCTGACCCAATGCGGGTTACCGCGGTCGTCTAGTCTTCGGGCTGAACTCCTGCCGAGAGTCTTTTTTTCGCAAAGGTCAGGCCCCGCCTCACGCCGTCTTCGAGACTGATGCTTGGCGTCCAGTCGAGAACTTCGAGCATGCGAGCAGGGTCGCAATAGCGCGCGGCGACGCCGACCGGCATGCCCTCCTTGCCTTTAATCTCGGCTTCGTAACCCTCGACATCCACCATCAAGCGGGCCAGCTCCAGGAAGCTGACGGGACGGCCGGTGCCGATGTTGACGGCCGAGCCGTCGGCGATTCGTCGGCAGGCTCGCACGCAAGCTTCGACCGCGTCGTCGATATGGACGAAGTCGCGGCTCTGCTTGCCGCTTCCCCAAACGATCACCGGATTGCGGCGGGCTGCAACGCGCAAGGCGATCGCCGGAAATGGATAGACCGGTTCTTGGTCTTCGCCGTAGCCGGAGAAGGGCCTGACGACCGCGACTTTCAATCCGTATTTTTCGACCGCGATGCGGCCAAGATATTCACCGGTGAGCTTGCTCCAACCGTAGGTGTAGTCCGGCTTGCCGATGACGTCGTTAAAATCGATCATGGATTCGCGCAATTGCACCGCGGCATCGCTGGTCTGCTGATGAATCGGATAGGCGGCACTAGAGGACGCATAAAGGATACGGTCGGGTCTGGCGACTTTTGCCGCCCAGAGAAAAAAGATCGAGTCAATCGCCAGGTCGATGCCGACGGCGAGCGGGTCATTGTCGATGACGTTGCGGCCGCCGACTACGGAGGCCAGATGATAGACTTCATCGAAATGCGGCAAGGGACCGAGTCCCGTGGGCCCGGTCTTTCCCAACTCGGATAGGGCAAGGACCGCGAAATCCGCCTGAAGGTAGATTACCCGGCAGCCGTTGCCGGCAAGTCTGATCTCGGCAGTTCCGGGCGCGCTTTCGGCGATCGAGTCAATTTTCGGCTGCTCCCAAACTGAAGGGTGAAGGCCGGTGGAGAGATCGTCGACAATCCAAATCTCCGCATCGGGTTCGCGTGCCAGCCGGGCAAGCAGATGTCTGCCGACGAAGCCGCAGCCTCCCGTGATGAGGTACCGCCGTCGAGGCACGGATTACACCTTCGCCGGGGGGCAGAAAATCATCTCGATGTGCGGATTGATGTAAGAAACGGCGGTGGAGACGTTGCTCACCACGTGCAGGAGCGCGTCACATCGCGCCATGGCATAGGCATCGCGTATTACTTCCCATGCCAACCGGCTGGACCACGAAGTCGGATCGGCCGCGGCGAGATGCTGGACCTGGAACCCCTCTTTCAGCTTGGCGGACTTGTCCGAACTCTGGTATTTGCTGTCTTCACGCGACCCCGTGCGTCTGACGTCGTCGAAGAAAACCACACGGTCGCCGAATTCGGACTGGAATTCGCTGACGACGCGCTGTTGATCGGTCGCCAGGAACAATCCCCATTGATCGGAACTCTCGCGAATTTCTCGCTCCCGTAGCAGCTCGCGAATTCTGTCGAGGTAGACCTTGTTGCCCGCCATCGCGCCACCGGGCTGCTCGATGGAGTGACTTGGATGGCGCACATGGGCTGCGATCATGAAGGGGCGAGTCAAAGCCGACTGCGCAAAGCGGTCAATCTCCTCCTGCAGCGCTGGCTGGAGGTGGATGTGCTGCGAGAAAATCCGATGGTACTGCTGTCGCCACATGGCGAAGCGCTTGGTCTTATACAGCTCATAAGCATGGATGTAAGTGAGCCGAGGCTCGCGGTGCTGATTGTGCTCGGACTTCGGCAAGCTCGAGCGTGTGTAGAGTATCTCGGGATCGTCCATCTCCGCATCGCTGAAGCCGAATAGCGGCCGAAACAGCTTTGTCCATACATTGCCCTCACCGGGCTTGCCGTAGCAGAAGCTCACGAACTTGCTGACCTTTTGCCGCTCCATCATGCGCTCCACGTTCCAGTCGGGAAGCACGGCGTGGCAGCGATCCTCCTGAAGATCCCAAACCAGATGGCTGATGAACGAGTTAAAGACGGAGAAGAAGCCGCCGTCATGCGCGGGGACGACGGTGTGACGTTTGAACCTGAGGCGCTGAGCCCGTTGTCCCAGTGCCGTGTTGACGCGGTCGCGAAATTCAACCGGAACTTCGATGCCGGAGACTGGCGATGTCGGCACTCGAAACAGGCCGATGTCGGTGTTGAGCAGTGCGGCGTAGTGAGAGGCTAACGTGCAGAAGGCGGAGTTGCGGGCAAAACGCCTGCGTTCGGGTGCCTCGCTGACACAGGCCTCAGATCGCACATAGCCGGCCGCTTGCTCGAGAGCGTCGGCCATATCGGCGACCCTGACCTTCCGCTGTTCTCCATAGACGAGATTCTCGATCTCTGGATAACGCGCCGGAACGCCAATTTCGGCGGGGACCATGAACACCCCGGGACAGTCTCGCAGGGATTTGTGACCGCCTAGATCTGAAAGTACGGCCGGCTTGCCCAGGGCGAGCGCTTCACGCGGGCCGATCGAATAGCCCTCTCCGCGCGAGGCACTCAAAAACACGTCGCTGGATTGGATGAGGCCGTTTTTCTTATCTTGCGGATAGGGGCCGCAGGTCGCGTGGACATTGGTCAAGCCCAGGTCCCGGATCTGTCGTTGTACGGATTCGTACGTGCCCTTGAAGTTCAGATTGGAATGCAACAACAACTCGGCGTCCGCGCGATGGCGGAAACGCTCGGCAAAGGCCTCGACCAGTGTCGGGATGTCTTTGCGTGGATGATATGCGGCGACCGACACGAAGCGGATCTTATCGCCGCGCGGCCGCTGATACGGCAGTGTCAGCAAGCCCTCGATATCGAGAGCAAGCGGCAAGCACGCAATCGGGGTTTTCACGCCAGACGCAAGCGCGACGGATACGAGGTGAGGGCTCGACACAATCGCCACGTCAAACAGATCATTGAGCGCGGAGACCCAGGGGCCCGGCAGTTCGTCGGAATCGAAGATGGCATAGCCATATTTAAGCGTGTGGCGAGGGACGAGGTCCAGGTTGCGGTCCCAATGGCCGTTCCACAAGACATCGCAAAAAATCGAGGCCTTGAGACTCGAGGTTTTGCCGCAGACAGGAATCGTGCGGCCGTTCGGCAGCGTAATGAACTTTTTCTTTCGCCGCTTCTCCTCGGTCGGCAGGATGCAGATCGGAAAACTACGGGCCAGCATCTCGCAAAAACTATAGGTGACCGCCCCCATTCCGGAGGTGAATGAGGTGCGGCCGATCACGCAAATCTCGGCCTCCCTATTGGTAAAGTCCAGCAAGGGTCAAGCTCGTTTAAATCGCTGCAGCAAGCGCCGCGCAGCGTTCATGACGCGCGCCGAAGGCCTGGCGGCCATCGCTTTGAGCTTCTTATTCTGCTGTTGCAGCGTTGCCTGCTCATCCAGCAGTTTCTGGCGTTGTGCGGCCAGAGCTGCGGCATAGCGCTCGCTCTCAAACAGGCTCTGCTCGAATTCGAGTTTCTCGGCGCGCAGCTTGTCGAGTTCCCGCTGGGCTTGCCACTCCCGCACGCGAACGAATTTGTCGAAGACGTTGGGCGGGGTGGCAAAGTGCGGCGCCAGTTCGGTGTAGCGCTCGTTTGCGGCGTAGAAGCGGTTCAGCCCGTCGTTAAAGACAAAGTGGTATTCCGCGCTCCGCAAAGTTTCCTCGCACTGCGAGTTGAACTGCGATCCTAACAGGATGACGATCCAGGGCCGAAAGCCACCGAAGTCCATTGTCGCCAGCATTTCGGACGCCGACCCTTCCGCATTGAGTCTGAGGAGATGAATTGCTCGCGTGACGTGGTCCTCGCAGATTTTGGCAAGGGTAGTGACGGGTGTCGCGATCCTGCTGGATGCGCGGCCTTGGGGCGGATCCTGTGTCGCCAACTCCCGGTCGATCCGCTTATTGTCGGTCCCAAAGAGTTCGACTACCCCGGCTTGGCCACGAACTGCCAACGGCAGGTTAAGGTCGAGGGGGCGCTCCCGTTTAAGCTGGGCAATGTTCGAATCCGTAGGCTCGACGTTGATACCCGTCCAACCTCTCTCGTAGAGAGCTCTCGTTACCGAGCCTCTTTCGGGATTGCCCGGGCCAACATCAATGTAAAAGCCACCGCTGACGGTCTTGAGAGATCGCCAAAGGAGAACATCCTCCAGATTTTCTGCGTAAGAAACGAATGGCTCAATCGAGCTTAAATCAGCCGCGCCTTCTAAGGGGCGGGTTTCACGCCCGGAAAAACGCTCTGCCCCAGCTGGTTTCAACACATTACCCTCACAAGTCTTGATGAGGCCCCGAAAATCTTCAAAGGTAGTATTGCCAGGGAATGCCCTCGCCAAGAGTGCCCTGCGACGATGGTTTTCGCAAGCCATCAAGCGGGGAGATTACGCCCCACACTGGGGTTTGCAGCGATGTTTCCGTGTGTCGTCGCACGTATCGCCGAAGACGAGGCTTGGCGTCACTCAACGACCGGTTCGCTTGGACGCAGGCTGCGCGCGAGCCTTGGAGACGCGCTGCTTAATCAGTGTGCAGAATGGCCTTTCAAAGGCACGACGGTGTCACTTATCCTTCAGGCGGCGTTCGAACTCGCTCGCCGCCACTGCGGGGACGGATGGTGCAGGAGTTTCGCAGAAGCGTTTACGCGGCGACCGCGATGGCGTGGCGTCGTTTCCTCAATTTCTGTGGCCTGTCTCAAGCCTCGAAGAAACATCCCCTCCTGCACGCCGCGGATCTGGAGCGCCCGAAGAAGACGGTCTCAACCCGCTATAGTCTGGTGGTGCCTTGCCATAACGTTGAGAAGTATCTCGACGATTTTTTTCACACGATATTTGCGCAAAGCGTCGACGCCGAGTGTATCCAGATCGTCGCGGTCGATGATGGGTCGACGGACGGCACCAGCCAGCGCATCGAACATTGGGCGGATCGCTTCCCGGGCCGGATTCATCACATCCGGCAGAGCAATCAAGGGCAAGCAGCCGCACGGAATGCTGGATTGGCCGGGGCCGGGGGCGACTGGGTCAGCTTTCCCGACTCTGACGATTTCTTCTCGCTGAACTATATCGAGAAAGTTGAAGAGGAAATCGCCAGGGCACGCGGTGCCGAGCTGTCGATGATCTCATGCAACCTCGTCTATTTCAAAGAACTTAAGAACAAATATGACGACACTCACCCGTTGCGTTATCGGTTCGAGCAGGAGCGCACCGTCTTCCCGGCGAGCGATCTCCAAGATTTCATGCAGCTCTCCGCCGCAACGGTGTGGTTTCGACGGGACCTCATCGAGCGTCACGGGCTGCGCTTCGACAGCCGCATTCGTCCGACATTCGAAGACGGACACTTCGTCAATAAATATCTGCTGCTCAACGAGCGGACCGAGGTCGCGTTTTTAAAGGAGCCCGTCTACTACTATCGCAAGCGTGAGGACCAGAGCTCGAGTCTGGATTCAGCGAAGCAACGACGAGACTACTATCTCGATTCTTTGCGGTATGGGTATCTGGATTTGCTGCTCCAGGCCGAGGAGATCGCCGGTCACGTTCCACGCTTCATTCAAAGGACGGTCCTGTACGATATCTTCTATCGCTTCTTGCATTTGATCGATCACCCGGAACGGGCCGCCTTCTTGGCGCCGGAGGAGCAAGACGAGTTTTTCAGCCTGCTCGAACAGATATTTGCCAAGATCGATTGCGCGACCATCAACACTTACAATATCGAGGAGATGCATAAAGTCGGCTTGTTGGCGTCGATGAAGGCCGCACGCCGACCGGTCACGACCGTGTACCTTCGGCAATACGATGAAGCGAAGCAGCTCGTTCAGCTCTCTTATTATTCTGGCGCAGCGCACAATGCCGCGACAGTCCAGGTCAATGATCAGTCCGCGCCGCTGCATTTCAAGAGCCGAAGCCGCAGCGGAATTCTCGACCGGACGTATTTTTATGAGCACTTTTTCTGGGTCGCTCTCGGCTCGCACGATTATCTAACGACCCGCGTCGACGGCGAGATCTGCACCCTCAAATGCCGCGAGGCTCAACTGGGCGCGATGGGCACGCTCGACGAACTGCGGCACGCGCTTGCGCTGCCACCGGTTGACACGGACGCATTGCCCGCGGACATCGCAGATGTGCGCCGTGTGGCGACCCAGGCCGCGACGAAGGCGAGGTACGGCGATTGCTGGCTGCTGTTCGATCGCGACGACAAAGCCGACAACAACGCGGAACACCTCTACCGCTATCTGCTTTCGACCGGAAAGGCCGCTAAGGCGTTTTTCGTGCTGCGCACCAACTCGCCGGACTGGAAACGGCTTGAAGGTGAGGGATTTCAACTCATCCCATTCAATTCGCAGGAGCACCACATCGCTCTGATCAACACGAGATTTTTGATTAGCTCGGACATCGTCGACAGCCTGATCTCGCCGCTGCCCCAGGACTATCTGCGAGACTTGCTCCACTATCGCTTTGTCTTTTTGCAACACGGGATCATCAAGGACGACATCTCACGTTGGCTAAACCGCAAAGAGATCGCGATGTTTGTGACCTCGACGGAGGCGGAGTTTGCCAGCATCGCCGGCGAGGACTCGCAGTACAAATTCTCTGCCAAAGAGGTGGTGCTGACGGGCCTTGCCAGACACGATTCGCTTTTGATCGCTGCCAAAATCGGCCGCGACGCTGTTGATCATGCCGACGTGGCGCCACTATCTCGCCGGCAAGCTTGCCAAGGTCGGCGCCAGGCGAGCGGCCTCGTCCTCATTTGCCACCTCGGACTATGCAGTCCGTTGGAAGTCTTTGCTTCATTCGCCGAAACTGAGGGACATTGCTGAACGGCACGGGCTTAAGCTGGTCTTTTGCGCGCATGCTAACCTAGTCTCGCAAATTGGCGATCTCGAGCTTCCGGATTACGTAGAGGCGGTTGACCCCTTGGCGACCCAATCGCTACAGCCGTTGTTCGCCGAGACAGCCGTGTTCGTGACCGACTACTCGTCGGTTGCCTTCGAAATGGCCTATCTGGAGAAACCGGTCGTCTATTATCAGTTCGATGCCGAGAGCTTCTTCTCCGGCGGACATACATCGCAAACCGGCTACTTCGATTATGAGCGTGACGGATTCGGTCCGATCGCCGCATCTGAAGAAGACCTTCTCGCTTATCTGGAAGCGATGCTTTCCGATAAGGCTCCTTCGCAATATGCCGAGCGCGAACGCGCGGCTTTTGCCTATCGGGATGGAAAATGTTGCGAGCGCTTGTATCGGAGCATTCTTGCATTGGATGCGCCACTTAGTGGCGATGACGCTTCGTGACTGAGGGGGACATGCGGGCTCGCTTAAGGACGCTTGCCAAAGTGTCCTCGGGTGCGGCACAGCTTGGGTCGAGGCAGGGAGCGGCATGGCGAAGACGGCGCTGATCACCGGAATTTCAGGCCAAGACGGGGCGTATCTCGCCAAGTCGCTGCTCGAAAGCGGCTATCGCGTGGTCGGGGCCCAGCGGCGGAACGCCGGCATCAATTCGGGCCGGCTCGAGGAGCTCGGCATTCTCGCCGATGTCGAGCTTGCCGACATGGAGCTGCTCGAGGAGAGCAACATCCGCGCGGTGCTGAGGAAGCTTCAGCCCGACGAGATCTACCATCTCGCCGCCCAGAGTTTCGTCGGCTTGTCGTTCGAGCAGCCGCTCTATACCAGCGATGTTAACGCGCTCGGCGTGTTACGCTTGCTCGAATGTATGCGAGAGGCGTGCCCGGGGGCGCGTTTTTACCAAGCATCGACCTCGGAGATGTTCGGCAAGGCTGAGGCGGTACCTCAGAGCGAGACCACGCGGTTTCATCCGCGCAGCCCGTACGGCGTGAGCAAGCTGTTCGCGCATTGGATCACGGTGAATTACCGCGAGGCCTACGGCCTATTTGCCTGCTCCGGCATCCTGTTCAATCACGAATCGCCGCTGCGTGGACAGGAGTTCGTCACCCGCAAGGTAACGCTCGGGCTCGCGCGGGTAGCACTCGGCAAGCAGGACGCCGTCTATCTCGGCAATCTCGAGGCGAAGCGCGATTGGGGCTATGCTGCGGAATATGTCGAAGGCATGCGGATGATGTTGCAACAGGATCAGCCCGACGACTACGTGCTCGCCACCGGGCGCACTCATTCGGTCAGGGATTTTGTGAACGCCGCCAGCGAAGCTCTCGGGTTCGACCTCGAGTGGAGCGGCGAAGGGCCGGATACCAGGGGCATCGACAAGCGAACCGGCAACGCGATCGTTGTCGTCGCGCCGGAGTTTTATCGGCCCGCGGAAGTCGACCTCTTGATCGGTGATCCCCGCAAGGCGAAGCAGAAGCTCAAGTGGGAAGCCAAGACGAGCCTGGAAGATCTCGTGCAAATGATGGCAAAGGCCGATTTCGACCGCGTGCGGGCCGGCGTGCTGCGGCTTTGATCGCCGGAGTCGCCGCGACGACGCTGTCGATATTCGGCTAACGCTCGCGGAAGGCTTTCATGATTTGATCGCTGAGCGGCTTGATCAGGTATGACACGACCGTGCGATCATCCGTGCGGATGAAGGTCTCGACGGGCATGCCGGGGACGAGGGTGAGGCCCAGGTCGTGAAGTCTTGGCTGTGGAATCGCGATCCGCGCCGAATAATATCGCTCGTTGGTCTTTGGATCTAGGACGAGGTCGGCCGAGACGACGGTGACGGTGCCGTCGATCTCCGGCGTGGTGCGTTGACTGAAGGCGGAGAAGCGCAAGACCGCTGTCTGACCGACATGCACCTGATCGATCGACGCCGGTGGAACTCTCGCCTCGACGTCGAGCGTGTCGCCCACGGGAACGATCTGCATCATTTCTTCGCCGGCCGCGACCACGCCGCCCACGGTGTGTACCGACATCTCGTGGACAGTGCCGTCCTGCGGCGCGCGGATCTCGATGCGCGAGAACACGTCCTGCGCCGCGACCTTCTGTTCGGTGGTTTCGGCCATGTCCGCGCGAATCGTGGCCAGCTCCTTGCCGACCTCGGCGCGCAAATCCTGGTCGATCTGGATGATCTGCAGCTCGATCTCGGCGATCTTGTTCTTGTTCTCCGCGGTCGAGGCGATCAGTTGACCGCGATCGCCCTCAGCCTTTGCGAGGTCCCGTTGCAGGGACACGACCCGGGTGAATTGAACGAGGTTCTTCTGCCAGAGAGTCATGATGCCCTCCAGCTCCTTACCAATCCATTCGATTTCATTGTCCTTGGCCGCCGCTTGCGCAACCAGCCCGGAGACCTCTTGCCGAAGTTGAGCGATGCGCTCGTCGAGCTGCGCCTTCTGACCTTCGCGCGCCTTTCGCCGGATATTGAACAGCCGATCCTCTCCCTCGATGAGGCGCGCCACTTCCGGGTCGGAAGAGCGGTCAGTCAATTCCTTGGGAAAGGCGATGTTGTCCGCGCCGTCGCGTTCCGCCTCGTCCCGCGCCTGACGTGCCATGAGCTCGTCGAGCCGTTTGGAGTGGATCGCCAGGTTGGAGCGTGCCTGGGTATCGTCGAGACGCACGATCACCTGGCCGGCCTTCACAGTGTCGCCGTCGTGAACGAGAAGCTCTCGGATGATGCCGCCCGTCGGGTGTTGGATCTTCTTGACGTCGGAGTCGACGACCACCATGCCCGGTGCCACCACGGCGCCGGCCAACTCCGTGGTGGCCGCCCAGCCGCCTACGCCGACCACTAGCAAGGCGACCGCCGCTACACCGGCAATGAGATGCGCCCGGATGCTTCCAAGCCCTATGTTGCGCGCCGTTGGCATGTCTTGAGTCCTCGTTATGCGACGTGCCGCTGCGGAGCGGCTTTCGGTGCAGGCAGTGCGTGGGGAGCGGCCTCCTTCGGTGCAGGCGCTGCGTTGGGAACGACCTGCATTGGGGTCAGCACCTCGTCCCGTTTGCCGAACGAGCGGGTTTGCCCGTTGACTATAGTGAGCACGAAATCCACCGTGCTCAGCACGTTCGGCCGGTGAGCGATGACGATGACAATGCCTCCGCGCTCGCAAACGCCGAGAATTGCCTTCGCCAATGCCATCTCTCCATCCATGTCCAAATTGGAGTTGGGCTCATCGAGAATGACGAGAAACGGATCGCCGTAGAGCGCGCGGGCGAGCCCGACCCTCTGGCGATAGCCGGCCGACAAAGTCTCGCCCCGCTCGCCGATCGGGGTGTCGTACCCGTTGGGCAGACCCAGAATAAGCTCGTGCACGCCGGCCGCCTGCGCCGCGGCAATGATCGCCTCGGGGGAGGGATCGGTTTCGAACCGAGAGATATTCTCGGCCACGGTTCCCTCGCAGAGCGACACGTCCTGGGGAAGATAACCCAGATGACGCCCAAGAGAATCGCGGGACCATTGGCTGAGCTCGGCGCCATCGATGCGCACGGTGCCGAACGACGCGGGCCACACGCCCAAGAGAGCCCGGACCAGCGAGGATTTGCCTGAACCGCTGGGGCCGACAATTCCGAGTGCAGACCCGGCTTTGAGATCGAAGCTGATGCCCTGCACCACGGTCTTCTTCGAGCCGGGCGGCACCACGGCCACGTTCTCGACCGATAGACTGGCCGACGGTTTCGGCAATTGAAGCACGTCAGGGTCGACGGGAATCGCCGCGAGCAATCCGTTGAGCCGGCGCCAACTCTGCCGCGCGGCGCCGAAGGACTTCCAGTTGGCGATGGCGATATCCACGGGGGCCAAGGCCCTGGCGGTGATGATCGAGCTCGCGATGATGATGCCTGCGGTCGCCTCATTCTGAATGACCAGATAGGCGCCGACGCCGAGCACCGCCGACTGCAAGATGAGCCGCAGCACTTTGGCGATTGAGCCGAGGCCGCCGGTCACATCGGAGACGCGCTGCTGAGCGTCGCTATATTGGGTGTTTGCTTCGCGCCAGCGGGCACCCATCCTTCCCGTCATCCCCAGCGCGTGAAGCACCTCGCTGTGAGCTCGGCTCGATTCGGCGAATACACTGCGGGCGGCGCTGAACTTCGCCACATCGCGAATGGGGCCGCGCGAGGTGATCTCGATGATAACCGTGAGCGTAACGATGACGATGGCACCGACTGTTGCGGTGAGGCCGATATAGAAATTGAAGGCGAAGCAGAGCGCGAGATAAAGCGGCATCCAAGGCAGATCGAACAGGGCCGTTGGGCCGAGGCCGGTGAGGAAGGTGCGAACGGTATCGAGATCGCGAACCGGCTGAAGCGCGTCAGCCGCCCGCGCGCCCCTGAGCGGCAATTTGAGGACCGCGCCATAGACGCGTGCGGAAAGCGAATCGTCGAAGGCGGAGCCGATGCGCACCAGCACGCGGGTTCGCATCAGGTCGAGGAAGGCCTGAAACGCGTAGAGACCCAAAAAGATAAACGAGAGCCCGACCAGCGTCGGCACGCTCTTGCTCGGCAGCACGCGGTCGTAAACTTGCAGCATGAACATCGAGCCGCTGAGCATCAGCAGATTGATGAGTGCCGAAAAAAGACCGACGCCAATAAAGGCGCTGCGGAATTGGTGAAGCACCTGGGAGAGCAGAGAGCGGGGGTTCTCGCCAATCGGCGGCCGGCTTAGGTGAAGTTTGCTCATCGCGTTAACCGTAACTCACTCAATGGACTGCCACGCGGGACTACTAAGCAGTCCGAACGCAGGAAGCGTGCCAGGCCTTTCGTGCTAATTTGGAACTTTAAGGGTTAACCCGGAATCTCGCCGCAGGGTCACAGATGGACCGGCGACGCGCGTTTAGGCCGACGGCCCCCGCGCCTATGGTTCTGGCGGGTCGCGGGCTGCGCGCCTATTGGACCTGCTGACTGAGATAGGCCGCCACGTCGTCGTGCATCTTGAACACGGCGTTCTTCACCTCGTCTTTCGGGGCTTTGCCTTTCACCGCGTTGACGACATCGAGCCAGAGATTGTTGGGCAGTCCGACCTCGTTGCAGCGCGACTGGATCAGGTCGCCGAGGCCCTGATCGTCGCCCGGCTCATAAAGCAGGATCAACAGATTGGATTTGACCGAGATCTCGAACAGCAGCCCGGCGTTCTTGCCGAATTGCTCGCCGATCTGCCGGCCGATTTCGGCGCCGTCACCCTTGATGAGGTATTCGATCACGGCGGCATAGGTCGCGACCGGCGTCTCGGCGCGCGGTGGGAAAGGCTTGATCTCGATCTTGATCGCGTCGGTGAGCGGTTTGATGCTGTCGAGCAGTTCCTTGACATTCTCCTCCTCGCCGCCTTGCGAATAGAGCAGGCCGGCAAGGCTCAGCTGGTCGCCGATCTTCCAGGCGGCAGCCTTGGCGACAGTGCTCTCCTCCGCCTGGGTGGACGCCATGCCGAGCACAAGCGCGGCGGCTACGGCGAGCGCGCTGACGAACCGCTTCCGAATTAAAGACTCAATGTTCATGACGCGCTGACGCTCCTCACTGACTTGGCGCGATGTCGGCCTGCCGATGTCGCGGGCACGATACGCCAGGGACTTGGCCGAAGTCGTCAGCTTTGTTGTTGCGCCCGTCATGCGGGAACTTCGCGCTCTGGTTGCCGTCAGCTCCGCATGTCAACCAATAGCGTGGCGCCGCGCGGCGATCCGCTGTGAATAGCGTGTGTATAACCCCGCATAGAAGGAAATTCCCTGCCCGCTCGTTGGCGTCCTCTCCTACGGTTTCATTCGGGGACTGAGCGTGCGCCTTGGCGCGCGTACGCAACGGGGGGATCAAATGGGACGTCGGCATCAGCGCCGCGCGTGGCGAGCTTGTGCCGGTCCGCTTCCCGCGGGCGTCGTCACCTGGACGCTTCTTGCCCTTGGCATCTTTGTGGCCGGACCAGCCCAGGCGCAGACCATCGTCGAGACTCAGAGCAACACCGCGGGCGACAGCCAGCACAAGACGAACAGCAACAAACTCACGACCACGCTCGACACCACGATCGTCAATATCGACCCGATCCTCGCCAATAATTACGCGGCCGCCAACGGTTCCGATCCCAACCAGTCGATCGACCTGACCCAAACCAATACTGTCGACAGCGAGATCGTCATCATCAACAGCGGGTTCATCGATCCGCTGATCGGCATCTCCAGCCAGATCGACAATGCGGTTGGCAGCTTGTCCAACAACGCCGCGATCAGCAATGCCTACGCGGCAACGGCTGCGGTGGACGTGGTGCAGGCGCTCGAACTCACCCAGGCCAACACCATTGCCAGCGAAATCAACAAGAACAACAGCGGCAATATCAATGCCGACCTGATCGGCATTTTCGCCGAGATCAACAACCTCCCCATCGGCAGCCTTGCCAACAACGTAGCCGCTTCGAACGCGAACGGCGGCGCCGTGCCCGTCGCGTTGCGCGACGTCACGCAATCGGTCGACTTCATCCAGGCCAATACGATCGACAGCACCATCACCATCGTCAACAGCGGCGACCTCGCTGCCGACTTTGGCATCGTGGCGCTAATCAATTCGGAGTTCGACGGCAGTCTGTCCAACAACGCCGGCATCTCCAACGCCAACGGCGAAGCCGCCGCCATCACTTTGCTGGATCTCACTCAGTCGATCGAGCTCGCTCAATCGAACGCAATCGGCGGCAGCATCGACATCCATAATTCCGGCGCCACGCAAGGCGCCGACACCGGCCTCGTCGCCGAGATCAACAACCGGGCGATCGGCAGCCTCGCCAACAATGCGGGTCTATCCAACGCCAACGGGTTTACGTTTGCTCTCGGTCTTGCCGATCTATCGCAAGCGATCAATCTTTATCAGAGCAACGAGATTTCCGGCGATATTTCCCTCTACAACTTCGGCAGTCTCACCGAGGATTGTTGTGGGATCGACGCACGGATCAACAACAGCTCGATCGGAAATCTGGCCAACGATGCCGGTTTGTCCAATGCCAATGGGTCGGCCGACGTTATTGGCCTCGCCGATCTCGAGCAGGCCGTCGATCTTTTCCAAAGCAATGCGATCGGCAACGCGATCGCGATCTACAACTACGGGGGTATCGGCTCGAACGTTGGCATCAACGCCGAGATCCTCAACCAGACGTTCAGCGCTCTCTACAACGGTATGACCGGCGTCAATGCCAACGGCCAAGCCAGCGCGGTTACCGCCGAAGATGCAGTGCAGTCCTTCGATCTCGGCCAGAGCAACGCCGTCGAGAGCCAGATTGTCATCGCCAATTACGGCGCCCTCAATGCCGGCCTGTACGGCCTCAGTGCGGCGATTGCGACGGCGGACATCTACGAATTGCACAACGTCATCGACGTGGACAATCTCAACGGCAACGCGGCTGCCGTGAGGCTCGGCAGCCTCAATCAGTCGGCGGACATCAGGCAGGCCAACACCGTCTTCAGCCAAATCGCGATCGACGACGCGGGCGCCAGCGCTGCGCAGACCGGCATCCAGGTCGAGATCTCCACCCAAGACATCGCACTGATCAACGAGGCCGGGCTCGGCAACGTCAATGCGACCGCGACGGTGATCGACGACGGAGATCTCATTCAATCGGCAGATATTTCCCAAAAAAATGCGCTCACCAACGACGCGACGATTCAGAACGGGGGCAACCTTAAAGCCGGCGGTACCGGCATTCGCGCGCTAATTCAAAGTGACGCTCTGCAGCTTTCCAACATGGCAAGCTTCGCGTTCCAGAACGACGGCTCGGTCGGCGACGACCTTTCGCAAACAGCGAAAGTCACTCAGACCAACATCGTCTCGAGCCAGATCACGATCTCGAACACGGGAAGCGTGAATGCCGGCGACATCGGCGTCTCTGCGCAGATCCTCAACGGGACTTATGCGCTGAGCAACAGCGCGTACGGCGGTATCGGTGGCGTTGGCGATGCCTCAGACGATACGACCCAGACGGCCACGTTCACTCAGACCAATCAGGTCAAGAGCGAGATTGCCGTCAACAACAGCGGCAGCATCTGGGGCGCCAATCGCGGCATCATCGCCTCGATTTCCGCTCCTTCCGTTTCGGCCTCGAACAGCGTTAGCGCGAACCTCGGCCAGACGAGCCAACAGTCCACCGTCACCAGCGCGATCAACATCGACAATGCCGGCACCATCTCGGCGGGCAATTTGTTCGCCATCGAGACGGCCGGGGCGAGCACCACCGTCACCAACCGCGCGGCCGGCGTCGTCACCGGCTTTGTCGAGCTTAGCGACGAGGACGATCTGTTCGACAATCAGGCGGGAGGCGTATTCGAGGCGCGACTGACCAGCGATTTCGGCGGCGGCGACGATCTGTTCACCAACGCAGGCGTGGTGCACGCGGTGGCTTCGGGTGGCACCCAGCCATCATTCGTCAATCTCGAGCGCTTCGAGAACGCGGGCGTTATCTCGACGGTGAACGGTCAGGTCGGCGATGTCTTTACCCTGTCGGGCCCGGGCTTCGAATTCGATGCGGACGACGGTTCGACACTGGCCGTCGATGCCTTCCTAGGCAAGCCCGGGTCGACCGCCGACAATCTCGTCATCAACGGCAATGTGAGCGGCCAGACGGAGTTGACCGTCAACAACACCAATCCGCGCGGCGGCGCTTACAACAAGCAAGGCATTCCCGTTGTCTTCGTCAACGGCGACGTGAACAAGGACTCCTTCTTCTTGCCCAAGCCGATCGATGCGGGGTTTGTCGACTACGACCTGTTCTTCGTGCCGACCGGCAGCGGCTATTTCGAGCTGCGCAGCCTTCCCGGAGGCGGCGCCCATCACCTACCTCACCTCGTCACCGCCGTGCAGGACGTCTTCCACATCGGCACCGAAACCTGGTTCGACCGCACCGCCGATCTTCGCGTGCTGCTGAATGGCGGCGTGCCAATCGGCAGGGGTGAGGGGGGCAAGCTTGGTGATGGCGTTCCGCAGGTCTCACTCACGCCGGCGACCTGGATCAAGGGGTCCGGCACTTGGCTCAACCAGGACGACAAGGCGAGCACCTCGGCCTATGGCCGTACCTACCGTTACGATCTCAGCCGCGATCTCGATGTTTGGAACCTCGAAGGCGGCATCGATTTCGGCAAGAAGGGTGTGCTGACGGAAGGCGATGCTTTGATCTTTGGCGCGCTCGGGGGTTGGGTCCAGGGCGACCTCAATTACGACCACATGCTCAGGCAATTCGATATGCAAGGCGGTGAAGCCGGCGCTTATGCCACCTATCTCAACCGCGGCCTGTTCATCGACACCCTGTTCAAGACCACGTTCCTCGAGATCGATCCCAACAATTCGCCGGGCTTTTCCGGTTCGTTCGATGCGACCGCCTGGGGCGTCAGGACCGATACCGGCTATCGGTTCGGTGGCTTCAGGGGAGGGCCCTTCATCGAGCCGCTGGCGACGCTGGCGGTGGTGTGGAGCGAGCTGGATAATCTCAAGATCGACGACAATAAGATCTCATTCGACGAAGGAACCAACGTCAGAGGACGGCTCGGCATGCGCGTCGGCCTGAGTTACGACGTTTGGTCCGGCATCAGGATGGAGCCGTTCGTGATCGGCAGCGTCTGGAGCAATCTCTCGGGCGAGAACAAGGCAACGTTGACCTCGCTGGGGACGACCTTCGTGGACTTCACCGACACGCCCGACCGGCTGTGGGGCGTGGTCTCGACCGGCGTCAATTTCTTCAGTCCCTCCGCCTCGACCAGCCTGTTCGCCAAGCTCGACGTTACGTTCGGCGAGGAAACCAATGGCATCGGCGCCAAGGCCGGCGCGCGGGTGAGCTGGTAGCGCTGACCGGCACGCTTTCAAATCGGCCGGAACGGGGCGGCTGCTAGGAGCGGCACTCGGGCTCGCAAATTTCCGTGAGATCGGCTGGATTGACGCGAATTTAGCGCAGGTATGGTGCCGAATTTTTAGGCGCTAAAATCTTTGCCACTCGCGTTGGCAGGCAGCTTTGGAGTAGCTTCTGACGGAATTGCCCTTGCAACAACCGCTCGGGCAGCACAGATGGGCCTTGATAGCCCGGCATGAGATGGGGTCATGGTCGAGAAGCGAAACCGAAACGGCGGTAGAGATCGCGACGAAGATCGCGACGAGGATGAGGGGCCGGTCGAGGCCGAGGCTCGCCATGTGCAAGACGCGCCGCTGACCAAGCCCGCGGTGCAAGCCAAGCCGGGCATGGGCGCGGGCGCGCGCCTCGTCCTTTTGCTCCTGATCATCGCGATCGCCGGCCTCGGCTATCGCTATTGGGGTTTTTGGCAGACCGGACCGACGGAAGCGACGGCGCCGCCACCACCGGCCGTCACCGTGGCCAAGCCTTTGGTCAAGGAGATGGAGGAGTGGAGCGATTTCACCGGCCAATTCGAGGCGCTGGAATTGGTCGAGGTGCGCCCGCGGGTGAGCGGCTATCTCGAATCCATCAATTTCACCGACGGCCAGCTCGTCAAGAAGGGCGACCTTCTCTTCGTCATCGAGCCGCGTCCCTTCGAGCTCGCCCTGGAGACCGCGAAGGCGCAGCAGGCCCAGAACGAAGCGCAGCTTGAGCTCGCCAAGGCGCAACTCGAGCGCACTGCGCAACTGCGCAAGAACGACTACGCCACGCAAGAGACCTATGACGAGCGGGTTGCCCAGGTGAACATCGCCACCGCGTCGCGCGACGCGGCGGTCGCCGCGGTCAACCAAGCGCAACTCAATCTCGATTACACAAGGGTGACGGCGCCGGTTTCGGGCCGCATGGGCCGGCACGAGGTCAGCGTCGGCAATCTGATTGTGGGCGGCACCGGTGGCTCGACCACGCTGCTCACCACCATCGTCTCGCTCGACCCGATCTGGCTCAGCTTCAATGTCAGCGAGGGCGACGGCATGACCTACAAGCGCCTGGTGGTGAAGGGCGAGGTCAAGAACGCGCGCGACAACAATGTCGAAGTGCAAGGCCAGCTGATGGACGAAAAGGACTGGCCGCTCAAGGGCACCATCGATTTCGTCGACAATCAATATGACCGCTCATCGGGGACGATCCGCGTGCGCGCCGCCTTCCCCAACGCCGATCTGTTCATCACGCCCGGCCAATTCGGGCGGGTGCGCGTGCCGATGTCGCCGCTGCGGCCGACGCTGCTGGTGCCCGATGCCGCAGTGGTGACAGATCAGTCGGTCAAGATGCTGTTCACGGTGACGGCCGACGGCACGGTGACGCCGAAGCCGGTCGATCTCGGCCCGGTCACCGGCGACAATCTTCGCGTCATCCGGACCGGCATCACCGCGGACGATCAGGTCATCATCAGTGGGCTGCTGCGGGCGCGGCCGGGTCAGAAGGTGACGCCCGAGCAGGGGACGATCGGCGCCCCGCCGGCGCCACCGGGCGCGGCCCAGCCGGCGGCCACGGGTCACTGATGAATATTTCGCATTTCTTCATCGACCGGCCCATCTTCGCGGCCGTGATCTCCATCCTGATCACATTGATTGGGGGCGTCGCCTATTTCAGCCTGCCGGTGGCGCAATATCCGGACATCGCGCCCCCCTCGATCTCGGTCACCGCGTCCTATCCGGGCGCCTCCGCCGATATCGTCGCCAAGACGGTGGCCACGCCGATCGAGCAAGAGGTCAACGGCGTCGACGACATGCTCTATATGACGTCGCAATCGACCAGCGATGGCGCCATGTCGCTGTCGGTGACCTTCAAGCTCGGCACCAATCTCGATACCGCGCAGGTCTTGGTGCAGAACCGGGTTGCCATCGCGCAGCCGCGCCTCCCTGAAGAGGTGCGCTCCATCGGCGTCACGGTGGTGAAGCAATCGCCGGACCTGATGATGGTGATCCATCTTTCTTCGCCCGACGACTCGCGCGACCTGCTCTACATCTCCAATTACGCCACGCTGCACGTGAAGGACGTGCTCGCCCGCCTCGACGGCGTGGGCAACGTTACCATCTTCGGCGCGCGCGATTATTCGATGCGCATCTGGCTCAATCCGGAGAAGCTCGCGGCGCGCAATCTGACCGCCGGCGACGTGGTCACCGCGCTGCGCGGGCAGAACGTGCAGGTGGCGGCCGGGGTGATCAATCAACCTCCTGTGCCGCAGCCCGGCGCCTTCCAGCTCAATGTCGAGACGCAAGGACGGCTCGCCGATCCCGCCGCCTTCGGCAATATCATCGTCAAGTCGGATCCGGATGGACGCGTGGTGCGCGTCAGCGACATCGGCCGGGTCGAACTCGGCGCGGCCGACTACAACCGCAACGGCTATCTCGATGAGCGGGTGGCCATCCCCATGGGCATTTTCCAGCGCCCGGGCTCCAACGCGCTGCAAACCGCCGCAGCCGTGCAGGCGGCGATGGCCGAGTTGTCCAAGTCCTTCCCGAACGGGCTGCGCTACGACATCGTCTACAATCCGACCGTGTTCATCTCCGAGTCCGTCGACGCCGTGATCTCGACCATTTTCGAGGCGGTGATCCTCGTGGTGGTGGTGATCATTCTGTTCTTGCAGACGTGGCGCGCCTCAGTCGTACCGATCGTCGCCATTCCGGTGTCGTTGATCGGCACCTTCGCGATGCTGGCCGCGCTCGGCTACTCGCTGAACAACCTCTCGCTGTTCGGGTTGGTGCTCGCCATCGGCATCGTGGTCGACGACGCCATCGTCGTGGTGGAAAATGTCGAGCGCAATATTCGCGAGGGGTTGAGCCCGCGCGATGCCGCCTACCGCACCATGGAGGAAGTGGGCGGCGCGCTGATCGCCATCGCGCTCGTGCTCTCCGCGGTGTTCATCCCCTCGGTGTTTCTATCCGGCATTCTCGGGCAGTTCTTCCGCCAGTTTGCCGTCACCATCGCCACGGCCACGGCGATTTCGCTGGTCGTCTCGTTGACCTTGAGTCCGGCGCTGTGCGCGCTTCTGTTCAAGCCGCACGACCCCCAGCATCGGCCGAACAATATTTTCGCGCGCGCGCTGAACGGCTTCTTCAACGGTTTCAACCGGGCCTTCGAATGGGTGTCCTCGCGTTATGGTGCGCTCACCGCGCGGTTGGTGCGCGTCACCACCATCATGCTGCTGGTCTATGCGGGACTGATCGCTTTCACCGTGTACCAGTTCCGCTCGGCGCCGACCGGGTTCATCCCGCAGCAGGATCTTGGTTATCTCATCAACATCATCCAGCTGCCGCCGGGCGCCTCGCTTGCGCGCACCGACGAGGTCGCGCGGAAAGTGACCGCCATCGTGCTCAAAACGCCCGGCATTGCCCACGCCGTGCCGATCGTGGGTCTAGACGGCGCGACTTTTACCAGCGCGCCGAACGCCGCCGTCGTGTTCACCCCGCTCGATCCGTTCAAGGAGCGCGCCGAGAAGGGGCAAAACGCCAATGCGCTGATCGCTTCGCTCAATATGCAATTCGCCGCGATCCAGGAGGCGCTGGTGATCAGCGTGTCGCCGCCGCCGGTGCGCGGCATCGGCACCACGGGCGGCTTCAAGATGGAGGTTCAGGACACCCATGGCGGCGACCTCGCGCAGCTCGAGGGCGTGGCCCAGTCCATCGTCGGCCAGGCGAACCAGACGCCGGGGCTGGCGAACGTGTTCACCACCTTCAACACGCGGACGCCGAAGGTCTATGCGGATATCGACCGGGTGCGCGCCGAGATGCTCGGCGTCAACACCGACGACGTGTTCCAGACGCTGGAGGTGTATCTCGGCTCGCAATATGTCAACGATTTCAATTTTCTAGGCCGCACCTACCGGGTTACCGCGCAGGCTGACGGCGACTTCCGCCAGGACCTGCACGCCATCGGTCAGTTGAAGACGCGCAACTCCAAAGGCCAGATGGTGCCGCTGAGCTCGGTCGCCTCGTTCCGCGACATCACCGGGCCTTACCGCGTCGAGCATTTCAACCTGTTCCCCTCGGCCGCCGTGCAAGGCGGCACCAAGCCGGGCTATTCGACAGGCTACGGGCTGCAGGCCATGGAGCAGATCGCGCAGAAGCTGCTGCCGGACGGCTATGCCTATCAATGGACCGAACTCGCTTATCAGGAGAAGGCCGCGGGCAATACCGCCATCTACGTGTTCGGCGCCTCGGTCGTGTTCGTATTCCTGCTGCTCGCGGCGCAATATGAAAGCTGGGCGCTGCCGCTCTCCGTGATCCTGATCGTGCCAATGTGTCTGCTCGCGGCGGTGAGCGGCCTGCTCATGCGCGGCATGGACGTGAACATCCTGGCGCAGATCGGCTTCGTCGTATTGATCGGCTTGGCGGCGAAGAATGCCATTCTAATCGTCGAGTTCGCGCGACAGAACGAGGAGCATGGCGAGGACCGTTTCCAGGCGGCGACCGAAGCGGCGCGCGTGCGCTTGCGCCCGATCCTGATGACGTCGTTCGCCTTCATCCTCGGCGTGCTGCCGCTGGTGATCGCCACCGGCGCCGGCTCCGAGATGCGCCAATCGCTCGGCACGGCGGTGTTCTTCGGTATGATCGGCGTCACCGTGTTCGGCCTGATCTTCACGCCGGTGTTCTACGTGGTGGTACGCAAGTTCGCGGCGAAGCCGCACGCGCATGGCACGCAAGTCTCGCCGGCCGAGTGACGCTCAAGGCACCAGTACGACCCGGAATCTGGCCTTGCCGCTCAGCATGCGCTGGTAAGCCTCCGCCGCCTTCGCCAACGGATAAGTCTCGATCATTGGCGCCACGCCAGTCAGGGCGCTGAAGCGCAGCGTGTCTTCCGAATCGGCCGAGGTTCCCGACGGCCAGCCCCTGACGCCCCGCCTCGCGCCGATGATATGCAGCGGGCCAACTTCGATTGGCTCGGGCGAGGCGCCCACCACCAGCAGCGTGCCGTCGGTGCCGAGCCCGTCGATCAAGGGCGTCATCGCCTTACCGCTGGTCACCGTGGAGAGGATCACCTTGGCGCCGCCGAGCGCCATCAGTTCCTTGGCCGCGTCCTCCGTCTCGCTGTCGATATAGCGATGCGCGCCGAGCTCGAGTGCCAGCTTCTCTTTGTCCTTGCCGCGGGCGATGGCGACGGTGTGAAAGCCCATCTTCACCGCGAATTGCACCGCGAGATGGCCGAGGCCGCCAATGCCCTGAATGGCGACGACGTCGCCCGGCCGCGCACCGGCGTTGCGCAGCGCGTTGAAGGTAGTAATGCCGGCGCAGAGCAGCGGCGCCGCTGCGGTGGCGTCAAGCTCGTCGGGGATCGACGCCAAGGCGTCGATCGGCGCGATCATGTAGTCGGCATAGCCGCCGTCATACTGCATGCCGGGAACTTTGAGATTGCGGCAGGTAATGAAATCGCCGCGCCGGCAGCGATCGCAGACAAAGCAAGCGCCGCCGAACCAGCCGACGCCGACACGCTGCCCGACTTTCCAGGTGGTGACGTCTGGACCGATCGCGTCGATGCGCCCGGCGACCTCGTGCCCTGGCACGGCCGGATAGTGGATGCCGGGAAAACTGCCAGTCGCCACGAAGGCATCGCTGTGGCAGATGCCGCAAGCCTCGACCTTGATGCGTACCTGGCGGGCGGCCGGTTCGGGGGTCGGGCGCTCGACCAGTTCGAACGGGGCGTCGGGCTTGGCGATCTCGATCACGCGCATGGGGGAACTCCTTGAGGCAGGGGGCTTGGGTTCAGCTCAACCGAAAATATGGGCCTCGCCGAGGCCATTGAAAATCGATTGCACCGCGAGCGCGGCCAGCAGGACGCCGAACACCCGCACGATCACCTTCCGCGCCGTCACGCCGATGACGTGATGGATCTCTTGCGCGGTCAGCAGCAGCACGAGCGTCACCGCCATCACGGCGATGATTGCCGCCACGACCACGCCGAGCAGGGTGAAATCTCCCTTGGTGCCGGCCGCGAGCACGATAGCGGAGGTCATGGCGCCAGGCCCGGCGAGGAGGGGGGTCGCCAGCGGGAAAACGGCGATCTCGGCATGGCGCTCGGCCTTGTCCTCGGCCTCCTCGCTTTCCTTGTAGGTGAGCGCAACCGGCGCCGGACGCTTGGAGAGCGTCATCTCCAGGGCGATCATGAAAAGAATGATGCCGCCAGCGGTCTGTAGTGCCGCCAGCGAGACGCCGAGCTGGCGCAGCACGGGGCCGCCAAACAGGGCAAACAGCAGGATAATCACCGTGGCGATGAACACGGCCTTGACCGCGATTGTGCGGCGCTCCGCGCGCGTCATGTTGGGCGTCAGCGAGGCGAGCAGCACCGCGGTGTCGATCGGGCCGATGACGGCAAAGAAGGTGGTAAACGCGGTGAGCGCGGTTTCAAGCATGGCAGCTAAGGGGTTCGAGGGACGGGGTGTTCTAGCATCTTTCGCCGTTAAGCTCGACGCGGCGTCCGGACCAAGGGCGTTGCCCAATGCGCAAGCATCGGATTAAGATGCCCGAAAATAGAACAGAGGAAGCGCGCCGAACGTTGGATTGGGCGGATTTTGAGATGAGCCGGGACGGGCGCGATTGCCGCAAGGTGCTGAAAGGGTAAGTGTCGAGGCGAGGGCGGACGAGCCCTCCGTGCTTGCCCGCAAATTTTTCAACGAAATGCGCGACGAGTCGGGCAAGGTCCGGGCGCCTTATGCCGACTTTGCGCGGCTGCTCGAGGGGCTCTCGATGGAGTCGCTCGTCACCAAGCAGAAGGCCGCCGAAGAGATTTTCCGGCGGCTCGGCATCACTTTTGCCGTCTATGGGGAAGGCGGCTCGACCGAGCGGCTGATTCCGTTCGACCTCATGCCCCGCATCATCGACCGTGCCGAGTGGGATCTGGTGGAGCGGGGTTGTATCCAGCGGGTGAAGGCGATCAACGCCTTCCTTTACGACGTCTATCACGACCAGGAGATCGTCAAGGCCGGCCTGGTCCCGATGGAGTTCGTGCTGCTCAACTCAGCCTACCGGCCGGAAATGCACGGCGTCGAGCCGCCGAACCGCGTCTACGCGCATATCGCCGGTATCGACCTGATCCGTACCGGCGAGCGGGATTTCTTCGTGCTCGAGGATAATGTGCGCACGCCCTCCGGCGTGTCCTATTTACTCGAGAACCGCGAGATCATGATGCGGCTCTTTCCCGAGGCTTTCGACAGCCAGCGCGTCTCGCCCGTGGGCAACTATTCTGAGCGGCTGCTCGCGAATTTGCGCGCGGTGGCGCCATCTGCCGCCGACGACCCCGTGGTCGTGCTGCTGTCGCCCGGACGCTACAACAGCGCCTATTTCGAGCATGTGTTTCTCGCCGAGCAGATGGGCATCGAATTGCTCGAGGGCAGCGATATGTTCGTGCGCGACGGATTTGTTTGGATGCGCACCACCGAAGGTCCGGTCAAGGTCGATGTCATCTACCGCAGGGTGGACGACGCCTTCATGGACCCGCTCGCCTTCCGCTCGGATTCGCGCCTCGGCGTTCCCGGGCTGTTGAGCGTGATCCGTTCGGGCCGGGTTGCGCTCGCCAACGCGCTCGGCACCGGCGTCGCCGACGACAAGGCGATGTACTGCTTCGTACCGCGCATGATCGAGTTCTATCTCGGCGAGCATGCCATCCTGAGCAATGTGCAGACTTACATGCTGCGCGATCCCAAGCAGTGCAAGCACGTCATCGACAATCTGCATAATCTCGTGGTCAAGGAGGTCCAGGGATCGGGCGGCTACGGCATGCTGATCGGGCCCGCCTCGACCGCCGCGGAGCGCGAAGCCTACAAGGCTCGGGTGATGCAGAACCCGGCGAATTATATCGCCCAACCCACGCTGGCGCTGTCCACGGCTCCCACCCTCGTCGGTAGCGAGATCGTGCCGCGTCACGTCGATCTGCGGCCGTTCGTGCTCAGCGGCAAAGAAACCAGCCTGATCGCGGGCGGGCTCACGCGCGTGGCCCTGGTCAAGGACTCGCTCGTGGTCAATTCGAGCCAGGGCGGTGGCACCAAGGACACCTGGGTGTTGGAGCGCTCAGGATGCTGAGTTGTAGCGCCGAAAATCTCTTCTGGATGGCGCGCGACATGGAGCGGGCGGAGAACTCCGCGCGGATGCTCGACGTGAGCTTCCGCATGTCGCTGCTCCCCTCGACAATTGACAGGCAGGCGTTGCATTTCGAGCCGATCCTCTCCATCGCGCCAGGATCGGGGCGCTTCCACGAGCTCTATGACGAGCTCAACCACGAGAGCATCATCCGCTATGTGGCGCTCGAGCCGGAAAATTCAGGCAGCATCTGTTCGCTGATCCGCCAGGCGCGCGAGAATGCTCGCGCCCAGCGCTCGTCGATTTCAAGCGAGGCGTGGGAGAGCCTCAACTCGACCTGGCTGCAAGTGCAGAATCTCGACTATGAGGGTTTGTGCCGCTGGGGCTACCGTGACTTCTTCGACTGGGTGAAGGAGCGCTCCCATCTCTTCCGTGGCGTAGTGTTCGGCACCATGCTGCATGACGACGCCTTTCGCTTCATCAGGCTTGGCACCTTCATCGAGCGCGCCGACAACACCGCGCGCATCCTCGATGTGAAATATCATGTGCTGCTCCCGGATGACGAACAGGTCGGCGGCTTTGTCGACTATTATCAATGGGGCGCGTTATTGCGCTCGGTCGGGGCGTTCCGCGCCTACCGCAAGGCCTACCACGACACTATTTATCCGTGGCGCATCGCCGAGCTGCTGATCCTCCGTGAGGACATGCCGCGCTCGCTGCATCATTGCTACGAGAACCTCACCGGCTCCCTCGACCAGCTTGCCGGCAAGCATCAGCTGGAATGCCAGCGGCTCGCCGGGCAGGCCTATTCCGGGCTGAAATATGGCCGTATCGACCGGATCATGCAGGCGGGCCTGCATGAGTTCCTCTCCTCCTTCATCGAATCGAACGGCGCGCTCGGCATGCAGATTCAGGAGGACTTCCTCATGGTTCCCGCGGCGGTGACGATGCTAGGGGCGGCGTAACGAGATGCTGGTCTGGGTCGAGCACACTACCGCTTACGCCTATTCGGAGCCGCTGCTCACGAGCACGCAATATTTGCGCATGACGCCGCTTTCCGGCAGTACGCAGGCGGTGGAGAGCTGGAGGCTGACCTGTCCCGGCGCCGTCACCACGCCCTGGCAGGACCAATACGGCAATCTTTGCCACACGCTAACGGTGGCGCAGCCGGTCGATGAGCTCGAGATCAGGGTGTTCGGGCTGGTGCGCACGCGTGACACGAGCGGCGTGGTCGGCTTGGCGTCCTCTGAGCTTCCGTCCGCCATCTATCTTCGCGAGACGCCGTACACCGTTGCCTCGGATTCGATCCGGGACTTCGCCCAGCCCTTTGCGCCGAAGCTCGCCCGCGACGCCATCGCCACTTTGCACGAGATCATGATGGCCATCGGCGAGACGGTCGAATACCGCAAAGGCGAGACGCATGTGCATACCACTGGCGCTGAGGCGCTGGAGCAGAAGAGCGGCGTCTGCCAGGACCACGCACATATCTTCTGCGCCACGTGCCGGGTGCTCGGTGTGCCGGCGCGCTATGTGAGCGGCTATCTGACCCACGGCGAAGGCCATGCGGCGCACGCCTCGAGCCATGCCTGGGCCGAAGCCTGTATCGAGGATCTCGGTTGGGTCGGCTTCGATCCGACCAATCGCGCCTGTGCGACAGACGCGTATATTCGCACGGCCACCGGTCTCGACTATGCTGAAGCCAGTCCGATCCGCGGGGTTCGCAGCGGCGGCGGGGTCGAGACCATGACGGTGAAAGTCAGTTTTCCAAGCCAACAACAGCAAAGCCAATAGCGGAGGACACGTGACTTATTGCGTCGGCATCCTGCTCGATGAGGGTGTGGTGCTCGCCTCGGACTCGCGCACCAATGCGGGTATCGACCGAGTTTCCACCTTCCGCAAGATGTTCACCTTCGAGAAGCCGGGTGAGCGCTTTTTCGCGCTGCTCACCGCCGGGAATCTCTCGCTCACCCAAGGGGTGATCAGCCAGTTAAGCGAGTGGCTCAACACCGAGAGCCCTGAGCGGGATCTGTTCGCGGTCACCTCGATGTTCGGCGCGGCGCGGGCAGTGGGCGCGGCGTTACGCGAGGTGCACAAGACCGACGGCGGCTATCTCCAGCAGCGCGAGGTGGACTTCACCGGCTCGTTTATTCTGGCGGGCCAGCTAAAGGGCGGCCAGCTCAGATTGTTCCTGATCTACGACGCCGGCAATTTCATCGAGGCGATGGGCGACACAACCTATTTCCAGATCGGCGAGGTCAAATACGGCAAGCCGATCCTCGATCGCATCATTCAGCGCGACACGAGCTTGAACGACGCCGCCAAATGCGCGCTGATCTCGTTCGATTCGACCATGCGCTCGAATGTCTCGGTGGGGCCGCCGATCGATCTTTTGATCTATCGCCGCAACTCGCTGAAGAAGGACTTCGTGACCAGGCTGGAGGACGACCACCCCTATCTCCAGGCCATCCGCGAAGGCTGGGGCGGCGCCATCCACAAGGCCTTCCACGCCATCAGCCACGATCCCGGCTGGACCTTCTAGTCTCTGCGCTAATAGGTGCGGCCCGTCTCGCCCGGCGTGAAGCTCGACGTGGGCGCATGCGAGGAAGACGACAAACCGCTGCTCGATCCGGGGGCCGCGCTTCTGACGTCGGCGTCGGTGCGCGCCGCCGGGTTCGCCTGCTGGATCATCTGCGCGGCGAGGTCTCGCATCTGCTCCAATTGGTGCACGAAAATGTTCATCTGCTGCTTGACGTGCTGGCTTTGCAGCTCGATCGCCTGAGCGACGTCTTTCGCATCGGCGAGCTTCGCGGCAAGCGCGAAATTCGCCTCGGCGTTCAGCCGTGTGATCTCGACGATCTTGGCGTTGAGCGCAAACAGGCTCCCGCGCCCGTTGGGTGAGCTCGTCTCGATCGACGTCCAGGCCTTCTCGCTGGTGGCGACGAACGTCTCGAACGCCCGCTTGGCCTGGTCGATGCTCACCTTCATCAGCTCGCGCAGCGCTGGCGGAATCTCCGCCTGCATGAAGGCGTTGCTGGCGGCCATGCTCCCCTCCTCGCGCGTACCGCGGAGTTGCGGCTCCGGCCGCGGTTGTGGTCGCGTCTGGGACGGCGGCTCTGGCCGGGCTTGCGGCGCTGACGGCGGCGATTTCGGCCGGTTGGCCGCCGCTTGGGTGGCCGCCTTTTCCATGGCCAACAACATCGTGTAATAGGGCCACCAGGCAGCCCACATGGCGTTCTTGAAAAACAACAACAGCATGAAACCCGTTCCTCGCGGAAGCGACCCACTGCATCCGCCCGTAAAACATCATGACGGAAAGCAAGGTGATCCGCGAGGGTTACCGCAAAACGTGCTTTCCAACTGCCCGTCTGGTTGCCGGTTTGTCCCGAGGCGCGCAGCGCTAACCTTTGTACAACCAGGCGTGCAGTAGAACCCTTCTTAGGGCGACAGCGGAAGAGGCAGGCGAATGGATATCCATATTCACCATTTCCACTCCAAGGGCGCCATCGCCGACGCAGCCGCGCTGGAGCATTTCCAGCAGCAATGGGCGACCTATCAGAAACTGGTGGATGTCGATGCGCTCGCGCATAAAGAAGTGGGCGCGATTCTGCACGGGGCGCTGTTGGTGCTGCCTGCGCCCTTCGCTTTCCTCGATATTGCCTGCGGCGATGCGGGCCAGATGCGTCGCGCGCTCTCGGGCACCAAGGCGCGCCACTATCACGGCATCGATCTGTCTGAGCCGGCGCTCGAGCTTGCCGCGAAGAATCTCGCCGGCGTCCCCTTTGAAGTGGAGCTCGACCATCGCGATTTTGTCACCGCCCTCACCAAGCGCCCGGAGCCGGCGGACGCGGCGTGGTGCGGACTCTCGATCCATCACCTCTCGACCGATGGCAAGCGCGACCTGCTCAGGGCGATCCGTGGTGCCACGTCGACCTTCTCGATGATCTACGAGCCGACCCGGCTTGAAGGCGAGAGTCGCGACGGCTATCTGGCGCGCTTCCGCCGGGTGAACCGTCCGGCCTGGACCTTCCTCAGCGACGAGGAGTGGGCGCAGATCGATCATCACGTGACGACCTGCGACTACCCCGAGACCAGCGCGACCTGGGTGGCGCTCGGTCCCGAGGCAGGCTTTGCTACTGCGTGCGAGGTGTTCTGCGACCCGACCGGCTTCTACCGCGTCTATCGCTACGATGTCTGACAGGGCCTGACCGCAGCGCTTCGCTATGCAGCCGCGGCGTTTGAGGATGCGCCAGAGCACGCCACCGCGATGCATTCCACATGCCTGTGGTCGGTGCCACAGCAGCCGCCCAGCACATTGATCTGCGGGAAGCGCCGGCGCAGCTCGGCATATTGCTCGCCGAGCTCTTGCGGATGACCCGCATCGAGCTCGGTGGAATTGTCGAGCTCGGCGTGGCTCTTGCGCGAAGCATTTGCCCTGACCCCGCGCACACGCCGCATCCAGCCGGCACTCTCGTCCAACACGTCGCTGAAGTGATCTGGGTGCGCGCAATTGATCATGTAGTAGACGGGCGCACGCTTCGTCGCGCGGTCGACCGTCTCGATCGCCTTGCCAAGAGTTTCGCCGGTCGGCAGTCTGCCGTCGGTCTCAAGCGTGAAGGAAATCGCGCAAGCGATGTCCGCAGCTTTGGCGGCGCAGGCAATGCCCACCGCTTCGGCGATATTGGTCATGGTCAAGGCTGAGACGAGATCGGCGCCCGCATCTTTGAGCACCCCGATCTGCCAGGCATGATAGTCCTGCGCGTCGTCGGCGCGCATGAGAGCGCCGGGGTCGTAGCCGTCGCCGCGCGGGCCGATGCATCCGCTAATGACGAGCGGTGACTTTTTCGTCTCATGCGCGGCGCGGACCTCTAGCATCATGGCGATGGCAGCGCGGTTCATCGCGGCGAGCCGATCCCGGCCATAGCCGAGCTTCGCGCCCCAATCGGGATTGGCGCGCCAAGTGGGGCTCTCCAAAATGAACCCGGTGTTGCTGCTGACCGCCATGGAGACATAGCGATCGTAGTAAGCGCGAAGCACCGCGCGGCCGCGCTCGCTCTCCACCAGCGTGAAGGCCTCGAACATCGCCAGTTCGAACCCCTCATGAAAGATGAGCGTGGTTTCGAGACCGCCGTCGGTGAGAAAGAGGCCGCCGGTGAGTTGCGGTAGGCCGCCGCGATATTTGGCGTGCTGAACATTTGTCATGTCTGATCTCCGGGTTAGGGGGGGCGCGCGATGCCCGCGCGTTCACCCGGAAAATGCGGCCGGCAGGCTGCCGATTTTAGTGAACTCGTGGTGCACGCTGCAAAGGCAGGTGCATCCCGCGAAACTCCGGGAATCCGCCCGTGCGTGAGGCCGTCATGGGCGCTCGGCGGCCGATGATCCCTGTCAACTGCACCTGTGGTACAGTCGCTTCCCGGAGACATGAGCATGCAGGACGTGCAGCAGCGGAAGGGCGGCGACACGCGCGAGCGTATTCTCGACGCGGCGGAAGCGTCCGTGTTGGAGAAGGGATTTGCTGCCACCTCGATCGAGGAACTGATCGCCGCAGTCGGCATCACCAAAAGCGGATTCTTCTATCACTTCAAGGACAAGGGCGAACTCGCCAAGGCGCTGCTGGTTCGCTACATCGAGCGCGAGAACACGCTGTTCGATGAGCTGTTCGCCCGCGCCAACTCATTGAACGAAGACCCGCTGCATGGATTTCTGGTCGGCCTCAAGATGCTGTCCGAGTTAATGGCGGATCTTCCCGGCGGTCATCCCGGCTGCGTCGTCGCGTCGTTCTGCTATCAGGAGCGGCTATTCGACAAGGAGGTGCGCGACCTCAACACGGCGGCAGTGCTCGGCTGGCGCAAACGGTTCCGCGCACGTCTCGACCTGATCGCGGCGCGTTATCCGCCGCGCGTTGCTATTGATCTCGACGACGTTGCGGACATGCTCTCGGTGATCGCCGACGGCGGCATCATTCTGTCGCGCATCGTCAAGGACAAGGACGCGTTGCCGCGACAGGTGATGCTCTATCGCGATTTCGTGCGCGGCATTTTTCTCGGCGCTTGACCAAAAGGGTCGCAGTCACGTGTCGACGTCCCTTAGGGTGTCACCTTGCGATCGGGACTGCCGGTGAAGTGGCCGTACAAAGCGAGCGCGCGGTTGACGTAGGAGACCTCGGGAACCAAGAGCTGCGAGGACATGGTCTCGCCCGCCCAGGCCAAGCCGTAATAGCTCCACCTTCCTCGCGCCGTTCGCTGTAGGTAATGCACCGATTGCAAATCGCCGGGCGCGAATAGCGGAATGAGGAAGCTACGAACGGCGGTGACGTTCTCGATATCGATCACCAGTCGGGAAGCATCCGCCCGCACGACGTGCATGCGGTAGACGACGTCGCCGGACGTGCGATTGTCCGCCTGCGCGAAATAGAGCTCCGCTCCTCCTTTCATCTCCGCGAGGGTGAAGTCCTTGCGGGGATGGTCGAGATCGGGTCCCTCGAGGGCGGTCGCATGTGTGATCAGCGTTCGCCAGCCGGATTCCGTCACCGACCAATAGCGGAGGCCCTGGAGGCGAGAGATCGAGCCGAAGCGCTTGAGCAGATCCTCGCTGCTGCCATCGGAAAAATTGCCGGCGACGGCCACGAGCACACCGGCGCCCTTTGTGGTCCAGCCGGTGCATGCGGGCGGGACCCACGGAGCGGTCTGCTCGCGGCGATTCCAAACTCGAATATTTGGAGTGTGACCCGCGGCAGCGTAATCAGGGGCCGGGGGTGAGGCCATGCAGGGCGGCGTCGGCGAATCTTCCGCGCGTGCCATGCCGCCCGAGCACAGCATCAGACCAATGGCAAACAGGATTGTGTAGGGCGCGGACCGCAGCCAGCCCATAGCGGGAGGCGCCTACTCGGCGGCGAGCCTCACATACTCGCCCTTGCCGACAGGGCAAGCTGCCCATAGCTCGCTCAGCGCGCCGATCAGATAAGCGATCTCCGCGTCGGTGTGGACGGGCGAGGGCGTGAAGCGCATGCGCTCGGTGCCGCGCTTCACGGTCGGATAGTTGATCGGCTGCACATAAATCCGGTAGTGCGTCAGCAGCGTGTCGGTGACCGCCTTGCAGTGCACCGGATCGCCGACCATCACCGGCACGATGTGGCTCGGATTCTCCATCACTGGCAGGCGGGCCTCTTCCATCAGCCCCTTCACCGTGCGCACCCGCTCGCGCATGCGTGCGCGCTCGATCTCGCTCCGCTTGAGATGCCGGATCGAGGCGAGCGCACCGGCGGCGATTGCCGGCGCCAGCGAGGTGGTGAAGATGAACCCGGGCGCATAAGAGCGGATCGCGTCGCAGCAAGCGCGGCTCGCGGCGATGTAGCCGCCCATCACGCCGAAGCCCTTGGCGAGGGTGCCGTTGATGATGTCGACGCGATGCATCACGCCGTCGCGTTCGGCGATGCCGCCGCCGCGCGGGCCGTACAGGCCGACCGCATGCACCTCGTCGAGATAGGTCAGCGCGCCGTATCTCTCGGCCAGGTCGCAGATGGCGGCGATTGGGGCGATGTGTCCGTCCATCGAATAGACGCTCTCGAACACGATGATCTTGGGCGTCGCGGCGGGGACTTGCTTCAGCAGCGCTTCGAGATGCTCGATGTCGTTATGACGGAAGATGTGCTTCTCGCCGCCGCCTCTGCGGATGCCTTCGATCATCGAGGCGTGGTTCTTCTCGTCGGAGAAGATCACCAGCCCCGGCATCAGCCGCTGCAGGGTGGAAAGGGTGGAGTTGTTGGCGATATAGGCCGAGGTGAACAGCAGTGCCGATTCCTTGCCGTGCAGATCGGCGATCTCGGCTTCGAGTTCGACGTGATAGTGAGTCGTGCCGGAGATGTTGCGCGTGCCGCCGGAGCCCGCGCCAACCTCCTCGATCGCCTCATGCATGGCATCGCGCACCACCTTGTGCTGGCTCATGCCGAGATAATCGTTGGAGCACCACACCGTTACGTCGTGGATGCCGCCTTCGGCGAAATGATCGGCCGTTGGGTAGGCCCCGCAGCGGCGCTTCAAATCGGCGAACACGCGATAGCGGCCCTCCTGATGCAACGCCTCGAGATGCTCGTGAAACCGACCCTCGTAATCCATCTATGCCTCAATCATCTCAACCTTGACCGGCCTCTGCCCAGGCCGGGGACCCCTCGGATATCGCCCTCGGAACGCCGAGCGCAAGCCCCCAATTCGATCCGTTCCCTATGGACAGCCCACGTCGCGGGCGGGTCCAAGGGTGTTAGTTAGCATCAATCGCAAGGCCCTCACAAGGCAGCAAGCCCATGGTGCAACGGCACTTTTTGCCGCATTTCTGGCAGCGCCAATCGGACCGTCCCGGTGCGGGCTCTTTCCATAGCGCCGCTTGAGCGCGGGCGTCTTGATTTGCCTCAAGCCGGGCGACTTTACCGAACGACAAGGAGTCTCTGCTAACTAGCCTCACAACGGGTCGCGGCAGTCGATCCGATGCAGACAAGCGGGGGCAGTCATGGTTTCCAACCGATCTTCACGGCGGGCATTGCGCCGGTTTCCCAGGGGAAGCGGCTTTCTGCTGGGCGGTGTCTCTGCGGCACTCGTCGTGCTGACGGTCGCGGGCGCGAGCCTCGTGGTCTCCGGCTCGCATGCAGGCAGAGCCGTGGGTGAACTCGGCTATGACCGGTTGCCTCGGCTTGAGCTCTCGTTGCAAGCCATTCCCAGCGCGCCGGCGCACAAGCTGCTCGGCTAAAGCGCCTATTCGGCGAGAGCGGCAATCACTTTTTTGCGGATTTCGCTGCCTTGTCGGCGCCTTGAACCTGCGTCAACCGCTCGGCAACGGCAGCGGCAAGGCCGAGGATGGCTTTGGTCGGCACGCGCACGGCGACCAGGTCGAGGCGCTGCTTCTCTTCCTCGATGGCGGCGATTCGATAGGTCGGCGGATCTTGGCCGTCACGCCTGAGGACTTCGCCGGTCACTCGAGAATCTTCGATGTAAAAGGTGATGACCAGATGGTTGTCGACGATCTTGTGCAGCGTGCCGTCGGCGGAAATCTCCTTATAGTCCGGAGCCCTAATGTGCTTCAGGTGAATTTCCTCGGGGGACTGCTCGGCCATCGTTCCTCCGCTTGACGTGGGCGTCGCTCCGCCATGGTCTGTTTAACAGAGGACGGGCCCCTCCACCAAGTCAAGCCGCCGGCCTGACAGCTCCTATCGCCTCCTCGGAAGGCGAAGAATCGCCTCCTCGAGCCGGCATCGAAGGGCTTCGCCTGGGGTCGTCAGACTGCGTAGATTTTAGGCAAGCACAACCTCGTTGCGAGGCGAAGCCGGTCGCCTCGCCGCGCGCGGCAAAGCGATTCCGTCTGCGCTTCGCCACTCCCGCTAATTCATTGATCTCAGATACGAAATTCGTCAGCCGAACGGCTCGCCGCCACGCCTCCCGACCTGCCTCAAATTCGTTGCGGAAATGTCACAAGCAGACCGAAAACGCCGCCGCCTGCTTTGAGAGCAATTTACCTTCTTGCCGGAACGCGTATAACCGAATGCAGAACTCTCAGTCGGGGGGATTCTGCTCATTTTGGCGCGGAACTTCCGAACGGTGGCCGAGAGGCGGATACGAAGCGAGAGTTTGGTTAAGCAATTTATCAGGGGAAGGTGGAGATGGATATGTTTGGGGGACTGACAAAAACATCCAGCCGCATCGCCATCGCAGCCGCACTCGGCTTGGTGGTTGGCGGGTTCGCATTCAAGGCGACGCCCGCGCGAGCGGCTGATCTGGGCGGCGATTGCTGCGCGGATCTCGAGGAGCGGGTGGCGGAGCTTGAGGCGACGACCGTCCGCAAGGGCAACAAGAAGGTCTCGGTGACCCTGTCGGGTTGGGTGGTGAAGAGCTTCAACGTGTGGGATGACGGCGATCTCACCAGCGCCTTCGTCGGCGACAAGGGCTACGACCTTGGCTCCCGCTTCGCCATCACCGGTAGCGCGACGATCGCTCCCGGCTGGTCGGCTGGTTTCAACTTGACCGTGCTTGCTACCTCGGACCTGTTCGCCACGGCGGGCACGCTGGCCGCTTCGAATCAGTTCGACGAATCGGGTGGCACGTGGGGCGCGGATGCCAAGACGCTCTACTCGTTCATCTACATCAAGAGCGACAAATGGGGCACCCTGAACTGGGGCAAGCTGTGCCCGGCGTCCGACAACCCGGCGGTTCTCGCCGACATCTCCGGCACCGTGATCGAGTCGAACTCGGTGTTCTTCGAGGGCGCGAGCTTCCAGATGCGGGCGAAGGGCGCCAACAATGGCACCTATGGCAACCTGTCGAATCTGGCGTGGCAAGACTTCCTGCTCTGCCAGGGCCTGGCGCTCGGGATCGGCACGGACTGCTTCGGCGCGGCGATGCCGGCGGTTCGCTACGACTTACCGACTTGGGGCGGCTTCCGCTTCGAGACCTCGTGGGGCAAGCAAGACCTGACGGGCGGCGGCACGTTCGACCCGACGCCTGAATATAATTTCTGGGACATCGCGGGCTTCTACACCGGCTGACTGGAACAGCATCAAATTGTCGGTCGCTGCCGCCTATACCTGGCAGGAGAGCTCGGCGCTGTACGGTTCTCTGGACCCGGGCTACTGCGACTGACCCGGGCGGCATCTGCTTCAAGGACTCCGACACGCTGCACGAGGATAATCTGTTCCAGATCGGCGCCAGCATCCTGCACAAGCCGTCAGGTCTTGGTATCTACGGCATGTATCAGTGGGAGAAAGCCAAGGGATCGGCCTTCGCCAACTTCGTTGGCTTTGACGGCAACATCATCGACGGTCCAGATCCTGTGTTCTTCAATAACAGCCGGCCCGACACCAATGTCTGGTACGTGAAGCCGTTCTGGCGGAAGACCTGGACCCCGGCCGGCGCGACCACGCTGTTCGGCGAATACGGTCAATATAACGACCAGTTCAACGCCGCCGCCGGTTCGCAATGCGGTAGTTTCGACGGCATGTTCGGAACCAACATCGACAGCTTCTGCAACTCGGGTGACCTTCCGAATTTCGCTCCGCAATTCATAGGAGGCCCAGGTTTCGGTCAAAGCGTGTTCGTCACGGGCTCGGAAGTGCAGCGCTGGGGCCTTGGCGTGGTGCAGGAGATCGACTCCGCCGCCATGCATGTGTTCGCCCGCTGGCAGCACCAGCAGGCCGACATCACCTTCACGGGCTTCCAGCAGAACATTTCGGACACGGGCGATTTGTCTGTCAGCAAGTCCCATGTCGGACAGAGCTTCGACGATTGGGATCTGTTCCAGGTCGGCGGCATCATCTTCTTCTAAGCCAACCACCAAACGCATATCCATCGGAAGCCGCCCCCTTCGGGGCGGCTTCTTTTTTGTGTGCAGTCCTCCTCGGGAAGGCCCGCGCACGGCTCCGGTGACGAAAACGGTCGGAGCGACTCCGCCTCGTGGCGGAAATGTCACAAGAGGCCGGGAAACCGCCGCTCTGATCTTGCGGCCAATTTCCTTGGTGCCGAAACCGGAGTAAACAAGGGATGAAACGCTATCCACGACACATGGGGAGATGGATATGTTTGGGGGACTGACAAAAACATCCAGCCGCATCGCCATCGCAGCCGCACTCGGCTTGGTGGTTGGCGGGTTCGCATTCAAGGCGACGCCCGCGCGAGCGGCTGATCTCGGCGGCGATTGCTGCGCGGATCTCGAGGAGCGGGTGGCGGAGCTTGAGGCGACGACCGTCCGCAAGGGCAACAAGAAGGTCTCGGTGACCCTGTCGGGTTGGGTGGTGAAGAGCTTCAACGTGTGGGATGACGGCGATCTCACCAGCGCCTTCGTCGGCGACAAGGGCTACGACCTTGGCTCCCGCTTCGCCATCACCGGTAGCGCGACGATCGCTCCCGGCTGGTCGGCTGGTTTCAACTTGACCGTGCTTGCTACCTCCGACCTGTTCGCCACGGCGGGCACGCTGGCCGCTTCGAATCAGTTCGACGAATCGGGTGGCACGTGGGGCGCGGATGCCAAGACGCTCTATTCGTTCATCTACATCAAGAGCGACAAATGGGGCACCCTGAACTGGGGCAAGCTGTCGCCCGGCGTCCGACAACCCGGCGGTTCTCGCCGACATCTCCGGCACCGTGATCGAATTCGAACTCGGTGTTCTTCGAGGGCGCGAGCTTCCAGATGCGGGCGAAGGGCGCCAACAATGGCACCTATGGCAACCTGTCTGGGCTGGCGTGGCAAGACTTCCTGCTCTGCCAGGGCCTGGCGCTCGGGATCGGCACGGACTGCTTCGGCGCGGCGATGCCTGCGGTTCGCTACGACTCACCGACTTGGGGCGGCTTCCGCTTCGAGACCTCGTGGGGCAAGCAAGACCTGACGGGCGGCGGCACGTTCAACCCGACGCCTGAATATAATTTCTGGGACATCGCGGGCTTCTACACCGGTGACTGGAACAGCATCAAATTGTCGGTCGCTGCCGCCTATACCTGGCAGGAGAGCTCGGCGCTGTACGGCTCTCTGGACCCGGGCTACTGCGACTACCCGGGCGGCGTCTGCTTCAAGGACTCACAACACACTGCACGAGGATAATCTGTTCCAGATCGGCGCCAGCATCCTGCACAAGCCGTCAGGTCTCGGTATCTACGGCATGTACCAGACCGAGAAGGCCAAGGGATCGGCGTTCGAAAACTTCGTCGGTGATTGTGGGCAACTTGCCTCATCGACTGGTTACGACCCTGTCTTCTTCAAGAACAACACGCCCGACACCGATGTCTGGTACGTGAAGCCGTTCTGGCGGAAGACCTGGACCCCGGCCGGCGCGACCACGCTGTTCGGCGAGTACGGTCAATATAACGACCAGTTCAACGCCGCCGGCGGTTCGCAATGCGGCAGCTTCGACGGCATGTTCGGAACGAACATCGATAGTTTCTGCAACTCGGGCGACTTCCCCAACTTCGTGTCGGTGGGCATAACAGCGTGTTCGTCACCGGCTCAGAGGTGCAGCGCTGGGGCTTGGGCGTGGTGCAGGAGATCGACTCCGCCGCCATGCATGTGTTCGCCCGCTGGCAGCACCAGCAGGCCGCATCGACTTCACCGGCTTCCAGCAAAACGTCGACTCGCCTCACAGGCGATTTGTCTGTCAGCAAGTCCAAAGTCGGGCAGGGCTTCGACGACTGGGATCTGTTCCAGGTTGGCGGCATCATCTTCTTCTAAGCCAACCACCAGAACGCATATCCATCGGAAGCCGCCCCCTTCGGGGCGGCTTCTTTTTGTTGCTCAGCGATGCTCGCCTCCAACCCGTCATACCGGCGAAAGCCGGTATCCAGGATTATCCGCTCCGTGCCGGTAGCCCTCGATCCCGGCTTGCGCCCGGACGCGCGCGCGTGACGAGAATGGGCGAGCTATCCCCAAACAATCCCCGCCCGTTGCGCCGCAGGTAAGATGCCCCACCTCGTCCACTGAGGGGCGCGTTCATGAGGCGTCGTGAGGCGGGACGGGGTGCGGCGCCCGCGGGCCTTGCGCAACAAGGCACTCGGGCGGCAGCGGGGCTCCCCCCGGGACCACTACGAGTCCCTGCCAGGAGCTGGCTGACGCCTTGAGGCGGAATTCGATCCGACCTCAACGACGAAAGCGGGGCCCACTGCCGCAAACGTCCGCAAATCAGCATGCGCATGAGGCGCATGTGGCGCGCCGGAAGGCGCCCGCGCGGTCCTCATCAGGATCGCGAGCTACCAGATCTGCGTCGCTCGGCGCGCCACCCCCTTCAGCCCCGCACGCAACGCGCGTGGCGGGCGATGCCGCATGCCGGCTGATAGGGTTGTGAAAGTCTCGCCACGGGGCTATCTGTGGGGCGAGACTGGAGCTCACAAAGGTTGCGGCCGCAGAGCCGTCGCCCGGAACACCGCCCATGCAGAAAGAAGCCGGAAAGGACGGGCCGTCCCGGACCCCGGTCCTCACCGTCAAGAACGTCTCGTATTGGTATGGCGACAAGCGGGCGCTCGACGATGTGAGCTTCGAGGTCTATCCGGGTCGGGTGACGGCCTTGCTCGGGCCGAACGGCGCAGGCAAGTCGACGCTGTTCTCGCTGATCACGCGGTTGTTCGACGCGCCGGTCGGCCGCATCGAGATCTGTGGCCGCGCGGCCTCGGAATGGGGCGCCAAGGCGCTCGGGCCGCTCGGCGTGGTGTTCCAGCAGCCGACGCTCGACCTGGACCTGACCGTCAGGCAGAATCTGCGCTATTTCTCGGCGCTGCGCGGGCTCAAGCGCAAGGAGGCCGACGAGCGCATGCTGCGCGCGTTGACCAATCTCGACATGGAGGAGCGCATCGGCGAGCGGGTGCGTTCGCTAAACGGCGGTCATCGGCGCCGGGTCGAGATCGCCCGCAGCCTGTTGCACAGCCCGAAATTGCTGCTGCTCGACGAGCCGACCGTCGGGCTCGACGACCCGACGCGCCGCGCCATCGTGCGCCACGTGCATGAACTCGCCCGCACCGACAATATTGGCGTGCTGTGGGCGACGCATCTATTCGATGAGGTGCAATCCGACGACGATCTGCTCGTGATCAATCGCGGGAAGATCGTGGCGCGCGGGCTGGCCAAGGATGTTGTGGCCGAGACCGGCGCGAAAAATCTCGGCGGGGCGTTCACGCTGCTGATCGGCGGCGATACCGAAGAGGACGTCACCGCATGAGCTTGATGCACTATGTCCGCGCCTTCTACGGCATCGTCTGGCGCGAGCTGCTGCGCTTCTTGCAGCAGCGCGAACGGTTCTTCGCGGCTCTGGTCAGACCGCTGATTTGGCTCATTATTTTTGCCGCCGGCTTCCGCGCCGCGCTCGGTATCTCGATCATCCCGCCCTACCAGACCTACATCACCTACGACGTCTACATCACGCCCGGTCTGCTGGCGATGATCCAGCTGTTCCAGGGCATGCAGAGTTCGTTGTCGATGGTCTATGACCGCGAGATGGGCTCGATGCGGGTATTGCTGACCACGCCCCTGCCGCGATGGTTCTTGCTGGTGGCGCGCTTGTTCGCCGGCGTGATCGTGTCGTTGTTTCAGGTCTACACGTTTCTGCTTGTCGCTTATTTCTGCGGCGTGGAATTGCCGCCTTGGGGTTATCTCGCCGCGCTACCCGCGCTCATTCTCACGGGCATGATGTTCGGCGCGCTCGGCATGCTGCTGTCCTCGACCATCAAGCAGCTGGAGAATTTCGCCGGCATCATGAATTTCGTGATCTTCCCGATGTTCTTCGCCTCGTCGGCGTTGTATCCGTTGTGGAAGATGCGGGAGGGGAGCCTCTGGCTCTATTACATCTGCCTCTACAACCCCTTCACCTGGGCGGTCGAGCTGATCCGGTTCGCTTTCTATCTCGAGGTCAACTGGCAGGCGCTCGGCATCGTCGGCGGGTGCATGCTGCTGTTTCTGGCGCTGTCGGTGTGGGCCTACGATCCCTCGGTCGGCATCCAGCAGCGCAAGGCCGGAGCGGCCGCGGCAGCGGGTTAGCTTGGTCAGCTGTTGGAGAAATTGCCGGGGAAGCGGCGCAATAGGTCGGCGTGGATTGCCTCCACCGCATCGTGATCGCGCTCGGCTTGCGGCACGTCGATGGTCTCGACCGCGACCACGTGGGTGGGACGCGGTGCGAGCAGCACCAACTGATCGGCGAGCATGATCGCCTCGCGCGCATTGTGCGTCACCAGGATCGCCGTGGTCGGCCGCTCCTGCCAAACCTCGAGCAGAAGCTTTCTCAGCCGATCGGCGGTCCGCTCATCGAGCGACACGAACGGCTCATCGAGCAGCAGCAGGTCGGGTTTGGTGGCGAAGGCGCGGGCCAGCGCCACGCGGCGCGCGAGCCCGAGCGACAGCTCCTGCGGATAGCGTGGCAGCATGTCGGCGATGCCGACAGCCTGCGCAAGTTTTTCGAGCTCGGCCTCGGTGAAGCTCGGCGCCGCAACCAGCTCGATGTTCTGCCGCACCGTCCGCCAGGGCAAAAGCCGGGGCTCCTGGAACATGAGACCGATACGCGTATCGGGTGGAATGCCCGTATCGCCCACGAAGCGATCGTCCAGGCCGGCGACGATGCGCAGCAATGTGGTCTTGCCGCAGCCCGACGGGCCCATCAGGACCGTCATGCTCTCGGGTACGACGTCGAGCACGAAGTCGCGGATGGCAAGGAGCTCCGTGCCATCGGCGCTGACGTGCGTCTTCTCCTCGATGCGGATTTCAAACTGGCCTGTTACGCCAGCGTGTTGAATGTCGTTCAATGGGTTGCACCAATAGGTATTCGATGGCCAGCATGACGGCGACGAAGGCAAGCGTATAGCCGAGGATCGCCGTCACGTTGAAAAGCTGGAAGTTGAGATGCAGCTCGAAGCCGACGCCGTTCGGCCGGCCGAGCAGCTCGACAACGAGCACGATCTTCCAGATCAGGGAAATGCCGGTGCGGGAGGCGGCCGCGAAATAGGGCTGGAGCTGGGGCAGCGTGACGTTACGGAGCTTGCTCATCGGCGAGAGCCGGTAGGCGCGCGCCATCTCGTCGAGACCGGGATCGAGCGCACGGGCGCCTTCGCGCAAGGTGACGACGACGTTGGGAATCTTGTTCAGAGCGACGGCGCCGATCGCCGCCGCCTCGTTCAACCCGAACCACACATAAGCAAGAATGATGATGACCAGGGCGGGAAGATTGAGCAGCACGATCAGCCAGGGATCGAGCGCGCGGTCGAGCGCCGGCATCTGGCCCATGGCGAGGCCGATCACGCTGCCGATCGCCATCGCCACGACGAAGGACGCCACGACGCGCCACAAAGTGATGCCAAGCTCGGTCAGGAGATCGCCATGCACCGTCTCCTTGTAGATGTATTCGAGCACCGCGACGGGTCCGGGCAGCAGCCGGCTTTGCGCGATCTCGGCGGCGATGAACCAGACGAGCAGAAAGCCCGCGACCGAGAGCACCGAGACGAGGGGGCCGCGCAGCAGGCGCGACTTCGGTACGGCGTCGGCGCGGGCGAAAGTCACACTCACGGCTTGCCCCCGTGCCAGAACGTGCCGGGAGCAAGCTCGGTGCCGGGACCGACGAGTTTCTCGCCGCCAAGCTCGCGCAGGAATTGATACAGGATCTTGGCGTCGGCTTCACTCTCGTTGGCAGAGCGCTCGGGGATGCCTTCGCGATAGCGGCGTCGCAGGGCGTCGAAGGTCTTATCGGTGAAGCTCGGATCGTTCTCACCCATAAGCGGCTTCAGCCGATCCCATTGCTCGTTGGAGGTCGCGAGCAATTCGTCAGCCTTGGCCGCTGCACGCAGAAACCCTTGAATGGCCTCAAGATTTTGCTTCGCCCAGCTCTCGCTGAAGACGTAGCCTACCATGGCGACCTCGCCCTTGGCGCCGAGTTCGCTGACCACGTCCTCGACCCCGATCAGTTGGGTGAAACCTTCGGCCTCAAGCCTCGCCGCATAGGGCCAGAAATTCAGAACGGCATCGAGCTCGCCCTGCTTCGCCCGTTCAGCGAGGAGAGGCGGCGCGCCATATTCCTGCGTGGTTTCCTTTCGCAAGTCGAGATTGGCGGTTCGCAGCGCATAGGCCACTAGCAGGAGCCAGCTTTTGTCGAGCGGTCCTCCCGCCACGCCGAGCCGCTTGCCCTTCAGGTCGCCGAGCGTCTCGATCGGTGAGTTGGGCGGCACCATGATGGCGCCGAGCGCGGTGGTGAAGGGTGAGAAGGTGAAGTCGCCGCCGCCGCTACGTTCGCGCGAGACCCACAGCCAATCCGTGGCGATGATGTCCACCGAGCCGGCTTGTAGACCCACGGTGGTCGCCTGGGTACTCGCCAGCGGCACGATGTCGAGTTCGATGCCCTCGGCCTTGTCGAGGCCATTGGCGTGAATGGTGTCGAGCGCCCAGCTGACGGTGCCGAATTTCAGTACGCCGACTGTCACCTTGTTCGCTGCTTTGACGGGCTGCGCAAGCGCGAGGCTCGCGATGGCACAGAACAACAAAGCTAACAGACCTGACCGCAACGGGCGCTCCTCCACGGTGTTATGGCTCTAGTTCAATTGCGTTGGGGCTGGCCAGGCGACGAGGGCGCGGGAACTCTGCCGCCGGTTGTGGGGCAAACGCGACCGTGGTCCTCTGGCGAGGCCCGGAAAGACTATGGCGCGTCGTCGTCGAGAGTGGCGGCGCATACTCTACTGATCCGGGCGCGGTTAGCAAGGTTCCATTGCCGGATTGGCAAATGTTCCTTGGCAAAGATTGTTCCCGGTCACACGTGTGCATCACGATGGCGCCTTCAGGCGGTAACCGTGGCCGCGCACGGTCTCGAGCAACGGTTCGCGACCAGGCGTATCGATCTTGCGCCGCAGTCTCGCGATGTAGACATCGACGACATTGGTCAGAGGATCTTCGCTGTAGCCCCAGACCTGATTGAGGATGCGAGTGCGGGAGAACACGCGGCCAGGCGCACTCATCAACAGCTCGAGAATGGCAAGCTCCTTGGCGGTAAGCTTGATGGTGTCGGTACCCCGCCTTACCTCGAGCAACTCCCGGTCGAGGACGAGATCGGCAACTTGCAAGATGTTCGAGTTCGGCGCGAAATGGTGCGAGCGGCGCACCAGGGCCTCGATGCGGGCGAGCAGCTCGTCGAAGTCAAAGGGCTTGGTGAGATAGTCGTCGGCGCCCAGCTTGAGGCCCTTGATCTTGTCCTCCAGGGCGTCCATCGCCGTCAGCATCAGGATTGGCGTATGGTCGCCTTCGAGCCTCAGCCGCTGGCAAACGTCATAGCCGTGCATGTCCGGTAGCATCAGATCGAGCACGATCACGTCGAACTCGCCGGTCTTGGCGAGGTCGACTCCCTCGCTGCCGGACGCGGCGACCGTTACGCCGTGGTTCTCGGCCCGCAGGCCGCGGTCGATGAAGTCGGCGACGCGCGGCTCGTCTTCAACGAGGAGAACGTTCACGAGGCTGCCTCCGCGGTGTCGGCCGGCAAGGCGACCGTGACCGTCGTTCCTTCGCCCGGGCTGCTTGCCATTTCGATCCTTCCCTTATGGGCCTCGACGATGGCCTTGGCGACCGGCAGGCCAAGTCCCAAACCTTCCTCGTTCATCGCCGCGGCTCTGCCGCCGCGGCGAAAGCGCTCGAAGATGCCTTCCAGCTCCTCCGGCGGTATGCCGATGCCGCGATCCGAGACGCGGACTCTGACCTCGCCGCCGGCGCTGCCGATCTCGACCTTCACGGCACCCTTGGATTTGGAGTACCGCACCGCGTTATCAAGAAGCACGAGGAAAAGCTGCCTCAGCCGCGCAGGGTCGCCACGCACCATGTCGTGCGCGGTGCCGTTAACGAAGGCGACATCGACGTTCTTCCCATAAGCGATCACCTTGGCATCACCGCAGACTTTCGTGAGCAAATCGCCGAGATCGATGGGCTGCAAATTGAGCCGCGCGGCGCCGGCGCCCTGCCGCGCAATGAACAGGAGATCGTTAACCAGCACGGAAAGATGTTTCGCCTGCTCGACGATGCGCTCGATCGAGCGCTTGTATTCTGCCACGCGCTTGTTAGCGCCGCGCAGCGTGATCTCGCCCTCGCCGCGAATGATGGTCAGCGGCGTGCGGAGCTCGTGACTGATATCGGCGAAAAAGCCGCGCCGCGTCTCGTCGATCTGCCGCAGCGACTCGTTGGCCTGCCGCAGCTCCTCCGTGCGCTCCTCCACCAGCGATTCCAAATTGGCGTGAGCGTCCTGCAAGGCCTTCTGGTGGGTCTGGAGATCCCCCGCCATGCGATTGAAGCTCTGGCCGAGGTTGGCGAACTCGTCGCGGCCCGAGATGGCGATGCGATGCGAGAGATCGCCTTCGGCGAGCTTGCCAGTGCCGCGCATGAGCTCGGCAAGCGGCGACCGCAGACCCTGCAACAGCAGGCCGATCAGCGCGAGCGTCGCGATGATGGCGAGCGCGGCATGGATTTGGCTGATGCGCTCAAGCCGGCTCAACAACTGCGCGGCATCGGCGTCGATCCGGATCACTTCGGCCGTCTCGTCGGCGACGGCCACCTCAATCAGCCCGTTCAACTTCTGATCAATGCCGCCTTTGAGCAAATCGATCAGCCTTTGCCAAGCGATGTCGGGACGGCCGCGACTGCGCAACTGCTCGACTTCGTTGAGCTGGTCCAGGGTGTGCTGGAATTCGTTGCGGATCTGTTCGAGGCGCGTAAGCTCGGCGGATTCCGCCTTTTGCTCCTCGGGTCCGACAATGGCGAGCTCCTTGTTGCTCAGGTCTTGGAGCGTGGCGAGATCGGACTCGATGACCTTGAGCAGATAGGCGGCGCCCAGAGGGCGATCGCTGATTCCCGTCAGCAATGTGTCGGTCCAGGATTTGAACAGTTGTGCACTGTGCCGCGACAGCTGGAGCTGGCGCTCGAGCTGCTCATGGGCGATGCGCGAGCGGGTGAGATAGGTGTGCGATTGGGCCACGCCCCAATAGGCGAGGGCAGCCGCCGACAGCGACATGGCCAGAAGCAATCCCGCGGTGATGAGGAGCTTCGTCTGGTAACGCATCGTAATCCCAAGTCCCCTCGGCCGAATGAGCCTAGAGCGGGGTGTATTCTGCCCGGACGGGTAGCAAGAAGCCGTTCCGCGCCGCCGGATAATAGACAAAGCCTCTATAACGCAATTCGCCTGATACTTGAGGGTGTCTTGCGGCAAAGGTCATGAATTTTTCTCTCGGCGTCACACATGTGGGCTGCCTCGGGGTGGTCGCGGTCTGCCCTTTGGCAATACAGGCATTTTTTTTGCCAAGGCTAGCTCCGCCAGATTTGCTAATCTTGACGGATTAAAAGAATTGGGGACCTCGGCAAGGCTGAATTTGGGGGGCTTGCTCTTGCGGTACAATCTCATGGGGCTGCGCTTAGCGCAGCGCTTGGCGTTGCTGGCTGCGGCTTCCGCGCTCGTCACGGCGGGCCTCGCCATTGGCATGTCCAAACCGGCCCTTGCAGAATTTGAAATCCAAGAATTGGGAGTTCGAAAAGGGCGAGCTCGAGCTCGAATATCGTGGCGCCGTGCATTGGGGCTTCCCCAAGGCCGAGAAGGAAGACGCGAGCGACGGGGACGACGATGATGGAGCACTCGAAGAGGAAGAGGAGGGTCCGCTCCGGCAAAGCCACGACCTCGAACTCCAATACGGGATCAGCGAGCGCTGGCTGTTCTCCACGACCCTCACGGCCGACCAGCCACTTGGCGAGAATTTCAACGTGAGCTCAGTCGAATTGGGGCTGCAATACGAACTGATTCAGCGCGAGGGAAACGGCATTGGTTTGGCATTCCAGACCGAATATGGGTTTGGCACGCGTAGTGGCGATCCCGACGAATTCGGATTTGGCCCGATCGTCGAGTTGGCGACCGGCAAACTTTTGATCACGCTCAATCCCGTGTTCACCGACCAGGTTGGCGAGAACGCGACCAACGACGGCCTTGGCTTCGAATATGGCTGGCGTGCCGAATACGATTTCGCCAAGCATTGGGGCGTCGGCGTCGAGATGTTCGGCGAGATCGAGGATTTGTCCAATTCCGGGCCATTCGAGAGCCAGAATCACAGCCTCGGCCCGACGCTGTTTTATAATCCCGGCGGCGATGACGACGAGGCCGAAGGCGAGAACGGCGATGACGACGACAAGGCGGCCGAGGCGCCGGACATGGAGTTCTCCTTGAATGTCGGCGTGCAGTTTGGCCTGACTGACGTTACCTCCGACACAGCACTCAAGTTCCAGGGCTCGCTCGCCTTCTAACTGCGACACTCTACATGAGTTGAAGCGGTCTTCGCAGGCTGGCGGAGGCCGCTTGCTTTTTGCCTTGACGGGGCAGGCCATCCATCGCCATTTGGTCGAAAGCCATGGTAATCAAAGTCCTCGGTTCAGCGGCAGGCGGCGGCTTTCCGCAGTGGAATTGCAACGGCCGCAATTCGGCTGACCTGCGTCAAGGCAAGGCGGGTCTCTCACCGCGCAGCCAGGCGTCGGTGGCAGTCAGCGCCGATGGCCGCCAGTGGGTGCTGCTCAATGCCGCCCCAGATTTGCGCCAGCAGATCAACGCCACGCCGGAGCTTTATCCGGACCCCGACGAGGGGCCGCGCAACAGCCCGATCAAGGCGGTGGTGCTGACCAATGGCGACGTCGACGCGATCGCCGGCCTGTTGTGTCTGCGCGAGGGTCAGCCTTTCACCATCTACGGCTCGGCCCGTGTGCTCGACGTGCTGGCCTCGAACAGCGTGTTCGATGTGCTCGACGCCCGTTTGGTCAAGCGCGTCGCCGTGGCCTACGGCCAGCCCTTCGCGGTTGAAGGCCCAGCGGGCCCCGTGGGCCTGACCATCGAGCCCTTCGCGGTGCCGGGCAAGGTGCCGCTCTATCTCGAGGACGAGAAGGCTGGAGCCGGCTTCGGCACCCAGGAAGGCGATACCACCGGCCTGAAGGTCACCGACGCCGCCAGCGGACACTATTTCTTTTTTATTCCGGGATGCGCCAAGCTCGACGATGCCTTGCGTGCGAGGCTCAAAGGCGCGCCGCTGCTGTTTTTCGACGGCACGCTGTTTACCAATGACGAGATGATCGCCCAGGGGCTGCTCAACAAGACGGGCGACCGCATGGGCCACATGAACATGTCGGGCAGCGCGGGCTCGATCGAGCAGATCGCCCCGCTCGGCATCGGCCGCAAGATCTTCATCCACATCAACAACTCCAATCCGGCGTTGCGCGAGGATTCGCCCGAGCGGGCGGCGATCGAACGCGCCGGATGGGAGGTCTCCTATGATGGGATGGAGGTAAGGGTCTGAAAGCATGTGCGGCATCGCCGGCTTTCTCGAGCTAGAGCGCCGATCAGGCACGCAGGCGCTCGAAGCGGTCGCCCAAGCTATGGCGGCGAAGCTCGCCCATCGCGGCCCCGATGCGCGCGGCGTGTTCGTCGATGCCGACGCCGGGGTTGCCTTGAGCCATACGCGGCTCTCCATCATCGATCTGTCACCCGCCGGCGCGCAGCCCATGGAATCGTCCTGCGGCCGCTATGTGATCGCCTATAACGGCGAGATCTATAGTGGTTCCGAGCTCAGGCCGGAGCTTGAGGCGCTCGGCTGCCGCTTCAAGGGACACTCCGATACCGAGATCATCGTCGAGGGGATCGCCGCATGGGGCGTGCGCGCGACCGTCGAGCGGCTGATCGGCATGTTCGCCTTCGCCGTGTTCGACCGCAAGGAGCGGCGGCTTAGCCTGGTGCGCGACCGGCTTGGCATCAAACCGCTTTATTGGGGGCGGCAGAATGGCCGCATTGTCTTCGCTTCCGAATTGAAGGCGTTCGAGGCTCTGCCGGAGTGGCGCCCCGAGATCGATCACGACGCGCTCGCATCCTATCTCCGCTTCGCCTATGTGCCGTCGCCGCATTCGATCTATCGCGGCATCGGCAAGCTTGCGCCGGGGACAGGCGTTGGCATCGAGGCCGATGGCAAAGCCGATCTCTGGACCTATTGGAGCCTCATGGATGTCGCCACGCGGGGCAGGGCGGCGCCGCTCGATCTTGACGCGAGCGAAGCGACAGATGCGCTGGAAGCATTGCTTGGCGATGCGGTCGAGCGGCGGCTGGTCTCGGATGTGCCGCTCGGCGCGTTTCTCTCCGGCGGCATCGACTCGTCGACCGTCGCGGCGATGATGCGGGCGCGCAGCAATGGTCAAGTCAGGACCTACTCGATCGGCTTCGCGGAAAAGGGCTATGACGAGGCCCCGCATGCCAAGGCGGTCGCAGAGCATCTCGGCACCGAGCACACCGAGCTCTACGTCTCACCCGAAGAGGTCGAGGGTGTGATCCCCGCGCTGCCCACGATCTATGACGAGCCGTTCGCCGATTCCTCGCAGGTCCCGACCTACCTCCTGTCGAAGCTCACCCGGGAGCACGTCACCGTCGCCTTGTCCGGCGACGGCGGCGATGAGGTGTTCGCCGGCTATAACCGCCACAGATTTGCCCGGTTACTGACGGGAACGCCGGAGGCGGCGGGCAAAGCGCTGGCCTGCGGGCTCGGCATGGTGGGCCCGGCGCTGTGGGAGCGCGTGTTCGGACTGTTGCCGGAACGGCGGCGTCCGCCGCATCCCAGCGAGAAGATTTTCAAGGCGGCAGCGATGTTGCGCGAAGGCCAGCACGGGGCCTATCGCGCCCTGGTCAGCGCTTGGCACGAGCCGGAGATGCTGGTGAAACACGGCACCGAGCTGAAAGGAGCGGTGTTCGACCCGAGTGTCGCCGCCAAGCTCCCCGATCCACTCGACCGCATGCAATATCTTGACGCCGCGACTTATCTCCCGGACGACATCCTCACCAAGGTCGATCGCGCGAGCATGGCGGTTGCGCTTGAGGTGCGCGTGCCGTTGCTCGACCATCGCGTCGTGGAGCTGACCTGGCGGCTGCCGTCGCGCCTGTTGATGCGCAACGGCAAGAGCAAATGGCTGCTGCGTCAGGTGCTGTACCGCCATGTGCCGAAGCGGCTTGTCGAGCGGCCGAAGATGGGTTTCGCGCTGCCGATCGGACAATGGCTCAGAGGACCGTTACGCCCCTGGGCGGAAGACCTTCTGTCGGAGGAGCGCCTTGCCGCCGGTGGGCTGCTCGACCCGACTCCGATCGTGGCGCGGTGGCGGGAGCATCTCGACCGGCGCCGCGACTGGCATCAATCGCTGTGGACGGTGTTGATGTTCCAGGCGTGGCGGGAGGCGAGGGGACTTTAACCCACAACGCGCGGGGGGCGAAGATCGCCGAATGCCACGACATTATCGGGCCGTGTCTCCACGACTGCATCGATAATACTGCCGGCGGCGATCTGCCAATAGGCCTCGATCCGTTCGGCGAAAGGCCGCGGGCGCTCGGCGAACAGTCTCTCGCCATGGGCACTCGCGTCTTTGCGCAACGCCTTGTGGCGTCTGCGGCAGCGCTTCAGAAATGCCGCGGTCTCCTCGAGACTGCCGAACGTCATGGTCGGCGTAGACACGAGCCGGGTGAGCAGCGAAATATCGTGGTCGTCGCCAAGGATTTGCGAAAGCCCCCGCGCCGCTTCGGCCCGCGCGTTAAGCTCCGACGGCCAGCACGGCGCGAGCAATTGCATCTGCCGCCAATGATGCTGCACGCCCTTTCTCCATTCGTGGAGATCTTCGTCCCGACCTGCGGCAAAGCCATGCTCAAAAGCTTGGCGGGTGGTGCGGTAGCAGCGCCGAAGCCCCTTGGCGACAGAGCGGAAGTCGTCGGGATAGACGGCGAGCCCGGCGAAGGCGGGCCGCACCTCAAGCAGCGCACGCATGGCATCCGAAGCCGCGCTCCGTTCAAGGTTCTGCTCGGCCGCGTGTCGTCGTTTGCGCAACCAGGCGCGCAAGGACTCGATCGGACCCTGGCCCGGTCCGGGTCCCGTTTCGCGCTCGAGCTTGTCGACGGCGTCGATCAGCGCATGAGCGTCGCGCGCGGGTGCGAGACCCCGCGCGATGACAGCGAGTCGGTCAGTCAAATTGGCGAAGACCGGCTCAGGCATGCCGGGGCGCACCAGCAGAAGTAGCGAGCGAAGGCGCTTCAGGCATTTGCGGGCGCTATGCACACCGCTATGCCGCTCGGGCGGGGTCGCCAGCGAGGCATGGGCGATCTCAAGCTCGCCGAAGGCCACGCGCCGAACTGCCTCGCTCATCGGCATCGCCGGATCGAGACGATAGCTCATCAAGCCCCCTGGATAACCAGTGACCAAACCCCCGTTACCCGCGATGATCCCCGGGCGGAGGGTTGCCGGTCAAGCCCCAAACCGCGCTCTCAGCCCTGTTGACGGTCTGTGGACAAACTCCGCCACGGATCGGTGGCTTCGATCCAATTTTCCACACGCGTTTCAGGGTCTTGACTTGTCATGATGTCGGTGATGACCGCAACGGAATCCGCCCCCGAGGCAAGCACCAGGGGTGCGCGGCCGAGCGTCATGCCGCCGATTGCCACCAGCGGGCAGCCGATTCGCTCGCGCCATTCGGCGATACGGGGAAGGCCCTGCGGTGGCCAGGGCATCTGCTTCAGCGTGGTCGCGTAGATCGGGCCGAGCGCAATGTAGTCGGCCTCGGCTTCCAATGCGGCCTCCAGCTCCTCAAGGGTGTGCGTGCTCACACCGAGTTTGATGTCCGCCGCCCGGATCGCGCGCAGATTGGCAGCGGCGAGGTCCTGCTGGCCGAGATGCACGAAGCTCGCGCCGAGATCGATCGCTTCGCGCCAATAGTCGTTGACCACAAGCTGGCAGCGATGCACCGCGCAAAGGCCGATGGCCCGCTTGATCTCGCCATGCACGACCTGCCGGGACTCGTTCTTGATGCGGAGTTGAACCAGCTTGATGCGGCGCGCGAGCAAGCGAGCGAGCCAGTTGGTGTCGGGGACGATGGGGTAGAAGGGATCGAGGCTGATCAAGGCAGGTAAGACCGGGGTCGATCAGGACGCGTGATCGATCTTGAAGAACGGCGTGCCCGCCACAGGCGTCGACGGCGATGCCATGTCGCGTGGCTCAATCGGGCCTGCCTCGAAGGCAAGCCGTCCCGCTTCGATCGCGCGAGCGAAGGCCTGCGCCATCTTTATGGGCTCACCTGCCTTGGCCACGGCAGTGTTGAGCAGGATGGCGTCGTAGCCCAGCTCCATCGCCTCGGCCGCATGTGAGGGCGTGCCGATACCGGCGTCGATGACCAGTGGGATATCGGGGAAATACGCGCGCAGCGTCTTCAGCGCGTCCTTGTTGATCAACCCGCGCGCCGAGCCGATCGGCGCAGCCCAGGGCATCAGCACGCCACAGCCTGCCGCGACCAGGCGCTCGGCGGCGCTCAAATCCTCGGTGGTGTAGGGGAGCACGTCGAAGCCGTCGGCGGTCAGCGCGGCGGCCGCCTCGACTAGGCCGAACAGATCTGGCTGCAACGTGTCGTCATTGGCGATCACTTCAAGCTTGATCCAGTCGTTGCCGAACAATTCGCGCGCCATCTGGGCGGTGGCGATCGCCTCCTTGGCGGTGCGGCAGCCGGCGGTGTTGGGCAGAACGCGGCAGCCAAGCTCCTCGATCAGCGCCCAGAAGCCTTGGCCGGTGAGAGCGCGCGCAGATTCACGGCGCAGCGAGACAGTGACGATCTCCGCGCCCGAGGCCTTGACCGCCTGCCTCAGGCTCTCGGGCGAGGGATATTGCGCCGTGCCGAGCAACAGCCGCGAGGTAAAGCTTTCGCCGTAAAGAGTGAGCATCAGCCGCCCTGCCTCGGCGCTACGATCTCGATCTCATCCGATGGCGCCAGCTCGACGGCCGAGCGTGTCACGGCGGCGACGAAATTGCCGTTCACAGCGGTGGCGATTTTCGCCTCGGCTAAGCCGAGCCGCGCGCAAAGCTCGTCGAGAGTCTTTGCGTCGGTGGCGTAAGCCTCACCGTTGAGCAGGATCTGCAAGAAACACCTCCGGGTGCGTCGCGCCGGTCTCGACATAGTCTGCGACCAGTTCGGCCAGAACCGGCGCGAGCAGAAAGCCGTGCCGGTAGAGACCGTTGACGTAGATATAGCCGTTCCGCGGGATAATCCTAGGCCGATTGTCGGGGAAGGCGGGGCGCGCGCCGGCGCCCTGGCGCAGGATCTCGGCCTCGGCAAAAGCGGGGTCGAGAGCGTAGGCCGCCGAGAGCAGGTCGAGCGCGGAGCGGAGCGTGATGGCGCCCGTCTCCTCGCTCTCGATCACGGTGGCGCCGATCATATAAACGCCGTCGCCCCAGGGCACGACGTAAAGCGGAAAGCGCGGATGCAGCAGCCGCACGGGCCGGGTGAGGTTGACCTCGCGGCTCTTGATGACAATTCTCTCGCCGCGCACGCCGCGCAGCGTGGGGAGGTCGTCCTTGGCGGCGAGGCCGCGGCAATCGATGACAAGATCGGCGCCTCGCGGCATCTCCCCGTCGCCAAGGCGCAATGCCACGCCCTCGGCGATGGCCGCGTCGAGCAGGAAGCGCAGCGCTGCGTTCGGCGCCAGATGCGCTTCCTCCTGGTAGAGCAGCGCGCCGGCGAAGCGGTCGGTTAGATCTGGTTCGGCTGCGGCAAGCTCGGCGGAGGATAGTCGCCGATGTCCTCCCGTCATGCGGGCGAAGCGATCAAGCTCGGCGCGGTCGCGATTGAGCGCCACCACGAGCGTGCCGTTGGCTCTGGTGCCGGAATAGGTTTCTTGCCACAGCGCGACACCGCGCCTGCCAAGCTCGCCGATAACGGCCTCGGCGCTTTCCTCCTCGCAGCGTGGCGCAAGCATGGCGCCGGCATAAGGGCTGCAGGCATCCGCGAAGGGTTCCGCCGAGCGCTCACAGAGCGTCACGCCGTGACCGCGCCGTGCGAGCAGGAGCGCCTGCCATAGACCGACCACGCCGGCTCCGCGCACGGCGATCGTGAGGACAGGGCTGGTCATCAATCCCCCAGCGCCACGCCGTCGCGGCGCGGATCGGCGCCGCCTTGGAGTCCGTCGGGCGTCACGGCGATGACGTGCTCGCCGCTCGTCATCGGTACGCGACGAACCTGATGACCCATGGCGTTGAGCGAGGCGGCGAGGGGGTCCCATTCGCTCCCCGGCTCGAGCAGAAGCGCGGTCTCGGTGCCGGCGAAATTAACCAGCGCACTGGCCTGCGCGGGATCGAGGCCCCAATCGATCAGCGCGATGACGGTCTTGACGTTGAACGGGATGATCAGCGGCCCGCCTGGGCTCCCCAGCACGTACCGCAAACCGCCGCCGTCGCCGAACACCATCGCCGGGTCCATGGCGCTGCGTGGACGTTTGCCGGGCTCGACGCGATTGGCGACCGGATGACCGTCTTCGTCGATTGGCTCGAAGGAGAAATCGGTGAGTTGGTTGTTGAGCAGAAAACCGCGCACCATGGTTCGCGCGCCGAAGGCAAACTCGATGCTGGTGGTGAAGGAGAAAGCATTGCCCTGATCATCGACGACGGAGATCTGGCTGGTGCCGCCGCGTTCTTGCGTGCGGTCTTTGCCGAATGTGCCCTGCTTGATGTTTGGCGGGGTGCCGGCGGCGACGTTGGCCAGGGCGTGGTCGGGATCGATCAGGGCGCGGCGCTCGGCGAGATAGCTTGGATCGAGCAGGCCAGCGACCGGGACCGCGACGAAGTCCGAGTCGGCGAGGTAGCGCGCGCGGTCGGCGAAAGCGAGCCGCTCGGCGTCGGCGATCAGATGCGCGGCGCGGGCGCCGAGCGGCGCGGGGCCGAGATGAAACGGTTCGACGATGCCGAGCACTTGCGCCACCGCGACACCGCCGGAGGAAGACGGCCCCATGCCGCAGATTTTATGCGTACGATAGGGCGCACAGATCGGCGCGCGCTCGATGGCGCGATAGGACGCGATGTCTTCCGCCGTCAGCTTGCCGGGCTTGCGCGGATCGTTTTGCACCGCGCTGGCGATGTCTTTGGCGATGTCGCCTCGGTAGAAAGCCTTGGCACCGTCGCGGGCAATCGTCTCGAACGTGTCGGCCAGCGCGGGATTGGCGAGCCTGTAACCGGTCGGCCACGACCTGCCTTGGGCGTCGAAGAAATAGGCGCGCGCGTCCGGCGTGAAGCTCTGCGGGTCCATCTCGGCGAGCAGCTTGGCGAGGCGTGGCGTGATTGGGAAACCGTCGCGGGCCAGAGCGATGGCCGGCTCAAATAACTCCGACCAGGGCAGCTTGCCGTATTTGTCATGGGCGAGCGCCAGTGCCGCAAGCGCACCGGGGACGCCGATCGAAAGGCCGCTCGCCATGGCGGCGTCGCGCGGCAGCGGCTTGCCGTCGGCATCGAGAAAGAGTTCAGGCGTAGCGGCGGCGGGCGCGGTCTCGCGGCCGTCGATGCTTACGAGCTGCTTGGCGCCGGCATCCCAATAGAGAATATAGCCGCCGCCGCCCAGCCCTGAGGACTGCGGCTCGACCAGGTTGAGCACCAGCTGCGCGGCGATGCCGGCATCGACCGCGCTGCCGCCTTTGCGCAGGATGGCGAGCCCGGCCTCCGCTGCCAGCGGATGCGCGGCGACGATCATATGCCGCTTGGCCGTGACGAGAGGCTTCGGTTGGAACCCGCTCTCGCTCTCCGGTTGCTCGAAGGCGAGCGCGCTGGTGCCAAGCTCGCTCGTGGCGAAGCCAAGCGAGAGCAGCAAAACAGCGAGCAAAATGAACGTCCGGCGTGCCATGCGCGCAGCATAGCGAGTTTCGCTCTGCTGACCACCCGCTAGTGGAAATCGCGGGATTTGGGGATGATGCGCTCGGCGCGCGGGTGGCGGCGCGGGTGCCAGCGTGGATGGGAGCGCTCGCGAGCGGCGAGCGGCCGCTTGACGTGATCGGCGGGAGCGATCGGCAGCGGGGCCGCCTCCTCCCCGGGTGCGCCACGCCATGAGCCGGGATCGGGGCGCTTCACCTCGTCGGCATTGGCGAGCGCGATACTCACCGCCTCGCCATCCTCGGTGAGGAGGTTCAGCCATTCGCTGCGGTCTTCAAGCCGCGCGGCGACGACATGAATAATGTCCTCGTGGCGCTGGATGCGGCCATGCACCACGACGAGGCGCGCACCCATCACCACCTTCCGCTCGCGCTCGAGCACTTTGGGCCAGATCACCGCATTGGCGACACCCGTCTCGTCCTCGAGGGTCATGAACACCACGCCTGCCGCCGAGCCCGGGCGCTGGCGCACCAGCACGACACCGGCCACGCTCACGCGCGCGCCGTCGCGCATGGCTTTGAGATCGGCGCAAGCGGCGAAGCGCGCCGCCTTGATGCGCTCGCGCAGGAAGCTCATGGGATGGGCTTTGAGGGAAAGCCTGAGCGTGCGGTAGTCGTTCACCACATGCTCGGAGAGCGGCATGATCGGCAGCGTGACGAGAGGCTCGCCGCCGCTATCGGCTTCATCGGCATGGTCGAACAGCGGCAGCGGCAGTTCCTTGGGCAGGCCGCGCACCTCCCACAGCGCCTGGCGGCGGTCGAGTCCGAGCGAGCGGAAGGCATCGGCCGCGGCAAGCTTCTCCAGGCTTGCACGCTTCAGCCCGCTGCGGCGCCACAGATCGCGCACGTCGCTGTAAGTCCCGGTGGGGATGGACTCGCGCACGGAGACGAGGCGTTGCACATCGTCTTCGCGAAGCCCGTCGATCTGACGCATGCCGAGGCGCAGCGCGAAAGTCGTTTTGTTTGGGCTACCGCGCCCCGCGCTGCTTGAGCTCGTGAAGCGGGTTCAAGCGTACAGTCCCAGAGACTGAGATTGACGTCGGCCTCGCGCGCCTCGACGCCGTGCTCGCGCGCGCAACGCACGATCTGGGCCGGCGCGTAGAACCCCATCGGCTGCGAGTTGAGCAACGCGGCGGCGAATGCCGCGGGGTAATGGCATTTGATCCAGGCCGAGACATAAACCAAGTGCGCGAAGCTCGCGGCGTGGCTTTCGGGGAAGCCATATTCGCCGAAGCCCTTGATCTGATTGAAGCAGCGTTCGGCGAACTCGGCCGGATAGCCGCGCGCCGTCATGCGGCCGACCATCTTCTCATGCAGTCTGTCGATGGTGCCGCGGCGGCGGAAGGTGGCCATGGCGCGACGCAGCTCGTTTGCCTCCGGCCCGGTGAAGCGCGCCGCCACCATGGCAAGCCGCATGGCCTGCTCCTGGAACAGCGGCACGCCCATGGTCTTGCCGAGCACCTGGCGGAGCTCGTCGGCCGGGCCATGCTCGGGGTGCGGCGAGGGAAACTCGACCGGCTCGTCGCCGCAGCGGCGGCGCAGATAAGGGTGCACCATGTCGCCTTGAATGGGGCCCGGCCGCACGATGGCGACCTCGATGACGAGATCGTAGAAGCAGCGCGGCTTAAGCCTGGGCAGCATGTTCATCTGCGCCCGGCTTTCGACCTGGAACACGCCGATCGAGTCGGCGCGGCAGAGCATGTCGTAAACGGCCGGATCGTCGCGCGGCACGGTGCCGAGGCTGATGGCCTCGCCGTAATGCGCTTGCAGCAGAGCGAAGGCCTTGCGGATGCAGGTGAGCATGCCGAGCCCGAGCACATCCACTTTCAGCAGGCCGAGCGCATCGAGATCGTCCTTGTCCCATTCGATCACCGTACGGTCCTCCATGGCGGCATTGCCAATGGGGACGACCTCCGAGAGCGGCCCGCGCGTCAGCACGAAGCCGCCGACATGCTGGGAGAGATGGCGCGGGAAACCGATCAGCTCCTGCGTCAACTCCAGCACGCGGGCGAGCAGTTTGTCTTTGGGATCGAGCCCCGCCTGGCGGACATATTCATCCGGCAGGCCCGAATTGCTCAGGCCCCAGATGGTGGTGGCAAGCGCGGCGACGGTATCCTCGGAGAGGCCAAGCGCCTTGCCCACCTCGCGCACGGCAAGCCTGCCGCGATAGCAGATGACGGTGGCGGCGAGCCCGGCGCGGTCCCGGCCGTAGCGCGCATAGATATATTGGATCACCTCCTCGCGCCGCTCATGCTCGAAATCGACGTCGATGTCGGGCGGTTCCTTCCGTTCCGGCGAGACGAAGCGCTCGAACAGGAGATCGATCTCGGTGGGATCGACATTGGTGATGGCGAGGCAATAGCAGACCGCTGAGTTGGCCGCCGAGCCGCGGCCCTGACAGAGGATGCCGGCCCGCCGTGCGTAATGCACGATGTCATGCACGGTGAGGAAATAGGGCGCGTAGTTGAGCTCGGCGATCAGCACGAGCTCCTTGCGCAGGGTGTCGCGCACCTTCTCGGGAATGCCATCGGGATAGCGCCAGGCGGCGCCCGCCCAGGTCAGCTCTTCCAAATGCGATTGCGGCGTCTTGCCGTGCGGGACCGGCTCGTCGGGATATTCGTATTGCAAATCGTCGAGGGAGAAGGTGCAGCTTTGCGCGATCTCGATGCTGTGGCGGAGCGCCACTTCATGGCCTTTGAACAGGCGCGCCATCTCCTCGGCCTGCTTGATGTGCCGCTCGGCATTGGCTTCGAGGCGCAAACCTGCGTCGTTGATCGTGCATTTCTCGCGAATGCAGGTGAGCACGTCTTGCAGGGGGCGGCGATGGGCTGAGTGATAGAGCACGCCACCCGTGGCGATGAGGGGAATGCCAAGGCGGGCGGCGAGATCGGCGAGCGCGGCGATGCGTGCGCGATCGTCGCCGCGATAAGCATGCCTTGCCGCGAGGTAGAGCCTCGCTCGCCTAGCGAGTGGATCCTTGATGCGAAAGAGTTGAGAGGCAAAGTCTGCCGCTGTCTTTGGCGATGGAAAATCGTCAGGAGGTAGTACGATGAAGATCAGGTCCTCCGCATGGGCGGCGACATCATCGAAATAAAGCGTGCACTGCCCTTTCTCGGCGCGGCGCTGGCCGAGCGTCAGCAGCCGGCAGAGCCGGCCATAAGCGGCGCGATCGCGCGGAAAAACGAGCAGGCTCGGCGCATCCAGCAAATCGAGCCGAGCGCCGACGATGAATTTGATGCCGACTTCCTTGGCGGCGAGATGGCCGCGCACGATGCCGGCCAGGGTATTGGCATCAGTGATGGCGATGGCGTCCAGACCAAGCGCCTTGGCCGTTGCCACCAGTTCCTCGGGATGGGAGCCGCCGCGCAGGAAGGTGAAATTGGTGGTGACATCGAGCTCGGCATAGCGGGACATCGCGGCCTCACCCAGAAGGTGTCGGCTTTGGTCGCATTGACCCTTCCGCTTTCCTGCTGGCAGGATTCGCACGCCAATGATCGATATCGACACCGTGCGCAAGATTGCCCTGTCGTTGCCGGAAGCCGAGGACAGGTCCACTCAATCCGGGCTTCAGTTCCATGTGCGCGGCAAGCAATTTGCTTGGACCTATCTCGAGCGCGTTGAGGAGAATCGGCCGCGGTGCCCGAGGCTGGATGTACTTGCCGTTTGTTGCGCCGCCGAAGAGAAAGAGGATCTCTTGGCCTCGGCTCCAGACAAGTTCTTCACGAGCGACCATTATCGGGGCTTCCCTGCGATCCTGGTGCGGCTCGAAGCCGTCGGCGAAGATGAATTGCGGAGCCTGCTGACGGCGGCTTGGCGATGCCAAGCACCTCGCGCGCTGGCGAAGCGACTGCAATAGCGCAAGCCATCATCCCAATACCCCGTGCAGATACCACCCTGGAGACCCACGCTCGCTCTCCTGATAGAGGCCCTCGCGGAATACCCAGTAGCGGTGCCCGTCCTCGTCCTCGATGCGGTAATAGTCGCGCGGTCTCGCGGTTGGGGAGGGTTGCTGACGCAGTTCACCCCACCATTCCGGCGCGATGCGTTCAGGACCTTCGGCCTTGGTCACGCGGCGCGTCACATGCCGCCAGGTGAAGCGCGCCGGCGGTCCCTCCGGAATTTCGGCGAGCACGGTCAAAGGCTCCGGCCGGGTGAAGAGAAGCTGCGGCCGTCTCGGCTTGGGAGAGATGAACTCCGGCCAGAAGGACGGACCGGCAAGGGCGCTTTTCAGGCCTTGCGCCAATTCCGGGATGTGGCTCGTCTTCGGCCAGAGGCGGCGCACGGCTCCAGCGCCCAAGCGACTGATGAGGCGGTCGATCAAGGGCTCAGGTCCGGCTTTCCCGTTAGCCTTAGTGAGACTTGTCTGCGCCGGGGCAAGCGGCTCGGTCACCAGCGCCGCAAGCGACATGAGATCGACGCCGAAGCCCATGTCGAGCGCATCGACCTTGTCCTCGATGAGGCGCAAGAGATGCTCGGGCTCTCGCGATGGCGCACTCAAGCCTGCCTCGATCACGGTCGAGGAGCCATCAGCGCGGGCGACCCAAAGCGCGAGGCGCCGGCAGCCGCGGCCCGCGCGCGCAAGCTTGGCGCAAAGCGCGCTTACGAGATGATCGAGTCCTCCCAAGACGCCTTCATGGGTGATGAGTGGCTCCGGGAAGGGCAGCCGCGCCACGAAGTCGGGCGAAGGCAGAAGCGGGACGCGCGGCTCTTTGCGCCGGCCGAGTGCCTGATCGAGACGCCGGAGCACGGCTTCCGCCGTCTCCTTGGCGTGGAACCGCCGCTCGAGGCTGGTGCGCGGCAAAGCGTAAAGCTGACCGATGCGCTTAAGCCCGAGCCGCTTCAGCAGTGTCACGATCTCGGGTTCGAGCCGCAATGCCTCGACCGGAAGGGCCGTGAGCGCGGCCTCGATCTCGCCATGCGGGACGACGGTTGAAGAGGTCCACGCGTAACGGGCGAGCGCATGAGCGCCACCCAAGGTCTCGGCCAGGGCGAGCCGCGCAGTGAAGCCGGCGCGGGCGAGCCGGGCTCCCATGTCGGCAAGCAGCGCCGGCTCGCCGCCGAAGAGATGGGGCACGCCAGTGATGTCGAGCCAGAGCCCGTCATCGCCGTCGGCATGCAGCGTCGGGCTGTACCGGCAAGAGGCCCAGTGGGCGAGATCGAGAAGAGCGTCTTGATCCTTACTCGGCGTGGCGGGAAGGGTGAGGAGAGCGGGACAGATGGCGCGCGCATCGGCGAGACCGAGGCCGGGGAAGAGGCCATGGCCGAGACTTGCCGCATTGACCGCGCTGAGGACGAGCCCGCGCTCCTCATTGCCGACGAGGGCTAAAGGCCGATCATCGGTTAACGGCGCGGCTCCGCTCGACGCCCTCTCCCGCTTCAGGCGCTCGATCGGAAGATGCGGCAGAAAGATTGAGACGAAACGACTCATGACTGAACTCCACGATAAATCTCCGCCCCGGGGCCTCGCCGCGGCAGCGCTCAAGCGTGAGCTGCCAGGACGGAGCGCCGGGTGCAGTTGCGTCGAAGGGGGCTTCAGCACTGCTCCTTGCCGCGATGCGCCAGCGGGTGAGGGTGCCGGGGAGCCCCGGTTGCTGATGGCTTGAGAGAAGCAGGCACGGCGTGCGCGCGGCCTGGGCGGCGAGGCTGAGACGGCGGGCGGCGAGCGGCGCCTTGATCTCGGCTTGCGCCAAGGCTGCGCCTAACACCCGGCTCTTCAGCCCCTCTTCCAGGGCCCAGGCGGCGTCTTCGACCGTCCTCGCCTCGACGATGAGAAAAAGTGCGGGGTCGAGGCCGAAAGCGCGCAGGCCTGGCCCATAAGGGCGCCCCCATTCCCGCGCGGCGCTCCTGGTGAGGCACCACAGCACGAGATCCCGGGTGCGCTCTCGCCTAGCCGCCTGCTCGGCAATCAGGGCAAGGGCGAAACCCAACGCCGCAGGGCCATCGCGATAGGCTTCCGGCCTAAGCTCATGCAGCCCTCCGCCCTTGAGGCGGTTCAAAGGAAAAGAGGGGGGAGAAAGAGAGCAGGCGGGGCGGGGAAGGGCCGTGCCCAGTGCGGGGGGATTGGCCAGAGACACGGGAACCTGCTCGATCGCGCGAACTTGCGCGCGTAGCTCAATCAGGACCCTAGCCCTTGCCCCGCCTGCTTTTGCAACGCCAGCCGGCGGAACGAGGACACCTTCGGCACCGCCTGGAACGTCGTTACTCACGCCACTGATCCTCAACTCTCGTTCCTGTTTTGTTCTAGAGAGAGTCGGGGCTGGAGTCAAGGTCGCCTTAGGAGGTCGTGCAGAGACCGATCTTTACGATTGCGGTGGTGCCTGAAGCCTAGTTTTTGCGAAGTGGTAAATATCTCGTAAAGGCCAGGAACAAACTTCCAGTAATTTTTCCCAATTTTTGCTCCTTTTTAGCCTTCGGAACCTTCGCGTTATTTACAGTTTATTCACAACGAATGTCCCGTCTCTGTTGGATTGATTTAACGTGTATCTAAGGCAGCGCTGCTATTTTCCGCATCAGGTTCCACCGACCGAAACATTAGGCGGATGCGGGGCCAGCAAATAACCCAATAAGGGAGTGTCAAAAATGAGGACTTCATTCGCACGTTTCGTCAAGGACGAGTTGGGCGCCACGGCCATCGAATATGGCCTGATCGCCGCCGGCATCGCTGTTGCCATTATCACTGCCGTGAACGCTCTCGGCGGTACGCTCAGCGGCGTCTTCTCGGACGTCAACACCAAGCTCGGTGGCAAGTAATTAAACCGCCATTCGGCGACATAGCCGGCTCTCGCCTTCGCGTGGGCCGGCTATGTCGTAAATGCGCGCACAGTCTCCTCTACTCAATCCAACCAAAGGGAGCGTCGAAAATGAGGACTTCATTCGTGCGTTTCGTCAATGACGAGTTGGGCGCCACGGCCATCGAGTATGGCCTGATCGCAGCCGGCATCGCCGTTGCCATCATCACTGCCGTGAACGCTCTCGGCGGTACGCTCAGCGGCCTGTTCTCAGACGTCAACACCAAGCTCGGTGGCAAGTAACTAAATCCGTCTTTCGGCGACATGGCCGGCTCTAGCCTTTGCGCTGGGCCGGCCATTTCGTTTGCAGCTGAGTGTAAAACGTCTTCCCTTTCCAAGAGGGAGTTCCTTTGCCGCATCGCCTAAGCCCCCAATCCTCCATAATTGGCGTCTAGGACAGTCTCTTCGCAAGGGGAGCGCATGCCTTGTCGCCGCGGGGTCTACTGGGGCGCCAGCATCTTTTCGGTCTTCTGCTCTTAGCCGCGGCCTCGGCCGGCTGGGTTGGGCCTGCGTTGGCCCATCCGCATGTCTGGGCAACGGTCCGCTCGGAGATCGTGTTCGGGCCCGATCATCGCATCACCGGTATTCGCCATCATTGGACGTTCGACGAGTTCTACACCGCGATGGCGGTGCAGGGCCTGGATGCCAATGGTGACGGCGTTTATTCGAAGGAGGAGCTCCAGCCGCTCGCCCAGGTCAATGTCGAGTCGCTGAAGGACTTCGACTATTTCACCTTCGTGCATTTCAACGACGACGATAAGCCGTTGCCGCTCAAGGAGCCGATCGACTACTCGGTCGATTATGACAAGACGCTGCTCACCCTACATTTCACCCTGCCCCTGGAGCAGCCGCTCGACCCCAAGGTTCACGCGATCGCGGTGGACGTCTACGATCCTTCCTTCTTCGTGGCTTTCGGCTTTGCCACTGAGGCGCCAGTGAAGATCGCCGGCACGCCGACACCGGGCTGCACCGCAGAGATCGAAAAGCCCGATCCTGATAGCGAGGCCGACGCCAAGGCGCTCAGCGAAGCATTTTTCAGCCAGCTCGGGCCGAACTCCAATTTCGGCTCGCAGTTCGCGCAAACGGCGATTGTCAAATGCACGAACCCCTGAGCCGAACCCCCTTTCGCTCGTTGGTCGTGCTGCTACTCGGACTTGTGCTGTTGATCGGGGCGTCGATGCCTTCTGGCGCCGAGACCGCGCCTGCAACGCCGTTCGGCGTTCCGGTGCAAGGCGTGGCACCGTCGGCTTTTGCGCCGCAAGTGGCCGCACCGCTTCAGGCGCGCGGCCCATTCGGCAAGGTGCTAAGCTGGGTTGCCGATACGCAGCAGAGCATGCAGCGGCAGTTGGCGATGGGCGTCAAGCGCCTGAAAAGCGGCAACGCCATCGGCGCAATGCTCGCCCTAGCGGGGCTTAGTTTCGTCTATGGCGTGGTGCACGCGGTCGGCCCCGGGCATGGCAAGGCCATCATCTCTTCTTACGTCGTTGCCAACGAGGAGACGGTGCGTCGCGGCATCATGATCTCTTTCATCGCCGCCGCGCTGCAAGCGGTCACGGCCATCCTCCTCGTCAGCATTCTGCTGATCGGCCTCAACGCGACGGGACTGCAAGTCAATGCCTGGACGAATCAGCTCGAGAGCATGAGCTATGCGATGATCGCTCTGGTCGGCCTTTATCTATTGACGACCCAAAGCGTGCGTTTGTGGCGCAGCTATCGCGCGGGCCGGTCGGCGCAAGCCGCCGAGGGCGAGGCGACCCATGCTCATGGCGATCACCACCACCATCATCACGGGCTTGACCACCATCACGACCACGACCACGACCATCACCACGCTTACGGCGAGGCCTGCGATCATATCGTCGACGCGCGGCAGCTTGCGGGGCCCTTCTCCTGGCGCAAGGTGATGGCGGTGGTGTTCTCGATCGGCATTCGGCCGTGCACGGGTGCGATCCTCGTGCTGGTGTTTGCGTTGACGCAAGGGCTGTTCTGGGCGGGCGTGGCAGCGACATTCGCCATGGCGTTTGGCACCGCCATTACCGTGGCAGTGCTGGCGAGCCTCGCGCTCGGCTCGCGCGAGCTAGCGCTCAAGTTGGGTGGCGCGAGTGCCGCGTGGGCCAATGCGGTGTGGGGCGTCTGTGCGATGGGCGGGGCCGCAGTCATTTTCCTGTTCGGCCTGCTCTTGTTCCTCGCGTCCTTGGGGCCGGCCCGGCCGTTTTGACGCGGTCGCGGCCTGCGCGAAACATTCCCTGCCTTTAGGCGTTGATTGACAAAGCCACCGAAGGAGGTTGTTTCATGGCCGATATCAGCGACAAGCGAATCGCAATTCTTGCGACCGATGGCTTCGAACAGTCGGAATTGATGGTGCCGATGCAGAGGCTGGAAGAAGCCGGCGCCATGGTCGATGTCATATCGCTTAAGACGGGTGAGATCTGGGGCTGGAAGGACGGGGATTGGGGCGAGCCCATCAACGTCGATCGCACCATCGACGCCGTCAACATCGACGAATATGACGCGATGATCATTCCGGGCGGCGTTATGAATCCCGATCTGCTTCGCCAAGATGAAGACGCGGTCGCCCTGGTCCGCGACTTCTATGCGAGCAAGAAACCGCTTGCGGCGATCTGCCACGCGCCTTGGGTGCTGATCGAGGCCGGTATCGCCAAAGGCCGCCGGATGACCTCGTATCATTCCATGGCGACCGACGTGAAGAATGCCGGCGCCACCTGGGTCGACAAGGAAGTTGTTGTCGATGAAGGTCTTATCACCAGCCGAAACCCCGGCGACCTCGACGCGTTCTCCGCCAAGATCATCGAAGAGGTGAGCGAAGGGCCGCACGAACAGAGGGCGGTCGCCTAACCCTCTCGACAACGGCTGATCATGGGCAGGGTTAGCGCCCTGGCCCATGGTTTGCGTCTGGCATTTCCCCGGTCTGCTCCCTACGTAACGCCAGTCTCGTTGCTGCGGCGATGATTTTTCTTTTCCGCGAAATCGATTGCGAAATCGAGGCTAGGCATCCTAAATCCTACGGATCGCGGGGGCGCAAAGATCGACGGCAAAGTTGCCAGCAGATGGAGAACACCATGACGCTACAGCTCGGTGAAACCGCACCGGATTTCGAAGCGGAGACGACCCAAGGCAAGATCCGCTTTCATGACTGGCTCGGCGATTCCTGGGCCGTGTTGTTCTCGCACCCGAAGGACTTCACGCCGGTATGCACCACCGAGCTTGGCTATATGGCGAGGATCAAACCCGAGTTCGACCGGCGCGGGGTCAAGATCATCGGCTTGAGCGTCGATCCGGTGGATCGGCACGCCAAGTGGGCCGAGGACATCAAGGAGACTCAGGGGTTTGCTCCGAACTACCCGATGATCGGCGATTCCGACCTCAAGATTTCGAAGCTCTACGGCATGTTGCCGGCCAGCACGGGGGGCGGCGCTGATGGCCGGACGGCGGCTGACAACCAGACGGTCCGCAACGTGTTCGTCATCGGTCCTGACAAGAAGATCAAGCTGATCCTGGTCTATCCAATGACCACGGGGCGCAACTTCGATGAGGTGCTGCGCGTGATCGATTCGATGCAGCTCACGGCGAAGCATCGCGTGGCGACGCCGGTGAACTGGAAAGAGGGCGATGACGTGATCATCTCCGGGTCCGTCTCCGACGAGGAGGCGAAAAAAATCTATCCGGACGGGTGGAAGGCGCCACGGCCCTATCTCCGCATCGTACCGCAGCCGCGTAGCTGACGCGCGGTGGCACTCTCTGACCTAGGTCAGGCTGTCACAATTGCAAATAGAATTGGTTGGCGGCTTCTCTCCCGATCTGGTAGAAATGCTGTATACGGATGATATAGCACCGTAGGCGGACTTGCCGCCTACGGAACCAGTTCAGGGAAAATCACCGGCGCGGAACGTCGGGGCGGGGGGCGAATGTCTGATCCAAGCGGCTCGGACCCGTCCGGGGAAGGCGCGCGTGAAGCCGCCAAAGTCATTGCCGATCAAATCTCGCCTTTGATCCGGCGTGCACGCGCCAAGGGATTCGATTTCCTCGCATATCTGCTGGCGATGGCGCTCAAGGAATCGCGGCGGCTCTCCGGCAAGTGAGCGGCAGAGCGGCTCAACCGGATCTTCGCGTTTCCCGGCCGCGGCGCTTGGGGTAACGTCGTCCGCCATGGCGATACCCAAGACGCCTTTGCTGACGACCGATTGCGTGCTGTTCGACAACGCGGCGCGCGTGCTGCTCATTCGCCGCAAGAACGAGCCTTTCAAAGGCGCTTACGCGCTTCCCGGCGGGTTCGTCGATATTGGTGAGACCACTGAGGCGTCATGCCGGCGCGAAGTCCTCGAAGAGGCCGGCATCGTGGTGGCTAGGCTGTCTCTCGTGGGCGTCTATTCGGACCCTTCGCGCGATCCGCGAGGCCACACCGTCAGCGTTGCCTATACCACCCGCTTTGCTGAGCCGCCCAAACCGAAAGCAGGCTCAGACGCGGAAGCGGCGGAGTGGGTCGCGGACTGGCGGACGAAGCAACTTGCCTTCGACCACGCGGTCATTATCGCAGAGGCCGAAAAAGTGTGCAGCGAAGGCGGCGGAAATGACGATCATTAAAGCCATCGATGGCGATCATCAGTCCTATCGTTGAGCACATCGCTAGGAGAGAGCGGCTTATATGTGACAGGATCGAATCCGTTTCGGCTCGGAGAGCGACCCCGTTATGTCGGACGAGGATTTTGTCATCGGCGAAGGCCGGATTGAGCTTCCACACTGCGACGACGTCGAGGAGATGCTCGAGATTCTGATGAAGATCGCGCAGGCCGAAGGCCGGGAATTTTTGGCATATCTGTTGAGCATGGCGCTCATTGAAGCCCGCAACCAGGTTCACCCGCGGCCTTATCTCTCGCATTAGCGGCTCAGGCCTCGATTTGTCCGCCGATGACAGTCTGGCCGGATGGCTAGGCGCATCGCGGGCGATGCTCTATCTAAGGGTCTCGAACACCCAACGATGAGCCGTTGCATGAATGAAACGCCACATTCCGGCAGGTTTGCCGCAAAATCCGAGCGTTCGGAGGCACCTCAACCGCAAGGCCGGATCGGGGTCCTACTCATCAATCTCGGCACGCCTGACGGCACCTCCTATTGGCCGATGCGGCGCTATCTCAAGGAGTTCCTCTCCGACCGGCGCGTCATCGAAACCAACCGGGTGCTGTGGTGGCTGATTTTGAACTTCATCGTGTTGGTGAAGCGACCTTTCGCCAGCGGCGCCAAATACCGCACCATCTGGAACGAGGAACTCGACGAATCCCCGCTTCGCACCATCACGCGGAGCCAGGCGAAGAAGGTGGGCCAAGCCCTCGCGCCGAAAAGCATCGTCGTCGATTGGGCCATGCGTTACGGCTCGCCGTCGATCGCCTCGCGCGTGGAGGCGCTCGTCGCCCAAGGCTGCGACCGGCTCGTCGCCTTCCCGCTCTATCCCCAATATGCCGCGGCGAGTACCGCGACCGCTAACGACAAAGTGTTCGACGCACTGAAGACGCTGCGTGCGCAACCGGCGCTGCGCACAGTGCCGCCTTATCCGAAAGACCCCGTCTATATTGCCGCGCTTGCCGCTTCGATCAGGGCGCATCTTGCCAGCCTCGACTTCGAACCCGAGGCGATCATCGCCTCGTTCCACGGCGTGCCGCAGAGCTATATCGACAAGGGCGATCCCTACCAATGTCAGTGCATGGACACGGCGGATGCGTTGCGCGCGGCGCTCGGACCGCTGGGCGCCAAGCTGAAGCTCACCTTCCAATCCCGCTTCGGTCGCGCCGAATGGATCAAGCCCTATACTGACAAGACCGTTGAGGCGCTGGCGCGCGAGGGTGTGAAGCGGATCGTCATCATCACGCCGGGCTTCGCTGCCGACTGCCTGGAGACGATCGAGGAGATCGGCGAGGAGAACAAGGAAATCTTCCTCGAAAACGGCGGCGAGAAGTTCAGCTATATTCCCTGTCTCAACGATAGCGACGCGGGCATCGATGTGCTTGTCCAGCTCATTGAGCGCGAGTTGCAAGGTTGGGAGTAGCGGCGCCTCCTCGCATGAGTGCGCCAAGAAGAAGTGTTGCATGATGCGAGCGGCTTTCCTTATGACGCTGAGCTTGGTCGTCGCCGTCTTGGCGGGCGCTCCCGCCGCCGAGAGTGCTGACCCGCAAGTGGCAGCGCCGCTCGCCTATGTCAGCGTGGCCGGCGCGCCGGGCGACGGGGAGGAGGCGCTCGCGGCCGCGCTCAGCCGGCAGCTCGCCGCGCACGGACTAACCCCCGCGACCGCCTTCCAGGCCAATGTCTACGAGGTGCAAGGAACGGTGCGACTCGCGCCGGGCGCCAAAGGCAAACAGAACGTCACCATCATCTGGGTAGTGCTTGGACCCGACGGCACGCAGCTCGGGATAACCCGCCAAACCAAGGATGTGCGCAAAGGCTCGCTCGACAAGAAATGGGGCCCGGCCGCCAACGCGGCGGCGGCGGCGGCGGCGGTGGACATCGCCAAGCTCATTCCGAAATAGGGTGGAATATGAGGGCTTGCCGCGAGGATCTTATATTTGCTCCGCCTCGCACCCATTTAACTGCCGCGAGGAAGGCTAGCCAAAGCGACCAACGAGACTTAATCAAGAACCTCTAGCCAAATGCCTCCGGGAGGGCGCCATGTTCGGCTTCAATATCTTCGTCATCACTCTGCTGATCTTGTTCATCGCCGTCATCGCCGCCGGCGTGAAAATCGTGCCGCAGGGGTACAACTATACGGTCGAACGCTTCGGGCGCTACACGCGTACACTCCGTCCCGGGCTCACCCTCATCATCCCCTTCATCGACCGCATCGGCCGCAAGCTCAACGTGATGGAGCAGGTGGTCGAGGTTCCGAGCCAGGAGGTGATCACCAAGGACAACGCCATGGTGAGGGTCGACGGCGTGGCCTTCTTCCAGGTGCTTGACGCGGCGCTCGCGAGCTACGAGGTGACCAATCTCCAGATAGCGATTCTCAACCTCACCATGACCAACATCCGCACGGTGATGGGCTCGATGGATCTCGACAAGCTGTTGTCGGAGCGCGACGAAATCAATCACCGCCTGCTCAAGGTGGTCGACGATGCGACGCATAATTGGGGTGTCAAGGTCACCCGCATCGAGATCAAGGACATTGAGCCGCCGCGCGATCTAATCGAACTCGATGGCGCGGCAGATGAAGGCCGAGCGGGACAAGCGTGCGGCCATTCTGGTGGCGGAAGGCGAGCGGCAGGCGGCGATCCTCACCGCGGAAGGCGCCAAGCAAGCGCAGATCCTTGCCGCCGAGGGCCGCCGCGAAGCCGCCTATCGCGACGCGGAGGCACGTGAACGCTCAGCGGAGGCCGAGGCCAAAGCCACGCAAGTGGTGAGCGATGCCATCAGCAAAGGTAGCGTGCAGGCGATCAATTATTTCGTGGCTAACAACTATATCGGCGCGCTGAAGGCGTTGGCGGAAGCGAAGAATCAGAAGGTCCTGATCCTGCCGCTCGAAGCCTCGTCGGTGATCGGCGCCATCGCCGGCGTTGGCGAGATCGCGCGTGAAGCGTTCGGCAGCGGCGGCAATTCTGCGGCGCAGCCCAATCAGCCAGCCGGTCAGCGATCGCGCAGCGGCGGCTCGGTCCCCTCCGTCTAGCCGGGAGGCAGCGCAATGGAAACGCTCGCTAGGCTGGGGGTGTGGAATTGGCTGATTATCGCCGCGATTCTGTTCGTGCTCGAGGTCATATCGCCTGGAATCTTCTTGATGTGGTTCGGCATGGCCGCGGCCGTCACCGCGCTCATAGCCTTCACCTACGACACCTCCTGGCAGTGGCAGTTGATGTGGTTCTGCGGGTTGTCGCTGGCCGCCGTGCTGCTAGCGGCGAAATATCTGCGCAAGCATCCGCTCGAGAGCGAACGGCCGCTCTTGAATGAACGAGCGGTGCAGTTGATCGGCCAGTCGTTCGATCTTATCGATCCGATCGTCAACGGCAGAGGCAGCATCAAGACGGGCGACACGATCTGGCGGGTGGAGGGGCCCGAGCTTCCCCAAGGCGCGCGGATCAAGGTGGTCGGCGCCGACGGGACGCTGCTCAAAGTGGTGCAGGTCGGGAGTGCCGCCGCGGCCTAGCCCGAGAACCAGCGCTCGACGGCGTCCCGTCCACTCGGGTCGAGCGTGAGATAGAGCTTGGTGCGCCGCAGCAGAAAGTCATCCGCCGTCACGGCGTCTTCGATCTCACGCGCATGCTCGAGCTCGGCGCGCGTCACCCCGGGAGCGATTTCCTCGGCCATGCCGGGATCGGCGGCGATGCGTGCAAACAGGTTCTCGATCTTGTCGCCATAGGTAAGCGCCAAGCGGCGGCGCGTCGCTTCGTCGATGCCGCGCGGCCCACGCTCGGCGCAAGCGAGAAGGTCTGGCTTCGATAACGTCCCACCGTAAAGCGGCACATCTTTGGTCCAGGGGCCGCCCGTGCTCGCCCCGAGTTTCTGCAGCGCCTCCAGCACCTCCTCGGCCATGGCCCGGTGCGTGGTGAGCTTGCCGCCATAAAGGCTGACGAACCCTCCGGTCCCGTTGGCGATCGAGGAGAGTTCCGGACTCCGGCTGATGCGGCTCGGCCGCGCCTCCGCATCGTCATGCAGCGCGCGCACGCCGGACCAAGTGTAGACGATGTCTTTGGGCGTCGCCGGGCGCGGGGCGGCGAAATAGCGGTTATAGGCGGTGAGCAAATAACCTTTCTCCTCCTCTGAGCAGTGCGCCTCGCTCGGATCGCCCTCATGGGGCACGTCGGTCGTGCCGACGATTAGAAAGCGTCCTTCCAGCCAAGGAATCACGAAAATCACCCGCTCTTCTTCATCTTGCAGGGTATAGGCGTCGGTCTGCGCCGGCCGAGGCATCGGCAGCACGATGTGGCTGCCACGCACCAGCCGCAACGGCCGAGGTGGCGGGGCGGCCTGGGTCAGGTCATCGACTTGCGCGACCCACGGGCCTGCCGCATTGACGATGAAGCGCGCCTCGACACTCAGCTTCTGCCCGCGCTCGTCGAGCTCGACTGCGTAGCCACCCGCCAGCGGTGTGATGGCGGTGACGGCGCGTCGGTTGCGGATATCGGCGCCGCGGGCGCGCGCATCGAGGAGCACGGAAAGCGTTAGTCGCGCGTCGTCGGTCAAGCAGTCGCAATAATGCAGGACTGAGGTCAGCCGCTCCTGGCGGAGCCGCGGAAGCTGGGCGATGTCGTCGTCATCGAGCCTGCCGCTTGCCGGCAAGCCATCGCCGAAAGAGAGCGCGTCGTAAAGCGCGAGACCCGCTCGGAGCACCAACGCCTGCCGGCGCTGCCAGCCATAGATGGGCAGGAGGAATCTGAACGGGGTAATGAGATGCGGGGCGGTCTTGAGCAATTGCGCCCGTTCCAGCAGCGACTCGCGCACCAGCGAGAACTCGAGACTCTCCAGATAGCGCAAGCCGCCATGGATCAGCTTCGAGGAGGACGACGACGTTGCGCACGCATAGTCGCCCTTCTCGGCGAGCATGACTTTCAATCCGCGGCCGGCAGCGTCGCGCGCGACTGCGGCGCCGTGAATGCCGCCGCCAATGACGAAGACGTCGCATACCTGCTCCGCCACCAATCCCTCCCCAGGTTGGGGAGGGATTATAGTGGACGATCCTGGCTCGAGGTCAGCGACGTTGAGCTAGGTGGTGCAGTGGGCCTGGCCTTTGAGCGCCTGCTCGGCCGCCTTACGGCTATCGTAACCGTTGCCGATGATCTTCAGGTTACTGGCGGGGCTTGGATGCGAATCCAACACCGCGCAGTAGCCGGTGAAATCCCTGACCACATAATGTTCTTGATGGTTGGCGGCAAGCGCCGGGATCGACAACCCGCCCACCAAAGCTACAGCAAGTAGATATTGCTTCATTGGAACAACTCCTTTTGGCGGAGCAGCCCCTCCAGAACAAGAGATAGTCACGCTCATGGCGCGGTGCACGGTGCCGTGCTGCGGCCTTTCGGCGCGCGATCGGCGATGTTCGAAGCTCTTCACCAGCAGCCAATGCACCGCGAACGGTGCAACCGCAACAGCTCCAAGCGGGTTTGATCTTTAGCATGATGCCTGACCGCCTTATTTCACGGCTAGGCTGACGCTATGACCGTTCGCCACCTGCGGGAGTCCCTATGGCCGACATCGTAATCATCAATCCTCGCTTCGACATTTCTTTCTGGGGGCTTGAGCATTGCATGAAGCTGTTCGGCAAGCGCGCCAACTTGCCGGTCGCATGCCTAGCCTTGCTCGCCGCTCTCGTTCCCGACCATCACGACGTGACGGTGATCGACGAGAACGTCGAAGACATCGACTTCGATCGGCTCGGCCGCGCCGACCTTGTCTGCCTGACGGGCATGAGCATCCAGGGGCGGCGCTTAATCGAGATTCTCGAGGAGGTCAGGGCGCGGGGCGTTTCGACTGTCGTTGGCGGACCGATGGCGACGGTGGAGCCCGAAGTCTTGGACGGGCTTGCCGACGTCATCTTCGTTGGCGAAGCGGACGAAACATGGCCGCGCTTCTTGCGGGAGTGGGAGCAGGGGACCCACCAAACCCGCTACGAGCAGGCTGAGAAGACGGACATGGCGCGGCTGCCGCTGCCGCGCGTCGATCTGCTGAAGGCGGACCGTTACATGTTCGGAAGCTTGCAGATCTCCCGCGGCTGTCCCTTCACGTGCGAATTCTGTGACATCATCGTGACCTTCGGCCGAAAGCCTAGGCTTAAAGGAAGCGCGCAAGTCCTGGCCGAGCTCGAAGCTTTCGAGCGAGCCGGGCTGAAGATCATTTTCGTCGTCGACGACAATTTGATCGGCAATAAGAAGGCTATCAAATCGGTCCTGCGAGACATCGTGAAATGGCAACAAGAGCGCGCTTATCCGCTAACGCTGTTCACCGAGGCTTCGCTGGATCTTGCCGAGGACGAAGAGTTGATGCAGCTGATGGGGCTCGCCAATTTCCAGAGCGTTTTCATCGGCATCGAGACGCCGAACGAGGATTCGTTACGCGAAACAAAGAAGCTGCAGAATGTGCGGCCGAACGCCGGTAGCCTGCTGCAGCGGGTGCGGCGGGTGCAGCAGCATGGCCTCGATGTCTGGTGCGGCATGATCGTCGGTTTCGATCACGACGATGTCTCGATCTTCGAGGTGATGCCGAAATTCCTCGCCGAGGCGCGCATTTCCGCTGCGCTCATCGGCATGCTCCACGCGATTCCGACGACGCCGCTCTATGACCGCCTCAAACAGGCCTGCCGGCTTCATGACGATGACGCAAGCGAGATTTATGGCACCAATGTCAATCCGCTGGGCATGTCTGCGCAACAGCTGCGCGACGGTTTCATAGGGGTGATGCAAGACTGCTATGAAGCCGATGCCTACTTCCAGCGCCTCGATGCCCAATTCGTCGACGAGAATTTCAAGTTCACCCTGCATCAGCTTCCCTATTGGCAGAGCCATAAATGGGCGTGGGCCAAGCGTTGCTTCTGGAACTATGCCAAGTTCGCCGTCATTGCGTTTCGCCTGACGAGCCGATTGAGCGACGATGACCTCCGGCCGAGATATAGGCGGCAGCTTTGGCGGGTGTCCCGTGCGCGCTGGCGGGAGCCGCACATCCTGTTCACTTACGCGATCAAGGTCGCGTCGCATTACCACTATGCTCAGTTGGCGCGCGCCATGAGTGTTCATGATGGTAGCGGGGCGATGCCAGACGCCGGCCGCTCATTCTCGCGCGCGAAGCGACGGGTCGATGCTCAGGCGGCCGCCTAGGCTACGCCGGCCCGGAGCAGATCGTGAACGTGGATGATGCCGACCGGACGCCCGTTCTCCACTACGAACAGGGCGGTGATGCGCGTCGCGTTGATCAATTCGAGCGCGGCGCTGGCCAGAAGATCGGGCGACACGGTCTTGGGCGCCGCCGTCATGATTTCCTGCGCGCGTTTTCCGAGCAGGCCGTCGCCCATATGGCGGCGAAGATCGCCGTCGGTGATGATGCCCTTGAGGTAACCGTTCTCGTCGACCACGCCGAGGCAGCCGAGCGCCTTCTCGGTCATGACGACGATTGCCTCGGCCATCATCTGGTCGGCGGCGGCGAGCGGCAGGCGATCGTTCTTGTGCATCAGGTCGCTGACGAATTTCAGCCGCGCCCCAAGCTGGCCGCCGGGGTGCAGCATCTTGAAGTCGCGCGCGGTGAAACCCTTGCTGTCGAGCAGCGCCATGGCGAGGCAATCGCCGAGCGCGAGCTGCATGACGGTGGAGGTCGTCGGTGCGAGGCCGTGCGGGCAGGCTTCCTTCGCCTGCGGCAGAGCGAGCACCAGGTCCGCGGCTTCGGCCAGTGTCGAGCCGGGATTAGAGGTCACCGCCACCAGCGGCACGGCGAAGCGGCGGGAATAGGAGACGATATTGCCGAGCTCGACGGTCTCGCCGGACCAAGAGAAGGCAAGGATCACGTCATCGCGGGTGATCATGCCGAGATCGCCGTGGCTGGCTTCGCTCGGATGCACGAAATAAGCGGGTGAGCCGGTCGAGGATAAGGTGGCCGCGACTTTCAGCCCGACATGGCCGCTCTTGCCCATGCCGGTGACGATCACCCGGCCGCGGCAGTTCCGCAGGATCTCGATCGCCTCGGCGAAGCTGTCGATCAGATCGCCGGCGAGCGCCGCCTTCAGCGCGCTCAAGCCTTCGGCCTCGAGTTGGAGGGTTCGCGTCGCCGAGGCAATCGTTTGGCCGCGGTCGTCGCGCAACAGGCGATCCCGCTTAAGGCCGATCGACATGGCCATGCTTCCCCCGTTTATTGCGCCGCACCCGACTTTAGCACGGATTGGGGCCCCGCAAGGCCCAAGAACTGACCCGTTTCGGGGCAGGGCTAAACGCCCCATTAACTCTATTGCCACTAGGCTCGGCCAATCAACGGTTCCGATGGACGCGGCCCAAAAGCCCGACGGCTTGCCGCCTCCCGGTGTCGATCGAGGTCGCGTCCTTGCCGCGTCGCCACATGATAAGCGCAGCGGGCGCTCTCGCCTTGCTGCTTGCCATTCAGGTGCAGGCCCTCGCACAGGATGCGGCCGGGGAGCCTTTGCGCGCGACCGCGGGTCTGTCCGACGGCTGGCAACCGCTCGGCACCCCGGCATTGCGACCGGGGCAAGATCTGCCGGCGGACAATTTGAAATCCAGCGAGCAGGACATCGCCGCCTCGTCCGCGCCACTCGGCGGCATGGGCGACGAGGCTGCGCCAATCCCTCCGATACCGCCGCTGGGCGGGCTGGGCGATGAGCAGGCGCCGGTGCCCCCAGTACCCCAGTTCGGCATCACCACGGAGGCCGGCGAGACCAGCCAGCAGGTACCGGGAACCAGTCTCGATTCCTCGCGCCACCGTGCGCTTCCGCCAGCGATGCACGACCTCGATCCCTATGTCCCGATCGGCATGCGGCTCGGCAGCTTTCTGCTGTTCACTGAAGCCGAGATCGGCACGATCTTGACTGACAACGTGCTGGCGACAGACACCGATACGCATTCCGACGCCGCGGTCGAGGTCGCTCCCGACATCAGGCTCGAATCGAATTGGAGTCGCCACTTCTTCAGCGCCCAGTTCACCGCCGACCGGAGCTGGTATCGCGACTTCTCCGTCGAGGACGACCGCATCTACCAGGCGATTCTCAAGGGACGTCTCGATGTGACGCGTCAGACGCATCTCGGTCTCGAAGCGGAAAAGTCGCTGACCCAGACGGGACGGGACTCGGTCAGTCTGACCGATATCGCCGGCAATCAGATCGATCTCAAGGAGGAGCATCTTACCGCCGCCGCCGATAACACGTTCAACCGGCTGACCTTGAAGTTGACCGGGACCGTCGCCCAGTATGACTATGCCGACGAGCCCTCCACCGATCCCAACCTGTTTGGCGAGAGCGAGGTGCCGTTTCTGGATATCCGGGACTACCGCGAGGACGAGCTGAAGCTCAGAGGCACCTATGAGCTTTCCTCGAAAACCGGAGTGTTCGTCGAGGGCTCGATCAACGACCGCGACTACAAACAGCCGGTCAGTTCGGCAGGCTTGCGCCGCGGTTCGTCGGGCTATGTGCTGCTGTCGGGCATGAGCTTCCAGATGAGCGGCAAGCTGACCGGCGAGATCAGCGCCGGCTGGGGCCAGCAGCAATCGATCGAACAGAGCTTTTCGCCAATCGAAGGCTTTTTGCTCAACGGCGACATCATCTGGCAGCCGACGCAGGCGACCAAGGTCGAGTTCATCGCTCGCTCGGAAATCGACGAGACGACGCTGGTGGATTCGTTCGGCGCCGTCGACCGCTTTTACGAAGTGTCGTTGCAACACGCCTTCTGGCGCTATCTCGTGCTGGGGACCTATGTCTCATACGAGATTGCCGACTATGTCGACGATCCGCTGGTCGACCAGCGGCTAAAGGAAGGCCTGACCGGGGAATATTACTTCAACCCGTATTTCTCGGTGTACGGCCGCTATGAGCATACGGACTTTTTCTCTACCGACGAGGGGAGCGATTTCGTCGAGAACGAGGTGCGGCTCGGCGTGCGCATCCGGCATTAGTCTCGTCACCGTAGGTGGGTCGATAAGCGGCTTCAGCCGAAATATCGGTCAGGGGGTAACGGATAGACGAGGGACTGCCTGGCGGCTTTGTGCTGCTCAAACGGTATTTTGTATAGGCTGCAGCCTCGCCCGCTAATTGCGATGCAGTGGGTCCGTCTCCCGCAGGCGTCCTCCCAACAGCGCACTGGGGCGAAGAACATCATCACCAATCTCTCAAGGTGCAGCCTCCCCGCACCCTTCACCAGAATGATCTCGTTGGCGATGGCGCTATCTTGCAAAAAGTCCGCGGCCTCCTTGACCGTGTCAAAGCGAACAAAACGCCCATCGGCTATCTCTTCGGCGGTTGCCTTCGCGCGATGCGAATGCTCGCCGATGAATACCACTTGGTCGGCGACCGCTCGCGCCGCCCTATAGATTTTTGCGTAGATTCGATCAGATCTGGCAGAATCGCTGATGTTGCCGAGAACGATGCGTTTGCGCGGCGCCTGAAATCCGGCCAACATGTCGAGCGCTAATTGGATGCTGTGATAGGGCGCCTTGGAAGCATCATTGATAATCACAGGCCCGTTCTCGACTCGATGTACCGAACATCGTGCGAAAGTGGTGGTGAAGCTGGCAATTCGCGAAATAATAGTAGCAGCTGGAATCCCGAGCTGATGCGTGCAGGCGAAAGCTGCGGCCACGGGTACACTGAAGTGCGATCCAGTCAGAGACGTGGTGAGATCGAACGCTTCACCACCATGCGTGATCGTCAGACTAAGAGCTTCGGGCCTCTCGCAACGGACATTCGATACGACATAGTCTCCGCCAGCCTTGCCGAACGTCACCGTCCGCGCCCTGGTCCGCGAAGACATGCAAGCCACACGCTCATCGTCGTGATTCAGAACGGCCAATCCGTCAGCGGGAAGCGCCTCGATCAATTTCTGCTTCTCTTCCGCCACCGCTTCGATCGACCGGAACGCACTCTTGTGTTCAAGCGCGACAAGCGTGACGACGCCGACCGTCGGCCTCACGATATCGAGAATGGGCTGGAGAGTGCCGGGGCCTCGAGAGCTAGTCTCGCTGATGAAAAAGCGAACGTGGGGTACGCTTTGTAGTGAAGCCTCGTGGGATCGGTAGCTGTTGTTGCCGATCTGGGCTCCCACCGGCGCCACCTCGGCCAGAATATGTGAGATCAGCGCCGCTGTTGTGCCCTTGGCGCTACTGCCGGTGACGGCAATGAACGTCGCGCCGCTGCGCTTCCTCCCAAGCATGGCGCGCCACTTGCGAATCCGGTTATCGGTTTGACGGATAAGCTTCTTGGAACGGGCGCGGGCGACGCGCAGCGCGCTTGCCGGGACTCTTGCGAGATTTCTGACGCTTTCCAAACTCGGCCCCGTCGATGGCGACACGAGCGGCATTCGGGCTTGATTGCAGCCGCTTTCGGTCTCCTCGCGGGGAACATGATCCGCCAGCAAGCGGGCGAAATCCACCTGAAAGTGATGTAGGAGGGCGGGTTCGAGAGGGCTAACTGACCATCGTGCGTTCGCTGGCGTCGAGTTCCGAGGTCAGGTCGGCATAGTTCTCGATGGGCCCGGGGTAGCCTATGAGGTAGCCCTGGATCTCGGCGCAGCCTTCGCGCTTCAAGAACATGCGTTCGCCTTCGGTCTCTACACCCTCGGCGATCACCGGAACCTTTAGAGCCTTGCCGAGACCGATCACCGCGCGCACGATCGCTTGGGACTGGCCGTTATGATCGACACCAGCGACGAACGTCCGATCGATCTTGATCTTGTCGAAGGGGAACGATTGTAGCGACGACAGCGACGCATAACCGGTGCCGAAATCATCCATGGCGATCTTCACGCCGAGCAGTTTCAAGCGCCGGAGAATTGACAGCGCGCGAGGCGGGTCGTTGATCAGAACACCTTCGGTGATCTCGAGCTCGAGCCGGCCTGGCGCTAGGCCGGTCTCCAACAGGATGGTGTGTACCAAAGCCGCCAAATCCCCGGAGCGGAACTGCACTGGCGACAAATTGACACCGACCTGCAATGGCGCGGTCCAGGAGGCCGCCTCGCGGCAAGCCTCGCGCAGCGTCCGTTCGCCGATCTCGCCGATCATGCCGTTTTGCTCGGCGAGAGGGATAAAGGTGGTTGGCGGCACGAGCCCGTGTTTCGGGTGCTCCCAACGGAGCAGGGCCTCGAGCCCGAACACCTCACCGTCGATCTTGGCTTGAGGCTGATAATGCAGCGTAAGCTCGCCATGCGCCATCGCCGAACGGAGATCGTGCTGTAGCGCATAGCGTTCGCGCAAATGCCGGTCCATCTCGGGATCGAAGAAGCGCACGGTATGGCGCCCGTCGGACTTGGCCCGGTAAAGCGCCGCATCGGCATTGGCCACCAGCATCTCAAGGTCGGTCCCATCGCTGGGATAGAGCGCGACCCCAATGCTGAGCCCGATGGGAATTTTCTGCTCGCGGATATCGAAGTCTTCAGCGACCGCTTTGAGTACACGGTTGGCCAAGACCGCGGCCGACTGGGGCTGTTCGCCCTGCGTCGAGAGGACGATGAATTCGTCGCCGCCGACGCGGGCGATGAACTCGTTTCCAACCGCCCGTTCAAGCCGGCGCGCGACGGCGCAAAGCAGTTCGTCGCCGACGACGTGACCGAACACGTCGTTGGCCTCCTTGAAATGGTCGAGGTCGACGCTGAGGAGGGCGAAGCCATTGCCGCCCACATATGCCTGGTCGAGAAGGTGATTCAGCGCAAGGCTAAGCGCGGGCCGGTTCGCTAGGCTGGTCAAGGCGTCGTGATGGGCGAGGAAGGCGATCTCCTCATGCCGCGCGAGCAACTCGGCGCGCGCCACCTGCATTTTGTCGCGCGCCTCGCCGAGACTGATCGCGGCCTTGCGAACCTCCTCTTGGAGGACGTTGAAGCTCTCAGCCATCTCGCCTAGCTCGTCTCGGGAATTCGGCCTCACCGGCACGATGTTGACAGAGGCGTGCGCGCCATCGAGATCGCCGTGACCGAGCGCCGCCATGGCTTGCGAGAACTGCCGCAAGGTGCCTGAGGTCAAACGCTTAGCGGCTCTGCTGACCTCCGTCGCCGAGTAGGTGATCATGCCGGGCAGCACGAGGCCGACGCTGATCGTAAGTAGAGCCACCGCGGTGAAAATATCGGCGAGCGCGGAGACGAGCTCCGGATGGTGCTCGGCGGAAATCGTGTTGACCGCCGCGAGATAGGCGATGCCGTCGAGAATGAGCACCAATACCATTGCGCCGGTCAGCTTGACGTGAAGGGTCTGGGCGATGGCCGGCAGACCTGCGCGGCGACGGTCCTCGATGACGCGCCAGGCGTAGAGGCCGGCACCGGAATAGGCCAGGGCAAGCCCAAACACGACGGTGGGCAGGCCGAATTGCTGGAATCCGAGAATGGCCGCGACGAGCCAGATCGAGGCGGCGATCAGGCCGAGGACGATGGTGCCGCGCGGCGCGCGGTAGGGGCGCGCCGCCTCTGGCATGTCGCGCCGTAGCAGCCAGGCGGCGATGTTCGGCATGCAGATGCCGATGAGATAGGTGAAATTGGCCGCGGCGATCATCCATACGGGATCACCGGCAATGAGGAAGACGCTGGCCGACCCCGCGGTGAGCGCGGTTGCCGCCCAGGGACAATCGGTGGGCTTGTAGCGCAGCGACAGGAAGCGGGGCAGCAACCCGTCGTCCGCGAGCTGGGACATCGTGCGGGCCGCGCCCGCCAAGGGCTGAAGCGTGCCGTGAAACATGTTGAGCATGACGAACCAGATGGCGGCGGCCTTGCCCAAGCTGCCGAGCAGCGGCGCGAAGGTGGGGCCGAGCACGGTGGCGAGGTCGCGGCCGAGCGGCTCCGGGCCGAGAACGCCGAGCCACACCACCGGCAGCACGATGAAATAGACTCCCGCCATGATCGCCGAAGCCAACATGGCGCGGGGAACATTGCGGTTGGGGTCCTTGGTTTCGCCCACATGGCAGGCCGCGGCCTCGAAGGCGGGTGCTGCAAAGCCGATCAGATAAAGTCCGGCCATGATCGCCGTCATGTCGCCGAACCAACCTTCGAACGGCGTGGTCAGGTGATAGTCGAACGACTGGGTCCAATCGACGTCGCCGGCCACGATGGGGCTGAGCGCCGAGATGAAGGCGAGCGTAGCCGAGGCGGTGGCAATCGGCATGGCGAGACGCGCCACCCACTTAATGCCGCAGAGATTCACGAAGCTGAACGTGAGCACGATGGCGATGGCGACCGCCTCGACCGGCAGCCCCGGAAAATACCATTGTTGCAGGGCGGAGGCGGAAAGTAGCGCCGTGAGACCGCAGGTGGGAATCCAGCCCCACCAGTAGCAGGTGCCGGTCAGAGCGGAGAGCACGGGGTTATATGGACGAAACGCTTCCGCGCATGCCGCCGAGATACCGCCCACGCGGTTTGGCCACATCAAGACAAGCTCGGTCCAAGCCGGGGCCGCGGCCCAGCCGAGAAGCACGCCAAAGATGAGCAGAGGGACGGCAGCGCTGCCTTGACCAAGTATCGCGCCCTGACCGACGAACAGCGCCGTGATCAGGAAGATCATCTGGTTGCTGCCGCCCATGGCAAGCGCGGTGGTGCCGAACCAACCGAGCACCCGTGGGTGGGGAGGCGTGACGCCGTTCTCGCAAGAGGTCGAACTCATTAAACTCAAAGCTCCCGCCGAGCGTGCGAGGTTGCTTTCTGCAACAAAACCCCACCACAAAACCGTTACCAACGCCGAAATCGATGCGGCTCAATTGGTTGTCCGGGGGGTACAGGCAGCGCCGAGGAACGCTGAAAGTCTCGCCGAGTGCGAGGCGCGGACGCTGCACGCGTCCCCAGCGTTAACCATAGGTTCCAGCAATCGAGGAAGGGGCGGCCGGAATATGGTAAACGAAACGGAAATTCGCTCTGACCTAGCGAAGACGCCAGATGGACCTCTTTCCTCCTAATCAATATTGCGGATGGAATGCGCCTCACGAGAAGAGTTGGCTCGTGACGCCACGCGGCGAGTCCGCGCCCAGTCTCACGCCCCTCAAACTTCTCGACGCGCAGCCGAGCGCCATTGACGCGGATGATCGCGGGGTCAGCGATCTTCTCATTCAGGGGCTCTTGGACCGGCTGCCGAGGCCCAACGCGGCCTGGTCTCTCGATGATCGCGCGAAATGGCTTCGCACTGCCGCCAGCATTTTCGGTCTGGTCTACCAGACGAGTGGCGGCGATCAGAGGGAGATCGGCGTAGTTTTGCTAAAGCCTGATGCCGGCAGTACGGCGATTGCGGAGGCGATCGCCCCCGGCTTCATCGGTCGCTGAACGCGACTGGGCACAGCCGATGCGCCTCCGCCTTATCGACCGCCAAATAGGCGTCTGAAAAATCCGCCGCGTTTCTGGGGTCGGGCGTCAGATTCGATGCGGCCTTGGGCCCTCGCCGAACTTGCCACTTTGCTCTCTCCCCCCGGAGTCAGGCCCACGAGGACGACCTGCGTGTTCTCCAGGCCATTCTCACCGACCATCGCAAAAAGAGTGGCGGCGTTCTGCGGAGACAGGCGTACGCAACCATGTGAGGCAGGTTTGCCGAGCCGCTTGACCTCGTTGGTACCATGAATTGCATGTCCTTCTTTGGTGAAGAACACTGCGTGCGGCATGGGCGCGTTGTCCCATTGCTTGCTGTACCAGATCTTGTTCATGGACCTGGCCACATACGTTCCCGAAGGTGTCGAATATCCCGAGGCGCCAGTCGAGACTGGCCAGTCATATCGTTCGACTCCGTTCAAATAGACCGTCATTCTTTGACTGGCTTTGTCGATATTGATTAGGACCGCGGACGCCGCTGGGTTTGTCTCACCTACCGCGGATTGCCCCGGGGGTCCTTCCGAGTTTAGATCACACACGTTCGCCGTCTCATTCCACGTCAAGCCGGCCCGATCGCACTCATTTCGGGTGAGTGGCTGACTCGAACTGTGCGCGGCGACTACTGGGGCGACAGCTTCCGCCGGCGCGGAAACTGTTCCGCATACGTTGGCACCATCGTTCCAGGCCATTCCCGCTTTATCGCAGTCGACCCGCGTTAAGGGTTGGCTGAATACCTCTTCGGCGCATGCCTGACTTGCTGCGAGAGTGGTGATGAGCAAGAAAACCAGGGTTATGAGTTTCACTTTTGTCGCTTCCCGTCGTTCAGACTGTGAGGGGGCAATGAGCCGCTGGGTGCAGCGTGGTGTGATTCGCCTATTAGGCCGCAACAGCGAGCGTAATCCAACCCCGTGAAATTCTGGCGTGCTATCGAAACGTGGGTGCCAAACCCCAAGTTCCCAGAAAAATGCCCGCGCTTGTGCCCGTGTTCGCGGGCCGACGCCTCTAAAGGAGCGAAGACCGCGGCATTTTAGGGGCGCGCGCGCCGGATGGCATTTTGAGATCCCAGCCAGGTCTCAATGCGGCGTAGACCTGGGAGGCACCTGGTCTTCGTGGGCGCTGACCTCGACCTGGTGTGCCAGGTCCTCTGCGTAAGCCGCCAACCGTTCCTCCCCGGCGGCCGTGAGGAGTATGACAACCTCCGCCAGCTTGCTTGAGACTGTTGAGAGCAGCGCGGTTCGGTCCACGGGAGCCCTCGAGGGCGGGTTGGATAGCTTATCAGCCTACCGCATCTCTTCGGGAGGCAGCATTGGCGCATAGGGATTAACCCCAAAAAAGGCATCTCCGGCCTTATTTGTGTTGCACCCGCTAGACCAGCTTCTTGATCTCGGCGCGGAACGCCTCGGCGATGTCCGGACGGGCGAGCGCGTAAGCGACGTTGGCGGTAAGAAAGCCGACCTTTGAGCCGCAGTCGAAGGTCCGCCCTTGGTATTTCACCGCATAGAAGGGCTGGCGCTTGAGCAGCGCGAGCATTGCGTCGGTGATCTGGATCTCGCCGCCCGCACCCTTCTCCTGCGCGGAGAGAATCTCGAAGATCTCGGGCTGCAAAATGTAGCGGCCAAGAATGGTGAGGTTGGAGGGCGCCGTTCCAGGTTTGGGTTTCTCCACCATGCCGTCGATGGGGAGAACCGAGCCATCGTCTTCGCCGGCAAGGCTGACCACGCCGTAATTCTTGGCCTGGTCCTCGGGTACGGGCTCCACCGCGATGATATTGCCGCCATGCGTGGCGTAGGCGTCGAGCATCTGCGCGAGGCAGCCTTTACCTTCGGTCTGCACCAGCACGTCGGGAAGCAGAAGCGCGAACGGCTCGTTGCCGACCAGCTCGCGCGCGCACCAAACCGCATGGCCCAAGCCGAGTGGTTCCTGTTGGCGCGTGAAGCTCGTGGTGCCGGGTCCCGGAAGATCGCTAATGAGCGCTTCAAGCTCGGCCGTCTTGCCGCGCTCGGCGAGCACCTGCTCGAGCTCGTATTGGCGGTCGAAATGATCCTCGATCACACCCTTGTTGCGGCCGGTGACGAAGATGAAATGTTCGATGCCCGCCTCGCGCGCCTCGTCGACCACATGCTGGATCAGCGGCCGGTCGACCACCGTCAGCATTTCCTTGGGCATGGCCTTGGTCGCAGGCAGGAAGCGGGTGCCAAGCCCCGCCACGGGGAACACGGCCTTGCGCACGCAAGCAGCCATTCGGGGTCCTCGTATGGTTAAGCGCGCCAGGCAGGCGGGCTCGGTTTGGCCCGGTTAGAAGTCCTCAACCTCTATCCGATAGCTAGCAGGGAATTGCAAATGGCCGCGTGGTAAGGTTGATCGCATGAGTGTTCTGGTCACGGGCGGGGCTGGCTTCATTGGCAGCCATATGGTTCTCGAGCTGCTCGACGCGGGCGAGGACGTCATCGTGCTCGACAATCTTTCGACCGGCTTCCGCTGGGCGGTGCCGGATGCCGCCAAGTTCATCGAGGGCGATGTCGGCGATCGCGCGCTTTTGCGCCGGCTGTTCGCCGACAATGCGATCGACGCCGTCATTCATTTCGCCGGTTCGATCGTGGTGCCTGAGTCGATCGCCGATCCGCTCGGCTACTACCTCAACAACACCTGCAAGTCGCGCTCGCTGATCGCCTCGGCGGTCGAGGCTAAGGTGCCATACTTCATCTTTTCCTCGACGGCGGCCGTTTACGGCATGCCGAAGGAAAATCCGGTCGCCGAGAACGCCGTGCTCGAGCCGATCTCGCCTTATGGCACCTCGAAGCTGATGACCGAGATCATGCTGCGCGATACCGCTAAAGCGCATCCGCTGCGCTACGTGGCTTTGCGCTATTTCAATGTCGCCGGCGCCGATCCGATGGGAAGAAGCGGGCAATCGACCGCGCGCGCCACGCATCTCATCAAGGTCGCCTGCGAAGCGGCGCTCGGGGAGCTGCCTTATCTCGAAGTGTTCGGCACCGACTATCCCACGCAAGACGGCACCTGCATCCGCGACTACATCCATGTGAGCGATCTCGTTCGCGCGCATCTCGACGCGCTGCGCTATCTCCGCGCCGGCGGCAAGAGCGAGGTGCTGAATTGCGGCTATGGCAGCGGTTTCTCGGTGCTCGACGTGATCGGTTCGGTGAAGCGAGTGTCGCAGAGCGATTTCACCGTGCGGATGGCGCCGCGCCGGGAGGGCGATCCCGCCGCCATCGTCGCCAAAGCCGGCCGGATCAGCCAGGTGCTCGGCTGGGAGCCGCGGCTCAACGACCTCGACACCATCGTCAACCACGCGCTTGGCTGGGAAAAGCGGTTGATCGAATACCGCGCCGCCTCGTAGCCGCCGGCTATTTTGCCTTTGCGCCGCCTTAAAGCGACCGCCAGAATCGGGGTGGGAAGCCTCGAATCGCCGGGGCCGCTTGGGAATACCCATGCCGCGAAACATGTTCGTCAAGATCGCTCTCGCCGTTGCGCTCGCCGTGCAGCTTGCGGGCGGGGCGCAAGCGGCTGACGACGAGCTCGCCGTCTATAAGCGGGAGGTGGAGAAGGGCTTTGCCGCTTGGCTGCAAGCGTTGTGGCCCGACGCCGAAGCGGCCGGGGTCTCGCGCAAGACCTTCGACGCCAATCTCAAAGGCCTGAAACTCGACTGGTCGCTGCCGCAGATTACCCCGCCCGACCCCGCTTATCCCGACGGCCCCGCGCTGCCCGCGGCGTTGAGGCCCAAGCCGCGCCACCAGGCTGAATTCGACGTGCCGGAACTCTATTTCAGCAAGGGCGCCCTCAGTGCGCTCGCCGCTACCGGACGGAGCAAGTACCAGCAGCTCGGTCAGACGCTCGGGGCGATTCAACAGAAATATGGCGTGCCGGCGAGCATCGTGGTTGCCATCTGGGGACGAGAGACGGGTTTTGGCGCGGCAACGCTGCCCTATGACGCGCTCTCGGCCATCGCCACGCAAGGTTTCATGGGGCGGCGGCCTGAGGTATTCCGCCAGGAGGTGATTGCCGCCCTGAAGATCATGGAGGAGGGGCACGCGACGCGGGCGGAGATGCGAAGCTCCTGGGCGGGGGCGATGGGCTATACCCAGTTCCTGCCGTCGGATTTCGAGAAATACGCCGTCGATTTCGACGGTGACGGCCGGCGCGACATCTGGAACTCGGTGCCCGACGCGCTTGCCTCGGCGGGCAATTCGCTGCACAGCCAGGGCTGGGACGGCAAGCAGACTTGGGCCTATGAGGTCGCACTGCCCAAGGGCTTCGATTGCACCGAGCAAGGTCCGGACAAAGCCCGCCCGATCGCCGAATGGGCCAAGCTTGGCGTCGTGCGGGTGAAGGATCGCCCGTTCCCCGAAGACAAGCTTCAGGATCCCGCGTTTCTGGTTCTTCCGGCCGGACTGAAGGGTCCCGCGTTTCTCGCCACCAACAATTTCTCGGTGCTGAAGCTCTATAACAATTCCGATGTCTACGCGCTGTTCGTCGGCCACGTCGCCGACATGATCGCCGCCAATGCGCCGGTCGAGTTCGCCGGGGATTGGCAGCCGGTCGAGCGCCTGCCCCGCGACCGCATCCAGCGCTTCCAAGAGGTGTTGGTGGCGAAGGGGCATGACGTCGGCAAAGTGGACGGACTGGCCGGCTTCAAGACGCGGCGCACTATCGGCATCGAGGAGCAGAAGCTCGGCCTGCCGCTCAGTTGCTATCCGAACAAGTCGGTGGTGGATGCGGTGCTCAAGCAAGCAAATGCCGCCGCGGCGCAGTAGCCGGGGGGAGGAAGTCCGCATTGCTTGCCTAGGTTTTGCCCGCCACGCTTGTTAAGGTCGCCAGATGCGAATCGCTCGAAACTCTAAGTCATTGATCCGCAATGCCGGATCCGCCGCGCTGCTGATCTTGGCGTTTCCGAACCTGTCCGCGGCCGCGAGTCCCCAGGCTTGCGTCGAGGGTCTCTGGCCCGCCGCTAAAAGCGCCGGCGTCACGCGCGCCACCTTCGATCGCGCCTTTCAAGGGTTTACCCCCGATCCCGAAGTGGTCGAGGCCGCCAATTTCCAACCCGAATATGTAAAGCCGATTGGCGAGTATATCGACCGGGCGGTCTCGGATAAGCGGGTGGAGACGGGTAAGCAGAAGCTCGTCGAGAACCAGGCGCTGCTCGGCTCGCTCGAGACGCGCTACGGCGTCGATCGGCATATCATCCTCGCGATCTGGGGGGTCGAGTCGAATTACGGCACGCAGCCCGGCGACAAGAACGTGATCCGCTCGCTGGCCACGCTGATCTGCACCGGCACCAAGGCCAAGTTCGCCAAGCCGCAACTCGTCTCCGCGCTCAAGATCCTGCAGCGGGGCGATATCGGTTTCGAGGCGATGAACGGCTCATGGGCCGGGGCCATGGGCCACACCCAGTTCATTCCGACCACGTACAGCTCGTACGCGGTCGATCAGGACGGCGACGGCAAGCGCGACATCTGGGGCAACGTTCCCGACGCACTGGCCTCGACCGCAAGCTATCTCAAAGTGTCGGGTTGGCGCGCCGGCGAGACCTGGGGCTATGAGGTCGCGCTGCCGAAGGGCTTCGATCCAAAACGCGTCAACGAGAGCACGCTCAAGTCGCTCGGCGAGTGGCAGAAGCTCGGCATCGTGCGGGTGAATGGCGAGGCCTATCCAAGGTTATCCGACAAGGCTTCGCTGTTCGCGCCGGCGGGAGCGAGCGGACCGTCTTTCCTCCTGCTCAACAATTTCCGTGCGATCCTCCACTACAACGTGGCGAAATCCTACGCGCTGGCCGTCGGGCATCTCGCCGACAGGATCAGGGGCGGGGGGCATTTCGTGCATCCCTGGCCGACCGACGAGACGCACCTATCGCTCGAGCAGCGCACCGAGTTTCAGCGGCTGTTGATCGCGCACGGTCTGATGGCCGGAGAACCCGACGGGGTGATCGGGCCTGCGACCCTCGAGGCGGTCAAAACCTATCAGCGGTCGAAGGGGCTTGGGGCGGATGGATATCCGAGCCTCACGCTGCTCAAGCGGTTGCAGAGCGAGCCGCTGCCGGCTGCTGCCGCGCAAGCCCCGCCCGCCGCTGCGGGCAACGGACAGCCGGCCGATGCAGCCCAAGACCAACCGGCCAATGGCGAGCAGCAATGATGCGAGGGACTTGGCGTTCCAGCCGGAAGGGATTACCAGTGTGCCCAACAGGGGCGAACTGAGGGCGGACCCGGCGGAGGGTTCGAACGAACATGTTTCGTAGCGTGTCCTGGTTTGGCTCGAGCGGCCCCGCATGGCGTTGGCGCGATGTAGCATTTGGCGTTGCCGGCCTGCTGGCCGGGCTGCTGGTTTGGCTAGCGCCGGCGCTCGCGCAGCAGGCGACGCCCCCCGTGCAGCGCAGCTATATCAATCCCTTCCCTAACGGTGACTGCTATCGCGTCATTGTGCTCGGCGACGCGCTCGGCGACGGCTTATGGCAGGGCCTCTATCGCGCCTTCGACGACGACGCGACGCTCGAGTTCCTCAATCGCTCGAAATCCTCTACTGGCTTCTCCCGGCCCGATTCCTATGACTGGAGCAAGCAGGTTGGCGACCTGCTCAAGACCGAGACCTATCAGATCGCCGTTCTCATGTTCGGGGCCAACGATGCACAGCCGATCAAGAGCGGCAAGGATTGGCTGAAGGTCGGCAGCGAGGGCTGGCACGAGGTCTACGGCCAGCGGGTCGAGGCCCTGATCAAGAAGCTCAGAGCGGCGAACATCGCCGTCTATTGGGTCGGCCTGCCCATCATGCGCAGTCCCACGGACAGCAGCGACGCCGAAGCGCTGAACGAGGTCTATCGCGAGAAGGCGTTCATCAACGGCGCCAAGTACATCGACACCTGGAACGGCTTTACCGACGATGGCGGCCGGTACAGCGCCTACGGACCCGATATGACCGGGCAGGTCAAGCGGCTCAGGGCCGACGACGGCGTGCTCTTCACCATGCGCGGCTATCTCAAGCTCGCCCATTTCGTCGACAAGGAGCTGCGCCGCGACCTGAACCTCGCCAAGCTGGAGCGGAACATCCCGCTGGCCGGCAACGAGGAAGAGCAGGCCAAGGTGATGGGACGCGACGTGGTGCCCGGACGATCGGATCCGGCGCAGCCCGCGCCGACCGCCGACCAGCAGGATGCCGCGGCCAACCCCAATCCGGTGCCGGACTCGTCCGGGCAGCAGGCGCAAGGCGAGCAAGCTCAAGACGAAGAGTCTACGCAGCTCCAGCAGAGCAATGTCGGCGACGTCAGCCTGGTGAGGCCCGCGATCGACCAGTCGCTCCAAGCCGCGCAAGGGTTGGCGCCGCAGGCGCCTGCCTCCACCAACCCGGAGGCCGAAATGATCACCAGCGAGCTCAGTACGGGGTTGACGGCGGTGGCCACAATCTCCGCGTTGACGGATCTGTCGCTCGCCTCATCGAGGCCGCGCCTTCCGCTCTCGCAGCGGCCTTATTACAAGGTGCTGATCAAGGGTGAGCAGCCCAAGCCCAAGGCGGGCAGGGGCGACGATTTCGCTTGGCCGCCGGGCTGACGCCCCTCTGGCCGCTCAGCGCGGCAGCGCGGTTTTCCCCATCAGGAATTTATCGATGGCATGCGCCGCTTGGCGCCCCTCCCGGATCGCCCATACTACGAGCGATTGGCCGCGCCGCATGTCGCCGGCGGCGAACACCTTGCCACGCGAGGTGTGGTAATCGAGCTCGCTTGCCTTCACGTTGCCGCGAGAATCTAGGTCGACTCGGAGCTCCTTGACCATGCCTTCCTGCACCGGATGCAGGAAGCCCATGGCGAGCAGCACGAGATCGGCCGGGATCTGAAATTCGGTGCCCGGCATCGGCTTCATCTGACCGTCGAGGCGGATGCATTCGAGCTGCTCGACCTTACCGTTAGCCCCGAGGAACCTCGCCGTGGCCACAGCAAAATCGCGCGCGGCGCCTTCAGCCTGACTCGACGAGGTGCGCAGCTTGAGCGGCCAGTTCGGCCAGGTCAGCTCCTTGTTCTCCTTGTCCGGCGGCTGCGGCAGAATTTCGAGTTGCGTCACCGAGACCGCGCCCTGCCGAAACGACGTGCCGATGCAGTCCGAACCGGTATCGCCGCCGCCGATCACCACGACCTGCTTGCCTTCGGCCAAGATCGGCGCGACATCGCCTTGCGGCTCGCCGGAGACGCGGCGGTTCTGCTGCGGCAGGAAGTTCATGGCGAAATGGATGCCGGCGAGGTCGCGTCCCGGCACGGCGAGGTCGCGCGGCTGCTCCGCGCCGCCCGCGAGCAGCACGGCGTCATAATCGCGCTCAAGCTTCTTGACGGAGAGATCGCGGCCGACATGGACATTGCAATGGAAGGTGACGCCCTCGGCCTCCATCTGCTTGACGCGGCGCTCGACGATATATTTCTCCATCTTGAAATCGGGGATGCCGTAGCGGAGCAGGCCGCCAGGGAAGGCGTTCTTCTCATAGACATGCACGTCATGTCCGGCGCGGGCGAGCTGCTGCGCGGCTGCGAGCCCGGCGGGGCCGGAACCGATGATCGCCACGCGCTTGCCGGTCTTCGTCTCTGGCGGTACCGGCGTGATCCAGCCTTCGTCGAAGGCCTTGTCGGCGATGGCGCATTCGATGGATTTGATGGTGACCGGGACGTCGATGATGTTCAGCGTGCAGGCGGCCTCGCACGGCGCCGGGCAGATACGGCCGGTCACTTCGGGGAAGTTGTTGGTCGAGTGCAGGTTCTGCGCCGCCACCTCCCAGTCGGAATGATAAACGAGGTCGTTCCAGTCCGGGATCTGGTTATTCACCGGGCAGCCGGTATGGCAATACGGAATGCCGCAATCCATGCAGCGCGCGGCCTGGCGGCTAATCTCCGCCTCGCTCGGCGGGATGATGAACTCGCGGTAATGGCGAATGCGATCGGAGGCCGGCTCGTAGGTCCGGTCCTCGCGTTCGATCTCCAAAAAGCCCGTGATCTTGCCCATTAAACCCATGCTCTTGGCCTAAACTCCCGCCAATGGGCGGTGCTCCAAGTAGTCACCGTCAGCCTCGCTCCGTCAAGCGCTGCTCATCCTCGCGCGGCAAAGTCGCCGCCTGGCGCCTTTCTCCAGGACATCTTGGCTCCTTCGCGTTGAGGATTACTTGCCGTTGCCGCCGTTGCCGCGCAAGCCGATCTCGATGTCGCCGAGACCCGCTTTGTCGACCGACTGCTGGCGCGCCATCTCTTCCAAGGCGCGGCGATATTCGACCGGCATCACCTTGACGAATTTCGGCAGGTAGTTCGCCCAATCGTCGAGGATCGCCTTGGCGCGGGTCGAGCCGGTGTAGTGGAGATGGTTTTCGATCAATTGGTAGAGCCGCTCCTGGTCGAACCGGGTCATGTCGGTGAAGTCGACCAGGCCGTGACTTTCGAGATCGCCAGTCTGGTGGCGGCTCCGCTCCATCACCTGATTCTCGCTCGGGATCGGCTCGAGATCGACCATGGCGAGGTTGCAGCGGCGCTCGAAATCGCCGTCCTCGTCGAGCACATAGGCGATGCCGCCCGACATGCCGGCGGCAAAATTGCGTCCCGTCGGGCCGACCACCACCACCACGCCACCCGTCATATATTCGCAACCATGATCGCCGGTGCCCTCGACCACGGCAATGGCGCCCGAGTTGCGCACGGCGAAGCGCTCGCCGGCGACGCCGCGGAAATAGCATTCGCCGGCGATGGCGCCGTACAGCACGGTGTTGCCGACGATGATCGACTTCTCCGGCACGATGGCAGAGTTGGCCGGCGGCCGGACGATGATGCGCCCGCCTGACAGGCCTTTGCCGACATAGTCGTTGCCCTCACCGACGAGGTCGAGCGTCACGCCATGCGCGAGCCAAGCGCCGAAGCTCTGGCCGGCGGAGCCCTTGAAGCTGACCCAGATGGTGTCCTCGGGCAGGCCGGTATGGCCGTAGCGCTTGGCGATCTCGCCCGACAGCATGGCGCCGGCGGTGCGATTCAAGTTCCTGATCGGCAGGTCGAGCTTGACCGGCTTCTTCTCATCGAGCGCCTCGCGGGCGAGTTCGATCAGCTGACGGTCCAGCACCTTGTCGAGGCCGTGGTCCTGACGCTCCGAATTGAAGATGGCGACCTCGGCCGGCACGTCCGGCTTATGGAAGATGCGGGTGAAGTCCAGCCCCTTGGCCTTCCAATGGTCGATGGCCTGGCTCTTATCCAAGATCTCGGTCTGGCCGATCATCTCGGAGAAAGTGCGGAAGCCGAGCGCGGCCATGTATTCGCGCACTTCCTCGGCGACGAAGAAGAAGAAATTGATGACGTGCTCGGGCTTGCCTTGGAATTTGGCGCGGAGCACCGGGTCTTGCGTGGCGACGCCGACCGGGCAGGTATTGAGATGGCATTTGCGCATCATGATGCAGCCGGCGGCGATCAACGGCGCGGTGGCGAAGCCGAATTCGTCGGCGCCGAGCAGCGCGCCCACCACCACGTCGCGGCCGGTACGCACACCGCCATCGACCTGCACGGCGATGCGGCCGCGCAAGCGATTGAGCACGAGCGTCTGCTGGGTTTCGGCGAGTCCGATCTCCCAAGGCGAGCCGGCATGTTTGATCGAGGTGAGCGGCGAGGCGCCGGTGCCGCCCTCGAAGCCGGCGATGGTGACATGATCGGCGCGCGCCTTTGAGACGCCGGCCGCGACCGTACCGACGCCGACCTCGCTCACCAGCTTGACGCTGACATCGGCGGCCGGGTTGACGTTCTTCAGGTCGTAGATCAGCTGCGCCAGGTCCTCGATCGAGTAGATGTCGTGATGCGGGGGCGGGGAGATCAGCCCCACGCCAGGCGTCGAATGGCGTACCTTGGCGATGACGGCGTCGACCTTGTGGCCGGGGAGCTGGCCGCCCTCGCCGGGCTTGGCCCCTTGCGCCATCTTGATCTGCATCATGTCGGCGTTCATCAGATATTCGGCGGTCACGCCGAAGCGGCCGGATGCGACCTGCTTGATCTTCGAACGCATCGAATTGCCGTTCGGCAGCGGCTTATAGCGATCGGCCTCCTCGCCGCCTTCGCCGGTGTTCGACTTGCCGCCGATGCGGTTCATGGCGATGGCCAGCGTGGTATGCGCCTCGCGGCTGATCGAGCCGAACGACATGGCGCCGGTGGCGAAGCGCTTGACGATCTCCTTGGCGGGCTCGACCTGATCCAGCGGAATTGGCTTGCGGCCCATCTCCTCGGCCGTCTTGATGCGGAACATCCCGCGCAGCGTCAAAAGCTGCTCGGTCTGCTCGTTGATCTGCTTGGCGTAGGCGCGGTACTTCTCGGGCAGGCTGCCGCGCACGGCGTGCTGCAGATCGGCGACCACTTGCGGGCGCCACATGTGCGCCTCGCCGCGAATGCGATAGGCATATTCGCCGCCGACCTCGAGCGCTTCGCGCAAGACCGGCGCATCGGAGAAGGCTTGGCTGTGCCGCTCGACGGTCTCGCGCGCGATCTCCTCCAGCCCCACGCCCTCGACCTGGCTGTTGGTGCCGGTGAAATATTTGGCGACGAAATCGGACTTGAGGCCCACCGCATCGAAGATCTGCGCGCCGCAATAAGACTGGTAGGTCGAGATGCCCATCTTCGACATGACCTTGAGCAGGCCCTTGTCGGTCGCCTTGATGTAACGCTTGATCGCGTCCTCGGGCGTGATCTCCTCGTCGAGCTCGGGCAGCATCGCCTCGATGGTCTCGAAGGCGAGATAGGGATTGATCGCCTCCGCGCCGTAGCCGGCAAGCGTTGCGAATTGATGCACCTCATACGCCTCCCCGGTCTCGACCACGAGGCCGACCGAAGTCCTAAGCCCGCAGCGGATCAGATGATGATGCACGGCGGAGGTCGCCAGCAGCGAGGGGATCGGGATGCGGTCCGGGCCGGCGGCGCGGTCGGATAGGATGATGATGTTCTCGCCCGCGCGCACCGCTTCTTCGGCGCGCTTGCAGAGCTTGTCGAGTGCTTTGCCCATGCCGGCGGCGCCATGATCGGCGCCATAGGTAATGTCGAGCGTGACGGTGCGGAACTGGTTGTCGGCGACCTCGCCGATGCCTCTGATGCGCTCAAGATTGTCGTTGGTGAGGATCGGATGCGCTGCCTCGAGCCGCTTTTGCTTCGAGGTGCCTTCGAGGTCGAGCAGGTTCGGCCGCGGCCCGATGAAGGTCACGAGCGACATCACCAGTTCCTCGCGGATCGGGTCGATCGGCGGGTTGGTCACTTGGGCGAAGTTCTGCTTAAAATAAGTGTGCAGCAGCTTGGGTTTGTTGGACAGCGCCGAGATCGGAGTGTCCGTGCCCATCGAGCCGATCGCCTCCTGGCCGGACTCGGCCATTGGCAGCATCAGGAACTTGGTGCTCTCCTGAGTGTAGCCGAACGCCTGCTGACGATCGAGCAGGCTGACATTGGTGCGTGGCGCGGGCGCGGCGCCTCCGGGCAGCTCATGCACGCGGATCTGGGTGCGGTCCAGCCATTGCTGGTAGGGATGCGCCGAGGCTAGCTCGGCCTTGATCTCCTCGTCGGAGACGATGCAGCCCTTCTGGAGATCGATCAGCAGCATCTTGCCGGGCTGCAGCCGCCATTTCTCGACGATGGTCTCTTCGGCGATCGGCAGCACGCCGGACTCTGACGCCATTATGACCAGGCCGTCGTCGGTGACGAGGTAGCGCGCCGGGCGCAGGCCGTTGCGGTCGAGCGTGGCGCCGATCTGGCGGCCGTCGGTGAAGGCCATGGCCGCCGGGCCGTCCCACGGTTCCATCAGGCAAGCGTGATATTCGTAAAAGGCGCGGCGCTTGGCATCCATCAGCGGGTTGCCGGCCCAAGCCTCGGGGATCAGCATCATCGCCGCATGCGCGAGGCTGTAGCCGCCCTGCACTAGGAATTCGAGCGCGTTGTCGAAGCAGGCGGTGTCGGACTGGCCTTCGTAAGAGATCGGCCAGAGCTTGTCGATGTCGGGACCGAACAGCGGCGAGGACACGCTCGCCTGCCGCGCCGCCATCCAGTTCAGGTTGCCGCGCAGCGTGTTGATCTCGCCGTTATGGGCGACCATGCGATAGGGGTGCGCGAGCTTCCAGGAGGGAAAGGTGTTGGTGGAGAAACGCTGATGCACGAGCGCCAGAGCTGAGGCGAACAGCGGATGATGCAGATCGGGGTAATAGGCGCCGAGTTGATACGCCAGGAACATACCCTTGTAGACCAGTGTGCGGCAGGACAGCGACACGGTATAGAAGCCGATATCGCGGCCGCCGGTCTCGCCGTTGATGGTGTTGGAGATGACCTTGCGCAGCACATAAAGCCTGCGCTCGAAATCATCCTCGTCCTCGACGTCGGGGCCACGCCCAATGAACACCTGCCGATGGGTGGGTTCGGTCTCGATCACCGACGCCGACAAGCATGAAGTGTCCGACGGCACATCGCGCCAGCCAAGCAGCTTCAACCCTTCCGCGTCGACCACGCGCTCGACCACGGATTCGCAATAAATGCGCTGCGCGCGGTTGCGCGGCATGAACATGAAGCCAACCGCGTAGTGGCCAGGCTCCGGCAGCTTGATCTTGAGCGGCGCGCAGACCTCCTTGAGGAATTCATGGGGGATCTGCACCAGGATGCCGGCGCCGTCGCCGGCCAGCGGGTCGGCGCCCGTAGCGCCACGATGCGTCAGGTTCTCCAGAATCTGGATGCCGTGCTCGATGATTTTGTGGCTCGGGCGCCCCTTGAGGTCCGCGACGAAGCCGACGCCGCAGGCGTCGTGCTCGCGCTTCGGATCATAGAGTCCTTGCGCGGGCGGCGGCGAAGGCCACGCCGGGCTTACGGAACGCGGAAACGACCCACCAGATGCCATCGTCACATGAAACCTCGGCCACGCCTCACGCCCCGAGCGAGAGAGGGGGGCCAGAAAAGCCTTGGCCAACGGCCGGACCTTCACCAGCTAAGAGCGCGGAGCGGCTGATAGCGAAGACCCAGCTGCTTAGGCGGCCGCCGCCTGGTTTCGCCCCTCGGGACAAAGGTCAGCAAGCCTGTCCTATTCGCCCTATAAATGACAGATTTCCGGGACGCGCACAAGCCTGGATTCTAAGCCTCCGGTCACCTCCTGCTGGCGTCACTGTGATTTGACGTGAAGTTGCCACCCCGGGCTTACTCTCAAGCTTAAACCACGCGCTCCGGACGCGAGTTCCGGGGCTGGATGCAATTTCGGGCTAGGAGGTTTGCGAGATGAACGATCAAGCCAAGAGAATGACGGGACTCGCGGTGGCTTGCGCCTTTTCCGCGGCGCTTTCCCTGGTGGCTGCCAACGACAAGGCCGCCGCGGAAGGCGACATGGAGAAATGCTTCGGGGTCGCCAAGGCCGGCGAGAACGATTGCGCCGCCGGCAAGGGCACGAGTTGCGCGGGCACTTCCAAGCTCGATTTTCAAGGCAACTCCTGGAAGCTGGTTCCGAAAGGGACTTGCCTTACCATGGAGCTTCCCGATGGCCGCAACGGCAGCTTCGAGGCCCTCGACCGCGACCTGCCGCCTGCTTAAGCGGATGCTGCCGGATCGAGCTTCCGCCGAGGCGCTGCCGCCGCGCGCCGGCGTTGGGTTGAAGCGTGAGCATTATCGCGAGATCATCGAGATCTCGCCCGACATCGGCTGGTTCGAGATCCACGCCGAAAACTACATGGGCGAGGGTGGGGCGCCGCATCATTATCTCGGCGCGATCCGCGACCGCTATCCTCTCTCGCTGCATGGCGTCGGACTTTCGATCGGTGGCAGTGGGCCGCTCGATCGGGAGCATCTCGCCCGGCTGAAAGTGCTGATCGAGCGCTACGAGCCTGCGCTGTTCTCCGAGCATCTCGCTTGGTCGAGCCATGACAGCGTCTATCTCAACGATCTCCTGCCGCTGCCTTACACCGAGGAGACGCTTGCGCGCGTCTGCGAGCATGTCGAGGAGGTGCAGGAGCGGCTCGGCCGGCGCATGCTGCTCGAGAACCCCTCGACCTATCTGGCCTTCGCCGACAATGCGATGAGTGAGGTCGAGTTTCTGCGCAAGGTGGTGCGGCGCACTGGCTGCGGGTTGCTGCTCGACGTCAACAATGTGTTCGTCCAGTCGGTCAATCACGGCTTCGACGCAACGGCGTTCCTCGACGAGTTTCCGGTCGAGCATGTCGGCGAGATCCATCTTGGCGGCCATGCGGCCGACAGCGACGATGACGGCTCGATGCTGCTGATCGACGATCATGGGCGTGAGGTCGCCGACCCTGTCTGGGCGCTTTACGCGCGGGCGCTGTCGCGCGCGGGCGCCAAGCCCACCCTGATCGAATGGGATAACGATGTGCCGGCGTGGAGCGTTCTGTTCACGGAGGCAAAGCGGGCCGATCGAGCTATCGCAGCTCGCCGCTCAAATCGCATGGCGATGAGCGCATGAGCCGTTTGGCCGAGATACAGCGCGCGTTCACCGAGGCTGTGCTCGATGCGAACGCGGCCGTGCCGACGCCGCTATCGCGCAAGACTGGCGGCGTGCCGTCGCGGCGGTTCGGCGTCTATCGCAACAACGTCTATGCCAGTCTGATCGATGTGCTCGCCGGACGCTTTCCCGTGGTCATGCGGTTGGTGGGCGAAGATTTCTTTCGCGCCATGGCCCGCGCCTATGTCGAGCGCGAGCCGCCGCGCTCCGCGGTGCTGCTGCGTTACGGCGCGAGCTTGCCTGCATTCGTCGCGGGCTTTCCGCCCGCGGCCAGCTTGTCCTATCTCGCCGATATCGCCTCGCTCGAATGGGCATCGCATGCGGCCTATCATGCTGCGGATGCCGCCCCCTTGCCCGTCGCCGAGCTAGCGCGCGCCATCGATCGCGCCGAAGACGCCGTACTGATGCTGCATCCCTCGCTCGGTGTGGTGCGCTCGCTCTACCCCATCGTGTCGATCTTCGAGTTGAATACACGAAGCGGCGAGGTGCCCGCGATTCGGCTCGAGGGCCGCGAGGATGCGCTGGTGCTGCGGCCCAGGCTCCAGGTCGAAATCAAGCGTCTGCCCCAAGGGGGCGCGCCGTTTATCCTCGCTCTCAAGGGAAACAAGACTCTAGGCGAGGCCGCCGTCATCGCCGCGGAGGAGGCGCCGGGCTTTGGGCTCGAGACCATGCTCGCCGAGCTTATCGCCGGTGCTGCGATCATCGGTATCGCTCCAGCGGCGGACCCAAAGCTTTAACGAGGCGTTACGCGTGGGCTGGGCCGTTAAGGCTCGCGTAAGTTGCGGCTGCTAGGGTCAGATCGTTGCTCCCGACGAATGTTTCGCGTGTAGGGGGCTGCAGGTTCTCTCCCAAGCACCTGCTTAAACAGAGAAGGGCGCCCTCACGAGAGCGCACTTCTTGTTGATTGGTCGCGCTTACCCGGCGACTAGGCGGCCTGGCTGTCGATGACCTTCGGCTTCTCGGCTTTGTCGGTCCTGGTCGCGATCGGAATGGTGCGGGGCTTCATGGCCTCGGGCAACTCGCGCACCAAGTCGACATGCAGCAAGCCGTGCTCGAGCACCGCGCCTTTCACCAGGACATGATCGGCGAGCTGGAAGCGCCGCTCGAAGCTACGCGAAGCGATGCCGCGATGTAGGAAGGTGGTGTCCTCCTGCTCGGTGCGTTTCTCGCCGCGAATGGAAAGCGTGTTCTCCTTCACGTCGATGGTGAGGTCGCCTTCGCCGAAGCCGGCCACGGCCATGGAAATGCGATAGTCATTCTCGCCGACGCGCTCGATATTGTAGGGCGGGTAGCTCGGGGTCTCGCCCTCGAAGCTGGTCAGCGTGTCGAGCAACGAGCCGAGCCGGTCGAAGCCGATGGTGGAGCGATAAAGTGGGGTAAGATCAAAGTGCCTCATGACACATCCTCCTTGAGAAGCGATATGGTGGTTTGCCCGCTCGTTGCGCGAGCCGGGCGGATGGCGCGAAGCCTTGAGGCCTCCGCGCCGAAAAAAATATGGGTGCGGCAAAGTTTGTCTTCAAGAGGTCTAGCGTGCTGAATACACAGGGAGAATTGCAACGCGCGCGGAGCGGACACGGGCGCGCCGTGCGCGCTCCACGCATGCGCGGGAACGGCGTGGCGATGAATTGCGTCGCTGCTATAAGGGGCGCGCCCGAACGCCCCGCAGAGCGGCGCCGGAGCTAGAGGGGCCGTTCGCGTTCATGGATCTGATCAGCACACCCAAGAACCCCATCCCGCTCGGCGCGTCGACCGGGTTCATCGAAGTGCGCAAGGGCTTGCGGCTCCGTTTCGCCAGCTGGCAGCCGGTGCTGCGCGAGCGGCGCGGCACGGTCTGCATCTTCCCGGGACGCGCCGAGTACATCGAGAAATATTTCGAGGTGGTGGGCGAGTTGCGCCGGCGCGGCTTTGCGGTGGCGGTGCTGGATTGGCGGGGGCAGGGGGGATCGAGCCGGCTCACCCGCAACCCGCTGAAAGGCCACGTCAACGATTTCGCCGAATATGAAGAAGATCTCGCACACTTCATGAGAGCCGTGGTGCTGCCGGATTGTCCCGCTCCTTATTTCGCGCTCGGCCACTCCATGTCGTCCATGGTGCTGTTCAGCGCGGCGATCAAGCGCGGCTGCTGGTTTACGCGCATGGTGATGACCGCGCCGATGGTGAAGATCGCCGGGCTGCCGATGTCGCATCGCCTGTGCCGCCAACTTGCCGACGGGCTGACCATGTTCGGTTTCGGCAAGCAACCGGTGCCGGGCGACAAGGCGAAATATCACTACGACCAGCCGTTCGAAGGCAACATTCTCACCTCGGACCGGGAGCGCTATTTGCGCAACCTCTCGGTGCTCCAGACGGCGCCCGAGCTTGCCATCGAGGCGCCGACTATCGGCTGGCTGAAGGCCGCGCTGAACGCTATCGAGCGAGTCGGCGGGGAAAAATTCGCGCCGCGTGTCCGCGTGCCGGTGCTGATGCTCGCGGCAAGCGACGACCAGGTGGTGCAGAGCGAGGCAATCGAGGAACTCGCCATTCGCTTGCGCGCCGGCTCGCAGATCGTGCTCAGGGGCTCGCGCCACGAGATCCTGCAAGAGCGCGACACCATCCGCGAGCAATTCTGGGCGGCGTTCGACGCCTTCGTGCCCGGCGTCGCGCTGAGCATCGCCAGCTAACCGGTCAGCAGCCTCACGGCCGCCGCGTGCACCCGCCTGTCGCCGGCGGCGACGATACGGCCGCCCTCGCGCGGGTCGCCGCCCTCCCAGGAGGTGACGACCCCTCCCGCCCGCTCGATGATCGGGATCAGGGGCAGAATGTCGAACGGCTTCAGGCCCGCCTCGACGACGAGGTCGATATGGCCCATCGCCAGCAGACAGTAATTGTAGCAATCGCCGCCGAAGCGCCGCAGGCGCACGGTGCGGCTCAAGGCAGCAAACCGAACGTGCTCCTCTTCGGTGGTGAAGAAGTCGGTGCTGGTGGTGGCGAGCAGCACTTGACCAAGCTCGGCGCAGGGACGCGTGCGCATGGTTTTGGTCGCGCCGTCATGGCTGAACAACGCCTCGCTCTCGCCGCTCCAGAAGCGCTCCCGGGTGAACGGTTGGTCCATCAGGCCGAGCAGGGGTGAGCCGTTGCGGGTGAGTCCGATCAGCGTGCCCCAGAGCGGCAGGCCAAGGATAAAGGCGCGAGTGCCGTCGATCGGGTCGATGATCCAGCAATATTCGGCGTCGGTCGCCGTCGCACCGAACTCCTCCCCGAGGATTCCGTGCGAGGGGTAAGCCGCGGCAACGCCGGCGCGGATCGCGCTTTCGGCGTCGCGATCGGCCTTGGTGACCGGATCGAAAAGATCGCCTCCTTTATGGTCAACGGCGCCATCTGTCCGGAAATGCGGCAATATGACCGCCCCGGCCTTGTCCGCCAAGGCGTGTGCAGTGGCGAGAAGGGTCTGGAATTCGGGCGGTTTGGAATTGGGCACGGAGACAGCCTAAAGGCGGTTTTACCTTGAGAGTCAAGGGTTCCAGGGCATGGTGCCAAGCCCCCGAAAGCATGGGCAAAAATCCTCGTGACAGATATGCATCAGTGTTTCGGAAATGCCGCCCGAGCGTCATTGCAACCTTGCCTTTTGTGCGGCGCAATGACATATTGTTGCAACGCGGCATAGCTCTCCAGGCTATGCCGCTGCCCTCCTTGGGCGTTTCCTCCCTAGACTTGGGCCGTTCGATCATTCGAGCGGCCCTTTTTTTATGCGCTGTTAGTTGTCGGTGTTGGCTATTCGGCTGCCGCGCGCGGGATGGCAAGCCCTAGGATGCCCGGCACGAGAGCCTGGACCATGGCCTCGAGATCGGCACGCAGCCGCTCGAACCCCGCCGACTTGTCGAAGCTCGTCTCGTCCATATAGAGGGCGCGGTTGATCTCGATCTGCAGCACGTGCTGCGACTTGTGCGGCCGCCCGTAATGCTCGGTGATGTAGCCGCCGGCATAAGGCTTATTGAGCGCCACCGCATAGCCCTGCGCCTTGAGCTGGCTTGCGGCCAGACGGGTGAGTTCGCCGCTGCACGAGGTGCCGAACCGGTCGCCGAGCACAAAGTCGGGTCGCGCGGCCCCCTGATCGGCAATCGGGTTCGATGGCATCGAATGGCAGTCGATCAGCACCGCGAGGCCGAATTCCTTTTGCGCCTCGGCAAGCAATTCGGCGAGCGTCTCATGATAGGGGGCATAAAGACGGTTGATCCGCTCGAGCGCGGCGCCGACCGAGAGCGGCTCGCGATAGATTTCGTCGGATTCGGACACGATCCTGGCGATGGTGCCGAGCCCGCCGATTACCCGCACCGATTGCGTGTTGGCGTAATGCGGCAGCCCATCGCGGAACAGAACCGGATCAAGCTCGTACGGCTCGCGGTTGACGTCGAGGTAAGCCCGCGGAAAGTGTGCATAAAGCAGCGGCGCGCCAAGCCGGGTCACGAAGCCGAACAGCTCCTCGACATAAGCATCCTCCGAGCGCCGCAGCGCGAGCGAATTGAGCCTGGAAGCGGCCAGGAAGGCTTTCGGGTAGACGCGGCCGCTATGCGGCGAGTTGAAAACCAGCGGCACTTTCAGTGCCTTGGGGCGCGCCACGGTAAAGGGCGGCGCCAGCTCGGTTTCGATCGCTTCAGCCTCGCTTGGGCTCATGGAAATCCCTTAAGCTGCCGCCTCAGACCCAGCCCGATGCCGCGCCGGCACGGAATCGCCTGTAAACTCTGCCAATGAGAGTTGAACCTGTCTAGGCGTGTTCTCGCTTGTGCGCAGATGAAATAGACGCGATGATTTGGGGTTGCAGGGGGCATCGGCCAATGCGGCCTAACGCCCGAGCAAGCTAAAATTACCGAGTCTTTTACCAAGTTTGTGTACGCCGAAAGGCGAGAGTCAGGGGGACGAGGGATGGAGGCGAATGACCCGCGGGCGCGCAGCGTTCAGCGTATTCTGCTTGCCGAAGACGACGAGGACATGCGCCGCTTCCTGGTGAAGGCACTGGAGAAGGCCGGCTACGACGTGGTCTCGTTCGGGAACGGTCTCGAGGCCTATGAGCGGCTGAAGGAAGAGCCCTTCACGCTGCTGCTCACCGACATCGTGATGCCGGAGATGGATGGCATCGAACTGGCGCGCAAGGCGAGCGAGCTCGATCCCGATCTCAAGATCATGTTCATCACCGGCTTCGCCGCGGTGGCGCTCAATCCCGACAGCCACGCGCCGAAGGATGCCAAGATCCTGTCGAAGCCCTTCCACCTGCGCGACCTGGTCGATCAGGTGGAGCGGATGCTGGCAGCCTGATCTTTCTTTCAGCCGGCGCGGGTTGCCTTGATGGCATCCCAACCGATATAGAGGCTCTCCGTTCCTGACTGGAGCCGGGCGCGTAGCTCAGCGGTATGAGCACTGCGTTGACATCGCAGGGGTCGCTGGTTCGATCCCAGCCGCGCCCACCACTTTCACTGGTACGAGTGTACCAATGACGGTGACGTTCACCCCTCTCGGGATGTGCGCGTCGTTTAAACTGCGTTGCTTTATTCGGGTATGAAGCTGCCCCTCACACGCATCGGGACCGTGATCTCAGATGGCAGAGCTTCGTCGCGCTCACGGAGATCGATGTTCGCGATGTCAGGTCTGCTTGATCGTGACATGAGCCACGCTCGTCCGTTGCCATTGACGAGGCGCTCCATCACGATCACCGCGACGCCGTCCTCGCTTCTCGCCTGAGTTCTTGAGGGACGCCGCAAGGGCTCTGGAGTTCTAGGGCGTGCACTCATAAATCGAGATCGGTAAGCAGCGTGTGCAACGTCCGCTTTGCCACCAAAAGCGGACATTAGTAGGCGCATTGAGCATGTCCGCTAAGTGCCACCAGCGGACATTTGTAGGTGACAAGCGGCAAGCGGGCCTGCCTTGCCGCAGCCCTGTTTGCCCCGCAACCACCCTCACCTCATGGCCCAAAAAATTACCCCCGAGCAGATAAACGGACTTCGTGTTGAGTTATCTGATGATGCGCGGCAAGCCGACCGAAGACGGCAGCCTCGGGGCAACCTTGATTTTAGAGTGCGACGAGGTAGGGAAACCCGCGAACTTCAGACTGCTCTGGTCCAGCGCGCACGCGCGACCCGAGTCGTTATCGACATCAACAGAATACGCATCTGGAGTCATGATCATCTGCTGTTCGATGCGGAATTTCTCGACAGCGAGTTCGGCTCCAATCGCTACCGCGTCAGCGCGTTTGAGCGCGGGACTTGGCTCGACGTGGTGGCATCCGCGCTGATGTTACAACTCCGTGAAGAGGGCGATGCCATTCGGCATTAAGACGGAAGCCCTGACGGAGCGCTTCTCGCCATCAGAAGCAGATGCTCTTGATCGTTGGCCATCTCGCGAAGCATTTTAGCGAAGCCGCTTTTGCCAGCGCCGCGGCGCGTTCCTGCTGAGAGGCCTTCTGGAGCCTGTTCCACGCGCCGCCAGCGACTTCGTACTTGCCGCAGCTCGGGCAGCCGATAACATGACCATCGAAATTCCGAGGGGTGAGGTCTTTGGCTTCACCGGCACACACCAAGCATTGCATCTTTTTTGTCGCTCTGTGCGTCGCCGCTGTTCGACCTTTAAAGCAGTTGCGGAAGCGGGCTCTGCTGCACGCGACTATGATGCGGCGACTGTGACCGTTGCCCCTGCGTCAGACTCCAGCTCATTTTCTGTAACGGTACGATAGAAGGCCTCACAGCCGCTTTTGATGCGGTATTGGAGCTGTCCATCCCGCGGTGGAAGTTGAGCAACAACATGGTATGGGCCAAGCGCAGCCTTGCGCGGTGGATAGCGTCTGCTAAGACGCACCACGCTCCCCGTGATGAAGCTATGATCGGAAGGTTTGTCTTCGTGCCGTCGTTTCATTGTGAAGGTTTCTCTTGTGTTGCTCGAACAGAGGCTAGGTGGGTGTACTCGCTGAGCGCGCCAGCATCTTGCTCCTGAGCGGCCTGCAGATCCAAAGGATCGATGGTGACCATCTCGACCGCAGATCCCGACTCCGCCGGCACGAGGATAACTGTCGAAACTCGACGGTATGCTGCAAAGGACAATCCATCGATGACCTCTTCGTCGGTCACCACACTATACTCCGCAGGTGGCAACAACCGGTCGACACCCTTCAGGTGGAAGGGTCGATGGAACGTGACACCCTTCGTGGTCGTCCGCGTCGTCATGGAAGGGGACCGCTGTCGGAACGAGGGCCGGAACTGACCGCTAAACCCAGCGCGACTTTAATGCGCTTTTGCCGGTCGGTTCGCACCGCCCGCTATTTGCGAGTTGATCTGCTCGGCTGCATCGGTGGTGACCTTGGTCGACAGCGCGCGAACTTCCTCTGCTTGCGCCGTCAATACGCCGAACTGCTTGCGCCAAAATGCGGATTGCAGCTCCACAATGTCGGCGAGGTTTTTGGCGCCCGCTAGGCTCGTAGCCAAATCGAAGCTCGCGCTGACATTGCGCCGGGCGATGTCGACAATCTTGCGATTGAATGCGGTAGCGCCTTGGCCGGCAGCGTCGAACGTCCTTTCGAACGTCGTCAAGGATGTATCGAAAGCATCCAGAGAGCGGTCATAGGCGTGCCGGGTCTGTGCCACGCTCTTCTCGGCGAGGGCGCGCACGGCCTCTGGAACGGCAGTGTCGAGACCGAGGTGACCGAGCTGGTCGGTCATTCGGCAATAGGTAGCGCTGGCCTGGTCGGCGGCGGTTTGGGGATTATGGGTGGCGGTCATGAAATGCCTCTTGTGGGTATAAAATGCGAGATTAACCGCCCGAGGCCACCCCTAAAGGCGGCAGCCTCGGAGGGATCGTTATCTAGGCGCCCGCGCCGACCTGACGGCCCTTCAACAGCGCGTCGACCTCACTCTGGGCCTGGATCTGAGGAAGCCCGTACTTGGTCACTACCTGCGACACGAGATCGGCCTTGCCCTTGATCGCAGCGACGTCCTGCTCTGAAAACTTGCTCCACTTGGCGCAGATTTCCTTCATGACGGCGTTCTTCTGGTCAGTATTCTGAGGTGCACTGTTTGAATTCGTCGTGGCTGAATTTTCCATTTTTTTCTCCGATCACGGATAATACTTATATTTTGAATGACACTCATTCAAATCGTTCTTGTTACGTACGCCACTTGTGAGGAATATACAAGCACTGAATTAAATTTCTGGGAAAACATTTTCGCACGCTCAAATTCCGAGCCGTTTTTTCTACAGTATAGTTTTGATTATACTTGCATGCCGCTAGATTAAGGTCATCCTCAGGAGGTGGGCTCCTCTCATGGCGACATGGGGGCGGCAGCACAATGTCTGCTTTGGGTCACTAGCGGATATCGGCGAGCGGATCAGGAATGTCCGCTTTACCCGCAATACCGGACGTTGGGCCGTTTATGAGCACACGTCCTAGTCGGCCCCGATGTACCAAGGAGCACTGCGAAACTTCGCAGTGATGTTCTCGTGTTGATTTCACTTGGGAAGTTTGTGTGTGCTCATTTCGCAGTGATCCCTGGTGCATCGTACCAGCGCACAGTGACCAAACGGACACAGAGGACGAACATCGGGTCGCAGAGGGCTATAGAAGACTGCAGAAATCCTCAGTTTCTTTCCGGGGTGTTGCGTTGACATCGCAGGGGGGCGCTGGTTCGATCCCAGCCGCGCCCACCACTTTCCTCCAAGGCAGGCTTCCAGTGACGCAGGGGGCGACTGGTGCTAGTGAGCCAAACGACATTTCCCCGCTAATTTGAGCTCGGTTCGCCCAGACTGCTGCGGAGCGGGCCAGCCAAGAGCAGCGGACTGTGGTATTGTCGGTTATCGGCGCGTATTCAGCTGCTGGTTACCTCAGCTAGATGCCAAATAAGCGAGAAGCGAGCGTTCATGGATTTTTCGGTAATCGGTCTTGCGCTGGTGGCGAAGCTCCTCCTGCTCCTGCTTATCGGTATGGGCCCAAAAATTGCGCTCGTGCCGTTTCTCGAAAAGACCAAGCACTTGGATGCTGAGACACAGCGCGCCGTTGGCCGGCAAATGGTCGTGACGGCGGTCGTGACAGCACTTGTGCTCTTTGTGTTTGGTGCGCTGCTCATGCGCCTGCTGCACATTACCGGAGGCGCCGTTGCGGTTGCCGGCGGAATCATCCTGGCCATCCTGGCAATCGAGATGGTGCGTGGGCCGGGCAAGAAGATCGTCGAAGAAGTCGAAGCTTTGGAGGATCCGAAGCGGATCGCGGTCTATCCACTCGCCGTTCCGTACCTGCTGAATCCGGTCGGCATGACCGTCCTCATCATCGCATCGGGCGAGGTGGTCTCGGTCGCGAGCGCCGGACTCGTTGTCGGACTCGTCCTATTGGTCGGCGCATTCGACTATTGGATTTTTGGCAACATCGACAAATTATCAAAACGCCTGAATCCCACCGGACTGGTAGTTTCCGAGGTGGTGTTCGGGGTCCTGTTGACCGCGGTCGCCGTCCAATTGGCGGTTAGCGGACTCGGAATGCTTGGAATTATCGAAGCGACCCCTGGAGCGGCGCACTAGAGTCTCGGGCTGCAACGTCTCCCGCAGGCCAAAACCGCAGGAGTCGGTGAGCCGTTGATTTTGGATTACAAAAGGGTTTAGGCGAAAGTCGCAGGGAGAGCCATCCATGCCGATACGGCTACCAGTTTTTGTGATGCTTTTGCTGGGCCTGAGTTCGCCACTCAGCGCGCAAGTCACTATCGATGTCGCCACGATCAGTTGTAACCAATTCGCCACGTACAAAATCTCTCATCCAGATCGGATCGCGATTTGGATGGACGGTTATTTCCACGGCAAGCGCGGGGACCTGACCGTAGACATTCAGGAACTCGATGAAAATGCCGATAAGCTCCAGCAATACTGCCTCAAAAATCCGGACGTTCTGCTGTTGCAGGCGGTCGAAACATTGTTCGGATCGGGGAATTGAGACCGATAGCCGGCTCGCCGAAACCTATTGGCTTGGTCATATAGATGAGGACGGAGAAGGTCATGGCCGCTAGTGCAGAGAAGTCGTTAAAGGTCCTGCCCACGGCTCAAGAGTTGATGGAGAAGCTCGCTTTAGCCGAGGCCGAGAAGGCCTCCCAAGCGGCGCGCAAACAGGCTGTTGCCGAGGCCGAGAAAAAGGCGCTACTCGACAAGCTCACCAAGCCGTCGGGCGTTTCTGACGAAGAGGCCTTGAAGCGTGTGGCGATCATCGTCGAGCGCGCGGTCACCAATGGACTGACAGAGGTCCAGGTCTATCGCTTTCCGAACACGCTCTGCACCGATCACGGCCGGGCTATCAACCAACAAGAGCCCGGTTGGGAATCGACGCTGACCGGCCTACCCAAGGAGATGTACGAGTTCTGGCATCGGCAACTGAGTCCGCTCGGGTACAAGCTAAGGGTGCAGATCATAGATTTTCCAGGCGGCATGCCCGGCGATGTCGGCATCACTCTGAAGTGGGCATGAGCCTTTGATCGTTGGATCAGAATTTCTCCTCGATCCAGCGGCGGTCTTTGATCGTTACCTCGTCGTCATAAGCGCCCTTCTTGTCCCGGGTCGGTAGCTTGACCTTATCGTGCTTCGGCTGGTCGTAAGGGATCAGGCCGAGAAAATGCGACAGCACGTTGAGGCGCGCCCGTTTCTTGTCGTCTGAGCGCACGATATGCCAAGGCGCAAAATCGGTGTCGGTCGCTGCCAACATTTTGTCGCGGGCACGGGAGTAGTCATACCAGCGCTCACGCGATGGTAGATCCATGGCGCTCAACTTCCACTGCCGCATGCGATCGTCGATGCGCGCCTCAAATCTCTGTTTCTGCTCCTTGTTGCTCACCTCGAGCCAATATTTGACCAGGCGTATGCCATTATCGATAATGATGTTCTTCTCAAACGGGGCGCACATTTCCAAAAAGCGCTTGTGCTGATCCTTGGTACAGAATCCCATGACATGCTCGACGCCGGCGCGGTTGTACCAACTGCGATCGAAGATCACGATTTCTCCGGCCGCCGGAAAGTGCGCGAGGTACCGCTGCATATAGATCTGCGACTTCTCGCGGTCGGAGGGCGCCGGCAGCGCTACGAGCCGAAAGGTTCGCGGGCTGACGCGCTCGGTCAGGGCGCGGATGGTGCCTCCCTTGCCGGCGGCATCGCGGCCTTCGAAGACGACGATGATACGCTCGCCGGTCGCCTTCACCCAGTCCTGCAAGGAGCAAAGCTCGGTCTGCAGCTTGCGCAATTCCTTTTCGTATTCCTTGCGTTTGAGCTTAGGCCTGCCGGCATCGGCGTCACCGGCAGCAACCTCAGATTGGTGGCCTTCGGACTTCTTCTGATGACCCATTGCGGGATGCCTTTCTTGCAGCAAAAATCTGGGTGGCCGCTTTTCGACATGATAGCCTAGAATGAGTTGCTGCGGTTGCCGTTGGATAAGGGGCCGGGGCCAAGCAAGATCCTTTGGGAAGTCGCCGGATTCCGCATCGTGCCGAAACCTCGGATGGCTCGTTGACCATGGCGACTGCGGCAGTCAAGTCCCCAGCGACGCGTGATCCCGTCCGGCGATGGACGCTGATCATTCTTGGCCTGATCGTGGCGCTGTTCCTCTATTCGATCATCGCCGACCGCATGACGCCTTACACCTCGCAAGCGACGGTTCAAACCTTCGTGGTGCGCATGGCGCCGGAAGTTGCCGGGCGGGTGATTGAGGTCAACGTCATCGACAATCAACGCGTGAAGGCCGGCGATGTGCTGTTCCGCGTCGACCCCCAACCTTACGAAATTGCCGTGAGGCAAGCCGAGGCCCGGCTGGCCAACGTTGGCCAGACCATTGGCGCCAGCACCGCCGCGGTTATCTCGGCACAGGAGCGCCTGATCGAGGCCGAAGCCAAGCGGGACAACGTGCGTGAACAAGCGGGCCGCGTCCTTCACCTGGTTGAAAAGGGAGTCTATGCCAAAGCCAGGGAGGATCAGGCCAATAAGGAAATCGAGGTCGCCGAAGCCAGCGTGCGCGAGGCGGCGTCAGAGGTGGAGCGGGCCCGCCAAGAGCTTGGACCGCAAGGAACCGACAACCCGCAATTCCGCGAGGCACTGGCGGCGGTCGAGCAGGCGAAGCTCGACCTGCTACACAGCACGGTTTATGCCCCCGCCGACGGCGTCATCACCAACCTCCAACTCACCGAAGGGGAATTCGTCGCCGTTGGCCAGGCGGCGCTAACCTTCATCGACACCAGCGACGCCTGGATCAACGCCAACTTTCGCGAGAATAGCCTGGAGAATGTCAAGGCCGGCGACCCGGTGGAGTTGGTGCTTGATACGCTTCCTGGACGGGTTTTCCGCGCCAAGGTGCAAAGCGTCGGCTGGGGCGTGTCGCAAGGCTCGATCGATCCGGAAACCGGCCTGCCGAAGATCAATGAGCCGACCGGCTTGGTTCGCAACCCGCAGCGCTTCGCCGTCAAGATCGAACCCAATCGCGACGACTATGAGCCGGGCAGCGTCCGCTATGGCTCGCAGGCCAACGTCCTGGTCTACGCCACCCACAACGCCATCGTGAACGCCATCGGCGCGCTCTGGATCAGACTGGTGGCGATTCTCACCTATGTCAGTTAGCACTGTCATCGAGCCGGCTGAGGCGGATCGTGCCCGCGAGTCCCATGCGGTCGCCTTCAGGATTGCTCTAGCCGCCGCCGTCGGCCTCACGCTCGGCGAGGTGTTCGGCTGGGATTTCCCCTTCTTGCCTGCAATGCTTGCCGTTCAACTCCTGTCCGGCCCCGAGCCTTTGAGCGTCAAGCGGGGCATCGCTTTCATCGTTGTCATGGCGGTCGCCTGTAGCTTCGCGGTTCTGCTCGCTCAGACTTTTGTCGACAGTCCGCTCGTCTTGCTTCTCGCCGTCTCGCTGGTCACCTTCCTCACATTTCTCCTGCTCGCCCGGGGCAGGGCGGTCGGCGTGGCGACGATGTTCCTCATCACCACGGCCGTCGTTCCGCTGCTTGCCATCGAATCGGAGTCGGTAGCCTACGGCTTCATCTATTCGCTGATTGCCGGGAGCGCGCTCGCGGTCCTTTTGACGTTTGCGACCCAGGCTTTTTTTCCCATGCGCGCGCCAGCCGAGCCCATATCCGTCCCGGCCCGGCAAGAGCGAGACGTTGTCGCCCTCGCGCTCGCCAATGCAGCCGCGCTGATGAGTCTTGTGATCTATTTCATGCTGACGGTTTCGCCGGTGAGTATCGTCGCCGTGTTGACCGTCATCAATATCTTACGCCAGCCGGCCGATCTCGGCGGGGGGACGGCGACTGGCTTGATTCTGGGGAACCTTGTCGGCGGTCTTGCCGCGACCGTCGCTTATCTCTTCGTCACGCTGCTTCCTTCCCCGGCCTTTCTCTTGCTCGTCGTGTTGCTGGTCGGGCTCATCTTTGGCGACCGTATCGCGCGCGGCGGAGAGTTGGCGCCGATTTACACCATCGGACTTATGACGTTCCTCATCTTGCTCGGCCTTGGGCTCTCGCCCTTGCCGCAGGACAGCGGCACCCTGTTCGTCGCCCGCGTGTTCGACGTGATGGTGGCGGCTGCCTATGCCATCGGCATGGCAAGTCTGCTTCGTTCGGCATTACGCGCCCACTGACTTCAGTTGGGACCGTCGCCAAACCCTCTCGGCCAATCATCTCCCCGCCACCGGCGCGGCGGGCAGCTTCGGCAGCGTCGCATATTTGGCGAGGAGCTCCGAGCCGGTGGCGTTCAGATGTCCCGGATTGCGGTAGAGGAACACGCCGTCCATCATTGCGTAGCATTCGGCCGTGTCGCAGAGGAGATCGGTGCCGAGCAGCGCCGTGACGTCTGAATAGCGCGCGGCGACGCGCTGAATGGCCTCATTAGATACGGCGAGATCCTTGCGTACCGAGCTCGCCGCCACGCCGCAGGCGCGGACATCCTCGCCGCTGCGTTTGGCGGCGATGGCGCAGGCTATTGGCAATCCGGTTTTCTGCCAATGCGGCACTTGACCGATGATCAGCACGGCGATGCCGCGCTCATGCAAATAGCGGACGGTCGCGTCGAGCACCTGCTCCAACGTGCGGCGGGTCTTGTCGGGGATCTTTCCGCCGGCGCCGTCGAGCCCAAGCGCGTTGCTCCCCATGCCCTTCTGATAGCTCGCCCAGTTGCCCGAGAGCACCGCGAGCTTGAGGCCGGGATTGGCCTTGAGAAACGCGACCGTGCCCTTCTGGTAATCGAGGCACATTTCCTCGTGCTGCGCCGGTTGACTGCTGCGCCACGCGCCCAGCAGGGGCGCGCAAGTACTCTGCGTCACCTGCCGGCCGGACAGGCCTTGGGCCTTGGCCAGCACGGCGAGCATCGGCACGAAATGGTCGGCGTTGGAGTCGCCGAAAATGGCAACGTCATAGGACTGGCCCTCCGCCCGCCGGCGCCCAAAGTTGCAGTAATCGTCGTCGCCGAAGATGTTCTCGATCCCGTCGCAGCTCGGGCGGCGCTCGTTGCCGGTGGAGATCTGCGCATAGACCGCGCGGGTGGGCGCGTCGAGCCGCCAGGCCCAACCGTCCCCGGCCTTGATCGCCACGCCGAGGCCAGCCACGGCGATCAACAGGCAGAGTGCTGAGACGAGAGCCGCACGCGTAGACAAGGCAAATCGCCCGTGACGCCGCCTGAGCGGGGTTTCGACATAGCGCCAGGACGCCCAGGCGATCGCCACGCTCGCGAGCACCATCAAAGACAGGGTGAGGGGGGCAGGCGCCGCCGGCGACACCAGCCGCGCGAAGCTGAAAATCGGCCAATGCCAGAGATAGAGCGAATAGGAGATCAAGCCAATCCAGACCAGAGGCGCGAACCGCAACAGGCGCCCGGCATAAGGCTGCTTGTGGTTACAGGCGACGATGATCGCCGCGGTGCTTAGCGTTGCGACCAACGAGGCCAGGCCCGGAAACGGCCGGGTGTCTGAGAACAGAAAGGCGGTCGCCACGATGCCGGCGAGGCCGAGCGCGCCCAAGATCTCGGAGACTGGCGGCGAAAGCTCGATCCGGTCGATGGTGAGAGCGAGCAGCGCGCCGATTAGCAGCGCCCAAGCGCGGCAGTGCGGCATATAGAATGCGTAGGTCGGTTCCGCCGAGGCATACACCTCGAAGGCCACGAGCGAGACGGCCATGGCGCCGACGATGACCATGATCGCCGCCTTGCGCGGCAGCCGCGTCACCAGCAGAAGCAGCACGAGCGGCCAGATCAGGTAGAACTGCTCCTCGATCGACAGCGACCAGGTGTGCAGCAGGGGCCGTTCTTGCGCTTCGAGCGCGAAATAATCGGTCGTGCCATAGAAATGAAAATTCGCGCCGAATAGGGCAGAGGAGGCGAGGCTCCTGCCGAACTCGCTCATTTCTTCCGGCGACATGATGAAATAGGCCGCAGCGAAAGAGACGAGGATGACGCAGGCCAGCGCCGGCACGATGCGCCGCGCGCGCCGCGCCAAGAAATCCGCCAAGGAGAACGTGCCGCCGGCGATATCCTTGTGTAGCAGCGAGGTGATCAAAAAGCCGGAGATGACGAAAAAGACGTCAACCCCGACGAACCCGCCCGGTACATTGGCTGGCGTCGCGTGATAGCCGACGACGGAGACGATAGCGAGCGCGCGCAAACCATCCACGTGCGGCAAATAGCCGACACGCCGCTCGTGTCGCGCAGCCTGTTCCGGGTTGAATTCCAACGGGTTGACCGGTCGAAGTTACGACGCCCTAGTGCCCATCGTGCAAACTAGGAGGTTCCCAGGTGGCTGTCACTTTGGATTTCAAACTTGATTTGGCGCAATGCCGCGGGTTGCGCCCGGATCTAGAAAGGCACAGACGCGGCAATTCGTGCAAAAGGAAACGTGCCGAAACGCGGGGGCACAGGGAGGCGTGATGGCGAATTCCAGGCTGCTATGGCCGACCCCGGAAGAGGAACGGCAACGGCAAGAGTTGATGGGCGAGATGATGCAAGCGCGCGGGGTGGACGTCGCCACTGCAAAGCGCGTGGATGGTGGGCTCGCCTTGCTGGAGGCGACTGGGAAATGCCGCCTTTGCCAGGATGAAGAGGCCTGCCGCCACTGGCTCGCCGGCGAACCGGGGCCAACGCCCACTGAGTTCTGTCCTAACGCCGCCTTCTTCAGCACCGGCTTGAAAAAGCAGGATTAAAGAGTGCGGGACGAGACCGTGCAGGGTGCGCTCGAAAGCGGCATGGCAAATTGTGGTTCTGCCGTCGCGCTTTTGCCGAGCCCGCGCGGCAAGGCCAGTTGCACCGGGGTGGGCTTGACGGTGTAATGCACGTGCGAGCCGCCCGAGCGCGCGTTCAGCCGGTCAGTCTCGGCTCGAGCCCGTTGCTCGGTATCGAAACATAGAAACACCCCATTGCGAACCACGGGGTGTGACGCCGCCCCGAAGATGCTGTCGGGGCCGCGATGCGCCCAGACCATGTAAAACTGCGTGTCGCTTTGCATGGAGATCCCCCCTCCCGAGCCGGTGCAATCCTGCAACGCACAATCGGCCATGCCGGTTCCACGCTGTTTGCGGAGGGAATTGGGGATTGCGCTAACCGAGGGCGCCGTCGCATTCTAGAGCGGGGGACGAGGGGAAAGCTGGGGCATGCGGACCGGGGGGCGCCGGGCGGGCAATTTCGTTGTCTCGCTCGATTTCGAATTGATGTGGGGCGTGAGGGATCACGCCACGCTCGAGAGCTATGGGCAGAACGTTCTGGGCGGTCGCCGGGCGATCCCTGCCATGCTCGATCTTTTCCACAAGCGGGGCATCAGGGCCACCTGGGCGACCGTTGGCGCGCTGCTCTGCGAGAGCAAGGACGAGCTCATCGCCCGGATCAAGCATACGGCTGTAAGCCGAGCCGTGCTCGGCAGCCTCGAGGATATCGGGCCCGACGAGCGGCGTGATCCCTTTCATTTCGGCGCATCGCTCGTGCGCCGCATCGCCTCGTGCGAAGGTCAAGAGATCGGCACGCATACCTTCTCGCATCGCTGCGCGCTCGAGCCCGGCGAGACACTGAAGGGTTTTGCCGCCGATGTTTCCTACGCTCTGTTGCAGCTCCGGGAATGGGGCATCAGGTGCAAGTCGATCGTGTTTCCGCGCAATCAATACGCTCCGGCGCATCTCGAAGCTTGCAGCCTGCTCGGCCTCACGCATTTCCGCGGCAACGAGAACGCCTGGTTCTACGCCGCGGCTGCGGGCGATCGGCAAACCAAGCCGCGCCGGCTTTGCCGTCTCGCCGACAGCTATATCAATCTCTCGGGAGCGAACATGTCGGTGCCGAGAGCCGGAGAGGGGCCGCTGGTCAATGTGCCGTCGAGCCGCTTTCTGCGCCCATTCAATGCGCGCCTCGCGCCGCTCGACGGCTTGCGGCTCAGACGAATCGAGAAGGCGATGGAGCAGGCGGCGCTAACCGGGGGCACGTTTCATCTGTGGTGGCATCCAGAGAATTTCGGCGTGGACCTCGCGGAAAATTTGCACATGCTTGGCCAAGTGCTGGATGTGTTCGAGAGGCTACGTGGGGAGCACGGGATGTGGAGCCGGTCGATGCACGAAATCGCCAACCGCGCCGCCGTTGCTAAGGCGCCCCGCGCCGCCTAACTCTGTCAGGTGCGTAAATGAATTGGGCCCGCAAGCGTGCCATCGACGTTCATGACGAGACGGCCGGGTATTTCTCGGCCGAATATGCGAGCGACAACGTCCACGATTCTCCTTTCCGGTATGGCCGCGCGCTGATCGACGCGCGTTGGCGGAAGGTTGTCGAGGCGCTCCCGGCCGGCGCGCATTGCCTCGATATTGGCTCCGGCATTGGCGCCTATATGGCGCGGCTGCTCGATGCGGGCCTACAGGTGCGCGGGATCGAGCCGAGCGCCGAGATGCGCAAGCTCGCGGGCGAGCGCGTACCGGAAGGATTGGTCGCCGATGGCTCGGTGACCGACTTGTCGGCGGGCGACCGCACGCTCGACTTTGTTTATGCGATCGAGGTGTTCCGCTACCTCGACACCGCCGACAATATGCGGGGTCATCGCGAGATCTTCCGGGCGCTGAAGCCGGGCGGCGTCTATTTCGGCACCTATGTGAACCGATGGGCGCTCGATTTCTATCGGCCCTTCGTGGCGCTGCAAAGAACGCGCGATGCGCTGCTCAAGGCGACCCCTCGCTACCATGTCGAGTTCGAGACCCCCGCGGCGTTGCGCAAGAAGCTGGCGGGGGTCGGCTTCGAAGACATCGAGATCAGCGGAGCGATGTTCGCTCCTTTGCGCCCACTGCATAAGCTTGCGCCGAAGGGTGCCGCGGCGGTTTCGAAATGGACCTTGCCGCGCGAAGTGTGGCTCTCCGACCGCGCCATGACGCGGCCCTTCGCCGGCCACCTGGTAGCCGTCGCCCGGCGGGGAAATTGAGTTAGAGCACGTCGGGGTTCGGGGCGAGTGGCCTCGCGGCTCACGCGTCGACCAGCACCTTAAAGCCGCCATAGATCATCCGCTTCGCGTCGAACGGCATGTCCTTCATGTCCATGTTGGCGAAGCGCGGATCCTTCATCACCTTGGCATTGATGCGATCGCGGTCCTCGCGAGACTTGTACACGATATAGGAGAACATCACGGTTTCGTTCGGCTTGCGCTTCACGCTGCGGGGGAAGGACGTGAGCTTGCCCATCTTCACGTCGTCGGCGATGCATTCCTTGAATTCAAGCGCGCCGTGTTCCTTCCAGATCTTGCTGGCCTTGCGCGCCAGGCGCCGGTAGGCCTCGACTTTATTTTTCGGCACCGGCACGACGAATCCATCGACGTAGGGCATGTATGGCTCCTTGGCATCTAGCGTGGAAACAGATGGGAGTAAGGCTGCGCCTCCTCGACGGCGCGGGCGAAGGACGGGCGGTTCATCAGGCGATCGAAATATTCAGCCACGTTCTTGTGGGTGTCGCCGAACGGCAGCACCCACCTCGCATAAAACAGTGCGGGGGCCGCGGCGCACCGCCATCGTGAAATCGTCGCCTATAGCCCAGGTCTTTGTCGCCATCTCCGCGTGCGGTTGCGAGCAGCGACTTTGCCTGATTGACGCCGAAGCCGCAAAAGGACGCGAATGGATGGAAATACACCGTTAGCGTCACAGGCGGCGCCCTCTCAAGCTTTGGAATTCTCGCAATTGATCATCCAGGGCGTGCCGTACCTGTCGGTCAGCATGCCGAACTTCCTCGCCCAGAACGTCTCGGTCAAGGGCATGTTCACGGTTCCGCCGCCGGCGAATGCGTTATAGACGCGCTCCGCTTCGGCGGGGTCGTCGATTCCTAATGTCACCATGAAACCTTGCATCGGCTGGAAGCGGTCGGCTGGCGCGTCCGATCCCATGAGCAGCTTGTCGCCAATTGCGAGGCGCGCGTGAATGATCATGTCGCGGTGCTCGGGCGCCGCGGGTTGATCGGACGGCATGTCGGCGCGGGTCATCATCGCCACGATCTTACCGCCAAGAACCTCGGCGTAGAGCTCGAAGGCCTCACGGCAAGTCCCGTCAAACACGAGATAAGGATTCAAATTCATCCCACGCTCCTTCATGAGTGGTGGTTAGGCCCGATCGAGGTAGGCCTCGAGCTGGTCGAGAGTTCCGGTCCAGCCCCCCTGCATCGAGTGTTTGCCCTTCTCGAAGGTCTCGCACTCAATTTCGGAGGCCTCGTAGGGAATCCAGTGAATGGTGACGGTGGTTTTGCCGTCTTTCTCGACAAAGGTGACGGTGGAGAGGAGCTGGAGGGGCCAATCGGGTGCCAGCGGGTGTCGGCCGATGCCGCCCTCCGGGTTCGAGAACGAATTGATGTAAACCAGACGTTCGTTGGCAACGATCTCACGATAAACGAACCGACCCCACATCTCCTGGCCCTGGGGTGAGCGCAAGCAATAGTGGAACATGCCACCGGGTTTGAGCTCGCCGATCTTGGCGGAAACCGTGGCGAAACCCTTGGGACCCCACCATTGGAGAAGTTGCTCGGGATCGGTCCAGGCTCTCCACACCCGTTCGACCGGCGCGTTGAACGTGCGCTTGATGACGAACTCGAACGGCGTCTTGGCACTCGCTTGCGTGGCACTCATGATCGGCCTCCGTCGAAGGCGCGTTGCAGCGCCGCGATGTCGAATTTCTTCATCTGCATGAAAGTGTGCGTGACCCGCTTCACCTTGGCGTGATCGGGGTCCATCAACATCTCGTAGAGCACGGTGGGAACGACCTGCCATGACAGGCCGAATTTGTCCTTCAACCAGCCGCACGCGACTTCCTTGCCGCCCTCGGTGAGCTTGCTCCAGAAATAATCGACCTCCTGCTGATCTTCACAGTGGATCTGAAATGAGATCGCCTCGTCGAACTTGAATTGCGGGCCGCCGTTGAGCGCGGCGAATTTCTGCCCTTCCAGCTCGAACTCGACCGCCATGACCGAGCCCGCCGGCTTGCCGTGGATTTCCTGGCCTTCGTCGACGTAGCGAGCGACCTTGCCCATTTTCGAGTTCTTGAAGACGGAGCAATAAAACTTCGCCGCCTCTTCGGCCTCGGTATCGAACCACAGGCAGGGATTGATCTTCTGCGAGGCGATCGGCATGTCGCATCTCCTCCCTATGATCCGCAACACGCGTTGGGGACTGGCGCCGCCTCATAGCGATCGTGGTGGCGCAGCCAAGCCATAGTCCAGGGCAGTTCCGCCTCGTCGCGGCCCTTGGGCGTGAGGTCGAGAAGGTTGTAAGCGCCGATCAAAATGTCGAGCCCGCGGGCGTAGGCCGAATAGGTGTGGAACACGCCGCCGTCGGCATCCCGGTAGAAGACGCTCGCGCCCGGCATCTCGTCGCTGCCGATCTCCTGCTGTTCATAGTTGTACTCGCCCTCGGTGCCGACCTGACTTTCTGGGAACGACACGCGATAGTCGAAATTGAAATCGCTGCCGAACGAGGAGACCCACGTGAAGCGCCAGCCCATGCGCCGCTTGAAAGCTTCGATCTCGGCTAGCGGCGCGCGGGAGACCACCACGAAGGTCACGTCGCGCTGCGACAGGTGGGCAATGGCGCCGTCGAAATGGTCGGCGAGGTAGGAGCAGCTCTGGCACCCTTCCTCCCAGCCCGGACCGAGCATGAAATGGTACACCAGCAGTTGGCTCTTCCCGGCGAACAGCTCGGCGAGCGTCTTCTTGCCGTCGGGCGTGTCGAATACGTAGGTCTTCTCTACCTTGACCCAAGGCAAAGCGCGGCGCTCGGCGCTCAACTGGTCACGCGCGCGCGTCAACGCCTTCTCCTTGGCGAGAAGTGCCTTTCGCTCTTCCGTCCACGCATCGCGCGAGACGATCCTTTGCGGCTGCATGCTCAACTCCACGGTGGGAATTTCGGGATGCTCAATTGCTATTGGGCGTCATCCAGCCGATGCCGGCGCCGCCCGGCTGCGACAGGATCGCGATGCGGCCGACTCCCGGGATATCGAAGATCGGTTTCATCAGCTTGGCGCCAGTCTTGATCGCCTTGGCGACGCGGTTGTCCACGTCGTCGACGGCGAGGTAGGACATCCAGCTCTCCGGTACGCCGTCGAATTCGGGACTCTTCAGCTCGAACATGCCGCCCGCCATGTGGCTGCCGGAGTTGGCGAGCCAGTAGGTGCCACCATCGGGCATCGGCATCGGCGCGAAGGTCCAGCCGAGCGTATCGGCGTAGAATTTCTTCGCGCGCTCGACGTCGCGCGTCATCAATTCGTTCCAGAAGAAGGTGCCATGAGACCACGGTCTCGATGAGGCTTGGTCTTGGTTATTTCGCTGCGCGGTGACTTTTCCCATGTCGACTCTCTCCACGGCTTGAGGGTTACGCCAAGAAATGTTCGAGCTTGTCCAGGCAGCCGGTCCAGCCTTCACGGTGCCGGTCGCGAGCGGGCTCGTCGAAGAACTTCTCGTGCATGAGGGTGAGCAGCGAGCCAACGCCGTCGGGCTTGATGAGAATGGTCACCAAAGATTCGCGCTCGGGCATCGTACGCCAGGCCCAAGTGAACACGAGCTTTTCGTTCGGCACGACCTCGCGATAGACGCCGCTGACGTGATGCTGTTCGCCGTCTTCGGTGTGAAAGATCACGAAGTAGCGTCCGCCAACTCTGACGTCGGTCTCGGCCTGCTTCGCCGGCCCTGCGTCGGGGCCGAACCACCTCAGGATTTTTTCGGGGTCCGTCCAGGCGGCATAGACCGCTTCTGGCGAGGCTTTGAGCCGCCGCTTGAGGGTGAGGCTGGGCTCGATGAGGACGTTGGCTGCGAGGGACATGACTCTTCCTCTTCAAGAAACGCGGCAAGACGGTCGAGCCGCTCCGACCAGAAGCGCTGATAGTGATTGAGCCAGCCCACCGCTTCTTGCATGGGCGAAGCGGCGAGCTGGCAGGATACGGTGCGGCCGGTTTTGGTCTTGGTGATCAGGCCGGCATCCGACAGCACGTCGAGATGCTTCATGATCGCCGGCAGCGAGACCGGGAACGGCCGCGCCAGCTCGCTCACTGAAACGTTCTCGCGCTCGTCCAGTTGCGACAGCAGCGCCCGTCGCGTCGGGTCGGCAAGCGCGGCGAAAGTGCGGTCGAGCGAGGCCTGTTGATACTTAACCATGTGGTTAAGTGTATGGAGAGCGCGCCGGGTTGTCAACCGGCCTGTCGCGGGCTAGTCGTCTTGCCTGGTGGTTGCCTCTAACGTCGGATCCGAGAGCGGGATATTGGAGGGTCGCGATGCTTCCTGCAGCGCCGGCGCGTGCCCTAATCGTTGACAGAGTGGATTTGGCTTTTTATGGTCCGCCCGGCCTATGAAGCGACCGGTTGCCGGTCAGCTTTTGCCCCCTTTTCCAGCAAGCGATGGATGCTTTGCCATGAAGATCAAGAATTCTCTCCGCGCGCTGCGTAAGCGCCATCGCAACAACCGCGTGGTGAGGCGCCGCGGGCGGCTCTACGTCATCAATAAGACCAACCGCCGTTTCAAGGCCCGCCAGGGCTAGGCACCATGCCAGCGGCCCGGCGCTTCTCCCTGAAGTCTCTCGGCGCGACGCAGCTCTTTCTCGCGGGTCTTTTGTTTGCATTCATGCCGATGGGCGGACCCGCTCGCGCGGCGGAGGACGCAGTCCAAGCGCCGTCCGGCGAGATCGAGCCGCCGGCGCAAGTCGCGCCGGACGACGCGGAAGGGCCGGCGGACGACGACGTGATCGAGCCGGACGAGCTCGAGCCGGGCGCGGCCATGCGGCCCGACATCAAGCAAGGCAGCGAGGGCGGACCGCCGCCTCGGTCCGCGGAGGAAAACAAGCAGGACAAGCTCGATCTGTCGATCGACGATCTGCCGCTGCAATCGCCCATCGACCGGCCCAAGGTGCTGGCGCAGCTCTACGAGCAGCTCGGCAAGGTGCCGGATGCCGAGGCGGCGGCGCCGATCATGGAGGCGATCCAGGATCTCTGGCGGCTTTCGGGTAGTGACACCGTCGACCTCTTGATGGCCCGCGCCGAGCGCTTCGCCAAGGAAAACGACCTCGATCTTGCGCTCAAGATCATCGACGCGACCGTCGACATGGCTCCGGACGAGGCGGAAGCCTGGGACATCAGGGCCAAGATCAATTATCTCAAAAAGGACTATGCCGCGGCCATCGCCGACCTCAAACGCGCGCTCGATCGCGATCCGCAACACTACGACGCGATGAGCGACCTCGGTGTGGTGTATGAGGCGATGGGCTCCAAGAAAGAGGCGCTCGACGCCTATCGCAAGGCGCTCGCGGTCAATCCTTATTTGAGCGAGCCCAAGCGCGCGGTAGAGGAGCTTCGCCGTGAGATCGACGGCCAGGACATTTAGTCCGGCTGCGCGGCGCTAGAAGTCCTCGGTTTCATCCCCGACGAAGGCAATGCGCAGCATGTTGGTGGCGCCGGGCGTGCCGAGCGGCACGCCGGCCGAGATGATGATGCGCTGGCCGGGCAGAGCGAAGCCTTCCTGGTAGGCGATGCGGCAAGCCTTGGCGACCATATCGTCCAGGTCGCGGGGATCGTCGGTCAGAACGCAATGCAATCCCCAGACCAGCGCGAGCTTGCGCCCGGTGTTGGGGATAGGCGTGAGGGCGATGATTGGCTGCTGCGGGCGCTCGCGGGCGGCGCGGAGACTGGTCGCGCCCGAGGCCGTGTAGCAGACGATGGCGGCGAGGTTGAGCGTCTCGGCCACGGTACGGGCCGCAGCCGAGATCGCGTCGGCGCCAGTCGCCTCGGGACCGATGCGCTGGGCGTGGATGATCGCCTCGTACAGCGGGTCGCGTTCGACCTCGATGGCGACGCGATCCATGGTGGCCACCGCCTCCACCGGATATTTACCGACCGCGGACTCGGCCGACAGCATCACCGCATCGGCGCCCTCGAACACGGCGGTGGCGACGTCGGAGACTTCGGCCCGGGTGGGGGCTTGGGCGTAGATCATCGATTCCAACATCTGGGTCGCAACCACCACCGGCTTGCCGGCATTGCGTGCCGCACGGGTGATTTGCTTCTGCAGCCCCGGGACTTTCTCAACCGGCATCTCGACGCCAAGATCTCCGCGCGCGACCATGATGGCGTCCGACAGCTCGATGATCTCCTTGAGATGATTGAGCGCCGACGGCTTCTCGATCTTGGCCAGGATGGAAGAACGGCCGCGGGCCAGCTTGCGCGCCTCGGCAATGTCCTCGGCCCGCTGCACAAAAGACAGCGCGATCCAGGCGACGCCCAGTGACAGGGCGAAGTCGACATCGGCACGATCCTTTTCGGTCATGGAGCCAAACGGCAGCACGGTGTCGGGCAGGCTGATGCCTTTGCGGCTGCCGAGCACGCCGCTGGTCATCACCTCAGCGTCGATCCTAACGTCGCTCGCCTCGACGATGCGCAGCTTGAACTTGCCGTCGTCGAGCAGCATCGTATGGCCTGGCTGCACGGCCTGGAAGATCTCGGGATGCGGCAGGTGCACGCGGCCCAAGCCGCCCACCGATTCGCGCCGGACGAAACTGACCACATCGCCTTCGTTGAGCCTGATCGCGCCGGATTCAAATTTGCCGATACGAAGTTTCGGTCCCTGCAGATCAACCAGGATGCCGATAGGCCGCGAGAACTCTGTCTCGAGCTTGCGGACAATGGCGTGGATATCGCGCAGGCCGTCATGCGCGGTGTGGCTCATGTTCACGCGAAACACGTCGGCGCCCGCCTCGAATAGGCGGCGCATCGTCTCTTCGTTGTTGGAGGCAGGACCGAGCGTGGCGACGATCTTGACCCGGCGATTGCGCCTCATTGGGACTTCGCTTCGCCCTCGGGATCGGTGAGGCGAACGGTCCAGTCGCGCTCTTCGCCGGTGTCGACTTCGAAGAAGCCGGTGCGTTTGTAGCCGCGCTTCACGCAGTCCTTGGTGTCGCGGACGGTGAATGATTTGTCGTCCGTGCACATATAAAGAGTGCCGGCCCACTCGCCGCCGCGGTCGTAGTCGATGGCGTGGATGTAGTAGAACCGGCCGATCAGCACGCCTTTGAGCAAGGTCTCGCAAGTATGCGAGGCGATGTTCCACCAGCCCTCGGTGGCCCAACCTTCGGCATCCTTGTAGCCGATGGCGACGCCAACGCGGCTTGCCGTTGTGTTGCAGAGCTTGAGGTCGGCGAGAGCGGGAGACGTGCCGAGGCAGGCGAAGCCTGTCAGCGCGGCGGCAAGGGAAACCCCGAGCCGTCGTCCCCGTGCAAAGGGGACTGGCACGGCTCTGGCCGTGGTCCGGATCGAGTGGAAACCAAGCATCATCCCTCTAAGAGCCTGTAATCACGGTTAAAGAATGTCGAACAATAGCACTGAATTGGTTGCGTTTGTCTCAACCCGTGGGCCAATTATAGGCCTTGCGGCGCGTGGCAAAAGACCCACCGAAAGTCATCGGTAATTGCGTCGCAACCTAGGCCAGTTTCAAGCTTTTTTCTTGCCCGGGCCACGCCGGGAGGGCAAGTAAGGGGGACGCGAGCGCCGGGTCGCGTGGAGCGAAGTCTGGACACTCTTCACCCAGAAGACTTGGGCACCAAGCCCTATCGCAGCATCGACGGGGACGCCTCGACCGGCCTCCTCATCCTGTGCGACCACGCCGAGAACACCATCCCGCAAGCCTATGGCACGCTTGGGCTCAGGCCGGAAGATCTACACCGGCATATCGCCTACGACCTGGGCGCTGTTGAAGTGGCCGAATATCTGGCCAAGGCGCTCGGCGCGCCGGCCGTCCTCTCCTGTTTCTCCCGGCTCTTGATCGACCCCAATCGCGGGCTCGACGACCCGACGCTCATCATGCAGATCTCCGACGGGCTGATCGTGCCGGGCAATGTGGGCCTCACGGCGGAAGAGATCGAAGCCCGCATCGCGCGCTATTACCAGCCCTACCACGCGGCCATCGAGCGGGCGGTCAATGCGGCGATCGCGGCCGGCAAGCCGCCGGTCATCATCTCGGTGCATAGCTTCACCCAAGCCTGGAAGGGCGTTCCCCGCCCTTGGGCCGTCGGCGTGTTGTGGGACAAGGACCCGCGGCTTGCCCTCGCTCTGCTCGAAGGCTTGCGCTCAATTCCCGAGATCGAGGTGGGCGACAATGTTCCATATTCGGGCCAGCTGAAGGGCGATACGCTCTATTGCCACGGCACGATGCGTGGCCTGGCGCACGCCCTGGTCGAGCTTCGCCAGGACCTGATCCTGGGACCGGAAGGGCAGCAGCAATGGGCGATGCGGCTCGCTCACGCGCTCGGCAAGGTGCTGAGCGAGACGGACGGGGCGCTGCATGCGATCGAATTGCACGGCTCCCATACCGACATTGCGGCCGCCCCTGCCAAGAAAGGAACGCCGGCGATGGACGACACGACCAGGATCGAGCTCGAAGCTGCCGCCTTCCGCCGTCTCGTCGCGCATCTTCGCGAGCGTAGCGACGTGCAGAATATCGACCTCATGGAGCTCGCCGGCTTCTGCCGCAATTGCCTCGCAGACTGGTATCGCGAGGCTGCCGCCGCGAAAGGCTTGCCCCTCGGCAAGGAGGAGGCGAGGGAGATCGTCTACGGCATGGCCTATGACGCGTGGAAGGCCAAGCACCAGACGCAAGCACCCGCCAAGCCACGCAAACGCACCGGCTGACGGGCTCGCTTCGCGCGCAACCGGCGCGCGCTCTGGATAAGCGGGATAAGTCGGCTCGCGTCTTGCCGCGCCAAATCCAAGCGACCTAAGCTGGGTCGAAATCGAATCACAAGCCATGCGGGGGATCGCCAAAGTGTCGCTTCAGACATCAGCCAAAGACCAGCTTCGTACCATCGTGGCGCGCATCGAGCGGCTCGAGGAAGAAAAGGCGGCTCTCAGCACCGACCTGAAGGAAGTCTATGCCGAGGCTAAGGGTAACGGCTTCGACGTGAAGGCGCTGCGGACGGTGATCCGCATACGCAAGCAGGATGAGACCAAGCGGCGCGAGGAAGAGGCCGTGCTTGAGACCTATCTGCACGCGCTCGGTATGGCGACGGCGGAGGCGGAAGCGGCCTAGAGTTTCTTGGCGCCTTTAGCTAGCAGCATGGCCGGGTTCGTCCCGGCCATTTCTGTTTCTGGCAGTGACGAAGAGGTTAGCGGGTGCTTTGGGCGAGGCGCGTGGGGGCGGCAGTCTGCGGCTGCGCTTCCGCGTAGAAGCTTCTCACCGCGTGGCCCGAGAAGGTCTGCGACGCGGCAAGGCTGACATAGCCCGAGTTCTTGCGCAGGGTGAGCGCGGTCGGCTGGTCCATATCGTCCAACAAATAGTCGAGATCCGTCTGCTCGGGATGGCTGAGCGGGGCCACGGTGCGGCTATAGGTGACCGACGCATCGGTCATCAGCCCGGCGATCTCGAAGGGAACATACGCCAGCGCGTCGGGATGGTCGTCGTCGGCCTCGGGTCCACTCACGACCTCGGCGTCCTCATAGCTGGGCAGGGGCGCGGCCTTTGGCTTGGGCGTCGGGTCCTTGTGACCGAAGAAGGGCAACGACATGCCGCCGGCGCTGGCATAGGTGAAGAGCTTGCCAGGCGGCGTGCCCGGCTCGTGCGGGTCTTCGGCGATCACCGGTGGAGTAAGCGAAGCGAGGATCGGGCGAGGCGTGTCGGTTTCGGTCTCGGCGTCGCTCTCGGCCTCTGCGAATACGTCGGTGTCCGGCGCGGAGTGCCATTTGCCCTTGGCGGGAGTCGCCGCGGCGAACCTGGTGTTGCTGACCATGCCCTTGGACAGCGCGAGCTTGTAGTCGGCCTGCGTGATCGGCTTGCCGTCGGTCGGCAGATAATTGGTCCTGCCGCTCGGGAACAGGGCTGCAAGCTCGAGCCGCGGAATGCGTGGCCACATGCGCACCCTGCCGGTATCGACATGGACGAAGGGGATGCCGGAGGTCGGGTAATAGCCGACGCCGCCATGCTCCTGGATCAGCGCGGAGTTGCGCAGAACCTTTGCGGGAACGTCGGGGAAGGTGATGTCGGCGGCCTTGCCGAGGATGTGCTGGCTGCGCCTTGCCTGCCCGCCGCCCTTCTTGCGCATCGATTCGTTGGTGTCGGCGGTGCGATGGCCGCAGATGAGATGCACCGGCTCGTTCGAGCCGAGCTGCTTATGCAGGGTCCAGATCAGGTCGATCAAAGCGGGGTCCATGTTGGTCTCTTTGTTGGCCCGCCAATCGCGCATGAAGGTGTTGAGCTGCTTGAGCGCAGCCTCGTCATACTTTCCGTCACGCTTGAAGGTGACGGTGATGTTTTCCTTGGTATGGATGTTGTACATCGAGAGGGTGCGGATCTCGCCCAGCGCGGCCGCCCGATAGGCGGTCGCAGTGCACCACGCTGCCGCGCAAAGCAGCACGAGGCTGGCGCCAAGCACGACGCGACGTGCGACACTCCCCCGAATTCGCATCCCCGAATTACGCCTTTCCCTCGCCGGCCTTCCCGTGCCGGCTCCCCGTCAGGTGCGGACCATCAGGCCGCGCACCCGGGCCGCATGGCTTCCATGCCGTCCGTTAAGGTTGAGTATTAGCCAAATTGCGGGAAAAACAAGGCAAACGGGTTAAGCGAACCCGGATTCTCGTGGTAGAGTTAACAGGATTTCCCCAAGTTTTTCACGTTGCTACAGCTGACGCTACAGCCGGAGAGCGGCTGCCATGCGGGCATCGTGACCGTAAATGTCGCCGAAGGTTGAAATCGACCCATCATCGTTAATCTTCAGCGTGAAATAGGTGATGTAGACGGGGATTTTCTGGCGTAGCGCGATGTGCTGGTCGTAACCGGTGTCGACGGCCGACATCGTCCGCGCCGGGCTCCAATTCTGATCCTGCTTCAGCAGCACGGCGGCCAGCTGATCGGGGTTTTGCACCCGCATGCAGCCATGGCTTTCCGCCCGCACCGGGTTGGCGAACAGGAATTTCTGCGGCGTGTCGTGCATGTAGACGTCATGCTTGTTGGGGAACACGAATTTTACGCGGCCGAGCACGTTGGCGGGTCCCGGCGGCTGGAACAGTTCGAGGGTGCGGATATCCACGCGGTTCCAGTCGATCGAGGCCGGATCGAGTTCCCGGCCGGCATATCGGATACGCAGATCGTGACGTTGCAGCACGGCGGTGTTCCACCCGCCGCCGCCCCACCAGGAGGCCTCCTGCCTGAGATAGGGCCTGATTTCCTCGACCTTGATGGATGTCGGTACGTTCCAGAACGGACCGAACACGATCTCCTGCATATCCTTGGAGAAGACCGGTGTCTGCTTGTCGACCTTCCCGACCACCACGCGCGTGGTGTAGGTGGGCGTGCCGTCCGACATCACGCGCAGCATGAATTCGGGGATGTTCACGTTCACGTAGAACGAGCCAAGGTCGTGCGGCAGCCAGCGCCAGCGTTCCATGTTGATCAGCACGGACCGGATGCGCGCGGAGCTGCCGACCTGGCGGGGATGCTGGCCGCCGCTGTTCAATAGCGCACGCGTGCCGGCGCCGACCATGCCGTCAGGGATTGAGCCGTGGGCGAGCTGGAATTTCCGCACGGCATCGAGCACCTGCTCATCGAAGCTCGTTGCGTCGGCGGTGTCTGACGGCATATCGAGCCGCTCACGCAAGAGCGCGACTTGCTCATCCACCACGCCAAGCTTGAGCAGGGGGCCGTCAGGAATGATGACTGCCGGTTTTGACGCGATTTCGGTCTTGCCGCCTCTGAGTTCGATCAGCTTCTGCCTGAGCGCCTCGAATTGCGGCTGATCTGGCTGGAAGCTTCGCAAATAGGCGGCCGGGTCAGAACGGATGGCGATCAATTCGATCACCTCTGAGGGATTGGGCAGAACCAGGTCGGGATCGAGATTGGCAGAGATGCGTGTGGGGTTGATCCTGCCGCCGCGTGCATCCCGCGCGTAGCCGAGCACGGCATAGCTGATCTTGATCTCGGCATCGGCGAGCCGTTGTGTGGCGCCGGCGTCTGAGAGGTTGAACTCGGCGGGGTTCGGTACCGGATAATCGGCCGCACGCAGTCCGTAGTCGTCAGCCTGCTCGATCTCGGCGATGACGGCCTTGCCGCGCTCGGTCAGGCCGTGCTCATCGACCCACAGCATGTGCTGGTCGGGAACCGCGTAATATTCGACGAGGGCGCCTTGCTCGGATTTCTTGAGTTCGGTGGCGGTGGTAAATCTCGCCGAGAGGCTGGCCTGCACGGCCATGCGGATCGCCTCGGCCCGGGTGATCAGGCTTTGCGGTGCATCGGGCTCGACCGCAAGCGCGGGCAGGCTCGCCGAAGCCGTCAGCAGCAAGGCTAAAGCGACACGGAATATGGCCCTCATGTATCGTCCCCCGTCGCCAAATCGGCCGTGACTGAACCAAAATGGGTTAGCTTCCCGTCCTTCGCCAGTGTGCGAAGCGAAGGTAAAATTTCCCGGTCACGTTTCGCTCGTGGGCGAGGCATTGCGGCCAAACTCACGAGGATGGTTAATTGGGTCTCGCCTCGAGCCCGATCTCGCGCATCTTGCGGTAGAGGGTCGACCGGCCGATCCCAAGTCGCCGGGCGATCTCGGTCATCCGCCCGCGATAGCGGCCGAAGGCGAGGCGGATCATGTCGGCCTCGACGGCTTCGAGCGAGCGGATGTCGCCGCTATCGCTGAGCGCCGGAATGCCGATCGCGTCCTTGCCGTTGGCTTGCGGCACATGGATGGTGGCAGGCGTGTCCGCGGATTCACCCAGCATCACCGGCCCCTCGATGCGCGGCGCCGCTTTGGGCGCGGGCGCCGGCGGCACGGTCACGGCATAACCTTCGACATGGGCGGCGATCTGCGGGAACTCGTTCACCGACAGCATCGGCGAGTTGGCCAGCACCACGGCGCGGAACACCGCGTTCTCCAGCTGGCGGATATTGCCGGGCCAGCTATAGCGGCACAGCATGCCGATCGCGTCGGCGTCGATGCCATCGATCCGCTTGCCTTCCTCGGCGGCGAAGCGCGCGATGAAGTGGCGCACGAGCTCCGGCACGTCCTCCAGCCTTTCGCGTAGAGGCGGCACCCAGATGGGGAACACGTTCAGCCGGTAATAGAGATCCTCGCGGAAGCGGCCTTCGCCCACGAGGCTGATGAGATTTTGGTTGGTCGCCGAGATCAGGCGGAAGTCCACCTTGACCTTCTGCTTGCCGCCGACGGGATCGATCTCGCCGTCTTGCAGGGCACGCAACAGCTTCACCTGGGCGTCGAGCGGCAGTTCGCCGATCTCGTCGAGGAACAGCGTGCCCCCATCGGCTTCGAGGAATTTGCCGGGTCGTTTCTCCACCGCACCGGTGAAGGAGCCCTTCTCGTGGCCGAACAGGATGCTCTCGACCAGATTCTCGGGGATCGCGCCACAATTGACGGTGACGAACGGCTTGGACTTGCGGCCACTTTCGCCTTGGATGGCGCGAGCGATCAGTTCCTTGCCCACGCCCAATTCGCCTTCAATCAGCACCGGAATGGTGGAGTTGGCGGCGCGGTGGCCGAGCTCCAGCACGCGCTTCATGGCATCGCTGCCGGCAATCAGGTCGGTGAAGCCGAGCTCGCCGCGGGTGGAGGCCTTGATGCGGACCAGCTCGCCGGCCAGCGCCTCGATCTTCAGCGCGTTCTTGATGGAGACTTCGAGCCGCTCGGGGCTCACCGGCTTGACCACGAAGTCGACGGCGCCGGCGCGCATCGCCGTGATGGCGGCGTCGATGCTGCCATGGGCGGTCTGGACGATGGCGGGAGGCTTGCGGGGCAGAGTGCGCATGGCCGAGAGAACGGCTAGGCCGTCGGTGCCCGGCATGACGAGGTCGAGCAGGACAAGGCAGATCTCCCCGGTGCTGTCGGCCCTCAGCGTGTCGAGCGCCTTGTCGCCGGTATCCGCCGTGGCGACGCTATAGCCGAACCGCTTGATGGTCTCTTCGAGAATACGACGTTGAACAGGGTCGTCGTCGACGACCAATACGCGCTTAGGCATGACGCTAGAACTCGCTACGTTACGCTACAACCCACATCACGGAGGACAGCGCGGCATCGCCATGCACGCGGTCGAAGCGCGCTGCTCCTGTGCCAAAATCGTGCACCCGAAGGGTAAACATCCCCTTTATCGAAGTACGATTTTGGTGAAGCCAAAGTCTTGCAGTCCTCGAAAAGGACCAAAACACGTGGTGGATGGCTCTTGCAGGGGGCCTGTCGCCCACCCACACTAGAGATCGATTCACCGAAGCGAGGTTCACCCTTTATGCTGCTTAAACTCCGCAATTGGCCCGAGCACCCGGTTTACGCCACGACCGCTTCCACTAAGGGCGGGGCGAAGCCGGCCAAGACCGCTGAGGCGGGCGGCAAGGTGAAGCTCGGCGGGTTGCCGGAGTGGAATCTCGCCGACCTTTACCAGGGGCCGGACTCGCCGAAGCTCAAGGCCGACCTGGAAACTTCCGGGCGGGCGGCCGATGCCATGCAGGAGCGGTATGCCGGCAAGCTTGCCGCGCTGCTCGATGACGGCAAGGGCGGCGCTATTCTCGCGCAGGCCGTGCGCGAGTTCGAGGCGCTGAACGACGTGCTCGGCCGCGTCGTCTCCTACGCCAGCCTGCTCTACGCGGCGGACACCTCCGACCCCAAGCGGCAGAAATTCTTCGGCGACATCCAGGAGAAGATCACCGCGATCTCGTCCAAGCTGCTGTTCTTTCCGCTCGAGCTCAATCGGCTCGACGACGCGATGCTCGAGACGGCGATGGCCAAGTCGGAGCTCGGCCACTACCGGCCTTGGCTCGAGGATCTGCGTAAAGAGAAGCCCTACCAACTCGAGGACAAGCTGGAGCAGCTGTTCCATGAGAAGGCGGTGACATCGCGCGGCGCCTGGGACCGGCTGTTCAACGAGACGATGACGGCGCTCCGCTTCGAGGCCGACGGCGAGAAGCTCAGCCTTGAACCGACCTTGAACCGGCTGCTCGATCCCGACGGCAACAAGCGGCGCGAGGCCGCCGAGGCTCTGGCGAAAGTCTTCAAGGACAATGTGCGGCTGTTCACGCTGATCACCAATACGCTCGCTAAGGACAAGGAGATTTCCGACCGCTGGCGCGGCTTCGTCGACGTCGCCGATTCGCGCCATCTCGCCAACCGGGTCGAGAAGGAAGTGGTCGATGCGCTGGTCGCCGCCGTGCGCGAGGCCTATCCGCGCATCTCGCACCGCTATTACACCATGAAAGCGCGTTGGCTCGGTAAGAAGACGCTGGAGCATTGGGATCGCAACGCGCCGCTGCCCGAAGAACCGAAGCAGGTGATCGGCTGGGACGCCGCGCAAAACACCGTGCTCACGGCGTATGGCGATTTCTCGCCCCGCATGGCTGACATCGCCGGCCAGTTCTTCGCCAAAGGCTGGATCGATGCGCCGGTGCGCGAGGGAAAATCTCCCGGCGCGTTTTCGCATCCGACGGTGCCGAGCGCGCACCCCTACATCCTGCTCAATTATCAGGGCAAGCCGCGCGATGTGATGACGCTCGCGCATGAGCTTGGCCATGGCGTGCATCAGGTGCTGGCGAACGTGCAAGGACCGCTGATGGCGCCGACGCCGCTGACGCTGGCGGAGACCGCCAGCGTGTTCGGCGAGATGCTGACCTTTCGCGCGCTGCTCGAGCAGGCGCCGACCCCGCGCGAGCGGAAGGCCCTGCTCGCCTCGAAGGTCGAGGATATGATCAACACGGTGGTCAGGCAGATCGCCTTCTACAGTTTCGAGCGCAAGGTGCACATCGAGCGGCGCGAGGGCGAGCTGACCAGCGACCGGCTCGGCGAGATCTGGCTCGAGGTGCAGCGCGAGAGCCTCGGCCCGGCCATCGAGATCAAGCCGGGCTACGAGACCTTCTGGTGCTACATCCCGCATTTCATTCACGCGCCGTTCTACGTCTATGCCTATGCGTTCGGCGATTGCCTGGTGAACTCGCTCTATGCCGTCTACGAGAAGGCGGAGAAGGGCTTCGCCGAGCGCTATCTCGACATGCTCGCGGCGGGCGGCACCAAGCACCACAAGGAGCTGTTGGCGCCGTTCGGGCTCGATGCCTCCGACCCGAATTTCTGGTCGATGGGGCTCAAGGTGATCGAGGGCCTGATCGACGAGCTCGAAGCCATGGATAAGACCGCGACCGCCAAGCACTAGGGTTGAAGGTGTTGACGCGAAGGGGTTTGGCGCGCTGAATTCGCGATAGGGGTTGGGGGTCATCGCGATGTCGCAGGTCTCGTTGGTGCCCGTTCTGCTGTGGGTCGCGGCGCTCGCTGGCGCGGGCATTGCGGTTTGGCGCGAGCCGCCCCCGGTGATGCGGGGCTTCGTGGTGGACCGGCTGCTGCGCTATTTGTTTCTGTTCCCGCTCGGCGTGCAGGGACTTTGGGCTTTTATCGGTCATGTGTTTTTCGCCGAACGGGCCGCCGCCGCGATCGGCTGGTCAGATAGTCCATTTCAGTACGAAGTGGGCGTCGCCAATCTGGGACTCGGGCTCGCCTCGATCTATGCCGCCTTCAGAGGCTTCGAGGCGCGACTTGCGGCTGGGCTCGCTGCGGCCGGTTTCCTGCTCGGTGCAGGCATCATCCATGTCGTGGATATTCTGGGGAGCGGCAATCTCGCTCCGGGCAATGCCGGACCGATCCTGGTCACGGACTTCCTGACGCCGGCGGCGGTGTTGGCGCTGCTATTCTTCGCCAGCGAAAAATGGCGGCCAAAGTCGGCGTCGACGCTCGCGCTCGAAGCCGAGCTCGATGTCGCCCGCAAGGCGATGCGCGAATACCGCCAGGCTTTGAGCAAGCTTGGCAAGGAGTGAGGGCGCACCGCTCCCGCAGGCTCAATCGTCGGCCAGGGCGATATCGGCGATGATCGGTCGATGATCCGAGCCCTGGCGCGCGCCGCCGATCGTCGCGATCTTGGCGAATTCCCGCGAGGCGAATACGTTGTCGATGGCGACGACCGGCATGACGGAATAATTCCGCCAGCGCATCGGCCAGGTGAAGATAAACGTATTGAAGCGGCCGAGTCCGGTCGCGCGGGTGAACGACTTGAGCTGAACGGTCCACGGCGTCATGTTGAAATCGCCCGCCACCACGATCGGCAATTTCCTGGTCAGCACGAATTGCGTGAGCGCGGTCACGTCGTGCTCTTGCAGCACGGGATAAAAGGGCCGCGCGCAATGTACGCCGACCAGCTCGACGGCGGTGCCGTGCACATCGAGCTCGACCCACCGCGCCAAAAGGCGAATCCATTCGGGATAGCCTGGCCGGTCGACGCGCCCGTCAGTCTTGATCGCGTATTTCGAGAAAATGACGATGCCGAACTCGCCCACGCTGTAGGCATAGCGTGCGTCCAGCGCTTGATGCAGCGCAGCGAGATGCGCGTTGGTCACCTCCTGCAAAACGACCACGTCGGCGTCGGTTTCGTTAAGAAAATTGTCGACGCCGTCGATCCCGTCATTGTCGAACCAGAGGTTGAAGGTCACCACGCGCAAGAACCGCTTGGCTTCGGGCGCTGCGTCGGCGGCTCCGCCCTGCAAACCTGAGACGATGAGGCCGGCATTGATGGCGGCCAGCAGTCCGGCCAAAGCGATGAAGCGCCAGTGCCGCGTGATGAGGGCCAGCGCGAAGAGCACGAGCGTGCCTGCCACGAGAGCGGGCAGCGCGTTATTGACGAGGTCAAGCGCTGGCCACCATCGCGCGAGCCAGCCGAGCCCCGTCAAAACGAGGCCAAGGGCGATACCCAATCCAACCAGCACCCTGAGCCATCCGATCATGCAGTCCCCTTTGCTGGCCGATTTCAGTCGCGGCGGGCGGTATACCGGGATTAGGGCTCCTATATGAAGGGGACCCTTAGTCACGCGTGAAGGCCGCGAACCTCCCCAATGAATGAGACCCCGTCCGACAAGGAGAAGAACCGCTTGAGCGCGCGGGCGCTGCGCTACGGCAAGGTTGGCGCCAATGTCGGCGGGGTGGCGGCGCGCATCGCCGGACGGCGGCTGTTCGGGCTCGAGCCCGACCGCGACAAAGATGCCGCCTCGCTGGCCGCGGCGCTGGGCGGGCTGAAGGGCCCGATCATGAAGGTGGCGCAACTGCTCGCTACCATCCCCGAGGCGCTGCCGGCCGAATATGCCGCCGAGCTCGGCCAGCTGCAAAGTCAGGCGCCGCCGATGGGCTGGCCGTTCGTGCGCCGGCGCATGGCGGCGGAGCTCGGCCCCGATTGGGAAGCGAAATTTGCCAGCTTCGAGCATCAAGCCGCGGCGTCGGCCTCGCTCGGCCAGGTGCATCGCGCCATCGGCCATGACGGCCGCGCGCTTGCCGCCAAACTGCAATACCCGGACATGCAGTCCGCCGTCGAGGCGGACCTTGCCCAGCTCTCGATCCTGTTTTCGATCCATCGCCGCATGAGCCCCGCGATCGAGACCTCGGAGATGCTGAAAGAGATCTCGGCGCGGCTGCGCGAGGAGCTCGATTACGAGCTCGAAGCCCGCCACACCCGGCTGTACGGCACCATCTTCGCGGGCGACGGGCTGATCCGCGTGCCCGAAGTGGTGCCCGAGCTTTCCGCCAAGCGGCTGCTCACCATGACCTGGCTCGAAGGCCGGCCGCTGCTTGACTACACCGGCCGCTCGCTGGAAGAGCGCAATCAAACCGCCCGCGCCATGTTCCGTGCCTGGTGGTACCCGTTCAGCCAATACGGGGTGATCCACGGTGACCCGCATCTCGGCAATTACACCGTATTCGAGGACGGCGCGGGACGCGCGGCCGGGATCAATCTGCTCGACTATGGCTGCATGCGCACCTTCGCGCCGAAATTCATCCAAGGGGTGATCGATCTCTATCACGGTCTGCTCAGGGGAGACCGCGCGCTGATCGTGCACGCTTACGAGACCTGGGGCTTCGGCGGACTCTCCAACGAACTGATCGACATTCTCAACATCTGGGCGAGTTTCATCTACGGCCCGATGCTCGAGGACCGGGTACGCACCATCGCCGATCAAGTGAGCCCCGGCATGTATGGGCGACGCGAAGCGTTCCGCGTGCATCAGGGCTTGCAGGAGAAGGGGCCGGTCAAGGTGCCGCGCGAATTCGTGTTCATGGACCGCGCGGCGATCGGGCTTGGCGGGGTGTTCCTGCACCTCGACGCCGAGCTCAATTTTCACCGGCTGTTCGAGGATACGATTGCCGGCGCCGATCTTGCCGATGTGGCGGGGCGGCAGCGCGCGGCCTTCACCCAAGCCGGCGTGCCGTTGCCCGAGGGGGCGTAGATCCGGGTCGTATCGCCCTGGCCTCGCGCTTCGAGGCGGGTGTTGCGCGGACCCAACTCACCCACTCTCGTCATCCCGGCGAATGCCGGGATCCAGGGCAGCAGGCTCGGAGCGAGTGGCTCTTGATACCGGCGCTCGCCGATATGACGGAGTTTTGCATCGCTTGATCAAGGCATGCGGTCTCCTTGCCGCGACGCTTGGGCGTCCGGAGTGTGAGGGGGATGGCGCGCCGTAAAGCGCAAAATCCTTTTGGCTCGTGCCTTGCGGCACGCAGGCGCCTCGCGGCGCGCCACATGCGCTCAAGTCGATGCGCTCAAGCAGGCCAGAGGCCGATAGCGCATCAAACAACAGCGCATGCTCATTTGCGGACGTTTGCGGCAGCGGGCCCCGCTTTAGCTTTGCGGTCGGATCGAATTCCGCCGCAACTCTTCAGCCAGCTCCTGGCAGGGACTCCTAGTGGTCCCGGGGGGAGCCCCGCCGCCGCCCGAGTGCCTTGTTGCGTGAAGGCCCGCGGGCGCCGCACCCCGTCCCGCCGATCGCAACGCCTCGCGAGAGCGCCCCTTAGAAGGACGAGGTGGGGGCATGATAAGCGAGGTTTGGCGGGCGGGGATTATGTGGGCATAACTCAACCTTTCTCGTCATCCCGGCGAAAGCCGGGATCCAGGACAGCAGGCACGGAGCGAGCGGCCTGGATACCGGCTTGCGCCGGTATGACGGAGTTGGTGGCTTGCTCAGGAAGACGCCAATTCCCCCTCGGCCTGCAGGCTTGCGGACGGACCGAATATTGCCCCACGCCCCAGTTTTTGCTATTTGCGCGGGTGAGAGGCAATAAAGCGAGTGTCAGAGGGGAGCGGAATGCATATCGATCCGAACGAGTGCCATCCGGCGATGGATTACGCCGAGCACCAGAAGACCTACAAGCTGTTCACCAAGCTCACGGTAGTGACCGTCGTCAGCGTGGTCGCGCTGATGGCGTTCCTCTACATCTTCGTGGTTTGACAGCGCTAGAACGTCCCGCCTGACGGCGGCGTCACAACGCCGCTTCCTTAGCCTTCGACATCTTTCCGCACGGGCGCTAGCCTTCTCCGCCCGGCGTTTTGCTTGAGCCTTGGAGCCCACGATGGTCGCGATTGGCGTACCCGCGGAAAGTCAGGATGAGCCGCGTATCGGGCTGACTCCCGAGACGGTCAAGAAGCTCGTCAAGGCCGGCGCCAGTGTGGCGGTGCGCTCCGGCGCGGGGTTGAGGTCGCATTTTTCCGACGACGAGTACAAGGCAGCCGGCGCCACGATCGCCAAGTCCGACGAGGACGCGGTCGCGGGCGCCGATATCGTGCTCACGGTGCGGCGGCCGAGCGCGGACCTCGCTGACAAGATGAAAAAGGGCGCGGCGCTGATCGGCATGCTCGACCCGTTCTCCGACGCCGAGGGCCTCGATGCGCTGGCCAAATCGGGCGCCTTGCTGTTCGCCATGGAGTTGATGCCGCGCATCAGCCGCGCGCAGAGCATGGACGTGCTGTCGTCGCAGTCGAACCTTGCCGGCTACAAGGCGGTGGTCGATGCGACCGCCGCGTTCGAGCGCGCGCTGCCGATGATGATGACCGCGGCCGGCACGGTGCCCGCGGCGCGCGTGTTCGTCATGGGCGTCGGCGTCGCCGGCTTGCAAGCCATCGCCACGGCGCGACGGCTGGGCGCCATCGTCACCGCCACCGACGTGCGCCCGGCGGTCAAGGAGCAGGTGGCCTCGCTCGGCGCGAAATTCATCGCGGTGGAGGACGAGGAGTTCAAGCAGGCCGAGACCTCGGGCGGCTACGCCAAGGAGATGTCCGACGCCTATAAGCAGAAGCAGGCGGCGCTGGTCGCCGAGCATGTGAAAAACCAGGACATCATCATCACTACCGCGCTGATCCCCGGGCGTCCGGCCCCCAAGCTGATCTCCAAGGCGATGATCGAGAGTATGCGTCCCGGCTCGATCATCGTCGATCTGGCGGTCGAGCGCGGCGGCAATGCCGAGCTGGCGAAGCCCGGCGAGACCGTCGAGCACAATGGCGTGCGCATCATGGGCAAGCTCAATCTGCCCGGCTCGGTGCCGGTCAACGCCTCGAGCCTCTATGCCCGCAATCTGCAAGCCTTCGTCGAGCCCTTGATCGACAAGGAGAAGAAGTCGCTTGCCATCAATTTCGACGACGAGCTGGTTAAAGGCACGCTGATCGCGCGCGACGGCAAGATCGTCAATGCCATGATCGCCGAGCGGCTGGGTGGCGGCGGCAAGACGCCTGCAGCCTCGCCGGCGAAGAGCGCGCCGAGCGCCGACGGAGATGGCAAGAAACCTGCCTCCAAGCGGCCGAGCAAGGGAGCCAAGTCATGACCAGACGGCGGTGCAGCCTCGCGCTTCTCTTCCTCTTGAGCCTTGTGCTCGCCGAGGCAGCGCTGCTCGGGACCGCTTATGCGCAAGACGCTGCGGCGCCCGAGGGCGGGCAGGAATTCGTGTTCCGCTTCTCGATCTTCGTGCTGGCGATCTTCGTCGGCTATTACGTGGTGTGGAGCGTGACGCCGGCGCTGCATACGCCGCTGATGAGCGTGACCAACGCCATTTCGTCGGTGATCGTGGTCGGCGCTTTGCTCGCCGTCGCGGTCGAAAGCGCCGAGGCGATCGGCGCGTCGGGCCATCTCACCGCCAAGTTGCTCGGTCTCGCCGCGCTGATCATGGCGAGCGTCAATATTTTCGGCGGCTTCCTCGTCACTCAGCGCATGCTCAGCATGTATCAGAAGAAAAAGAAATGAGCTCAGACCTGGTCGCGCTGCTCTATCTCGTCGCCGGCGTCCTGTTCATCCTGGCGCTCCGCGGGCTGTCGTCGCCCGAGACCTCGCGGCAAGGGAATTATTTCGGCATGGCCGGCATGGCCATTGCCGTGCTCACCACGCTTGCCGTGGCGGCGCCGCAACAGCCGCTGACCTGGGCGATGATCATCGGCGGCATTGCCATCGGTGGCGGCATCGGTGCGGTGATCGCGCGGCGCATCCCGATGACGGCGATGCCGGAGCTGGTCGCCGCCTTTCATTCGCTGGTCGGCCTAGCGGCAGTGCTGGTGGCGGCCGCAGCCTTCTACGCGCCGGAGGCGTTCGGCATCGGCGTGCCCGGCGCGATCCACACGCAAAGCCTGGTCGAGATGTCGCTCGGCACCGCGATCGGCGCCATCACCTTCACCGGCTCGATCATCGCGTTCTTGAAGCTATCCGGCCGTATGTCGGGCAAGCCGATCATCCTGCCCGCGCGCCACCTCCTGAATATCGGGCTCGCGCTCACGTTGCTTGCTTGCGTCGTGATGTTCTGCCGCGAGCAGGCGCCCGTCTATTTCTGGGCGATCGCGGCGCTATCCTTCCTGCTCGGCATTCTCATCATCGTGCCCATCGGCGGCGCCGACATGCCGGTGGTGATCTCGATGCTGAACTCCTATTCGGGGTGGGCGGCTGCCGGCATCGGCTTCACGCTGGGCAATTCGGCGCTGATCATCACCGGCGCGCTGGTCGGCTCGTCGGGGGCGATCCTCTCCTACATCATGTGCAAGGGGATGAACCGCTCCTTTATCAGCGTGATCCTCGGCGGGTTCGGCGGCGAAGTGGCCGGCCCTGCCGCGGGCGGCGAGCAGAAGCCGGTCAAGCTCGGCTCGGCCGAAGACGCGGCCTATTTGATGAAGAACGCCAGCAAGGTGATCATCGTGCCGGGCTACGGCATGGCGGTGGCGCAGGCCCAGCATGCCTTGCGCGAGATGGCCGACGGGCTGAAGAAGGCCGGCGTCGAGGTCAAATATGCGATCCACCCGGTCGCGGGGCGCATGCCGGGCCACATGAACGTGCTGCTCGCCGAGGCGAACGTGCCGTACGACGAGGTGTTCGAGCTTGAAGATATCAACAGCGAATTCGCGCAAGCCGACGTCGCCTATGTGATCGGCGCCAACGATGTGACCAACCCGGCCGCCGAGGACGACCCCTCATCGCCGATCTACGGCATGCCGGTGCTGCAAGTGTGGAAGGCCGGCACGGTGCTGTTCAACAAGCGCTCGCTGGCCTCTGGCTATGCCGGCATCGACAACCCGCTCTTCTATCGCGACAACACCATGATGGTGCTGGGCGACGCGAAGAAGATGACCGAGGAAATCGCCAAGTCGATTTGACGCGGGATTTTAGGTTAACCGCCTCATCCCGACCGGAAAATCGCCCAATTCCCGCTCAATTCAGCGTCTAACCCGCACCCGGGCATAGAGATTGCACCGCAACTCGGTGTTGCCACCTGTGTTCCGGCAAGGGATAAACCTTACCGGGTTCAGGCTTTTCAGAATTATGCGAAGTCTATTCCTATGGAGCCCCGAGTTGTGCCGGCCGAGACGGGCAAAGACATCAAGGAGAAGTTCGACGCCAGCGTCGCCGCCTACACACAGAGCGTCCAGCAGCAGGCCGTCGGCAGCGTGATCCGGCCCGCGTGCGCCTCGTTCTGACATTCCGCAAATGGTCTTGGTTACCGGGAGATTGCAGCATTGCTGACTACGTCATTCAAGCTGCATTCAGGAAAGTTAGCATAATTCGCTTACAAGCTTGAACGGAACAGCCCGAAAGGTATTGCTCGAACCATGCTGAACCTTGTCATTGCTCTTATCGGCATATTCGCGTTGATCGTCGTCGTGGGGCGGCTGCTTCATCGTTATTTCATTTACCTTCCCGACCGCACGCGGGTTGCCCCCAACGAGGCAGGTTTACTCGGGGTCGAGGAGATCGTGTTCAAGGCGGCCGACGGCACCAAGCTGATCGCCTGGTATCAGCCGGCGCGCGGCAACAAGCCGACGCTGCTTTATTTCACCGGCAATAGCGGCAACGTGGCCAATCGTGCCGGCAAGATCCGCACCATCGCCGCCGACGGCTATGGCGTGTTCATGCTCAATTACCGCCGCTATGGCGGTTCGGAAGGCCGGCCGAACGAGACCCGCATAACGTCCGACGCCGTCAGCGCCTACGATTATTTGCGCGGGCTTGGCGTCGCGCCGCATGACATCGTGGCTTATGGCGAATCGCTCGGTACCGCAGTCGCGACCAGGCTGGCGCTCCAGCGCCATATCGAGGCGCTCGTGCTCGAGGCGCCGTTCACCTCGATCGTCGATGTCGGCCGGCTGATGTGGAAGGGCTTCCCGCTCTCACTGATCATGGCCGACCAGTACCGCACCATCGACCGCATCGGCGAGGTCAAGGCCCCGCTCTGCATCGTGCATGGCGGCCGCGACGCGATCATCCCGCTCGGATTGGCGCGCCAGGTGTTCCATGCGGCGGTCGAGCCGAAATCCATGGTCGTGGTGCCGCAAGCCGGCCACAACGATTTGTTCGACCGCGGCGCTTGGGACAAGGTGCACGGCTTCCTCGGCGCCTTGCGGCCCGTGCCGGTGGCGGTGGTGGCTAAGGCCGGGCGGCAGATCGAGATCGCCGCGGCGGCGAGCAACGAGGCGCGGTAACCCTTAAGCCGGACCGCCTTCCGATCCACAAACTCCTACGTCATTCCCGCGAAAGCGGGACTCCAGTAGCCACCGCCGTGCGTAGTTTGACGCGCCGGCGGTTACTGGGTTGCCCGGTCGAGCCGGGCAATGACAAGACTGAAAAACTTAAGTGGGATTAGCGGCGCGGGCCGCGGGTCGGCTTCGCCGCGGCGCTGGCGCCGGGACCAGTGCCGCCACCGCCTTCGCGCTGCGCCTTCTTGCGCGCGAGTTTGCGCGCGCGGCGGATGGCCTCGGCCTTCTCGCGGGCGCGCTTCTCCGACGGCTTCTCGTAATAATTACGGAGCTTCATCTCGCGGAAGATGCCTTCGCGCTGCATTTTCTTCTTCAGCGCCCGAAGCGCCTGATCGACATTGTTATCGCGAACGACGACTTGCACGCGTCTAGCTCTCCGTTTGGCCGTTGGTTTGGGAAGTGAGCGGGGGGCCAAATGTAGCCTGACCTGGTACCGGTCAGGGTCCCGCTTCGCGGATTGCTCTAACAGAAGGGGCCCCGGTTGTCCAGATGGGGCTTTAGCTCTTGGGAAATAGCCTTGTCACATGGCCCATCTTGCGGCCGGGGCGCGCCTCGGCCTTGCCGTAGAGGTGGACGGCGGTGCCGGGCTCGGCGGCGAGTTCGCGCCACTTGTCGACATCGGCGCCGATCAGATTGGTCATTACCGCATCGCTGTGGCGCGCAGTCTCGCCGAGCGGCCAGCCGCAAATCGCCCGAACGTGGTTCTCGAACTGGCTGACGAGACAGGCATCGAGCGTCCAATGCCCCGAATTATGGACCCGCGGGGCGAACTCATTGACGATCAACTCCGGTTTCTCGCCTTCGCGCTCAAACATCTCCACGCAGAGCACGCCCACATGGCTGAGGGCCTCGGCGATCTTGCCGGCGATCGCTTTGGCCGCGACCGCCGTGCCGAGAGCGATGCGGGCGGGCGCGCGGCTGATGGCGAGAATGCCGTTGTCATGCACGTTCTCGACCGGATCGTAGAAGGCAAGCGCGCCGTCCTGGCCGCGCACAACGATCACCGAAATCTCGCGCTCGAACCGGACTAGGCCTTCGAGCAGCGCCGGCACATTGCCGATCGCCTCGAGTGCGGCGGGCGCGTCGTCTTCGGCGCGGATTGGCGCCTGACCTTTGCCGTCATAGCCGAAGCGGCGCGTCTTGAGCAGGGCCGGCGGCTTGATGCGCGATAGCGCGGCGCGCAGATCGCCCAGACTGTCGACGCGCGCATAAGGGGCGACGGGAATGCCGAGCCCGGTGACGAAGTCCTTTTCGACCAGACGATCCTGCGCGACCGCGAACGACTTGGCCTTGGGGAAAACCGGCGCCGCGCGCGACGCCGCTTCGAGCGTCTGCGCCGGCACGTTCTCGAACTCGCAGGTTACCACGTCGACGGCGTCGGCGAAGCGCGCGACCGCATCGGCGTCGGTGTAGGGGCCGACCGTCTTCGCGGCCGAGACGTCGAACGCCGGCACGCCGGCCTCGTCGGAATAAATATGCGTCTTGAGACCGAGCCGGCTCGCCGCCACCGCCAGCATGCGTCCGAGTTGCCCGCCGCCGAGGATGCCGATGGTGCCGCTCGGCGGCAGCGGAGCGTCAGCCATCATCCTCGACCGCCTCGGCAATGGCGTCGGTCTGCGCCGCGCGATAGGCGGCGACGCGGACACCGAGGCTGGAGTCGCTGAGCGCCAGGATCTGCGCCGCGAGCAAGCCGGCATTGACGGCGCCCGCTTCGCCGATCGCCAAGGTGCCGACCGGCACCCCCGCCGGCATCTGGGCGATGGAGAGCAGGCTGTCGAGGCCCTTCAGCGCCCGGCTCTCGATTGGTACGCCGAGCACCGGAAGCTCGGTCATGGAGGCGGTCATACCGGGAAGATGGGCCGCGCCGCCGGCGCCGGCGATGATCACTTTGAGCCCGCGCTCGCGCGCGCTGCTGGCGTAGTCGTAAAGCCGCTTCGGCGTCCGGTGTGCCGAGACGACTTTGGTCTCGTAAGGCACTTTGAGCTGATCGAGGACGGCGGCGGCGGCCTTCAAGGTCGGCCAGTCCGAGCGGCTGCCCATGATGATGCCGACGACGGGCTTCTCGCTCATGTCTTAAGTCTCGGGAGGAACGGGCCGGCTGCGGAAAGCGCGGGATTATAGGGATGGGGTCTTGCTTGGCAAGGCAAGTTCTGGGATTTCGGGAGAGGCGTGAGAGAGGGTTAAGCGATGATGTCGGGGAGAAGCTGGTCCTCGATGCGGGCGATCTCGTCCTTGAGATAGAGCTTCTTCTTCTTCAGGCGCTTGAGTTGGAGGGCGTCGGCGCGGCCGGATTCGTCGAGCGCGTTGATGGCGCTGTCGAGGTCGCGATGCTCCTGCTTGAGCCGGAGCAACGTCGTCCGGAGCTCGCGAATCTCCTCGCTCTCCATCGGACGTCCCTTGCTCCTTCATTGTCCCCGGGACGGCGGAAAGTATCGCGGCGAACCGGGGGCGGCGCAAGGCCTTGGCGCGATTTGCTAAGGGGTTGCGGAGCCAGGAGCGACGCCAGAGCGCAGGCTAGCATTAGACAAATCGTCACCGATTTGACAGAATGGATGATCGGAGACCAATAAAATGGAGGTCCGATATGGCGCTAGACGCACACCTCGTGGAGTTGTCTGAGAAGCATCGTGCTCTGGATCGAAAGATCGAAGAAGAGTTGGCCCGGCCAACGGCAGACGACCTCAAAGTCGCGGAATTGAAGCGGCAAAAATTGCGTCTCAAGGATGAAATGGAGCGTCTGAAGCACGAGGTGAGCCACTAGGCTCACCCGCGCTGGAGAGTTCTGACAGGCCGTGGGGGCGCAAGGACAGCTCGCGCCCAAGCGGCCTTTCATTTGGCTTTGCCGCAATTCGGCGTCGGCCGCACGATAGGATTTTCGCGAATCAGCTGTGTCGTGAGGGGGATCGGGCAATGCCGGCCGGAGCGCTTAACGATCGGGGGAAGTGGCTTGCAGCGTTTCTCGCCGCTGGTCTGGTCTTTGGATTTTTGGCTTTCCCCGCTTTCGCCGTCGACAAGGACCTGACTGCCAAGGGTGAGGTGCTCGTCAAGGAGAATTGCTCGCGCTGTCACGCCGTCGGCAAGGAGGGAACCAGCCCGCATCCCGAGGCGCCGCCGTTCCGTACGCTCTCCAGCCGATATCCGATCGAGGATCTCGCCGAATCGCTCGCCGAGGGCATCGTGTCGGGACACCCGGACATGCCGATCTTCGTGTTCAGCGCCCACGATGTCGAGGCGATCATCGACTATTTGCAGTCGATCCAGGAGCAGCCGTCGCCGCCGGCCGAGCAGCCCGACAAGAGCTAGTCGGCGGCGCCTTCCGGCCACATCAGCCAGTCGCGGGCCGCCTCGACCTCGCTTGGCGAAAAATGCTCCACCTCGCAACCCATGAACGGCGCGACCAGACTCGACCAGAGGTGATGCGTGTCGGGATTGCAGACGATCGCCACTCGGCTGAAATCCTTCACATGCCTTAGGCTGAATTTGATGTCGTGCCACAGCGCGATGGCGTCCATGCCCTCGAAATCCTTGACGATCTCGAGCACCCGCGCATGCCCGTGCCGCGCGATGAAGGCTTCGAGCTTGCTCGCGACCGCGTCGAATTCCGCAGTGGAGACGCGGCCCGTGAGGACGATTTCGACCGCTTGGGCGTTGTCGTATTCTTTGTAGGCGAGCATCGAGGTCATTCCTTAGTGCTGGGCGACCGTGGCTTTTTCGCACCAGCCGGAAACGGCGATGACGGTTCACGCGAAATTAAGCTTAACAGAGCGACAAAGGCTCACCATATGACACGCTATCGCCGCCTTTTTTGCTGCTAATGGCCGTTGGAGACCCGGGAGAGCTAACATCAAAAACCTGATCATTTCGCTGCTGGTCATCGGCGCCATCGCCTGTGGCGCGGTGTATATGGCGCTGACCGCGGGCCCCGTCGTCGTGAAAAAGGCCGAGACCATTCCCGCGGCGCGTCCGCTCGCCTACGAGCAGCAGATCAACCGGTCGGACGGTTCGGCTCCCGCTCCGGCGGAGAGTGCGCCTGAGCAGGCAGCGGTGCCGGCCGAGCAGCCGCAGGCTGCGCCCGCCGACGCCGACCAAACCGCCGCTGCAAGCGAGAGTGCCGAGGCACCGGCATCGAACGACGACCCGTCGCAAATGGCGGCGCTGCCGCATAACGGCGAGGTGACCTTCGCCGAGCCTGGAGCGCTCCCTTGGCAAAAACCCGATCCCACGATGCAGGGGGAGGCGCCTGACGGCTCCGACCCGGCGGCACAGGGTGAGGATGCTTATCCGCCCGATTCCATGGCGGCCGTGCCTAACCAGGACGCCGATCCTAACGCCTATCCCGCGGGGCCCGAGGACGAGCCGCAGGAATGGGTTCAGGTGCTCGTGTCGGGCGCCGGCATGCAAAGTGCCGCGTCAGAGGATGCGCCCGCGCTGTTCGCCTTCCCTTATGGCCGCACCTTGCGGGTGGTGTCGCGCTATGAGAATTGGGTTGAGGTAACCGACCCGCAAAGCGCCGCCACCGGCTGGATGAAGGCGCAATATCTCGCGCCGGCGCCCCCGCCTGGGGCGCCTCCACAGCAAGGCGATGCGTGGTACGAAGACCAGCAGCCGCAGCAGCCTCCCGGTTGGTTCAGGCGCGAGCGCGGCGGCTTCGCCGACATGATCAACCGAGCTTTCGGCAGCGGCCGATAGACGCGCTGCGCTTGGGACGCGCCTCTCACTTACGTTTGATCAATGCCAAATCGTCGTCGCGCTTGAGCAATGCGTGGCGATGGGTGTAGAGTGTTTTCGACGGTGGGACACACGATGCGGAGTTTGGCATGCGTGGCCTATTGCCGTCGGTCTGGCTGCTCCTAGCCGGCCTCTATACTGCCTCCCTGCTCGCTCTCACTCAGCCGTTCTCGCGTCCTGACGATTGGCCAACGCCGCCGCGCGTCAATGAGACGGTGCGCGCGAAAGAGCCGCGGCCCGTGGCCTCGAACTCCGACCCTGCGGCTGCAGCCTTGTTGCAGCGCGTGTCTCTGGTCGCGCCGGTCGCGCCCAAAGGCGTCGCGCGGCACGACGAGTGGGTGCAGATCGCAAGCTACACCACCGTGGTCTATGCCGAGCCGATGACCGCCTCCCCGGTGTTATTTGCCTATACCCCGGGCCGCTCGCTCAGGGTGATCGCGCGTGAGGGGGGCTTTGCCCACGTGCAGGATCTCGGCAGCGGACAATATGGCTGGGTGAAGGAAAGCGCGCTCGTCCCGTTCACCGGAGGCTATCGCCAGCGCGAGGACGCGGCGCCGGAGCCGCAAGTGGTGGCCGCCGCCGCGCCCGCTTCCGCCCCGGCGCAAGTGGCCGTGCCACAAGTGGCCGCGCCGCAAGCGCCGGTCGCCAAGCCCGTCGTCGTTGCGAGCAAGAAGGTTCAGCCGCCGCGCAGCGATCCGACCGCGGTGCGTCCCGACAAGGACACGGTCTCGGCAGCCGAGCCTGGGCAGCGCGGCTTTTTCGGCCTGCGCCGTAATCGGCCCCAACGCGTGGCTCTAGGCGGCAACGAGCCGGGCTTCGCCGGCATCATCAGCCGCGCCTTCGGCCGGTAAGCACCAATCGTTCGCAGAGTCACCGCCGCCTTCGCGGCGTTTTGGTCTTGCTCGCACGCGCGATGCGATGCGCCTCGCGGGCCCATGCGACCACCTCCTCCGACTCTTCCAGCAGGCGCGGCGGCACCTCCCAATAGGGCATGGCAACGCGCTTCTTGCCGGCCGGCGTATAGGTGAAAGGTCCCATGCCTTCGCTCTCGAAGGCGCGCGCGGAAGCCTCGTCGGTCTTGAGATAGAACGTATCGTCGACCAGGATGGCGAACATCACCGCGTCGGCATAGACGCCGGCGCCGCCGAACATATTGCGGATGGTCACCGGCCCAAAGTCCGCCAGCAGCTCCCTGACGAAGTCCTTGTAGCCTTCAGTCACGGCCATCGAGAGCAAGGCTCACGCAGGGGGTAGGGCGGTCTCGGCGCGGGGCTCGTCGTGCTCGTGGCCGTGATGGTCGTGCTCGTGAGCATGCCCATTGCCATCGTGCTCGTCGCCATTGCGGCCATTGCCGCCGCCGGCATGGGCGTGCGCCGGGTGGCCCGGCTTCGCCGCCACGCGGCGCTCGCGCTCGACCGCGACGCGCGCCGCCTCGTTCTGCGTGTAGATCTCCATATGCTCGGAATCTTCCTCGGCCACCGGCGTCAGCGCGCCGTCCATGTAGGCTTTGGCGTTGGGATCGGCCTCGATCTTGCGCACGATGGCTTTCAGCATGCGCCAGCGCTTGGCGAGCGCCAGCGCTTTGCGCGTCACCTCGGCGGCGTAGCGGGCATAGAACGGGATGGGGGATTCAAGCGGCAGGCCCGAGCGGCGATCGGTGCGGCGCTTGATACGGAAAATGCCCCATTGCAGCGGATGCAGATTCTCGACCGGCACCGCGCTCGAGAACCAGAACAGCACGGGCATCAGCGAGCGGATGTTGATGCCGCAGGCATAAGCCCGCCGCAGCACGGTCTCCAGATGCTCCTCGGTGTAAAAAATTCCCCAAGCCGTGCGGTAGGCCTCCTGCCACTCGGCCTTGCTCATCTTGGCATGGGCGGTGACGACGTGCTCAAGCTCGTATTTGTTCATGTCGGGGTCCATCCAGACCCCCTTCTCGGCGAGCACCTTGTGGTCCTCCGAGCCCGGCAGCGGCGTGAGCACGAAGAACTCCAGCATATCGAGCGGCAGCTCTTTCTTGATGATGTCGAGGTCGTGGCGGATCGACTCCGGCGTGTCGTTCTCGAAGCCGAGAATGTAGCCGGCGAAGGTCATGATGCCGTACCGCTTCCATTCGAGCAGCATCTTGCGGTACTCGGTGATCTTGTTCTGCCGCTTCTTGGCGGCGATCAGATTCGCCGGGTTGATGTTCTCCAGCCCGATGAACACGCGCGTCACGCCGGCGCGGCGCGACTTCTCGATGAAGTTCGGGATGCGGTGGCAGAGCGTGTCGACCTGGATCATGAAGCGGACGTCCATGCCGTCCTCTTCGCGCAGCTTGATGATCCGGTCGTAGATCGCTTCCCAATCCTTGTTACGGGCGAAATTGTCGTCGGTGATGAAGAAGCGTTTGACGCCCTGCGCCCAGTTCATGCGCAGGATGTGCTCGACGCTGTCCGGCGTGCGATAGCGCGACTTGCGGCCCTGCACGTTGATGATGGTGCAGAACGAGCATTGGAAGGGGCAGCCGCGGCCGGCGTCGAAGCTGGTTACGTTGCCGACGGTGCGCTGCACGAAGTCGTAAGGCAGGAAGGGCGGGGAGGCGATGTTGCCGAGGCCCGGCAGGTCCTTCATGTAATTGTAGAGCGGCTTCAGCGTCCCGGCCGCCGCGTCCTCGATCACCTCGTCGATATGCTCCTCGGCTTCGCCGGCGAAGATCGAGATGCCGAGCGCCTGGGCCTGCTGGATATCCTCGGGGATCTCTTTCAGCATCGACAGGCAGCCGGAGACGTGGAAGCCGCCGATCATGACCTGGATGCCGGCTTCGCGCAGCGGCCGCGCGATATCGACCGCGCGCGGGAATTCGTTGGATTGCACGCCGACGATGCCGACGAGCCCGAGTCCGCCATTGTCGGCGATGCGCTGCGCGAGTTGCTTCGGCACGACGCGGGTGTTGGTCTCGTCGATGGCGATGACGTCGATCGGCAGATCGGGGCCGAGCACGCGGCGCTCGGCGGCGCCGTTGGCCAGGCTGAACACCGCGGCCAGCGAGTTCGACGGCATGGTCGAGCGCAGCCATTGCACGACATAGCCGTCGGCGTCGTAATGCGACGGCTTGACCAGGATCAGTTGAAAGCGCCGTGTCGCCGCGCGTTTAGTGCCGAGCATCCCTCAGTCCCAGGAAGACGATGTCAGGCGGAGGGAAGCTCGAACGGCCTCCGCAAGCCTTCCGCTTCCGACTGGACGCTTACCGGCCTTCGCGTCCTCAACCCCCGAGAATACCGCCGGGTAGCGGGAAGCTCCCGCCACGACTAACCTTAAGCCACTCAAACATATTCCCGGGGGAGGGTCCAACGGAATAGGCCGGGGGCGGGGGAAAGTTCTGCCTCGATCGCCTAGGTCGAGGCCTGATTTCCGCCGCTTTCGCGCGCCTGGTCGAACTCGGCGATATCCTTGGCCAGGAAATAGTTGAGCATGGTGCGGATGGCGGCGATCACGGCCAACTTGCTAATGTCGTCCCAGGTCGGAGCCACGGCCGTGCGCACGATGTCGGCGGCGAGCGCGAATTCCAGCGCCAGCAGGATCCAGGTAGCGAATTTCAGCCAGATCTCCCGGCCCTGCATCTCGTCGGCGGCGCGCTTCCAGATCAGCCCGAGCACGCCGCTGAGCGCCTGGATCGCGCCGAAGGCCACGACAAAAACCGCCGCGGCCTCGATGGCGAGCGCCACGTAGCCGGCGATCTCCTTGAAATTGTCCTCGATGAGTATGGCCCCGTCCCCCTGGGCCAAGCTTGGCGCGAGCCCCGGCCCGGCGCAACCGGGATTCGGAGCTTAGCTCACACCTCTTTCGCCAGATCGCGCAGCTTGAATTTCTGGATCTTGCCGGTCGAGGTCTTGGGCAGATCGACGAACACCACGCAGCTCGGGCATTTGTAGCGAGCGAGCTTCTCCTTGCACCAGGCGATGAGGTCCTCCGCCGTGGCTTCGGCGCCGGGCCTGAGCTCGACGAAGGCGCACGGCGTCTCGCCCCATTTCGCATCGGGCTTGGCGACCACGGCGGCCGCGGCGACGGCGGGGTGTTTGTACAGCACGTCCTCCACCTCGATCGAAGAGATGTTCTCCCCGCCGGAGATGATGATGTCCTTGGAGCGGTCCTTCAGCTGGATATAGCCGTCGGGATGCATCACGCCGAGATCGCCGGAATGGAACCAGCCGCCGGCGAAGGCCGCTTCGGTGGCTTTCCGGTTATGCAGATAGCCCTTCATCACGATATTGCCGCGGAACATGACCTCGCCCAGCGTCTCGCCGTCGGCGGGCGTCTTCTGCATGGTGTCAGGGTCCATCACCGTCAAATCCTCGAGCGCGTGATAGCGCACGCCCTGGCGGATGCGCTTGCCAAGTCGGTCCTCCGCCGGAAGCTCGTCCCAGGCCGCGTGCCATTCGTTCAGCGTCGCCGGGCCGTAGGTTTCGGTGAGTCCATAGAGATGGGTCAGCTCGAAGCCGGACTCATCCATCTTGGCGAGCACGGCGGCGGGCGGCGGGGCGGCGGCATGGCTGAAGGCGACGCGTTGGGGAAACATCCGCCGGTCGTCATCGCCGGCGTTGAGCAGTGCCGACATCACGAAGGGCGCGCCGGAGAGATGCGTCACCTTATGCTCGGCGATGGCGTCATACATCGACTTGGCGCGGACCGCGCGCAGGCAGACATGGGTGCCGCTCAGCAGCGAGATCGACCAGGGGAAGCACCAGCCGTTGCAGTGGAACATCGGCAGCGTCCACAGATAGACCGGGTGCTGGCCCATGCCGGTAGCGAGCGCGTTCGAGTAGCACATCAGCGCCGCGCCGCGATGGTGATAGACCACGCCTTTGGGATTGCCGGTGGTGCCGCTGGTATAATTCAGCGAGATCGCGTCCCACTCATCGGACGGCATGGCCCAGGGGAATGCCGGGTCGCCATCGGCGATGAACGCCTCGTAGTCGAGATTGCCGAGGCGGGTTCCCTCGACCCCGCATTCGAAGTCGCGATAATCGATCAGCAGCGGCTTCACCTTGGTCTGCTGCAACGCCTCCTTCAACACCCCGCCGAACTCGGTATCGCCGATCAGCACCTTGGTGTTGGCGTGATCGAGCATGAAGGCGACGGCCGGCGCATCGAGGCGGGTGTTGATGGAATGAAGCACGGCGCCGGTCATGGGCACCCCGTAATGCGCTTCGAGCATGGCCGGAGTGTTGGCGAGCATCACCGATACGGTGTCGCCGACGCCAATGCCGCGCGCGGCAAGTGCCGAGGCGAGCTTGCGGCTGCGCGCGTAGAATTCCGCGTAGGAGAGCCGCGAGGCGCCGTGGATGACGGCGGCATGGTGCGGATGCACGCTTGCCGCGCGTTCGAGGAACACGAGCGGAGTCAGCGGCTGGTAGTTTGCCGGTGTCTTGTCGAGGCCGGAATCGTAAGGATTGGCCATCGCCATCCTCGAAGTGCGTTTCCCTGTCGCACCCTAGCGAAGGCAAGAGCCGATCGGCAATCGCGAATCCGGAAGCGCGTTTGCCGGCCTTATGACTTTATGGACTAGCCGTGAGAGTAATAGGCTAGCGCGGCGGCGAAGCCGAACATCGCAACCAGCACCAAGCCCAGATAGAATATGTCGATCGCAGCCATGCGGCACCTCCAGCAATGAGATGCCGACGATGGCGCGCTTGGAGCCGTTCCGCTTTGATCAGGCTCAGGAATTGCCCTGACTCAGGTCAGGGTGGGGTCCGGCGGATTAGTCTTGTGGGACGTCGGTGCCTTTCAGCTCTTTCAGCTTGGCGAAGACGGACGCGACGTCGGGGCCCTCTTCCTCCTCCTCGGGGGCGGAGCGGCGATCGCGAGCCTCCTGAGCAAGCGCGGTGGCCATCGGCCGCTCGGGCTCGGGAGCGGGCGGCGCTTCGGCGATGGTTTCCTCGGCGGGCAGCAGGGTGCCGGCCTTGGGCGGCTCGACGATGCCGGACTCTTTCCGCTCGCGCTCGAGGCGCGCCGCGGCCTTCTTCACCTCGCCGTCGAGGTCGATCTGTGAGCACAGCCCGAGCGTCACCGGGTCCTGCGCCTGCAGGTTGGGCGAGTTCCAATGCTGCCGCTCGCGGATGGCGATGATGGTCGGCTTGGTGGTGCCGACCAGCCGCATGATCTGCGAGTCTTTCAATTCGGGATGATTCTTCAGCAGCCAGAGAATCGCGTTCGGCCGGTCCTGACGGCGCGACACCGGCGTGTAGCGGGGGCCCCGCTTGGTCTTCACCTCGGGCACCTCGACCTTGGGCTCGGAGAGTTTCAGGCGATGCGAAGGATTGAGCTCGGCGTTGGCGATCTCCTCGCGGGAGAGTTGGCCGGACGAGATCGGATCCATGCCTTTGATGCCGTGTGCCACGTCGCCGTCGGCGATGCCCTTCACTTCGAGCACGTGCAGCCCGCAAAATTCGGCGATCTGCTCAAAGGTGAGCGAGGTGTTGTCGACCAGCCAAACGGCGGTCGCTTTGGGCATCAAGGGGGTACGGTTCATGGCTGGTCTGAAACCTCAAGCTTGCGGGGCGCGTCTTCCGCCCCTTCGGCGAAAGAGCAAACCGAAATGAAATGAAGGGGAATGAGCCCTATATAAGGGGTGCCGCCGCTTTAAGCAATTCCTGGATTAGCCCTATTTCGCCACCAGCACGATCTTGCCGATATGGTCGGGCGCGTCGATGCGGCGGTGGGCCTCGGCGGCTTGTTGCAGCGGAAAGGTCGAGTCGATCACCGGCTTGACTTTGCCCGCGGCGATCAGCGGCCAGATGCGCTGCTCGACGCCTTGCGCCATGCGGGCCTTGGCCTCTTGCGTCTGCGCGCGCAGCGTCGAGCCGGTCAGCGTCAGCCGGCGCATCATCAATCGCATCAAATCGAGCTCGACCTTCGAACCCTTGAGGAAGGCGATCTGCACGATGCGCCCTTCGAGCGCGGCAGCCTTCAGGTCGCGCTCGATATAGTCGCCGCCTACCATGTCGAGAATGACATCGGCGCCGTGACCCGCGGTTGTCTCGCGCACCGCCTCGACGAAATCCTCTTGCGCGTAATCGATGGCGCGCACCGCGCCGAGCGCTTGCGCCGCGCGCGCCTTCTCCGGGGTTCCCACCGTCACCATCACCTTGGCGCCGAGCGCCGTGCCGATCTGGATGGCGGTGGTGCCGATGCCGCTGGTGCCGCCATGCACCAGCAGCCATTCGCCGGGCTTGAGCGCGGCGCGCTCGAACACGTTGTGCCAGACGGTGAAGACGGTCTCGGGCAGGGCGGCGGCCTCAATAAGGGAGAGGCCTTGCGGGACCGGGAGCGTGGTGGCTTCCGGCGCCACGACATAGCCGGCATAGCCGCCGCCATTGACCAGCGCGCAAACGGCGTCGCCTAGCTTGAAGCGCGTGGCGCCCGGGCCGAGCTTGACGATCGAGCCGGAGACTTCGAGCCCGAGCAGATCGGACGCGCCTTTCGGCGCGGGATAGAGCCCCTGGCGCTGCAGCACGTCGGGCCGGTTGATCCCCGCGGCGGCGACCTCGATCAGGACCTCTCCCGTGCCAGGCTCGGGTAGCGGTCGCACCGCCGGCACCAGCACTTCGGGGCCGCCGGCTCCCTTCGCTTCGATCACCGTCATGCTCTCTGGCAACATCGGTCCCTCATGTCTTGTCACGCCCACGAAGGCGGCTCATCCGGTAACCAGCGATCTTCGTTGTTGAGGCAGCAGGGTTATTGGATTGCCCGGTCAAGCCGGGCAATGACAGATAAATCGATTATGACGCAAATGCCACGATGCTAGAATGCATGCATGGACACTGACGACATCGCCCCGCCGCCGAAGAAAGCCAAGCGCTACGAGCTTGGGCAAGACCTGAGCAAACTTTCCGTCGCCGAGCTGCGCGCGCTGATCGACGATCTCAAGACCGAGATCGCGCGCGTCGAGCAAACCTTCGCCACCAAACAATCGTCGAAGAGCGCGGCCGAGTCCGTCTTCAAGCGTTAACCCGCGCGGGACGGATACCACTCCTTTAGGTAAACCCACGCTTAGCGTTAACTCGTTCTTAGGGGTTCGGCGTTAGGGTCTCAGTCATCCAGTCCTCTGGATCTGAGTGGCCAGTCCACTCTGTTTGACGCCTCCCTGTTAACTTCCTGAGCCGCCGCATGGCGGCTCTTTTTTTGCCCGATTCCCACGTCTTAACCTTTGCGTTCGGAAGGCGACGACGCGGCTTGCGCATGGCATACTATGCCGCCGGGCACGTGTGGGACGGGAGTAGCCGATGGCGGGGCGATCGAGGAGCGGCGACCGTGACGATAACGTAACGGTCTCCTTCGGCGCAAAGTTTGCGCGGTCTGATCAATTTAAGACGGTCTTTCGCGAAGGCATGGCGCTGGTCGAGGCGGCCGCGACCTATCTCGACGGCGACGGCCGCAAAGAGGCGCGCAAGCTCAGGCCGCCGCATTCGCTGGCCTATGCCACCGAGAGCATGCGGCTTACCACGCGGCTGATGCAGCTTGCCTCCTGGCTATTGATCCGGCGCGCGGTCAGCGAAGGCGAGCTGACGCCCGAGCAGGCGGTCGAGGAGCAGCGCAAGATCAAGCTGCCGGTGACGAGCACCGAGCAGCCTTCGCGCGACCTCGGCGCGCTGCCGGCCCGCTTGCGCGAGCTGATCGAGCAGAGCGTCAAGCTGCAAGAACGGGTGATCAGGCTCGATCAGATGCTGGATCACAAACAGCTTCCGCCCGTGGCGGACGCCGACAACCCGCTGAATGCGCAGCTCTCGCGGTTGCGGGCGGCATTCGGCAAACCGGCCGAGTAAGGCTTCCCCGAAGCCCGGCAAAACTGCCTATTTGATGAAGCCTTCGTATTTCCGCTTGAAGCGGGACAGCCGTCCGCCGCGATCGGTGAGGTGCGCACCGCCGCCGGTCCAGGCCGGATGGGTCTTGATGTCGATATCGAGCTTCAGCTTGTCGCCTTCGGCGCCATAGCTCGAATAGGTCTCGAACTCGGTGCCGTCGGTCATCACCACGGTGATGCGGTGATATTTGGGGTGAATGTCTTTCTTCATAGCTAAGCCTTCGAGAAAACCGGCGATTTGGTTGGCCCCGCCTATAACCGAACTTGTTCCGCGGCACAAGGCTGCGCCGTATGGGCGCGGTATCTAACCCTTTCGTTAAGCGGTTTGCGCCCTTAAAGTCTGCACCTTCGACCGAAGCTGGGCCCTTTCTTTGTGCAACTCGTAACCCCTCAAACTGGTGGTGGCGACCGCCGCGATCCGGCCTCCATGCCGGAGGCTGACGGGAGCGCGGCCAAGCGCGTCTCGCTGCGTCCGCTGCTGGGCTTGCGGCCCTATCTGCTGCGCCACCGGGGGATGCTTGCCGCAGCGTTTGCCGCGCTGTTGATCTCGGCCGCGGCGACGCTGGCGGTGCCGCTTGCCGTCAGGCGCATGATCGATCTCGGCTTCTCCGGCATCGATCCCGATCTGATCGACAAATATTTCCTCACGCTGGCCTTGATCGGCCTGATCCTCGCTTTGGCGAGCGCCGCGCGCTTCTACACGGTCAACTGGCTCGGCGAGCGCGTGGTCGCGGATATTCGCCGCGATGTGTTTAAGCATCTGACCGGTTTGAGTCCCGCCTTCTACGAGGTGTCGCATTCGGGCGAAGTGATGTCGCGGCTGACCGCCGATACGACGCAGGTCAAGGGCGCGGCGAGCACGGTGATCTCGCAAGCGCTGCGCAATGTGCTGCTCTTGCTCGGCGCCGCGATCATGATGGTGGTGACTAGCCCGAAATTGTCGCTCGCCGTGCTGGTCGTCATTCCGGTGATCATGCTGCCGCTGGTCGCTTACGGCCGCTCGGTCCGGACCTTGTCGCGCCAGGCGCAGGACACCCTGGCGCAGGCGTCCGCCTATGCCAGCGAAAGTCTGTCGCAAGTCAGGGTGATGCAGGCCTTCACCCATGAGGACGAAGCGGCAAAGCGCTTCGGCGCGGCGGTTGACCGGTCGTTCGAGGCGGCGAATGCGCGGGCCAAGGCGCGCGCCGGGCTCACGGCCATCGCCATCTTTCTCGTCTTCGCCAGCGTGGTCGGCGTGCTGTGGTACGGCGCGCAAGACGTGCTGTCCGGACTGATGACCGGCGGCAGGCTCTCGCAATTCGTGCTCTATGCGGTGCTCGCCGCGACCGCGGTTGGCGGCTTGAGCGAAACTTGGGGCGAGATCGCCCAATGCATGGGCGCGGCCGAGCGCCTGAGCGAATTGCTGCAAGTTCAGTCGGAGATCGCCTCGCCGCTCAAGCCGAAGCCGTTGCCGGAGCCGCCGCGCGGCGAGATCGCCTTTCGCGATGTGTCGTTCGCCTATCCGACGCGGCGGGAGACGAGTGCGCTCGATCGGTTGAGCCTCAACGTGTCGCCGGGCGAGCGGGTCGCGCTGGTCGGTCCGTCGGGCGCGGGCAAGACCACGATCTTCGCGCTGCTGCTGCGTTTCTACGATGTCGACCGGGGTAGGGTGGAGGTCGACGGCGTTGCGGTCGACGACGCCGAGCTTGCCGAGCTGCGCCGCCGCTTCGCGCTGGTGCCGCAGGAGCCCGCGCTGTTCGCCGACACGGTCGCCGCCAATATCGCCTACGGCAAGGAGAGCGCGGATAGAAGTGAGATCGAAGCCGCCGCCAAGGCCGCGTTCGCCCACGATTTCATCGCCCGCCTGCCGCAAGGCTACGACACCATGCTCGGGGAGGGCGGCGTGACGCTGTCGGCCGGGCAGCGGCAGAGGATCGCCATCGCGCGGGCGGTGCTGCGCGACGCGCCGATCTTGTTGCTGGACGAGGCGACCAGCGCGCTCGATGCGGAAAGCGAAACCTTGGTGCAGAAGGCCCTCGACAAGATCATGCAAGGCCGGACCACTTTGGTGATCGCGCATCGGCTTGCCACCGTCATCGGCGCCGACCGGATCCTCGTGCTCGATCACGGACGGTTGGTCGAGGAGGGGACGCATCAAAGCCTGATCGCCCGCGGCGGCATCTATAAGCGCTTAGCCGATTTGCAATTCGCTACGGACGCCGCGGAATAGGCCTCGCATTCCGGCCCGGTTCAGCTTGAGCCGGATCATGTTCGAAACTTGAATGGATTGCGCGAGCCGAAGGAGTTCCATCCATGAAGTCGCAAGCCGCCCGTCACATTGCCGGCCTTGCCGCGGCCGCACTGATGTTATGCGGCGCCGCTTCGATGGCGCCGGTCTTCGCGCAAGACCCCTCGTCGGGCGAGATCGTCGATGCGCTGACCCCGAAGGTGAAATTCCGCGCCTTCGATCCGGCGCAAGAGGAGCGCGAGACGCGGCAGAGCGATCTCGTCACGCGGTTGCAACGGGAGAAGACCCGGCAGATCACCGTTGAGGAGCGCAACGAGATCGCCACCGTGGTTGAGGAGAACGATTTGCCGGCGATCGACCTCGAAGTGGTCTTCGATTTCGATTCCGCGGAAATCGCGCCCGCGGCATTGCCGATCCTGAAAAAGCTCGGTGCGGCGCTGAGCGATGCGAAGCTCAAGGGTTCGGTGTTTCTGGTGGCCGGCCACACCGACGCCAAGGGACCCGATGCCTATAATCTCCGCCTGTCGGATGCCCGCGCCAAATCCGTGCAAGCCTTTCTCGTGGAGAATTTCCACTTCGACCCGAAGCAGCTGGTGGCCCTTGGTTTTGGCGAGGAGCAGCTCAAGGACAAGCAAAATCCGTTGTCGGGGAAGAACCGCCGGGTGCAGGTGGTGAACATGGCCTCGGCCGATGTCGCCGCCAAAGGATCAGAATAGGCGATCTAGCGTTCGGTGATCTTCAACTCGATGCGGCGGTTCTTGGCGAGGGCTTCCTCGCTGTCGCCGGGGTCGATCGGCTGGAACTCGGCGAAGCCGGCGGCGACGAGCCGGTTGGCCGGCACGCCCTGCGCCATCAGATAGCGCACCACCGAGATCGCCCGCGCGCTCGACAGCTCCCAGTTCGAGGGGAATTGGGGCGTGGCGATCGGCCTGATATCGGTGTGACCGTCGACCCGCATCACCCAAGCGATATCGGGCGGGATTTGCGACTCGAGATCGCGCAGCGCCTCGGCGAGCTTGTCGAGCTGCACGCCGGCTTCCGGCTTCAAGATGTCGGAGCCTGAGTCGAACAGCACGTCGGAGGGGAACAGAAAGCGGTCGCCGACGATCTGGAAGTCGGCGCGGTTGCCGAGCGCCTCGCGCAGCTTGCCGAAGAAATCCGAGCGGTAGCGCGCCAGCTCCTGCACCTTCTTGGCAAGCGCTACATTGAGGCGCTGGCCGAGATCGGCGATCTTGGCCTGGCTATCCTTGTCCTTGGCCTCGGAGGCTTCGAGCGCTTCCTGGATCGAGGCCAGTTGCAGCCGCATTGCCGCGAGCTGCTGGTTCAGCATCTCGACCTTGGCGAGCGCGTCGTTGGTGATCTTCTTCTGCTCATCGAGCGAGGAGCCCAGCGCCTTGGCGCGCTCCTCGGCGCTTTGAGTGGCGCCGCCCGCCGTGCCGAGCAGCCCGGTCAGGCGATTGTTTTCCTTCTCCTTGTCGCTGAGCGTCGCCTGCAGCGCGGAGAGACTGTCCTCGACCGATTCCTTCTTGGAGCGCTCGAGCGCCAGCAATTCGGTCAGCTCGGCGAGCTGGCGGTTGAGGCGGGACAGCATGGTGTCCTTGCCGCTGGTCGCCTGCGTCACCATGAAATTGGACAGCATGAACAGCGACATGAGGAAGGTGACCACCAGCAGCAGGGTGGACAGCATGTCGACGAAGCCAGGCCAATAATTCGCCTGGTAGCGTCCGCGGCGGGCACGCGCCAGAGCCATGACTATTTACGCTCCTCGCGCGCGGGCAGCTTCGCCTTGTCGGTGATCTGGCGGAGCACCGTGGCGAGCTCATGCTGCTGCTGTGCCTGCTCGTCGGCCCATTCGCGCACCACTTTTTGCTCGGCGCGCATCTGCCGGATCAGCTTGTCGACGCCGGCGGCGAGATCCTTGACCGCGTCGCTGGTATTGTCGGTGAGCATCTTGTGCTCGACCTTGTCGTTCAGATCGGCGAGCGAGCGCTGCATGTCGAGCAGGGCGAAGCGGACCTGTGGCGCGACGCCGGCGCCCGCGTTGGGCGTGTCGGCCAGTTGCAGCTCGGTGATGCCGGAGAGCCAGTCTTCCAGCTCGGTATAGAACCGGCCTTGCGCGTGGCCGGCCTGGAGATCGAGGAAACCGAGGATCAGCGAGCCGGCGAGGCCGAACATCGAGCAGGAGAAGGCGGTGCCCATGCCCTTGAGCGGGCCGGCGAGCCCTTCCTTCAACTGGTCGAACAGCATCACGCTCTCGCCGGCATTGGTGTCGAGCGTGCCGATGGTGGCGCCGACCGAGCTCACCGTTTGCAGCAATCCCCAGAAGGTGCCGAGCAGGCCGAGAAAGACGAGCAGCCCGACCAGGTAACGCGTCGTCTCGCGCTGCTCGTCGAGGCGGGAGGCAACCGAGTCGAGCAGCGAGCGCGTCGCGCCGGTGGCGAGCGACAGATGCCCGGTGCGATCCTTGAGCATGGTCGCCATGGGCGCGAGCAGCGTCGGCGTGGTCTTGTCGGCGGTGATGCCGGGATCGGAGATACGGAAATTGTTGACCCAGGTGATCTCCGGGTAGAGCCGCAGCACCTGGCGGAACGCGTAGACGATGCCGACGACGAGCACGCCGATGATCAGCGCGTTCAGTCCGGGATTGGCCAGGAAGCTGTGCCGCAGCTGCTGCGTCTGACCGTCGAGAATGATGGCGAGCAGGATGGCGAGGATGAGGAAGAGGCTCATGCGCCACAGGAAGACCTGCGGGCGGGTGAGCTTCACCTTGTAAGTGACAGGCGCCATCAGATGCCGTTCTAACCGGGCGGAGCGAGCGAATCTAAGACTAATCGAATACTATGACACGCAAAACGGCAACCTCAGGGCGGTTGGTTCCTTCCGACGGCTGAAATATCGGCTCGGCTCAGCCCGGTGGCGGGGTCACGGACTCGGTCGCGGCGGCCTTGAGCAGCTTCAGCAGGTGCCTTTGAATCGCCTCGTTGCCGGCCACCACGCTGCCCTTCGCCAGCATGCCATCCTTGCCGTCGGCGTCGCTGACATAGCCGCCCGCCTCGCGCAGGATGACAATGCCGGCGGCGAGATCCCAAGGCTTGAGGTTGCGCTCCCAGAAGCCATCGAGCCGGCCGGCCGCGGTCCAAGCGAGGTCGAGCGCCGCGGCGCCCAGGCGGCGCACCCCCGCCGAGGTCGCCATCACCGCCTGGAGCTCTTGCAGAAACAAAGCATGCTCGGGCCGGCCGCTATGGGGGATGCCGGTGGCGATCACCGAACTCGCGAGCTCGGTCCTGGCGGCGACCCGCAGCCGGCGGCGGTCGTTGAGATAGGCGCCCTTGCCCCGCTCGGCGGTGAAGGTCTCCTGATTGGCGGGATTGAAGATCAGCCCCGCCACCAGCTCGCCATCGCGCTCGAGCGCGATGGAGATGGCGAAGATCGGAATGCCGTGCAGGAAGTTGGTGGTGCCGTCGAGCGGATCGACGATCCATCGGTGCGTTTGGTCCGCCCCCTTGATCTCGCCGCGTTCTTCCATGAGGAAGCCGTAACCGGGGCGCGCATGCGAGAGCTCGGTGTAGAGAATCTCCTCGGCGCGGGTATCGGCGGCGCTGACGAAATTGGCCGGACCCTTGAGCGAGACCTGGAGCTGCTCCACCTCGCCGAAATCGCGCGCAAGGCTGCGGCCGGCCTTGCGGGCGGCGGCGAGCATCACGGTCATCAGCGCTGAAGCGGGCATGGCGGTTTCATTGTCATGCCCGCGCAGGCGGGCAGCTAGTCGGCGCGGCGCACGTAAGTGAGCTCGTTGGTATCGACGACCACGCGTTCGCCCACTCCAACGAACGGCGGCACCAGCACGCGCACGCCGTTTTCGAGTTTGGCGGGCTTATAGGACGAGGCCGCGGTCTGGCCCTTCACCACCGGCTCGGCTTCCACCACTTCGAGCGTCACCTGGTCGGGGATGGCGACGCCGATCGGGCGCCCCTCGTGGCTTTCCACCGTCACCTTCATGCCGTCTTGCAAAAAGGCGGCGCGCTCCTCCAGCAAGTCGCGGGGGATCTGGATCTGGTCATAGGTGTCGGAGTCCATGAAGGTGAGCATGTCGCCGTCGGCAAACAGGAACTGATAGTCCTTCTGCTCGAGCCGCACGCGCTCGACGGTCTCGGAGGAGCGGAAGCGCTCATTGAGCTTGGTGCCGTCGATGGCATTCTTCAGCTCGACTTGGGCGTAGGCGGGGCCCTTGCCGGGCTTTACGGCTTGGGTCTTGACCGCGATCCACAGCCCGCCTTTGTGCTCGATGACGTTGCCGGGTCTGATCTCGTTGCCGTTGATTTTCATGGAATGCCTTAAAAATCCGGTTGCGCGCCTTTAAGCACGCGCCGCGTCGCACCTGTCAAGTGCGGTGGGGCTAATCGCTTAAGCGATCGCCACGCCAATCGTCGGCTTCCTTCTCGGCTTTCGCCCGCTGCTCCTTGGTGAGCTTCGACAGCACGATATCCAGGGAGAAGTCGCTGACCCCGGCCTCGCGGGCGAGCAAGTGCCATTTGGCGGCCTCGACCGGGTCGGCCTTGACCACGACGCCGTTGGCATAGAGCCGGGCCAGCCGGTTCTGAGCGACGGGATTGCCCTGCTCGGCGGCGAGGCGGAACAGCTTGGCGGCCTTCTTCTCGTCGACCGCGACGCCCTGGCCCTTGAATAGCATCACGCCATATTCGACCTGGGCTTCGGCGAGGCCGGCGTCGGCGGCCTTCCCGGTCCATTCGGCGGCCTTGGTTTTGTCGAGCGGCACGCCTCGGCCGAATTGGTAGAAGGCGCCGAGATCGTATTCGGCTTGCGGATTGCCCGCCGCCGCCGATTTCTGCATCCATTGCGCGGCCTTTGCGTCGTCGGCGGGGCGACCGTTACCGTTCACGTAAATCACCGCGAGGTTGTATTGGGCGGCCGGGTTGCCGCTTTGCGCCGCCTGCTCGAACAGGTTGGCGGCCGTGCGGAGGTCCTTCTTCACGCCGAGGCCCTCGGCGACCATGCGGCCGAGCGAGAACTGAGCATTGGCATCGCCGAGATCGGCGGCCTTGGCGTAAGCATCGGCCGCCTTGCTGTAGTCCTGGGCGACGCCAAGCCCTTCGGCATAGATCTCGCCCATGAGGGTGAAGGCCTCTTTCGAGCCCTGCGCCGCTTCTTGCTCGGCGAGTTTCAGCGCCGTCAGATATTTGCCCTGGAAATAGGCGGTATAGGACTGGCTCTCGGTGGCCAGCGTGGGGGTGGCGGCGAGCGGTTGCGTCAGCGCTACCGCCACGAGCGCGGCGCGCAGTCTAGCTGAGATCACGCAGCCCTCCTGACATGGCGGACGGCATTATCGATCTCGGCGATACGCTGCAACGCATCGTCGCCGCGCCAAATCCGCGCAGACGGCGCGACGAAATCGGCGCCAAGCGTCGCGAACTTCGCCGCCTGCTCGGCGGTCTCCACGTTCCAAGCGACGCACGGCACCACGAAAATCTCTGACCACCAGGCGATGAGATCAGCGTACTGATCGATTGCGTCGATAATGCTCTCGGCTTTCGGTCCAAACGCGACATAATCGGCGCCCTGTTCGGCCAGCAGCATGGCGTCGTGGCGCTCCAGCCCGCACAACGCGCCGATGCTTGCGCTTTCGCCGAGCAGCTTGCGCGCGGCGGCATAGGTTCCGGCATCCGCATCGAGATGCAGGCCATCGGCCCCGAGCCGTTCGGCAAGGCCGGCGTCGTTCTCGACCAGACAGGCAAGCCCGCTTGCTTGCACAAGATCGATTAGCCGTCCCGCATGATTTTCGTCGATCGGCGCGCCGTCACCGCAAAGCAAAACGCAGGCCGCGGTCGTGGTGGCGAGCGCTTGGGCGAGTTGAGCCTCGAGCTTTGCCGAAGGTTGCGCCGGAAACTGAAAATACAGCCGGCACTGATGCTTGACTTCGGCCATGATCACCGCCTTCCGCCGCGCCGCTCGCGTTGACCAGACGTTAACAACGCCAGTTTCAAATCACACGGCTTGCGGCGATGTCAATCGCCCGCGGGCTGGAACCGAAATCGGACTCTCACAGTTGTTGAACACTGGGGACAGCGTCACCACATTGACATTAACCCGTCAGTCCAGCAGCCTGATGAGCGACTGGAGTGAGTGGCGCCTGAGCGGGGAGGTGCGAGCGCGATGGGTCAATCTGACGCTCTGCAACAGGCCACGGAGCGGCTCGACGCCGCCGCCGATCAGCTCGAGACGTTCTTGCTCGGCGATGCTGACGGCGTCTCGATAGCAGAGCTCAGGAACCAAGTTCGCTTCCTCAGCGAGGAGCGCGATAGGTTGCTCTCCGATCTTGACGCCGAGCGAAATCGCGTGCGGCGCCTGAGGGCCGCCAACGAAGAAGTCTCCGGCCGGCTGGAAGCGATGATGGTGACGCTCAAGGATTTGATGCCGGCGATGCCGGGATAAGTCTGCCAAGCGGGGTGGGTCATGGGTCAAGTCAGCGTAACCTTGAACGGCCGGACCTACCGGCTGGAATGCGGCGAGGGCGAGGAAGCCCATTTGATCGAGCTCGCCGAATATCTCGGCACCCATGTCGATGTCGTGAAGCGGAAGTTCGGCCAGGTCGGCGACGACCGGCTGATCCTGATGGCGTCGCTGCAAGTCATGGACGAGCTGTGGGAGTTGAAGCGGCAGATGCAGGAGATCAAGACGGCGATGGCCGAAGCGCGCCGCGACCGCTCGGTCGCCGACGAATCGGTGAAGTCGCGGCAAGGCGATGTCGCCGCGCGCGTCAGCGCGGTGGCCGACCGGTTGGAGATGCTGAACCAGCAATTGGGGGGCGAGGCAAGGGCCCCGCTCCGCGCGGTCAAGCGATCCTGATCGCATTAACCCAATTCCTCCGCTATAGTGCCGGAGGCGGGCTGCGAGGCGCGTTAGGAGCACAATCCCAGGGCCCTATAAGATCCTAAGGGAGCCGACCCTGGCGGGGACCGTGGTCTCCGTCACTTGGCGCCCACCTACTTATTGTAGGGAGACCGGGATCTACGCTCCGACGGCCATCGTGGCTTTGCCTCTTCCTTCGAGGCCCCCGCTAACCCTTCGCTTCGCATGACAGGCGAGGACGCTGGCGAGGTGTGCCGCGACCCTGTATTGACCCCCCTGTAAATAGCTGTGGATCGGCTTTACTCATGCGCGTGCTGTTTCTTGGAGACGTGGTCGGCCGCTCCGGACGCGTCGCCGTCACCGAGCATCTGCCCGCGCTTCGCGAGCGCTACGCGCTCGATTTCGTGGTGGTGAACGGCGAGAACGCGGCCGGCGGTTTCGGCATCACCGAGCCGATCTTGATCGAGCTGCTCGACGCCGGCGCCGACGTGGTGACCACCGGCAATCACGTGTTCGATCAGCGCGAGGCGTTGGTGTTCATCGAACGTCACGACCGGCTGCTCCGCCCGCTCAATTTTCCGCAAGGCACGCCCGGCAAGGGCGCGGGCCTGTTCAAGTCCAAGACCGGCGCCGATGTCCTCGTGATCAATGCCCAGGGCCGCGTGTTCATGGCCGATCTCGACGACCCGTTCCGCGCAGTCGAGCGGGAGCTTGAGGCGTGCGGGCTAAAGACCGGGGCTGACGCCATCCTCATCGACTTCCACGCCGAGGCGACGTCGGAGAAAGAGGCGATGGGGCATTTCGTCGATGGCCGTGCCACCGTGCTGATCGGCACGCATACCCATGTGCCGACCGCCGACGAGCAGATCCTGGCCAAGGGCACCGCCTATATCAGCGATGCCGGCATGTGCGGCGATTTCGATTCGGTGCTCGGCATGGACAAGGATGAGCCGCTTACGCGCTTCCTCACCAAGATTCCCACCGGGCGCTTCACACCGTCGCTCGGCGAGGCGACGCTGTGCGGTCTCGCCGTCGATGTCGATGACGCGACGGGCCTCGCGCGTGCCGTCGCCCCGCTCAGGCTGGGCGGCAGGCTATCGCAGACCGAGCCTCGGTTTTGGCTGGAGGCGGCGAGTTAGGCCGAGCGCCGGTTGGGCGTCTCGCTCCTGCCGGCGCGGCCCTGCGCCAGCAGCCGCTTCAGACAGAAGATCGCCTCGTCGAGATGCAGCAGCGCGCGATCGGCGTCGGCGGTTTCGTCGAACAACGACAGCCGGGCGCGCGCCACATGGTCGGCGGCCTCGGAGCAGAGTTCCGAGAGCGAGAGCGCCGGCATCACTGCGTCGTCGTGCTTCGAAACCTGCTTCATGGTGTCCCCCGCTATGAAATCCGCTCCGGTCCCCAGATTCGGAGCCGTCAACTGTCGATCTGTTACGGTTAAGGCTTTCCTAAAGGGGGGCTCGACGCGTTGGCCGCCGCCGCGGCCTTTATTTCGCGGCGAGGCCCGCCTATAAACGCCGCTAACCAACCAAGGTGGGGCCATGGCCGGCCATTCGAAATTCAAGAACATCCAGTTCCGCAAAGGCGCGCAGGACAAGAAGCGCTCCAAGCTGTTCTCCAAGCTCGGCCGCGAGATTACCGCCGCGGCGAAGATGGGCATGCCTGACCCTGCCATGAATGCGCGGCTGCGCGGTGCGGTGCAGACCGCGCGCGCCCAGAACATGCCCAAGGACAATATCGAGCGGGCGATCAAGAAGAGCCAGGAAGCGGGCGGCGCCAATTACGAGGAAGTGCGCTACGAGGGCTTCGGCGCGGGTGGCGTCGGCGTCATTGTCGAGGCGCTCACCGACAACCGCAACCGCACGGCGAGCGAGGTGCGCTCGATCTTCACCAAATTTGGCGGCAATCTCGGCGAGACGGGCGCGGTTTCGTTCAATTTCGACAAGCTCGGCGCGATCGAGTTCGAGGCCGCCAAGGCCACGCCCGAGGCCATGCTCGAAGCGGCGATCGAGGCGGGCGCGGAGGATTGCGAATCCGACGCCGACGGCCATTGGGTTTATTGCCATCCCGACGAGTTGCATCAGGTCGCCAAGGCGCTCGAGGCGCGGTTCGGCGAGCCGCGCGCCGTGCAGATCTTCTGGCGCCCCAAGAGCACCGTACCGGCCGACGAGGAAACCGGGCAGAAGCTCATCCGCATGATCGACGCCCTCGAGGACTCCGACGACGTGCAGAACGTCTACGCCAATTTCGAGATCGCCGACGAGGTGCTCGAGCGCCTCAGCGCTTGAGTTTGGCCGCCCCTGAGGGATGGTTTGCATGGTGTTTGCTGCGTCTGAAGTCGCCGCCACGCTTTCCAACGAGCGGCTCCGGCTGACACTGGCCGTTCGCGACTGGCTGGTGGGCGAGGCGCATGACATCAGCGACCCCAATGTCATTATCGAGAGTCTTTGCCTAAAGCTCAGAGACGCCGGCGTGCCGATCGACCAGGCGCTCAGCGCGGTCGAGTTCAGGCACGCCGAGCGGGCTGCCAATGCTCGCATCTGGGAGTTCGGCAGTCCGGCCCGCGAATATATCTACGGGCATGAGCGTGGCTCGGAGGCGACCGGAAAGCGCCCGCTCGCGGAGGCGCATCGCCTCAACGAATGGATTTTCTCCTGGCTCCCCGACATGCCGGACGACGCCTACGACATCGTCGCGCCCCTCAAGGCGGCCGGCTACACCCACCACATTGCCGTTCCCGTCGTGCTGCCAAACGGCATGCGCAACGGCTTCACCTTCGCCACGCGCGCCAGCCGCGGCTTCTCGGATCAGGACATCGCGGTGCTGCGGTCGATCCTTCCCACGTTGGCGGCGCTTCAGGAAATCCTCGCGTTGCGGCGCGTGATGCGCGAGGTGATGCGCATGTATGTCGGCAACGAGCCGCATCTTCGCATTCTCTCGGGCGATGTCAGGCGCGGCGAGGTGTTGCGCATTCGCGCCGCGATCCTGTTCGCCGATATGCGCGACTTCACTTTGCTCACCTCGCACCTCTCCGAGGAAGCGGCGACGGCTCTCGTCAACGACTATTACGACTGCATCGTGCCGCCGATCGATGAGCGGGGCGGCGAAGTCTTGAAATTCATGGGCGATGGGATCTTGGCGATCTTCCGTCCAGGCGAGGATTCCGACAGCGAAGCCTGTTTGCGCGCCTTCGCCGCGGCTCGTGCCGGTATGTTGCGGGTCGCGCGCCGCAACCATGAGAGCGATGGTTTGATCAGCTTCGAGGTCGGCATCGCGCTGCATTTCGGCCACGCCGCCTACGGTAATGTGGGATCCGGTGCGCGCCTCGATTATACGGTCATCGGCCGCGACGTGAATCTCGCATCGCGCATCGCCGACCTCTGCGCCGATGTCGGCGAGCGCTTGATATTGTCGGATGCCTTCCAGAGTCGTCTGTCCGAGCAGGAGCTGCGCAATCTGGGGCCGTTCTCGCTTAAAGGGTTGGCCCAGGCGCAGACCCTGTTTGCGCCAGTGGGACCCTGGCCGGAGAGTCAGGCTGAGCCAGTAGGCGAGTAGCGCGGCTTAGCCTTGCGGCACGCGCCCGTTCTTGCCCAACTGCTTCACCGCCGCGACCTCGCGGGCCCATTCCCTGAAGGGGCGCGCCGGCGTCCCGCCCATGCGGGCTCCCGCCTCGACGTCGTTCTTGACATGCGCCATGCCGGCAATCTGCGCGCCGTCGCCGATCTTGACGTGTTCGACGATGCCGGATTGCGCGCCCATGATGACGAAATCGCCGAGTTGCGCCGAGCCGGCGATGCCCGACTGGGCGATGATGACGCAATGGCGGCCGATGACGACGTTGTGGGCGATCTGCACCAGATTGTCGATCTTGGTGCCTTCGCCGATCACGGTGTCGGTGAGAAAGCCGCGATCGATGGTCGAATTGGCGCCGATCTCGACCCGGTCACCGATGATCACGCGGCCGACCTGCGGCACCTTGATGTGGCCATCGGCGCTCATGGCATAGCCGAAGCCGTCCTGGCCGATGCGCACGCCGGCATGCAGGATCACCCGCTCGCCGATCAAGGCATGGGTGACGGCGGCGCCGGGGCCGATATAGCAATGCGCTCCGACATAGACGCGATAGCCGATAACGGCGCCGGCGGCGATGGTGGTTCCGGCGCCGATCCGTGCCTCGCGGCCGATCACCGCGCCGGGCTCGATCCTGACACCCTCGGCAATCTGCGCGGTGGGATGGACAAGCTGTCCGCTCGCGTTCGCCGCCGCCCCCGTCGCCGTCGGCTGCAGCGCCTCGGGATAAAGCAGCCCAACGGCGATGGCGAAGGCGCGATGCGGCGCGTCGGTCATGACCGCGGCCGCTCCCTCGGGCACGAGACCGGCGTCGCCGCGTTTGATGAGGCAGGCGGCCGCATGCGTCGCCGCCAACTGGACGGCATATTTGCGGCTGGCGCAAAAGGTGAGATGGGTCCCGGCCGCCTGATGCAGCGGACGTAGATCGTCGATCTCTTTGTCTCCGTCGCAGAGCTGGAGGAGCTCGGCGCCGGTCGCTTCGGCGATCACTTTGAGGGGGTAGGGTCCCTCGCGGTGGAAAAACCCCGGGTGCTCCATGTCGTCTCCAACGTTGATGCGATCCGTGGTCTGACCCAGCGGGGTAAAACGGTGCGGGCTAGGGAGTCGACATAGACCCGGTCCCATCGGCGAAGCACGGCGAGCTCGCGTCAGCGGACCTTTCGGCCCCTTGGGGCCGCGCGGCGTCTTGAGATTTCAGGAAAGAGCGTCGTGCTCGTAATCGGCGCGATAGTCTTGCCGTCGGTCCAAGTCCACGCCTTCAGGCGTGCCGGTCCGACCACTATGGGGCACCGGTCGGCTGCGGCACAAGCGCAATCTGGGCGCAACCCATCAGCAATCGGCCGAAGTCACACCATTGTCAAAAATGCCACGCCAGCAACCGAGTGTTGCGGCAAGGCGCGGCTTTGGGGTAGCGGAGAGGGACTTATTTGCCGCATGCAATACTTCCTTGCGGGGCCTCATGGGCAGCAGCGATTGGCAAATTCGCGATACCGAGCGAATCATCACCGGCAACCGAGCCTTGCTCGGCGAGAAACACCTTCTCGTCGCCATGACGCGCATCCGCAACGAGGCGCTGATCTTGCCCGACACGCTCGACCATCTCAGCAAGCAAGTCGACGCGATCATCGCCTATGACGATGCGAGCACGGACGAGACGGTGGAGATTCTCCGCGCGCACCCGAAAGTCGCGCTGATCGTCGCCAACCAAGCCTGGGAGCAAGACATCGACGCGCGAAAGCTCGCCGAGGGGAGGCATCGCGGGCTGCTGTTGGACATGGCGCGCGCCGAGTTGCCGCATGACTGGATGCTGTGCTTCGATCCGGACGAGCGCGTCACCGATGATTTGCGCAGCTTCGTGCAGGGACCGGGCGCCGAGGATTGCGACAGCGTGAAGATACAGTTGTTCGACGCCTACATGACGCAACAGGACAGCGCGCCCTATCGTTCCGAGCTTCCGCTCCTCGACTTCCGCCGCTTCTACGGGCCGGAGCAGCGCGACATTCTCATGCTATGGCGCAACCGGCCGGAGATCAGTTTCGCGGAGCGCGGGCGCGTGCCGGCGGGGCTTGGCCGGGTCAAGATCGATCTCCACTGCCAGCATTATGGCAAGGCGCTCTCGGTCGATCACTGGGAGGAGACTTGCGACTATTACATCCGCCACTTTCCGTTCGAGACCTACGGCAGGAAATGGACCGAGCGCAAAGGCAAGGGCATCCACACCGAGTCGGACTTCAATCGCCCGCTCTACGAATGGGGCGAAGCGCTGTTCAAGAACGCCGTGCCGATGTGAGCTGCGCTAAGCGAGCCGCGAGAGGGGCAGGCCGATGGCGGCTCTTGACCAGCGCGCCGTGCCCTCCTGGCTGCCGCCGGCCAAAAGTTCGAGCATGCGCGCCGCCGGCACGGGCCGGCCGAACAAATAACCCTGACCGCTCTCGCAGCCGAGTTCACGCAGCCGCATCCTCTGCTCCTCGCGTTCGATACCCTCGGCGGTGACTTCCAAACCGAAGCTGTGGGCGAGATAGATGATGGTCCTGACCACGGCGGCATCTTCGGCGTTGGAACAAAGCTCGCGAACGAAACTTTGGTCGATCTTGAGTCGGCTCAAGGGGAAGCTCTTCAAGAGACTCATCGAAGCGTAGCCGGTGCCGTAATCGTCGAAGGCTATGCCCACGCCCAGCTCGCGCAGGGCCCTGAGCGGGCGGATCATCGCCTCGTCGCGCTGGAGGAAGATGTTCTCGGTGATCTCGAGTTCGAGCGCGTCTGGCGGCAGCGTATTGTCCGTCGAGCGCGGTGATGACGGTCGAGGCCAATCCGTCTCTACGCAGCTGGCTCTCGAATAGATTGACGCTGATCCGGAAGGAGCCGAATCCCAAGCCGCGAATCTTGGCTGCGTGGGTCGCGGCTTCGCGGATGACCCAGTCCCCCACCGCTTTTGCCAGCGACCCGCGTTCGAGCACGTGCAGGAAAGCCCCGGGCGTCAGCAGGCCATGCTGCGGATGACGCCACCGCAACAGAGCTTCTGCGCCCGTAACGCGATAGTCCGCGAGACCGACCAGCGGCTGGTAAAACAGCTCGAGTTGATGCTCGGCCACGGCCTCCCGCAATTCGTTATCGAGCTGCCGCCGGGCCAGGGCGGCATGTCTGAGGCTGGGCTGGTACAGGCAATAGCCGTTACGCCGCTCCGCCTTGGCGCGGTAAAGCGCTAGGTCGGCGTTGCTCAGAAGCTCTTCGGCCGTCGTCCCGTGGCCGGGACTGATGGCAATGCCGAAGCTCAGACCGAGATAGGAATCCTGCTCCTGCCAGCTGATGGGATCGCGGAACGCCTGGAGCAGCTTGGCGCAGAGTTCCGCGGCGACGGTCGGGTCGCCGTTGTTCGGCAGCACCACCGCAAATTCGTCGCCGCCAAGCCGCCCGGCCGTTCCGTTGTGGCCGACGCAGCCATTGATGCGAGCTCCCGCCGCCTTCAAGACGGAGTCGCCGGCGGATGGCCAAGCGCGTCGTTGACTTCCTTGAAGCCGTCAAGGTCGAGCATGAGTACCGTCACCGGGGGCCGGGACCTCAAGCTCTCCTCGAAGTCTTTCGCACAAGGTGAGGCGGTTAGGCAGGTCGGTGAGCGCATCGAAATGCGCGAGGTGTCGCAGGCGATCCTCGTTGCGGCGCCGCTCGCTGATGTCACGGGTGATCTTGGCAAAGCCGAGCAATTTGCCGGTTTTGTCGCGGATGGTATCGACGACGACGCTCGCCCAAAAATGCGTTCCGTCCTTGCGCACGCGAATGCCCTCGGCCTCGTAGCGACCCTCGCGCGCGGCAGTCGCCAAAATGCGCTCGGGTAGGCCGTCGCGGCGATCCTCGTCGGTGAAGAATTGACTGAAATGCTTGCCGACAATCTCGCGTGCCGTGTAGCCCTTGAAGCGCTGCGCGCCCGAGTTCCAGTTGTTCACCACGCCGTCTGGAGAAAGCATGTAGATGGCATAGTCGGTGACGCTCTCGACGAGCAGGCGGAATCGTTGCTCACTGGCGGCGAGGTCCTGCTCGGTTTGCGAAAGCGGTGCTGGGGAGGTGGGCGGCGTGGCCGATGCGGCGTCGCTCCTCGCGGGGTCCTTGTGGGCCATCCGACTTTATCCACCGGAGAGGCTTACGGCTTGGTTTACGCAACCGCGGCTTAACGAATGCGCCCACGGAAACAAAGAGAGGGGCGGCGCCTTGCCCGCGCCGCCCCTCGTTGCCTCACTCCTCCGACGGCGGGGGAGGACCGTCGGACTCGTGCGGCGCATTGGCATCGGGCTTGGCGCCACGATCTTGCGAAGGCGGACTGAAATCGGGTCGCATTCCATGCGGGGGATGCGCGCGGAACCGCGCCTCGAGCCCGGACACCTTGGTGAGCTGCTCGGGAGTGAGCTTGGCGCGGAGCGCGTCGATCGCCTTCAGCAGTTCTTCGCCGCTCTTGGCCCGCTCGATCGTGTTGTCGGCGAGACGTTGCGCGAGCGCAAACGGCTCCTTGCTGTCATTGGTCGAAGTCGCCGCATCGGGACCGAAGGGCGGTTTCGCCGTAGCCAGCAGGGCGTCGGTGAAATCGCGCCACGCGTCGAGCTGATTGGCGCGGATGCCGACCTCCGTCTCCATCGCGCTCAGTCTCGTGGCGAGCATGCCGGGTCCGGGGGGACCGCCATGCCAGCCGTGACCGAAGCCGGGACCGGCGTGGGGGGCGTTGCAGCGCATCATCTTGCCGCCGGACCAGCCATGCCGCCCCATGCCGTGACCCGGCTCACCCCAGGCTGCGGTGAGCAGCGCAAGCGAGCCGAGGCCGAGCGCGCCAACGACCAGGATCGGGACGAACTTCCGAGAGGTATTCATTTCGAGCTCCTTGAGCAGTTGCTGTTGCGCAAGGTCTAGCCGGTGAAGTTTGCGCCGCTTGGTCCCGGCATGTCCGAATGTTGCTCGGTCTGCGATTTTTGTGTCGAAACGTTTCGGCAACGCCAACCCGCTGGTTTTCGTCACAAAAAGGGGCTCGTTGTACGCGCGCCGCGAGGCTAGAAGAGGGGGGCCGATCCAGCATTCATGCAAGGTCCGATGACCTCCACCACCCAGCGCATTCTCGTCGTCGACGACGATCCGGAAATCCGCAAGCTGCTCGCCCGCTATATCGAGAGCCAGGGCTTCCGCGTGCAGCTGGCGGCGAGTTGCCGCGAACTCAACGACAAGCTCGCCACCCATCATATCGACCTGATCGTGCTCGACGTGATGCTGCCCGACGGGTCCGGGCTCGATGTCTGCCGGGACTTGCGAGCACGCCGCGCCAACGTCCCGATCATTCTGCTCACCGCGCTGAAGGAGGACGTCGACCGCATCATCGGGCTGGAGATCGGCGCCGACGATTATCTCGGCAAGCCGTTCAATCCGCGCGAGCTGATCGCCCGGGTGCGGGCGGTGTTGCGCCGCCGCGCCGAAACTCAGCCGCAGCCAAGCGAGGCCAAGGTCTACCGCTTTGAGGGATTCACCGCCGATCCACAGGCGCGGCGCGTCACCGATCCACACGGCGGCGATGTCGAGCTGACCGGCGCGGAGTTCGATTTGCTCAGGACCTTCCTCGAGCGGCCCGGCCGCGTCCTGTCGCGCGACCAGCTGCTCGATCTCACGCGCGGCCGCGACGGCGACGTGCTCGACCGCTCGATCGACGTGCTGGTCAGCCGGTTGCGCCGCAAGCTCGCCGAGAGGGGCGCCGCGCAATTATTCAAGACGGTGCGCAATGGCGGCTATCAACTCGCCGCCAAGGTCGAAGTGCAAGAGGCCGCGCCGTGAACAAGTTGCGCGTCAAGATCGCCGTGTTGATGGTGCTCGCCATCGTCTTGGTGGTGTTCTCGCTGACGATGGTGCTGTTTTATCTGTTGGGTCCGCCGAAGCGGGTCTATTCGCTCGGGCCGATCGCGCAGCAAGTGGTGATGCTGCTGCATGCCGCCGAGCAAGGGAGCGCGGCCATTCCGGTCGTGCCGGAGCCGGCGCTCGGGCACGTACATGAGGGTTTCACCCAGAAACTGCGCGATGCGCTTGCGGTGCGCGGCGTCGACCTCGCGGTCGAGGTGTCGCGCGACGGGTGGCGCGCGCCGTTGATGGTGTCGGTGCCGGTCGGCGACCGGGGCTGGTTCTTTTTCCCAATCACCGATCTGCCGCCGGTCGGTGTGCCCTGGAAGGGGCTGCTCAGATGGCTGCTGCTGATCACTTTCGGCGCCACGGCGATTGCCGTATTCGTGGCGAACCGCATGGTCAGGCCGCTGGCGCTGCTCGAAAGCGCGGTCGAGCAGGTCGGCCCTGACGGCGCGCTGCCTGCGCTCCCCGAGAAGGGCCCCGCCGAGGTGAGGGCGACCGCCAAGGCTCTGAACTCGCTCTCGACGCGGCTGAAGGGAGCAATGGAAAGCCGCATGCGGCTGGTGGCGGCGGCGGGTCACGACCTGCGCACGCCGATCACGCGCATGCGGCTCAGGGCCGAATTCGTCGAGGACGAGGAGGACCGCGCGCGCTGGCTGACCGATCTCGACGAGCTGGAGCGCATCGCCGACAGCGCCATCCTGCTGGTGCGCGAGGAATTGGGCAAGGCGCCGCCCGAGCTGATCCAGCTCGACGAGCTGGTCGGTAGCATCGGCTCAGAGCTTCGGGACCAGCATCTCGACGTGACCGAGACGACCAGCGAGCCGGTCAAGGTGCGCGCGAGCCGGCTCACGCTCAATCGCGCGCTGCGCAATCTCATCATCAACGCGGCGACGCATGGGGTCAGGGCGCGAGTCGAGGTCGGCGGGGCCAATGGCGCCGCGCGCATCGTCATCGAGGATGACGGCCCGGGCATTCCGCCCGATCTGCTCGGCCAGGTGTTCGAGCCGTTCTTCCGCGCCGACCCCGCGCGCCGGCAGGATATCCGCGGCGCGGGGCTTGGGCTCACCATCGCGCGCGAGATCATCCAGCGGGCCGGCGGCACGATCTTAATTTCCAATCGTGAAGATGGCGGGCTGAAGCAAGTGGTCGAACTGCCGAAAGCCGAAGCGTCGACCTGAGCGGCGTCTCACTCGGCGCCTGGTTTCTTTTTCTTCTTGCTCATGCGGTCGATGATGAAGCTCGTGTCGCCGCAATCGTTTTGCAAGGACACGATATCGATCGGCTCGGCATAGGCGTTGAAGCCGCCGCCGGTCTCGGTCTGGGTGTTGATCTGCCGGTTGCCGCAGATCGAAGCGGCGACGGTCGGCGCGTTCTCCACCACGAAGGGCCGATTGTTGCGGAACACGTTGCGGGTCATCTCGAGCTTGGTGACGCGGGCCTTCTTGCCGGTCACCATGATGCCGCCGCCTTCGTTGTCGAGAAATTTCGAGCCGATGATGCGGACATTGGCGATCTCTTGCTCCGCCTTGTCGGGCTCGAAATCGATGCCGGCGCTGGGGCGCGTGCCATGCGTGTTCTTGAAGGTGGAGTTCAACACCAGCAGCCCATTGGCCTGGATGATCGACAATCCCTGGCGGCGATTGGCGTCGGCCGTGACGCCGCAAAAGCGTATGTCCTCGCCGTCCTGCACGTAGAAGCCGTCACCCCACATTTTCTTGGAGACGAGATTGCTGACGGTGACGTGCTTGGCGCCCTTGGTGATCCGCAGCCCGTAACCCCACTCGCCTGACTTGCCCTTGTGCCGGTCGCGCTCGCCTTCGAGCGTGCCGCCGGTCACCCAAACATTGGACACGCCGGAGATGGTGAGCAGGGAATATTTCTTCGAATTGTTGGGGATCGCCTTCAGCACCGCGCCGTCGGCGAGCTTGAGCGTCATGTCGTCCTTGAGGTGGAGGCGGTTGTCCACGGCGTCGATTAGGTAGATGCCGTCGGGCACCAGCACCGTGCCTCCGCTGCCGCCGACCGCGTCGATCGCCGCCTGGATGGCGGCGGTGTCGTCGGTCTGGCCGTCGCCCTGCGCGCCCTTGTCCTTGACATTGACGGTAAGGGTCGAGGCGGGCGGCGGCGCGCAACTGGCGGGCGCATCGTTGGCGGCGAGTGCGGGCGATGCAACAATGAGCGCGCCGAGTGCTAGGCCACTCAAGCACAGTCCTGACGGTGGGGTGCGAGTTCATGCGCGTATTATCAGCGACAATGCGAAGATTTGGCGGCGAGGAAATGCCCTGCCTCACGCGAAGCTCAAGACGCGCGGATCATCGGCAGGTGCACGCGCTTCTGCTCGATGCAGACCAGCGCCGTGCAGCGCCTGACGACCAAAGCGCGGTGGCCCGCATCCACCGCCGGCTCGACATGCTTGGGGTCGAGCGAGACGCCCCGGAGGTTCAGTGCGGCCCAGGAAAATCCAGCCGAGGCCGCCGCGCGAGAAAAGCGGGCAACGCCGGCAGCTTTTGCGCTGGACCAGGTCGCCCCCGCGGAAGCATTGCGGTGCAGGACCGTGCCGGCCTTGCGCGAATTGGTGACGGTCCAGGACGCCGCGGCCAAAGTTCCGCTGTGTGACGCGCGGGCGAGCTTGCGGCTATGCACGCCGGTCCATGTCGTGGCGATGCGTGCTCCTCGAAGCGCATTGCGCGTCAGAATTCGCGAAAGCGCCCTGGCGCGGCGCCCGAGTTTAAACAGTCCACGCCAGAGCGCGACGGCGAGCGCGCGAGAGGTGGCGATGGTCCATGTCGCGGCGAGCGTAGCGCCGTTGAGCGATGCCCGTGCGAGTAAGGCCAGCTGCACGCGGGTCCATGCCCACGCCAGCGAACTCCAATGTGCGAGGGTCAGCGCAAGGGCGCGCGACTGCACCAGCAGCCATGCCCAGGCGATCGACGCCGCTCTGAGTATGGCGCGGGCGAGGGCATCAGCGCGCGGACGGAGCCAGGCGATGCTGGAAGTGACGGCGCGACTCAACATGCCGAAGAGAGCGACAGCGCTCCGCGAGAGCACGGACGCCACGACCTGCGCCACGCGAAGCGAAAGCAAAGCGAGCCGCTGCAGGAATCGCATCACCGCGCGGCGCGCGAGATCGAGTTGGTGCAGGGCCCCCTGAACCATCACCCAGCGCGCATGCCGCTTTTCGGCGACCTGATAATGCGCAAGCCAGCGCTGCTGCTGGCTGAGCTCGTCGGCCACAGCCGCCATCAGATGCTTCGAGCCCGCGATTCTGGCCTCGGCGGCCGCAATCGGGTCGAGCGTATCGCTTGCACCGGTCACGATGGTGCTCCCTCTCGGGCGTGCGATTTAACGGCGTTTCCCCGTCGAAACCCCGATTGAGTCAGTCTACGCCCGAATTCCCTAACGCAAAATCACGTTGCTCCGTTCCCGGAATCCCCCTCTCGCGCACCGTTCTCATGGCAGAATTGGCTTAGTGATTCGTCGGGAGTTGGGGAGGTTGTGGAAAACCGTGCGGCAACGGCTTTGACACAGGGAACGGCCAAAATTCGCATTATCGGCATCGACCCGGGGCTGCGGCGCACCGGCTGGGGGGTGATCGACTCTGACGGGGTGAGGCTCGCTTTCGTCGCCTGCGGCTCTGTGGTCTCCGATAACGGGGACAGCCTCGGCCCCCGGCTGCGCCAGATCTTCGACGGCTTGCAGGCGGTGCTGGCGCGACTCGCGCCCGAGGAGGCGGCCATCGAGCAGACCTTCGTCAATCGCGACGCCTCGGCCACGCTGAAGCTCGGCCAGGCGCGGGGAATCGCGCTGTTGGTGCCGGCGCTGCTCGGCCTTCATATCGCCGAATATGCGCCAAACGCCGTGAAGAAGACGGTGGTCGGCGCGGGCCACGGCGACAAGGGCCAGATCAGGGCGATGGTCAAATGCCTGCTGCCGCGCGCGACCTTCGACAGTAGCGATGCCGCCGACGCGCTCGCCATCGCCATCACGCATGCGCATTCGCGTTCCTGGCGGCGGCTTGAAGCCCTCGTCGCCGCGGAGAGGGCCGCGCCATGATCGGCAAGCTCACCGGCCGGGTCGATCAGGTCTCGCTCAATGCGGTGATCGTCGATGTCGGCGGCGTGGGTTACGAGGTGACGGTCGGCGCGCGCACGTTGACCAGCCTGCCGCCGGTCGGAGAGATCGTCAGCCTCGCCATCGACACCTATGTGCGCGAGGACGAGATCCGGTTGTACGGCTTCGCCACCGAGCATGACCGGGCCTGGTTCAGGGCGCTACAAACGGTGCAAGGGGTTGGCGCCAAGGTGGCGCTCGCCGTGCTCGGCACGCTGTCGACGACCGACCTCGCCAATGCCGTGGCGCTCCAGGACAAGGCGCTAGTCGCGCGCGCACCGGGCGTCGGTCCCAAGGTGGCGGCCCGCATCGTGATCGAACTGAAAGACAAGATGCCGACGCTGGCGCCCGCTATCCGGCCCGGCGGCGGGCTCGCCCCGGTCGCCTCTCTGCCGGAGGGGCTGGCCGCGCGCGATGCGGTTTCGGCGCTGACCAATCTCGGCTATGCCCATGGCGAGGCGGCTGCGGCGATCTCGGCGGCGGTGGGCAAAGTGGGCCGCGACGCACGGCCCGAGGAGTTGATCCGCCTCGGGCTTAAGGAACTGGCGCAATGAGCGAGAGGATGCTGGCGGCAGTCAGGCGCGACGAGGACCAGGGCGAGACCTCGCTCAGGCCGCAAACGCTCGCCGAGTTCATCGGCCAGCCCAAGGTCTGCTCCAATCTCAAAGTGTTCATCGAGGCGGCCCGCGCCCGGCGCGAGGCGCTCGATCATGTGCTGTTCGCCGGGCCTCCCGGTCTCGGCAAGACCACGCTTGCCCAGATCGTGGCGCGCGAGCTTGGGGTGAATTTCCGCGCGACCTCCGGCCCGGTGATCGCCAAGGCCGGCGATCTTGCCGCGCTGCTCACCAATCTCGAAGACCGCGATGTGCTGTTCATCGACGAGATCCACCGGCTCAACCCGGCGGTCGAGGAAATTCTTTATCCCGCGCTCGAGGACTATCAGCTCGATCTGATCATCGGCGAGGGGCCGGCGGCGCGCTCGGTGCGCATCGATCTTGCCCGCTTCACCCTGGTCGGCGCGACCACGCGCACCGGGCTGCTGACGACGCCGCTCAGGGAACGCTTCGGCATTCCCATCAGGCTCGAATTTTACGGCGTCGACGATCTGGAGGAGATCGTGCGGCGCGGCGCGCGGCTGCTCGGGCTGTCGCTGACGCGGGAAGGCGCGCGCGAGATTGCGCGGCGCGCGCGCGGAACGCCGCGCGTGGCGGGACGGCTGCTGCGCCGCGTGCGCGATTTCGCCTCGGTCGAGGGCGCGGGCGCGGTCGACGCGGCGGTCGCCGATCGCGCACTGTCGCAACTCGAAGTCGACGGCAAGGGCCTCGATGCGCTCGATCATCGCTATCTGCGGCTGATCGCTGTCAACTATGCCGGCGGGCCGGTCGGCGTCGAGACCATCGCGGCCGGGCTGTCGGAGCCGCGCGACGCCATCGAGGAGATCATCGAGCCGTATCTGTTGCAGCAGGGCTTCATCGCCCGCACGCCGCGCGGCCGGGTGCTGACGCCACAGGCCTTCACCCATCTCGGACTGCCGCAGCCTACCCAGGCCGCCCAAATTTCTCTGTTCAACGGCAGCGACAACTCGTGAGCGAGAAATGGCCGGACATCGCGGGCCGCATCGAAGGCGAGACGCATGTCTTGCCGATCCGCATTTATTTCGAGGACACCGACTGCGCCGGCGTGGTCTATCACGCCAACTTCCTCAAATTCTTCGAGCGCGCCCGCTCCGACTTCATCCGGCTGCTCGGCATCGAGGCGACCAGCCTCGCCGATCCCGCGCAAGGCGAGCCGTCGGTGTTCGTCGTGCGCCGCGTTGAAATCGACTACCTCAAGCCCGGCCGCATGGACGATCTCATGGAGATCGTCACCATCTGCGCCGAGATCGGCAGCGCAAGTCTCGTCCTCCAGCAGGACGCGATCAGGGATTCGACCTTGCTGGTGCGCGCCAGAGTGACGGTGGTTCTGGTGTCGAAGGCCGGTAAGCCGCAGCGCCTCGGGACGATCATTCGTGGCGCGCTTCAACAATTCGTTAACCAACCGCGTGAAACGTAGCTAATGCCGGTAAAGCGTCGCTCTGCCGGAGGGGCCGCGCGCGAGGGAATCTAGGGCTAGTCACCCAAGTTTAGTCACATTCGCTCGCAAAAGCTCGGTTCCAGCGAGCGAAACGCGAAGCTTCTCCCGGCGATGTCGTCACACCCGCGGCCGCAAGGCGCGGGACCCAAGCTGCCGCCTCAAGGACTTTCGTCGCGAGGGGGAGCGCTCGGAGCTTATGCCACGAGGCCGTCATGAACCCGCCGGATGTCGTCGATCTCTCGATCTTCGAGCTTTTCAAGAACGCCCATATCGTCGTCAAGCTCGTGATCATCGGGCTCTTGCTCGCCTCGATCTGGAGTTGGGCGATCATCCTGGAGAAGCTCTTCCTGTTCGCCAAGACGCGGAAGGAGACCGACAAATTCGAGCAGGTGTTCTGGTCGGGACAATCGCTCGATGAACTCTACAACGCGCTGAACGCGCGCCGGAACAGCGGCATGGCCGCGCTCTTCGTGGCGGCATATCGCGAATGGAAGCGATCGACCGAAGGCGAGGCAGGCGAGCGCAGCACAAGGCCAATGCCGGGCGTCCAACTCAGGGTCGGGAAGGCCATGGACGTGATCATCTCGCGTGAGGTGGAGCGGCTGGAGCGGAGGCTGACCTTCCTCGCCACGGTCGGTTCGACCGCGCCGTTCATCGGCCTGTTCGGCACGGTGTGGGGCATCATGACGAGCTTCCAGGCCATCGCCGTCAGCAAAAATACGAGCCTTGCGGTGGTCGCACCCGGCATCGCCGAGGCTTTGTTCGCCACCGCGCTCGGCCTGCTCGCCGCTATTCCTGCCGTAATTTTCTATAATAAATTCAACAGCGAAGTGGCGCGCCACGCCGCGCGCCTGGAAGGCTTCGCCGACGAGTTCGCGGCCATCCTGTCGCGGCAGATCGACAAGTCGGTGGTTTGAGACATGGGAGCGGGATTACAACCAGGCGGTGGACTGTCGAACCGGCGAGCGCGACGCCGCTCGGCCGCGCCGATGAGCGACATCAACGTCACGCCGATGGTCGACGTGATGCTCGTGCTGTTGATCATCTTCATGGTGACAGCGCCGATGCTGACCGCCGGCATCGAGGTCGTGCCCCAGCCCGATCTGCCCAAGGTCAACCTGCCCAAGACGGAAGCGGGGCCGATCGATGCGGAGAAGCAGGCGCTGGCCATCACCATAAATCCCGAGGGCAAAGTCTTCCTGCAAAGCACCGAGATCGGCTTTGACGAATTGGTGCCAAAACTAAACGCTATTAGGGAGGCGGGCGCCGGCGACCGCGTCGAGGTGAGGGGCGACGACCGGGCGCAATATGGCAGCATCGCCAAGGTGCTGGCGCGCATCAAATCGGCGGGCATCCCCGTGACGCTGGTCACCGAGCCGGTCGCGGAGAAGTCCACGCAGTAGAGCGAAGTGGGATATGAGCAAGAGCACCTTCATTTCGGCAGCGCTACACACGGCGATCCTGCTCTGGGTGCTGGTCGCCTTCCCGGCCGCCAAGATCGATCAGCAGCTGGTGTCGATCCCGATCGATCTCGCCGCGCCGTCGGAGGTCACCAAGCTCAAGGCCGGAACCAAGGACGCCAAGGACGCCGCGCCGCTTGCCGGCAAGCCGAAGGAGAAACAGCCGGAGGCCGTGAAAGAAGTCGAGGCGAAAAAGCCCGAGCCGACCGCGGCGGTCGAGCAGAAGAGCGAGCCGGAGCCGAAGCCCAAGCCCGAGGAGAAGAAAGCCGACACGCCGAAAGAGCCCGCGCCGAAGCCCGAGGCAAAGAAGCCCGAGGAGAAGCCGGCCAAGCAGAAAGTGGCGCAGACCCCGCCGAAGAAGCCCGCGCCGGCCAAGCCGAAGCGCGACTTCAACGCCGACCGGATCGCCGCGTTGCTCAACAAGATCCCCAACGCCGCAAGCGAGGCCGCGCCGGTGCTGCCCAGCGACGAGCCGGCGCCGAACAAAGTGCGCGGCCAGTCGAACGGCACGGAAATGACCATGTCGGTGAATGAGATCGATGCGCTCAGAGCCCGCATCGCCCAATGCTGGAGCCCGCCGCCGGGCGGGCTCGGCGCCGGCCAGATCGTGGTGAAGCTGCGGATGAAGCTGAACGAGGACGGCACGCTGGTGGGCTATCCGACCGTCGCCAATTCCGGCGCCTCGCCCTTCTTCCAGGCCGCCGCCGACAGCGCCGTGCGCGCGGTCTATCAGTGCCAGCCCTACACGCTGCCCAGCGACAAATATGCGCTGTGGCGCGACATGATCCTCAATTTCGACCCAAGCGACATGTATCGCGCGGGCTGACGAGCAACAGGCAGACCGACCCATGACAGTTTCCGCTACGCCTCGCCTCAATCGCAGCCTCTGGCGCGTCGCGCTTGTCTTGCTTGGACTTGGCGCACTCGCGGCCTCGAGCCCGGCGCGCGCGGTGGTCGAGCTCAATATCACGCAGGGCACCATTCAGCCGCTGCCGATCGCCATCGCCGATTTTGCCGGCGACGGATCGGTCGATCCGCAGACGGCGCGCGAAATCTCCACCGTCGTAGCCAACGATCTGCGCGCCTCGGGCTTGTTCATGCCGATCGATCAGGCCGCGTTCATCGAGAAGGGCGTCGGCACCGACAGCGTGCCGCGGTTCGACGATTGGCGCGTGTTGAACGCACAGGCGCTGGTGGTGGGGCGCATCGCCGCCACCGAGGGCAGGCTGAAGGCGGAGTTCAGGCTTTGGGACGTGTTCGCGGGCAAGCAACTGGCCGGCGAGCAGTTCTTCGCCAGACCGAAGGATGCGCGCCGCATCGGCCATATCATCGCCAACTCGATCTATGAGCGGATCACCGGCGAGAAGGGCTATTTCGACACGCGCATCGTGTTCGTCGACGAGTCGGGGCCTAAGGACAAGCGCATGAAGCGCCTCGCCATTATGGATCAGGATGGTTTCAACGTGAGGTTGCTCACGACCGGGCAAAATCTGGTGCTGACGCCGCGTTTCAGCCCGTCGACGCAGGAGATCACCTATACCTCGTTCGAGGGCGTGACGCCCAAGGTCTACCTGCTCAATATCGAGACCGGGCAGAAGGAGATCGTCGGGGCTTTTCCCGGCATGACGTTCGCGCCGCGGTTCTCGCCCGATGGGCAGCGCATCGTCCTTAGTCTCGAGAATGAGGGGGATTCGAACCTGTTCTCCATGGATCTGCGCAGCCGGCGCACGCTCCAACTCACTAACGACAAGGCCATCGATACCGCGCCGTGCTACTCGCCGGATGGTAGGCACATCGCCTTCGAGACCGACCGCGACGGGACCCGGCAGATCTACGTGATGGATGCGGGTGGCACCAATGCGCGCCGCATCAGCCAGGGGCAGGGGAGCTACTCAACTCCGGTATGGTCGCCGCGGGGCGATCTCATCGCCTTCACCAAGATGCTGGGCGGCCAATTCCTGATCGGCGTGATGAAGCCAGACGGTTCGGGCGAGCGCATCCTGACCGAGGGGTTTCACAACGAAGGACCGACCTGGGCGCCGAACGGGCGCGTGCTCATGTTTTTCCGGGAATCGCCCGGCGCCAAGGGCGGTCCCAAGCTCTATACGATCGACCTCACGGGCTATAACGAGCGGCAGGTCGCGACCCCCGCTTTCGGCTCTGATCCGGCCTGGTCGCCGCTCATCAATTAGGGGTCAATTAGGGGCCAAGCGCCGCCGTTCCTGGCCAAAAATCAGGCAGCTTCCGGCCACGCCTGTGTCCCAAAAGCAACGCCGTTCTAACCCTTTTTTAATCGAGTGCCCCCACCTTGTTAACCACGCTTGATCGGCCTCTCCTGGGGAGATAGCGTCGTCTGGCTGGAGGATGAGATTCGGAGTGGCATTTTGGCATCAATGACCGACAAAACGGTCCCCGGACGGTAGTCCGATATTGATCTGAAAACGTCGCGCCGGTACATGCAAAGTTGGCTACTGCCGTGTTAACCAAAGGAGAGAAGACCATGCAGGGTTTGAAGGGCGTTATCATCGCCACCACCATCGTGGCCGCCACCTTGGCGCTTATGGGCTGCGTCGGCCACCACGAGAAGGCCGTCGTTTCTGAGCCCCTGAAGCTCGGGTCCGTCGCGGTCGAGCAGGCTGTTCGCGTCTAAGCTGCGCCTGAGGGAATTGCGGAAGCCTAACGACTTCCGCTTTACGGGGTAATGGATGCCGAGACGCCGTAGCTGATGCGGCGGCGTCTCAGGCATCCCTTCCTTTTTTGGGCCCAGGTTTTGACACCGGGCCCGACTAAACTCCCGCTATTCTCGCCGATTTCGAGGGAACTAGGAGATCGTTAAGGACTTACCTTCTACGATTTTCCTTAAATTTAGCTAGCGGGAGTAACCAGTAATGCGTTGGAGTGGTGGGATCGACCACGCCTGCAAGCTCGCAGGCGTGCTCTTGATTGCTTTCGTGCTGGCAGCCTGCTCGCGCCAGAATCCGGCAAGGGAATACGGCCTCGGTGGGGAAGGGCCGGCAACGCCCGGAACCGAAAGAGATTTCGCCGTCAACGTCGGCGATGTGGTGCATTTCCAGGAAGACAGCTCGGCCTTGACCGGCGAAGCGACCGGCACTCTGCGCAACCAGGCCCGCTGGCTCAACCAATACCCGCAATACACGATCACCATCGAAGGCCATGCCGACGAGCGGGGCACGCGCGAATATAACCTCGCGCTCGGTGCGAGGCGAGCCACGGCGGTCAAAGCCTTTCTCGCGCGCTCTGGCGTGAACGCAGGGCGGATCCGCACGGTGTCCTACGGCAAGGAGCGGCCGATCGCGACCTGCGATGCAGCCTCATGCTGGAACCAGAATCGGCGCGCCCAGACCATTCTCAACGACGGCGGGGCTGTCGCCCGCAACTACTAGGCGGAGCCCCAGTTTGGCCCCAAAAGGCCGAGCAAATGCGGTATGGTTCGGCGCGTTTGGCGCTCCTTAAGCGAGCGCCATTGTCCGCGTGACCCCTAACCGCAAGGTCTTCGGTGGCTCTATCGACCTCCCCATGGCGCAGCCGAACGCGTCGGGCTTTTGCTTTGACGGCGGGGCTACTGCTCGGCCTCGCGGCGCTGCCTTGCCTGGCCCAGGACGAGGATGTCCCCGAGGCTGAACCGGCACAGGCCGTGAGGCCTCAGGGCGGCGATTCGGTGAGCGGGCGCGTGCTCCGGCTGGAGGAGAAGGTCCAAGACCTGCAAGTGTCGATCGGGACGCTGGAATCGTTTCTGCGCGCCAAGCCAGGCGCGAGGCTACCGGAAGAAGCCCCGGCTGCCGTGCAAGCGCCGCAAGCCGATCTCAGCCCCCGCATCGAGGCGCTCGAGACCCAGATCGGTGGGCTGACCAGCCATATCGAGCAGCTTACCCGACAGATGGGCGCGCTCGAGAAGAAGCTTTCATCCGCCCCGGCGGCGATCGCGCCGCCGCCCGCGCGCGCCGAATCTGTGCCCAAGCAGCAGGGCGAAGCGCCGCCGCCGCCACCCGCACCCTCCTTGGCTGGTGACGACACGCCGCCTGAGGACGGCGATGACGCGGTGGCCGATCTGTTGACCACGCAAGACGGCGCGGGTTCCCCCTCGACGCCTGACGACCAGCCGCAAAGCCTGGCGGCAGCGCTTCCCGTGGGGGACGCCCAGACGCTCTACCAGCAGGGTTACGGGGCCGTGTTGCAGAAGGACTATGCGGGCGCGGAGGGCGCCTTCCGCGCGCTCGTCAACGCCTATCCAAACGATCCGCTGGCCGGCAACGCGCAATATTGGATCGGCGAGACCTATTACATGCGCGGCCAATACAAGAAGGCGGCCGACGCCTTCCTCAAGGGCTACAAACGATACCAATCGGGCGAGAAGGCGCCGGATACGCTGCTCAAGCTTGCCATGGCGCTCGCAGAGCTTGGCCAGAAGGATGCGGCCTGCTCCACCTTCAACGAGCTGAGAACCAAATATCCCGGAGCGCCGGAGCATATCCGTGAAGATGCCAGCGCCCAGCGCAAGCATTTCGGGTGTTGAGATGGCCGCGTTGCCGATCACGCTCGCCGAGGCGCGAGAGCTGCTCGCGCCGCTCGCGCAGTTCCCGCGCGTCGCGCTCGCGGTATCGGGTGGGCCCGACAGTCTCGCGCTGCTGCAGCTTGCCGCGCGGCTCCGCACCAACCTTGAGCTCAACCTCACAGTGCTGACGGTCGATCATGGGCTGCGCGACTCTTCCCGCGATGAGGCGGCGATGGTGGAGCGGCACGCCGCTTCGCTCGGCCTGCCGCATGCGATCCTGACCTGGCAGGGTGGCGCGCCTCGTTCGACGGGCCTGCAAGCGCGCGCGCGAGCGGCGCGCTACGATCTGATGGCGGCCTATTGCCATGCGCACGACATCGCCACGCTCGTCACCGCGCATCATCTCGACGATCAGGCTGAGACTTTCTTGATGCGGTTGAAGCGCGGCAGCGGGCTGGACGGCTTGGCCGCTATCCCTGAGCGCGGCGCATGGGCGGGGATCGCCGTGCTGCGTCCTCTGCTCGACGTTGAGAAGGCGCGCCTCATCGCCACGCTGCAAGCGGCGGGCGTGAGTTTCGTCTCAGACCCGACCAATCACGATCCGCGCTTCGAGCGTGCGCGAGTTCGGCGAAGCCAAGACGCGCTCTCTTTGCTTGGACTGACGCCAGAGGCGCTTGCGCTTTCGGCGCGACGCTTGCGGCGGGCGCGCGAGGCGCTGGAAGCGGTGGCACGTAGCTTCCTTGTCGCCAACAGCGAGATCAGCGATGCGGGCTATGCGTTGATCGACCACGCCGCGCTCGCATCCGCGCCGCCGGAGATCGCGCTGCGGGCTCTGGCGCAGTTGATTGGCGCGGTGGGCGGCGGCGAGACGCCGTTGCAGCTCGCCAAGCTCGAGGCTCTGCTCGCCGCTTTGACGGCGCATCCCGGCAAGTCGCATACGCTCGGCCGCTGCCGCATCGAGCCGATGGCCGGCCGGCTCGGCGTGTTCCGCGAAATGCGGGCCACGGGTCTGCCCGAGACGCAGTTGCTGCCTGGGATGCGGGCACTTTGGGACAATCGTTTCCGGATCGAGCTTCGCGCCGATGCGCCCGAGCCGATCGTGGTAAGGGCGCTCGGCGAATCCGGCTGGCGCGCGCTGAAAGACCGCTCGGTACTGGCGGCGTCGCTGCCGCGTCTCGCCGGCCGGACCTTGCCGTCCTGCTGGCGGGGGGGGATTCTCTTGGGACTTCCGATGCTTGGGCCTGCGCTGGACGGCCAACCGTCAGCCATCGCCTGCCACGCGACCTTTGTCAGCAAAGGCCCCGCGGACGGAACGGCGCACCGCTTAAGCCGTTGAGAAAGCATGCACCTCTTTGCGTTAGCTTTACTTGGCAAAAAGCATGCATGTTCCTATGTTACCGAGGCCTAGCTTCACTCTTGCGCCTTAGTTTAGCGCGAGGCTGCCTTGCGGTAGCCGCGCACCAGGATTGTCAGGTCAGTACATGAATCCGAACTTTCGTAATTTTGCCATCTGGGTGTTCATCGGCCTGCTGCTGGTCGCGCTGTTCAACCTGTTCCAGAGCCCGGGCGTGCATGTCCGCGGCAACGAGATCAGCTTCTCGCAGCTGCTGTCCGAGGTCGAGTCTGGCAACGTCCAGGATGTGACCATTGCCGGCAATACGATCACCGGACATTTCACCGACGGCCGCAATTTCCAGACCTATGCGCCGAACGATCCGAACCTGGTGGATAAGCTGAACCAGAAGGGCGTGAAGATCACCGCCAAGCCGTCCGAGGACGACGTGCCGTCGCTGCTCGGCGTGCTGGTCTCGTGGTTCCCCATGCTGCTGCTGATCGCGGTGTGGATCTTTTTCATGCGCCAGATGCAGTCGGGCGGCGGACGTGCCATGGGCTTCGGCAAGTCCAAGGCGAAGCTGCTCACCGAGCGGCACGGCCGCGTGACCTTCGACGACGTCGCCGGCGTCGACGAGGCCAAGGAGGACCTGCAGGAGATCGTCGAATTCCTGCGCGACCCGCAGAAATTCCAGAAGCTCGGCGGGCGCATCCCGCGCGGCGCGTTGTTGGTCGGACCTCCCGGTACCGGCAAGACGCTACTCGCGCGCGCCATCGCCGGCGAAGCCAATGTGCCGTTCTTCACCATCTCGGGCTCCGACTTCGTCGAGATGTTCGTCGGCGTGGGCGCATCGCGCGTGCGCGACATGTTCGATCAGGCGAAGAAGAACGCGCCCTGCATCATCTTCATCGATGAGATCGACGCCGTCGGCCGCCACAGAGGCGCCGGCCTCGGCGGCGGCAACGACGAGCGCGAGCAGACGCTGAATCAGCTGCTGGTCGAGATGGATGGCTTCGAGGCCAATGAAGGCATCATCCTGATCGCCGCCACCAACCGCCCCGACGTGCTCGATCCCGCTTTGCTCCGCCCTGGCCGGTTCGACCGGCAGGTGGTGGTGCCGCGGCCCGACATCATCGGGCGCGAGAAGATCCTCAAGGTGCATGTGCGCAAGGTGCCGCTCGGACCGGACGTCGATCTACGTGTGATCGCCCGCGGTACGCCGGGCTTCTCCGGCGCCGACCTCGCCAATCTCGTCAACGAGGCGGCGCTGCTCGCCGCGCGCCGCTCCAAGCGCCTCGTCATGCAAATCGAGTTCGAGGACGCCAAGGACAAGGTGATGATGGGCGCCGAGCGCCGCTCCATGGTGATGAACGAGGAGGAGAAGACGCTGACCGCCTATCACGAAGGCGGCCACGCGTTGGTGGCGCTGCACATGCCGGCGTCCGATCCCGTGCACAAGGCGACGATTATCCCGCGCGGCCGCGCCCTCGGCATGGTCATGCGGCTGCCCGAGCGCGACATGCTCTCCTACACCCGTGCCAAGCTGAAGGCCGACATCACCGTCGCCATGGGTGGGCGCGTTGCCGAAGAGCTCGTGTTCGGCTACGAGAAGGTCACCTCCGGCGCTTCCTCCGACATCAAGATGGCGACGCTGCTGGCGCGCGCCATGGTCACGCAATACGGCATGTCCGACAAGCTCGGGCCGCTGGCTTATGGCGATAACGAGGAAGAAGTGTTTCTCGGCCATTCCATCGCGCGGACGCAAAACCTCTCCGACGAGACCCAGACCGTGGTCGACGAGGAGATCCATCGCATCGTCGACGAGGCGTTCGAGCACGCGCGCAAGATTCTCTCGGAGAATCTCGGCGATCTGCACGCGATCGCGCGCGGGCTGCTCGAATACGAAACGCTGTCGGGCGACGAGATCAAGGATCTGCTGAAGGGCAAGCCTCCGGTGCGCGACTTCGCCGCCGAGGTGCAGCCGCGGCCAGGGCCGGCTTCCGCCGTGCCCACGGCAGGTCGCGGCAAGCGGCCGCCGGAACCCGAGCCCGATACTGGCGGCATGGAGCCGCAGCCGCAGACCTAACGGCTTGCGATCATCGCATTGACAAAATGCCCGGCCGTTGTGCCGGGCATTTTCGTTTTCGGCGAGGGGTCCGCTCCATGCTAAGGCTCGCCCATGACGCGAGAGACGCTTTATCTCCGGCCGATCGGCTTGCTCTATGGCGCTGCCGCCGATGCGGCGGTTGCCGAAGGGGTGGCGCTGCCGCTGGCCGGCGGCCCGATTGCGTTCGCCGCGGCTGAGCTGATCGAGGGCCCTGCCGGCAGGGCGAAACGGCAAATCTTCACCGCCCGGGCTTTGGCGGAAACGCGCGACGCCGATCTCGCCGCCCTACTCACCCGCGTGACCGCGCTGCGGCCGCCCTTCGCCGGGATTGCGCTCGACCGGCCGGTGCTGATGGGCATTGTCAACGTCACGCCGGATTCGTTCTCCGACGGTGGTCTGTTCGACAGCAAGGAGGAGGCCATCGGCCATGCGGCCGAGCTGGTCAATGCCGGCGCAGCCATCGTCGATATCGGTGGCGAGTCGACGCGCCCAGGGTCGGACCCGACCGAGGCGGGTCAGGAGGGCACGCGCGTTCTGCCGGTGGTCACGGGCCTCAAGGGGATCGGCGCCGTCATCTCGATCGATACGCGCAAGGCGTCCGTCGCGCGGGCGGCGGCAAAAGCGGGTGCCAAGATCTTCAACGACGTGTCCGCACTGACCTATGACAAGCAGAGCCTTGAGGTCGCGAGGGAGACAGGGCTTGCCGTGGTTCTCATGCATGCGCAAGGCGAGCCCAAGACCATGCAGAACGATCCGCGCTACGCCGATGTCGTGCTCGAGGTGTTCGATTATCTCGAGACCCGGATCGAGGCGGCGGTGGCGGCGGGCATCGACCGCTCGCGCATCGCCGCCGACCCCGGTTTGGGCTTCGGCAAGACGCTGGCGCATAACCTCGCGCTGCTCGCCAACACCTCGCTGTTTCACGGTCTCGGTGTGCCGCTCCTGATCGGCGCCTCGCGCAAGCGCTTCATCCAGGGGGTGGCGGGTGGGCCCGCGCCCCAGGCCCGCGAGCCGGGCTCGCAGGCGGCGGCGATCGTGGCGGCGGCGCAAGGGGCGCAGATCTTGCGCGTGCATGACGTGGTGGGTAGTCGCCAGGCCTTAGGCGTTTGGCGGGCTGCCACCTTCCTCATTGAAAATTAAGCGAAATTCGTTTTGTGGTACCTCCTCTTATGTAACTTTTGCTTACAGTTTTTGAACGGAAGGATGGTACACCAGGAGCATAATCTTCATGGCGCGCCGGTCAGAACATAACAAGCGGACGGCACCGACAGGGAACAGACGGGGAGGCCTCTCAATGCCTCGCAAATTTTTTGGCACGGATGGCATCCGTGGCAGCGCGAATACCCATCCGATGACCTCCGAGGTGGCCCTCAGGGTAGGGATGGCCGCCGGCAAGCTCTTCACCAACGGCTCCTATCGCCATCGCGTGGTGATCGGCAAGGATACCCGGCTCTCGGGCTACATGATCGAGTCCGCGCTGGTCTCCGGCTTCACCTCCGTGGGCATGGACGTGTTCCAACTCGGTCCGATGCCCACCCCCGCCGTCGCCATGCTGACCCGGTCGCTCCGCGCCGATCTCGGCGTGATGATCTCGGCCTCGCACAACCCCTTCATCGACAATGGCATCAAGCTGTTCGGGCCCGACGGCTACAAGCTCTCCGACGAGAAGGAGCAGGAGATCGAGGAGCTGATGGAGGGCGATTCCGCGGAGCTGTTGGCGGCGCCGGAGCTGATCGGCCGAGCGACCCGGATCGACAGCGCGCGCGAGCGCTACATTGAATTCGCCAAGCGCACGCTGCCTAAGAACATCCGCTTCGACGGCATCAGGGTGGTGATCGATTGCGCCAACGGCGCGGGCTACAAAGTGGCGCCCGAGGCGCTGTGGGAGCTCGGCGCCGAGGTCATCAAGATCGGGGTCGAGCCCAACGGCCTGAACATCAACAAGGATTGCGGCTCCACCGCGCCCGAGGATTTGATCCGCAAGGTCAACGAGGTGCGCGCCGATATCGGCATCGCGCTCGACGGCGACGCCGACCGCGTGGTGATCGTCGACGAGAAGGGCAACATCATCGACGGCGATCAACTGATGGCGGTGATCGCCGAGTCCTGGCAGAAGCGCGGCCGGCTCGCCGGCGGCGGCGTCGTCGCCACGGTGATGTCCAATCTCGGGCTCGAGCGCTATCTCGAAAGCCTAGATCTCGGCATGGCGCGCACGCCGGTCGGCGACCGTTACGTGGTCGAGCATATGCGCCAGCACGGCTACAATGTCGGCGGCGAGCAGTCCGGCCATATCGTACTGTCGGATTTCTCGACCACCGGCGACGGCCTCGTCACCGCGCTCCAACTGCTGGCGGTGGTGGCGCAGAGCGGCAAGCCGGTAAGCGAAATCTGCAATCGTTTCGAGCCGTTGCCGCAAGTTCTGAAGAACGTGCGCTACAAGAACGGCGGCGCGCCGCTCGACAATGTGGCGGTGCGGCGGGCGATCGATAGCGGCAAGTCTAAGCTCGGCAAATCGGGCCGGCTGGTCATCCGGCCGTCCGGCACTGAGCCCGTGATCCGCGTCATGGCCGAAGGCGACGACGAGAAGCTGGTCAAGACCGTGGTCTCCGACATCGTCCACGCGCTGACCGACGCGGCTGCCTGAACGCCGCTGCGTCACTTGCCGGGCATTCGCGGCATGCCGCCTGCCTAATTGCCAGGGACTGTTCTCTTCCGGCACGCCGGTTAGGCAAGCATTAACCAAACTCGCCCATAGTTTCCTCAAGACAGCCGCGCGCGCGAGCGCGCCAAGGGTTGGCGTCAAGAGGGGACCAAGATGCGACAGACACGCTCACTCATCATCGGGCTGGCGCTGGTGCTCGGCCAGACGGTCGCGGCCCACGCCGCCGATCTCGGCTTCGGTCTGCCGCCGGCGCCCGAGCCCTGCGTCGGCTGTGGCGGGCCTTGGTACCTCAAGGGCTATATCGGCATGGCCACGCCCGATGTCGGCGATATCTTCGCCGAGGAATACAAATTCAACGACTTCACCATCTACCACAAGGACATCAAGAGCACGCCGCTGTTCGGCATGGGCGTCGGCTACGACACCGGCCACTATTTCCGCTTCGACATCACCGGGGAATATCGCGGCAAGTCGCTGTTCGTCGCCCAGGATAAGTATCCCGGCAGCGACGGCTTCAACATCGTCAGTACGTCCGTACCCGGCAGTTTCAATCCCGGCACCAACGAATGGACCGCCGACATCGAGAGTTGGGTCGGACTGTTCAACACTTATATCGATATCGGCACCTGGCATTGCGTCACGCCCTATGTCGGCGGCGGCGTCGGCTTCGCCTCGATCTCGGTGCTAGGCCTGAAGGACGTCAATGTTCCGAACGGGGGCGTCGCTTTCGGCAAAGACAACACCGAGACCAATTTCGCCTGGGCCGCCTATGGCGGACTCTCCTACGACGTGACGTCTGCCGTCACCATCGATCTGTCCTACCGCTATCTGGATATCGGCGATGCGAGCAGCGGCATTCGCACCAATTACCTCGGTGGGACATCCGGGCCATTGCAGATCGAAGACATCACCTCGCAAGACGTCATGCTTGGCGTGCGCTGGAAGCTCGGCTCAGCGCCCGCGCCGATGCCGATGTCGTGGAAATAGCAGCCCCCATAACCTAGACCGCTAGCCAAACTCACCGCCCGTCGCTTCGACGGGCGGATTTCTTTTGCGCCGTGGCCGGACTTGACCCGTCAAGCATCTGCACGTACCTGCCAGGCCATGAACACGCCGCAGAAACCCACGCTGCGTCCGAATAATCCCCGCTTCTCCTCGGGGCCTTGCACCAAGCATCCCGGCTGGTCGCTGGATGGGCTCAAGGGCGCGCTGCTCGGCCGCTATCATCGCCAACCGGAGACCAAGGCGCGGCTCGAATTGGCGATCGCTCGCACGCGCGCGCTGCTCGAGCTTCCGGACGGATATCTGCTGGCGATCGTGCCCGCCTCGGATACTGGCGCGGTGGAGATGGCGCTGTGGTCGCTGCTCGGTTCGCGCGGCGTTGATGTGCTCGCCTGGGAGGCGTTCAGCCGGGACTGGGTCACCGACATCACCGAGCAGCTCAAGCTGACCGATGTGCGCCCGCTGCTTGCGGCCTATGGCGAGCTGCCCGATCTTTCGCAAGTCGATTGCGACCGCGACGTGGTGTTCGCCTGGAACGGCACCACTTCGGGCGTGCGCGTGCCGAACGGCGATTTCATCGCGGCCGATCGCAAGGGCCTCACCATCTGCGATGCGACCTCGGCCGTCTTCGCGCAGGAGATCGATTGGCCGAAGCTCGATGCCGCGACCTTTTCCTGGCAGAAGGTGCTGGGCGGCGAGGCGCAGCACGGCATGCTGATCCTTTCGCCGCGCGCGGTCGAACGGCTGGAGAGCCACACGCCGGCCTGGCCGCTACCCAAGCTGTTCCGCATGACGCAGGGCGGCAAGCTGAACGCGGAGCTGTTCGCGGGCTCGACCATCAACACGCCGTCAATGCTGTGCGTGCAGGATTATCTCGATGCACTCGACTGGGTGGACAGCGTCGGCGGCGTCGCGGGCACCATCGCGCGCTCCAACGCGAATGCGTCGGTCGTCGCCGCATGGGTGGCGCGCACCCCTTGGGTCGATTTCCTCGCCCGCGTACCCGAGACGCGCTCGAACACCTCCGTCTGTCTCAAGATCGTCGACCCTGAAATCATGGCGCTGCCGCCGGAGCTGCGCGAGGCGTTGCCCCGGCGCATGGCGGCGCTGCTCGATCGCGAAAATGCCGCCAAGGACATCGGCGCCTATCGCCATGCGCCGCCGGGCTTGCGCATCTGGACCGGCGCGACGGTGGAGAAGAGCGACCTGGAGGCACTGCTGCCGTGGCTCGACTGGGCCTTCGCCATCGAGAAACAGGCGCTAGCCAGGGCAGCTTGACACGACTGGCGGCCGGAAGGCCGGAGCGCGACCAGCGGCCGCGCTCCGTTTCCTTAAGTTCGAGCTTGCGGCCGGTTAGCCCTTCTTCTGCTTCTGCGCGGGCTCGTAGCGGTAGTGGGTGTGCCTGAGGTACTTAGGCGCTGTCTGCTGCGAGGCGTTGGACGGCGTCGGCGCTCCCATGGTCGGACAGGTGTCGGCATTGGGACGGCTCATGCACGCGGGAATGTCGGCAAGCGCGGGCGTCAGCGCGGCCAGCGACAGCACGGTGGTAAGGGCTAATCCTATCGCGGTGGTTTTCAGCATCGGACTTCTCCTTGATTGCGGCGAGCACGGCACGTGCCGCCATCGCCCCAATCAAACACCCGGACCTTCGCCGGTTTCCCGCGCGGGATGCCGCATCCAGCATATGTCGCGCCTCGATTTGTCGCTGCGCCATTCGCCGCGCAACTCTTGAACTCGGAGGAGCGAGAATGGCAGCGATCAGCGCACTCGCATCGGGCCGCGGCCCGCGCTATAAGGTGACACGGCCCCGCCAGCGAACGGGGCCGTTTGTGCGTGTTTTTTCTAGACTTTAGAGGACATTAACCTGTGGCCAATGTCGTGGTCGTCGGCTCCCAATGGGGCGACGAAGGCAAGGGCAAGATCGTCGATTGGCTGTCCGAGCGCGCCGATATCGTGGTGCGCTTCCAGGGCGGGCATAATGCCGGTCACACGCTGGTGGTCGACGGCACCACCTACAAGCTCTCGCTGCTTCCCTCCGGCGTGGTGCGCAAGGGCAAGCTCTCGGTGATCGGCAACGGCGTCGTGGTTGACCCCTGGGCGCTCGCCGACGAGATCGCCAAGATCGAAACTCTTGGCGTGAAGATCAGCCGCGACAATCTCCGCATCGCCGAGAATGCCACGCTGATCCTGCCGCTGCACCGCGAGCTCGAACTCGCTGCGGGAGGCGGCTGCCGGAGAGGGCCGGATCGGAACCACTAAGCGGGGCATCGGCCCGGCCTACGAGGACAAGGTCGGCCGCCGCGCCATCAGGGTGATGGACCTCCAGGATTTGTCGTCGCTCAAGCCGAAGATCGAGCGCATCCTCGCCCACCACAATCCGCTGCGCCGCGGGCTCGGCCAGCCGGAGATTTCGGCCGATGCGTTGTGCGCCCAGCTCACCGAGATCGCGCCGAAAATTCTGCCCTATGTCGACACGGTGTGGGCGTTGCTCGATCTCGCGCGGCGCCAAGGCAAACGCATCTTGTTCGAGGGCGCGCAAGGCGCTCTGCTCGATATCGACCACGGCACCTATCCGTTCGTCACCTCGTCGAACACGGTGGCGGCTCAAGCGGCGACCGGTTCCGGCGTGGGACCGGGAGCGATCGGCTATGTGCTCGGCATCACCAAGGCCTACACCACGCGGGTGGGGGAGGGACCCTTCCCCACCGAGCTCAAGGACGAGACCGGCAAGCTACTCGGCGAGCGCGGGGCTGAGTTCGGCACGGTGACCGGGCGGCCGCGCCGCTGCGGCTGGTTCGACGCCTGTCTGGTGCGGCAGACGCGCAAAGTCGCCGGCATCAACGGCATCGCGCTGACCAAGCTCGACGTGCTCGACCAGCTGCCGGAGCTGAAGATCTGCGTCGGTTACCGTCTCGATGGGCTGCCGCTCGACCATCTGCCGGCGGCGCAAGGGGCGCAGGCCCGGGTCGTGCCGATCTACGAGACGATGGAGGGCTGGAGCCAATCGACGCAAGGCGCGCGGAGCTGGGCCGAGTTGCCGGCTCAATGCATCAAATATGTGCGCAGGCTCGAGGAGCTGATCGGCGCGCCGGTGGCGCTGCTCTCGACCAGCCCCAAGCGCGAGGACACCATCCTCGTGCACGATCCTTTCGTGGATTGATTGTTGGCTCGCTCAGTGCGGGGGAAGGGCCCGCGCCAGGGGGAGAGTCGTGTCCTAGCGCGGGCCTAGTTGCGCGAAGAGTCAGGCTTGGCTCCGCGCAAAGATCTCAAAGCAGCTGCCGGGAAACGGCGGCCAAAGTAGGTGCGACGTAATTGTGCTTGCGGTTTTGCCACGCCGCTACGAAACGCGGGAAGGTGACAGTGAAGCGCTTGGGGTCCGTTGCAACGCTGAAATCGCCGGCGAGGTGATCGGCAAGTCGGGCCACCAGATTGAGTCCGATGCCGTTGGCGTAATTGGGCAGCGGCGCTCCGTCGTCGGTGACCGACATGGCGAGCAGGTTCGCTTCGGTTGAGCGCAAGCTCACTGTGATCTTGCCTCTCTCGCCGTCGCGGAATCCATGCCGGATCGCATTGGTGAGCAGCTCGGTGACGATCAGCGCCAACACGGCTGCCCGATGAGCCGGCACGATGACGTGCTCGGCCTCTACGGTGAGTTGCAAATGTGGACCGGACCCGACGAGCTCGTGGCCGACGCCTTTGATGACCTCGGCAAGATCTTCGTCGGCAGCGTGGGAAATCATTTCGTGCATTTGAGCCATCGCGAATATCTGCCGGCTTGCCGAATCCAGCGTCGCCTCTGCCGCGGGATCGACAGGGCCGCCGAGCTTGCGGCGAACCATGCCCGCGGCGACCACAACGATGTTTTTGACGCAATGGTCACGCGCTTCACGCTCTCGGGCCAGCTGCTCGTCAGCAGGCCTGCTTGTGGCTTCCTCGGCGATAGTTTGAAGCGCCATAGTGGTTTCCTCGCGCGATGGATCGCGCTTGCCGGGAGGACGGAGTGCTCCGCTTGTGGCCTCGAAGGCCGCTGCCGGCTATTCGTCCAAGCCTGGTCCGCACCGCGGCGCTGGAGTTGCCCTGTCGATCACATTGAGGACCGACAGAGCCAAGCGCCGCGCGAGTTTGGAAATCCGGCCGATTGCAGCGCTCATGCTCGCGAGGAGCGGTTCGCTCGACGCTCTGAACGATTGCAGCATTGGCGCTCTCCTGGGATCCGCGACCAATGGTAACAGTCGGAGGAGAGTGCCGATGTTCAAAGTTGAACAGGCTCGTGATGTCTCGCGGGGAGGGGCGGTTAGTCGCGCAGGACCACGTTCAGCAGCGAACTGTTGACCCGCAGGTCCCCGTTATACTCGATGAAACCCAATTGCCTAAATTTGTTCATGAAGAAGCTCACGCGTGGCCGGGTCGTGCCGATCATGTCGGCTAGCGTCTGTTGGCTGATTTTGGCGAGAACCGGCTCGGGCTTTTCCTCCTTGCCAAAATTCGCCAGCAGGAGGAGAGCCCGCGCCAGGCGCTTCTCGCTCGAATTGAACAGCTGATCGACCAGGTCCTCCTCGACACGGCTGTTATGCGTGAGCAGGTAGCCCATAAACGTCTCGGCGAAGGCCGGCTCCTCGTGGAGGACGCGCACCATGGCAGCTTTTTCCAACCGCATGATCGCGGCTTTCGTCAGCGTCACAGCCATCGCCAGTCGCTGGGACTGGGCGATTAGGCATCCCTCGCCAAAAAACTCTCCCGGCCCGACGATGCCGACGACGGCTTCCTTCCCTTGCTCGGAGGTGACCGCAATCTTGACTTGGCCTTCCTGAATATAGAAAACCGCATCCGCGTGATCGCCCTGTAAGAAGATGACCTCATCCTTGCGATAGTCGGAGATCGTGCGGCCGCCATCCACAGTGGCGAGAAACACTTTGGGATCGAAAATGGATTTTGGCTTCTTCACAACGGAATCCCCTCCTCACGCCGAGGCAGTAATGGTCGATTCCCGCGAGCGGAGCCTGGAACTGCTATGTCTCGGCCACTGGCTCGCAAAGCCTTGCACGTCCTGAGGCGGCGCCAGTGTAAGATTACGATGTTCCATCGCTACGTGCACTAACGTTTCGTCCGCAGTTTGGCATTGAGGGGGGAGGGTGGCAGAGCAATTTCCCTGGAAATTGGCGTGGATCACCGGAGCGTCGGGCGCGATTTGCGGCGAGATCGCCCGGCGGCTTGCCGCGGAGGGTGTCACGGTTGCCGCCAGCGCGCGGCCGAGCGACCGGCTCTATGCGCTCGCCTCGCAATATGAAAGCATCAAAGCCTTCCCCGCCGATGTGCTGAACCCACAAGAGCTCAAAGCCTGCGTGGCGAAGATCGAGAGCATGCTCGGCCCCATCGACCTCGCGCTGTTCGGCGCCGGGATGTACGTGCCCTTCAACATCCGCAATATCGACCTCGATGGGTTTCACCGCACCATGGCGGTGAATGTCGATGGCGTGATCAACGGTATCGCCGCGGTGCTGCCGTCGATGCTGGCGCGGAAGTCGGGCCACATCGCCATCATGGGATCGCTGTTCGGCTATGCCGGCTGGCCGGAGAACGGCAGCTATGGCGCGAGCAAGGCGGCGGTAATCAATCTCGCCGAGAGCCTCAAGCTCGAATTGGAGGGGACCGGCATCGACGTGACCATCATCAACCCCGGCTTCGTGGATACGCCGCTTAATGCCGCCTACGACGCCAAGAAAAAGCTCTACGCCATGAGCAAGGAGCGTTGCGCGCGCAAAATCCTTGAGAGGCTGTCGGGGAGGCCTTATGAGATCGCTTTCCCGCCGCAAGTCGCGGGCTTCTTGAAGACGGTGCGATCGCTGCCGCGCCGCGTGTCTTTCCCGCTGATCCGATGGTTCACCAAGACGATGCAAGGATAGAGATGAAGTCGGTTTTCCAGATGTTCGCGGGTTACAACGCGTGGGCCAATGGGCGGCTCTATGCTGCCGCGGCACAGCTACCCGACGCGGAGTATCGCGCCGATCACGGCGCCTTCTTCAAGTCGGTCCATGGCACGCTCAATCATCTCTTGGTCGGCGATCGCATCTGGATGCAGCGCCTGACCGGCGAGGGTGACGCGCCAACGCGGCTCGACGCCATTCTGTTCGAAGAGCTGGGCTCGTTGCGGGCGGCGCGGGAGGCCGAGGACGCGCGGATTGTCGATTTCGTTTCAGGACTTAGCGATGACGACTTGAAACGCGAGGTGCGCTACAGGACCATCAGCCGGCCGGCTGACTTCGTGCAGCAGCTAGCTTATGCGCTGCCGCATGTGTTCAATCACCAGACCCATCATCGCGGTCAGGTGCATGCGCTGCTCACCAAACTCACGGGCGAGGCGCCATCGCTCGATCTCATCATGTATCAGCGCGAGACCGGCATCGGGCTTAGCTCGCCTTCCTGACGGAGCCCTCGGCCTTCGAGCGGGACGGCGGCGGCGCCATGAACTCGGGGCCTACCGGGTGCTTGATGGTCGACGCCAGGATCGTGTCGATCTCCCGCATAGTGGCGGGCTCGAGCTTCCAGCCCATCGCTTCGCCGACCGGCGACAGCTGCGCGGGATGGCGCGCCCCCCATAGCGCGATGGTCTTGCTGCCGCGATCGAGGATCCAGCGCACCGCGAGCGCCAGCACCGATTTGCCGTACTGTGCGTGCGCCACGGTATCGAGCTGTCGCACCGCCGCGAGATATTCGGAGAGCCGTGGCGGCTGGAATTTCGGGTCGGACTTGCGCAGATCGTCGCCTTTGAATTCCGTGCTGGCGCTGATCTTCCCGGACAACAGGCCGCGGCAGAGCGCGCCATAGGCCAGCACGGTGAGGTCGTGCCGCTGGGCATAAGGCAGCACGTCCTTCTCGATCTCGCGTTCGAACAGATTGTAGGGCGGCTGCACCGTCTCCAGACGCGCGACCTTGCGGAAGCGATCCATCTGCGCTGGGCTAAAGTTGCTGACCCCGATCGCCCGGATCTTCCCTTCTCGGCGAAACTCCTCGAGCGTTGCTGCGGTCTCCTCGAACGGCACGGACTCGTCGGGCCAATGCACCTGGTAGATATCGATCACATCGGTCCGGAGCCGGCGCAGCAAATCTTCGAGCTCCTGTCTGAGCCTCGCCGGTGACGAATTGCGCAAGATCTTGCCGCTACTCCAGTCGAGTCCGACCTTGGTGGCGATGATGGCGCGCTCACGCCCGAAACCTGCAAGCGCCTTGCCAACGACTTCCTCGGAACGGCCGAAGCCGTAGACCGGCGCGGTGTCGATGACGTTGATGCCGTGGTCGAATGCGGCATGAATGGTGCGGACGGCCTCGGCATCGTCGGCTCCGCCCCACATCGATCCGCCGATCGCCCAGGTGCCAAGCGCAAGGCGCGACGCCTCATGCGGCAAACCCGCTATGTTGAGATGTTCCATTCCGGGGACCTCCTTCACTGGGATAACTCCCAGATAGGCGAGGAGTGCCGCCGATCACACCGGGGGTGAGGCAATATGGCGCTTCGGGAATTGGCCTAGGACAGCAGCTCGCGGAAATATTGGTCGAGCATGCGGTTCTTGGGATCGGCCGCCTTGCGGCGCGCGGCGAATTGCTGAATGCGCACGCCGAACGCCTTGCGCACCTGCTCGCGGGTCAGGAACGGCGTCTGGTTGAACAGCGGCACGCCGCGCCGCGCGCTACAGAACTCATTGTAATGATGGAGGAATTCCTCCCATTCGGGGCCGCCGGTCGAGGCCGGATCGATGCTTAGAGTGGCGCCCTCCCAGCTATAAGACAGCATCGCCTCGACATCGCGGGCGATGGCATAGCCCACGCTCGGCAGGTCGCAGCGGTAGCCGGTCTTGGCCTCATAGGCGATGAGGAAGTCGCAGTACTCCTCCAAAGTGTCGAAGAAGCCGCCTTCGCGGAACGCCCACATGCTGAACAGATATTTATTGGCGCCGGGATCGCGCGGATAGTTGATGATCTGGGCATGCGGCCAGGTCCGGTCGCTGCGCACGACGAATACCAGCGCCTGGCGCAACAGGAAGAAGTGCAGCTTGTCGGCGGCCGCGCGCAGCGCATGATTATGCGTGTTGCGCTGGATCCATTGCGTGACGGCCGGCCCGTATTTGCGCCAGAAGCGGTTGCGATAGACCCAGCGATAGCGCGAGTTGGGCTCGACCCCCGGGTTCTCCTTGCGCAGCTCGACCAGCACCCGCTTCACATAGGGGAAGATGTAGTACATCACGGCATAGCCGCGCGCCTTGTAGATCGGGAAGTATTTGCGGAAATTGTCGAGGCTCAACGAATAATGCCGCACCGCCAGCGCGACCGTCGGCTTCACCTTGATGGTCACCTCGTAGACGATGCCGAACAGTCCATAGCTCGAGCGGATGAGCTGCATCTCCTCCGGGTTGTCGCGTTCGGTGATCTCCTTCAGCTTGCCGTCGGGCGTGACCAGCCGCACGCTCGTCACATAAGAGCTGACCTGGCCGAAGCCGCCGGGGAAGGACGAGTCCTTGGTGGCGGCGGTCGCCATCGCGCCCAGCGTGACATTGCCGATCTCGGTGGTGACATAAGGCTGGAGGCCGCGGTCCTTCAGCGCGTTGGCGAGCACGATATGGGTGACGCCCGCCTCGACCGTCACCGTGTCGTCGGTGAAGTGCAGGATGCGGTTCATGGCCTTCATGTCGACCATGGTGCCGCCTTCGTCGTCGCCGTTCATGCGCGCGGTGGAATGCATCGAGCCGGCCGGCCGCACCGGCGCGGGAAAGCGCACCTCGTCGGCGAGGATCTCGACCAAATCCTCGACGCTCTCAGGCGTGACCACGACCTTGGGACGGTAGGTCCAGGTCCCGTCCCAGGTCTTGATGGCGACGTCGTGCTTAACTTCCATAAACTCCCCCGCCTCAGGGCGTCAGACCATAAAGCAAACCACCGGCGAATCCAGGCTTCAAGCGGCGGCGTTGTCCCATAGACAGGAGGCGCAAGGGGCAACGATTTGACCCAGATCAAAGAGGCCGAGGAAGGATGCCTGTGGGGTTGAACGCTTTTCCCGGGGATGCTTAGGTCTGCCGCGAAGGCGGTCCGGGCGGCGGCCCCGCCCAGTCCAGCACAGCATAGGGGTTCACGAAGCGGTGAAGCGTTTCTGTATCATCGGCGCGGGTGCCAGCGGCCTGGCCGTGGCCAAGAGCTTTGCCGAGCGCGGCATTGCCTTCGATTGTTTCGAGGCGCTGTCCGACGTCGGCGGCATCTGGAATCCGGAGAGCCCACACGTCGTCTACGGCTCGACCTACCTGAATTCCTCGAAGAAGCTCTCGCGCTACCCGGATTTTCATTTTCCCGAGGAGTGGGCGCATTATGCGAGCCGCGCCCAGGCGCAAGACTATTTGTGCTCCTACGCCAAGGAGTTCGGCCTCTATCAGCTGATCAGCTTCAACAAGCGCGTCACGCACGCCGAGCCCACGCCGCAAGGCTGGAGCGTGCAGATCGAGGGCGAGAGCGCGCCGCGCGCCTATGCGGGTCTCGTCATCGCCAACGGGCATCATTGGGAGCCGGTCGTCCCGACCTATCCCGGCCATTTCGACGGCGAGATGCTGCACTCCCACGACGTCAAGTCGAAGGAGCAGGTCAAGGGCAAGCGTGTGTTGGTGGTGGGCGCGGGCAACTCGGCCGTGGACATCTTATCCGATGCCGCGATCGAGAATGGGCGCGTGGTGCACTCGATGCGCCGCACCTATTATTTCTTTCCCAAGACCGTGTTCGGCAAGCCGACCGACGTGTTCATCGACTACACCAGCCGGATCCCATTGCCGCGCAAATTGATGCGGCTGCTCTACCGCTGGGGCATGCGCATCGTGGTCGGCCCGCATCGCCGCTTTGGCTTGGAGCGGCCGGACCACGATTTGTTCGAGGCGCATCCCACCGCCTGCAACACCTATATCGATCACCTGATCCACGGGCGCACCATCGTCAAGCCCGGCATCGAGCGGCTCGACGGCAAGCGCGTCATCTTCACCGACGGCAGCGTGGAGGAGATCGATTTTCTGGTCTGGGCCACGGGCTACAGGGTGAGCTTCCCATTCATCGACTCCTCTTACATCCTCGATGCGCAGGGCAAGTCGAAGCTGTTCATCCATACCTTCAGCCGCGAGCGCGACGATCTCTTCGTGGCGGGGCTGTTCGAACCGGCCGAAGGGGGAGTGTGGCAGATCGCCGACTATCAGGGGCGGCTGATCGCGGCCTTCATCAAGGCGTGCGAGGACGATCCGCAGCGCGCCGCGTGGTTCCGGGCGCTGAAAGCGCGCGCCCATCCCGATATCGGCCACGGCATCCGCTGGCAGGACACGCCGTGGCACCGGTTCGAGATCCAGCACTACCGCTTCCGCCGCTATATGAAGCGCTTGTTGCGGAAATTCGGCGCGCCCGTCGGCGACGCGGTCGAACCGCATATCATGCCGACCGAAGCCGCCGCCCAAGCCGCCGACGCCAAGCTCAAGCTCGCGTCTTAGCCCGCGCATTTTCACGTTGGGCTCGCGATCCCAGAACCGGAGCTCGCCGCACATCTCCACGAAGGATGTTGCATCGGCCTTCGCCTTGAGCGCGAGGCAGCCTTCATCGAGGCCGTCTGCGAGCCCGGCCTTCTCGAATAGTGGCATTGCCTCGGCTGAGTAAGCGATGAATTTGCAATGGGCAAAGGCATCGGCCACGAAATCTTTTGCCGCGGCATCCATGGCCAACATTGTGGCACCCTCGGCGGACGTAAGCACCGCGACCGCGTCGTAGAGAACCGAGGGACCGCCTCCCAGCATTTGTTTGGCTTCGATCCAGGTGCCGTCGCTTGCTTCGACGCCGCCAACGTTCGGCGCCACGATCTCCATCAGCGCCCCCTCGTCCTCCAGCGCCGAATAGAGTGCCTTCACCAAGGCCATGTCCACGCCATCGGTCACTAGCGCGCCGAGCTTGCGGCCCTTGAAACTCTGCGGCCCGTTAAGAAGGATTGAGAGTTTGGGCGACGGCTCGAGCTCCTTGACCGGCATCGCCGGATCGGCGGCCTTCGGCATGGGCTTAAGCCGCAGGTTCTGAGCCACGGTGCGGGCCAAATCCTCATCGACATTGAGGAGATGGGAGACCACGCGCGCCCTGATCGCCGGCGTTTCGACCTTCGAAAGCTCGAAAGTGAAAGCGTCGGCGATATGGCCTTGCTCCACCTCGGTCTGCGAGAGGTAGAACTGGCGCGCCTGGCTGTAATGATCGGCGAAGGTCTCCGAGCGGATCCGACGCTTCTCTCCCTCGATGGGCTCGGGAAAAGAGCTGAAGCCGGTTTCAGGGTCCTCCCGCGGCCCGCCCATTTCTCCGCCCCAGGAGTTCGGCTCGTAATTGGCGCGCCCGGTCGGATTGTAGAACGCCATATGGCCGTCCTGCTGGAAGTGATGAAACGGGCAGCGCGGCGCATTCACCGGCAGGTGCGTGAAGTTCGTGCTGCCCAGCCGCTTCAGCTGCGTGTCGAGATAGGAAAAGTTGCGGCCCTGGAGCAGCGGATCGTTAGTGAAGTCGACGCCCGGCACGACGTTGCCGGTTTGGAATGCCACCTGTTCAGTTTCGGCAAAGAAATTGTCGACGCAGCGGTTGAGGACCATGCGCCCGACGATGCGGACAGGGATCTCCTCCTCGGGGATGATCTTGGTGGGATCGAGGACATCGAAGTCGAAGGCGTCGGCGAAAGTGTCATCGAATAGCTGAAGTCCGAGTTCCCACTCGGGATAGTCGCCCATCTGGATCGCGTCCCAGAGATCGCGGCGATGAAAGTCCGGGTCGGCGCCGTTCAGCTTCACCGCTTCGTTCCAAACTACCGACTGCATGCCCTGTTTGGGCTTCCAGTGGAATTTGACGAAAGTCGACTTGCCCGCCTCGTTGACCAGTCGGAAGGTGTGGACGCCGAAGCCTTCCATGAAGCGGAACGAGCGGGGAATGGTCCGATCCGACATGATCCACAGCGCCATGTTGATCAACTCGGGCGTGAGCGAAATGAAGTCCCAGAAATTGTCGTGAGCGGTTTGCGCCTGAGGGAAGCCGCGATCCGGCTCCTGCTTGGCGGCGTGGATCAGGTCTGGGAATTTGATGGCGTCCTGGATGAAGAACACCGGGATATTGTTGCCGACGATGTCCCAGTTGCCCTGCTTGGTGTAGAGCTTGACCGCGAAGCCGCGCACGTCGCGCGCCAGATCCGGGGACCCCTTGTTGCCCGCCACCGTCGAGAAGCGGACGAAGGTCTCGGTCTGCTCACCGGGACGCTGAAAGAGATCGGCCTTGGTGATGTCGGCGAGGGATTCGTAAAGCTCGAAGAAGCCGTGGGCGCCGAAGCCACGCGCGTGCACCACGCGCTCGGGGATGCGCTCATGATCAAAGTGGAAGATCTTTTCCCGGAAATGCTGGTCCTCCAGCAAGGTCGGGCCGCGGCTTCCCGCCTTGAGGGAGTTCTGGTCGTCGGAGACCGGCGTGCCCTGTTGCGTGGTGAGCACGGGGACGTCGCCGCCGGCGACTTGATGCGTCTCGCCGCCGGTGCCCCGCATTATCTTTTGCTCGCCGAGCGTGGCCGATTTCAAGCGATTGTTGGAACTCTGTTTTGCCATATGACTCGTCTTTCGTTCATGGGGTGATGCAGCCGGGGAGGGGCTAGGATTGATTGGCCTTGCGCGATTGCGGGCCCGTCAGTTGGAGCTTAACCCCGTTCTCCGCCGCCTGTTCCCGGCGCAGCGCAGTTCTGTCCCGGGCGGACCGCCCGGAAGCGTCACGGCAGCACAGCGCGACGCTTGAGCTTGCTTCCAGCCGCAGTTAAGACCGGTGCATGGCGCTGCGACACGTCAAGCTGCTCGAGACCGCCAGCCGCTGGACGATCCCCAACCTCAAGCAATTTCGCGAAAGCCGGCAGCCAATCGTCTGGTTGTTGGCGCCGCTGATCGGGCTCGCCACGGGGGCGGCGGCGATTGGCTTCAGGCTGGCGATCGGCGTCTTTCAGTGGCCTTGGCTCCATACGATGACGGAGGCCGTTGCCCGGGCCGCGCGGGAGCAACCCTGGTGGGTGATCGTGCTCGCGCCCGCCGTCGGTGGCCTCGTGGTCGGACTGATGCTGCAATATCTGCTGACGGCGAAGCGTACCGACGCGGTGCCCGACGTGATGGAGGCGCGGGTCAATGCGGGGAGGGGACTCAGCCTGAGCCAGGGGCTGCTCAGCGCGCTGGCCAGCGCTTTGTCGCTCGGTGTGGGCGCCAGCGCCGGCCGCGAGGGACCGATCGTGCATCTCGGCGCGAGCATCGCCGCTTCGGCTTGCACGCATTTCAACTTGCCAAACGCCGCGCGGCGCACGCTGCTTGCCTCGGGCGCGGCGGGCGCGGTCGCCGCCTCGTTCAATGCGCCGATCGCCGGGGTGCTGTTCGCGCAGGAGGTGATCCTCGGCCATTTCGCCCTTACCAGCTTCGTGCCGCTGGTGCTCGCCTCGGTGATGGCAACAATCCTGTCGCAGGCCTGGTTCGGCAACGTCGCGGCTTTCGTCGTGCCGACCTACCAGATCAGCTCCTATCTCGAGGTTCCGGCCTTCGTGCTGCTCGGCATCGTCGCCGCGGCGGTCGCGGTGATCTTTCAGCTCGCCCTGCTCGTCACCGATTGGTTCGCGCGCAACGTCCAGATGCCGTTGATTGCCCGGCCGGCGCTCGGCGGACTGCTGATTGGCATCATCGCCATCTGGTTTCCGCAAGTGCTCGGCGTCGGTTACGACACCACCGATGCGGCGCTCAAGGACCAGCTGCCGATCGCGCTGATGTTCACCTTGCTTTTCGCCAAGACCGCCGCGACGGCGATCGCGCTCGCCTCGCGCTTCGGCGGCGGGGTGTTCTCACCGGCGCTCTATCTCGGCGCCATGACCGGCGGCGCCTTCGGGCTGATCGCCGCCGGGGTGTTCCCCGCCGCGGGGTCGAGCGAGGGGCTTTACGCCATTCTCGGCATGGGCGCGGTGACGGCCGCGGTACTCGGCGCGCCGATCTCGACCACGGTCATGGTATTCGAGCTGACCGGAGGGTTTGCCTTGAGCCTCGCTTTACTGCTCACCGTGGCGATCGCCAACGGCATCTCCCAGGCCATCCTTGGCCGCTCGTTCTTCCAGGCCCAGCTCGAGACCAGGGGCATCATGTTGCACGAAGGCCCGCATCGCGAGCTGATGAAGAGCGTGCGCGTCTGTGACTTCATGCGGCCGCCGGCCGAAGGAGAAGACCAGACCTTGCCGGAAGCCGAGCGCGAACGCGCGCTGCGCTCCGACGACACGCTGGAGACGGCGCTGCGCGCGTTCGACGCCACGGGTGCCGAAAAGCTGCCGGTGGTCGCGCCTTCCGACCGCACCAAGCTCGTCGGCTGGGCAAGCCAGCTCCGCGCGCTCAGCTTCTTCAACAAGGAGCTGATTGCGTCGAGTGTCGAGGAACACCGCTGAGCGCGCGACGAACCCCCCGGGATGCTGTCACAAGAGTGTAACAGTCCCGCTCTTTGCTGCTTGCGCCGGGTCTGTCGCGGGGAGGACTTGTCTTGCAGTTCGCGCCCAGCACACCATCGAGTGAGGCGGCGGAGCCTCAAGCGAAGCCGTTGCCTGGGCTCATCTCGGCCTTTTGCTTCGAGGCGGATGGATCGGCGCTGGAGCTCTCGGTCGACCAGCCGATCGACGCCGCCCAAGGTTGGCTCTGGCTGCATTTCAATATCGCCGACGCGCGGGCCTGCAATTTTCTCAAGTCGGCTTCCGGACTCCCGGCCGCGGCGCGGGAGATGCTGATCGCCAATGACGGGCACCAGCAGCTCCATGCCGACGGCGCTTGCGTCTATGGCGTGTTCGCCGATCTCGTCTGTGGGCTCGGCGGCGTGACCGATGAAATCGGCTTCCTGCATTTCGCCATGACCGAGAAGCTTTTCGTCACCAGCCGGCGGCAAAACCTGAATGCGCTCGAGGCGATGCGCCACTCGCTGCGCGGCGGCCACAAGATCGCCAACCCCTCCGGCTTGCTGGAAGCGGTGGTCGAGCACATGGTCGAAGCCGTCGAGTGCTATGCCGACGGCCTCGCCGAAGATCTCGACAAGGTCGAGGAGCGGATGCTGATCGCCGAGCCGAGCGAGCAACATCAAGCCCTCGGCCGGGTTCGTAAACTGGCGGTGCGGCTGCATCGGCAGTTGGCGACGCAACGCTCGCTGATCCACCGCTTCGAGCGCGAGATGGAGCGGCGGGGGCAGGATTCCTTGCAATTCGCCACCGCCAAATTGGCGCAACGGCTCGATTGGCTGGATCATGAGATGATCGCGCTGCGCGACCGGTCGCATCTGTTGCAGGAAGAGGTGTCGCTGCAAATGGCCGATCAGACCAATCGCAATCTCCAGGTGCTCGCCATCGTCACCACCGTGTTCCTGCCGGCGAGCTTGATCGCCGCCATCTTCGGCATGAATGTCGGCGGCGTGCCGCTGCTGGCCGACCGCTCGGGCTTCTGGTGGGTGTTGGTGCTGCTGGGGGCCGTGTCGGCCTTGGTGTTTTGGCTGCTCAAGCGGTCGGGCATTCTGCGGCGCTAGCGCCCGTCCTCAGGACTGCTTGACGGCGCGGCGAAGCTGGCTTGCCACCAGGCCGGGCGCCACTGCGTTCAACAGAAGCAGCGCGCGCAGGATCGCCGGCTTGACCACGCGGCGTTGCCGCCGCTCCACGCCCTGAACGATCGCCTCCGCGGCTTGTTCGGGCGTGAGCACCGGGGCGAGGACCGGGTTCGATTTCGGCATGTGCTCGCGGCTGCCGGGATTGTGCTGCCAATAGGGGGTCTCGACCTCGCCGAGCACGACCAGCGTGACGCAGAGTCCGGTTCGCCGCAGATCGGCGCGCAGCGATTCGGTAAAGCCCAGCAGCGCATGCCGCGCGGCGATATAGGCCGCCGCGTTCGGCCAGGCGAGATAAGAGCCAGGGGAGGTGACGCAGGCGATCGCGCCGCTCCCCCGCGCAATCATCTCCGGCAGGAAGGCGCGGGTGAGGTTGAAGGCGGCAAGATACGGCACCTCGATCATGGCCAGCGCCTCTTCGGCGCTCGTCTCGAGGATCGGCAGCCAGCGGCCGGCACCGGCATTGTTGACGATAATGTCGGGCGTGCCCGCCTCGCGCGCGATTCTTGCGCTGGTCTCGGCGATGGCGCTCGCGTCGGCGAGGTCGACCGGGTAAGGGCTGGCGCCGCCGCCGTCGCGCTCGATGGCGGCGGCCACCTCGTCGAGCTTCGCTGCATTGCGGGCGAGCAACAGAACGCGCGCCCCGCGAGCGCCATAAAGCTTGGCTATCGCTGCGCCGATCCCGCTCGATGCGCCGGTGACGAGGACGAGCTTGGACGCCATCACAGCTCTCTTCTTACTTTCTCGTCGAGGAGCCAAGTCATTGAGACTTAGCAGTTTTAAGATCGTGCCAAAATGGCGCGCGACTGTGGCACAAAGGCTACAGCGCGACAGGAACCCTCGGCCTGCGGCTGCAAAGATACTGGCAAGCGCAAACGGGCGCGATAATCTTAGAGCATCCTGGTTGTTGCGATGGGAGGCGTTCCGATGAGGTCGTTTGCGCGTGTCTTTGGGCTGGCGGTCGTTGCGGCAGGCTTAAGCTTCGCCCAGAGTTCGTCAGCCAATGCCGGCTGTCTTGGATTCTCGGGGACCGCCGATGGTTTCGATCAGGAAACCGGCGTCAGCCGCGCGCAACTCGCGCTGTCCGATGCCATTGCCGAGTACAAGAAGCAGAAGCGGCTCGGGTCCATCACCGTCACGGCCATGCGCGCGAAGCCGCAGCCTTATTGGCGCGACGAAGTGTGGGACTCGCTGTACTACAAGCCGGATATCGTGAAATCGAATTCCTACACCATCTGCTGGCACGGCGTGGTTTCGCCCTATGTCTGCACCTCGGGCGCCAAAGTCTGCTGGTAATTCGGTAGTCCTGCATCGCGCCCCGGGGCGAGCCCTCGGGGCCGATCCCATCTCTCGATCCAAGGCTGACGCTTGACGGCTAATGCGCCGGCACGAGCTCGACCTTCTCCGGCCGCTTCATCAGGAAGATCAGCGGGATGATGGCGAGCGTCACGATCCCAATGAACCAGAACAGATCGTTGAAGGCGAGCATCTGCGCCTGTTCGGCAATCTCGTGCGCGACCAAGGGTCCCGACTGCGGCGAGTAGGGGTTTAGTCCGAATTGCGAGAGATAGGGCAGGAGTGCGGGGTTGAACGGCGTGATATGCGCGGTGAGTTCGGCGAAATGGATCTGCGCCTGCCGCACGAACAGCCAGCTCACCACGGCGATGCCGGCCGAGCCGCCGATGCCGCGCATCAGCGCGTAGACGCCCGACGCCTCGTCGAGTTGGTTTTTTGGAATGCTGGCGAAAGCCACGGCGGTGAGCGGCACGAAGAACAGCCCGGTGCCGATGCCGCCCCAGATGCCGGGCGTGGCGATGCCCCAATAATCCACATAGAGCGTGAAATGCGCCATCAGCAGCGTGCCCAACGCGGTCATGACCAGGCCGGCGGTGACGAGATAGCGCGCGTCGAACAGCTTGATGAGGATGCTGCCGGTGATGGCGAGCGTGATGGCGCTGACCACGGCGCGGGGAATGAACAGCGTGCCGGCCAGGGCGGGCGGATAGCCGAGCAGCCTCTGGGTGAACAATGGCATCAGCGCCATCCAGCCGAACAGGCTGATGCCATAGGCGGTGATCGCCAGCGTGCCGGCGACGAAATTACGGTCGCGCAACAGCGACAGATCGATGATGTTGTCGGTCTTGTTCCAGCCCCTGAGGAAGAAGGCGGCGGTGGAGAACACGGCGACGATGGCGCCGACGACGATCAGGCGGGAGTTGAACCAGTCGCGCATCTGCCCTTGATCGAGCACAAATTGCAGCGCGCCGACCGCGAGCACCAATAAGCCCATGCCGATCCAGTCGGTCTTGATGTCCTTGATCGCCCGCGACGGCAGATAGCCGATCGACATCAGCAGGGCGAACATGCCGATCGGTATGTTGATGTAGAACACCGTGCGCCAGGAATAGACCTCGGTGAGGTAGCCGCCGAGCGCTGGCCCCATCACCGGCGCCACCATGATGCCGAGACCAAAAATCGCCAGCGCCTGGCCGGCGCGGTTGCGCGGGAAAACATCGAGCAGAATGGCCTGGCTCAAGGGCACCAGCGGCGCGCCGAATACCCCCTGCGCCAGGCGGAACAGCACCATGCTCTCCAGGTTCCACGCCAGGCCGCACAAGGCCGAGGAGGCGATGAAGCCGACGATGGCGGTGAGCAGCAGCCGCCTGCGCCCGAGCCATTTGGAGAGATAGCCGGTGAGCGGCATCACCACGGCGGCGGCGACAATATAAGAGGTCAGCACCCAGGTGATCTGGTCGGCGGTCGCGCCGAAGGCCCCCAGCATATGCGGAATGGCCACGTTGACGATGGTGATGTCCAGCACTTCCAGCACCGCGGTCAGCACTACGGCGATGACAAGCGGGATTGGCGGCCGTTCGGGATGAGGCTCGGGAAGGGCGACCGGGCGCGGCGGCTCGGCGGGAGGTTTTCCTCCCTTGCGGCTCTTACCGCCGCCGCGCTTCGGCCGGGTCATTTTCCGCCTTCTGCCGGCGTGGTGGTGTCGATGCTGACGTCGGCGCTGGCGCCCACCCGCAACGGCTTGTCCGGCATCGGGCGTGCCGGTGATCCGGATGCGGATCGGGAAGCGTTGCGTGACCTTGACCCAGTTGCCGGTGGCGTTCTCGGGCGGCAGCACCGAGAAGGTCGCGCCCGAGCCCGCGCTGATCGATTCCACCACGCCGTCGAGCTTGGTGCCGGGATACATATCGAGGCGGATGGTGGCGGGCTGCCCCGGCTTGATCCGGGCGACATCGGTCTCCTTGAAATTGGCGTCGACCCACCAATGGCCGTCCTCGATCAGGGCGAAGGCCGGCGTGCCGGCCTGGACGATGGAGCCCGGCCGCAGATTGCTGTTGGTGATCCAGCCACTGCCGGGGGAGGTGACATGGGTGCGCACCCGGTCGTGCGTCGCCTTGTCGAGCTGCGCCGCTGCCCCGCGGAGCTGCACCGTGGGCGTGGTCACGGTCAGCTTGGCGTCCTGCGCCTTGGCGAACTCGGCCTCCGCGTCGTCATAGGCCTGCATGGCGTCGTGCCAAGCCTTCAGCGCATCGGTGGTCGCTTGCGAGGGGGGCTCGTTGCCCTTCTGCGCGTCCTTGGCGTCGCGGTATTTGCCGAGCGCGTCCTCGAGCGCGACGCGCTTTTGCTCGAGCTTGTCGGCGGCGGCTTTCAGATCGTCGGCGGCGGTTCCGGCGGCGGAGGCCGCCGCGTCGAACTGCGCGCGCGCACCGCGGAGCGCCGCCTCATAGAGGGTGGGATCGATATCGAACAAGGGGTCGCCGTCGGCGACCTTGTCGTCGTCGACCACATAGACGCGGACGATCGGGCCGGAGACCTGCGCGGCCACGCGCACGATGTCAGTGCCGGTATAGGCGTTGTCGGTCGAAGGGTAGATCTCGGTATGCCGCCAATATAGCAACACGCCGCCGACGGTGACCGCCAGAAGAACGAACAGAGCGACCCAACGATAGAGTGCGCTGTTGCTTTTGGCGCGTGCGGGCGTTTCGGTCGAAGCGTCCTGATTCACGTGTCTCTATACCTCGGTTGCGGCGGGGGACCCGGCCTCATCAGGCTCTCACGGCCCGCAATTCTAGGTGAAGCGCGGCAGAATGATGACGAGGCTTAAACTGGAAGCGGCGTTCGGGCAAGAATTCCGTTGCGATTTGAGGGGTCAAGCCAAATTGCCACGCCTGTACCGCGCTTTTGAGGAGGCAGTGGCCGGCTTGCGTTCCGGCGGGTTCGGCTTACCATGCGCGCCACTGGAAGGCGTTCGGGAAAGCCTGGCAGACGGATTGCATGGGCGCCTTCGATTCATGACAGGTCGTTCCTCGTGATGCGGCGTTGGGATTTACCTCTCGGCTCGGTCACGCGCCTTAGGCGGCGCGAACCCGCCCGGAGCTTGGCGGCGATGACGCTGGCGGTGTGGGGAGGAGACAATGGACAGATCGGAATATATCGCCCGGCTGATCGGACCGGTGATGCTCGTCATCGGCATCGGCATGGTCGGCGGCATGCTCACCGAGGGGGACGACTACTCTAGCCTGTTGAAGGAGTTCATCGGTTCGCGCGCGCTCATCTTCATCACCGGCGTGCTGGCGCTGGTGGCGGGGCTCGCCATCGTCAACGCGCATAATCTGTGGGTGCGCGACTGGCGGGTGGTCGTGACCATTCTCGGCTGGCTGTTCATCGTGCGCGGTGTTTCCAACCTCGTGTTCCCCGGCACGGTTCAGACGCTCGGCGACCGCATGATCGCGAGCCATGGCGGCATCCTCGCCGGCGCCGCGGGCACCATCGCGCTCGGCTCCATCCTGTCGATCATGGGCTACGAATATCTGTGGAACAAAACCCCGACCCGGCACAGCGCGGCACGGGCATCGTCCCCCGCCAAGCGCGGCGCAAGGCCGGGGCGCAAGAAGGCGTAAGCCGCGCCCGCGGTTTGACACGCGCCGCGCGAGGTCTAGAGTGAGCCCGTTCCGAGGGGAGCCCCAGGCAAGGGGCTGAGAGTCCGCTGCCTTAGATTGAGGCCCGGCGGAGACCCTTCGAACCTGATCCGGGTCATGCCGGCGAAGGGACGGGACTTGCTCGTATCCGCTTCTCCGGTATCGCCCTTTGCCCGCGCGCAAAGGAGCCTCAACGATGAACAAGCCGCTCAGCCCGCAAGACGTGACCGCGCCCAAGGTGACCACCGGGCCGCTCTCCGGCAGCCGCAAAATCTATTCCGCGCCTGAGGGCCATGCCGATTTGCGCGTGCCGCTGCGCGAGATCGCGCTCGCGCCCGCAAGCGGCGAGGAACCGTTTCACGTCTACGATACGTCAGGGCCCTACACCGACCCCGAGGCCAAGATCGACGTGCAGCGCGGACTTGCGCCGTTGCGCAAGGCCTGGATCGCGGCGCGGCGCGGCGGGCCGGTGACGCAACTCGAGCTGGCGCGCGCCGGGATCGTCACGCCCGAGATGATTTTCATCGCCCATCGCGAGAATATCGGGCGGCAGGCCGCGGCCGATGCGGCGCAAGCCCGGCTCGATGACGGGGAGAGCTTCGGCGCAGCGCTGCCCGCTTTCGTCACGCCGGACTTCGTGCGCAGCGAGGTCGCGCGCGGCCGCGCCATCATCCCCGCCAATATCAACCACCCCGAATCCGAGCCGATGATCATCGGCCGGAACTTCCTCACCAAGATCAACGCCAATATCGGCAACTCCGCCGTGACCTCCTCGGTCGAGGAGGAGGTGGAGAAGATGGTGTGGGCGATCCGCTGGGGCGCCGACACGGTGATGGACCTCTCCACCGGGCGCAACATCCACACCACGCGCGAATGGATCATCCGCAATTCCCCGGTGCCGATCGGCACGGTGCCGATCTATCAGGCGCTGGAGAAAGTGCATGGCGATCCGGTCAAGCTCGACTGGGAATGCTACAAGGACACGCTGATCGAGCAGGCCGAGCAGGGCGTCGATTATTTCACCATCCATGCCGGCGTGCGGCTCGGCTACATCCATCTCACCGCCGACCGCGTCACCGGCATCGTGTCGCGCGGCGGCTCGATCCTGGCGAAATGGTGCCTCTCGCATCACAAAGAGAGCTTCCTCTATGAGCGCTTCGGCGAGATCTGCGAGATCATGCGGAAATACGACGTGTCGTTCTCGCTCGGCGATGGTCTTCGTCCGGGCTCGATCGCCGACGCCAACGACCGCGCGCAATTCGCCGAGCTCGAGACGCTGGGAGAGCTGACCAAGATCGCGTGGGAGCACGGCTGCCAGGTGATGATCGAAGGACCCGGCCATGTGCCGATGCACAAGATCAAGGTCAATGTCGAGAAGCAGATGGCGCTGTGCGGCGAGGCGCCGTTCTATACGTTAGGCCCGCTCGTCACCGACATCGCCCCCGCCTACGACCACATCACGAGCGCGATCGGCGCGGCGATGATCGGCTGGTTCGGCACCGCGATGCTTTGCTACGTCACGCCGAAGGAGCATCTCGGCCTGCCCAACCGCGACGACGTCAAGGCGGGGGTGATCGCATACAAGATCGCCGCGCACGCCGCCGATCTCGCCAAGGGCCACCCGGCCGCGGTCGCGCGCGACGATGCGCTGTCGCGCGCGCGGTTCGGCTTCCGCTGGGAGGATCAGTTCAACCTCTCGCTCGATCCCGACACCGCGCGCAGCTATCACGACGAGACGCTGCCCAAGGAAGCGCACAAGCTCGCGCATTTCTGCTCGATGTGCGGGCCGAAATTCTGCTCGATGGAGATCACGCAGCAGGTGCGCGACTATGCGGCCGCGCTCAAAGCGAAAGAGGCGCGGCATGGCGGAGATGAGCGAGAAATTCCGCGAGCTTGGCGGCGAGGTTTATGTGGAGGAGGGGTGAGGACCGTTAGAAAAACTTTGCATCGTCTCCTTCCAAGAGACCGCGCAAACTGGCCGGCACAGGAAAACCGTATCCGTTGCCGGACTCGTCAAGCATGAGTTTACCCGACTTATGATAACTGCTCGAATAGATGTCGGCGCCGATCATGGTGAGCGCGAGGACGAGAGCCTGGACAGAGTCAGCGCCCCAAGACGTCATTGCTTGCGGGCCTTCGGGCCAATCGATTTCGTACTGACACGACCAAGCCTCGGCATGCTGCTCTGGCGCGAAGATGCGGATCGGGATCTCGGCGTCGCCCTCCGTGCCTTTCAGCTTCAATGATCGGTTCGCTATCACCATGGCGGAAGCCTCAATAATTCAGAGGGGGTATTGGCAAACCCACGAGACAGTTGGCATAGCGCAGTGCCGCTTGTTCATAACAGGCGCGGAGCCCGACCATCCTGCATTGGAATATATCCCGCATGTGCTGAGCCCAGCATCGATCTGCAAGGTCGGATGATATTCTCCTCGCAGAGCCAAATTCTCGAATCCGCTCGCGCTCCGTGCTTTCGCCCTGTGCTGCCCCAGTTCCACTAGAACCGCCTTCGTCGGTCCATTGCCCGCCGGCTGGGTTGCCCGCAGGCACTCGCGGTTGATTGGGATTGAATTTGCCGCCACTTGAAGCTGCGAGAGCGAGTCGCCGAAGCTTCAACTCGACATTCTCAGCGTGCATGAGCGACCTCAAGCGATGAAGTTTTGAGGTCGTATCAATTCTATGCACTTAGCCACTCCTTCCAGGCTCAATCGGGCCACAGGATAGGCCAGCGTCTGTAGGCGGGGATAAAGAACTCAGCCAACACGCACGAGGTTGGCTTCCCCTACGCCGCCAAGCTCGCCGAGGCGGAGGTGCTCTCAAGCAGCGAAGCGATAGAGCAGACAAGGAAACAGGGCATGGATGAGATGAGCGCGAAATTCCGTGCGGCCGGCGGCGAGGTCTATGTGGAGGAGGAGCGAGCCCTGGCGACCTCGGCGAATTTTGCGGTCAGTGGGCGAAGATTTGATAGCCGTCCAATACACTATCCTTCATGTGTGCCAAGTCCGGCTTCGACGCCAACTCTTGAACATCGGCGTATGTCAACAAACTGCACCTATCGGAGAGAGGCCCAGTTTCCAAGAGACTGAACACGGGTCTCCGGATTTAATCCAGCACTGTGGTTTGTCGTTCCTCAGGAGCAACGATGTGGAGGGGAATGTTTATGTCAGGCTGCAAAGCAACAAGATCGGCCATCCTCAATAGGCCGGAATAAATTGCAGTCGAATGCTCGATTTCAAAAGCACGCGCAATCGAGCGTCCCCTAAGCCAGATTACGTCGATTTGCTCTATCGTGCGTATTGTGGCGTCATTGTAGTTCATGGGAAGAAGGTCGATCAGCGATGAGTTGATGTCGTAGTTTGATGCTGCCTTGACGCGGTCTCTATCAGCGCGGGGAAGCCACAGTCGAAAACCCATCTTCGCGCCAATTTCGGCGATAAGTCCCTGAATTTTGTGCGATTCACGTGTTTCGGATTGAGGCTGTTGCTCTTGGGTAGTGCCCCCCTCTTCGTCTTCTTCATCCGGAATCTCGACGGCAACTTCTCCGGTAGCGGTGCGGACGGTCGCACGGTTCAGGGCGCGCCGATCTTTCGCAGAAAGCTCGTAGGGTCGTCTTTCCTGTTCCTGCTTGCGCAACAATCTCAAGAGAAACTCTGCATCCTCATCTGGCATTCGCCGAAGGGAGCGCTGAAAGTTCGCTCCCCACCCCACGGATCCGGGCACAACGTCCTTAGTCCAAGTGAGATGATTCCAGATGCCTGGTTCTCGAACGGGAATAGAAAGCTCGGGCTCAAGAGCCACAATTGGTCACACCCGAAATCGCACAATGAATGGATCGGGCTCAGGTTTAAAAAGGGGAGTCTCGTCGATAAAGAAGTCTGACTCGATTTTTAGGGCTCCGCACCATCTGCCTAGGCCGACCAAATAGCAGAGAAATATGTCTCCGGGCTCGATCGTTCTCTCGGCCTGTGAGCTCTGGTGCCGGGAAAAGCCGGAAATCTGGCTTCCCGCTAGTTGGAACGCGTTCCACGTTTCTGGTGAAAACAAATTGAGGAAGTAAGACATCAACGAGAAGTCTCGGAGACGGGTGATCGATGGAGCATAGCATACTGCAACCGGCGAGCGCCCGCCGCACCGCGAATCTCTCTTGCGGTGCCTCCATAAGCGCACCTTGAAATATGTGCCAAGAGTTATCCCCGTCCTCCGACTGCATTATCATCGCCTCACCTCGTCCAACTAAGGGGCGCGCTCGTGAGGCGTCCTTGATCGCGGGATGGGGTGCGGCGCCCGCGGGTCTTGTCGCAACAAGACACTCGGGCGGCAGCGGAGCTCCTCCCGGGACCACTACGAGTCCCTGCCAGGAGCTGGCTGAAGGCTCGGTCGGCGATTGATGCGCGACAGACCGGACTAAAGCGAGGCCCGCGCCGAACAGACGTCCGCAAATCGCATGCGCTACCGGCCTCTGGCCTATTTGAGCGCATTTTGATGCGCTACCGGCCTTTGGCCTGCTTGAGCGCATTTTTGATGCGCTACCGGCCCCTGGCCTACATGAGCGCATGTGGCGCGCCGCGAGGCGCCCGCGTGCCGCGAGGCACGAGCCATAAGGATTTTGCGCTTTTCGGCGCGCCATCCCCCTCCTTGGGGGCCTCGCTCTTTGATAGAACTCGCGCGATCTTCGCGGCGAGCCGATGAAACATGCCGCGCCGAAGCTCGCGCTCAGCGCGCCCGTTTCCTCGGCGAGACTTTTGACATCAAGGATGCTCTGCGCGCCGGTCCAGCTAAAACCCCGGGGCCTATTGGTCGTCGTTTTGCGAAGGCCGATCGCCGGCTTGCTCGGCTCGGCAATTTTCATAATCGAGCTTGCCGCTGGATTGGTCTCGGTCGACCACGATGCACCCGTTTCCCTGAACGGCCGCCCAGCGCGGCGAGGCATGCCATTGGCCGGCCGGCTCTAGGCTTTGAGGCAGAGGGTCTGCGTACGATCGCTCCGGAGCTGCCGCGTAACCCGGCGCCGGCAAAAGTGGCGCCCGCGCTATCGGCGCCGAATCCATGGCTGCTGACTGGCTAGGTGCTCTGGCGTCCGAGCACGACACCAGGCCGGCACAGCCTATCGCGGCCGCGAGCGTCAGGACCTTGCGCAAGTGAATTTCCGCCTCGTTGTTAGGCGGGCAAGCATAGGGCGCGAAAAGTTACCGGAAGGTCACGAAACGGGTGCGGCAGAGCGTACACCGCGCCGCCACAGGCTACCCCGCTATAGAGCCCGCGCCACGAGCGGTGAGGCAAGAACAAGCAGATACAGCAGCATCGACCAGTCCGGCGAGTATAGGCTCGCGATCATGGAAAGCACGGCAGCCGCAATCAGGACACCGAGCTTCACGCGCCCGTCGGGCGGGCGCGGGCGGCCGCTGTCGTGTTCGGCGGCGCGCGAAACAAGGAGCGACGTCACCGCCAACCAGATCATATTGGCGCCGTAGATCCACACCGCGGCCGCCAGGTCGTATCGGCTCACCGCCAGCATCGAGAATGGCAGAAAGGTGACCCCGAGCAGATGCAACAGCGTCGCCCGCGCATAGGCCGGGCTCGCCGTGTCCGCTTCTCCGGTCTCCTCCTGCGCGCGTCCCGACCAGAAGCCGATGAGGACGAAGAAGGTGATGAGATAGGCGGTGAAGGTGTCGGAGAGGCCGGAAAGCTTGGCGACGAACTCGCGATTGGTCGCCGGGTGGAAGTCTTGCGGCAGCTCGATATTGATGACCAGCAACGTCATGGCGAAGGCGAACACGCCATCCGTCAAGGCCTCGAGCCGGCTCCTCGGAATGAAGCCGGCGGCTCCCGCTTTATGATCTGACAAGCCTTACCCCGCTCGGCTGCCGCGATTCGCGCAAGCCTATGACCATCCTCGCCAGGCTGCCCCACTCACCATTGATAGGGCGCGATCCTCGCCGCAGCTTCGGAATCCCAGGGCAGATCGAGCGCGTCAGGCGCATCGTAGTCGTACATCCTGGTCGGCATATTGATGATGATGGCTTCAGTCGTGCCGATGTTTTTCCACCCATGATAGAGATTGGGCGGGATGATTAGCAGTCCAGGGTTTTTCTCGCTTACGGTGAACTCATTCACGTATCCCAGTGTCGGGGAGTCGCGCCGGCCGTCGAAGACTGCAATCTTCACAAGTCCAGTCACCACGAACAGACGATCGGTGCTGTTTTGATGCAGACCCCAGGCCCGGACACGTCCTGGCAGTGTGGTTGTGAGATGGACCTGCAGGACAGGATCGACGAGATCTTGCCAACTGCTGCGCGCGACCTCAGTGACGTAACCGTCCTCATGCGGCACAGGCCGGGTCGGACGAAAGATCACGCCGCTGATCGGAACGGAGCGGAGCTTTCCCTGCTGGTCCACGGCTGACTGCTTGGCGACGAGCTCATCGCCGCCAATAACGTCCGGGATCTTTGCGACCGGTGACTGCTGACGACGCATCGGCAGAGTTTCTGAGTTAAGTTCCTTAGCTTTGAATTTGTAGCATAAGATGATGAGTGAACGAGCGAAAGGTTGCCGAGGCAGTTTCCAACGTGCGCCCGACCGTCAGCGTTGTCGTCGCCACCTACAATTGGAGCTCGGCGCTGGCTTGCGCACTGCGCTCCGTTCAGCTGCAAACATTCGAGGATTACGAGGTCCTGGTCGTGGGCGACGGGTGCACCGACGATTCGGAAGCCATCGTTGCCGCGTTCAACGATAAGCGGTTCAGATGGCATAACCTCGAACGCAATTACGGTAGCCAATGGGCGCCCAACAATTTCGGTCTCGCCGCGGCATCGGGTGAATGGGTTGCCTATCTCGGCCATGACGACATCTGGTATCCCACCCACCTTGCGTCCTGCCTGCGCACCTCGGGGGAACAAGCGGCCGACCTCGTCGCGGGCGTGACCATCCTTTATGGCCCACCCGGGAGCGGATTCCGCGCCGTGAGCGGGGTCTTCCCCAACGGACACTATGCGCGCTCCGACTTCATGCCGCCCTCCTCGATCCTCCACCGGCGCTCGCTGGTCGAGCAAATCGGCCCTTGGAAAGATCCCGAGACGATCGCATTGCCGACGGATTGCGCGTTCCTACGAGACGCGACGGACGCCGGCGCCCGCATCGCCTCTACGGCCGAATTGACAGTGTTCAAGTTCAATGCGGCTTGGCGCCGAGATGCTTACAAGCACAAAGACGTAGCCGAGCAGAAGGCGATGCTCGAGAAGATCGAAAGCGGATTTGACTTCCGCCCGGCGGAGCTGATGGGCGCGCTGCAATCGGCCTTGAATGGCCGGTTCTCCGGCATTTCGATGCCTAGCAATGAGGTGCCCGGTCATCTCCACAAACTCAACCGTTACTTAAAGGGCGTGGGCGACCCCTACGCCAGTACGGAGTTGAGCGAGATTACAGTCGCCAAGCGTTTCTTCCCCAATCTTGCTTCGCCGTTCGAGTGGCACGAGATCGAGACGAGCGAACAATTCGGGACCTTCAGGTGGAGCGGACCGCTCAAGCGGTCGACCGTCGACTTGCCGGTCAAGGCCGATCGGGATCTCATGATCGAGGTGCACATCCTCGCCGCGATCGCACCGGACATATTGCGGAGCCTGAGGTTGCTCGTTTGCGACCGCCCCGTCGAATTCGAGATTGAGGCAACCACCTTCGGCACCTTTCTCATGCGGGCTACGGCACTTTCTCCTGCAAACAGCGTCGCCGATGATTTCTTGCGTCTCACCTTTCAGTTGGAGCAAACGCTTAGCCCTTGCGAAGTGCAGCCAGGGAGCGGGGACCGCCGGTCGCTTGGCCTTGCGGTGAACTGGATCGAAATCACGCCCAAGCGCTAAGCCGCTAACTCGCGATGCGAAGCGCTTTCGTTGCATTGCACGACAAACATCTTGAGTTCGCATCGGAAAGCGGATTTATTTTGGCTGAGTGGAGTTCACGAGTAGTCCGATGCGTAACATTGACAGGCTATCACTCAGGCCCATAAGGCAGGCTTGGCGCGAAACGATACGCCATCGCCTCAAGCTGGTTAGATTCCTCAAGGGAAAATCTCCGTCGACCGAGTACGATTGGGGCTGCGATGTCCCGCCCGCGGTCCGTCCGGATCATCGCGGCACCGTATTCGTCACCTTCGCGCGCAGACCCGACCAGATGCCTTGACCCGGCGATCGCTCGACGCCGGCTGTTGCACCAGCCACTGAATTCTGGGGCAGTTTCGCGCTATGATCTCGGGCGTTGGTTGGCGGAGCCGAACGATGAGAATCGTCCTGTGTCTCGCGGTGTTGGTCCTGCCGATCTCGGCCGCTAACGCCGCTTCATTGCCGGGCGACAGCGCGAACGGCAGGCGCCTGTTCAACGCCAACTGCACGGGCTGCCACGACACCAGCGTTCTGACGCGCCCGGACCGGGCGGTTCAGTCCCTCGATGCTTTGAAAAAGCAGATCGCCGGCTGCGCGCATATGGCCAACAAGCAATTCTCCGAGACCGAGGCACAGGACCTCCTAAAATATTTGAACGACCAGTTTTATCATTTCCAGTAGGCGTTGCGGCTGGTCATGGCTCGCACTTGACGGAGGAGGAGTGAGGAGAGTCCGCATGACCCAAGGCCGTCTTGCTTACATGCGTTCAAATTTTTCCGAGTTGGCCCGTCAGCATGAGGAGCCCGAGAGCAACAACAGCTACCGCACTCGTTATCTCCAGCGCTTTGCCCATCCTCCAGCGCAGCCGCTCCGTACTCGCCAGCAGAGGCAGTAGGCGATCCCGGGCAATAACGGCGGTAACGGCGAAGGTGACAAGTGTGGTCACGATGCCGGCCAACATCGCGCCAACGGTGACAAGTCCAACCGCGAGCATTCCTCTGGCAATGGCAAAGGTGAGGATAAAGGTGGTCAGCGGACATGGGATAAGGCCGGTGGCCACGGCCAATGCCTTTCCGCTCCATGCGTGACCGTATTCCCGCATGCGTGTTGACCGAACGAGAAGCCAAGTGCCAATGAGCACGACCAGAACGGCGCTTGCAGCTTCGAAGCTCGGTGCCCGGCCCCCAGCCGCCACGGAGCGGCTGATTACCGCAATCCCCACCAGCACGAGCACTACCGCTGATCCAACATGTGTCAGTGCGAGCAGCGTGCCCGTAACAATACCTTCGCTCCAGCGGCCTGGTTGGCCGAGATGATAAGAGACCAGCACACTCTTACCGTGACCCGGCATCAGCGCATGTACGACGCCAAACACGAATGCCAATGCGACGAGCGCCAGTAGTCCGTTGAGGCTTGTGGTCGAGTGCATGGTTTCGGCCATACCGCCGTATAGCCATCGCTGCACCGCAACTAGCCAATCCATTTCCGAACCTGCATCAAGCGGCCAAAGAAGGTGTGCCTCGGTGTTCGCAGGCATGAATCTCCACCGTCACGTGGGAGAGGCTTAGGCCGCGAAGCCGAGCCTTATACGCATGTGGAGCCTGCGGGGAGTCAGATACGATTGAGGCGATGACGCCCACATGCGTTGGACCTAAGCGCCAGACATGCAGGTCTGCCACCCGATCCGTGCCAACCTCCAGTCGCTTCTTGACCTGTTTTCCTAAGCCTGTGTCAGGAATGATGTCGAGCAAGACAGCTCCCGATGACCGCATCAGCCCGAATGACCAAGAGGCAATCACGAGCGCACCAACGATACCCATCATGGGGTCCATCCAAACCCAGCCGTAGAGCCGACCTGAGAGAAGAGCGACAATCGCCAAAACGGAGGTCAGCGCATCCGCCAGAACGTGCAAATACGCCCCACGTAGATTGTGATCGTGAGCGTGGTGATAGCCATCGGAATCGTGACCATCGTGCGCGTGCTTGTCCCGCAGAAGCCAAGCGCTCACGAGGTTCACTGCCAAGCCCACGACGGCTATCACAATCGCCCAGTCGAAGCTAATGGGGATCGGGTTGACTAGCCGCAGCGCCAACTCGTAGGCGATCACGAGCGCGATAACGGCGAGAATTATCGCACTCGAAAATCCGGCGAGCTCACCGACCTTCCCCGTGCCGAAGGCGAAACGCTCATTGTGGGCCTGCCGCCGTGCGAAGCGGTAAGCCAAAGCAGCAATGGCAAGCGCTCCGGCGTGGGTCGACATGTGCCAGCCGTCAGCGACAAGCGCCATTGAACCGAAGATCATCCCACCGATGATCTCGATCACCATCATGATGAAAGTCAGCCCGACGACGAACCAACTCCGCCGCTCATTCTCATCATGCCTTGGTCCGAGAAAGACGTGCTCGTGCCGCCATGCATCCAAGGTGTGCGTGTGCATATCAAATCTCCTTCTCCTGGGGAGATCCTATCCATGACACCCGTAACCGTCACTGCCTGCTTGTGGCACTTAGCGGACATCGATACTTGAGACTTTATCCCCGGCCTCCAATCCTCCCGTATCATCGCCTCACCTCGTCCAACTAAGGGGCGCGCTCTAGAGGCGTCTTGATCGCGGGACGGAGTGCGGCGCCTGCGGGTCTTGTCGCAACAAGACACTCGGGCGGCAACGGAGCTCCTCCCGGGACCACTACGAGTCCCCGCCAGGAGCTGGCTGAAGGATCGGTCGGCGATAGATGCGCGACGGACCGGGACTAAAGCGAGGCCCGATGCCGGAAAACGTCGTGATTGGCGCGCCGCGAGGCGCCCGCCGCATCCGGCAACGGACGCGGACATTACAGGTTTGCGCTTTTCGGCGCGCCATCCCCCTCTTGGGGCTCGCTGTTCGACGAAGCTCGCGCGATCTTCGCGGCGAGACGATCAAACACGCCGCGCGCTTGAAATCGACGTGCGGCGCGTGGCTAGATGGGCGCAATTCCGCGCCATGGCGGCGAACGTCCATGTCGATGCAGAGTAGGCGGCACGGTGGATCGAGGCGACGAGAACCAGGGAAAGTTCATCGGCTTGGTCGAGCGCTACGACTACGGCTGGCGCGCGTCGTTCCGCACGCTGAAGCCGGGCGAGGTGTTTTCGCAGCAAGGGGAGACCGAAATTTTCAACAAGGAGCCCGAGGCGGTGAAGTGGCTGCACCGGCAGGCAAGCAGGTTGGGTTACACCGCGATCGAAATCAGGAGCAAATAGAGTTGCGCTGCCGCCGCGCCTTAGCGCAACGGAGCGCCAATCGCCGACATCATGGGGCAGCCGAGCGTTTTCTCGAAGGCCTTCACCAGGTCCTCCCGGTTCTCCGCCGTGATGTAGAGGCCGCCGGTTTGCTCGGCGAGACATTTCACGTCGAGTATGCTCTGCGCGCCGGTCCAACTGAAACCCCTGAGCTGATAGCCGACGACGTGAACGGTGAGCTTGCCGGACGCGGCCGCTTTGATCGCCGTGCCGAGGGCGCAGGGCGCGCCGCCGCAGGTCTCCTCGCCGTCGGTCAGCAAGACGATGGTGCCTTGGTTGCCGAGCACCTCCGCAGCGCGCTTCACCGCTTCGACCAGCGGCGTCTTGCCGGCCGGGTTGATGGCGTTCACCACGCTCATGATGCGGTCCGCCGCGTTCGGCACCGGCGTGAAGTCCAGTTCGACATTGCAGTGCGCGTAGGGCCCGGGACCGTAAGTGATGAGCCCGACCTTGCGAAACTTGGTGGCCGAAGGCAGCACCTGCGCCAGCGCCTTGCGGACCTCGTCGATGCGGGTCAAGGCGCTGAACAGCCCTTGGACGGTATTGCCGGCCATCGATCCCGAGGCATCGAACACGATCATCGCGTCGTCGGTGCAGGGCGTTGGCGCGTCGTCAGCGGCGCGCGCCGCCGCGAGACCTGCGATGGCTGCGAGAAGTGCGAACGCAACAGGACGAAGGGCGCGTGCCAGCATGGTCATGCCGCGACTTTAGCCTAAAGTCTGACGCAAGTCGTGGATTGGCTAAAGCCCGGCCTGGATGGCCTTGAGCAGCTGGAAGCGCAGCGCCCCGGTATTGCCGGTGAGCGAGATCACGAAGCGCACCCGCCCGTGGCTTTTGGTGTCGGCGTAGCCGGCCAAGGTGCGGACGCCGGAAAAGGTGCCGGTCTTGTTCATGCCGCCGTCGTGGCCGTGCAGCAGCTTGGCGTTGGGCGCGAACAGCTCGAGCACCTTGGCGAGGCCGCTCGCGGTGAAGCGGTTGTTGCGGCTGATGCCGGAACCCTCCTCGAGATGGATGTCATCGGCGAGGCCGTTGGCGGCAAGCATGGCGTTGGCGACCTTGAGCGATTTGTCGAGGCTGACGGGTCCGCCGAGGGTTCCGCCGATCTCCAGGAAGACCTGGTTGGCGATGTAGTTGTTCGAGGCGATGAGCAGCTGTCTCAGGATCTCCGAGAGGGGGCGCGACTTGTGAACATAGACCGGCTTCAGGCCCTCCGGCACCGTTCCGGTCGAGATCTTGCCCTTGACGCTGCCGCCGGCCCGGTCGACGAACGCGGCGATGAGCTCGCCGGCATATGTCAGGCTCACCGCGGGGTCCTTGCTCAGGCTGATGCGGCCGCGGCCTTGGGGGCCGCGCGTCTGGAACTCGCTGACCGCAATCGGTGTGATCGGCGTCTGCTCCTCGGCGGAGCGGACGGTCTTGCCGCTGCGCACGGCGCTGATGGTGTTGAAGTTCACCGCCAGCGCGGAGTTCAGCGCGTCATAGGATTCGGCGGTGTCCTCGATGCCGGGGATACGCAGCTCGGAAGGGTAGTAGCTCGCGTCGAGCACGATGCCGGTGATGGGCTCCTTGCCGATGGCGGCGACCAGCTCGCTCGCGAGCGGCGCCAGCTCCTCGGAGATCAGGAAGGGATCGCCGCCGCCGCGCACATACAGCATCCGCTTGTCGTCCAGGTAGAACTTGGTCTCGAAGCGGTAGTCGCCGCCGAGGGTCTCCATCGCCAGCCACGCCGTCACGATCTTGGTCACCGAGGCCGGGACGAAGGGCTTATCCGCGTTCTGGGCAATCAGCGGGTTGCCCTTCTCGTCCACCACCAGCACCAGCCCCGACGGCGCGAGGGTCGCGACCTTCTCCTTGGCGCCGGCGAGCGCCGGTCCGGGCAGCAAGATCAGGGTGAGGGCGAGGGCGGGGAGGCGAGACCACATGGCGCGGAAATTATCGCTCGCGGCACTTTGGGGACAAATTAGCCCGCCTCCTGCGGCGGGCCCATAGTCTGCCCATCTCGGCCGCGGGAACGCAAGCTCCAGACCGCCCGAGCGTTCCGCCTGTCATTTCAGCGTGATGGCAAGGCCGCTGAGGTCGGCGTTGGCCATCAGCCCGACCTGCTTGCCTGAAAGCTCGAGCACCGCGCCGTTCTGATTGGTGAGAACGATCGCGCGGACGCCGCCGCCGACGGCAAGGCCCGCGCCTGCTGCGGCATAGACGCCGGCGACGTCGGAGGCGCGCTTGATGTTCTTCACGCTGCCGCGCAGTACCGTCTTCGATCCGCCGAACACCAGGCCGTAGTCGATGCCGCCGACCGAGAGCGGATAAGTCTTGCCGCCGAACTTCAGCGTGCCGTGGCCGGCGGAGCCGCCGATGATCCAGCCGCCCTTCAAGATGGTAAGCGTCACGGAGCCGCTGTCGGCGTGCGCGGACTGAACGCCAACACCGAACAAGACGATCAGGGCGACGAAAGCGCTGCGGAAAATCCTCTGAACGCGCATGGGTGTCTTCTCCCTCGCTGGCTGTATTGCGGCCTTATTTAGTGGCACAACGCGGCAGAGTTGCGGCCACGGCGCTCCATTCCGTCATACCGGCGAAAGCCGGTATCCAGAACCTATGGCTCAATGCCCGCTGCCTTATGCTTCAGCCGAGAAATCAGGCGCCGGGCAAGATTGCCAGTCTCGCCGAGGGCGAGCCCGTCACCTTGATGGAGCGAGTGGATGTGACCGAGGGGGACAGAGGCGAATTGCCAAGGCAGAAGAGGTCGACATGGAGTCCATCTCCGGCAGACAGGCGAGACGGCGGCAGCTTCCGGCAAATTCATGGCCCCCGCAAGAGGAGCCAGGAACCATTGGCGCGCACGGGCGGTTGTGCGAGGCTCCACCCCGAACCATGCGAGGAGAGTTCGATGGCCAATGTCGTCTACAAGATCGTCAAGCATGAGGATGGCTGGGCCTATAAAGCCCGCGGCACGTTCTCAGAAACCTTTCCGAGCCATGACGCGGCGCTGGCGGCGGCACGGATCGCGGCCGGCGAGCAGAAAGTGCCGGGCGAAACGGTCGGCATTCAATACGAGACGGCCGACGGCGTGTGGCACGAGGAGGTCGATCCCGGCACGGACCGGCCCGCGACGCGAGTCGAAGACGATACATAAGTCTTGCGCCCGCGAGTCGGCCTTGCGCGGTTGACTCGCTGCGCCAATCACGGTCCCTTGCCCTTCGATCACGATACACGAGACCGGAGGGCGCGATGATCCCAGCCTATGTTTTGTGGGCGTTGCTCGGCATGGCCGGCTATTCGCTCATGACCTTGTTCGTGAAGCTCGCCGAGCGGAGCGGCACGGCGACGACCTACATGGTGCTGGCGGTTTCCACTACGATCGTCGCAATCTTCGCCCTGGCTGCCGTCGCCCTGCGCGGCGAGCTCAAGCCGCTTCTGTTCGAGCTGGAACGGCCGCCGCTGCTATGGGCGATCGCCGGCGGGATCGCGCTCACCGTCGCGGTCAGCTCTCTGTTCCACGCGCTCTCGCTTGGACCGTCGAACATCGTCGTGCCGATCTACGGCATGTTCATCGTGGGCGGGGCGATGCTCGGAGTGTTCGTGCTCGGCGAAGCCATGCCTTGGCACCGCGTCCTCGGTCTGGTCGCGGCGGTGGCCGGCGTCGTGCTGATCTCGCTGTAGAGGAGGAGGCCAGCTTGAGACGCAGCCATCTCTTCACTGAACTCGTGCTCGCCGCTTCGATCATACTGTCTGCGGCGGTGGCATCGGCTCCTGCTTTGGCGTGTGCCTGCTGCACCAATCCCGGTCAGCGCAACGTCAATGTCGAGGCGCTGGATGAGGGCAAACGCGCGCTGCTCGAGGAACTGCGCTTCGACGATGCGGCCAAGGTCTTTCTTGGCGAGGCCGATCCCGACAGCGTCGAGGGGATTGAGAGTCCGTCGCCGGCCTACGCGCTCACCGCGGCGTGGCAGGAAAACCAGATCCTGTTCACACTGAAGGATGAGCAGGGCCATGCCGGGACGCTGGCGCTGGAGTTGCCGAGCAAGATCTCGATCTTCGAGGTCGATCCGCGCGGCGCGCCTGACCAGGGCACGGGGCCCCCGCTCTATAAAGAATGGAAGCTGACGGGAAAGGTTAAAGGCTCCGGCGCGTTTGCCCCTGGCGCCGGCCCTGGTCAATTGCTGACGCTGATCGTGCAGGGAGGCGGCAATTCCTGCACCAGCGCGAGCGACTTCGCTTATTGGACGCTGGTGATGCAGGGGCCTGAGGCGAACTACTCGATGTTCGGCGATCTCAAGCGCGCGCCGTAAGCAAAAAAAAAATGGGCGGCGGATCGTCGAGACCCGCCGCCGTCACGAACCTAAAGCGCGGTTATGGGCAATACCACACCGGGCCGATGATGACGCAGCCACGATGCGACCAGCGGTATGGACGGTAGTTGTAGCTGCGCCAGCCTTTCGGCGCGTGGCTGTAACGGTGCGAGTTCTTGTATTTGTTGTATTTATTGTACTTGTGGCCCTTGTAACCCTTGTACTTGACCTGGAGCACGTCGCTGGCAACGCTGAGCTGCGGCGAGGTGGCCGGGCTTGGCGTAAAGGCGAGCGCCACCGAAACGACGCCGAGCGAAAGTATCGCCGCGGCCAAAATCGATTTGATCATTCCAAAATCCTTCCGTGGTTTTGCGGGAAAGACGGCCAAAGCACCGGTGCGCGAAACCCCGGCGAATCACCCAGGCAACGTATCAGATCGAAACGCGGCGGTGGCGATAAGAAGCAGCGGACTTTAGCCCGCTGCTTCTTATCCTAATGGTCGCTTACGGGCAGTACCAAAGCGGACCGACGATGATGCAGCCGCGATTTGCCCAGCCATACGGGCGGGAGCTGTAAGAATGCCAACCATGCGGCGGGTACCGGCGGTAGCTGTATTTGTTCTTGTTGTATTTGTGCCAGTTGCCGCCGTGCTTCCAGTTGTTGTGCTTCCAATTGTCGTGCTTCCAGTCCTTCTTCACTTGCACAACGTCGGACGACGTTGCCAGGCTCGGCGCTGCGACGTGAGCGGGAAGTGCAAACGCCGCCGACACGATGCCGAGACTGAGAACCGAGGCGGCACAAAGCGATTTGATCATGGTAAAAGCCCTTTCCGAGTTTGCGGGAAGATTCGCCAAGGGCCCGCGCTCAATGCGCGCAGCCTCGATTGGCGGGTCGTAGGGCTAACGTCTTGGGGCGTGATGGGTTCCGAGTGGTGCTGGTAGGGTAGGGTGGGCAACGGCTCGATCGCCGTTGCCCACGCGAAGCGAGGGGAGGGGGCTTCGCTTCGTTTGCCCTAAGCAGCGTCGACGAGGACGATCTCGCTATCCTCGAGCGCTTTAATCTTCAGCACGGGCTCGTTCGAGATGGCGGCGCCGTCGCGGGTCGAAATGCGCACGCCGTTCACCTCGACGCTGCCTTGCGCCGGAACGAGATAGCCGTGGCGTTTGGCGCCGAGCTCATACTGCGCGGTGTCGCCGGCCTTGAGCGTCGCGCCGAGCACGCGGGCAGGCGCCCTGATCGGCAGCGCGCCGTCATCCTCGGCGAAGCCGCTCGCCAGCGGCACGAGGCGGCCGGAGCGATCCAACTTCGGGAACGGCTTGGCGCCCCAGGACGGCTTGCCGCCGCCGGCTTCCGGCTCGATCCAGATCTGGAACAGCGTGGTTGGAACCGGCTCGCGATTGTACTCGGCGTGGCGAATGCCGGAGCCAGCGCTCATCACCTGTACGTCGCCAGCCTCGGTGCGTCCTTTATGGCCGAGACTGTCCTCATGGGTGATCGCGCCCTGCCGCACATAGGTGATGATCTCCATATCGGCGTGGGGATGCGGCGGGAAGCCCGTGTTCGGAGCGATCTCGTCATCGTTCCACACGCGCAAGGCTCCGTGTCCCAAGCGCTCGGGGTCGTGATAGCGGGCGAAGGAGAAATGATGCTTCGCCTTGAGCCAACCGTGATCGGCGCCGCCGAGGGTGTCGAAGGGTCTGCGTTCGATCATGACAAGGTCCTCCACTTGATAGGCAACGAACTAGGCGTTGAACCCACCGTCGACGGTGAGCGTGGCGCCGGTGATATAGGCGGCGGCGGGACTGGCGAGAAACGCGACCGCGGCCGCGACCTCCTCGGGCCTGCCGTAGCGGCCGAGCGCGGTGCTGGCTTTCTGCGCCGCGGCGAAATCTCCGTCGTCCGGATTCATGTCGGTGGCGATTGGGCCAGGCGCCACATTGTTCACGGTGATGCCCCTCGGGCCCAAGTCGCGGGCCCAGCCGCGCGTATAACCGAGGATCGCCGCTTTGGTGGCGCTGTAATCGCCGACGCCGGGGAAGGGCGAGGCGTCGCCGACCACGGAGCCAATCGAGATGATGCGGCCGCCATCGCCCATCAACGGCGCTGCGGTGCGTACGGCAGTCGCCACGCCACCGACATTGACGGCAAATAAGCGGTCAAGCTCGGCGAGGTTATTGGCGCGATCGTGCACCTGGCCGGTGGCGAACACGCCGGCATTGTTGACCAGGATATCGAGGTGGCCGAACTTCTCGGCCACCGATTTGACCAGCGCCTCGACTTCCTTGGTGTTGGCCTGATCGGCCTTGAAGGCCTCGGCGCGGATGCCCTTCTTGCGCAATTCCTTGACGACTGCCTCGGCCTTGGCGGCTGAGGCGGCATAGCTGATGGCGACGTCGGCGCCGTCCTCGGCGAGCGCCTTGGCGATGGCCGCGCCGATGCCGCGCGAGCCGCCGGTAACCAGAGCAACCTTTCCGTTGAGTGTGTTCGACATGGGTCCATCTCCATCCGTTGAGAATTATTTAGTGTTCGCTACATATGTTGCTCTGGACCGGGCCTGTCAAGGGCCTTATATAACAATCACTACAGAAGCAGGAGATGCTAGGGATCGAAAAAATGGCAGGAGACAGCGCCGTGGCAATTGGCCGCCCCCGCGCATTCGATATGGATCAGGCGCTCGACCGCGCGCTCGACGTGTTTTGGCGCAAGGGCTACGAGGGCGCCAGCATCTGTGACCTGACCGCCGCCATGGGGATCAATCCGCCGAGCCTCTATGCGGCGTTCGGCAATAAAGAGGGTCTCTTCCGCAAGGCGCTCGACCGCTATGCGGCGATGCATGCGGGCTTCTTGCAGGAGGCGTTAGCGTTGCCGAAGGCCAAGGACTGCGTCGCTAGGGTGCTGCGTGGCACAGCCAACTCCTTGTCGGACAAAAGCAAGCCGGCCGGGTGCCTGCTGGTCCAGGGGATTGCCGGCGCCGGCGAGCATGCCAAATGCATCAGCGAGGAGCTTTGCGCCAGGCGGGCCGCCAATGAAAAAGCGATCCGCGAGCGGCTGAAGCGGGCCAAGACCGAAGGCGATCTGCCAAAGGACGCCGATCCCGCCGTGCTCGCCCGCTTCGTCGCCACGGTCACCCAAGGCATGGCGGTGCAGGCCGCGGCCGGCGCGACTCGGGCCGAACTTCGCCGGGTCGCTGAAACGGCGCTGCGCGCTTTTCCCGATTAGCTAGGCGTGTATCTGCTTACCCCCGATAGCGGGGGCGAAGTTCCTCAAAGAGTCCGCTTGGTGCCAAGCGGAGGTACGGACGAGGCTTCAATCGGGGTTAACCCTGTTTACGGACAATTGATTTGGTAAGGACCAAAGAAAGTGCTTTTTCCTTTGCTTGCCGTTCGGCAAGTTACTCAAGGAGAGAGCAATGAAGAAATATCTTGTCGCAGCCGTTCTTTTTGGCGCGTTGGCCACACCCGCTTTGGCCGTGGAAACCGGAGGCGGGCATTACTTCGTAGGCCTCGACACTTCGAGCCATACCTGCTCGGTGGTGACCGAGATGGCCGCGGGCATGAAGATGATGGGAGAGTATGACACTCAGGAGGCCGCAGAAGCGGCCATGGCCGACATGGCAGAGTGCAAAGGCTAGAGATCAATTGGGGCCGGCCTCGCGCCGGCCCCTTTTGCGCCAGGATCCAGGCATGTCGGGAAACGCTGACCGCACTAGGTCACGGTATCCTCTTCACCGTTTGAGCGCGACTTTTGGAGGCGGCGTCCGATGTCACCAATGACGCGCTGGCAAAAAATGCTCGGAAGAACCCTAGCCGTTGCGGTGTTGGTCGGAGCCGCGGTGATTGACCTCCTTTCTCAGCCCTCCCAGCCCAACGCGGTGTCCCCTCAGCTATTGCAGCAGGCGAGCATCATCACGCCGGAAGGGATCACGGTCGATCCGGAGAACAAGGAAGAGCTCAAGAAATATGATAACCGCCACGACCTTTCTGAGCTGGCCGATACCCTGCGAATGGAGTTTGGCGTAACGACATCGCAGCTAACTCAACTGGTCGCGTGTACGGGCCCTGTAGTCTGCAAGGTTCCGTCGGAAGACGGAAAGCGGATTAATATCTATCAGGCCAGCGGAAACATAGCGCTCCAGCCCAATATCCTCGTTACGGTCAAACATGCGTTTCAGGATTTGGACACGGGGCAGCTCCTGCCGGTTGACACATGCCGCTTTCATAGCTGGAAAAATCCCGACGACGAAATTGCGATCATCATTGATGATCCGTCGCAGCTTCCCCCCATAGCAACGTCCATGTCCAAATCACCGGAATTGAAAAGGCAAGACGTGACCGCAGTCAAACTCGCCCACCCGGTCGAAGGTTGCCAGCCTTTGGCTGCCCCTGAGGCAGGAGCGATGCTGCAAAAGGGGGATCGCGTTTTTGAAGCGACGGCGAAGCAACAGGGCATGCTCAGCCAGTGGAGCGGCCGAGAACCTGTTACCCAACTCGGGACGATCCGCCAGGTCTTTCCGTCTGGCCCGGATGGAGCGTTAGCGTATTTTGCTGACTTTTCCGGGGGCGAAGGCGGCTCGGGCGGCGGAACCTTCAGGGTCGTAGACGGCCAATTGACTCTTGAAGCGATTGTTCAGGGTGCGGGTCGGCCGGAAATGGACGGAAAGCCCTACAACGAGGAACTTTATCAGAATCAGTCGGGACTGGTGGGATTGGATGAGAAGGTCTTGCAGCCAATGCTGGCTCTGATTCCTCCGCTAAAATCGTCTCCTTAATAAGGATAAGAGTCGGCCCGACCGAGAAAGCCTTCAGCGCCGGGATGAAGTTCGCGCAGCAGCTTTCCGCGCAATCGGGATCTCGAGGTACGGGTTCAACGCCTAACCACAGCCCGTGCTCAATCTGAAATTGCAATAAGCCAGCGTTAGCAATGGCTTCAGCGTGAGCTAAGACCGCGCTTTATCGCCCGCTCGAACTCGCGGCATGATGCCGGCATGAAGTTCGTATTGCCGATGCTTTGCTTGCTGCTCTCGCTTGCACCCGCGCTGGCCGGACCGGCGGTCGAGGACGAGGGCCAGCTATCGCCTTGCGTCTCGCCGAAAGCCGACGCGAGCAGCGACGCCCCGGCCGATCAGTCGGGCCCGGCCTGGGGGGTGGTGATCGCCACGGACTTCTCCAAGGACAATGCGCTTTCTCAGTTCGACCGCATCAAGCAGGCTCAGGGCGACTTGCTCTCGGCTTACGAACCGATGGTGGTGGAAACCTGCGACCTGCACATGGGAACCGACCCGCAATATTCGGTGCGGATCGGCCTGGACAACCGCGATGACGCCGACAAGCTGTGCGCCAAGCTCCAGGCCGCCGGCGGCGCCTGCATCGTGCAAAAGAATTAAGACCAATCCGGAAATCGGAATCCACGCCTGCTTGCGCTATTCTAGGGCCTGGTTCCCTGGGTCTGGTTTCCGATGGGGCATGATGCGCGCTTCGCGGATCGCCTTAATGGCTTTGGCGCTTCTCCTGGCCGGCACACCCTGCCAGGCGGGTGAAGGCGCGCCCGCGCTGGTCGAGGCGGGCGTCAAGGAAGCGGGCCTGGCGCTGGCCGGACCCAAGCCGTTCGTCGACATCGTCTGTCCGATCATGCAGCAGCAGGCCGAAGCCAGAGGGCTGCCGCCGATGCCGTTCGTGCGCTTGATCTGGAAGGAGAGCCGCTTCAACCCGAACGCGGTGAGCCCGAAAGGCGCGCAAGGCATTGCCCAGTTCATGCCGGGCACGGCGGCGGAGCGGGGTCTTTACGACCCGTTCGAGCCCAAGTTGGCGATCGTGCATTCGGCGAGCCTGCTGGCGGATCTGCGCCGGCAGTTCGGCAATTTCGGGCTTGCCGCCGCCGCCTATAACGCCGGCGCCGAGCGGGTGCGGAATTGGCTCGCCGGCTCGGGCGGACTGCCGGGTGAGACGCAGAATTATGTCGAGTTTGTCACCGGACGCGCCGCCGAGGAATGGAAGCTCGCCGAGACCGAGCTTCCCGAGGCGCTGAAGACGGCGGGCGCCGAGGTGCAGGAACTCCTGCCGCAAGCTCGCGCCGCTCGTGGTGCGGGCCGTATACGAGAGCGAGCCGCTTACCGCGAGCGGGGCGTGGCGGCCTTGGGGTGTGCAGGTGTCGACGTCGTTCTCCAAGGCCAAGGCGCTCGCCCAGTTCGGCAGACTGAAACGGCAATACACTTCGTTACTCGGCGGCCGCGAGCCTTTCGTGCAGCCGGAGCGGAATTTGAGCCGCGGGCGCCGCTCGATGTACATGGTGCAGATCGGTTCCGACAGCCGCGATGACGCCGCCAAGCTTTGCGCATCGCTGCGCTCCGCCGGCGGCGCCTGCATCGTGCAGAAGAACTGAGCTGGCTTTGCTCCGGGCAAACCGGCGGCCGCTAAGCGACGCCCTGGGCGGCATTGTCTCACTGGCAGCGCGCCGGCGCTGGTATAAGGTCGCGGCCTGTGTAAGCGGCAGCAAGGCCGTTCCGCCGGAGGTCCGATGCTCACCATCTATGAGAACCGCTCCGGCGCGCTCGAGCGCCAGAAGGGCAAACCGAGGATCACCGAGACCGCCGTCTGGATCGATCTCCTCAACCCGACGCCCGAGGAAGAGACCAAGATCGAGCGCGCGCTCAAGCTCGACGTCCCGACGCGAGAGGAGCAGCAGGAGATCGAAGCATCGAGCCGCCTGTATCAGGAGGACGGCGCGCATTTCATGACCGCGACCCTGCTGTATCAGCCCGAACAGGGGGAACCGCGGATGACGCCCGTCACCTTCATTCTAGCCGGTCAGCGCCTCATCACCCTGCGTTATGCCGAGCCCCGGGCCTTTTCGCTTTACGTGGCGCGCTGCAACCGCGCCGAGACCGACCTCAAAACCGGCGGCGCGATCCTGATCGGCTTGCTGGAGACGATCATCGATCGGCTTGCGGACTTCATCGAGCGTATCCAGGCCGAGGTCGAGGGGTTGTCGCATTCGATCTTCGAGATCAGGGGCGCCGCGGCCGCGCGGCAGCGGCGCTTCGACGTGCTGCTCAGGGCGATCGGGCGCGAGGGCGAGATCACCTCCAAGGCCCGCGAAAGCGCCCACTCCCTGGGGCGGCTGCTGACGTTTCTCGTGCATGCCGCCAATGAACGGAAGGAGGTCAAGCCGCTGCAATCGCGCATCCGCACCGCCGCGCGCGACGTCACTTCGCTGACCGACCATGCGACGTTTCTCTCCGGCAAGATCATCTTCCTGCTCGATGCCACGCTGGGCATGGTCAGCATCCAGCAGAACGACATCATCAAGATTTTCTCGGTCGCGGCGGTGGTGTTCCTGCCGCCGACGCTGATCGCCTCGATCTACGGCATGAACTTCAAGCACATGCCCGAGCTTGACTGGTGGTACGGCTATCCGCTCGCGCTGATCTTGATGGTGCTCGCGGCGGTGTTGCCGTATCTCTATTTCAAGCGCAGAGGGTGGCTGTAATTTGGGCTTGCGATACCGGCATCGTCTCGCCACACTCCGCTGCCAATACGACCATCACAAATCACCGAACCAGCGGCGGGGACCTTAGTTAAGGAGAATTTATTATGATCAATCGAACCCTCTCAGTTTGTCTCGCGGCCGCGGGCTTTGCGTTTTTCATCGGCGCTCCGGCGCCGGTCTCGGCAGCGCCGGGCGTCGTGACCGCGCCGGAAGCCGGCCCCGCGCTCGTGCAGGAAGCCGGCTGGTACAAGCGCCGCTGGCGCTACAACAACGGCACCTATGTGCGCGCGCCGTTCACCGAGGTGGATACGCGCCGTGGCACGTGGGTGGCGGCCCCGTTCGCCCGTGTCTATAGCGGCCCCAACGGGACGTGGGTGAGAGCACCCTTCGTCAATCTCTGGGCTCCGCGCTAGCCGCCAATCGCCGTCAAGCGAGCGACCAAGCGAGCGCTGCTGCGGCCGTGATGGCGAGTGTGCTGGCGATGCCCAGGTGCAGCCTGAGCAAGAGCAGGGCCGCGAGCGCCGACAGCAGCAAAGCCTCGAGATTGAGGCTTGCCAGCTCGGGGGTCCAAAGCCGCACGGGACCGCGCCACGTCGCGGCGACGTTGCCGAACAGGACGTGCAGCGCGAACCACAGGCTCAAGTTTAGGATCACACCGACCACCGCGGCGGTGACGCCGGCAAGGGCTCCGGCCACGCGCGAGTTTGTGCTCAGGCGCTCAACGTAAGGCGCACCGGTGAAGATCCAGAGAAAGCAGGGCGCGAAGGTTGCCCATAGCGTGACGGCGGCGCCAAGCAAGCCGAAGGCGAGCGCCGGCTCGCCACCTTTGCGGAAGCCGGCAAGGAATCCCACGAATTCAGTGACGAGAATCAGCGGTCCCGGCGTCGTTTCGGCAAGACCGAGGCCGTCCAGCATTTCTCCCGCGCTGAGCCAGTCATAGGCCTCCACCGCCTGCTGCGCCATGTACGCCAACACCGAGTAAGCACCGCCGAAAGTCACCACAGCAAGCTTGGAGAAGAAGAGGGCGAGGTCGGTGGTGACATGGGCGCGGCCGAACGTGGCGGTCACCAAGAGAAGCGGCAGGATCCAGATCGCAAGCCACAAGGACGCGGTCTTGAGCGTTCGGGCGAGCGGCACGGTGGCAGCGAGCGGCGGGGCCGATGGTTGCGCAGCCTTGGCGGGATGCACGGCAAAGCCTGCCAGTGCGGCCGCCGCGATAACCAGTGGGAAAGGGGCTGCGAAGAAGAAGATGGCGACAAAGGCCAATATGGCGATGGCCACATCGTAAGGACCACGTAGCGCACGCCGCGCGACACGTAGCAGGGCCTCGATGACGATGACGAGGACGGCGGCCTTGATGCCGATGAACGTCGCCTCGACGATGGTGGCTTGGCCAAAATAAGCGTAGGCGATGCTCAAGCAAAGGACGACGAGGGCGCCCGGCAGTACGAAGAGAAGTCCGGCGGCAAGCCCGCCCAGGACGCCGTGCAGGCGCCAGCCCACGTAGGTCGCAAGTTGCATGGCCTCAGGCCCGGGAAGCAGCATGCAGAAGTTCAACCCGTGCAGGAAGCGGTCCACGTCGATCCACCGCCGCTCCTCGACGAGGACGCGGTGCATTAGCGCGATCTGACCGGCCGGTCCGCCGAAGGACAACATGCCGATCTTCGCCCAGACTGCAAGGGCCTCACGCAAGGTAGGTTTGGCCGACGTCGCGATCGAGTCCATAGGCTACTGCGTAGCATAGGCGCGCGACTTAAGGAGCGGCGCTTGGGCAAAGCGGACTTGCGTGCTACCCACGACGGGGAGATTGAAGGCGAGCCATGGTATCGGGGCAACTCATTCAAGTGGCAGTGTTTCTCGCTGCCGCGGCGATTGCCGCGCCGCTCGGCCGCAGCCTGCGCATGGGCGCCGTGCTCGGCTATCTCGCCGCCGGCATCGTCATTGGTCCCTATGTGCTCGGGCCGCTCTATGCGCTGAACGATGTCGACGCGGTGTTGCAGTTCGGCGAGTTCGGCGTGGTGATGCTGCTGTTCGTGATCGGGCTCGAGCTTCGCCCCGTCAGGCTTTGGGCCATGCGGTCGGCGATCTTCGGACTCGGTACGGCGCAGCTCATCGCCACCTCGCTGGTGCTCGCCGCGATCGGCATGGCTTTCGGCATCGCCCCGGCACAAGCTTTGTTCATCGGCCTTGCGCTGTCGCTGTCCTCGACCGCATTCGCGCTGCAAGTGCTGGAGGAGAAAGGCGAGCTCACCACGCGCCACGGCAGGCTCGCGTTTGCGATACTGCTGTTCCAGGACCTGGCGGCGATTCCGCTGATCGCGCTGGTGCCGCTGTTCGCGCTCGGCGGCGCAGAGCCGAGCATGGACGTGAAGAGTGCCGCTATCGCCATCGGCACCATTCTCGGCGTGATCGTAGTAGGACGCTTTCTGTTAAGCCGGCTGTATCGCATCGTCGCCGCGACCGGCGTGCGCGAGGCGATGACCGCGAGCGCGCTGCTGACCGTGGTGGGCGTGGCGCTGGTCATGGAGGCGGTCGGGCTGTCGGCCGCGCTCGGCTCGTTCATCGCCGGCGCGCTGCTCGCCGATTCGGAATATCGACACCAGATCGAGGCCGACATCGGCCCCTTCGAGGGCTTGCTGCTCGCCGTGTTCTTCATCGCCGTCGGCATGTCGATCGATCTTCGCGTACTGGCCTCTGAACCCGGAACCCTAGTTGCCATCGTGTTGGTCATCGTCGCGGTCAAGGCAGCAATCCTTTATCTGCTCGGCCGCTGGTGGGGTCTCGACAGCAAAGGCGCGCGACGGCTCGGGCTCGTCATCAGTCAGGGCGGCGAGTTTGCCTTCGTGTTGTTCGGGGCAGGGGCCTTGGAGGGCGTGATCGACCGCAACATGGCCAATCTGCTCACGTTGGCCGTGACGCTGTCGATGGCGGCGACGCCTCTGCTGCTCCTCCTCGACGATGCGATCGCGCGCGCGCTCAAGCCCGCGCCTCCCGAATACGAGATGCCGCCGGCCGGTGATCGGCACATCATCATCGCCGGCTTCGGACGCTTCGGCCAAATCGTGGCGCGCGTGTTGCGGGCACGCCAAATGCCGTTCACCGCGCTCGATTCAAACGTGGCGCAGGTCGACTTCGTGAAGCGCTTCGGTGCGCAGATTTATTATGGCGACGCGGGGCGGCTCGACATCTTGCGGGCCGCCGGCGCCGATAAGGCGCGCGCCTTCGTGCTCGCCATCGACAACGTAGAGGGCTCGCTGAGAGTCGCCGAGATGGTGCGCACGCATTTCCCCGATCTTCCCATTTACGCGCGAGCGCGCGACCGCACCCATGTGCATAGGCTGATGGATCTCGGGGTCGAGATCATCGAGCGCGAGACGTTCTTGGCCGCCCTGGAACTGACCAAGGATCTGCTGCGTGGCTTGGGGCTGAAGGAGGCCGAGGTCAGGCGTCTGACCGACACCTTCAAGCGGCTCGACGAGAAGCGCCTGTACGAGGACTACCAATACTACACGGACACGGAGAAGGTCCGCACCAACGCTCTGTCGCAGGCGAAGGAGCTCGAGGAGCTGTTCGCGCGCGATGTGGAGGAACTCCCCGATGGCGACGGCGTGAAGGTCACCGCGTTAGAGCGAGATGGTCGAGAATCAGCCGGTTGACCTCGGCCGGGTGCGTGAACGGGCTCATGTGCCGCGCGCCTTTGAGGATCGTCACTTGAACATCGGGCAGGGTCGCCGCGAGGAGATCGACGATGGCCCGGTTGGGCGCGCCGGTCGAGCCGCCGACAATCAGCAAGGTGGGTGCCGTGATCGCGGCATAATCCTGCAGGGTCGTTGGCGCGTCGACGGCGAAACCGAATTCGAGCGCGACCTTGGGAATTGTCGCCTCGATCGCCGCTTTGAAGCGCTCCGGCGACAGCCACCAGCGCCAGCGGCCAAGCCAATAGGTCATGAAGGACTTGGCGGCGGCGCGGTCGTCGCCACTTGCCACCGCACCAAGCACGGCGCGGGCCAACGCCTCCACCTCGACCCATTCGGGACGCCCACGCAGCAGATGAAACAGGCTCGGCTCGACTAGGGTGAGGCTTTTCACGCGAGACCCGAGCGAGCGGGCGGCCTCCAGCAAGAGAGCCGCGCCATAGGAATGGCCCACCAGATGCAGCCTGCCTTTTGCCTGCTTGGCGATGGCGAGCACGACCTGCACATCGGCATCGGCGGAGAAGGTCTGGTCGGCGGGCCAGGGTGCGGATTGCCCATAGCCGATCAAGTCCGGGGCGAGCACGCGCCAATCGGATTTGAGGGTCTCGATCAGCGGCAGCCATTCCTTGTGCGAGGCGCTGGAGCAATGACCGAGAACGACAACGGGACCTTTGCCCTCGTCGAGATAGGCGATCTCCACGCCGTTGACGCTGAGTTGCTTCATGCCAAGGCGAGAAATCGGCGGAATGGATCGCCGGGTCAAGCCCGGCAATGACCGGAGATTACTCGGCGCCGGCGGGCTCGGGCTGCGCGGCGGCGGCTGCCTTGGTCACCGCCTTCTGCACCTTCTCGAAAGCGCGCACCTCGATCTGGCGAATGCGCTCGCGGGAGACGCCGAACTCCGTGGAAAGCTCTTCCAGCGTCAGCGGGTCCTCGGCAAGCCGGCGCGCTTCGAATACGCGACGTTCGCGCGCGTTCAAGCCCTTCAGCGCATCGTTCAGCATGCCGCGGCGCTGGTCGCGCTCCTCGGATTCGGCAAGCGCCGTCTCCTGGTCCATGGTGTCGTCGACCAGCCAGTCCTGCCACTCGCCGCTCTCGGCATCGTTCCTGACCGGCGCGTTGAGCGACGAATTGCCGGCAAGCCGCCGGTTCATGGAGACGACGTCCTCCTCGGTCACGCCGAGCCGGGTCGCGATCTGCTTCACCTGGTCGGGCCTGAGGTCACCCTCTTCGAGCGCCTTCAGTTGACCCTTGATCTTGCGCAGATTGAAAAACAGCTTCTTCTGCGCGGCGGTGGTGCCCATCTTCACCAGGCTCCAGGAGCGCAGGATGTATTCCTGGATCGCCGCCCTGATCCACCACATGGCGTAGGTCGCGAGCCGGAAGCCCTTGTCGGGATCGAAGCGCTTCACCGCCTGCATCAGGCCGACATTGCCTTCGGAGATCACTTCGCCGATCGGTAGCCCATAGCCGCGATAGCCCATGGCGATGCGTGCGACGAGCCGCAGATGCGAAGTGACGAGCTGATGCGCGGCGTCGCGGTCGTCATGCTCGCGCCAGCTTTTGGCGAGCATGTATTCCTGCTGCGGCTCCAGCATCGGAAATTGTCTGATTTCTTCGAGGTAGCGCGTCAGTCCGCCATGCGCGCCAACACTCGGCAAACTTCTTGCAGCCATGAGAGCCCGTCTCCACCGACCTTAAGTGGTCGCGATCTACCCAAACTAATCGCCCCCCGGCGAGTCCATCTATAAATCCTTTGTCGCACAGATGAAAGCCTGCGACCCGTTCACAGTTCCTTGAAAGCGGCCACGATCTCGGCGAGCTCGGCGGGGAGTGGACTATTAAATTTGAGTAATGTGCCACTCTTCGGGTGCACGAAGGCGAGATGTTCGGCATGCAGGGCCTGGCGGTCGAGCCCGGCAAGCTTGCCCGCCAAAGGCTCGGGCAGCGTGCGCAGCTTGGACTTGAAACCCTGGCCGTAGAGCGGATCGCCGATCAACGGGTGACCGATATGGGCCATATGCACGCGCACCTGGTGGGTGCGGCCGGTCTCGAGCGTGCATTCGATGAGAGAGGCGATCGGCTCCTTGCCGTGACCGAACGTCTCAACCACGCGCCAATGCGTCACGGCTTCGCGACCCTTGCCGGGCAGCACCGCCATCTTGGTGCGGCTCGAAGGATGCCGGCCGACGGGTGCGTCGATCGTGCCGTGCGGTCGCGACGGCGCTCCCCACACCAAAGCGAGATAGCCGCGCTCGAGATCGCCGGTGCGGCCATGATCGGCGAATTGCGCGGCGAGGGCGCGATGCGCCAGATCGGTCTTTGCCACCACCAGCAACCCGCTCGTGTCCTTGTCGAGGCGATGCACGATGCCGGGCCGCGCCACGCCGCCGATGCCGGAGAGACTCGCACCGCAATGGGCGATCAGCGCGTTGACGAGCGTGCCGGTCGCGTGACCGGCGCCGGGATGCACCACGAGACCCGCGGGCTTGTCGATTACGATGAGCGCGTCGTCCTCATAGACGATATGCAGGGGAATGGCCTCGCCCATGGGATCTGGCGGCGCGGCGGGGGGTACGCCGAGCTCGAAGCGGTCGCCCGGTTTGACCCGATATTTCACGTCCACTATGGTCGCCCCGCCTAAGGAGACTTGGCCCTCTTTAATCAGGCTTTGCACGCGGGTGCGGCTCAGCTCAGGCAGCCGCGTCGTGAGAAAGCGGTCGAGCCGCTGCCCTTCGGCGTCGGCATCGGCTTCCGCGGAGAGCCGCTTGGTGAGGGGCAGTCTTGTTTCCGGCTGAGGCATGAGAGAGAGGTTGGAGGATGGCGGTCGCGAGCGAGCCCGACAATACGCCATTGCCGGGCACGGTGTTCACTCCGCGTCAGGTGCGGGTGCTGAAATTCGCCGTCATCGTGATGGGAATCTTGCTGGTCGGAGGGTTCGCCTTCGTGCTGGCCGCCATTGTCTATCAGGCCTCGAGGGGAGGGCAAAGCGGCGTCGCTTCCGGCGGCGAGGCCGTTCCGGCCGAGCTGCAGATCCCCAAGGATGCGAGCATCACCGCCATGTCGCTGGATGGCGACCGGCTCGCGCTGCATCTCCAGTCTCCGGGGGGTCCGGAAATTGTCGTGATCGACCTCAAGACCGGCAAGACCTTGGCCCGCATCAGGCTCAAGCCTGAGTAGGCTGCGCTCAACTAGCGAAGCGGTAGCGCGTCAATAATCCTTGATCGCGTTCGCTGGGCCAAGCTATAGCTTTGCCTCTGTCTCGGCCCGGAGCAACGCCCCGTTCGTCTAGTGGCCTAGGACGCTGGCCTCTCACGCCGGAAACAGGGGTTCGAAACCCCTACGGGGCGCCACTTTCGCAAAGTTTCAACGATGCGGACAGCCAGGCCAACAACAAGGTCTACGCTTTCCGTCTTTGAGGCTGCCACAGCCCCATTCGATCCGGCGAATTCTGGTTTCTGCTTTTTTCGCGGATTCGATCCAGCAGATCCATTCATTGCGCGCGAGTGGCGTAATGTCCTCCCAGACCCCCAACGCTTTTGCATCTGAGGTCAGTGCTTTTTTCAGGTCCGCCGGCAGGTCATGAACGACACCGGCTGAGATTGCCTTTTTGCTCAAAGCTCTGCCCATAGCTGTATCGCCAGGACTATGAGATGACAGGATTGCGTCCGCTTTTCGTTGTTCCTGAAGCCTAGCTTGAATGCAAGGTCGTCGTGAGGCACTCGCGCGCCTCTTGGTGTAGGCTCGGCGCATGCCGATTCTCATCGCGCTTCATATCATTGCCGCCGTGATTTGGGTGGGCGGTATGTTCTTCGCCTATCTGGTGTTGCGCCCCTCGGCCGGGCCGCTTGAGCCCGCCGCACGGCTTGGTCTCTGGCGGCGCGTGTTCGGACGGTTCTTTCCTTGGGTCTGGGCGAGCATCGCCGTTCTGCTGATCAGCGGTTACGCGATGCTGTTCCGTCATTTCGGCGGTTTCGCCGGGGCGGGGCTGCATATCCACGTCATGCAGCTTACGGGAATCGCGATGATGCTGCTATTCCTGCACCTATATTTCGCCCCGTGGCGGCGGTTCTCCCGCGCGGTGGAAGCGGGGGCATTGCAAGACGCGGCCATGCAGCTCAATCAGATCCGCCGCATCGTGGCGATCAATCTCGTGCTCGGCCTGCTGACGGTCGCCGTCGCCGCGAGCGGCCGCTTTTGGTGGTGATATCGCGCGAGGGCCGCAAGACGAGCCGGGCGTCGTCGCGCGGCACTCGGAACCGGGGTGTACTCAGTTAGGCGCCGCGCAGCCGCAGGCCGAACACCGAAATCGCGCCTTTGCCTTTAACGTCGAGCATGCCGAGCGACTCGCCGTCGAAGGATGAGGCGATCTTGTCGAAAGTTTCCTTGGTGGCCGCAACGCTGCCCGGCGCGCTCATGCCGACCATACGGGCGGCGACATTGACGGTGTCACCCCAAATGTCGAACTGGTACCGCTCCTGACCGACGACCCCGGCCACCACCGGCCCGGCATGCACGCCGACCCTTACCTCCCAGTCGAGATGGGCGTCGATAATCGTCGAGGTCATTTCCAGCCCGCAGCGGACGGCAGACCCCACCGGGTCATCGACTAGGTGGAGCAGCCCGGCAACCGCCATGAAGCCGTCACCGATGGTCTTGATCTTCTCGAGCCCATGTTTGGCGGTGATGCGCTCGAAGATAACGAACAGCGCATCGAGTTGCGACACCACGTCCTCGGGTTCATGCTTGTCGCAATAGGCCGTGAAGTTGGTCACGTCACAGAACAAGACCGCGACGTTCTCGTATCGTCGCGGGATAACCGTGCCAATGCTGCGGATTTCGTCGGCGGCCTTTTTCGGTAACAGCGCATGCAGCAGGGCGTCGGCCTGCTGGCGCGACTCCTGGGCCTCGATCAGCGCTTCCTGCAGCGCGAGTTGTGTCCTCACCCTGGCCAACACGATCGGCCCGGAGAACGGCTTATGGATGTAATCGACCGCGCCGACATCGAAGCCTTTCTCCTCGTCGACCTCCTCGGTCTTGGCGGTGAGGAAGATGATGGGGATGTCGCGCGTGGCGGGAATGTCCTTGAGTTTGCGGCACACTTCGTAGCCGTCCATGCCGGGCATCATCACGTCGAGCAGGATGAGATCCGGCTTCTCGGCGGCGGTGGCGATGGCCAGCGCCTTCTCGCCGTTGGTGGCAACTTTAGTCCGGTAGGAGTCCCTCAATACCCCCGAGACGACGGCGACGTTGGTCGGCGTGTCGTCGACGATCAAGACGAGCTTCTTGTCATTGCTCGACATCAATTGCCTTCGAGGTTGAGGGATAGCCGCGAGGCGATGCCGGAAAGGCATTTGAGCGCCGCGTCGAAATCGAAATTGCCGACGCGATCGCTGAGCGTCTTGATTTCGGTGGAGGTCAGCACGCCGGCAAGTTGCGGCTTAGCGTCGATGATGAAATCGGCCGCTTCGCCATCATCGGTTTCTAGCAGCTGCTTCAGCCGGATGAGCGGGTCTTTGACGCTCGCGGGATCGCCGGACCCGGGCGTGGCGCCATTGCCCGCGCCGTCGGACGGCAAAGCCATGCGCAAATTGGCCAGCACGGCATCGAGGGCAAGCGACAGCACGCGGACGGCTTCTTCTAAGCCATGCCCACTCTTGACCGCCGTCTCGGCCTTTGCCGCCGCTTCTGCCAGCGCGTGCGCGCCGAGCGTGCCGGCGACGCCTTTCAGGGAATGGGCTGCGCGCTCGGCGGTGGCTGCATCGCCGGCAGACAGCGCGCTTTGCATCGCCGCAATCGTGCCGGATTGCTGCTCGGCAAATTTTCGCAGCAAGATCTCGTAGCGTCGAAGATTGCCGCCGGTGCGTTTCAGCCCAGCGCGCACGTCGATGCCAGGAACGGCGAGCTCAATCGTGCTCGGCTGGGCATTCGCCGCGGGGGCGGTGGGAACCGTCGTCAGGCCCTTGCCGTCCCCATCGCCACGCCGCAGCCAGCGTAAGAGCACGCCGAACAGCTGGTCTGGATCGATCGGCTTGGCGATGTGGTCGTTCATGCCCGCCTCGAGGCACAACATGCGATCCGAGGCCATGGCGTTGGCGGTCATGGCGATGATCGGCAAGGTTTCGTAGCGGGCATTGGATCTGATGATGCGGGTCGCCTCGATGCCGTCCATCACCGGCATCTGCATGTCCATCAGCACGATGTCGTAATCGTTGTCGCGGATCATGCGCAGCGCGATCTCGCCGTTCTCCGCCAGATCGACGAAGGCCTCGGCGTCCTCGAGCTGACCCATTGCAACTTCTTGGTTGATCTCGTTGTCCTCGACCAGAAGTATGCGCGCGCCGCGCATCTTGTCGATGTCGAAGGAGGGACCGGCCTGGGTGGTGTCGATGCGCTCGCTGTCGGCGCCGAGCGCGACGACCGCCGTGTCGAACAGGATGGAGGAGGTGACCGGCTTGATCAGCACGTTCTCGAAGCCGTTCTCCTCGGCCTGCTTCAGCACCTCCTCGCGGCCGTAGGCGGTTACCATCACCAGATGCGGCGGAACTCCGAGATCGCGCAGAGCGAGTATGCGTTTGCCGGTCTCGATGCCGTTCATGCCGGGCATTTGCCAGTCGACGAAGGCGATCTCGTAACGTTCGCCGGCATCGGCGGCTTGGCGCACCATGCCGATCGCCTCTTCGCCCGAGGCTGCCTCGTCGGCGACGAGGGTCATGTTGGTCAGCATGCCCGCCAACACGGCGCGGGCGTGTGGATTGTCGTCGATGATGAGGACGCGCCGGCCGCGCAGGTCCGACTGCAACAGCCGCGGGCGCTGCGTCGCGGTGCCCTTGCCGAGCCGCGCGGTGAAGCGAAACGTACTGCCTTTGCCGGGTTCGCTGTCGACCGAGACCTGGCCTCCCATCAGCTCGGTGAGCTGCTTGGAGATCGCCAGTCCAAGTCCGGTACCGCCATATTTGCGGGTGGTCGAGGCGTCGGCTTGCTCGAAGGCCTGGAACAGGCGCTCGATCTGCGCCTTGCTCATGCCGATGCCGGTATCGCTGACGGAGAACTCGACAAGCTGGCAGTCGGCGGTGTCCTCGAGAATGCTAACCTGGACGGCGACCTCGCCCCGCTCGGTGAATTTGACGGCGTTGTTGCAGAAATTGATCAGGATCTGTCCCAGCCTGAGCGGATCGCCACGGAAATGGGTCGACACGGTGGGCTCGACCTCGAAGATCAGCTCCAGGCCCTTGGCCGAGGCCTTCTCGCTCATCAGGTTGCCGACATTCTCGAGCACCTTGTCGAGATCGAAGTCGATGTTTTCGATCGACAATTTGCCGGCTTCGATCTTCGAAAAATCGAGAATGTCGTTGATGATGCCGAGCAGGTGCTGGCCGGAGCTCTTGATCTTCTGCACGTAGTCGCGCTGGCGCGGCGTGAGGTCGGTCTTCAGCGCGAGGTGGGAAAGGCCGATGACGGCGTTCATGGGTGTTCTGATCTCGTGGCTCATATTAGCGAGGAAGATGCTTTTGGCCTCGCTTGCCTCGAGCGCCGCCGCGGTCGCTTTCTCCAGCTCGGCATTAACCCGCTCGGCTTCGAGCTCCGCTGCCTTGCGGGCGTCGATGTCGCTCCATGAGCCGACCACCTCGACCGGGTTGCCGTGACGGTCGCGGATGAGGTGCTGCTCGTCGCTGACCCAAATATAGGTGCCATCCCTCTTGCGGAAGCGATACTCGGCAAGGTGCTCACAGTGCTCGAACAGCTGGGCCTGGTTCGCCTCGGTCTGGGCAAGATCGTCGGGATGCACATGCGACCGCCAGAAGTCGGGGGTTTGCAAATATTGATCCGGGCTATAGCCCAGCATGTGGGCGATGTTGGCGCTGACGAAGGTGGGGGCGAAATCGCCGGAGGCGGCGAAACTGTAGATCACCGATGGCGCTGCTCCCAGCAAGAGCGTAAGCCGCGAGCGTGCGGTCTCGCGCTCTTCCTCGGCCTCCTTGCGGCTGGTGATGTCGGTCCATGAGCCGACGATCTCGACCGGCTCGCCGTTCGCGTCGCGCACGACTTGCTGTTGGTCGTTCACCCAGAAATAGGTGCCGTCAGCGCGGCGGATGCGATATTCGATCGAGCGCTCGTCACTCTCGAACATCTTGTCCACCCATGTGTCGATGCGGGCGACGTCATCGGGGTGAACGCGGTCGCGCCAGAGGTAGGGATCAGCGAGATACTCCCGCGGGGTGCAGCCGAACAGGCGGTAGATGCTCTCGCTCACGAAGGTCGGCTCGAAGTCGCCGCTCGCCACCCGGCAATAGATCACCGCGGGAGAGGCGTTGAGCAGGCGCGACAGGTGAGCATGCGCGGATTCCTGTACCTCCGCGATGCGCTGGAGCTCCCGCTTCTCCTGCTCCTGGGCTGCCTCGCAGAGCGTTTGCTCGATGAGGTCGGCGACGGCGCGGACATTAATCTGGCCGGAGGGGCCGGACAGCAGCCGCAGCAGCTCAGAGGTGGTGGTCTCTGCTCGCTCCCTGAATTTTCTCATGGCCAGTACCCCCGGAACTCGATCTGGCGTGCCGCCAATGAATTCTAGACTGCCGTCGGCGACTGGCATAGGGCGGCGGTAGGTGATTGCTGCCCGAAAAAACCCTTAAAAGCCAATATTTTCTGGGCATCAGCTCTCGGGGCCCATCGAGAATATCGCGAGGCGGGCCGGCGCAGCCGATGAACCCGTCTTGTATCTTCTCTATCGGCGCGTCTTGACGGGGTGCGGATTGAGGTTTGAATTGAATCGCAACGGAGGCTTTTGCAGACGCCAACGCACGAGTGCCTGCGATGCTGACCAGATTTAGTCTTGCCGCGATGGCTTGCTTGACGCTCTCGGCGCAGGCAGCGGGTCAACCCTCAAAGGCTGTGCCGCAAGAGCTGAATGCGATCCTCTGCAAGACTGAGGACCAGGCTATCACCATCGCCACGAGCTTGGCCGCGGGCAAGACCGAGCCGATCGCGATCGACGAGGTGAACAAGGCGGCACGGGCCCAAGTTTGCCGGTATTATATCGGCTACGGCGTTGTGGAGGTCGAGAAGACCGAGAACCACAAAGGCAGTCTCTTTGTCCTCGCTGGCTTCCGGCTCGTCGAGGACGGAGACTTGGTCTGGACCGCCGACTGGGTCGCCCCGTTTGACGGGAGTTCGCTGTCGCGCGGAATTTAGGCCGCAAGCCAGCGACAAATTGGCTCACGTGGCCGCTCTAAACGCCAAATCGACATCCGAGAGCAATCCCAAAGCCGCCGCTTAAAGTAGCCGCATAAACCAGACTTGCCCTCAATTTTAGCAAATGGGCCCTCCAAATGGCGTCACTGTTGCCAAAAGTCTTCTGAGTGTTGCCGCCTTGCTCTATCGGGTTGACATCCTTGGGCGTACCCTAACTAGGTCTTGCGAATCATTATTTTGCGTTGCAACATTGCAGTTGCGAAATGGTTGGAACCAACCAGGCAATTGGAGATTGTAACGGAGAATAGGTCGCAGGTTTATGGACTTAACCGTCGGTCCGCGTTGGGGGTCAACCCTGTTAGCCCGGATTGAGTAGTCCAAACCCTCTGGAACAAAGCGACATATTTCGCGTTGCAACATGGAGGAAGCGTCAAGGGCAGAATTCCAGACCGGGTCAGGAGTTCGGCTGGGAGCATGAAGTGGCGTTAATTCACCACACTCCACTAGGAGGCCCTGAAGATGCTAAAGAAGCTCACGCTAGCGCTTACGGCGAGGTTGCTACTCTCCGCAAAGGCCACAGCTGAACAAACGAAGCAGCCACCGACCGCTCCACCGCTCAACGGCTTTCTGCCCCTGTTTGAATTCGCGCCGCTTGGCGACGCCGCATTGGCGCGGGGGATATAGCCATGGGTATTCAGATCCCTCCGGTGCTGGTGTTGATCGTCTGCAAGACGATCTCAGGCGGTCCAGCCGACCAGAATGAAGCCTTCACGCATTGGCAGAACCTCGATTGGGCGACCGAGCACTCGATGATGGTGTGCCGCCGTAACGAGATTCAGCTTTACGATCCCGTGGAAGGAATGCGGCTCAGCCCTGTCGACGACCCCGCGCCGCCGCTCAATCCCAATTTCGCCGACGCCGGGCAATGCGCGAGGGCCGGAATTCGGCTTGCCACGGACTGGGACGAGGCACATAGAAACACGCCTTGGCGCGTGTGGCGTGTCGGCTGCCCGGCTCCGATCGTCGATATGAGGACGGGCGCTCTGATCGGCTATAAGTTGCCTGAATGCGGCCATCGGGATACGGTGATCTGCGAGACGGATTCCGTCATCTAGTACGGAGGACGTGATGGCAGTCCGGTCGAGGATTGCAGCGGGGCTTGTGCTAGCCGGCGCGCTGATGGGCTTTGCCGGCTTCACGGCCTATTCGAAGAAGCTCGGGCCTCTCGTGCAGGAATACGGCACGACTTATTATAACGGCGATGGCCCGAGTGCGCCGCCCGTCACCTGCAAGCCCGAGAGCGAGATCGTTACCGCTATCAGGCAAGTGCACGCCAAGTTCGATTATTTCGAAGGCGCCGCGCTTACGGCGTTCGAGGAACGCGCCGCGACCCTGAAAGGCCTGCCGCCGCTTGGCATCGACAAGCTCTATGTCATCACCGAGGACGACCAGCTTCGCGACGGGGAGATGGTTCTGTTGATCGGCCTCAAGGTCGATTGCGTAAAGACCGTGTTCGGCCTCCCGACCAGGCTCTACCAAGAGATCGCCGGCAAACCCGGCAACGCTTAGGCGTCCCCGCGGGGCGCCGGATGTGACCCCGACCAGTGAAGCCGGCTTCGATTGCCGGTGTCACGACCAGTTTGGATGCCGCCGCACCGCGCTTTGCCTTAGAGTGCGGTCTCAATGTCGCTCTCGGCCGCGCCAAGCCTCGCTCATGCCACACTGCCGGAAGGCCAGCTGCTTTACGCGGTCGGAGACATTCATGGCCGGCGCGATTTGCTTGAGGTCATGCTCGGCCGGATCGAGGCCGATGCGCGCGGCAGCAGTCGATCCGAACATCGCACGCTCGTGTTTCTCGGCGACTATGTGGATCGCGGACCGGACAGCCGCGGCGTGGTCGAGACGCTGATCGGCGGTCTGCCGCAAGGCTTCGACAGGCATTTCCTCAAGGGCAATCACGAGGCCATCCTGCTCAATTTCCTCGACGATCCCTGGACCCTCGATCATTGGCTGCTTAATGGCGGCGAGGCGACGATGCGGTCCTACGGCGTCGACACCGACCGGCTCGCTCGGCTCGGCGCCCCCGCCGATCTATGGCTTCAAGCGTTGCAAGAGGTGCTCCCCGAGGCCCATCTTGCGTTCTACAGATCGCTGAAGCTCAGCGTGGAGTTCGGCGATTATCTGTTCGTGCATGCGGGGGTGAATCCGAGCGTGCCGCTAGACGCACAGAACGAAACCGATCTTATTTGGATCAGGGAGCCGTTCCTCGACCATGCCGAGCCGTTCGGCAAGATCGTGGTGCATGGGCATACACCGGAGAGAGAGCCGGTGATGCGGTCGAATCGCATCGGCATCGATACCGGCGCCTTTTTCACGGGGAGGTTGACAGCGCTGAGGCTGGAGCGCGACTCGCGGGCATTCCTTCAGACCTGAGGATCAGAGGCGGTCAGCCGTCGACCAAGCCCCTCAGCCGGGCGCTCAGGCTACTGCCACCCGACTTGCGTGCGCGGCGTGCCTCCCGGCGCGCGACGAAGCGCCTGGCAAACGAGCCTTTCGCCTCGTCGCTGTCAGCATCCTCCTCGGCGGCGTCGTCGTCGTCCGCTACGTCGTCAGGCTCCCCGGCGGGATCGGCCCCGGATTGGCCCATGCCTTGGGCGATGGCGTCCAATTCGGACGCGGACTCTTCGACTTCCGCTTCCGGCTCATGCGCGGCGCCATTTCCGGCATGCGCCGGTTGCCACTGCTCCTCGTCGACAGGCTCCTCTTGCGGCGCTTGCAGCTCGTTGATCGCGTTCGGCTCGACATAAGCCTGGGTCACCTCGACGACCATGCGTTGCTGCTGCGCCTGGTTCATCCCCTGCGTCCGTGCCACGGCGAGGATCTGCGAGGCGAGCTTGCTCAGCTCGCGGCGAAGCAGCAAGCTCTCTTCGGCGCCGGTTCTGGCGCGTTCCAGTTGCTCCTGGACCTTGGAAAGCTCGGCGGTCAGACGCTGGCTCTCGGCAAGGGTGCGCGCATCGGCCTTGCCGCCGCGCATGCCTCCGCCTCCGCCAGCCTCTAACGCCATCCGCAAGCGTTCGATGTCGGAACGCTGATTGTGCAAAGTCGTGCGCGCGGTCTTCAGTGCGTCGGATTGGGACGCGACCGTGGCGCGCAGCTCGCCGTTGACCTGCTCAAGCTCCGCCAACGCCTTCTTAGCGGCCTTCAGTCTGGTATCGAGGTCGGGCAGGCGGCGCTTGATGGTCTGTTGCAGCACGCGATTGGCGTTCTCGTTCTCCTGCAATTGCCCTTTGACGGTGGCGAGGTCGGCGTTCAGCACAGCGATCTCGACGCGGCGCTTATTCGCCTCGATCAGCTCGCGGGTAGCCTTCTCCTTGGCCTTATCCAGCGCCACTTCGACTTTCCGCACCTCAATGGCGAATTCGGCCCGCAGTTGATCCTTGTCGGCCTGGATGTCGTTGAGCGACATCGGCATGGTGGCTTCGAGTTTGCGCGTGGTGAGCTTCACTGCGCGGTTCCACAGCGGGGGCGCGAGCATGAGCGCAAGCAGGCATCCCAAGAAGAAGCCGAGCGCTCCGAACATCAACGCGTTGATCATCGAAATCAGCGCTCCCCGGTCAAGCGGCCCTTACCGTCCCATGGGCCGGTACCCTTCGGGCCAAGACTTAAGCGGAAACTCGGCGCCAATACGGCGCAACCACGCAAATGGCCGCAAAGTTCCGCCCGGCTTCCTTAGCGCCAAACTAGAACGGATTCCAGGTGGGCTGGCGAGTATATTTCAGATAGCCAACATTAGCGCCGAGCCGCAAACCGACCCCCGAGCGAATGGGGGCGAGCCGGACGTGGTCGCGGGCAAGGAAGGTAATGCCCACGCCACCGATGAAATAGGCCGATCCGTCGACGCCAGGATAGGTGTTGAAGATCTCGCCTGGGCTGTAGAGGTCGTAGACCAGCACCATGGTCTTGGAGCCTTCCGCGCCGAAATCGTAGCCGATCGAAGGGCCTTGCCAAAACACGCGCTGATTGCCCGCATCCTTGGTGTAGAGCGTGCCTTCGCCATAGCGCAGCCCCGCGATGAAGGCGCCACCGGCTTCCTCGCCGAGGATATAGCCGTTCGGCCGGCCGGCGCGCTGGAACGAATATTCGATGACCCGCGCGAGGTCCATCGAGACCTCGCCGAAGAAATGGTGGCCCGCGCCCTTGATTTCCTCGACCGAGAAACCGCTCTGGTTCCCATCAGACTGCTGCATGGAGGCGCCGGAGCCGGGTGCCGGCTCGTAAGGCTGACCCGGGCCACCGGAGTTGTATTGCCCCTGGCTTGGCGGCGCCGCGTAGGGCCGATTTGGATCGGGTTGTGGCGTTATGACCATCGGTCCTTCGGCCTGTGCAAAACAGGCGACCGGGGTCAAGACGAGGAGAAACGCTGCAATCGCGGCGCCAATCGAGACTCTGGGATGCATCACTTGCCTCACAAGCCGAAGCCGGGTGGCTGGCCTACTCGGGGGCTTCGCTCAGGGTCGCTATGATTTGCCTAAACTATTACTAAAAGGTGGCTTGCTCGCTCATGCGCCCCAGGCGATGAAGCTCGGATTGCGCAGACCTTGCTCGGTCTTGCCGTAGCGCAGCGGGCCGCCGCTTAAGGTGAGGACCCTGCCGCCCGCCGCTTCGAGCACAGCTTGGCCGGCGGCGGTGTCCCATTCCATGGTGGGGCCGAAGCGCGGATAGACGTCGGCCTCGCCCTTGGCGAGGGCAACGAATTTGACCGACGACCCCACGCTCGATCGCTCCGCGATGTCGAGTTTGGCGAGATAGGCTTCCGTCTCGGGGTCGAGATGCGAGAGACTGACAAGCGCGGTCAGCCCCTTTTTGTCAGGCACACGCGTGTTCAGCGTGGTCAAGCCGAGCTGACTGAGATCGGCGCCCGCGGCGCTTGGCGGCAGCGTGGCCGACACCGCCTTGCCCTTGGCGAGGGTCACGGCAAGCAGCGCCCGGGCAGGTGCGTAGACCAGGCCGAAGCTCGCGCGCCCGTCCTCGATCAGCGCCACATTGACGGTGAAATCGCTCCGCCTTTGGATGAACTCCTTGGTGCCGTCCAGCGGATCGACCAGGAAGAAGCATCGCGGGAGCGCGCCGATCGTCCCGCACGACTCCTCCGACACCACCTTAATGCCGGGTGCAAGCCGGGCCAAAGCCGCGAGGATGACGGCCTCGGACGCGTGGTCCGCATCCGTCACGGGGCTGTGGTCGCCCTTGAACTTGACCTCGGGGGCGGCCTTGAAATGCGTCATGATCGCCGCGCCTGCTTTGGCTGCGGCGTCGGTGAGAATCGAGGCGGCCTGCGAAAAATCGAGTCCCCCGGTGCTGCCTCGTCCACCGGCGCGGGCGTCTGCGTGGTTGTCTGGGTCGGGCCTGACAAGGCACAATGCCTCTTGCGACGTGTGATTTGCTCGCGCTCCCCGATGCGGCACTTTGAGGGAGGGCGCGACTCCCATGTAACAGAAATTCCTGGATGGGCCACGTCATCTCCGCGGCTTAAGGCGGAAGCGAAGGAGGGGGCCATGACCGAGCCGATAGTCCTCGGCGATCTCGAACTTGCGGCGCTCGTTTCTAGCCGGATTTGTCACGATGTGATCAATCCCGTCTCGGCGATTTCCAATGGGCTCGAGATGCTTGCCGAGGAGCCGGACCAGGCCATGCGCGACGCGGCCATGGACCTGATCCGCAAAAGTGCGGCGCAGGCGTCGGCCAAGCTGCAATTCGCCCGGCTTGCCTTCGGTGCGGCGGGATCGGCGGGCGCCGAGATCGACATGCGCGACGCCGAGAAGGTCTCGCGGGAGTTTGTCGGGGGCAGTGGCAAGCATCAGGTGGTTTGGCAGGGTCCCGCGGTCACGCTGCCGAAGAACAAGGTCAAGCTCTTGCTGAATCTCGTGGCGCTCGGTGTGGTGGCGCTGCCGCGCGGGGGAACGGTCAACGTCGAGGTAGCGGGAACGCCCCCCGATGTGAGTTTCGTGGTCCGCGCCAAGGGCGATGCGGCGAAACTAAAGGACGAGGTGAAGAACCTGCTTGCCGGTGCGAATGGCGTCGGCGTCGATTTGCATTCGATCCAGCCCTACTACGCCAGGCGGGTCGCGGCCGCGGCCAACATGACGATCACGGCCGAGGCGCGCGATGGCGAGGTCGAGTTCAAGGCGGCCTGATCGGTAAAAAAATGGCTCGGCGAAGGCGCATTCTTGCCGTGGTCAACGAAACGTAAACCAGGGTTCACCGATAATACGGGCAAAGGCGGGGGCACGGCACGGCGCGGGCCTGGCTGGCGCGCGCCCTAGGTGGATCATGGACGAGCTATTATCCGAATTTCTGACCGAGACCGGCGAGGGCCTTGACCAGCTCGACGTCGAGCTCGTGCGTTTCGAGCAAGAGCCGAACAACGCCGAGATGCTCAACACCATCTTTCGGCTGGTCCACACCATCAAAGGAACCTGCGGTTTTCTCGGCCTGAACCGCCTCGCCAAACTCGCCCATGCGGCCGAAACGCTGATGGGCCAGTATCGCGACGGCGCGCCGGTTACGGTCGAGGGCGTGAGCGTGATCCTCGCCAGCATCGACCGGATCAAGGAGATCCTGGCCGGGCTGGAGCGTGACGGCGCGGAACCGCTCGGCTCTGACGCCGATCTGATCGGCAGCCTGCAAATGCTGGCTTCAGGCGAGCCGAGCCCGATGGCCGCGGGCGGCTTTGTACCGTTCGCCGCGGCTGAGGATCCCCAACACAATGGGCCGCTGCAAGCCACTCTCGATGAGCTCGAGCGCGCATGGCGCGCCGCGCCCGGGCCTGATCCGGTGCGGACGGCCAAAGAGCTTGCCGGCAAGGGCAACGGCTGGGTCGAGGCCGACGCCCGCGAAGCTCCAACGCGCGCGCAAACCGTGCGGGTCAGCGTCGATACGCTCGAGCATCTGATGACGACCGTCAGCGAACTCGTGCTCACACGCAACCAACTGCTCGATCTCGTGCGCCGCACCGAAGAGAGCGAGTTCAAATCTCCGCTGCAACGGCTTTCCACCGTCACCGCCGAGCTGCAAGAGGGCATCATGAAAGCCCGCATGCAGCCGATCGCCAATGCCTGGCAGAAGCTGCCCCGGCTGGTACGCGAGCTTGCGCTAGAGCTCGACAAGAAGATCGAGCTCGATATGGCCGGGGGCGAGACCGAGCTTGACCGGCAAGTACTTGAGATGATCAAGGATCCGCTCACGCACATGCTCCGCAACTCGGCCGATCATGGTCTGGAGCCGCCCGCCGAACGGGTAAAAAAGGGCAAGCTCGAGAGCGGCCGGATCAAGCTCGGCGCCCATCAGCAGGGCGGCTTTATCGTCATCGAAGTCGCCGATGACGGCCGCGGGCTCGACGCGCAGAAGATCCGCGCCAAGGCCGTCGAGAACGGCCTGGCCACGCCAGCCGAGATCGACCGCTTGAGCGACCCGGAGGTCTACAAATTCATCTTCAGTCCCGGCTTTTCCACCGCGGAGGCGGTCAGCGGCGTGTCGGGGCGCGGCGTCGGCATGGACGTCGTGCGCAACAATATCGAGCTGATCGGTGGCACCGTCGAGCTCAAGTCGAGCTCGCCCTCGGGCACCACTTTCACCATCAAGATCCCGCTGACGCTCGCGATCATGGCGGTCTTGATCGTCGAGGCTTCGGGCCATCGCTTTGCCATCCCGCAATATAGCGTGACCGAGTTGGTCCGCACCGGTAACGCCTCGGGTCACGATGTCGAGTTGATCAACGACACGGCGGTGCTGCGCTTGCGTGACAAGCTCTTGCCGCTGCTCGATCTTGCCCAGTTGCTTCATCTCGAAGGCAGCCGTTCGATGTCCGAGCGGATCGCCAAACGCGTCCAAACTGCGGTGCTCATCCAGGTGGGCGCGCGTCTCTTTGGCGTGCTGGTGGACAGCGTGTTCCGCACCGAGGAAATCGTGGTGAAGCCGATGTCGAGCCTATTGCGCGAGGTCGGCATGTTCTCGGGCACGACCATTCTCGGCGATGGCAGCGTGATTATGATCATCGACCCGAATGCGCTCGGCGCCGTGGTCGGCTCGGTCGAGGGGCAAGCCCAGTTGGCCAGCGCGGCACCCTCCAGCGCAGTTGCGACCAATGAGGACAAAACGGCGCTGCTGCTGTTTCGCGCGGGCTCACGCGCCATGAAGGCGGTGCCGCTGTCGTTGATCACCCGGCTTGAGGAAATCGAGCGCGACACGATCGAACACTGCAATGGCGAGGATGTCGTGCAGTATCGCGGCGCCTTGATGCCGCTCGTTTATATGCATGACGAGACTAGAAGCCGCGCCGAAAGCGTGCAGCCGGTGTTGGTGTTCACCGAGGGCGGCAAGCCTCTCGGCCTCGCCATCGACCAGATCGTGGACATTGTCGAAGAGCGGCTGGAGATCGAGCTGAACACCGAGACGCCCGGGGTGATCGGCGCCGCCATCGTCAAGGGCAAGGCGGCCGAAATCATCGATGTCTCGCATTATCTTGGCGGGCGCCTTGGCCACCGGCTCGATCCCAAGGCCGCAATCACCGGTCGGGAGATCCGGCTGCTCCTCATCGACGACAGCGCATTCTTCCGCAACATGCTTGCTCCGCTGCTCGAGGCGAGCGGCTATGGCGTCACGCTCGCGGCCTCGGCCGACGAGGCGCTGGCGCTCAGGGAGAGCGGCGCGAGTTTCGATCTGATCATCTCCGATCTCGACATGCCCGGCATGGACGGCATCGCGCTCGCCGAGCGCATCAAGGCCGACCCGAAATGGCAGAAAATTCCGCTGGTCGCGCTTTCGTCCTACTCGAGCCCGCAACTGATCGAGATGAGCCGGGCGGCGGGATTTGCCAGCTATGTCGGCAAGTTCGACCGGCAACGGCTGATGGGCACACTTCAGGATTTTTGTAGGCAGTGGGGAGCGGCGGCATGAGGGCCGAGGATGAGGGGCGCGAGCAGGCGACCGAAGGCTTCGTCTCGGTGTTGACCGGCGGTCAGCTGTTCGGATTGAGACTGGAGCGGGTGCGCGACGTATTCGTGCCGCGCGGACTCTCGCGGGTGCCACTAGCCCCTCCCGAGGTGGCCGGCCTGCTCAATTTGCGTGGCCGGATCGTCACGGCGATCGATCTTCGCCGCCGGCTCGGTCTTCCGCCGCGTGAAGATGGCGCCGCGCCGGTCGCGGTCGGCATCGAGGAGCGCGGGGAACTTTACGGGCTCATCGTCGACGGCGTGGGCGACGTGCTCAGATTTAAGCCCTCCAGCTACGAGGCCAATCCGGTCAATCTCGATCCGCGCTGGACCAAGGTCTGCACCGGCGTGCATCGGCTCGAACACGGTCTAATGGTCGTGCTCGATGTCGACAAAATACTCGATCTCAGTGGAGTTGGCGTCGCGGCTTAATTGTCGACGGCTAACGGAAAAGCAAGAGGAAGAAACGCGATGAAGCATTGTTTGGTGGTGGACGACAGCGCCGTCATCCGCAAGGTGGCGACGCGCATTCTGGAGGAACTGAAGTTCACGGCTTCGGAGGCGGAAAATGGGCGCGACGCGCTCGATCAATGCCGCATGTCGATGCCCGACGCCGTGCTGCTCGACTGGAACATGCCGGTCATGGACGGCATCGCCTTTCTCGTCGCGCTGCGCAAAGAGCGAGACGGCAACATGCCCAAGGTGATTTTTTGCACCACAGAGAATGACGTGGAGCACATCACCCGCGCCATCAAGGCCGGGGCCAATGAATACATCATGAAACCCTTCGACCGCGAGATCATCGAAGCCAAGTTTCATGAGGTCGGGCTCATCTAAAGCCTGAGCGATCATGCGCAGTGAGGGGGCGAGCATGTATGCCTCGGAAATCGCTCCCAGCCAGCCTGTGCTGCCCGAGCGCCCGATCAGAGTCATGGTTGTTGACGATTCCGCCGTGGTGCGCGGCCTCGTCTCCCGCTGGATCGAGGAAGAGCCCGGCATCGAAGTCGTCGCGCGCCATCCCAATGGCAAGCTGGCCGTCGAGGACGTCGCGCGGAGCGCTCCGGATGTCGTGCTGCTCGACATTGAGATGCCGGTGATGGACGGCCTTGAGGCGTTACCCCTGCTCTTGAAGGCGCGGCCCGGAATGCGTGTGCTGATGGTCTCGACCCTCACCAAGCGCAACGCCGAGATCAGCTTCAGGGCTCTGGCGCTCGGTGCCATCGACTATGTGCCGAAGCCCGATTCCAATCGCGCCATCACCATCCAGCCGGATTTCCGCCGTGAGGTCATCGCGAAGATCAAGGTGCTCGGCCCCCTCAGTCTGCGGCGCAGGGGGGCGGATATTCCCGCTTCTTCCGCCGCTGCGGACCGTGAAGTTGGCGAAAAAAGGCGCGGTTTCCGCCTGCGCGCATTCTCCTTGGTGCCACCTCGCGTGATCGCGATCGGCAGCTCGACCGGCGGACCCCAGATCTTGGGTAGTCTGCTCGGCGCGTTGTCACCGTCTCTCTCCCGTATCGCCGTGCTGGTGGCGCAACACATGCCACCGATGTTCACCACGGTGCTTGCCGAGCGATTGGCGCGGGCGACCGGGCGCGAAGCGCGGGAGGGGAGGGATGGCGAAGCGCTGGAGCCCGGGTCGATCTATGTGGCGCCTGGCGATCATCATATGACGGTGGCGCGCGCCGATGCGCCTCGTCTGCAGATCGAGAGCGGGCCACCGGTGAATTTCTGCCGCCCCGCCGTCGACCCGCTCTTCTCGAGCGTCGCCTCGACCTTTGGTCCTGCCGCGCTCGGCATCGTGCTCACCGGTATGGGCAGCGATGGCATGGCCGGCGCTCGCTCCATAGCCGAAGCCGGCGGCAGCGTGATCGCGCAGGACGAAGCCTCGAGCGTGGTCTGGGGCATGCCTGGAGCCGCGGTCGCCACGGGCGCCTGCGCCGCCGTGCTGCCTCCCGACGAGATCGCGCGTATCGTGGCAAAGTTGGTCAAGGGTGAACGGCCATGATGGCGCATGAATTTGGCTTAGTGCGCCGGATGCTGAAGGAGCATTCAGGTCTCAACCTCGGCGAAGACAAGCAGGATTTGCTCGAGGGTAAGCTTAGGCCGCTGTTGCGCGAGTTCGATCTCCCGTCGCTGTCGCATCTCGTGCTGATGATGATGGGGCCTGACGCGCATCGCTTGCGCTCGCGAGTCGCCCAGGCCGTGACGGTGCAAGAGTCCTACTTCTTCCGCGATAAGGTGCCGTTCAATTACTTCGTGGAAGCGATGCTGCCGAAGCTGATGGCGAAGCGGGAGGCGAGCCGGCGCTTGAGGATCTGGTGCGCCGCCGCCGCGACTGGGCAGGAGCCTTATTCGCTGGCGATGGAGCTGGCCGAGCGGAACGGCAAGTTTGCCGGCTGGACGGTCGAGATCCTGGCCACCGACTTTGTCGAGGATGCGTTGACCAAAGCGCGCAAAGGGCTTTACAGCCAGTTCGAGGTGCAAAGGGGTCTGCCCGTCTCCCTCCTCGTCAAATACTTCGAGAAAGTCGGCAACCGGTGGGAGCTCGGGCCCGATATCCGCGGCAAAGTCGAATTTCGAAACCAGAATCTGCTTGAGGACTGTCAGGCACTCGGCACCTTCGATGTGATCTTTTGCCGGAATGTGCTGATTTATTTCGACGACGCCACCAAACGTGCCGTGCTCGCGCGCGTAGCCGAGCGGCTTGCCCCCGACGGCTATCTCGTGCTTGGCGCCGCAGAGACGACCACTGGCATCAGCTACGACTTCGCGCCGGTGCCCGAAGGGCATCACGGGATCTTCAAGTTCACGCCGCAGGCAGCTGTCGCCAAGCAAGCGCGCGAGGATGCCAAGCGCCGCAGGGCAGGGGGGCCGCCCCCGCCCCGTCTAATTGCATCTCCGCGCTAGGCCCAGCTACGCCATTGGCTGAGCCCGAAATGCCAATGGCCGAGCGAGCCCGGCCATTGATCAGAACTACGAGTGGAAGGATGAGGTTTAGGCGGCCTCGGATTCGTCTTCCGGGTTGCGCAGCACGTAGCCTCGGCCCCAGACGGTTTCGATATAGTGCTTGCCGCCGGTTGCTGCCGCGAGCTTCTTTCGCAGCTTGCAGATGAAGACGTCGATGATCTTCAGCTCCGGCTCGTCCATGCCGCCGTAGAGATGGTTCAAGAACATCTCCTTGGTCAGCGTGGTGCCCTTGCGCAGCGAAAGTAGCTCAAGCATCTGATATTCCTTGCCGGTCAGATGCACGCGTTGGCCGTTAACGTCGACCGTCTTGGTGTCGAGATTGACCTTGAGCCCGCCGGTCTGGATCACCGATTGGGCGTGGCCCTTGGACCGGCGCACGATGGCGTGGATACGGGCGACCAACTCGTCCTTGTGGAACGGCTTGGTCATATAATCGTCGGCGCCGAAGCCGAGACCCCGTACCTTGTCCTCGATGCCGGCAAGGCCGGACAAGATCAAAATGGGCGTTTGTACCTTGCTGACCCGCAGTGTCTTGAGCACCTCGTACCCGCTCATATCGGGGAGGTTCAGGTCGAGCAAAATGATGTCGTAGTCGTAGATTTTGCCGAGGTCGACGCCCTCTTCACCGAGGTCGGTCTTGTAGACGTTAAAGCCTTCCGACTGCAGCATCAGCTCAATGCTCTGCGCAGTCGCGCTGTCGTCCTCGATCAGAAGAACCCGCATGTCAAAATCCCCCGTCTTCTCGCGATTTCCGGCTCGTTCCCTGACCCCTGAACGCAACGCTGATGGTTAATCAATTCGAATCAACAAATTAACGGCCAATAGTTAACAAAAGCTAAGCTTAAGGCGAGCGCTAACCGATCTCGTCATGGATGCGTCTCCGCCATCGGTTAAATGCCACCCATATGGTTTACCGCCGCTTAAGCCCTGTTCGCCATGATGAGCCAAGAGGGGCGAGGGGGCTCGGTCCTGGACAAGGCTGGACGTGCCGAGGCGAAAATTGCCGATTCTTTTGAACGACATGGGCGCCGTCCGGCGCCGCCGATCCCGCGCCCTCACGAGCGCGGATTTGTCCCAGGCTAGGCCGGGTTAGGCCTGGATTGGGACGCCAGCCAGGGCTGCGGCAACCCCCGCGGCATTGGCATGATTATTGAATTTCACCGTACCGGGGTCTGAGTTGAGGGTAACGAGTCATGAAGTCACGCGACGCACTGATCCGCTTGAAGCGCTTCGAGGTCGAGGAGAAGCGGCGCAAGGTCGCCGATATCGAATCGATGATCGGCGAGTTTAATCATATGGCCGTCGACCTCGACCGGCAGATCGCCATCGAGCAGGAGCGCGCCGGCATCTCCGACGTCAACCATTACGCCTATCCGACCTTCGCCAAGGCGGCGCTGCAGCGGCGCAACAATCTGACCGCCTCGGCGGCCGATCTCGCCGCCAAGCTGGCCGCGGCCAAGGGCGAGTTCGATGAGGCTTGCGAGGAGCTCAAGAAAATCGAGCTGCTCGAAGAGCGCGACGCCGAGCGGATCAGGCTCGAGCAGGGGCGAAATTCGTCCGCCGAGCTCGATGTGGTCGGGGCCCACCGCGTGGCGAGCTGATCGAGGGACGCCGTTTCGGCGCCTAGCCGCGCGCAGCGGTTAGGTCCGAGCCAAGCCCGTTTCGATCAATCGCCCAGCCAGCACGCACGCGGAGATTCTGATGCCGTCCTTCGACATCGTCTCGAAGACCGACCTCGAGGAGGTCGACAATGCGCTCGCCAACATGACGCGCGAGATGAGCCAGCGTTACGACTTCAAGAACTCCCAGTCGCGCATCGAGCGCAACGGCGCTGAGATCACCATAAATGCCGACGACGACCTCAAGCTCAAGCAGATGCATGAGCTGCTGCAGGGTCACTTCGCCAGGCGGAAGATCGACGCGGAAGTCATCGACTACAAGACGGTCGAGAAAGCGGCGGGGCAGGCCGTGCGGCAGAAGGCGCTGATCCGTCAGGGCATCGATCGGGAGCTTGCGAAGCGCCTGGTGAAAGAGGTCAAGGACGGCAAGTTCAAGGTGCAGGTCACCGTCCAGGGCGACGAGCTCCGGGTCTCGGGCAAGAAGCGCGACGATTTACAAGCGGTGATCCAGCATATCAAGGGCCTCTCGTTAGAGCTGCCGCTGCAATATGTAAATTTCCGCGACTAGACGCGAGGCGGACACGTTCCGTGGGGGTTGAGTGGTGTCACGAGTGTGGGTGTCGGCTTTGCTGTTGAGCGTGGCGGTGGCGGTCGCGTCGGGATGCAGCAGCTCATATTCCGGCGGCGCGTCGTTAGGTAGCGCATCGAGCGAAAGCACGGGCGCGGTGCCCCCCGGGCCCGGGAGCCGGGTGGCGGTCGTGGCTTCGCGGCCGGTCGACGCCTATGTGCTGCTCGGCGGCAGGATCAAGAGCTGCTGGTTCAACGCCGACGCGCCGCTTTTGCCGAATCATGTCTATCGCGCCAAGGTCAGCGTCGACGGCAGCAAGGTGCAAATCACCATCCATGAGAAAGAGGCGCTCGGACGCCCCGGCCTTTCGACCTACGCCATCGATTTCCACGAGCAGGGCAACGTCACGGTGGTCAGCACCGAGAACCGCACGATGCCGCCCGCTCTAGCCGCCAAGATGCAATTCGACATCGTCCGGTGGAATCGCGGCGAAACCAATTGCAGCCGAGCCATTCCCCCGGTGGCGTCGGCGCCGATCAATTCCCGCCAATAGAAAGCGAAATGGCCGGGACGAGCCCGGCCATGACGCAACGAGGTGGATAGCTGATAGAGGCTAGCTGCCGCGATATTCCTGGACGCGGGTCGCGCGCAAGCCGGGCAGGCCGTGCTTGTCGATCGACCGCTGCCAGCTCAGGAACTCGTCGACGGTCAGCGTGTAGCGCTCGCAAGCCTCTTCGAGGCTGATCAAGCCGCCACGCACGGCGGCAACGACCTCGGCCTTGCGGCGGATCACCCAACGCTTGGTGTCACGGGGAGGAAGATCGGCGACGGTCAGGGGGCTGCCGTCGGGCCCAATCACATATCTCACGCGTGGCCTGTAATTCTCGGTCATCGTACTCACTTACTTTTTTCACTGCTCGATGAGCCAACATCTAGGGGGAGACTAGCAAGCCGCATTTAAGATTTGCCTAAGCTGTCAGGTAAAGGAACCGGCAAGGAAATAGTCCAAAGTCGCTGAATTCAAAGCAAGAACCCAGGCTTCCCAAGGCGTCTCCCCGAGCCCTGGCAAGGCACCGCTTCGCCTTGCTTAACAAGGGGGCGATGCCTATGTTCGGCCTAGGCTCGGCGCGAAGAAAACCGCCGCGCGCCAAGCACGGACCGTCTATACTGCGAGATAAGTAAAAACATTGCCGTCACGTCTTCTAGTGGCTTCGAGCGGGGATTTTAGTGGCATCGTTGCAGGCCCCAGTGCTTAACAGTCTGCATCTTGAGGGCCGTCCGGCCGATACGCGCGTGGTCGTTGCCATGTCCGGCGGCGTCGACTCCTCGGTGGTCGCGGCCCTGCTCAAGGCCGAAGGCTACGATGTCGTCGGCATCACGCTACAGCTCTACGATCATGGCGAGGCGGTCGGGCGCAAGGGCGCCTGTTGCGCCGGTCAGGACATCCAGGACGCGCGTCGCGTCGCCGACCTGCTCAAGATTCCGCACTACGTGCTCGACTACGAGACGCGCTTCGCCACGGCGGTGATGGACGCGTTCGCCGATAGCTATCTTCAGGGCGAGACGCCGGTCCCCTGCGTGGCCTGCAATCAGAAGATCAAGTTTCACGATCTCCTGGAGACGGCCGCCGGGTTGGGCGCCGCCGCGCTGGCGACCGGTCATTATGTGAGAAGCGAGCCAGGTCCCGCAGGTTGGGGGCTCTACCGCGCCGCCGACAAGGAGCGAGACCAGAGCTATTTCCTATTCGCGACCACGCGCGAGCAACTCGGTTTTCTCCGGTTTCCGCTTGGCGGCCTTGAGAAGGACGAGACGCGGGCGCTTGCGAGAGATTTCGGGCTGGCGGTAGCGGAGAAATCGGATAGTCAGGACATCTGCTTCGTGCCCACCGGACGTTATACGCAAGTGATCGAGCGCTTGCGTCCGGGCGCCGCGGAGGCCGGCAATATCGTCCATGTCGATGGCCGGGTGCTCGGCCGCCATGGCGGGATCATCAATTACACGATCGGCCAGCGGAAGGGGATTGGCGTCCCGGCCAAGGAGCCGCTCTACGTGCTGAGACTCGATGCCTCGGCCCGCGAGGTGGTGGTCGGGCCGCGGGAATATTTGCGCATGCGGGCGCTCAGGCTGCGCGACATGAATTGGCTGGGCGATGAATCGTTTGAGGATTTCGTGGAATCGGGCGAGGAAGTCCTCGCCAGGATCCGCTCGAGCGGACCGTTGCAGCCGGCTCGCTTAAGCCTCGATGAGAATGGTTTGACGGTCGAACTCGCCCGTGGCGAGGACGGCGTCTCACCCGGACAGGCTTGCGTTTTTTATGCCGCGGATGGCGGCGGGGAGCGGCTTCTGGGCGGCGGATGGATCAAGTCCGCGGCCGCAGCAGCCGGGTTGGCCAAAAACGGCTTTGCGGCATCCGCGACAAAAAGCGGAACCGAGGAGACGTTGGTGGCTGTATCGCGGTAAGCGCCGTTCCAAGCGGCGCTCGAGGTCGGAGAGGAAACGTGGCACACAAGGCACCCGTTATGGACGCGGCTTCCGTGCGTCATGCGTATCGCCGCTGGGCACCAGTCTATGACTTTACCTTCGGCCTGATTGCCGAAGCCGGACGCAAGAACGCCGTGCAGATCATCAACCGGCGCAAGGGCCGGGTGCTCGAGGTCGGCGTCGGCACCGGATTGTCGCTGCCATGCTATGGCAGCCATCTCACCATCACCGGCATCGACCTTTCGCCCGAGATGCTGGCCAAGGCGCAAGACAAGGTGGACCGCAAGTCGCTCGGCCATGTGGTCGCGCTGCACGAGATGGATGCCGGCGCGCTCGCTTTTCCCGACGAGAGCTTCGACACGGTCGTCGCCATGTATGTCATGACGGTGGTGCCGGAACCCGACCGCGTGATGCGGGAATTGGAGCGGGTATGCGCGGCCGGCGGCGAGGTCATCCTCGTCAACCATTTCAGCCAGGACGAGGGATTTCGCGGTTGGTTCGAGCGGCGGCTCGCGCCGTTTGCCGAGTATATCGGCTGGCGTCCCGTGTTCGGGCTGGACCAGGTGCTGGTTTGCGACGATCTCCGACTCGCCGATCGCCGCTCGCTCCGGCCCCTCGGCCTGTTCACCATGCTGCGTTTCGTCAAGGAGCCCGGCTTCGGGCTTGCCCCGCAACTCGCAGCCCGCAGCCTGAAAACGCGGGCTCCGGCGCGGATGCCGGTGCGCGCCAGGCTGCCCGAGCCGATCCGGGTCAGGATCAAATGGCAGGTGGCCCGGGGGCTGGTGCATTGCCGGCGTTTGCTTGACACCAATTATTGGCGATCCCTATATCGGCGACTGCAAAGCCAATTGGCGGAGTAACATCCGTCCGGTCTCAAATGGCGGAGTAGCTCAGCTGGTTAGAGCAGCGGAATCATAATCCGCGTGTCGGGGGTTCGAATCCCTCCTCCGCTACCAATGTTACGGCTTCTATCGCGCCGTTCTCCGTACAGCAGGCTGCCCGAGGCCAAAGCGGTTTCGATCCTTAGAGACCTTCGCGCGCTCGGCCGATGCGGATACAATAAGGACAATTCGCAAAGCGTGGCGCCCGCCGCTGGGACGCGCCGATCAGACCGCGTCTTTCCCGCGCGGATGGAATGCACTTTGGCTGTCCTCGATCAACCGACCCACAGACAGAATCCGCCTCGGCCTTCCGTCGTCATGCGGCCCGGCCTGCTCAGCCTCGCCCCCGGCGAAGAGCGTTACACGGTGCCGGGGGGAGGGGCGATTGCCGTCCCGATCCATGCCGGCGACCGTGTGAAGCTGGTCAATATTGAGGGTTTGCAGTCTTGCGAAATCGTGGCCGCCGACGCGACCGGCGCCATCGATCCAGCCGTTCTGGGCGTCCGTGGCGACGGCGAGGCGCGCGGCCTCAAGCAAATCCTTAGCGGAGACAGCGAAAGCGCACGTTCCGTCCGCTCCGGACTCGAGCGGCGCGGAATCGATCTTGCCGGCGCTCGCGCCTTCAAATTGTTCGGCGGCGACTCCCGTGCCGGAGATGAAGCCGAACTCACGGTCGCGCGTGACGGGCTGTTGATCGTTGCCGCCCCGGGAGCGCCGATGGATGCCGGCGCGCAGGACACAGCCACGCCGATCCGCCTCCACGTCATGCGCGCCCGGCTGCGGGCGCCGAGCGAAACCATCCTGCCCGAGCCGCTCGCCGATCCGCTTCAAGATATTCGCATCCACCGGGCGACGGCCGGAGCCTATGTCGTGCGTGCGGGCGAATATATTCAGATCATCGACGTCGCCGGCCGCCAATGCACCGATTTCCAATGCTTTGCCGCGCGCAAGCTCGACAAGGGGATCGAACGCCCGCTCGACGTCACCGCGACGCGCTCGCTGGTGGGGCAAAGCTATCCGCTGCCCGGCCTGTTCTCCAAAGCCTTCGATCAGGAGATGCAGCCGTTGGTGGAGGTGGTGCGCGACACCGTCGGACGCCACGACGCCTTCGGGCTCGCCTGTTATGCGCGCTATTACGAAGACCAGGGTTATCCCGGTCACGTCAACTGCACGGACAATTTCAATACCGCGCTCGCGCCTTACGGCATCGCCCCGCGCAAGGGCTGGATGGCAATCAACTACTTTTACAATACCGGCATCGATGCGAACAACGTGCTGTATTTCGATGAGCCCTGGTCGCGGCCGGGCGATTATATACTCCTGCGCGCGCTGACTGATATCGTCTGCGTGTCCTCGGCCTGCCCGGACGACATCGACCCGGCCAATGGATGGGAGCCTACCGACATCCATGTTCGCACCTATGCCGACAAGCAATCCTTTTCGAGGGGAGTGGCTTACAGGATGACGCCCGACGCCGACGCCGAGCTCACGCGCGGGACGGCGTTTCACCCGCGCTTCGCCGCGCTGACGCGCAGCTTCGTCGAATATCGCGGCTATTGGCTGCCGACCCGATTCAGCAATGACGGACCGGTCGCCGAATATTGGGCTTGTCGCGAGCGCGCGGTGATCATGGATCTGTCGCCGCTGCGCAAGTTCGAAATCACCGGCCCGGATGCCGAAGCGCTGCTGCAATACACGCTAACCCGCAATGTCCGGAAGCTCGCCGTGGGGCAGGTGGTCTATACCTCCATGTGCTACGAGCACGGCGGCATGATCGACGACGGCACGCTGTTCCGTCTCGGCGACAACAACTTCCGCTGGATCGGCGGCGTCGACTATGGCGGCATTTGGTTGCGGGAACAGGCCGAGAAGCTCGGCCTCAAGGCGTGGGTGCGCTCCTCGACCGACCAGTTGCACAACGTGGCTGTTCAGGGACCGAAGAGCCGCGAAATTCTGCGCGAGGTGATTTGGACGCCGCCGGCGCAACCCGCGCTAGAAGAGCTGGGCTGGTTTCGCTTCACCATCGGGCGCGTCGGTGGCTATGACGGGGTACCGGTCGTCGTCTCGCGCACGGGCTACACCGGCGAGCTCGGCTACGAGGTTTTCTGCCACCCCAAGGACGCGCTCACCGTATTCGACGCCATCTGGAAGGCGGGAGCGCCGTACGGGCTGATGCCGCTCGGCCTCCAGGCGCTCGACATGCTCCGCATCGAGGCGGGGCTCGCCTTTGCCGGCTACGAGTTCTGCGACCAAACCGATCCCTTCGAGGCGGGGATCGGCTTCACCGTGCCGCTGGCCTCCAAGAACGACGACTTCATCGGGCGCGACGCGCTGATGCGGCGCAAAGCCCATCCGCAGCGAATGCTTGTCGGCCTGGAGATGGACGGTGACGAGGCGGTGGGGCATGGCGACTGCGTCCATAGCGGCCGCGCTCAAGTCGGCGTCATTACCAGCGCCACCCGCTCGCCGATCCTGAAAAAGACCATCGCGCTCGCCCGCGTCGACGTTACGAGCGGGGAGCTGGGCACGCAGCTGGAGGTCGGCAAGCTCGATGGCCAGCAGAAGCGTCTACCCGCACGCGTGGTGCGGTTCCCGCATTTCGATCCGGAGAAGACGCGGGTCCGCTCCTAAACAGCTGGTCTATTCCGCGGCAGCCTTGCCCTTGACCGCGAGGAACGTCTTCATCGAGTTCGTCCAGCGCTTCGAGCCACTGCGTGTGGTGCACCGGCGCCATGGTTCCCGTGCACGGCGACTTGAACGCCTTGTTGCGGTAGCCAAGGATGGAGTGCTCCTTGTCGTGCTCCCATTCCTTGAACTCATCGACCGTCATGTCGATGTCGAATTTCGGATAGTCCGTTGCGGCGCAGAGCTCGCGGACATAGTCGGCCTGGAAGTCGATCTTCTCGAAGGCATCCTTTAGCGCTTCCTCGCGCTTGACCCACGCCGCATCGTCCTTTGCCATCTCCGCTTTCGACGGCAGCTTGATGCGGCCGAGAATTACGTCGCGCGCGTACCAAGCCTGCGCGTCGAACATCGAGAAGGTGTAGAACTGATCCTGCATGCCGAGATACATGAGCTTCGGATTATCGAGCCACATGATCCCCTTGTAGAGATGCGGCGGATGCATGCGATTATGCGTGCGCAGCTTGAGCTCAGTATCCAGGAATGGGAAGTGGTGCTGATAGCCGGTGCAAAGGATGATGGCGTCGAAGTCTTTGCTCGATCCGTCCTTGAAGTGCACCGTCCGTCCGGCAATCCCGGTGAGCAGCGGCCGCTCGTCCATCGTCGCCGGCCACTTGAAGCCCATCGCCTGCGTGCGCCAGGACATGGTGACGGATTTCGCGCCGTATTTGTGGCATTGCAAGCCGATGTCTTCCGCCGAGTAGCTGGCGCCGACGATCAGCACATCCTTGCCCTTGAACTCGTCGGCGCTGCGGAAGTCGTGAGCGTGCAGGACACGCCCGGGAAACGACTCAATGCCGGGAAAGTCGGGCACGTTCGGCACCGAGAAATGGCCGCTGGCCACCACCACATAGTCGAACATCTCGGTATGCAGCGTCCGGTCCTTCAAGTGCTCCACGGTCACCGAGAACTGACCCGAGTTCTTGTCATAGGTGACGCTGCGCACGGCCGTGGAAAATTGGATCCAGGGTCTCACGCCGGCAGCCTTCGCCCGCCCGACGATGTAGTCGTACAGCACCTCGCGTGGAGGAAAGGATGGGATCGGCTGCTGGAAATGCTCATCGAAGGTGTAGTCGGCGAACTCCAAAACTTCCTTGGGTCCGTTCGACCAAAGGTAACGGTACATGCTGCAATGTACCGGCTCGCCGTTTTCGTCGAGGCCCGAGCGCCAAGTGTAGTTCCACAAGCCACCCCAATCGCTTTGCTTCTCGAAGCAGACGATCTCGGGAATATCCGCTCCCTCGCTCTTCGCCAGCTGGAATGCGCGCAATTGACTGAGACCGCACGGCCCGGCCCCGATCACGGCAACACGACCTGTCATGAGTTCAACTCCCTCACTCGCTGCAACTTGTTGCTTCCAAGATTACATCTAGTCGCGAGCGACGACCACACCTTCCGAATGCTCTAGGTCTGCAAGATAACCCAAAGTGGTTCCGCCAAACCAAAGTGGGTCCTATTGTCCTGTGATCAGTAACCGGTCTAAGCTTTCATTTCGCATTGCCCTCGCAGCGGCGGCGGCGTGGGCAAGGAGCGTGAAGCGGGTCGCCGCTCATACGGTCGAACCCCGTTCGAGTCGGAGGGTGTAAGATGACGATTAAAGTAGCGTTCGATGCGATGAACCGCCGCCAATTTCTCGTAACGACCTCTGCCGCTGCCCTGATGGCCAGCGTTTCCATGCCGAAGGTTGTCTTCGGCGCGGATAAAGTGGTGAAGATCGGTTTCCTGGCGCCGCTGACCGGCGCGGTCTCGGCCTGGGGCAAGCCCGGCCTCGATGGACTTCACATCTGGGGCGATCGCGTCAATGACGCGGGCGGCATCCCGATCGGGGGCGAGAACTATAAAGTCGAGTTCATCGCCTATGACGACGAGTACGATCCGGGCAAGGCACGCACCGGCGCGGTGAAGCTCATCAAGGAAGACGGCGTCAAGTTCATCATGATGCTCGGCGGCGATCCGTGGCCCGGCGCATCGCCGGTGGCCGAGAAAGAGAAGATGCTGGTGTCGACGCTGCTGCCGAGCGATCTGACGCCCGACACGACGATGCTGGTGGCGCCTTGCGAGGTGCATCCGATCTACAATGTCACCGGCGTCGAGTGGCTGGCGGAGAATAAGCCCGACCTCAAGACCGCGGTGATCTGCGCCCAGGACGACTCGCTCGGCAAGCCGTCAGTGGCGACCTATCTCGCGGCGTTCGAGGCTGCGGGGATTAAGGTTCTCGGCGATCCGATTTTCTTCGACCCGGCGACGACCGACTTTGCGCCGATCATGTCGAAGATGCTGGCCGATAAGCCGGATATCCTCTGCCTCGACACCTGCTACGCAGACTATGTGCACCCGCTCACCGAACAGGCCTTCCAGCAGGGCTTCAAAGGTCAGATCATCTCCTGCACCGCCGATTTCTACGGGAAGATGATCGACAAGACCTCCAAGGAGTTCATGGAGGGCTTCATCTTCCAGTTCCCGGATTTCGACGACCCGGCGCTCAACGAGCCGCAGATCAACTTCAAGGATCCGAACGGGTTCTACGAGGAGTACAAGAAGCGCTTCGGCGAGGGCGAGTGGAGCGCGGTGTCGTGGGAATACTCCTCCATCATGGATTTGTGGTCCGGCGCCGCGACGACAGCAGGCAGTGCCGATCCGGAGCCCGTGCTCAAGGCGATGAAGGACGACGGCAAAGGCAAACATATCTTTGGCGAGGCCGAGTGGTGGGGCAAGGAGCTATTCGGCATCGACAACGCGCTGGTCGGCAACTGGCCGGTGGTCGTCATTGTGGACGGCAAGGCCAAGATCAAGCAGTACAAGTCCATCCCTGAATGGTGGGGCAAGCACAAGGATCTCCTGATCAAGCACATGACGGCGCTCGACCAGATGTACTTCCAGCGTAAATAGGCTAGTCCTTTCTTCCGGCGTGTCATCGCCGGTTGGCTGCGCGACCGCATGACGTCATCTTGCCGCACCCCGCGCAGACGGCGCATGGATAATTTGCAGAATGCCCGTGGCGCGCCAGCCCGTGGCCCATATGTGTGGCTAGAATCCGTCGCGGAGCGTGGCGATGAGCCTTGATCTGTTCCTGCAGACCGTCGTGAATGCGGCTTATGCCTCGAGCTATATGGCGCTCATCGCCGTGGGCTTGGTCCTCATCTTCGGCGTGATGGGGGTCATCAACTTCGCCCATGGCGAGCTTTACATGGCGGGAGTTTATGCCGTCGTTGCGCTTTACGCTGGACTCGGCATTCCCTTTTTTCTTGCGGTCTTCATCGGTCTGATCTTTGTCGGCCTGCTGGGGCTGCTCATGGAATACGGCCTGTTTCGACCGTTGCGCGACAATCCGCTCGGGGGGTTGATCGCCTCGATCGGTTTCCTCCTGATCTTGCAAACGATCGCGGTGCTTGGTTTCGGCGTGCAGATGGAGCATGTGCCGCCGTCGACGCAAGCCAAGATCGTGTTTTCCGACGGTGTGGTGCTCACCTATCAGCGGCTTTACGTTATTGTCGCCACGATCGTGCTGCTGACCGCGCTGTGGCTGTTCTTGCGCAAAAGCAAGTTCGGCTGGGCGCTTCGCGCTTGCGCGCAAGACCGGGAGGCCGCAGCCCTTCAAGGCATGTCGATCAACGATACCGCTAGGCTTGCCATGTTCATCGGCGCGGCTCTCGCCGGGGTCGCCGGCGCGCTCACCGCCCCGCTGGTGGCGCCGACGCCCTATATGGGCCACCCGGTCATCATTACCGCTTTCATCATCATCATCGTCGGTGGTGTTGGCTCGCTGGAGGGCGCGGTGCTCGCCGCCATTCTCTATGGCTTCGTCAACACCTTCATGACCACGATGTACGACGGGACGCTCGCCAACATCGTCGGCCTGCTGCTCATGCTGGTGGTTTTGATCGTGAAGCCGACCGGTTTGTTCGGAGCCAAGGAACGTGCCTGAGCGCGCCCCTGGCAGCGGACTCATCCGGGCCCTCGGGATCGTCCTGCTTGCGGCCGGGCTGCTCGTGGTGCCGTATCTGCTTTCGCTTTCGCAGCAGGAGATCCTCGTCCTGCTGGTGATCAACGTGCTGCTGGTGTCCAGCTACCGGCTCTTGACGCTCACCGGGGAATGGTCGCTTGCGCATGTGGTCATCATGGGCGTGGGCGCATATGGCTCGGCGCTCGTCTCCAAGGAACTTGCGTGGCCGGTGCCGCTGTCGATGCTGGCGGGAGCCGCCATGGCGGCACTGCTCGCCTTTCTGCTGAGCTTCCCGCTGTTCCGCATGAAAGGTTTTTACTTTTTGATTGGGTCGTTCGCCGCGGGCGAGATCATTCGGCTGATCTGGAAGTGGAGCGAGCTCACCTGGCTGTTTGGCGGACCGAAGGGCATCAAGCTCATTCCTCCGGTCCCCAACATCACGCTGTTCTCGATCGATATCGATTTCTACGATCCGGTGAATTACTACTATCTTTGCCTGATCGTGGTGGCGATATCGTTGTTCGTTCTCTACCGCGTCGAGCGCTCGCGGATTGGACTGACCTTCCATGCCATTCACTGGCAGGACAAACTTGCCGAATCCGTTGGCGTCGACACCTTCCGCTATCGCACGCTGGCGTTCGTCGTTTCCTCGTTCTTCGCTGGTCTCGCCGGCGCGCTCTACGCCCATTATGTCGGCACGGTGAACCCGAACCGGTTCAGCGTGGAGGAGATGACCTATGTGCTGATCTGGGCCATCGTCGGCGGCACCGCGACCTTCTATGGCCCAATCCTCGGCGTGGTGACGCTGACGGTTCTGAACGAAGTCGTGCTGCGCGCTCTCGGCGTGGATCAGATGCGGCCGATGTTTTACGGCGCGATCCTGATTCTGTTCATTCTGTTCTTGCCGAACGGGTTGGAGAGCTTGGTGGTCAAGATCAAGGAATGGTTCGCCGGGCGGAAGCAGCGGCGCGCCCTCGCGGGGCAGCCGGCCGAATAGGTCCGCGCCGCTCACCGCGCTTGCGCTTACTGGGGGCTTGCCGCGAGCGGGGCGAGCAGCAGGAACCCCGCCGCCATCAGTTTGCGCGTATCGTTGAGCATGGCGGGACGCTCGCGCCGCCAGCGCGCCAACGCGTCGGCGGCGGTTGTGGTGTTTACCCCCCGAGATAGGAGCAACGCCTCGCTGCGCGCCGTCGCCTCCGCGGCGATGTCCCGCCAGCGTTGCAGCCATCTGGCTCTATAGGTGGCGCGATGGCGCGCCTCCATGCGCATATGGAACAGCGAGCTCCGCGCCATGCGCGGCGCTTCCATGTGGGCAAGCCATTGGGGGGATTGGCGCCAAACATCGAGCCCCTCGCGAAATAGGAACAGAACGTCCTCGTCTTGGCCGGACAGGCTCAGGCAAATTCCGTAGTTGGCGAGACTGGTGCCGAGGCGAGGGTCTGTCGGCTTGAAGTTGGCGCGCGCCAGTTGCAGCGCCTCGCCCGCGGCCTCCTTCGCCCTCGCGCGGTTCTGGTGGGCAACAGCCTCGGCGGTTCTTTCCGCGATCGCTTCCCAGGCGAGATCGGCTTCGCTCCAACCTGCTTGGAGAAGCTCTTGGGGACTCCAGGTTTCAGCCACCAAGATAAGCGCGCCTCACATGCTCATTGTCATGCAGCTCGTTGGCCGGGCCTTTCAGAGCAATTCGTCCGGTCTCGAGCACATAGGCGAAGCGCGCAAGCCTGAGCGCGAGCTCGGCGTTCTGCTCGACGAGCACCACCGGGACGCCGCGGGCAACGATCTCGCGAATGATCCTGGCAATTTCCTGCACCAGCACCGGCGAGAGGCCCATGGTGGGCTCGTCTAGAACCAGCATTTTGGGTCGCGACATGAGCGCCCTGCCGATGGCGAGCATCTGCTGCTCGCCCCCGGAAAGCGACCGCGCCCATTGCTTGCGGCGCTCCTTCAGCCTCGGGAAGTGGTGGAACACCTCGTCGAGATCCTTGTCGATCTCCGCCTTGTCGGAGCGCAGGAACGCGCCGGTGCGCAGATTTTCCTCGACCGTGAGGTTGGGAAATATGCGGCGGCCTTCGGGCACATGGGCGATGCCGAGAGCGACGATCTTTTCCGGAGGGAGCCCGTCGATGCGCTGGCCGGCGAATACGATCTCGCCCTTGCTGATGCGCACGAGCCCGGAAATGGAACGCAAGGTCGTGCTCTTGCCCGCGCCATTGGCGCCGATGATGGTGACGATGCCGTCTTCGGGTATGGCCATGTTGATGCCCTTGAGCGCCGCCACCTTGTGGTAGTGGACATGGAGGTCGCTGATCTCAAGCAGCATCGACCGCGCTTCCCAGATAGGCCTCGATCACGGCGGGGTTAGCACGCACCTCGTCCGGCGTCCCCTCGGCCAAGCGGGTGCCGAAGTTCATCACCGTGATGATCTCGCACAGCCCCATCACCGCCTGCATATCGTGCTCGATCAGCATGATGGTCACGCCGCGCTCGTCGCGCAGCCGCCGGACGAGCGAAGCCATCCGCTTCGTCTCCTTGGCGTTCATGCCGGTGAAGGGCTCATCGAGAAGCATGAGCTTGGGGTCGGCGGCGAGCGCCACCGCCATGCCCAGCGCCCGCTGGTGGCCATGGGGGAGGTTGGAGGTAAGCTCGCTTGTGAGCTCTTGCAAGCCGAAGAACGCAAGGATCTCGTGCGCCTTCTCGTCCGCGGCCTCTTCCGTCGCGCGATCGCGTCCCAGAATGCGCTTGAGGAGGCCGGCCTTGGCGCTGCGGTGGCAGCCAAGCCGGACATTGTCGAGGACGCTCAGCTGATGAAACAGGGTGGTGCCTTGAAAGGTCCGGATCAGCCCCAGTCCGGCAACGCTGCTGGTAGCTTGGCCGGAGATGTCTTGGCCAAGATATATGACCTGGCCGCGCGATGGCGCATAGAAGCCGCTGATGACATTGAAGGTGGTCGTCTTGCCGGCGCCGTTGGGTCCGATCAGTCCGTGAATCGATCCCGGGTAAACATCGAGGTCGAAATCGTTGACGGCGACGATGCCGCCAAAGGTTCGAACCAAGTTCCGGACCTGGAGAATAGGATGTTCGGTTGGCGGCGGTGGTTTCATACAAACAGACCGGCCTCGAGGCGGTGTACTCTTGGCCTAATTTTCCACGATCCCGGTCCAGTTTCATTACTTAATTTGCCGCAAGTGGCGTCCTCGCCGCCGAGAAGGCTTGAGGTCCACTTTGGGTCACTCATGGCAAGCTCGCCGGTCTGCGGCGCGGAGCTAGGCTCCAGCCAATTATGACGCGATTGAGTTAGGCCTGTGACGCAGCGGCAACACGTCAGCGGTCGACACTATGCTAATCTGACTGTCCGTTGGCGCTGCGATGGACCGAATTAGCTCGTGGGGATGCGACATGCGAAAGTTTGACAGGATCGAGTTCGACAAGCTGCTGGGGTTTGAACTGGTCACCCGAGAACTTCTGAACGAATTCGACTTTCAAGACGAGACTGTGAGCGCGAGGCTGGGTGCGAAGGTCGGGGCCGAGGCGATGGTCGCGCTCGACGTGGCCTACGATGCAGCAGTGAAGAAAGCCCGATAAGCTCCTCTTCCGCGGGCTTCGTTCCATGGCGCACGGACCTTGACAGGTTCGTGGGCATCAATTTGTTTTTCCGTGGGGCGTGACGATTCAATTACGCCTCTCTTCGGAGCTTTTGGTAAAGTGCGACGACTGCGACCCCGGGGGAAATGAGCATGCGAAAATGCAATCAGATTGATTTTAATCAGCTCCTTGGCTTTGAGCTGGTTGCCGGCGAGCGCCTTGACGGGGTGAACTTTCAGAATCAGACCATCGGCGCAAGGCTTGGCGCGAAAGTCGGGCTCGAGCCGATCCCGGAGCCTGCGAAGAAGCTCGAGTTTCGCAAGCTCCTTGGCTTTGCGGCTGTCAGTGGCGAAATTGGCGACAGCGTCGATTTTCAGGCCGAGGCAATCGGAGCGAAACTGGGCGCGAAAGTCGGGCTCGAGCCGATCCCGGAGCCTGCGAAGAAGCTCGAGTTTCGCAAGCTCCTTGGCTTTGCGGCTGTCAGTGCCGAGCTTGGAGACGCCGTAGATTTTCGGGCCGACGTGATCGAGGCGAAGCTCGGTGCGAAAGTTGGACTCGAAGTCTGGGTTGCCTGCGAAGACATCGCCGCCCACGGCAGCGGCGAGAGCGGGGAATAGCCAGCCGCAGGAGTGGAGCGAAGGGGTTCTGCCTAGTTTGAGTTTGTAGGCGTGGAGGTTGAACTGTCGCTTATTGCTGAATCCATGGACGTTGCCGTGGAGGCGCCACGCTGGGCCCTCACGCCTTCGGTGCCGCGAGTCGCCGCGATCGATGAGAGCTTGCGCTTTCGCTTGGCGGAGTCATTGGCGTACCTGGCGGAGGTCGAACCGTCAGTGGACGCCCATTCGATGCTCTCCGAGGTCGAGCGACGTCTCAGAGCCGGCCCCGTCTCCCCTTGGCTGTTTTGCCTCTATTCCAAGCTCGTTGCCGAGGTCGCCAAATCGCCACGCGGCGATGTTTCCGCCGCGTCCGACGCCGTGGTGGAAGCGACGTCGCTTTCCGCCAAACCCGGCATCGTCTCGCTGAGCGATGAAACCATCCCCGCGGCTTGGTGGGAGCAGTTTCAGATCCTGTTCGATACGGATCGGCGACGGCCGTTTCGTCCTACGATGCCCAGCCCGGAAAGCTTTTCGGCGTGCAAGCAGGACATTGAGGCGGGACTGGCCGTGCTGAAGCGGGCCGACCCGGACTTCCACGCAGAGGTGCGAAGTCTCGTGAGGATGATTGTCCTTGGCGCACCAGGAAGCGACGACCCCGCAGATAAATTTAACGGAGCGTCGACCTTCTTCCTGTGGGGTGCGGCGTTGCTCAACGCTGACCTCAGACGGAGCCCCATCTCGATTGTCGATCTGCTGGTGCATGAGAGCAGTCATGGGTTGCTGTTTGGCATTTCCGCGGACGGCGCTCTCACCGAGAATAGCGGCAATGAACGTTACGATTCTCCGCTTCGCACGGACCAGCGGCCGATCGACGGCATCTTTCACGCTTGTTTCGTGGCGACGCGCGTGCATCTCGCCATGAGCCGGATGCTTGCGAGCGGCGCACTAACGCAGGCGGAGGCCAAGGTTGCGGTCGAGCGCGCCAAATATAACGCAGACGCGGTTCAGACTGGCATCGAGGAGCTCGATCGCCATGCTCGATTGACCGAGCTTGGTGGCAAGGTTCTGGGCACGCTTCGTTCATATTGGGCCGGCAGACCTGCGCATTGAACTCGGCTGCGTGCATGACCGACCGCGTACGCGATATGTTGCTCATTGCTCTGCGTGCGGGCCGACACGGAACCACGCCGACTGGCGCTCTCGCCGAGGCCGTGAGCGCCGGTGACCGGCAACTTCGGCTCGATCAGCTTCGCTTTGACAGCTTGGCCTGGATGGAGTTTTGCATTTCGGTCGAGCTTCAATCTGGTCAAGAGCTAACCCCCGAGGATGTCGAAAAAATGAGCCATTTGTTCGAGATCGAGGAGTGGCTACGGGCGAGGCTGTAGCCATGCTTACAACCTCCTCGCAAGCGTCAGACTATTTGCCGCTTGCCTTGCGTTGCAGCAGCAAGAATGAATTCAATCTGCTGCATATCGCCTTCGAGAATATTCTGGCGCCCATCGAGTTTTCCCATTTTATGAATCTCGTGTTGACGCAGCAGCTGCCGCAGCGGACATACGAATGGCTGAGGAAAGTCGCGGAGCTCAGCCCGGGACTTTACGACTCACCCCAAGGTTTCAGGCGTGAGACGCTCGCAGAAAATGTGGTGTTCTATCGCGATCCGAGCGAGGCCGCGTCCGCCAAGAGCCTTCTCATCGGCTTCGCCGGCAACGCGCGGCGGCTGATGATGCCGATCGCCATTTTTCTCCAATGCTTAAACTCGCGCGCTTGGGATGTGTTGTTGCTGAGGAAGGGATTGGAGCAGAAGAGCTATTCAGAGGGTGTGCAAGGAGTTGCGGACAGCTTTCCAACTCTTATCGAGTATGTCCAAACAGCGGCCGGTGTGGAGAACTACGGCCGCGTCGTAACCTTTGGAACGAGCGGAGGGGGATTCCCGGCAATCTTAGCGGCGGTGCTTCTGCGATCCGCTCGCGGCATTTCCGTTTGCGGCTCACCGCCAGGCTTGCCGCCGGACCCGTGGCTCGCATCGCAGCTCGCTCTGCTTCGGACGTCCCTGCAAGGATCTCCGCACCTGCGTTACGTTTATGGCGCAGATAGCCCATCCGATGTGGAAGCCGCCTTATCGCTACAAAGCCTATTTGGAGGCAAACTACATCCGGTTGCGGGCGTCGACGACCACTATGCTTTGAAACCGATGCTGAAGGCCGGTGAGTTCCCGGCATTTCTAAACGAGGTGCTGGGCTAGCTCGGAATCCGAGGGTCATCGCATGCAGATTGTTTCCCCCTACGCTAACTTGAAGGCGGTGGCGGCGCGCCAGCCAGAGCAAGAGGCGCTCGTCTTCGACGATTTCCGCATCAGCTATGGCGAGTTTGCCGAGCGCGTCATGGCCTTTGCCGGCTGGCTGCTCAATGAAGGTTTCGTGCCCGGGGAGGTTGCCGGCATTTGCATTCGCGACGAGGTCAGCCATCTCGTCGCTGCCATGGCCGTGTTGTGCATGGACACGGCGCAAATTAGCCTTGGCTCGCACGAGAACGGAACGGCCAAGCGCACGCTCGCGGACAGAGTCGGCGCCACTCAGCTCATTGTCGAGGCGCCGGAGGCCTGGATGGACGGCTTGCGGATATTCGCGATGCCTTCGGGCGGAGCGGCCGTCATTCGCGGGGTTCAGCCCAAGCTGCCAAGCGCCGTCTGTCAAGGCCGCACGATCAACTCGATCGCGATCTATCAGAACACTTCCGGTTCGACCAATATCCCCAAAACCTTCGGCATTTCGCTTGAGCGTTTGGGCATCCTGTCGACCCGCTATGCCGGGGATGAAAAAGAGCGCCGGGTTGTGCGGACGGGGTCGATCGAATTCGACGCGCATCGCCTGCATCGCCTCTGCTCGCTGTTTGCCGGCAACACTGCGCTGTTTCTCCGCCAGCTCAACCTGCGGAACCTTGTGCAGTTCTGCCAGCGGGCCGAGGCTACCGCCATGCATATGGGCGGCTACAAGCTTGGCGCTCTCGTTCGGTCGGGGGCGCAGGCCGGGCGGCTTCCATCGTTCACGTCGATTCACACTGGAGGGGCGCGGGTACCTGGGTATCTACGCATGGATCTCAAGCGCGCGCTGACCGACAATATTTATGTGAGCTATGCGACCAGCGAAGCCGGATTGATCTCTTGTGCGACTCCCGATCAACACGAGAGTTTCCCGGAAGGCGTCGGATTTCCGGCCGACGGCTTGACCCTCGAAATCATCGGGCCCGGCGGCGAGCAGGTCGCGCCCGGCGAAATCGGACAGATCCGCGTGCGGAAGGGTGGTTTGCCCCAAGGCTACATCGCCGCTCCAGGCACCTATTCCAATTTCCAGGAGGGATGGTTCTACCCACGTGATCTGGTGTCCTTGGTGCCGGGGGAGCCACTCATCTTCCATGGGCGCGCCGACGACGTCATGATCCTGAACGGCATCAACATCTTCCCCTCAGCCATCGAGGATACCCTGGCGAGCCATCCGGCGGTCAAAGAGGCGGTGGCTTACCCAGTCAAGTCGCGCATTCACGGCGAGATTCCCGTGGCCGCCGTCGTTCTGAACGACACCGTTGAGGCAGGATTGGCCACGGATCTGCTGAGCTACTGCCGGCAGGCTCTCGGCATTCGCGCTCCACGTCAGATCGTCGTGGTCGATCGCATACCGCGTAATGCCGCTGGCAAACCGCTACGCCGCGAGCTCTCCGCGTCTTAGCAAGGGGGCTTCGTCGCGATCCTTCTCATGGATTGTGCCAATTCAGCCACAGTCCGGCTTATCAGGATTTGTTAGGCTGATCGTTCACACGCCCAGAGGGAAAGCATCATGTCAAAGGCTAACAAGATCGACTTCGCGAAGCTGCTCGGCTTCGAGACGGTGACCTGCGAACTCTCCGAAACCGTCGACTTTCGAGATGAGACGCTCGGCGCGAAGCTTGGCGCAAAGGTCGGCGACGTAGAGCAGCAAGAACCCGAAGGGCGCTAAGGCTTCCCAAACGGCAATTGGCAGGGGAGATCGCTGGGCTTAGGGTCCGGCGATGGAACCGCCTCGCGCCGTCGCTGGTGTCGTGCTCGCCGGGGGGCGATCGAGTCGCATGGGCGGGCAGAACAAATGCCTCGCCCCGCTCGCCGGAAAGCCCCTTCTTGCCCATGTCATCGCGCGGCTCGAGCCGCAAGTCGCCGCACTGGCGATCAATGCCAACGCCGAGCCGTCGCGCTTTGCCAGCTTCGGGCTGCCAATCATCACCGATAAGCTCACCGGTCATGCCGGCCCGCTTGCCGGACTGCATGCGGCACTCGCTTGGGCGATCGAGCGCGCGGACATCGGCTACGTCGTTACCGTCGCCTGCGATACGCCGTTCCTGCCCAACGACCTTGTAGCGCGCTTCCTTTCCGCATTGGAGGAGACAGGGTGCGATTGCTGCGTGGCGCGCTCAGCGGGCGGCGTGCACCCGGTGATCGGGCTGTGGCCCATTGGGATTGCCGGGAAGCTCGAAGCGGCGCTCAATCAGGGTCAGCGCAAGGCAAGCGCCTGGGCCGAGCAGCAAGGCGCCGTGGAGGTGTTTTTTCCTCCAGCACAATTAGGCGGAAGGGAAATCGATCCCTATTTCAACATCAACCGTCCAGAGGATCTCGCCGAAGCCAATGCGTTACTGACGGCGGGCTGAGCTCAGGGGTTGATGCGCGTGATCTTCGAGCCTTCCAGCGTCAGATTGTACATCAGACCTTTCTGATCGAGGATGAAGCCAATCACTGGACTCACGACCTTGTCGGTGTCGATCGAGCCGCCGATCCCCACGGTGATGACCGCCACCGACCCGTCGACGCCGACCTTCCAGCCGGCCCTTTGATCAAACCCGCGCAGCGCATCCTCGGTCATGAACATGATGATGACCGAACGTTCTTGCACGCCGAGCTGAAAGCCGAAGGAGGCCGAGACGAGATTGTAGTAGCCGACGACCCGGTGCTGAGTGAGCAGGATCCCCTCGCCATATTCGCCACCAAAGCCGATTCCGGCCTTGATCACGGACGGGAAGACCAGAATGCCGGCCGCCTTGTTGGCCAGCTCGCGCGCACCGGAAACCTGGTCGACAAAGCTATGTAACGTGGCATTGGCATCGGCTTCGATCTTGGCGGCCGAAGCAGCCTCGCCCGGATGCGGGGCCGCCACCATCGCCATGATCATAAAGAGAGCGAGGCAAGACGCTTTGAGCAGGGTTTTCATGGGCAAAGCCTCCCGTGGAATCGCTTTTTTCAGCCTGACCCCGCCATAAGGGCAGCCCATAGATGGCCGGAATGTGGCTTCAGGCGACGTGCGTTGCGAGTTCGCCCTTGACCCTATGCGGATGGGTGAAGATTTCGAACCCATCCTTGCGCGCGATTGCCACTAGGGTCATGCCGCAGGCTTCGGCCATGCGCACCGCCAATGCCGTCGGCGCCGACACGGCGACCAGCACGGACGCGCCGATCATCGCGGATTTCTGCACCATCTCGATCGAAACACGACTGGTCAGAACCACGAGCCCGGATCGCGCGCTTATGCCTTCACGGGCGAGCGCGCCGGCGAGCTTGTCGAGCGCGTTATGGCGCCCGACATCCTCTCTCACCGCAACCAGGCCCAGTTCCGGCTCCCAGAAGCCGGCGGCGTGCACGGCACGGGTCTCGCGGTTCAACGCCTGCAACGGAAACAGCGAATCTACGGCGGTCATGATCTGGTCGGGCGTGAAGACGCGGCCTTCGCCGACTTGCGGCGGCGGGCGCATTGCCTCGACGAGACTCTCCACGCCGCAAAGCCCGCAGCCGGTGGGACCGGCCAGTTTCCGCCGCCGGCCCAAGAACTCCGCGGCCTCGGGCGCCTTCAGCCAAATGCGCAGTTCGACGCCCATCTCCTCCTCGACGATGTCGATCGTATCGATGGCATCGACCGAGGGGATGACGCCTTCGGTGAGGCTGAAGCCTATGGCGAAGTCCTCGAGGTTCTGTGGGGTGGCCATCATCACCGCGTAGGAGGCGGTGTTGTAGGTGATGGCGACAGCCGTCTCCTCGGGGATGGCGCGCTCAGCCTCGGCGCTGCCGGAGGCGCGCCAAATGGAGCGGAGAACGCGAACCACTGGTCGCAGCAAGGGCTTGCTCCGTCGAGCTGGATTTTGGTGGAAGCTAGTCCGTTGGCCCAAGGGTTACAAGCCGTTGCGCCGGGTGCGCGGCCCTGCCGCGAGCCTTCAATAGGCTTTTGGTTTACAGTTCAACGATGGTCAGCAGAGCACTCATAATATCTTTGTTTTCTGGTTCAACAGCCGTCGCGGCGTTGGCTTTGGTGGCGCTCCTCGCCGGTTACGCCACGCCAGGCGCGGCTGAGGACAAAGAGCGCGGCCCTTGCATCGAAGACGCCATGCTGGTGTTCGATGCCTCGGGGTCGATGGCCGGCAATCTCAATCAAGGGATCGCGACGACCATACCCAGGATCAACGAGGTAAGGTCGGCGCTCGCCAAGGTGCTGCCGAGCATCACCCGCTTTCGCCGCGTCGGACTCATCACTTACGGGCCCGGCCCCTATCAGCAATGCAATGTTCAGCTCGCTCTCAAGCCCATGCCCGACGCCGCCGGCCTCATCATGCAGGAGGTGAACGCCTTGACGCCGGCAGGGAAGACCCCACTCACGGAAGCGGTGGAGCAGGCGGCGCAAGTGCTCGATTACGAAAAGAAGCCCGGCCTCATAGTCGTGCTCACCGATGGCGAGGAGACCTGTGGCGGCGCGCCGTGCGAGCTCGGCAAGACGTTGCGCGCCAATGCCGCGCAGCTGACCGTGCATATCATCGGCTTCCGCATGAAGGATTTTTCCTGGACCGGCGAGCAAAGCATCACGGATGCGAAATGCCTCGCCGAGCAGAATGGCGGCCTCTACATCTCGGCCGAAAACCAGCAGGATCTGATCGAGGCGCTGGAGAAGACGCTGGGCTGTCCAATGCTGACGGAAGCCTTGCCGTAGTCATACAAGCGCTCAGTACAGCAGATACTGCTTGCGCAGTTCGGCGAACTCCGCCTCGCCCGGGCGCCAGCTCGCGACGATATCGGCCAGCGGAGTTTGCTGTTCGATCTGCTCGCGCAGTTCGGGTGATCCCGCCAGAATGTCGATCGGCATCTTGTCGTGCTCGTATTCGTAAGGCGGGTCGCGCCACTCGAACTGCCGCGGCGCGATGCCATGAAACTCGCGGAGCAGCGACACGCCTACCTTGACCGGGGCGAAGTCCTGTCTGGACGTCACGTGAATCTGGCAGCCGCCGCAAGTCGTGCGCGCATGCTTCTGGAAGGTGGGCTCGAAGATCGCCGGCCGGAAATGCGCGCCGTCGAGACCCGCCGCGTTCATTCGCGCGGCGAACGCTTCCGCATCGATCCATGGCGCGCCCAGGAGCTCGAAGGGACGCGTCGTGCCGCGGCCTTCCGACAGCATCGTGCCTTCGAACAGGACCGTGCCTGGATAAACGATCGCGGTGTCGAGGGTCGGCATATTGGGGGAGGGGATCACCCAAGGGATACCCGTCGCATCCCAATACAGGTCGCGCGACCAGCCTTGCATCGCCACGACCTCAAGCTCGGCACCGAGGTCGTGATGCTCGTTGAACAGGCGCGCCAGCTCTCCGACGGTCATGCCGTGCCGCATCGGCATGCGATAAAGCCCGACGAAGGATTCGTAGCCGGGCTCCAGCGTGGGGCCTTCGACGGCGATGCCGCCGATCGGGTTGGGACGGTCGCAGACGATGACCGGGATGCCCGCACGCGCCGCGGCGCGCAGGCAGTTGGCCATGGTGTAGATGAAGGTGTAGATGCGCGCGCCCACGTCCTGGATGTCGATCACCAACACGTCGATCAGCGAGAGCATCGCTTGGGTCGGCTCGCGCGTCTCGCTGTAGAGCGAGAAGATCGGCGTGTTGCGCCGCGGGTCGTTGCTGTGCGGCGTTTCGATCATGTTGTCCTGGAGGTCCGAGCGGAATCCGTGCTGCGGCCCGAAGATGGCTGCCAGCGTCCAGTCAGCCGATGCGGCGAGGCGATCGACGATGTGATTGAAGTCGCGGTCGATCGAGGCAGGATTGGCAAGCACGCCGACGCGCAAGCCCTTGAGGCGCGAGGAGGCGAGCAGCCGTTCTGAGCCGAGCAGCATGGGTCAGGCGCGGCGCGGGATCGGGGAGCCCTGGCCCCCGAAAGCAAGCTGCGTCATTGGGCCTCCCCCGGTTTCAAGGTGTTTTGCTCAAGCACCGCTGCCGCGGGTTTGAAACTTCGATTATGCTATGGTAGTCGGCTGCGGGGCCGACAGGAAGACTGAGGGAATTGCCCTAAATTCAACAAGATCGAGGCTATTCAGGCCTCCATGCCGCATGGGCCGGCCGCCTTGCTAGACTGTGCCAATGCGCTTTGGTGGGAGATCGCATGAGTAAAGACCGCACGCAAGCCATCCCGGCCTTTATCGACCTTGCGGCACAACAGACCCAGCTCGGCGATAACGTCGAGACGGCGATCTCCGCCGTGCTGAAGCATGGCCAATTCGTCCTGGGGCCCGAAGTCGCCGAGCTCGAGCGGCAGCTTGCTGGGTTCTGCGGGGCAAAGCATTGCGTGACCTGCGCCAACGGAACCGACGCGTTGACGCTGGCGCTGATGGCCGAAGGCATCGGTAAGGGCGATGCCGTATTCGTGCCCGCCTTCACCTTCGTCGCCACGGTCGAGGTGGCGGTTCTCAGCGGTGCTACGCCGGTGTTCGTGGATATTCGCCGCGACACGTTCAACCTGGATGTCGAGAGCCTCGAGGCAGCGATCGGCGAGGCCAAGAAACTCGGCCTCAAGCCGCGTTGCGTTATCCCGGTCGACCTTTACGGCCAGCCCGCCGACTACACCGCCATCAGCGAGATCGCCAAGGCGCACGGCATGTTCGTGATCGGCGATGCGGCGCAGAGCTTTGGCGCGAGCTTCGGCGGACGCAAAGTTGGCACGCTCGCCGCTTATACCGGGACGAGCTTCTATCCCTCCAAGCCGCTCGGCGGCTATGGCGACGGCGGCGCCGTCTTCACCGATGACGACGACAAGGCGGTGCGCCTGCTGGCGCTGCGCAATCACGGCAAGGGCCCGGGCCGGCCCGACTTCGAGTATGTCGGCCTCAATAGCCGGCTGGATTCGATCCAGGCGGCGATCCTGCTGCAGAAGCTCCGCCTGTTCCCTAGCGAGATTCCGGCCCGGCAGGAAAAGGCCGACCGCTACAGCCTAGGCCTCGCTTCGGTGGTCGAGGTGCCGGGGCTGATGCCGGGGGCCACGTCGGTCTGGGCCCAGTACACCATCATTACCGAGGATCGCGACGGTCTTGCCAAGGCCTGCCGTGAGGCCGGCGTTCCCACGGCGATCCACTATACGTCCTCGCTCAATCGGCTGCCGCCCTACCGGCAAGTGCCCACGCCGCCGGCGGGGGTTCCTCAAGCGGAATGGCTGGCCGAGCGCGTCATCAGTCTGCCGATGCATCCCTATCTCACCGAGGGCCAACAGGACCTCGTCGTCGGCACGGTGCGCGAAGCGCTTGCCTCGCGCAAAATGAGCCGGGCGCATGCGGCCGAGTAGGGCTCGGTTAGAGTCGGAGCAGGAGTTGCGCTGACATGGCAGAGCGTATTCGCACCGCGGTGGTGGGGACCGGATATTTCGGCCGCTTCCATGCCAATCATTATTCGCGCAATCCCCGCGCCGAGCTTGTCGCCGTGGTCGATAGTGACGCGGCGCGCGCCGCCGCGGTGGCCGCGGAGTTCGGCACCGAGCCTGCAACCGACTATCGCAGTCTGATTGGCCGGGTGGATGCGGTGAGCGTCGCCGTGCCGACGCCGCTGCATTACGACATCGCGAGCGAGCTGATCGAGGGTGGCCTTCACGTGCTGGTCGAAAAGCCGATCACCGACAGCGTAGCCAGCGCGAACGCGCTCACCGAGCTTGCTGCAGAGCGCAACCGCGTGCTTCAGGTCGGCCATATCGAGCGCTTCTCCAGCGCCTATCGCACGCTCGCCGAAATGATGACCGACCCGCTTTATTTCGAGAGCTACCGCATCGCGCCGTGGAGGAATCGCGGCGTCGAGGTGGACGTGGTGCTCGACCTGATGATCCACGACATCGATATGATCATCGGTCTGGCGAATTCGGCGGTGGAAAGTGTCGACGCGGTGGGCACGGCGGTGATCGGCCGCAACGTCGACCTGGCCAATGCGCGCATCACCTTTGCGTCGGGTTGCGTTGCCAATGTCACGGCGAGCCGAGTGAGCTACAAGACCGAGCGGCGAATGCGAGTGTTCGGGCGCAGCCACTATCTCAATTGCGATCTGGGCGAGGGCAAGATCTTCGGCTACCGCCTGCGCGGCGACCCCATGACCGAGGGGCTGGCCGCCATCGCCACCGAGACGCATGAAATCCCCAAGCAGGACAGTCTGGCCAACGAGATCGAACTCGTTCCTCGATTGCATCGTCAATGGCACCAAGCCGCTGGTCGATGGCCGCGCCGGCTCGGAGGCGTTGCGCGTGGCGAGCATGATCAATCAGAGCATCGAGGAGCACCTGGCGCGGGTGCAGGCCCCGCTCAACCGGTCGGCCGCATCCCGCTAGGCCGCGCGGCCGTTGATGATGTCGAGCACGACTTTGGCGGCCCGCTCGCTCGGCGGTGGTATGGGATCGCCAAGCGCCTTGGCCACCTCATGAAAGCCTTGCAGTTGACTTGCGCGCACATCGTTGGAGCTAAGGATCTCGGCCACGGCCGCGGCGAGGTTCGGCGCAGTGCACTCTTCTTGGATGAACTCCGGCACCACCAGGCGTCCGGCGAGCAGGTTCACTAGCGAGGCGTGCTCGACGCTCACCCCCATGCGGCGGACGAGGAAAGCGGTGGCGGCGCTGACCTTATAGGCGACCACCATCGGCACGCGGGCAAGCGCGAGTTCGAGCGTCACCGTGCCCGATTTGGCCAGCGCGGCGTTCGAGGCGGCGAAGGCATCGAAGCGCTCCTCCATTTCGGCGAACAGAACCTGGAACGGCCAGTTTTGCGTCATGCTGCGCACGAGGTCAGCCGCCGCCTGCGCCACCGGGATGACGATGCGGAGGTCCGGGTAAGCCGCTTTGAGGGTCAGCAGAGCCTCGCCGTAGACCGGAATGAGGCGGCGGACCTCGCCGGCCCGCGATCCGGGGAGCACGCAGAGGACGGCCGCCTCCGCTGGCAAGCCGTACCTAACCCTGAAAGCCGGACCGTCGCCGCGATCGACCCCCGTCTCGATGGCCGGGTGGCCGACATAGGTCGAGGCAATGTCATGTTTGGCGAAGAAGGAAGCCTCGAACGGCAGCAAGGCCATGATGTGGTTGACACGCTTGGCGAGCTTTTTGACGCGGCCCGGACGCCAGGCCCAGAGCTGTGGCGCGACATATTGGATGACTGGAATGCCGGTGCCGCGCAGATGATGGGCTAGCCTGAGCGAGAAGCTTGCCGAATCGACCGTCACCACGGCATCGGGCATGAGGCTGCGCGCCGCCGCCGTGGTCTGGTTGATACGTCGCACGAGGCGCGGCAGGTGCGGCAACACCTCGGCAAGTCCCATCACCGAGAGGTCGCTCATCGGAAACAGGCTCGTGAGCCCCTGGGCTTCGCTCTGCGGACCGCCGACACCGGCGAAGCGAACGCGGTCGTCCGTCGCGCGCCTTAGCGCGCTCATCAACCGTCCGGCGAGGTTGTCGCCCGAGGTCTCGCCGGCGACGATGAAGATCAGCGGCTCACGCCGGTCCATGTCCGCTCCCAAACTCAGATGTCGCGCCAGGAGGAGAAGGTCGCGGCCTGACCGTGCCGCGTACCGTGCCGGTCGATCAGCTCCCACACTACGCCGTCCTCGATGATAAAGCGCCGTCCGGACTTGGCAATGCGCACGCCGCGATAGCCGGACATGAAGCCGTCGCGCAGCACCCGGTCGAGCAATTCTTGCCGCGTGGCCTGCTCCTGGGTCTCGGCCGAGAGCCGCGAGGGGAGGTCCAAGAAGTCTACCCAGGAGTAACCGAAGCACGCCTGCGCGGCCTTATTGGCATAGATAAAGTGCGGGTCTGCGTCGGTGCCATGTGCGAGCACGACGCAGGGCGCATCACGATAGAGCCATGTCGCGTCCTTACCGGGCGGTACGAGCGGCGTCCCGACCAGTCGCGCATGGCTCTCGCTCAGCAACGCGAAAAAGTCTGCGTCAGTCTTTAGGTCGGCCATTGGAGCTTTCGTTGCGATCGTCATCTCACCGCGATCACAGAATGCTCTTGGCGTAGAGATCGGTGCGGCGGTCGCGAAAGAAGCCCCATTCGGCGCGGTAGCGGGCGATCGCGTCGAGATCGAAGCATGCCACCAGCACGCCTTCGTCCTTGTCGCCGAAACTCGCCACCAGCGCGCCGGTATGGTCGGCAATGAAGGAATGGCCGTAATAGCTCTGCGTGACGCCATCGTTGTGCTCAGCGCCAATGCGGTTTGCCGCCACCACCGGCACGGCGTTGGCGACGGCGTGACCTTGCATCACGCGCTGCCATTGGCCATGCGTATCGAGGCTCAGGTCGTAGGGCTCCGAGCCGATTGCCGTGGGATAGAACAGGATTTCCGCGCCCTCGAGCACCATGGCGCGGGCGGCTTCCGGATACCACTGATCCCAGCAAATGCCGACGCCGATGCTCCCGGCTTCCGTGGTCCACGTCTTGAAACCGGTGTCGCCGGGGCGGAAGTAGTATTTCTCCTGATAGCCGGGCCCGTCGGGGATGTGGCTCTTGCGATAGACGCCGAGGATCTCGCCGTCGGCATCGGCGATTGCCACGCTGTTGTAGAAGCGGGGGCCGTCCTTCTCGAAGAAGGAAATCGGGATCACTACCTTCAGCGACTTGGCGAGCGCGGCGAGCGCCTGAACGGCGGGATGCTCGCGCAGCGGGAAGGCGGTGGCGAACCATTTCGGGTCCTGCCGCGTCGGGAAATAGATGCCCTGGAACAGCTCGGACGGCAGCACGATCTGCGCCCCTTGGCGGGCGGCCTCGCGCACCAGAGTTTCGGTTTTGGCGATGTTGGCCCGCATGTCGTGGCCATAGGAGGTCTGGATGGCCGCGACGGTGAGGGTGCGCTTCGTCATCTAGAGCGGCTCCTCGCGCGTGATGCAGTGAAACGATCCGCCGCCAGCCAGTCCCGAGCCGAGCACGCCACGCGAGGCGAGGCCGACGACCTTGCGGTCAGGGAATGCCCGTTGCAATGCTTGGACCGCCTGCTCTCCTGTCGCTGTACCGTAAGTGGGCATGGCCACCGTGCCGTTGGCGATAAGGAAGTTGACATGCGAGGCGGGCGCGACCTCGCCGGTCGGGTCCAACACGAGGCCGGGGCTCGGGATGCGGATGATTTCGAGCCTGCGGCCCAGAGCGTCGGTTGCAGCGTCGAGCTGGCGCGCGATCTCATTTAGCACCGCGGCGTTGGGATCGTCGGCCCCGGCAGGAGACTGGCAGACGACGCGACCCGGACCGACGAAGCGCGCAAGCGTGTCGATATGGCCGTCGGTATGGTCGTTCAAGAGACCTTGGTCGATCCAGATGATCTGCTTGGCGCCGAAGGCTGCGCGCAGCGCGGCTTCGGCTTGTGACTCGGTCCAGCCATTGCGATTCTCGTGGAGCAGAGTCTGCCGTGTGGCGAGGATCGTGCCTTCGCCGTCCTGATCGATGGCGCCGCCCTCGAGCACAAAATCGAATTTTTGCACGGGCGTACCGGCAAAGGTGGCGATGGCGTCGCCAACGGTGGTGTCGTCGGGGAGATCGAACTTGCCGCCCCAACCGTTGGTCATGAATCTCAGGGCCACCGGGCCTCGCCCGCTGCGAGCAAAGATCGGACCGGTGTCGCGCAGCCAAATATCGCCGTAACGCGCGGGCACCATCTCGGCCATGTTGCCGAGCACGGCGCGGGCGGAAGCTTCGGCCTCAGCGCCCGCAACCAAGAGCCGCACGCGGTTCGAGGGGCTGAGCGCGCGCACCAGCGCCGCCACCTCTCTACGGGGCGTCGCGAGATCGTCGTCCCACTGGTCCGGATCGGCGGGCCAGGCGGTCCAAATCGCCTTTTGCGGCGCCCATTCGGCGGGAACGGAAATTTGCTCGGCGACGGCGATTTGCATGAATCTCTGCTCGGGGCTGCGCCAACTTCCTGGGGTTAGCGAAAAACGTGAAATCCTCATCCCTTCCAAGGGGGTAAAATCGCCCCTGTCAACTGCGGAGGCGAATCAGGCAGAGGACGGGCCTCCGGCGCCGTGCGCCAGTTGTGCAACAGAAAGCCTGGCAAGGGAGGACGAGTTCATGGCTATAGCGGCACGTGCCGATCAGTCCAATATATGGTGGGTGTTCCTGCTTGAGGGGATTGCCGCCCTCATTTTCGGAGCACTGCTCCTCACCGACCCAGCGGCGACCCTGGTGGCACTGGCGGTTTTCCTGGGTTTTTACCTGCTGTTCGTGGGCGTGCTGGAACTGGTGCGGGTGTTTGTCGACAGCTCACAGCCATGGTTGTGGTCGCTGTTGGTTGGCCTCCTCGGCATCGTTGCCGGGATCGTGGTGCTGAATCATCCGGCGCTGACGGCCCTGGCGCTGCCCACCACCGTGGTCATCTATCTCGGCGTGGTCAGCCTGGTGATGGGCATCGCCGGGATCATCGGCGGGTTCAGCGGCGGCGGCATCGGCTCGTTCCTGCTCGGTGTCCTCAGCCTGATCATCGGCGTGCTGTTGCTCGGCTCGCCGCTGACCACGGCGCTCGCCGTGCCGTTCGTGTTCGGGATCCTGCTGTTGATCGAAGGCGTGGCGATGATCATCTTCGCCTTCCGCGTCAAGGGCTAGTCGACAAGCTTCGCTAGAACGAACCGGCCGCGGTCCCGAGCAGGATCGCGGCCGCAAGCGCTATCACCGCGCCAACGATGGCGACCACGAAGATATCGAAATAGCTGTCGCGGTGCGTCGTTCCGCAAACCGCGAGCAGTGTTACCACTGCCCCGTTATGAGGGAGGCTGTCGAGCGTGCCTGCGCCGATCACCGCGACGCGATGCAGTAGCGCGGGGTCGAGACCAATTTCGTTGGCGAGTGCGAGATAGGTCCCGCCCAACGCCTCGAGCGCGATGGTGAGGCCACCCGAGGCAGACCCGGTGAGGGCCGCAAGAAGATTGGTCGCGATCGCGAGAGAGAAAAGCGGATTGCCGCCGCCGATTGTCAGCACGAAATCCCGCACCAGGGCGAAGGCCGGCAACGCGGCCACGACGGCACCGAAGCCGACGAGGCTCGCCACGCTGAGTGCCGGAAGCACCGACGCATTGGCGCCGGCGTCGATGCTCTCGCGCAGCGATGCCAAGCGGGTCCGGTTGATGAGCACGAGGATGAGGATCGCGGCCAATAGAGCCACGACCACCGCCCAAACGCCTCCCACGGCCTTGAGCGAGGTTGTGCCGAATCTCTCCTCGACGAGATAGGAGGTGTCGAGGTTCGGTAGGATGACGATGCTCATCAAGAAATTCACGCTGATGACGACGGCGAGAGGCAATGCGGCGAGGGTGATTGGCGGGAGCGTCGAGCCGCCGTGCTGTTGCGGAATTTCCGCTGGATCGAAGGCGCTTGCGAGGCTCGCGCGCTCGCGCGGGATGGCATCCTCCGCCGCCTTCTGGCTTGCCACCCGATCTTGTGTGCCGAAGCCTTCGCCCTTGGCGCGCGCGCGACTTTCGGCCCGGGCAAGCCACCATAAGCCGAAGCCCAGCATGATGGCCGAGGCGATCAATCCAATTCCCGGCGCGGCAAAGGTCGTAGTGCCGAAGAACGGCATGGGAATCGCGTTTTGGATGGAGGGCGTCCCCGGAAGCGCCGACATGGTGAAGGTCGAGGTGCCGAGGGCAATGGCCGCCGGCATTAGTCGCCGCGGGATGACGGCCGCGCGAAACAGGCCTTCGGCCATGGGAGCTAGCACAAAAAAAGCCACGAACAAACTCACGCCGCCATAGGTGACGAGCGCGCCTGCAAGTACGACGGCGAGGATCGCGCGATGCGTTCCCGCTTTATCGGTCATGAAGCGAGCAATTGCCGCGACCGAACCGCTGTCGTCCATCAGCCTCCCGAATACGGCACCGAGCAGGAAAATCGGAAAAAATTGTGCCAGGAAAACCGCGGCGCCGCCCATGAAGGTCTGTGTCCAATGCGCCAGCATGGGCTCGCCGGCGAAACCGGCGGCGATCATTGCCGCCGCCGGCGCGAGCAGAAGAATGCTCCAGCCCCGGTACGCGAGCCAAACAAGCAATCCAAGCCCGAGCAGAATGCCGAGAAGTCCCATCGCGTCAGATACCGTGCAGCAAGGGATCGAGATCGAGCGTCGAGCGGCGCCCGACGTCGGGGCCGCTCGTCGCCAGGAAGTGATCCGCGGCCGCTCGACCCTGGTCGCGTAGCATGCAGAGAAAAGCCCACTCCGCATTGAGCTTGGAGGAATAACCGAGATCGCCGAGAGCCTCGCCGGGAACTCGGTGAATGCGCATACCGGCCCACAGCGCGCCCTCGCAGTCGCCCGGATTGGCGACTTGGCGCAGCAGGGCGATCATGCGCAGCTCTTTCAACAGCACGCTGTTAAAGGAGACCTCGTTCAAGCGATTGAGAATGTCGCGCGCGGTGCGCGGCGTGCCGTGCCGATCGACCGGATTGATTTGGACGAGAATCGTGTCCTTGGAGGTGCATTCGCGTACGAGTGGGGTGATGGTGGGATTGCCGGAATAGCCGCCGTCCCAATACGGCTCGCCGTCGATTTGGATGGCCTGGAACATGGTCGGGAGGCAGGCGGAGGCGAGCAAAACGTCCGGCGTAATGGTGTTGTTGCGAAACACGTGGCCACGACCGGTGTGGACATTGGTTGCCGTGACGAAAAGCTTGATCGGCGCGCGGGCGAGCCGGTCGAAATCGACGCAATGGGCGAGAATCGAGCGCAATGGATTTGAGTCCATCGGGTTCAGCTCATAGGGCGAGAACACGCGCGACATCAGATCCATGGCGACGAAGGCAGGGGAATAATCGAGCGTCCAACGTCCGAGCAGCACATCGAGCGGCGTACGCTGGAAGGGGCTCAGCTTCGCGGCCTCCGACACTTTCCGCCAGAAGGTCTCAAGGCTCGCGCGGGCGCCGTCGGGGCCGTTCGCGGCATGACCATCGACCATGACGGCGCCGTTCATGGCTCCGGCCGAAGTGCCCGAGATACCGTCGAAGCGGAGCCAATCTTCCTCCAGCAGGCGGTCGAGCACGCCCCAGGTGAAGGCGCCGTGCGCGCCGCCGCCTTGTAGCGCGAGGTCGACGAGAATGGGCTCGCGGCTTGCCATTCGCTTCACTCCGGGGGTTCGCCGGGCACGACGATGCGCTCGGGTTCAAGCAGCTTGAGCTTGCCGTCGGTGTCGATCGCCAGGCTGTGGATGTAAAAAGCGGTATCCAGGTCGTCGGTCATTTCCATCACCGGCGAAGGGGCGGAGACGATCGGCAGGCCGGCGATATGCCCGATCCAATCGATGTGGCGATGGCCGTGCATGAGAATGGCGCGGCCCACTAATGGCTTGAGGCTACGCACGAACCAGTTGCCGTTGATCAGGGCGGTGCCGATCCGCTCCGACAGCGCTTTGGCGGCCCAGGGATACTCGACGACGTGGTGGTGAAGCGCGATCACCCAGCACGCATCCGGGTATTCGGCGCGCGCGATGTCGACGCCGCGCATCTGCTCGGCCGACACCATGCCCAGCGCATTGGTGAAGGAGAAATGCGTGTCGGCGTTCGAGTTCAGCAGAATGATGCCGAGCCCATCCTGCTTGGCGGGAGGCACGACCATGGGAAAGACCCGCGCCCACATTTCGGGGATTTCCTTGGAGAGGATCGGCCGCGCGACGTCGGCGAAGCGTTTAAACGCGGCCTCGTGTGGCCGCAACGCCTCCTCGAGCGTGCCGCCAAGGCAACCCTTGAGGAGATCGACTACGCGCACATCTCGGCCCTGCACCGCATTCATGGCGGAGAGGCACCGGATCTGGCGCAATGGCCGGTTCGGGCTGGTGGGCAAGTCCATGCGCGCCGGGTTAGAGCGATCAACGATGTTGAGGTCGTGATTACCGGGCAACATCAGCACGCGGCCGCTAAAGGACGGATGCGCGGCGAGAGCATCGAGCACCTGGGCCCATTCGGTGGAGATGCCAGCGTCTGTCATGTCGCCGGTGATGAGGATGGTGTCGAGCTTGTGCTCGGCGTCGAGCGCCTCGAGCTGCTTGAGCAGGCGCTTCAGCCGCCCATTGCCGGAAGGGCCCGAGCGGCCGCTCTCGATGCGCCGGCCGTAACGTTCCCCGACGACATGAATGTCAGAGAGATGGGCGATACGCCAAATCCGGCCCTGCTTCGGAACCTTGTCGAATTTACTGAGATTGCGCGGTTGCGCCATGGCGGCATCGGCAAAGCCCCAGATTAGCGCGGCGACCGCGAGATAGGCCGTGATCGCGGCAACGCTGTTGGCAAGCGCCACCACCGCGACCTTCTTCCAGGATTCGATCTCCGACAGGCTGCCATAGAGATGGGTATGCGGCCAAACCAGCCAGAGCACGAGCAGGGCGAGACCGCAGACCAGAATTCCCGCTATCGCCGCCGATAGTGCGCGCAGCCTCGCTCTTTGGGCGTCGCTGGCGTTACGGGCAAACAGCCGCTCGGCCAATTGCCGGAAGGTCTCGCGGAAGGCGGCATAGCTCGGCTCGACGACGACGGAATTCAGCGCCCAAAAATTTTTCTCGGCCGTGCGGAACAGCGCACGCCAGCCGAACCAGCCAAGCGCGATCAGAATGGCCAGGATCAACAGCGACCAGAGCCCGATGACCAAAGATGCGAGCTTGTCGGTGACCACGTGGAGCCATTCGACAAGGACGATCGGCGCGAGGCCGAGCAGAAGGCCCGGGACCACGAGCAGCAGCACCCAGGCCACGACCAGTTTGGGCAGGCTGATCTCGACCAGCATGCTGCCGAACAGCGACAGCATGGAGCGGCGCTTGGTGCTCGAGGCGTCGTCCTCGATATCGCCGCGGCGGGGATCGACGAACAAATCGGCGCGTCGGACTTTCGCCGCTCGGCTTTTCTCGCGCTTATCAGCCATGGTGAGGTCTCAAGACTTCTTCTTTGCGTCGGGGGCAGCGCCCGACAGAAGCGTCGATACCCAGCGGCTCGACGGGTACTGCGCGGCGATGGCGATGATGGTCAGAGCGATGGGCACGCCGATCAGCGCGCCGGGAATGCCCCACAGCAAACCCCAGAAAAACACGGCAAACACGACCGCCAGCGGGGAAATAGACAGGGCCGCGCCGGCAGCCAACGGTTCGAGATAATTGCCGATCAGGAACTGAATTGCGGTCAGTCCCATGAAGACCAGGATGACTGACTGCCAGGTGTCTAACTGGGCGACGGCGAACAGGGCGGGTAGCAGCGTAGCGACGAACGGGCCGATGAAAGGGATGTAGTTCAGGGCAAAGCCGAGCAGCCCCCAGGCAATCGCCGGCTCGAGCCCGGCGAGCACGGCGAGGCCCCAGATGGCCAGTCCGGTGAGAATGCTGAGCAGCGTCCGGACCAGCATATAGCGGCGGAACTTGGTGGCGATTTGTGAGCTGGCGTGGGCGAGCTTATCGCCGTTTTGGAGGGACGCGAGCTTGGCGCCGAACTGCCTGACTTCGAGCAGCGCCATCATCAAGAAGACGAAGACCAGAATGGCGAAGCCAGTGAGCCGGTTTAGCCGCTTGGCGATTTCCTGGAATAGCCGCAACAACCAGACCACGTCGAAGCGCTCGGCGAGGGTGCCGGCGACGAAAATACCGTGCTCTTCCAGCCAGTCTGTCGCCTGCAAGTAGAGCGCCTGGAACCGTTGAACGTTGTTCAGCAGCCAGTCGCCGACGGCGCTCAGCGCCCAAGCGATCATCGAGGCGAAGATCAAGACCACGACGACCGTGATCGTGAGCGTGACGAAGAGAGCGAGCCCCTTAGGCAGGCCTTGCTCGAGCCGCTGCTGGAGCGGCCAGACGATGGCCAAGATGAACAGCGCGAAGGCGAGGGGGGCGAACACCGAGCTGGCGAAATACAGCGCCGCACAAGCGAGCACGATGGCGCAGATGACAGCCGCGACGCGGACCGGACCTTTGCTTGCCTTAGCTTCGTCCGTAGACGCCATACGCCGCGCTCCCGCCACGCAGTCTAGCCTGTTTTGCGTGGCGACCTCCAGATGCGGTCAGATGACCCTCGCGGGTAGAGTGGCGGCTGGGTATAGTTACCGGGACAGCGGGTCTCCCCCAAGCGCGGGTCCGGCTCTCCCTGCACGCACAAGGCTTCGACATGATTTTTCGCCAGCTGTTCGACAGCACCTCGAGCACCTATAGCTACCTTCTCGCCAGCCGCCATGGCGGCGAGGCGCTGATCATCGATCCCGTGCTGGAACGGGTCGACCGCTACATCCAGCTGCTCAAGGAGCTCGATCTCAGGCTGGTGAAGGCGATCGACACGCATTTGCATGCCGACCACATCACCGGGCTCGAAGCGCTCGCCGAGCGCACGCGCTGCATCACGGTGATGGGCGAGCAGACCAAGGCCAATGTGGTGTCTATTCGCGTCGCCGATGGCGATCGGGTTGGGATCGAAGGCATCAGCCTCGAAGCGCTCTACACGCCAGGCCACACCGACGATTCCTACAGCTATATCCTGCCCGACCGCGTGTTCACCGGCGACACACTGCTCATCCGAGGGACCGGGCGCACCGACTTCCAGAACGGTGACCCACGCGCGCAATACGATTCGCTGTTCGGGCGGCTGCTCAAGCTTCCGGAGGAGACGTTCGTCTATCCGGCGCACGACTATAAGGGCGACACGGTCTCGACCATCGGCGAGGAGAAGGCATTCAATCCGCGGCTGCAGGTCGAGTTGATCGACGAGTATGTCGAGCTGATGAACAACCTCAAGCTGCCGAACCCGAAAATGATGGATGTCGCGGTGCCTGCGAACATGCGGATCGGCCTCGCGCAACAGATCGTCGCCGGCAAGGGCTGGGAGATCAGCGCGGAGGAGGCGAAGGGTCTGCTGGGCAAGCGGGATGTCGCGCTGGTCGATCTCAGGGAGGATCAGGAGCGGCGGAAGCACGGGGTCATCCCCGGCTCCCTGCACGTGGCCTATCCCGACATCGAGGAAAATTTGAAGACCGACGGCCTTCTGCAACAGCTGGCAAAGGCCGCGGGGAAGCGGCTGATCTTCTACTGCGCCTATGGCGAGCGGTCAGCGATGGCGGTGCAAGCGGCCCAGGCGGCCGGGCTTAGCGCTTCGCGCCATATTCATGGCGGGATGCAGGCCTGGCAGCAGGCGCAGGGGCCGCTAAGCCATTGAGGTCTAGGGCCTCGTGGGGCTCGACGCCGCCTCAATTAGCTTCTAAGAAGCGCCATGCCCAAGTCCTCGTTTAGCGTTGCCGCGTCCCTCGCCGTCACGATTTTCTGTCTTGCGGCGTTCCCGGTGGACAGCTTCGCCAATGCGAAAGTGTGCCGCAGCCAAGAGCAGCGCTACGAGCAGATCGAGCGTCAGCCCAGCTCGATCGAGATCAACGCCGCGCTGTTTTCAGCCGTAGACAAAGGCTGCCTCGACCTCGCCAAGCGACTGCTGGAAATCGGCGGTTCGGTGGAGGCGCGGGATCGCCTTGGTGCAAAGCCGCTGGCCCACGCGGCGGCGGCCGGTGAGCCGGAGATTGTTGCACTGCTGCTCGATCACGGCGCACCGATCGACGCGCATAGTCTGGATGGCTCGACGGCGCTCTCCCAGGCGGCAGAGGCCGGCCGGTTGCCGGTGGTGCGCCTGCTGGTCGAACGCGGTGCGCAGGTGAATCAGCCTGGGCGCACGGGAATAACGCCGCTCTCCGCCGCCGCCTATATGGGCAGCGTGCCGATCGCCCAGTTCTTGATGGAGAAGGGCGCCGATCCAAAAGCGATCGACACCACGCAGAAGACGGCAATCGTTTACGCCGCGGGTCGGGGGTTCTTTCCGGTCGTGCGTCTGCTGCTCGACCATGGCATCGACGTCAATGCCAAGTATGGCAACGATCTCACCGTGCTGATGTGGGCTGCGGGATACTCGGCCGAGGCCGGCGTCAACGATGTGGTGGAGGTCATGAGCCTCCTCCTCGAGCGCGGCGCGCGTCTCGACGAGGAGGACAATCGCGGCCGAACCGCGCTGATGATCGCGGCAGAGCTCGGCCACACGCAAGCCGTCGATATGCTGCTCGCGCATGGGGCGGATAAGAGCCTCAAGGACAAGCAGGGCAAGACCGCCGCCGATCTCACCACGCTTACGGCGCTGCGCGACAAGCTGGCGTCCCGATAAACGCTAACGCCCGTTGCCGAGATAGGCCTCGATTTGCAGGCCGGCGAGATATTCCGCAAGCCCAGCGAGATCCTCCGGCGACGTCGCCTTCATCAGGTCTGACATGCCGGGGTTGTTGCCGCGCGCGCCGGTGCGGAAATCCATCATCGTCTTGATGAGATATTCGCGGTTCTGGCCGGCGAGCCGGGCGGTGGTGCCGTCGCCTTGGAAGTAGGCGAGGTGACAGCCCGGGCAGCCGACCGAAGCAGCCGTGGCCTGCGCCTGGGTCGCGACGGCGGCCGGGGCCGGTGGCTGCTCTAGATTGGGCCATTTCAGCTTGGTGAAATAGGCGGCCAACGGAGTGATGTCCTGGGGATCGATGCCGGCGGCGATGGGCGACATCAGCTCGTTCTTGCGCGCGCCGCTCTTGAAGTCGCGGAGCTGATAGATCAGATAGCCCTCGTTCTGTCCCCAAATGATCGGGAGATTCTTCTGGGTGGGAACGCCCTGCTCGCCATGACAAGCGGCGCAAAGCTTCGCCTTCTCCGCGATTGGGTCCTCGGCGAGCGCGCCGGTCGAAAACAGGAGGCAGGCAATCAGCGCCGCCGGTGCTGTGAATTGGATCGAGCGGAACATGGCATCAAGTCTCGTGCTTCTGTCGTGAAAAGGACGGGGCATTTTATTGCCCCGTCCTTCCATGCATATGGCTATCGGCCCGCTATTAGGCGGTCCGAGTGGCCGATCAGTCAACCGTGAAGGCGATAATATTGTTACCGCGCTTGAAGTCGATCTGGGTGTTACCGCCCGCGCCGACCACGATGTACTGCTTGCCGTCAATCGAGTAGGAGGCGGGCGGCGCATTCACGCCGGCGCCAGCGAAGAACGACCACAGCACCTTGCCGTCCTTGGCGTCATACGCCCGGAACCAGCCGTCACCTTCGCCGGTGAACATGAGACCGCCGGCCGTAGTCAGCGCGCCTCCCATCATCGGCAACGGCGTCTTAACCTGCCAAGCGATCTTGCCGGTGTTGTAGTCGACGGCGGTGACGTTGCCGAACGACTCCTCGGTCGCAATCACCTTGAAGGCGCCACCGAGCCACAGCTTACCGCCCGGATAGGGGGAGCTCTGGACTTGATAGGTCATCGGCTGGTGCAGGTTAACCGCGTAGGTCAGCCCAAGTTCGGGATTGACCGCCATCGGCGACCATTCCACGCCGCCATTGGCGCCGGGAAGCATGCGGGCGCCTTCGGCAGTCGGCAACGTCCACAGGCCGTCTTGCGACACCATCGGCTCGGAGAACCGAATGAGGCTGCAATCCTTGCGGCTGTTGACGAACACGTTTCCGATCTTGTTACCGTGAATGACAGCGGGAACGACTTTGCCGTCCTTATCCTTTGCGTCGACCAAAACGGTCGGGCTCACGGCGTCGAGGTCCCACACGTCGTGCGGGATGAACTGGAAGTGGCAGACGTACTTGCCAGTGTCGAGATCAACCGAAACCAGCGACTCGGTATAGAGGTTGTCGCCGGGGCGAATGGCGCCGTCCAGATCGGGCGACGGATTGCCGACCACGAAGAAGATCCGGTTGGTCTTGAGATCGACGGAAGGATTCTGCCACACGCCGCCACCGACCGTCTTGTAGGGATCGCCGGTTTTGGCGAGCTGTGCCTTCTCGGCCTCGATGTCGCGATGCATGTCGTGACCCGTGGCGTCGGTCTTGGCCCACACGCCGACCGAATTCTCGGGAGTGGTATCGAAGTTCCAGATCATCTTGCCGGTCTTGGCGTCATAGGCACGCACAAAACCGCGGATGCCGTACTCGCCGCCGTTGGTGCCGATCAGGATTTTGCCGTTAACGGCAGTCGGCGCCATGGTCTCGCTGTAGCCGAGCGAGGGATCAGCGATGTCGGTCTGCCACACCACGCTGCCTGACTTGGCATCGAGCGCGACCAGTTTGGCGTCGAGGGTGGCGAGATAGACCTTGTCGTCATAGACGGCAACGCCGCGGTTGTTGGGGCCGCAGCAATAGGTCGTGATCGGACCCATGGCGTGCTTGTAGTGCCAATATTCCTCACCCGTCTTGGCATTGATCGCATAGACGTGGTCGAACGAGGTCGTGACGTACATTACGCCATTGACGACGATCGGCGTCGTCTCCATCGACTCCTTCACTTCGGTCTGGAAGATCCAGGCGGGGTGAAGCTTGCCGACGTTGGATGTGTTGATCTGCTTGCCCGGAAAATAACGGGTCTGATCGTAATTGCCGTTGGTGTGAAGGAAGTTGTTCTCATCACCGGCGGCGGCGTTCAGTTGTTCCTGAGAGACAGGAGCGGCGGGCGCCCCCGCGTCTGCACACCATGCCGGGCTCGTCGCCCCGGCAAAGCCTAACACGAGCGCGCCCGTAAGCGCGCCACGCACTTTCCAACTCACCATCTGTTCCTCCCTTGGGTGTGGATCCCGTATCGGCCGGCGTGAACCGGTCGCTCCAGTCGGGCTAACACGGCAAAAAGACTGCGCGCGGCCTTGCCATTTGTCAATGCAGCGCATGGCAAGAGTCCAATCTGGGCGGCCACCAAGCATCCGATTTACCACTTCTGGCTGCGGGTCATGCTGTCTTACAGGCGAGCGAGCGGGTAAATTTGAAGCGAATAGAAGCTTCTGCGTAGCGCAGGATTGTCAGCGCGTGAGTCAACATTGCCGAATGCGAGTCCGGTCCCGCCAGTTCGTTTTGCTGCTGCTGTTGTTGCTTGCGGCATCGCCGCGGTGTCTTGCCGCGCCGCAAGGAGAGGGTGAGGCAACGCCGCCCTCGGCGGTGGGGCTCACCACGGTGCCGATCGGCTACCTGAAGCAGGAGGTGAAGAAGGTCATTCCGCTTTCGCGGTTGAAGATCGAACCCGAGGACATCGGCATCGCCGGCGCAGAGATCGCGCTTAAGGACAACAACACCACCGGGCGCTTCACCAAGCAGCAATTCACGCTCGAGGTCGAGCAGGTGCCGGTCGGCGGCGACGCCGTGCAGGCGCTGGAGAAGCTCGTGCAGAGCGGTCACCATTACGTGGTCGTCGACGCGCCGGCCGAGACGCTGTTGCGTCTGTCGGACGCGGTCAAGGGCAAGGACGTGCTGCTCTTCAATGTCCGCGCGAGCGATGAGAATCTCCGCGAGAAGGACTGCCGGGCGAATGTGCTGCATACCGCACCGGACCGCGCCATGCTCGCCGATGCGCTCGCCCAATATCTTGTCTGGAAGAGGTGGCAGCGTTGGCTGGTGGTGAAGGGCGTCTTCCCCGAGGACCTGGCCTATCTCGACATGGTGCGCCGGGCGGCTAAGCGCTTCGGCGCCACGATCGTCGAGGAGCGGGAATATAAGGAGACGCCGGGCGCGCGCCGCTCCGATTCCGGTCAGCAGCAGATCCAGCAGCAAATGCCGACCTTCACCCAAGGCGCGCCGAGCTACGATGTCGTGGTCGTGGCCGACGAGAAGGAGGTGTTCGGGCCCTATCTGCCGTATCGCACCTGGGACCCGCGGCCGGTCGCCGGCACTGCGGGACTGCAAGCCATGAGCTGGCATCCCGCGCATGAGCAATGGGGCGCCACGCAGATGCAGAACCGGTTCCAGCGCGCGAGCAACCGCTTCATGCTGCCGATCGACTATCAGGCGTGGGTGGCGGTGCGCGCGATTGGCGAGACTGCGTCGCGCGTAGGCTCAGGCGAGTTCGCCGCGGTCAACGCTTTTCTCCGCAGCGATGAGTTCGGACTTGCCGCCTTCAAGGGGCAGAAGGTCACGTTCCGCCGCTGGGACGGTCAGCTCAGGCAGCCGATCATCGTCGCCGGCTCCGACCTGCCGGTCTCCACCTCGCCGCAGGAAGGTTTCCTGCATGAGCACGCCGAGGTCGATACGCTTGGCATCGACGAGCCGGAAAGCCAATGCAAATTCCAATGACAATCGAGAGGGTAAGGAGGATGAGCATGCGCGCAGAGGCGCTCGTCGTCGCGATCATTGCGGCGGTTGGTCTGATCGGCGGTGCAGGGCCCGCCGTGGCCTATACCGTCTACGTCTCCAACGAGAAGGGGAACTCGATCACCGTGCTGGACAGCGCGACGCTGGAGGTGAAGGAGACAATTCCGGTGGGCCAGCGCCCGCGCGGTATCAAGCTCACCAAGGACGACAAATATCTGCTGATTTGCGCCAGCGACGACGACACGGTGCAGATGCTCGACGTGACGAGCCGGGAGATTGTCGGCGAGTTGCCGTCGGGTCCCGATCCCGAGCTGCTGAACATCAATCCTTCGGGATCTCCCGTCTATATCGCCAACGAGGACGACAATTTGCTCACCGCGATCGACCTCGCCGACAAAAAGGTGGTGGCCGAGGTCGAGGTTGGCGTCGAACCGGAAGGCGTCGGGGTCAGCCCCGACGGCAAGACCGTGGTGGTGACCTCGGAGACCACGAACATGGCGCATTTCATCGACACCGAGAGCTACCAGATCACCGACAACGTCTTGGTCGGGCAGCGGCCGCGCTTCGCCGAGTTCACCGCTGACGGAAGCCAGCTGTGGGTGACCTCGGAGGTTGCCGGGGTCGTTTCGGTCATCGACACCAAGACCCACAAGGTCATCAAGGTCGTCGACTTTGCCGTGCCGGGGGTGCAGCCGGAGCAAATTCAGCCCGTCGGCGTGCGCGTGACCAAGGACGGAACCAAGGCTTTCGTCGCGCTCGGCCCGGCCAATCGCGTGGCGGTGATCGACGCCAAGACATTCGAGGTGGAGAAATATTTGCTGGTCGGGCAGCGCGTCTGGCAGCTCGCTTTCACTCCAGACGAGGCGTTGTTGTTCGTGACCAATGGCAACAGCAACGATGTCTCGGTGGTCGATGTTCCAAGCCTTACGGTGGTGAAGTCTATCCCCGTGGGGACCGCGCCCTGGGGCGTGGCGATCTCGCAGCACTGAGACGGCGAGCGGCGTGGCGCGTCAACGCGCCGCGAGCGCGATGATACCGGTCAATGCCGGACAGAACTCAAGCCGAGGCAACCCATTCGCCCGCGACAAAACCGAAAGCGACTGCATCGGGATTGCGTTTCGCGGCCAACCGCAGCTTGTCCTCGGCGTCAACGACCAGGCGATGCTTGGTGCTTCTGTCCTCGGGCGCGTCCTTGAAGCCACTCAGGAGAATGACTTTCCTGCCGCGCAGGACGATCTTCGGGAGTGCCATCCCACCTCCTCGGCCCACCCAAAAGATTTGCTCTGAGATTTTTCGTCGGGGCTCAGAGTCGCATCTTCAAGGCGAGCGCCTTGTTCCAAATGGCGACCCCCGTCAGCCATGACGAACCATAGCAAGAAAATGCGACGATGGTAAGACGCGACCAGAGCTGCGCACGAAATTTTCAGATTCAATTTGCGGCAATTTCGCCGATGGCTTTCGCGCTGCACAAAGTTGCTACGCTTCGACTGCGGTGCAGCATTTATTTTACGACCGCGTTGCGGAGAAGCTCGGCGAGTCCTGCCTCGGTCTCGACGCGCGGGTTCCAATCGAGTCGCGCGAGCGCCGAAGGGTCGGCGACCAGCGAGCCAAACAGCGGCTCCAGCCTTCCGCGCTGTCCCGCCGCGCGCAGCGCACTCTCGAGCAGCGGCTTCGGCACATAGAACAGCGCCGGCCGCCGGCCAAGTCCCCGGCGCATTGCGGCAATCATCGCGCCGACCGTCAGCGGCTTCGGGTCAGCGACGATGAGCGGACGCCTGAGCGGCGCGTCGGCCGCCAAGACCCGGTCGACCGCCTCGACGAGATTGTCGAGGCCGAGCAAGGAATGCTCGGATTTGAGTCCGGCAAGCGGCAGTGGATAGCGGGAGCGGGCGAGATTGATCAGCTTCGCCATGTTGCCTTCCACGCCAGGCCCGTAGACGAGGGCGAGACGGAGCGCCACCCAGTCGAGATCGGTCGCGGCGAGCCCCTGCTCGGCGGCGAGCTTCGAACGGCCATAGGCATCGGTCGGGCAGGGCTCGCGCTCTTCGGTCAGCGTGCCCTGGCAGGTCGGGCCTGACTGCGCCCTGATCGAGGAGAGAAAGACGAAGCGCTTCACCCGCGCGCGCTGGGCGGCCTTGGCGAAGCTGACCGTGGCCTCGGTGTTGAGCAGGCGATAGTCGTCCTCGGGTATGCCGGACATCGTGCTGGCTAGCCCCGCGGTGTGGATGACAGCGTCCACCTCGGCGAGCGCCTCGGCCATGTTGTAGGGGCGCGCCAGATCGCCGATCACGGCACTCGCCTGGCCTCGCGGCAAAACGCTGGGGCGGCGCAGCAGCACACGCACGCGGTAGCCGCGTTTCGGCAGCTCCTTCAGCAGATATTGGCCGATGAAGCCCGTGGCCCCGGTCAGCGCGACCAGAGGTTTGCGCCCAGGCTTTGAAGCTCTGCGCGGGATTTCGTTCATGCCGCTCCTGCGCCGGTTCGCTTACCCAGCGGTCCGGGTCAATTGCAGCATCAGTTCACAACCAGATTTGGGCCATAACAAGCCTATTGCGGCAGTGCCGATCCCTCGGTCGCCTTCACGACCGGCGGCGGGTTCCATTTGCCGGTCAGCGCGTCCGACTTCGGCGCATAGAGGCGCATGGTCAGATTGTAGGGCCCCTTCGGCGCCGGAAGCCAGTTCGCCTCCTTGTCGGCGCCGGGAGTCTCGTTCTGGAAATAGAGATCGAGTGAGCCGTCAGGATTGTATTTGAACGGCATCCAGCTCGACACGGCGAAGCGGTTGAGCGCATTGGCGACCTGGAAGCCTTTGGGATCGTACAATGTCACCGACCAGAAGGCGTCTATCGGCGGGGTTTGTCCCTTGTCGAAATGGAGGACGTAATCGTTGGCGCCGTCGAGCGGCTTGCCGGTGTCGTCGGCGAGGTTCAACGGATAGATGGCGTCCTGGGGAAGATTGGCGCCGAGCCCGAACTGGGTGACGATCGCCCGCTTGAGATAGTAGTTTCCGTAGACGCCCATGGTGTCCGTGTTCATCGACCAGCCATTGGCAATCCGCGCCAGTGTGGGCACTTTCCACGCCATGAGCTTTTGCGCATCCTCGGGCGCGCTTGCGAGGGCCTTTTTGACGGCGGGATCTGCCTTGTCGAGATCGAAGCTCTTGCCGACTTCGAAACCGATGCGCTTGAGCCGGGCGATGATCGGCTGATCGGTGATGTGGGGCGGCTGCAGCTTGAGCAGTTCCGCCGCATAGGCGAAATATTTGTCGGCCGGCATGGTGTCGACCTGGAGCTTCGGCGGAGTTTTCATATCCACGCTTGGATCGATCGTCACCTTGGGGGGGACCGGCTCCTTGCCCCATTGCGACAGCGGCGTGATCTTGTAGCCAGCTTGAATTTTGTGAACGGCGTCGTAGTCGGCGGGACCATCGGTTTTGGTGCGGCCGATGATCCAGACGTAAGGTGTCGGCGCGTCGATGCGTGTCATGCCGTCAGGGACCGTGCCGGTCCAGCCTGGAGGGGTGACGAGGAAGTTTCCGGCTTCCGTTCCGGTGGTGCGCCAGCCGGGCGATGCGAACACGTCGGTCCACATGTCGAGCATGGGCAGCAAATAATAACGACCGTCAGTGTCAGGCGCCGACACGACCATCGGCTCCGAGGTCAGATCGAGCCAGCCACTCGAATAAAGCGTATCGAAATTCGGCCGGACCACCACGCGCATATCGGCGCTGGGAAATTCCGGGATATTGGCGAAGCGGTTCGCTGGGCCCCCAAGCGACGTCGGGGATGGCTCCATATTGGTAAGCTGCTTGCGCGTCAGATCCATGGTGATGGGCGAATAGAAATAGAGATAGGCCTCGACCCCGATCGCGTGCGCTTCCTCTTCGGTGATCGCCTCAGCCGGTGGGGCGAGCACCGAAAGGAACATCGAACTCAGCGCCAACGCGTACAAATATTTCCTCATCGGGTCCTCCTCCGAAAAAAAATTGCGGCTTGGTTTCAAAATCTCTGGGTGGACATGGCGGCAGCGATGAGCCGCCGATCAACGCCAAGTTGCGGATGAGTGTGTTTGCGCGCATCGCCATCCTCCCAAGATGCGAGCGGCTCGAGTGCCCGACGCTCAGATGGCGATCAAGATGTCAGCTTGCAAGGTAAGATTACGGATCGCCAAGCGAGGCACAGCGACTCTCGGCGAGAAACGACGGCCGGCGGCGGGATCGCCGCCGCCGGTCGCGTTTCGACAAAATTCCGAGCAGGCTAATAGCACGGCGGGTAGGGGTAGTAGCCGCAGGCGGGCTGCCCGTAATAATAGGGATGGGTTACGGCCGCGCCGACTGCGCCGACGGCGACGCCGGTTGCAAAGGCTGCGCCGGGATGGCCGTACCACGCGCCATGCCAGGCTGGCCCACGCCCGACGACACCCACGCCGCCGACATGCGCCGCGAACCAGTCGATGAACAGCGCGGCGGCGCCCTTGGCATCGGTCAGATCGCCTTCCAGCACGGCGACCTCGAAAGTCAAATTGTCGCCGTCGAGCTTCGGCGCTTTGAGAACAACGACAGCGTCCTTCACGGTCGCGCCGTCCTCGCTCAGCACCGAGATAGTGGCGTTCGGCGGATCCTTGGCGAAGCTGTCGATGCCCTCGTCCCATTCCTTGATGAAATGCGCCGTTAGCACATGACCCGCCGCACGCACAGGACGGTCGGCGAAAACGATGGAATTGGGCGACACACCGACGAGGGTGAGCTTGTTTCCTTGCAGGGTCGCGCCCTTGGAGTTGAGCACGGCAAGCGAGGGAACCATCTCGTTCTTGGTGGGGCCGATCGGCTTGGTGGCCGGGTGGCTGATGGCATCCTCGGCGCCCGCCGGAAGCGAAGCGAACAGCAATCCGGCGACGGCGAGGGTTGCATAGACGATGCGAGTTCTGGTCATGAAAGGGGCGTCTCCTCGATGAGGGTGATTCGGATAGAAGCACCGGAGACTAGCGCAGAAGTTTGAAACAAATCTGGCGGCCGAGCGAGCTGGTTTAGCTTGTTTGTAGCGAATCCACGCCGCCGGGCGGGCTAGAACTTGGCCGTAAAGGCGACATCGAAGGTGCGCCCCTCGAATGTGTTCTGGGCATCGAACTCTTGATAGTACTTGCCGATGAACGTGAGTCCGTTGGCGGGATTGCCGACCGTATAGCTGACGATCGGTCCGGCGCCGTAGACCTTGGATTCGAATGAGCCGAGACGGGCGCCGGCGCCGCTGTCGCCGGTCGTCTGGATCATCGCGTAACCGGTGACGCCGACGCCAAGCCTGCCGAAATTCTTCGCGATTACGCCCTCGAGATTGAGGATGTTGCCGGTTTCATAGTTGGTGGCGGGATTTTCCCAATTCACCGAATAGATCGCGGCGCCATCCACCTGCCAGCCGGTCTTCGGGTTGAAATAGGTTCCGGCAATGCGGTTCATTACCGCCCAATGGTTGAGGCTGGTATTGGCGAGCTGCCGCTTGCTGTAATCGCCGGTCGGGGCAAAGCCGAACACGCCGACATTCCAGTGGAAGTTGCCCTCGTTCCAGCCAAGCACGAACGGTGAGAACGCCGTATCGCCAGGCGAGAGATTGGTGTCGCCGGTTTTGAAGTTGAACGGTCCAAACGTCCTGAAGCCGAGCGGGCCGGTGATTTGCGGGATGCCGAGGCCGACATCGACGTCCATGGCGACCATGCTCGGCACCACGGCCACGGCATAGGTGCCGCCCAGGATCTTCCATGGCGTGACATAGGTCAGTGCGGCGAGGGTCGCGGTGTAATCCTGCTCGATACCGAGTTGCACGAAGCCATCGAGGACCGTTGCGTCGGCGGTGCCGTTGTAGTGATAGGCGTCGGTGCGGAAATAGAATCCGGGAACCGGCGGAATGATTCCGCCAAGAATGTCGGTGTAGCCCTTCACCCAGGGTCCGGTGCCAAACTCGGCGGCGCGTGAGGGCCCGGAAGTGAGGACAGCGGCACCACCGGCGAGGATCGCGTATATGAACAGAACTCGTGAAGGCTTGGCGCTACTCAGCCAGGATACGAAAGAGCCGATCGGGTTACGCATCTCCGGACCCCCCATTTGCCACCATTTGATCGGGAGCGAGTGAGTTGCGTCAATGCTCAAGTCGTGAGCAGCCGCTGATCGAGATGCAGCGTGGCCGTTGCGCCACAGAGTTGAAATGCTTGGCAATTGGCCACGCGAGCGATCCGACGAGAATACACGCTCCGATGTGCTTCGTTTCGCGCCATTTGTCGTGTTACCCTCCTGTCGCGACCGGAGGTATTGCGTGGGGCGGCCATTTTCCGCGAAGCGTTTCGTTGTCGGCGGCGGCTCTCACCGGCGCCTGCGCAATGCATCTCGACAGTTACAATCAACAGCCATACCTGACCGGCGAGGGGCCTCAATCGGCAGGCAAGGGCTTCTTCTACTTCAACGACGACTACTTCGCCGACGACGGACAGCCTGTCGCCGTTCGCTATCGAAAAAAGGAAGATGAATTTTTGCGATTCGTCCGAGATCAACACGTGGTTCGGGAGAACGAAGAGGAGGATGCGCCTATGCGTAAGAATTTAGTGCCAAATTCCAAGGCAGCCCCAGATTCCAGATCATGGTGGAAACGAGAATCCGTTCCGGCCACGACGACCCGCGCGGCGCTGTTGGGTGCCATTACGTTTTTGTCGCTCGCGGCAGTCGAGCCCGCCAACGCTCAATCGACACAGCAACCCAACATCCTCTTCATCATGGGCGACGATATCGGCTGGTTCAATATCGGCGCCTATCACCAGGGCATCATGTCCGGCAAGACGCCCAACCTTGACCGGCTGGCGTCGCAAGGCATGCGCTTTACCGACTACTATGCCGAGGCGAGTTGCACGGCGGGCCGCGCGAACTTCATTACCGGCGAGCTTCCCATTCGTACCGGGTTGACGACGGTTGGTCAGGCTGGCGCGGATGTCGGCTTGCCGGCACAGGCGCCAACCATTGCCACGGCGCTGAAGGCGATGGGTTACACTACCGGCCAGTTCGGCAAGAACCACCTCGGCGATCTGAACAAGTATCTTCCCTGCGTGCACGGCTTCGATGAGTTCTTCGGCTATCTGTATCACCTCGACGCCATGTCGGATCCCTACTGGTATTCCTATCCGACCGACCCCGCGATACGGAACGCTGTCGGTCCGCGCAATCTCGTGCATTGCTGGGCGACCGACGCGGACGATACGGCCGAGCAACCGCGCTGGGGCAAGATTGGTAAGCAAAAGATCGTCGACGAGGGGCCATTGGCTCCAGGCCCAGGGACCGGACGCACGCCTTACGGCGGCGCTGATGAGGGAGTGGGCGATGCCAAATATGACATGACCACCTTCGACGATGTGCTCGTCAAAGACTCCATCGATTTTATGAAGAGGGCCAAGGAGTCAGGAAAGCCATTCTTCTTGTGGCACAACACCACGCGCATGCACGTGTTCACCTTCCTCGCCGCGAAGTACAAGGCGATGATGAATCCCGAGACGAATTACGGGATGGAAGAAGCCGGCATGGCGCAATTCGACAACTCGGTCGGCGAGTTGCTCAAGGGATTGGACGATCTCGGCATCGCCGATAACACCATCGTCGTCTTCACCACCGACAACGGCGCCGAGGTGTTTACTTGGCCGGACGGAGGCATGACCCCGTTTCGCGCCACCAAGGGCACCGTCTATGAAGGCGGCTTCCGCGTGCCATGCATCATCCGCTGGCCGGGAAAGGTGCCGGCCGGCAAGGTCGAGAACGGCATGGTCTCGGGGCTCGACTGGTTTCCGACCTTTGTTGCGGCGGCAGGCAATCCCAACATCGTCGAGGAGTTGAGAACCGGCAAGGATCTCGGGGGCACGACCTACAAGGTGTATCTCGACGGCTACGACCAGAACGAGTTGCTGACCGGTAAGGGCTCCTCAAAACGACATGAGATCTGGTACTTCGCCGAATCCAATCTCGGCGGCCTGCGTCTCGATGACTTTAAGTACCGCTTCATCGATCAACCGGAGGGCTGGCCGGGACCGAAGGTTCCCATCAACATGCCGATCCTGGAGAACATCAAACAGGATCCGTTCGAGCGGCTCCCTGTCTCGAATCTGCTCGAAGGGTCTCCGGCCTATTTCAATGACTTCTACGCGCGTGAATTTTGGCGCTTCGTTTATGTGCAGCAGAAGGTCGGCGAGCTCGCGCAGACGGCCATAGAGTTTCCGCCGATGCAGAAAGGTGCGTCGTTCAATTTGCAGGCGGTGAAGGACCAAGTCGAAGCTGCAATCGCCAGGGGAAAGCCAGGCAATTAAATGAGCCAGAGCGGGCGCCCATAAGGTGCCCGCTTTCTCCCTTCGAGCGTAGAGGTTGATGTATGACACACACTATCAAGTGGCTTGTCGCCGCTATCTCGCTCGCGTTTTGCTTTACATCGAATGCTGGAGCCGCCGACGACCCGCTGCCGTCGTGGAATGACGGCGCCACCAAGCAGAGCATTGTCGACTTCGTCACTAAGGTGACGACGGAGGGCGGACCGGACTTCGTCAAGCCAGAAGAGCGCGTCGCCACCATCGACAATGATGGCACGCTGTGGGTCGAACAGCCGATCTATACCCAATTCGCTTTCGCCATCGACGAAGTGAAGGCGCAAGCGAACCAGCATCCGGACTGGAATACCAAGGAGCCGTTCAAGTCCGTGCTGGCCGGCGACACGGCGGGCATCGCCGCCATGGGCGAGAAGGGCATGGTGGAGATCGTCGCAGCCACGCATTCCGGCATGACGACGGTGGATTTCAACAAGACCGTCACCGATTGGCTCGAGACGGCGAAGCATCCGCGTTTCAAGGCGCTCTATACCGACCTGATCTATCAGCCGATGCTCGAGCTGCTCGCCTATCTCCGCGCTAACGGCTTCAAGACCTTCATCGTGTCTGGCGGCGGCGTGGAGTTCATGCGAACTTTCGCCGACAAGACCTACGGCATTCCGCCCGAGCAGGTGATTGGCTCTTCCGGCGTGACCAAATTTCAAATGTGGGACGCGAGCCCGGTTCTGGTCAAACAGCCCAAGGTGCTGTTCGTCGATGACGGGCCGGGCAAGCCGGAGGGGATCAACCATTTCATCGGCCGCCAGCCGATCTTCGCCTTCGGCAATTCCGATGGCGACAAGGAAATGCTGGAGTGGACCGCGTTCTGCCAGCGCCTTTGCTTCATGGGCCTCGTGCACCACACCGATGCGGTGCGCGAATATGCCTACGGTCCCGACTCCAAGGTGGGCACGTTCAGCGACGCCCTGCTCGCCGAGGCCCACGCCAAGGGTTGGACGGTGGTTGACATGAAGAACGATTGGAAGACGATCTTCCCTCCGGCAAAAGCGGCGCAATAGGCGGGTCGAGCGGAATGAGTTTTGCGCGTAAGGTCAAGCGGGGAGGCGGTCTCAAGACCAAGGCCAAACCCGGCGCTGAGATGGTGTTCATTCCCGGCGGCGAGTTCACTATGGGCTCGGACAGCCATTACGCCGAGGAGAGGCCCGCCCATCGCGTCAAGCTCGACGGATTCTGGATCGACCCGACGCCGGTGACCAATGCGCAATTTCGACGCTTCGTCGAAGAGACCGGCCACGTCACCTTCGCCGAGATCGCGCCAGACCCCAAAGACTATCCCGGTGCTCTGCCGCATATGCTCAAGGCGGGCTCGCTCGTCTTCGTCAAGTCGAAGGGGCCTGTCGATCTCAAGAACTGGTCGAACTGGTGGACCTTCGGATTCGGCGCGGATTGGCGTCATCCCTACGGTCCGGGCAGCTCGAACAAAGGCCTCGACGAACATCCTGTGGTGCACATCTCCTTTCGTGACGCCGAGGCCTACGCAAAATGGGCGGGCAAGGAGTTGCCGACCGAGGCCGAGTGGGAGTTCGCCGCGCGTGGTGGGCTCGATGGCGCGGAATTCGCCTGGGGGAGTGAGCTGGTGCCGGGCGGCAAGTACATGGCCAATACCTGGCAGGGCGAGTTTCCCTGGCAGAATCTGCTGAGCGACGGCTATGAGACGACCTCGCCGGTCGGTAGCTACCCGCCGAACGGCTATGGCCTGTACGACATGATTGGCAATGTGTGGGAGTGGACCACCGACTGGTACTCGCAAAAGCATACCGCCGACGCGAAGAAGGCCTGCTGCATCCCGCAGAACCCGCGCGGCGGACCCCAGGCGCAGAGCTTCGATCCCTGCCAGCCCAACATCAAGATTCCGCGCAAGGTGATCAAGGGCGGCTCGTTTCTCTGCGCGCCGAGCTATTGCCGCCGCTATCGCCCCGCCGCGCGCCACGCCGAGCCGATCGACACCTCGACCTGCCATCTCAGCTTCCGCTGCATCAAACGCGAAAGGACCAGTGGGTCATGATCGGAATTGCAAGAAGGGCGAAGGTTGGCGCTGTGCTGCTCGCGAGTCTGTGTGGCCTTGGCGTTCTCTCGGCGCAGGCTGAGACCTACCCGCCAATCCCGCCGTCGCTCACGACGCCCGATCAGGTTGAGACCTCGATCGGCACGCTAAAATTCCGCGACGGCATCCCGGACCAGGCCACCGCCGACAAGCTCTACGATCAGCTCGATTTGCAACGGGGAGTCTCGACCTACCTCAACGGCTTGCGTGGCGTTTCGATCCTGGCTGCGCGCAACGGCATTCGCGCGGCCGGCGTGAAGGACAATGAAGGCATTCTGATCTTCTCGGGCCTCATGGACGCCCAATCGCTGTTCCTGACCGCCAATGCCGACACGATCTATTTCCTTGGCAATATCGATCTCTCCAAAGGGCCAATGGTGGTCGAGACGCCTCCCGACACGCTTGGCCTGTTCGACGATCTTTGGTTCCGCTGGGTGATCGATTTCGGCGCGCCGGGTCCCGATCGCGGGCTAGGCGGCAAATATCTATTGCTGCCGCCGGGCTATAGCGGTCCGCTCCCTGAAGGCGGTTATTTCGTCGGCAGGCCCACCACCACCTCCGTCGCGCTGCTTGGCCGCGCCTTCCTCGTCAACAACGATCCGAAGCCGGCAGTGGAGATGATCAAGAGCACGCTAAAGATCTATCCTTACGTTCCCGGGTCCTATGGGACGAGCATTGGTTCTTTCGTGACCGGCAAGGCGCCGCTCGCACCCTTGAGCAAACCCGGCACGCTCACCTTCGTCGAGGGCACCGGACTATCGATGAACACGATCCCGCCGAACGACTTCTCTTATTACGAGATGCTCGATGCGCTGGTCCAGGAGCAACCGGCCGAGGCGCTCGTGCCTGAGATCGGCGGGCAGTTCGCGGCCATCGGCATTGAAAAAGGGAAAAAATTCGCGCCCGACGCGCGCATGCGCAAGATCCTCACCGATGCCATCGCTATCGCCAACGGCGCGGCGCGGACGGTCTCCTTCACGCCGCGCAGAGTCGGAAGGCTTCGGTTATTACGGCCCGACCTCGAAATGGCTGAACCCTCTATTCATCAGCGGCTACGACTTCATGCGACCCCCGCCCGAGATCACCAAAGAGGGCGTGAAGCAATTTCCCTATACTGGCGCTCGCACCCTCGACGCGCGCGCGGCGTTCTTCTACGTGGCGACCGGCGTGACGCCGGCGATGATCATGCGTCTCCCGGAGATCGGCTCGCAATATCTGTTCGGTATTGTCGATGCGAGCGGCGCGACCTTCGATGGCGCCAAGACCTACAAGGTGACGTTGCCGCCGAACATCCCCGCAGCGAAGTTCTGGTCTTTCACGCTTTACGACAACCAGACCCGGTCGATGCTGCAAACGCCGCAGCGCTTTCCCCGCGCAGGCAGCCAGAGCTATCCAAGCCCGGCGGCCGAGGCTGATGCCGACGGCTCGACCACGGTCTATTTCGGCCCGAAAAAGCCTGACGGCGTGAAGGACGGTAATTTCATCCAGACGTTGCCTGGCAAAGGCTGGTTCACGATTCTGCGGCTTTACAGCCCGCTTGAGTCGTTCTTCGACAAAAGCTGGAAGCCGAGCGAGATCGCGGAGGCATCATGACCTTCATGGTCAATCAGGATGGTGCGGTGTTTCAGAAGGATCTCGGCCCCAACACCACGAAGGCGGCGGCCAAAATCGTCGCCTTTGTTCCGGATCAGGGCCGGACCAAGGTCGATGCTACGCAGTAAGCATCGGGTGAAGCGGGGGAAGGGCGATGCTGCGGCTGCTGATGATCGTATCGGGCGCGTTCGAGGCGCTGTTCGGTGTCGCGGCAATCCTCGCCACCAGCACCCTAATGGATGCGCTTGGCGCCGGCGCCGACACGTTCGCGGTGTTCTTCGCCCGGGTGCTCGGCGCGGCGACATTGGGTATCGGCATCGCCGCGCTGCTGGCGCGCAACGAGCTTGGCACGCATGGCGGGCTCGCCGCGGCGCTCGGCCTGACGCTCTATAATGTGCTTGCCGCTATCGTCATTCTTTGGACCGCCGCCGAGCTTGGCGGCGTGTCGCTGTGGGCCGTGGGCATCATCCATGCGGTGATCGGCATGCTGTTCGTATCGGCGCTGGCGCGGCGGGTGCCTAGTTGGCCGAACTCGGCTTCGATTTAGACTCGCATTGCTTCGTTTCGGCGGTCCATTTGCAGCCAAGCGTGTCGTCCGACGCGCAGATGGCTTCGCTGTCATGCGAGGAGCAAGGGTCGACATAGGGAGCAGGGCCCGGGTAGCAGCCGGGCTTCGTGCCGTCCCAGTGGCAGTTCTTGTTGGCCAGGCACATGGCTGAATCCCGGATACTGCATTCATCCGGCGCCGCGCGCGGCTCCGTGCTGAGGCTCAGCGTCGCCGCCAGAGCAAAGAGTGCCATCGCCACCTTGTTTCGCATGCGTCCTCCCGAGTGCCCGGTCGAATTTAGGGGCTCGTTTATGGCCGTTAATGGCCGTGTCCGCTACCCGGCCAAATGTCTCCCAAAGCCATAATTTTGCGCTAATCTCCTGTCCTAGAAAGTGAAATTCCGAGGAAGTCCGAGCTTCCCGAAAACGTGCTGCGTCAAACGGGGGGATGCGTTGGGACGGGTCGCATGGGCTCTGCTGCTGGCCTTGACGCTGGCAGGCTGCGCCGCAGCCATCGCCCGCAATCCGGTGCCGGTGTCACTCGAGGGCGATGTCGAGGTGGTCGGCATGGGCCCGACGCAAATCCGCTATTGGGGCGATGAACTTCCGCCCAATGCCGACGCCATGGTGCGCGAGAAGTGGGCGCAAGTCCGCGCGAACCGTCCCGAACTATTGGCGAGCGGGCGCCGGCCCGTCGTCAACTTCCTCGCCCTGTCCGGCGGCGGCTCCGATGGCGCGTTCGGGGCGGGGGTGCTTAGCGGGTGGACCGCATCCGGCAAGCGGCCCGAATTCGACCTCGTTACGGGCGTTTCGACCGGCGCGCTCACCGCGCCCTTCGCCTTTCTCGGACCGAAATATGACGAGGCCCTGAAAAAGGTCTTCACCGAATCCGACACCAAGGACATCGCCATCATGCAGCCGGTCCGGGGGCTGCTCGGCGGCGACTCGCTTGCAAGCAACGCTCCTCTCGCCAAGGTCGTCGCCTTTTACGTGAACGCCGCCTTTTTGGCTGAAGTTGCCGCGGAGCACCGCAAGGGACGTCGGCTCCTGATCGGCACCACCAATCTCGATGCCGAGCGGCCGGTGATCTGGGACATGGGCGCCATCGCCATCTCGGGGCGCCCCGAATCGCTCGAGCTTTTCCGCAAGGTGCTGCTCGCTTCAGCCGCGATCCCCGCAGTGTTCCCGCCGGGCTTCATCGAGGTGGCGGGAGCCGGTGGGACTTACGAGGAGATGCATGTCGACGGCGGCGCAACGCGCGAGGTCTTTTTGGTGCCAACGCAATTCATGGCGCAGAAAGCAATGGGTGGCATGGGCATCAACCCGATCCGCCGCGCCTACATCATCCGCAACGGCCATGTCTCGCCCGAATACAAGGCCGTGAAGGCGAGGACGCTGTCGATCGCTGGCCGCGCGGTATCGAGCCTGATCAAGAGCCAGGGCGTCGGCGATCTCTATGAGCTCTATCTCTTCGCCAAGAAAAACAACATCGACTACAACCTCGCTTATATCCCCGGCGATTTCCTCGATACCAGCACCCAGGCCTTCGACCCGGTCTATATGGGCAAGCTCTACGATCTCGGCTTCCAAATGGCCCAGGCCGGCTATCCCTGGAAAAAAACACCGCCACGCATGGCCGGGCATTAACGCTTCCGAGCCCACCCCTACCGACCAGGCTTGCCCCGCCGGCGATGGGCCAGCTATATGCGGTCGTCGAGCAAGGGAGAGGATCATGGACCTCGTTGAGTTGAATAGGGTGGCAAACGCCATGGTCGCGCCCGGCCGCGGCATTCTCGCGGCGGACGAGTCGGGCGGCACCATCAAGAAGCGTTTCGACGCGATCGGGGTCGAGTTCGAGCGAGGATACGCGCCGCGACTATCGCGAGCTGCTGTTCCGCTCCAAGGGCATGGCATCGGTCTCCGGCGTCATCCTGTTCGACGAGACCATCCGGCAAAAGGCCAAGGATGGCACCCCGCTGGTCAAGGTGATCCAGCAGGCGGGGGCGCTGCCTGGCATCAAGGTGGACAAGGGCGCGAAACCGCTGCCGTTCGCTCCCGGCGAGACCATCACCGAGGGGCTAGACGGCTTGCGCGAGCGGCTGATCGAGTACCGCAATCTCGGCGCCAAGTTTTGCAAATGGCGCGCCGTCATCGATATCGGCCCGTCGATCCCGAGCTACAACGCGGTGAATGCGAATGCGCAGGCCCTGGCGCGCTATGCGGCGCTCTGCCAGGAGGAAGATCTGGTGCCGATCGTCGAGCCGGAGGTGCTGATGGACGGCGATCACACCATCGACCGCTGCTACGATGTTACGCAGTGGGTGCTGAAAACCGTTTATCGCGAGCTGTATCATGCCCGGGTGAAGCTCGAAGGCACCGTGCTCAAGCCGAATATGGTGGTACCGGGCAAGAAGAGCGGCAAACCGGCGAGCGCTGAAGAGGTCGCGGAGAAGACGCTGCGCGTGCTGAAGGCTTGCGTGCCGCCCGCGGTTCCCGGCATTGCTTTTCTCTCCGGCGGCCAGTCCGACGTGGAAGCGACGGCGCATCTCAATGCGATGAACGCGATCGGCAACGTGCCGTGGAGGCTCACCTTCTCCTATGGCCGCGCGCTCCAGGCGGCGCCGCAAAAAGCATGGTCCGGGAAGCCCGAGAATGTCGGCGCGGCGCAGGCGGCCTTCGACCATCGCGCGGCGATGAACGGGCTTGCCTCGACCGGCAAATGGTCGACCGACCTGGAAAAGCGGGCGGCCTAAAGCTACCCCGGCGCTCACGTCGCCGAATGTGGTGAAGAATTCAGCCAGCGGATATTCGGCGCTTTGCGTGGGACAGACGCTGGTTTGCGCAGCGGGTGGCCGACGATGATCGGGGCGATCGGACTATAGGATACCGGCAGACCGAGCGCCGCCTTACCGTCGGCGGTGCCAAGCCAATGCTGGGCAAAACCGATCCAGCAGGTGCCAAGCCCGGCGGCATAGGCGGCGAGCATCATGTTCTCGGCGGCGAGCGCGCAATCCTCGACCGCCCAGTCGGTCGGCTGGCAGGCGGCGATCACCACCAAGACCGGCGCCCGGTAGAAGATGTGGAATTGCGGATCGTTCAGCATGTCGCGGAATGGATGGGCGGGTGCGCCCAGCGACACTCGCAGCAAATGCGCCTTGGCTTGATCCGAAATGCGGGCAAGCAGCGCCTGCTCCCGAACCACGACGAAGCACCATGGCTGCTGATTGACGGCGCTCGGCGCTTGAACCGCGGCATCGATCAACCCGTGCAACGCCGCGTCGCTGACCGGCTCGTCAGTGAATTCGCGCACGGAACGCCGCCCGTGAATGGCTTGCAACAGCTCCATGGTTCACCTGGCCCGCTGGCCGAGATTTTGGCCAAGCGTGCAGCTTGGAGTGGCTGACAGCAACGATCCCGCTCAGCAAGGGCGCCCGCGTTGATTGAGATCAAAGAGCGAGTGCAGCCTAGGGCGTCGGGGGCTGGTCGGGGATGGCGGCCGAAGGCTCCGGCTCGGCGGCGGGCGGCTCCGCGGGTGTCCCCTCGACAGTCGCAGGCTCGGCGGGCGGCGCCGGTTCGCTGGCGAGGGTGGTCACGGTCCAGTTGACCAAGTCGGTTTCGAGCTTGACGAAGGCCTCGTCGAACGCATCCACGTAAGCCTGCGCGTCGCTGCCCTTGGCCGGCGCGGTGGCTTGGAAGGTGCTGGCGGCGAGGATCTTGCCGTCCTTGTTGGCCAGCTTGACGACGAAGTCGATATCCGCGGTGGCGTCTTTGACCGTCGAGATATGGAAGCGCCGGATATCGACGAGAAGCTGATAGTCGCCGCTGAGGCCATCTCGGGTCCGGCTGATCGATTCCGTGTACCCGGCATTCTCGAAGCTCTGAACGATCTTCGCCTGCACGAGGATAGGCAGATTGTCGCCCCATCTCACATCGGCCACCGGCACGCTTTCGCCCGATTCCGGCTGGAGCAGGATCTTATCGGTGTTGAAGCCCATCAGCGTGCTCGGCTCTGGCACGACCAGCGACCAGGAGGGCGCCGCCGCGGGCTTCGATGCAAAATCGGTTGCGGCGACGAGATCGTAAACCGGCATGTCGGCTGGAGCGGTGCCACCGCCGGTCAGGCGCTCGATCCCCGCCAGGATGCCGTCGACCTTGTCGGAGTTGCGCGCCAGGGCGCCCGCGAAAGTGTCGATATTCTTGATCGCGCTGTTCAGCGACTGGGAATTTTCCGTGAGCACCTGATTCATTTGCTGGAAGGCGTCGCGCGCGGCCTGGGTCCAATCTTGGCCGGCGTCGGGCGCAGCGAGCAGCATGGGCGGCGTGCCGTTGTCCGATGCGGGGAGGGGCGACGACGATGTGCCGCCACTGAGCGCGATGGCGGCGCCGCCGGTCAGTCCTTGCGTTTCGATGGAGACTTCGGTGTCGTCGCGAACCGGCGTGTTGTGCACGACGGCGATCGTGGCCACCACGTCTTGCGGCCGGTCGGGGCTGAGCGAGACTTTCGTCACCTCGCCAATGCGGAGGCCGTTGAACAGCACCGCGGAGCCGACTTGCAAGCCGGATACGGAGCCCTGGAAGCGGACCTGATAGACGTCCTGCTGGCCGAAGCCGCCTTTGTTCTCGAGCCAATAGATGAAGGCGAAGCTCGCAAGGATCACCGCGAGCATGAACAGTCCGATCAGGGCGTAGCGGGCGCGTGTTTCCATGGTTCGAGATCCTTAAGGAGAGACGCTCATGCGCCGGTCGATCAGCAGCCCGCCGCGTTTACCTTGGAAATATGTCCGAACCCAGGGATGGGTGGATTCGAGCATGGCCGCAAGCGGGCCGTCAGCCACCACCTTGCCGTCGGCCAGCACCGCCACGCGGTCGCAAGCCGTATAGAGGCTTTCGAGGTCGTGTGTCACCATGAACACGGTCAGGCCCAGCGTCTGTTGCAGGGTGCGGATCAGCTCGTCGAAATCGCCGGCCGAGATCGGGTCGAGACCGGAGGTTGGCTCGTCGAGGAAGACGATCTCGGGGTCGAGCGCGAGCGCTCGGGCAAGCGCCACACGCTTGGTCATGCCGCCCGACAACTCGGCGGGAAATTTGTTCATGTCCTCGGGCGAGAGCCCCACCATTTCGAGCTTGGCCAGAGCCATTTCGTCCATCAGCCGCGGTGATAGCGTCAGGTTTTCCCGCATCGGAAATTGCACGTTCTCGCGCACGGTCAGCGAGGAGAACAGCGCCCCCTGCTGGAACAAAACGCCCCAGCGCCGCTCCAGCGTGCGCCGCTCGGCCTCGCTGGCCTTGGCGAGATCGACGCCAAGCACCTGGATCGAGCCCTCGCGCTTCGGCAACAAGCCGATGATGGTGCGCAACAGCACCGATTTGCCCGCGCCCGAGCCGCCGACCACGCCGAGGATCTCGCCGCCTCTGACATCGAGCGAGAGATGATCGAGCACGATCTGGTCGCCGAAGCCGACCACCAGGTCGCGCACCTTGATCACGGGCTCATGCGCCATTGCCGTCACATTCCGATCGAGGCGAAGAATATGGCGAACAGTCCGTCGAGGACGATCACCAGGAAGATCGATTTCACCACCGAGGCCGTGGTCTTGAGCCCGAGCGATTCGGCGCTGCCCTTCACTTGCAGTCCCTCGGCGCAGGCAACGATGCCGATCACCAGCCCCATGAACGGCGCTTTCAAGATGCCCACCTTGAAATGGGTGAGCGAAATCGCATCGGTCAGACGCTCGAGATAGATGTCGGGACTGATGCCGCCATAGAGCCACGCCACCAGGCCGCCGCCATAGAGCGCCGCCATCGAGCCGAGGAAGGTCAGCACGGGAAGGGCAACGATGAGCACGAGGATACGCGGCAGGATAAGCACCTCGATCGGATCGAAGCCCATGGTGCGCAGCGCGTCGATCTCCTCGCGCATCTTCATCGAACCGAGCTCGGCGGTGTAGGAGCTGCCCGAGCGGCCGGCGACCATGATGGCGACGATCAAGACGCCGATCTCGCGCAGCACCAGGATGGCGACGAGGTCGACGGCGTAGAGCTCCGCGCCGAACTTGCGGAAGTGAAAGATGCCTTGCTGGGCGATGATGCCGCCGATCAGGAAGGTGATGAGGAGGATGATGGGAACGGCCTGCCAGGTGACGCGGTCGAACTGGTTGACGGTCGAGGTGAACCGGTATTCGCGCGGGCGACCGATGACGCGAAGCGCCGCAACGCCGACGGCGCCCAGCATGTCGACGAACAGCGCCAGGTCGCGGCCGAACCCGACGCCGGCGCGGCCGACAGCGGCGAGCGCGCTGACGATTCTGTTCTGTTCGGCGAGCGGTTTGGCCGCCTCGCGGTTGACGGCGTGCATCTCCTTGAGCAGGCCGCGATCATGCGGCGGCAGCCCGACGATTTCCGGCTCGCGGCCGGTCGCGCTCCAGGCGCGGGTTAGGCGCTCCAGCAACCAGGCGCCGAACGTGTCGAACTCGCGCACGCCCGCCATGTCGATCGAGACGGTCTTCGCCTGCGCCGCCTCGCCGGACACGCGATCGACCAGCGTCTCCAACTCGCTTGCGTTCGAGGCGGTCCACGAGCCGCCCGCCGCGAGCTCAAGCTGCTCCCCCTTCAACCGACTTGTGAGCAAAGTCTCGACCATGGGCATGGCTCCTCCGGCCCCGTTCAAGGCGCTGCCGTAGACGTTGCCTTACAGCCGGCCATTACGCCAGCCCAAGACTGGCGGATTAGCTGCGGGAGAGGCTGATCGTCACGCTTTTAAGAGCAATTCCTTGCGTCGAAATCGCGACGTTTTGGCGCGAGCCGCTGTAGGAGACCAGCATGGTTCCGCTCACGCCGCCGCTGATCTGGAGGCTGATTCTGTCGCCCGAGGCCTGTCCGACGGCGTTTCCCGTCGCATTGTAGGTTCGCTCTTCCCAGGTGCCGGTGATGCGTCCGCCCGATTGGCTAAGCTTGCTCCGGATCTCAACGTTGGCGCTTTCGCTCTGGCAGCGAATGGCCATGCCGAGCTGGGACCCGCCGCCGGTGTAATAGGCGTTGCATTTCAGCCGCTCTCTCCGGCCGTCGGTCATGGTGATTTGTCCGCTGCCTCCCCAGGAGCCGAGCAGGACATCGAAAGGATTGGTAGCGGCTTGGCTCGCCGGCCAAGGGGCGCACAAGAGGACCGCCGTCACAGCCAGGGCGGCCATGAAGTGAAGAGGGGGGGTGCGGGTGATTCTGAATCGCATAGGGCCTCTCTTTCCCGCAGTTTGCGGCAAAGAACAAGCCAAGAATGCGATTACACAATGATGACAACAGGGCGAGCGAATAAATTCTGGGGAAAGACCGTGGACGGGCCGGTCTAGTTCCAGTTGCTATGACTTCGAGTTTGCCGATTTTGTAAGAGAGCCCGCGCGCCTCACGCCGCCGCCTGAAAGCCTTGTTTCGACTTCCGATCAATGACTTGCGTCTCACGCGCGCCTTGCGCGGTGCGCTTGCCGAACAGCCATCCCAATCCGGTGAGGTCGGCGAAGCCTAAAGTGAAGGCAGTCGCGGCGAGGCGGGCGAACTCCTCGGCATAGTCTCTCTGCGTTTCTTTGACCCAGGCCAGCTGGCATTCGCCCATCGCTTGTGTCTCGCAGCAATGACCGAGCGCTCGCAGATGCTCAAGATCGTTGCGCAGCCGCTTGGCGACGAACTGCGCGCCTTCAACCTGAAACGCCTGCCAGAATTTCAACTGCGCTTCCAGGCCGGTGACGGCAAGGTCGAGAAAGGGGTTGGGCAAGCGGGCCCTATGAGAGTCGACAGGGGTGGAGTGTTGCATCATCGCCTCCGTCTGATCGCCATTGCCCCCAAGCCATTCATGACAATAGGTGGTGGCCGCCGCATTGATCCGGCTCAAGAATTCTTGAGGAACCCAGGGTCCAGAGACTACAGTGCCGGACGACTCGCGCGCCTTTAGCTGGACCTTTCGCCATTCCGCCCGCACCGAACGTCGCCATAACCTATTGCCGGCTTTGCAACTGGCTGCTCAGAGCCGCCTGGATGGGGCAGGAGCTGTTGTCCACTTTCGCGGAGGAGTTGGGCTCGGTCACGCTCATCCCCGATGACACCGGCGGGGCGTTCGAGATCAGAATCGACGGCAAGCTGATCTGGTCGCGCGCGGCGCAGGGGCGCTTCCCGGAGATCAAGGAGCTCAAGCAAATCGTGCGGGACGAGATCGCGCCCGAGCGCGACCTCGGCCATGTCGATAAGAAAGAGGACCCGACCTAGCCGCGCTTCCAGGCGAGGCCTTTGTGAGCAGGCTCACAAAGGGTGGCGACACGGCGCTCCATCTGAGCGCCAAGCCTCAAGGCAATCCTGCCTTCCAGGCGTCAAAAGGAAGCAAGATCATGAAATTCGCCCATTTCTCGCTCGCCGCGATTCTTGCCGCGCTGCTGCTTGGCGCAAGCTTCAGTTTCCCGGCTTCGGCCGGCACCGATCTCCACGCCTCCGCGGTGCAGGCCTGCACCACCGCCAATGCCTCCCAACCGGTCGATTTCGTCGCCGCAGTTGACGACGGCCGCGGCGGAAGCCTGGTATGGCTCACCGACGCCAACGCCAATCTATGGCTCTGCAACGCCGATGCCGATGGGCAGATCTTTGCCTATGAAAAGATGACCGGCGACTTGTTGCAAGGCGCCGGCGCCGACTTGGTCGGCATCGAACCCGTGGTGGACGAGGGCGACGTCACGGTTCCTGAGAAGAACCCGCTCACCATCGCCGAGAAGGCCTGCCAGGCGTATCTCTCGGATGGGCCCGGAAGGATCGTCGGTTCTGGCCTCGATGGCCTCGATGGGGATTGGGTGCCGGGCTACTACGTGTTCATCGACACGGGCGACGGGCTGAGGCTGTGCGACGCCACGGCGGACGCGCAGGTCTGGAGCTTCGCCGCGATCGGCGATCCGCTCAGCCTCGGCAACCCGGTCGGCTAAGCCAGCTCGTTTGAGGGTTTGGGCGCAAGGGCTTCGAGCTCTTGCGCCCATTGGCGTTCTTGCGCGAGGCTCTGGACCTCTGGCGCTGAGTTCCTACATGAGGGAGCGAGTTTGGCGCGCTAAGCGAGGAGAGCTTCCGCAAAATGTCGCAACCGGTCGTCGTCACCATTCCCCACAAACTCGGCAAGCAGGAGGCCGCACGCCGTTTGAAGGACGGCTTCGGCAATGTGCGCTCGACCTTCGGCGAGAAATTCGTGGTGCTGAAGGACGAATGGGCCGGCGATCATCTCGATTTTCGTGCGAGCCTGCTAGGCCAGACCACGACCGGCACGGTCGACGTCGCCGACGACCATGTGCGGCTCGAAGTTCAGTTGCCCTGGATGCTGTCGCTGCTTGCCAACAAGGCTAAGGCCCTGGTGCAGAAGCAAGGCAAGCTAATGCTGGAAAAGCCGACCAAGCCCACCTAGGGATAAGTAATGCCGACGATGGTGGCTTCGGCGACGCCGGCCTGCACTGTCTCGCCCTTCTCTTTTCCCATCAAGGCTTGCGCCACCGGCGACACGTAAGACAGCGTGCCCAATGACGGGTCGGCCTCATCCTCGCCGACGATCCGGTAGGTTTGGCGGCGGCCGTCGTCGCGCTCAATCGTTACTGTCGAGCCGAAATGTACCACGGCGGCGTCACGCGGCGGTTCGACCACCTGCGCGGTCGCCCGGCGCGAGGTCCAATAGCGCAGGTCCCGATTGATCTTGGCAAGCCGCGGCCGATCGTCGGCATCGTGGGCGGCGGCGTGTTCCCGGTGCAGCCGAGCCAGCTCGACCTCGATCAGCTCGAGCCCTTTGGGCGTCACGAGATTGTGTGGGGAAACCTGGCGGTCCGGCAGGTCGTCATAGACCTCACCACCTTCGGCTTCCTTGGTGAAAGCCTTGCTCATCCGGCGACTATATCATGTCTCGCGCTAGGATTGTGGTGCATCTCCCCCATTCCGCCGCATCTGTGGGCAGTTGCGCCTGAATGGGGCAAGCGCGCTCTGTTGCTCCCGTGTTCTGGGATCTTAAGCAAGAGTCAGAATTTATGCCGAAGCGTCGACCGTGTGGGGGACGAAGCGGTAATTCAACTCGCTGGGATCGCCGCCTCTTTGCTATGGTCCCTGTCGCTAGGCTTCGCCTTTGCCAAGGTCATCCATGCGGTCACAGGATTGCGCGTCGGCGCCGAGACCGAGGAACAGGGCCTCGACCTCAGGCTCCAAGGCGAACGCGACAACAACATGTGATCGAGGACGAGCGACATGAGATATATCGTTGCAGTGATTCAGCCGCATCGCCTCGAGGCCGTGCGCGAGGCCCTTGCCGCCATCGGCGTGCAAGGGATGACGGTGAGCGAGGTGCGCGGGTTCGGGCGCCAGAAGGGGCAGACCGAAATCTATCGCGGCGCCGAATACACGATGTCGTATGTGCCAAAAGTCAAGCTCGAGCTCGCCGTCAGCGCCGCAATCGCCGACAGTGTGGTTGAGGCGGTGGGCAACGCCGCGCGCACGGGGCATATCGGCGACGGCAAGATATTCGTGCTTCCGCTCGAAGGGGCGATGCGCGTGCGCACCGGCGAGATGGGCGCCGACGCGTTGTGATCTGAGCCGCCGTGGACTTCACCAGCTACCGGCGACAGCTGCTCCAACAGCGCCAAGGGGAGATCGCGCTCTGGGAGCTGGTGCGCAATTTCTCCAAATGGTTCTTCGACCTGTTGCGCAATTTCGTGCTGGTCGGAGGTTTGAAGTATTTCGCCGAAAAGTCCAACAGCACGGTGCTGACCTATTTGCACCAGCTGGCGCTGTTGGTGATCTTGGCCTACTGCATCTCCTACGCCGACCAGTGGTACATCAATCTGTTCGGCTTTATGCAGGACAGGCGGCGTGCGCACTGGTTCAACATGGCCGTTAATATCGGCGTTGCGATATTCCTGTTCTGGATGATCCAAAACGCCGCCTCGACCATTGTGGGCGAAATCTCGCGCGCGCAAATCTAAGCGGATCAGGCGCGCGCCTTGCGCGCGGCCTCGGCGGCGAAGCGCAAATCCTTGATCAGAAGATCGAACTCCCGCCGCTTGTCGCGCTCCTCTTGCAGGCGCAGCAGATAAGACGGATGGACGGTGATGAGACCGTTGCCCCCGTTGGGCAGAGCGATGAGGCGGCCGCGATTGGCGTTGATGGCAAGCGCCTTGCGCAGCAGAGCGCGCGCCGCGGTCGCGCCCAGCGCCACCGCCACGGCGGGCTTGATCAGCTCGAGCTCGTGGTCTAGCCACCAGCGGCAGGCGTCGATCTCGCTGGTGACGGGTTTCTTGTGCAGCCGTCGCTTGCCGCGCGGCTCGTTCTTGAAGTGCTTCACCGCGTTGGTGATGTAGATCGCCGCGCGCTCGATCCCCGCCGCCTCGAGCGCCCGGTCGAGCACTTTGCCGGCAGGCCCGACAAAGGGGCGTCCGGCCAGGTCCTCCTGATCGCCCGGCTGCTCGCCGATCAGCATCAGCGCCGCATCGGCGGGACCTTGGCCGAACACGGTCTGGGTCGCGTTCTTGTAGAGATCGCAGCGCGTGCAATCTTCCGCTTCCGCCGCCAGCGCCTTCAGTGCCCGCGCGGGATCGTTGATCCGCTTTTCCCTGAAAAGGGGAAGGTCGTCCGGTCCTCTCGCCGCCATCGCGATGCAGCACCTGTCCGGTCAATCGCGGTTCAAGCCTAGCATGCCCGCCCAGACGGGAACCAAGCGCTTCGCCTGATTGTTCCCGGTGAGAAACCGGTGATCGATGCTTACATGCGAGGCCGATTGGCCTTATATGAGACCGGGGGCAGGGAGCCGAGAGATCGGCTCAAAGGTGTCAAAAGACATGCTGGACGACATGCCCAAATCCCAAAGCGTTGCTCTTACCGCCGATCCCGAAGACGCCATTGCCACGATCACTCGCGCGCCGGCCAAGCGCCGGGGGAGGAGAGTCGCGTTAGGCGGTGGGCGGGAGAAGGTGGTGCGCCCGAGCGCGCTCGGCATGCTGCTCAAGCCGATCGGTATTGCCGTCGGCATCGTGCTTTGCGTCTACGCCATCGTCTCGCTCGGCACCACTTTCTATCGCAGCTATTACCGGCATCTCGATCACACGGCGGCGGTGCATGCCGACCAAAGCGTGTTCGACATCTTCTTCGGCGACAAGAGCCTGCCGCCGGATGCGGTCGATCTCGTCATCAAGGATGTGGACGGGTCGTTGCACAAGGTGGTGGCGAGCAGGTCGCAAGCCGACGAATTCGTCAACGACACGATCCTGATGCTCGATGAGGAGCGGACGCGCATCAAGCAGGCGGCGCATGAGGACATCGACCGTAGCTTCGCGCTTGCCTTCCAGGATCGCGACGGGGCGATCTCCGCCTATGCCGATTGGTTCTTCGAGTGGAAGCGCTCTTACGTGGTGCTGAAGGAGACCATCTCGTCCGCGATCACTCGCTTTCTCGAGGTCGGGAAATACGATTCCGTGAACGAGGCCGTCGAGGCCGACGTCACGGATTATTTCCTGAAGAACTACAAGGAGCAGGTATTGAAGCCCGAGCTGCGCGATCAGACCGTCACCCAGGGCGTCGAACAGGCGGCGCGCCACGCGCATGACAGCTACCGGCGGGTGATCGCCAATGGCGACATGCGGCTGCAGCTGTTCCTGGCGCAGCATACGAGCCATCTGGAAGACATTCCCGCCTCGACGCCGATGACCAACGTCAAACTCGATTGGGACGCGCAGAAATGGAAGGCGCCAACCTATCTGATGGAGGATCGCGCCTTCGACGGCATCGCTGGGGTGGGCGCCGCGGCGGCCGGCGGCACGGTCGGCGCGCTGGCTTTGGGCCCCGCGCTCAACGGCGTGCTGGCGCAGAGCTTCGGGCAATTGTCGCGCCGGGTCGCGACCTCGCTCGGCACGCGGCTCGCCTTCGCCGAGCAGGGCGCGATTGCCGGCACCGTGGTCCAGCCGATGGGCGGGCAGGTGGTCGGCGCCGCCATCGGTGTGGCGATTGGCGCCGCGGTCGATTATCTGTCGAACGCGGCCAACGAGGCGATCAATCGCGAGAGCTTCGTCACGGCGAACGAGGAGGCGCTCGACGCCACCATCGCCGCCTGGAAGTCGAGCCTGGAGGCCAATATCGACACGGCCATCGACAAATGGTTCGACGACGCCCGCGCCTCGGTGGTTCTAGCCTCGAAATAGCCCAACGGGGCTAGCCCGAAGGGGCGGATTTCGGTCGCATTTCCGCCGCTTGGAGCGCTATGCTAAGCCCCAAAGCCAAGAGGCTACGGGGATGGAAGAGAGCGCCAAAGCCATTGCACGGCCAGCCGCCTCGCGATCGCTGCGCGAGGCCGTACGCAAGGCGCGACTCGAAGAAGCCGAGCGGCTGCACCTTACGGCCGACGCACGCGACGGCGAGATCGCGCGGCTCGAGCTGCTCAAGGCGGAGCTCGAAACCGTGTTCGTCGAACTGCCGGCGAATGACGACCGCTTCAATCTCGTGCTCGTGCCGAGCCGGCCGGCGCGGCTGTGGATCGACCTGTTCACCTACGCGACCGTCGACGACAGCGGCGCCTATCTGTTCGTGCGTAACAGCGAGAGCGGCAGGCGGACGCTGTACAGCTCAAGCAACATCTCGGAGATCGCCGACCGCATCACCCGTTACATGGCGCATGAAATCGTGCAGCGCGAGCGGATGGAAGGGGCTCTTGCCGACCCCGGCCGCGCAAGCCGGCTCGGGATCGAGCCTGCTCCGGCGCGCACCAGGATGGGCGTGGTGATCGCGGCGTTTGCGATTGGCGTGATGACCGGGGTCGCCGGGCTGTTCGCGGCGGTGATGCTCAGCGCTCCCTGAGCACACGGCGCTCGCTTTCCCAGACATGTTCGGGCGAGGAGGCGACCGAGCGTCCGATCATCTCCAGGCGCCAACCCTCGCCCGCTTTGGCAATAAGGTATTCATTGTAGCGTGCGGCGGGAATGCGGCCCTCCACGGCCTCGGAGGCCGACGGCACGCCGACGACGAAGGCCGGTCCGGTCGCGGTCTCGATCTCGTGCAGCGTTTGTTCATGGTTGTGGCCGTGCAACACCAGCTCCGCGCCATGCTGCTTCAGCACCCGCGTGAATCTGCCGGCGTCGCGCAAGCCCCGGTGCCAGCCTGCCTGCGCGCGCAACGGCGGATGGTGGATCAGCACCACGCGAAACAGGTTGGCCTGCTTCAGCCGGTCGAGCGCGGTCGCCAGAAGCCTCCGCTGCGCCGTGCCGATCTTCCCCGCGGCGATGAACGGCATGGTCGGAATCGCCGAGGAGAGCGCGATCAGCGCCACGTCGCCGAAGCGGCGCACGAAAGGGAAGCGCTCGGGCGGCGTCGGGAATAGCTTCTCTCCCGCCGCGTTCGCTTCCATGTAAGGCCGCCAGCGTCCGGTGCCGGCTTCGGGGTGAAGCCGCACATAGGCGTCGTGGTTGCCGGGGATCGCGGTCACCTTGCTGGGCGGTCCTAGGTGATGCAGCCATTCGGCGGCGCGCACGAATTCCTCCGGCAGCCCGAGATTGACCAGGTCGCCGGTGACGGCTATTTGGTCGGGCTTCTGCTCGACGATGTCGCGGGTGATGAGGTCGAGGATCTCGCGCCGGTGCACATATTTCCGCCCGCGATGCCAATTGACGTAGCCGATCACCCGCTTGCTCAATAGCTCGCGGCGTCTGGCGCGCGGCATCGGGCTCAAATGAATGTCGGAGAGATGGGCGAGCTTGAACACGGGGCTTGGGCTTGAGTTTGACGATTCTCGGAGTTTGGCACACTAGGCCAATCGACTCTCAAGCGCAGCAACGGCTTCGATCGGTGATTACTGGATTGCCCGGTCGAGCTGGGCAATGACGAGTTCGGGTTTCGCGAAACTTATCCCCGCGCGCAAGACTGCCTTTATGCTGCCGTCACCTCGTTCTTCTTGAGGGGCGCATCATGAGGCGTCGTGAAGCGGGATGAGGTGCGGCGCCTGCGAATCTCGTCGCAACGAGACGCTCGGGCGGCAGCGGAGCTCCCCCCGGGGCCACTACGAGTCCCTGCCAGCAACTGGCTGAAGGATCGGTCGGCGCGTAGATGCGTGACGGACCGGACTAAAGCGGGGCCCGGTGCCGGAAAACGTCCGCAAATGAGCATGCGCTACCGCTTTGCTGCATGAGCGCATGTGGCGCGCCGCAAGGCGCCTGCGTGCCGCAAGGCACGAGCCAAAAGGATTTTGCGCTTTTCGGCGCGCCAACCCCCTCGAAGGAGGGCAAAGGAACTCAAGACCCGGACGCAAAAGCGCGTCGCGGCAAGGAAAACTCATGACGTTCTTCATCGCTCACCGCCGAGCGGGGATGTTAGAGTTCCTGGCTGCGGGATTTTGGAGAGTATGACGCAGGAGGGGACAAGACCCAAGCCAGGTTTGCTCGGACGGCTCAGGCCGAACCGATTGCTGACGGCGATGTTCCGGCCGATCTGGCGCATGCGGCGTGGGCTCACGCTCGGCGCGCAGGGCGTGGTGATTGACGCCGAGGGCCGCGTGCTGTTGGTGCGGCACGGCTACCGTCCGGGATGGTGGTTTCCTGGTGGCGGGGTCGAATGGGGCGAGACGCTGCTGGTGGCGCTTGCCCGCGAGCTCGAGGAGGAAGTTGGCGTGACCCTCACCGCGGAGCCCGAGCTGCACGGCATGTTCTCCAATTTCGCGAGCTTCCAAGGCGACCACATCGCCGTGTTCGTGGTGCGCCATTGGCGGCGGCGCGAGGATTACCGCAAGCGGGGCGAGATCGCCGAGGCGGGCATGTTCGACCGCCACACTCTGCCCGAGCCCATCGATCCTGGAACGCGGGCGCGGATCGCCGAAATCTTCGACAACACCCCGGTCAGGCCGCTGTGGTGAGGCTTCAGTCGGCCAGCTTCTTGGTGATCTTAGCGACGTGATGGCCTTGGAAGCTCGCGAGATTGAGTTCCTTTTGCGAGGGCATGCGCGAGCCATCGGGCGCGGCGATGGTGCCCGCCCCGTAAGGCGATCCGCCTTTCACCTCGCTGATGTCGGGAAGGTCGGGCGCGGAGTAGGGCAGGCCGACCACCACCATGCCGTGATGCAGCAAGGTCCAATGGAACGAGACGATCGTCGTCTCGTTGCCGCCGCCGGTCGAGGTCGAGGTGAATACGCTGCCCACTTTGCCGATCAGCGCGCCGCCCACCCAGAGCGGGCCGGTCTGGTCGAGAAAGTTCCGCATCTGCGACGTCATGTTGCCGAAGCGGGTGGGGGTGCCGAAAATAATGCCGTCGTACTCGGCGAGCTCTTGCGGGTCTGCCATCGGCGCCGGCTGGTCGACCTTCATGCCCGCCGAGCGCATGATCTCCTCCGGCACCAGTTCGGGCACGCGCTTGAGGCTGACATGCACGCCCTCGACCGCGCGCGCGCCATGCGCCACCGCGTAAGCCAGCGTTTCAGTGTGGCCGTAGGATGAGTGGTAAAGAACGAGCAGTCGCGCCGTGTCAGCCATCCGATTTTGCCCCCGCACTCCCGTGTCGAGCGGCCCGGCTCAAGGCCCCTCCTCGCCAGCTCATTAAGTGTAGCAGATTCAAATATATGAGGAGAGCCGATAAACGCTTGGTGAACGCCGGAGGTTTCGCGAAATTTGGAACCATCGCCAGCCGACCCCTCCTCGTGTCGCTAGACCCGCAGCCTGGTCCATGATAATGCAGCGCCGCCATGTGGACGAGGATCGATCTCAGCACGTTTCCGCGACGACGAGGGCGCGCGCGTTAAGCGCGGCTCGTCTCGTCTCTCGTCGCCGGCGTGTTTTGCCGCTATCCATGGTACCTCGCCCCGGCTCGAGGGATCCCCTCTCGATCAACCTTCTGGGATCCTCACTCACATGTCGTCCTCAAACTTTGCCATCCGCCCCGAGAACGACGGCGACGCACGCATTTTAGCTGAACTTTCGGCGCAAGCCTTCGGCCCGGGCCGGTTTGCCAGGAGCGCCTATCGGGTGCGCGAAGGCGTGCCCCCGGTGGAGGCGCTGTCGCTCTGTGCGGTTGTCGATGAGCATCTGGTGGGCGGCATCCGCTTCACGGCGATCCGCATCGGCGAGGCAGAGGGGGCACTGCTGCTCGGTCCGCTCGTCGTCGATCCGGCGGTGGCGGGCAAAGGGTTCGGCAGGGCCCTGGTCCAGGAAGGCTTGACCCGTGCGAAGGCCCGGGGCTTTAGCCTGGTGCTGCTCGTTGGCGACATGCCCTATTACGCCCGCTTCGGTTTTGAGCCCGTGCCGCCAGGGCAGATCACGCTGCCGGGTCCGGTCGACCCCGCCCGTCTCCTCGCCCTTGAACTGGTCCCGGGCGCGCTCCACGCCGCCGCAGGCCCCGTCAAGGGCCATGCCCGCTAGTGGCCCTCGCGGAACCAGGTGGCAGCCAGCAGGCCCAGCAATAGGCCAAGGGCGAGCAGGCCGGTAAACAATGGGAACAGGCGCACGCCTTTCACGTGATAGGCGTCGCGCTTGTGCAATCCGATCCAATCGTCACCGTGCAGGACTTTTCCGCCACGCAGCAGCACGAGGCGCGGCAGCTTCGCGCCGTCCGCATCGTTCCGGCCGAGCCAGAAGCTGCCGCCGCCAGTCTCGTCGAGAATGGGCTTGAGAACGGCGTCGGTTGCGGTGACGGCGGCAAGCTCGCGCGCGTTGGCATTGCCGACGGTCACGACGCTCGCGAGTTTGCCCGAGGCAATGCGGTAGACGCCTTGCTCGTCTACGGTCATAGCTTTGCGCCAAAGGCCGCGTTCGCCCTTATCGAGGGTGAGGGTCTCTTGCTTGCCCGATGGCGCGGTCACCGTGACGGGCTCGACATCGTCCTTGATCGAGCGCCGCTCGATGGAAAGCGTCTGGCCGCGGCTCGTCGCTTTCAGCGTCTCCTCCTCGAGGTCGGGCTCCTTCATCAGCCAATGGGCGAGCCGGCGCAGGAGATCGGTGTAGGGTCCGCCGCCTTCATAGCCACGCGCCCAGAGCCAGGCATGATCGGAGAGCAGCATGCCGACCCGGCCCTTGCCGCGCTCGCCGATGATCAGCAGCGGCCTGTCTTGTGCGCCCTTCATCAGAACTTCGCCGTCGCGTGGGCTGACATCGACCACGCGGAACCAGCGGCCCCAAGAGGGATCCTGGCCCGATGCACCGGGCAGATCGCTGGTCACGGGGTGCTTCTCGCCGAGATCGGTGAGGCGCGGCTTGAACGGCTCTTCGACCACGCGCCCCGAGGGGACGGCGGGGAGGATCTGACCGAGCGGCGACCGATAGAGGCTGAGCGGCGAGGCGTAATCGTCTCCCGCCGAGACGAGCACGGCGCCGCCTTTTTCCACATAGCGGGCGACATTCTCCAGATAGAGCAGCGGCAGCACGCCGCGCCGCTGGTAGCGGTCGAAGATGATCAGATCGAACTGGTCCAGCTTCTCTTGGAACAGCTCGCGCGTCGGAAAGGCGATCAGCGAGAGTTGGTTGATCGGCGTGCCGTCCTGCTTTTCCGGCGGGCGCAGGATGGTGAAATGCACGAGATCGACCGAGGCGTCGGATTTCAGCATGTTGCGCCAGGTGCGCTCGCCGGCATGCGGCTCGCCAGAGACCAGCAGCACGCGCAGATTTTCGCGCACGCCCTCAACCGTCAGCACGGCGCGATTGTTGACGGTGGTGAGCTCCCCCTTGGCCGGCTCGGCCTCGATTTCGACGATGTTGGGGCCGGCATGGTCGATATCGACCGGAATTTCGACCTTCTCGCCGAGCTGTACGCTCTGCATGACGGGCGGTTGGCCTTGATGGGTCACGGTCAGCTTGACCGGGCCGCCAACGCCTGACGCGGTCGTGTCGGTGACCTTGATCTCGATGTTCTGACTGCTGCCGACGATGCCGAACCGCGGCGCGCTCAACACCTGGAGCCGGCGGTCGAACTCGCCGGGCTTGCCGGTGAGCAGCGCATGCACCGGCGCGTCGAAGCCGAGGCCGGCGGCGGAAGCGGGCGCGTCGTGCACCTCGCCGTCGGTGATCATGATCACGCCGGCCAGACGGTCCGGTGGCACGTCGGCAAGCGCCTGCGCGAGGTCGGTGAACAGCATGGTGCCGTCGCGCTCGCTGTCGGCCGAGGTCGAGGTCGAATTGACCCAGCGCACATCGAGATTGGGGAAGGATTTGAGCCGCTGCTCCAATTCCTTGCGCAGCTCGGCGGTGCGTGAGGTGCGTCCGGCGATGGCCTGGCTTTGGCTGTCGTCGACCACCACGGCGAGCACGTCGTTGAGCGACTCGCGGTCCTCTTGCTTCAATTGCGGATTGGCGATGGCGAGCAAGAGCAGGGCGTAACTCAGCAGCCGGAAGATGGCGCCGCGGCGCGCGCGCCAGAACAGCAGAGCCAGCAGCACCGCGCCCAAGCCCGCGAGCGTCCACAGGACCGGCCAGGGCACGAAAGGAAGGAACTCGATCGACCAGCTCATGGCATCACTGCCCCAACCGCTCGAGCAGGGCAGGGACGTGCACCTGATCGGCCTTGTAGTTGCCGGTGAGCGCGTACATCACCAGGTTGACGCCGGTACGGAACGCCATCTCGCGCTGCACCTCGCCGCCCGGCACGGCCGGATAGATCGGCCGGTTCGCCTCGTCGAGCGCCCAGGCGCCGGCAAGATCGTTGGAGGTGATGACGATTGAGCTCACGCCGTCGGTGCGGCGCGAGCGCTCGCTACGCTCGGTCTCGTCCTGTGGCTCGGCTTCGACCCAGAGCGCGCCGCCGTCCCAGCGGCCGGGGAAGCTGTTCATCAGATAGAACGACTTGGTGAGCACGTGGTTTTCGGGCACTGGCTCGAGCGGCGGAATGTCGAGCTGGCCGATCAGACGGGTGAGCGCCTTGGTTTGGAAGCCGGTGCCGGAGAAGCCGGTCTCGTGGTCGCGCGTATCGAACACGATCAGGCCGCCTTGCTTCATGAAGGCGTCGACCTTGGCGAGCGTCGCGTCCGAGAGAGGCTGGGCATCCTCACGCACAGGCCAATACAGCATCGGGAAGAAGGCAAGTTCGTCCTTCTCGATATCGACGCCCATGGGATCGGCTGGCTCGAGCGCGGTGCGCGCACGCAAGACCTTGCTCAATCCGCTCAGTCCCTCCTCGCTGGTCCGATCGATTTCGGGGTCGCCGGTGATGACGTATCCAAGATGGGTCTGCAACGAGGCCTTCAGTGCGAAATCATCGGGAGAGGCGGGTGAAGCCGCGGATGCCGGTGGCGGCGCATCCTGCGCACCGGCGCGATGCGTAGAGGCAGGCAGAAGCGGGAGCGCGAACAAGATGGCGGCACCGGTGGCAACGGCGCGGCGGCGAAACCGCACGCCGCCACTCATTACCAGCATCGCGAGGATATCGATGACGAACAGCCCGATGGCGGCGAGATAGAGCCACGGCTCGAGCGCCAACGGCTTCTTCATGGTGTAGCCGCCGATCGCGCTCGATCCGTCCACGTCGCCGAGCGGCGTGAGCACGGTCTTGGCAGTGATGAGGTTGAAGGCGCGCGCCGCGCCCGATGGGCCGTAATAGCCGGGCGGATGATCGGGTCCCGGAACGAGCGTGTCGAACTTATCGGGAGCGATGGGCGCCGCGCGCAGCGGGGGTGAGCCGAGTTGGCCGAAGCCGTCGAGCGTCTGCAGTGGCGGCAGCGCGCTGGTTGAAGCGGCCGGTGTGGTTGATGCGGCGGGTGAGGCCTCGACGGCCGCGTCTTGCTTGCCCGTGTCGATGGTGACTTGGCTTGGGCCAAGCGCCACCACGCGGCGGAGCATTTCGACGAACAGGCCGGACAGCGGAAGGTTCGACCAGTCCGAATTCGCCGTCACGTGGAACAATACAATGAAACCCTGTCCCTGCTTGGAGGCGGTGACCAGTGGCGTGCCGTCAGCGAGCGTGGCCCACACTTCGGAGTTGCTGGCCACGGTAGGATCGGCGAGAACTTGCCGGTTAATCTTCACGTCCTCAGGCACGGCAAGGCCACGGAACGGGCTCTTCTCCTCGAACGATGCGAGTGGCTGCGGCGTGCTCCAGGAGAGCGAGCCGCCGAGCGAGCGGCCACCTCGGCGCAAAGCCACGGGCAACAGCTCGTCGCCACCTTGCTCGAGCCGGGGTCCCGCGAAGCGGATGAGCACGCCGCCAGATTTGAGCCACGCCTCGAGCTCTTCCTGAGTGCCGGCGACGAGCTTGCCGATATCGGCCAGCACGATGGTCGAGACCTTCTGCTCGATCAGGCTATGGATAGCGTTGGTGACATTGCCTTCGCTGGGCGTGATGACGTCGGCATAGGGTGAGAGCGCACGCTGCACATAATAGAGCGGCGAGAGTAGCGGCTGCGCCGCCTCACGCGATTCGCCCGAGACGATGCCGACACGATGCCATTGCGAGCGCCCATCGAGCAGATGCACCGCGCCGGCGGAGCGCTCGCCCGCAATCTCGATCCGCGCCACTTGATTGCGAATTTCAAGCGGCAAGTCGAAATTGGCGGTGTCCTCGCGCGCATTTTCGCCGATGGAGAAGGCAGCTTCGCCGAGCGGCTCGCCACGACCAGTTAGCGCCCTGACCACGCCGGAGCGTGGGCCTTCCGCGGCGCTCATGACGTGGGCGGCGAGCTCGCCTTTATCGCCGGAGGATTGGCCAAGCGCGAGCGCCGCGTCGGCACCCTCAGGACGCAACACGGCGAAACTGCCGCTGCCGCCGGCAAGCTTAGTCAGCGTCTTGGCAAAAGCATCGCCCTCGCCATAGTCGAGGCCGTCCGACATCCACAGCACGCTGTAATCCGTCTTGCCGCCAAGCTGTTTTTCCAGCGCGGCGGCGAGTGCCGTGCGGTCGGGCGCGTAGGGCTCGGGGTTCAGACCGCCCACGCGCTCGCGCGCCTGCTCGGGGCTCATGGGATCGCTGATCGGCTGGCCGGGCGCGGTGAAAGCGAGCAGCACGGTGCGGTCGTCGTGGCCGGCGCGGTCGATCGCCGCCTCGATCGCCTCGCGCCGCTCGGGCCAATGCGCGGCTGAAGCCCAGCCATTGTCGATGACGAGGAGGAGGGGGCCTTCGCCGGTGAAACTCTGCTGGTCGGGGTTCAGCACGGGCCGCGCCAGAGCGAAAATCAGCAAGGAGGCAAGCAGCATGCGCAAAAGGGTCAGCCACCATGGGCTGTGCGCCGGCGTCTCCTCGGTGGTCTTCAGATCCTTCAACAGCCGGGTGGGGGGAAACACCACGACCTGCGGGCTTGGCGGGGTCAGCCGCAGCAGCCACCAAATGGCGGGGAGCGCGGCAAGGGCCGCGAGCACCCAAGGCTGAAGGAAGCCGATCGCGCCGAAGGTCATCATGGCTGCGGGTCCGCTTCCAAGCCGCTGACCGGTTCCGGTCGCGGCGGACGATAGCGATAGTCCCGCTCGAGCCCGGCGAGGCGGTTATGCACGACCAGCACTGCTTCTTCGGGCGGCCGGTCGGTGTGATGCACGAGGAACGACCAGCCGAGCCGCTGCGTCAGTTCCAGCAGATCTCTCCGGTGTCGCCTGAGCCGCTCTTGATATTGCTCGCGCAAATTCTCTGCGCGTCCGGCGATCACCCGGTCCCGACCTTCGCTCGCGGCAAATTCCGTGCGGCCGATATAAGGCAGCGTCTCCTCGGCCGGATCGAGCACCTGAACGAGATGGCCGCGCACGCCTTGCGCCGCGATCGTCTCCAGACGCTCGGCGGTGACGTCAACGGGCTCGAGGAAATCGCTGAACAAGAGGCATTCGGAGAAGCGACTCAGCTTGGCCTTGGGCGGCAAGCTCGAACTCGCTGGTGTCGCCCAACAGCACTTCGCCGACCCGCCGGGCGGCCGCGCGGCCAGTGAAGGGCCGACCGCCGAGCACGCCGATGCGCTCGCCGCCACGGGAAAGAAGCTCGGCCAGGGCAAGCGCGAGCACGACGCAGCGGCTCTCCTTGGAAACTTTGGATAGCGAGGAGCGGAACCGCATCGAGGCCGAGAGATCGACCCACAGCCAGACCGTATGCGCCGCCTCCCATTCGCGCTCGCGTACGAAGAGATTGTCCGAACCCGCCGAGCGCCGCCAATCGATGCCAGTGACCGAGTCGTTCTGGTCGTAATGGCGAAACTGCCAGAAGGTCTCGCCCGGCCCGGCGCGGCGGCGGCCGTGCGTGCCGTGGGCGACGGTGTGGGCGACGCGCTGCGACTCGATGAGGAGCGCAGGCATACGCGCCGCCAGCCCATGGGCTTCGGCTTCCTCGCCCGAAAAAGGCTGAAGCGTTCTCTGCCGCGCGTCGGCCAAGCTCAGATCACCTTAGCGGCTCGACCAGCCTCGCCACCATGTCGCTCATGTCGATGCCTTCGGCGCGGGCGGCGAAGGTGAGCGCCATGCGATGCTTGAGCACCGGCTCGGCAAGCTCGATCACGTCGTCGACGGACGGCGCGAGCCGTCCCTCGATCATGGCCTTGGCGCGGACGGCAAGCATCAGCGCCTGGCTGGCGCGGGGCCCAGGCCCCCAGGCAATCATGTCGTCGAGCTCCTGGTCGATACCGGTGCCGGGCCGCGCCGAGCGGACGAGGTTTAGGATCGCATCGACGACTTGATCACCGACGGGGAGCTGGCGCACGAGGCGCTGCGCCACCATCAGCTCCTCGGCGGAGAGGATGGTTTTCAGCGCGCGCTCCTCGACGCCGGTAGTGGCGAACAACATGCGCCGCTCGGCGGCGATGTCGGGGTAGGACACGTCGATTTGCAACAGGAAGCGGTCGAGCTGCGCCTCGGGCAGCGGATAGGTACCTTCCTGTTCCAGCGGGTTCTGCGTCGCCAGCACGTGGAACGGACGCGGCACGTCATGCCGTATGCCGGCAACCGTGACGTGATGCTCCTGCATCGCTTGCAGCAGCGCCGACTGCGTCTTGGGGCTCGCGCGGTTAATCTCGTCGGCCATCAAGAGCTGGGTGAAGATCGGACCTTCGACGAAGCGGAAGCTGCGGCGGCCGGCGGTCGATTCCTCGAGCACCTCGGCGCCGACGATGTCCGACGGCATCAGGTCCGGCGTGAACTGAATGCGCTTGTTCTGAAGCCCGAGCACGGTGCCGAGCGTTTCGACCAGGCTGGTCTTGGCCAGGCCCGGCACGCCGATCAATAGTGCATGGCCACCGGAAAGCAACGTGATGAGCGCAAGGTCGATGACGCGCTCCTGGCCGAAAATAATGGAGGAGGTCGTCTCGCGCACTTTCTTGATCTTGGCGCCAACCTCCTCGATACGGTCGACGAGCTGGGTCTCGGTTTGGGCAAGTGTTGTCATGGCTTCAGTTTCGCTCGATCCTAGGGCTAGGGGACTATAGGGCCAAAGGCCTCGGGGAATAGAAACACTTTGAGAGGCAAATCGGTCACAATCGTGTTGGTTCCGGGCGCCTTACGCGAGAGCTGCTCGACAAGCCAAACATGCGGTCTGAAGCGGCGTAAATATGCCTGACCAAGACGAAAGAGACGATTTGGTAGCACCTGCCAAGGGCGACGGCAAACGGCCTTCGGCAGTATTGCCAAACCTTAATCTTTGCGGGGATATCGGCCTGAAAATCGCCCGCGACGGCACTTGGTATTATCAGGGCGGGCCAATCACGCGGAAGCCGCTGGTCAAGCTGTTCGCCTCGGTGCTTCGGCTCGAGGACGACGGCTGCTACTACCTCGTGACGCCGGTCGAGAAGGTCTCCATCGCCGTCGAGGATTTGCCATTCGTCGCGGTGGAGATGCGCCGGGAAGGCAGCGGCGAGGCGCAGCGCCTCACTTTCGTGAGCAATGTGGACGAGGCGGCGACGGCGGGGCCCGAGCACGCCATCGGCTTTCAGCCGGGACCCAGCGGAGGTTTTACGCCCTACATCGTCATGCGCCGCGGGCTGAAGGCGCGGCTTGCCAGGTCGGTCTATTACGACCTTGCCGGTTTGGCGGTGGAGACTCAAGCGCAGGGGACAGGGGTCTGGAGCAGCGGGGCGTTCTTCCCGTTCCCGCCGGCGGAAAGCTAAGGGCGCGTCGCACTCGCTTTGCGGGGCCAGCGCCGCTATGGTGCGGGCGCATTTTCCTGAGCAGAGGCTCGAACCCCTCGATGTTGCGCATTGCGCTGATCGACATCCTTCTCTTCGCGCTGCCCTTCTTGCTCTATGCGGCCTATATGGTCGCGGCGAAGGGCGCCGCGCCTGCGAGCCTTTGGCAGCGCGCGCCGATCTTCTGGCTGTTGGCCGCGGGCTGCGGGCTTTTGCTGGTCGTCATGGCTACGGTGATTTAATTCTCAGGTGGGGAGCCCGGCGGCACCTATCACCCGCCGATCATCGAGGATGGCGTGGTCAAGCCCGGCGAGATCGACTGAGGCGGAGGTCCGATGACCGAACACGCCACCAAGCGCGCCGCAGCGCCACCTTCACTCAAGGACGCCGCGTGGTTGCAACAAGCTGAGACGAAGCGCGTGTTCGCCGCGCTTGCCGGTCCGGGCATCGAGACGCGCGCGGTCGGCGGTGCGGTCCGCGATACGCTGTTGGGGCTGAAGGTGACCGAGGTCGATCTTGCCACTACGGCGTTGCCTGAGAAGGTGATTGCGCTCGCGCGCGGCGCCGACCTCAAGGCGGTCCCAACCGGGATCGAGCACGGCACGGTCACGGTCGTCGCCGATAGCGTGCCATTCGAGGTGACGACGCTCCGGCGCGACGTCGAGACATTCGGCCGGCATGCGGTGGTCGCCTTCACCGAAGATTGGGAGGAGGACGCGCGCCGCCGCGACTTCACGCTGAACGCACTTTACGCCGGCAGCGACGGCGAGCTGTTCGATCCGCTTGGGGGCTACGCGGATCTTGCCAACGGCCGCGTGCGCTTCATCGGCGATGCGGAAGCGCGCATCAACGAGGACTATCTTCGCATCCTGCGCTTCTTCCGCTTCAACGCCTATTACGGCAAAGGGCCGCTCGATGCGGCGGGACTTGCCGCTTGCGTGCGGCTGCGCGCCGGCCTCGATCAACTCTCGGCGGAACGCGTGGCCGGCGAACTGCGCAAGTTGCTGGTGGCGCCGCAAGCGGTCCGTACGGTCGAGGCGCTGTTCGATTATGGGCTTTTGACGGATATTCTCGGCGGCGTTCCGCGGTTGATGCGCTTCGAGAGGCTGGTTGCCGCCGAGGAGGCGCTGGGGCTTGCGCCAGACGCTGCGCTGAGGCTCGCGGCGCTCGCCGTCTTCGTTGAGGAGGACGCGGAGCGGCTTGCCGCGCGGTTGCGTCTCTCCAACAACGAGCTGGCGGTGCTCGCGCTTGGCGCCGAGGACCACGCGGTAGCCGAACTCCCCGACGAGGCGGCGGCCAAGCGGGCGCTATACCGGCTCGGACCCTGCCGCTTCGAGGCGCATGTGCTACTCGCTTCGGCGGACGCCGGTATGCACCCCGACAATCAGGCTTGGCGGCAGGCGCTCAGGCTTGCCGACCGCTGGGAGGTGCCGGAGTTGCCGGTGCGCGGGTCCGACATCATGGCGCTCGGCGAAGCGAAGGGCCCGGCCATCGGCGAGGTGCTGCGCAGGCTCGAATCCGAGTGGGTCGCCGGCGGCTTCGCCGCCTCGCGCGAGGCGCTGCTCGCGCGCGCCGCCGAGCTCAGCCAAAAATCATCCAAGCAAGACCGATAAGCGTCCCGGCCAAGGCGAGCGTTATGGGCATCGCGGCAATCTCGATCAGCACATCACGACCTCGCTCGTCACCGGTCGCCGTGCTCACGGTGCCGTCGAGAAACTCGCGGAAGCTCGTCCGCTTGGTCGGCCAACGCGGGTCACCCCGGCTATAGGTCGCGGTGAACAAGAACAGCGTGAAGAAGATCACGAAGAACAGCGTCACGATCACGAGCAAATAGTCGGTTTCTGCGTCATGGGCGAAGGCGAGCCATGACACCGCGATGAACCATAGTGCGGCGGCGAGGGCGGTTTCGATGGCAATGGGATGGACGCCGAGTTTCGCCTGGACCTGTTCTTGACTTGCCGCCTGTGCATTGAGCTTAGACGTAGGGTTCAGCATCGGACTCTCCGGAATTGTCGGCAGCGCCTCCCGTCTAAAGAGGGCGTACGCTCAACGCGCGAGCAAGGGGAATTCGCCTCAGGCAATTCGACGCGGGAGTGCGGCGCGCTGCCCTAGTCGAGCCGCTCGATCAGCGCCATGGCCGCGGCGGGTGCGCGCAATTTTCCTTCATGGATGAAATAGATGAAGGTGTCGCGCGGCTTGGCCTCAGGCTTGGTCGCGGCGACGATGCGTGACAGATCTTCCGGCGCGCCACCGTTCGCCCAGATTTTGGCGCGCTCGGCCCAGGCGTCTAGCGCCTTGGGTTGGTAGGCGGCTTCGAGCGTATCGTCGCCGCGTTGCAGCCGGGCATAGACCACGTCGCCGGTGATGTCGCCGATCGACGGCCAAGTCTCGGCGTCGGTGAAGGCGACATTTGTTCCGGTATCACGCATCAGCTCGACGAATTGCGGCGTGGCGAAGCTCGCATGGCGCGCCTCGATCACGTGATCCAGCTTGAGCCCGTCGAGCTCGCGCGGCAGATGGTCGAGGAAGCGCGCGAGATCGTCGGCATCGAATGTCTTGAACGGCGCGAATTGCCAGAGCACCGGCCCGAGCTTCTCGCCAAGTTCGGCAACGCCCGAAGCGAAGAAGCGCTCGATGAAGCCTCCGGTTTCGGCGAGCGCCTTCCGCTGCGTGACGAGGCGCGGGCCCTTCACCGAGAACTTGAACCCGTCAGGCGTGGCCGCCGCCCATTTGCGAAAGCTTGCCGGACTTTGCAGCCGGTAATGCGTGGCGTTGATCTCGATGGTGGTGAGGTGGCTCGCCGCGTAGGCGAGCTCGTCGGCTTGCTTCAGGCCTTTGGGATAGAACACGCCACGCCACGGCGCATAGAGCCATCCGCCCACGCCGACACGGATACGGCCGGACTGGTTGCGCGGCTCGGAAGCTCGTTTTGCCTTCGCCATGTAAACAAGGTAGCGCGCCAGGGCGTGCCACAAAAGCAAGAGCCGCGCCCGAAGGCGCGGCTCAATTAGGCGATTCGTTTGAATCGGTTAGACGGCTTGGCTCAGAAGTCCATGCCGCCCATGCCGCCGCCTGGCATGCCAGGCGCTGCCCCCTGGCTCTTCGGCTTCTCCGCCACCATCGCCTCGGTGGTGATGAGCAGGCCGGCCACGGACGCGGCGTCCTGCAGCGCGGTGCGCACCACCTTGGCCGGGTCGATCACGCCCTGCTTGACGAGGTCGCCATATTCGCCCGTCGCCGCATTAAAGCCGAAGGCATAGACGTCCTTATCGGTGATCTTGCCGACGATCACGGCGCCGTCCTCGCCGGCATTTTCGGCGATCTGGCGAGCGGGAGCTTGCAGGGCACGGCGCACGATGTTGACGCCGATCTTCTGGTCGTCATTCGCGGTGTTGATCCTGTCGAGCACCTTTTGCGTGCGGAGCAGGGCCACGCCACCGCCGGGCAGGATGCCCTCTTCGACGGCCGCGCGGGTCGCGTTCAACGCGTCGTCGACGCGATCCTTCCTCTCCTTCACCTCGATCTCGGTCGAGCCGCCGACCTTGATCACGGCGACGCCGCCGGCGAGCTTGGCCAGCCGCTCCTGCAGCTTCTCGCGATCATAGTCCGAGGTGGTGTCCTCGACCTGCTGCCGGATCTGCGCGACGCGCGCCTCGATGTCGGCCTTCTTGCCGGCGCCGTCGACGATGGTCGTATCGTCCTTGGTGATGACCACCTTCTTGGCGCGGCCGAGCATGTCGAGCGCGACGTTCTCGAGCTTGATGCCGAGATCCTCGGAGATCACCTGGCCGCCAGTGAGCACGGCGATATCCTGCAACATGGCCTTGCGGCGATCGCCGAAGCCGGGTGCCTTGACGGCGGCGACCTTCAGTCCGCCGCGCAGCTTGTTGACCACCAGCGTGGCGAGCGCCTCGCCCTCGACATCCTCGGCGATCACCAGCAGCGGCTTGCCCGACTGCACCACGGTCTCGAGCAGCGGCAGCATGGTCTGCAGATTGGAGAGCTTCTTCTCGTAAATGAGAATGTAGGGGCTCTCCAGGTCCACCCGCATCTTGTCTGCATCGGTAATGAAGTAGGGAGAGATATAGCCGCGGTCGAACTGCATGCCCTCGACGACTTCCAGCTCGGTCAGGAGCGCCTTGGCTTCCTCGACGGTGATGACGCCCTCATTGCCGACCTTCTGCATGGCCTTGGCGATCATCTGGCCGATCTCGGCATCGCCGTTGGCGGAGATAGTGCCGACCTGGGCGATCTCCTCGCTCGAGGTGACCTTCTTGGCCTTGGATTTGAGTTCGGCGATGACGGCGTTGACGGCGAGATCGACGCCGCGCTTGAGGTCCATCGGGTTAGAGCCCGCCGCGACCGACTTCGCGCCTTCCTTGACGATGGCCTGGGCCAGCAGGGTGGCGGTGGTGGTGCCATCGCCGGCGGTGTCGGAGGTCTTCGAGGCGACCTCGCGTACCATCTGTGCGCCCATGTTCTCGAACTTGTCCTCGAGCTCGATCTCCTTGGCAACGGTCACGCCGTCCTTGGTGATGCGCGGCGCGCCGAACGATTTCTCGAGCACGACATTGCGGCCCTTGGGACCGAGCGTCACCTTGACCGCATTGGCCAAGATGTCGACGCCGCGCAGCATGCGCTCGCGGGCGTCCTGTCCGAATTTTACTTCCTTGGCAGACATATCTTGTTCTCCAGTGGGGGCAGTTCACCCCGAGCAGCCGGGGCCGGCGTCTCAAAGGGTGAAACTTCGAATTTGGGTGTCTCATCCATCGCGCCGCGCTTCGGACGCTGCTCAGGACGAGGGTCGATCGCTACGCAGCCTTCTTCTTCTTGACGTTGACGGTCGCGCCTTCGAGCACGCCGAGAATGTCGCTCTCCTTCATGATGAGCAGGTCCTCGCCGTCGAGCTTGACCTCGGTGCCCGACCATTTGCCGAACAGCACGAAATCGCCCGGCTTCACGTCAAGCGGCTGCACCTTGCCCTTCTCGTCAGGGGCGCCGGGACCCACGGCGACGATTTCGCCCTGTTGCGGCTTCTCCTTGGCGGTATCGGGAATGATGATGCCGCCCTTGGTTCTCGCGTCTTCCTCGACGCGACGTACGACGACGCGATCATGCAAGGGACGAAACTTCATCTTGGATCCTCCTCAGACAGATTGTGAATTGTGAATTGAACGGGCACCTCCCGCAGCAGGGGCACTCGAAGGCTATGTAGATTGGGCTTTTAGCACTTTCAATGGAGGAGTGCCAAAGTCGCTAGCAATTATCTCGGATTGCTGCCAAAGCACTGATTTAGTTGGGGAAATCTGCTGGACGCGATCTCGCTCGGCGGTTAACACTTATCAACCAGAAAACGCCGACCAGCAGGTGCATTGGCATGGACGCAGCCTTCCTTCGCCAGGTTGAGGGCTTCTCGCTGACCACCGCGGAAATCCTCTATCGGCTGCCCGACCACCCCAAGCTGCTGCAAAGCTATATCTGGCAAGACTACGATCTCGCGCCGCGCTTTCCCAAGCTCAGTGACTTTCTCGATTTCTGGGCCGCAAATCTCGACGGTGCGCTGTACCGCATCCGCGTGGCCCATCGCCGCTTGATCGCGCCCGCCGAGTTCAGCTTCGTACGCGGCGAACTCAGGCTGCAGTGAGCGGCACTGACGACCCTCAGGCCGGCGCCACCGAGACGTCGATGCTGTGCACCGCGCAGCTCTCCGCGAGGTCGGCCTTGTTGCCTGGATTGAGGGCGTTGACGTTGACGTCCCCGTTCGCGGTCCAGCGGCTCTTATGGGCCAGAATGACTCCCCTCGGCACATCGTCCGAAACGCAAAGCCGTAGCGTGATCGAGCCGGTTGGATTGCCGATCGTGACGCGGGTTCCGTTGGCAAGGCCCCGCGCCCGCGCTTCGTCGGGATGCACGAACGCCTGATCCTCGCCGAGCTGCTTGAGGATTTTCGGGTCGTTGCCGAAGCTGCTGTTCATCAGCCATTTCGATGCCGGGGAGAGCAGCCGCAGCTCGCCGCCAGCGGGCCGCGCCTCGGCCGAGGCGAAGGGGGCGTGCGGCAAACCAGCATCGACGAACGCGCTGCCCGTCAATTCGATCTGGCCCGACGGAGTCCGATAATCATGGTGCTCGAATTGCACGATTGGTTCAGCCGGATATTCGATCGTGCCGACTTGAGCCAGCGTGTCGAAGCTCAGGCCGGGCTTTGCCTGGTCGAGCAGCGTGGCGATCATCTCGGCGTCGGTCTCGAACAATTCAGGATCGGTCAATCCCATCGCCGCACCCAGACGCCTGAAGATTTCTTGGTTGGGCAGCGCCTCACCGAGCGGCGGCACTGCCTTCACTTGCGCGGAGATGCTGGCGTTGAAATACGACATGACCACGTCGTCGAACTCAAGGAAGCTCGCCGCCGGGAGCACATAGTCGGCATAGTTGGCGGTATCGGTCTGGAACAGATCGAGCGTCACTTGGAACAGGTCGTCGCGCTCAAGCGCCCGCCGCAACCGCCGCTGCTCGGGACTCGAAGCCGCGATGTTGTTGTTCCAGGTGACGATCGCCTTGGTCTCGGGAGCTTCGAGCCGGCTCGCCAGGTCCATATGGCTGATCGATTGCGCGGATTTTGGTTTGAGGTGAGCGGCCGTCAGATAGTTCGCGTCGACGCCGCGGGTGTCCCAGCCATTGAGGTAGAGGAACCCAGCCCCATATCTGCCGAGGTTGCCGGTAGCCGCCGGCAGCAGCCCCACGGCGCGCATGGCATTGCCGCCGAATGTCTGGCGCTGAAAACCCTGACCCATCCACAGCAGCGAAGGTCCTGCCGCGTATAAGAGTGCCGCCTGTTCGATCAGGCGTGCGGGCACGCCGGTGATGGCTTCACCCCAGGCCGGAGTGCACGCCGGCAATTGGCCCTCGATCTCCTCCCAGCCTTGGGAATGTGCGGCGAGAAAGGTTCGATCGATGCGGCCTGACGCCCAGATAGCATGCAGCATGGCGAAGGCGAGCGCGCCGTCGGTCCCGGGGTAAAGTTGCAAATGCATGTCGGCCGCCGCCGCGCTCTCATGGCGAATGGGATCGACCACGATCTTGGGGACGGGCGTCCCGGCGAGCCAATATTGATGCACATGCGGCGCCGAGGTCGATGGATTGGCGCCCCAGATCATCACGCAGTTCGCGCCGTCGATGGTGCGCGGGTCGAAGCCGCGCGTCGATTCTCCGTACATCAACTGCAGCGCCACGTGCCCTGCCTTGTTGCACACGGTGTCCGGATCGACCTCGGTGGCGCCGATCCGGTTGAAGAACCGCAAGGGAAAGGTCCCGGCGAGCAGCGAGCAGGTTCCGGTGTAGTGGGTCTGCAAGATCCCCGTGCCGCCGTCGCGGTCGCGGATCGTGTTGAGACGATTGGCGATATCGCCGAGCGCCTCGTCCCAACTCGCCGGCGCGAAACGGCCCGTGCCTTTGGGTCCAACCCGCTTCAGCGGCCGTGTCAGGCGCACGCTTGGATCGCGCCAGACCCCGTTATAGCCAATGGAACATTTGCCGCACAAAGCGCCGCGGCTGACGCTGTGCTCAGGATCGCCGACCACGTTGACGGTGCCGTCGTTTGCGAGCTTCACCACCATGCCACACGCGTCGTAGCAGTCGCGCGGACAGGTGGTGCGGACGGTGGTGGTGTCCTTCATCGGCTCGTCTCCTCGATAGGAGCCAATGTACAAAGCCGGAGAAGTTCCACCAGTCCTATTTCAAGGGATGATCGTGAGCCGGGCTGCTCAGCCTACTGCCGCGCTTCGCCGGCTTCGCTAAACGCCGGCGATGGCTCATGCCCGAACTCGTAGATATGCGCCTTCTCGTGCTCGAGCACCGGCTTCAGCGAGCGGAACGCCTTCGGATAGAGATAGAAGGGGATGCGCGGGAAGAGGTGATGGATCAGGTGGAAGTTCTGGAACATGTAGAGCCAGTTGACGATCGGCTCCATGATCTTGCCCTTCACCCAGAAGATGTTGGTGTCGCGGTAGCGCTCGTGCACCTCGTGCGGCTTGTGGGTGAGATAGGCGAAGAAATAGATGATCAGCGCCGAGCCGATGATGTGCGGGAAGATCCACAGCATCAGCACCTCGCGCCAATAGCCGTAAAGCGCGAGCCCGAGCGCGAGCCCGTAATACAGCGCGTGCATCACCACGATATGGATGGTCAGCGGCCGCATGCCGGGGATGTGCGCGTGGAAGGCGATGTGGCGCCAGAAATAGCGCTGATACCAGAACACGATGGTCATGCAGCGCCAGAACACCAGAAACGGATTCTCGACGGCGACCCAATGATCGGGATCGATCTCCGGATTGTTAGTGTCGCGATGGTGGGCGAGATGCATGTAGCGGAAGGCTTTGTACTCATGCAGCAAGATCGTGCCGCAGACATAGCCGACCAGATGGTTGATCCAGAGATAGCGTGAGTCCTTGCCGGCGATGTTGCCGTGGCAAGCCTCGTGCAGCGGGGTCTGGTCGGCATAAAGGATCAGCGAGTTGAGAATCATCCCGATCCAGAGCGGGATGATCCGCATCGTCGCCAACGTGGTGACCAGCGCGAAAGCTGCGACAATACCAAGCGCGAGCAGAACCGTCGGCCACGCCACCATGCCCTGATACGGTTTGACCAGGGTGAGCGCCTGACGGTCGGCGGGGACATTAGGTGCGTCGCGCGGCCGCTCGATCTCGGGGCCAACGGCGGTAGCAAAACTCATCGTCCAAGAGTCCTTCTTCAGTCCCCAAAACGGCGCGTGTCGGCTCGGAAAGCCCGGGCTGGCGCTCTCATTGGATTGATCCCGGAGCCGCTCAAGTTTGCTCCGCGTCGTCGCCCCGTTCAAGGCGCAATTCCGATGGCATGGGGCCCGAGTTGCCGCAGGGGTAAATGCCGAGTCAAAAAGCCTAGGGTTGCTAAGAGGTTACGCGCTCGCGACGGGATGGCTCCGGGGCGCGGCGGATGCGCCTCGATCGCGACTTCGATCAGGCAAAAGTCAAAGCCTGCCGCCCCGACTCGTTTTCTCCGGTGCGGCAGGCTCATCAATCAGCACCGCGTGGCTAGCGGCAGAAATACAAACCGCCGTCAGCCGCCTGGAAGTAGCCCGTATTCGGATTGAAATACGGACCGTGCAGGTTGCTGCAGTAGCTGTACCAGCCAGGGCTCCACGGCGGAGGACCGTAGGCGGCGGGGCCGTAATACGCCCGATAGGCCGGCGGTGGCGGCGCCACATAAACCTCGCGTGGCGCCAGCGCCGAGCCGACGATAGCGCCGACGCCGAAGCCCACCAGGCCCGCGCCCCAGCCGCCACCCCAGCCACCGTGGCCGTGACCGTAATAACCGCGACCCGCTTCCGCAGTCGCGGGCAGTGCAAGTGTGCCCAAGCCGATCAGTGCCGCGGCGGCGAGGGCCTTCAACGTTGTGTTGCTCATTGCTGTGTCCAAGCTCGTTAGCGTTGTGCCCGCTAAACTGCCCCTAAGCGGGCGGGAGGTCCCCAGGGATGGGATGCACAAGTAAGCTCTCGATTTTTGGCAAAATAGAGCCGTCTAAATGAATCGCGCGTTAAGCTTGGGCGAGGTGGCGCCGCGGCAAATAAAAAACCGCCGGGCCAAGGCCCGGCGGCTCTCAATCAGTTGGCTTGCGCGCTTGGTTAGGCGAGCTGGACGTTGGCGGCCTGCTTGCCGCGGCCGCGGCGGTCATCCTCGATTTCGAAGGAGACCTTGTCGCCCTCGTTGAGGGCGGGCACACCGCTCCGCTCGAGCGCGGAAGCGTGTACGAAAACGTCCTTGCCGCCGTCCTCGGGCTGAATGAAGCCGAAGCCGCGCGCATGATTGAAGAATTTCACTGTGCCGTTGACACGAGCCATAGGGGAATTCCTTTCCCGTTGAAGTTTTACACAAACGGGCCGTAGGCCCCCGAAAGGGATCCTTCGGCGTCTTGAGATGTCAGGAAAGGTCGTGCTCTTGTGGCGCGTAGATCACTTTGCCGTCGTCCAAGTCCGCGCCCAAAGCCTTGGGCGCCCGGTGCCTTAAAGATGAGCGAAAGGGAGTAAATTGGCAAGCCCGAAGTGGCTCTGCCGCCATCACAAACTCTGTCGAAAATCCGCTTCGCAATCTAAACGCCAGATGAACGACGGCCTCAGAATGGGTTCAGCGGCGAAGCCTTAGAGCTTGCACCAGAACGGCGCGGGAAACGCGCTTCAGGTGCTCTCGGAGGCTTCGACATGTGGAAGATCGTGGTGGTCCTGCTGCTGACGGCTCTTGCCATTCTGCTGGCGCGTCTGGCCTACGATGCGCCGGTGATCCAGACCCGGGTCGGCGCGCTGGTTTCGCAGACCCAAGGCGGGTCGCCCGTGCCGCTGGCGCCGCCCCTCATGTATGCCGGCGTGCGGGGGTAGGGGGCTACTAAGGCCATTTCACCAATGGCGGCATGGAGGAGAGGATCGAACTCGACATTGCCGCCGGTCTTCAAGCCGAAGATGGTGCCGCGGTCGTAGAGCAGGTTGAACTCCACATAGCGGCCGCGGCGGACGAGTTGCTCCTCGCGGTCAGCCTCGGTCCAGGGCGTCCCCATGTTGCGGCGGACGATCTCGGGATAGACGCCAAGGAATGCCTGCCCGACCTTCTGGGTGAAGGCGAAATCGGCCATCCAGTCTCCGGTATCGAGATAGTCGTAGAAGATGCCGCCGATGCCGCGCATCTCGCCCCGATGCGGCAGATAGAAATATTGGTCGCACCACGCCTTGAAGCGCGGATAGTCGGCGGACGGCTCCCCCGCGCAGGCGCCTTGCATCGCCGCGTGGAAGGCGACCGAATCTTGGTCCTCCTGCGTGCGCCGGCGCATCAGCACGGGGGTGAGGTCGCCGCCGCCGCCGAACCAGCCCTTCGACGTCACCACCATGCGGGTATTCATATGCGCGGTCGGCGCGTTGGGGTTCACCGGGTGGGCGATGAAGGAGATGCCTGAGGCCCAAAAACGCGGGTCTTGGTCGGCGCCGGGAATCTGCTTGGCGAATTCGGGGGGAAAGGTGCCGTGCACGGTCGAGGTGTGGCAGCCGACCTTCTCGAACACGCGGCCCGACATCAGCGCCATGACACCGCCGCCACCCTCTTCGCCGCTCTTCTCGCTGCGCGTCCACGGCGTCCGCACGAAGCGGCCGGGTTCCTTGCCATCGCAACCGGGCAGTCCGTCGGCCGCGTCCTCGACAGCTTCCAGGCTCGCGCAAATCTGGTCGCGCAAATGCTCGAACCAAGCGCGGGCGCGCTCCTTGCGGGCGGGGCTGAAATTCTCCAAGGGGCTCGGCTCGTTCGGTGTCTTCTGGTCCATGATTCTCGGCCCTGAGGCCTGAAGCGGGCAAGCGGAAAGGCTTGGCTCCGCTGATCTGTCCTGGCGTTGACCGGGATCAATACGCCTGTCGCAATAAAGGCCTACCCAGAAATCCTGAGGGAAGGCTTTATGCGCCAATTTGCCCAACTGCGGGCCCCTGGACAACCGGGGGGCTTGATGCAAGAAAGCGCCACAATGAATGCCGGATTACGGCATCATGAGAGGCAAACCCCAAGGAGATTGGGTTCGGCACGGCGTAAGGCCGGGGGCTGAAGCTACGGCTTCGCGCTCGCCTTTTTCTGTTTGCTGGGGATCGTCTTCCCCCCTTGATCTAGGAGCTTCCGGCCCGTGGCCAGTCACGACACTGCAAATCCCCCCATGATGGACGACGACGAGCCGACCCGGCGCGATGTCATTCTGATCGCGGCGGGAGGCTTTGCCGCCATCGGCGGCGCCGCGGCGCTCTGGCCGCTGCTCGACCAGATGAGCCCCGACGCCTCGACGCTGTCGCTCTCGACCACCGATGTGGATGTCTCCCATGTGGAGACTGGGCAGGCGATCACCGTGATGTGGCGCGGCAAGCCGATCTTCATCCGCCACCGCACCGACAAGGAAATCGCCGAGGCGAAGGACCTCCCGGTCGACGATCTGCCGGATCCGCTGGCGCGCAACGCCAATCTCCCCGAGACCGCCCCGGCTGACGACGACAACCGCGCCGCGAAGGACCGCGAGCCTTGGCTGGTGATGATCGGCATCTGCACGCATCTCGGCTGCATTCCGAAAGGGCAGGCCGTGGGCGACTACAAGGGCGAGTATGGCGGCTGGTTCTGTCCCTGCCACGGCTCGCAATACGACACGGCGGGACGCATCCGCAAAGGCCCGGCGCCGCAAAATCTCGCGATCCCGCCTTATGCCTTCACGTCCGACACCAAGATCAAGATCGGGTAGGGTCGGACCATGGCGCATCCTTCGACCTATGAGCCCAACACCGGCATCGAGCGTTGGATCGACTCGCGGCTGCCAGTCCCACGGCTGATGCATGATCAGTTTCTGTCGTTCCCGACGCCGCGCAATCTCAATTATTGGTGGACCTTCGGCGGCATCCTCACCTTCATGCTGGCGGCGCAGATCGCCACCGGCGTGGTGCTCGCCATGCATTATGTGCCGACCGAGCATGGCGCCTTCGACTCCGTCGAGAAAATCATGCGCGACGTCAATTGGGGATGGCTGCTGCGCTATTCGCACGCCGTCGGCGCCTCGATGTTCTTCCTCGCCGTCTACATCCACACCTTTCGCGGCCTCTATTACGGCTCCTACAAGGCGCCGCGCGAGGTGTTGTGGATCCTGGGCGTGCTGATTTTGCTGTTGATGATCGCCACCGCCTTCATGGGCTACTCGCTGGTTTGGGGACAGATGAGCTTCTGGGCGGTGACGGTGATCACCAATCTGTTCTCATCGCTCGACTCGGTGGTGCCGGGGCTCGGCACGCGGCTGGTCGAGTGGATCTGGGGCGGCTTCTCGGTGGGCGGTCCCACGCTGAACCGGCTCTACGCCTTGCACTATCTGTTGCCGTTCATCATCGCCGGCGTCGTGGTCTTGCATATCTGGGCGCTGCATATCCCGGGCAACAACAATCCCACCGGCATCGACGTGAAGACCGCGAGGGACACCGTGCCGTTCCATCCCTACTACACGATCAAGGATGGCTTCGCGCTGGTCGCCTTCATCCTGCTGTTCGCGGCTGTCGTGTTCTATGCGCCGAACGTCCTCGGCCATCCGGACAATTACATTCCGGCCAACCCGCTGCAGACGCCGCCGCATATCGTGCCGGAATGGTATTTCCTGCCGTTCTACGCGATTTTGCGCGCGATCCCGAACAAGCTGCTGGGCGTGGTCGCGTTGCTGTCGTCGATCAGCATTCTCTTCTTCGTGCCGTGGCTCGACACGTCGAGAGTCCGGTCGACCAGCTACCGGCCAATCTATCGATGGTTCTTCTGGCTGTTCGTCGTGACGTGCCTTGCGCTCGGCTATCTCGGCTCGCAGCAGCCCGAAGGCCTGTATCTCATCCTCGGCCGCGTCTTCACCGTCTACTATTTCGCCTTTTTCCTGGTGGTGATGCCGGTCGTCGGGTTGATCGAGAAGCCGCGCGGGCTTCCGGGCAGCATCACCGAGCCCGTGCTCGGGCCTGACGAGGTGGAAGCGCCGCCAGCACTGGCGGCGCCCAAGGTGCCGCTCAAGCGCAAGCCGGCGGAGGTCGCCTGATGCAGCCGATCTCAGTCCTTGCCGCGGGGCTCGCCTTGGTCATCGCGCTTCCGCTCGCCGCACTTGCCGAGGAGGCGAACACCAATCATGCGCCGGAGATCGCGCATCAGGACTGGAGCTTCGCCCCGCCATTCGGGACCTACGACAACGCCCAGCTCCAGCGCGGTTTTCAGGTCTACAAAGAAGTCTGCGCCAGTTGCCATTCGATGCGATTGTTGTCCTATCGAAATCTCGGCGAGCCGGGTGGACCGCAATTCTCGCCCAAAGCGGTGGAGATCCTCGCCTCGCAGGCGCAGGTCACCGATGGGCCGAACGACAAGGGCGAGATGTTCCAGCGGCCGGCGCGGCCGTCCGATCCATTCCGTTCGCCGTTCGCCAACGATCAGCTGGCGCGTATTGCCAATAACGGCGCGCTGCCGCCGGATCTATCGGTGATGGCCAAGGCGCGGGAAGACGGCCCGGATTATATCTACGCGTTGCTCACCGGCTTTAAGCCGGCGCCCGCCGGTTTCGACGTGGCGCAGGGCATGCACTATAACGCCGCCTTTCCCGGGCATCAGATCGCCATGCCGCAGCCCTTGAGCGACGGCGTGGTCAGCTACACCGACGGGACCAAGCCGACCCTCGAAAGTTACGCGCGCGACGTCTCGGCCTTCCTGATGTGGGCGGCGGAGCCCAAGCTCGAGGAACGCCACAAGCTGGGCGCGCGGGTCATGATCTTCCTCCTCGTCTTCGTGGTGATCATGTATCTCGCCAAGCGCGCGGTATGGGCGCGGCTGCATCGCCAAGACGCCACCCACGCGGCCTAGGTTTCTCCCCATCGGCTAGGGTATAAGGGCTACCATGCGACGTGCCCTGTTCGCTTTGCTCATGTTCGCGGGCGTCCACCCCGCGCTTGCCGGCGATCAGCAGCCTGCGCCTCGCGGCATGGTGCTGCTCACCGTCAGCGGCATGATCGGCAACACCAATCGCGGGCCGTTCGATAGCAAGCGCGACAGCCTGCTTGCGCTGCAAAAGGCCGATTTCAAAAACGCTTTCGCCTTCGACCGCGACATGCTGTTGGCGCTGCCGCAGGGCACGGTCACGGTCAAGACCAACGAGTTCGACGCTCCCGCCACGTTTTCCGGGCCGCGGCTGAAAGAAGTGCTCGGTCATATCGAAGCCGCGCAAGTCAGGACGAGCTTCGTCGCCCTCAATGGCTATACCGGCTGGCTCGATCCCGAAGACATCGCGTCGTCGGACTGGATCCTCGCGCTCTCGGCCGACGGCGTGCCTCTCGGCCTTGGTCAGCAGGGACCGATCTGGCTGCTCAATACGCGCGCGGCGGACTTCAAGCCGAACGATGAGCATCACGGCCATTGGGTCTACGCCGTGTTTTACATCAAAGTCGGCGAGTGATGGTGGGGTGAGGGGGCTATGACCAAAGCGGTGTTGGGAGTCATCGGCGGCTCGGGGATCTACGATCTGCCGGGGCTGCAGAATGTGCGCGAGGAGCGCATCGACAGCCCGTGGGGCGAGCCTTCCGCCTCGCTCAGGATCGGCGACATCGACGGGCTGCCCATCGTGTTCCTGTCGCGCCACGACAAGGGGCACAGGCTGTCGCCGACCGACATCAACTATCGCGCCAACATCGACGTGCTGAAACGGGCAGGGGTCACCGACCTGATCTCGCTCTCGGCGTGCGGCTCGTTCAAGGAGGAATTGCCACCCGGCACCTTCGTGCTGGTCGATCAGTTCGTCGACCGCACCTATCATCGTCCGAACTCGTTTTTCGGCACGGGCTGCGTGGCGCACGTGTCGATGGCGCATCCCGTCAGCCCGCGCTTGCGCCTCCATCTCGCCGACGCGGCGGAGGCGGAAGGCATCGCGGTGGCGCGGAGCGGGACCTATGTCTGCATCGAGGGCCCGCAATTCTCAACGCTCGCCGAAAGCCTCACCTATAAGGGCCTCGGTTATTCGGTGATCGGCATGACCAATCTGCCCGAGGCCAAGCTCGCCCGCGAGGCCGAGATTTGCTACGCGACGGTCGCCATGGTCACCGATTTCGATTGCTGGCATCCCGACCATGATGCGGTCACCGTCACCGACATCATCAAGGTGCTGGTGGCCAACGCCGAGAAGGGCGCCAAGCTGGTGGCACGGCTTGCGCGCGATTTTCCGCGCGAGCACGAGCCTTGTCCGATCGGCTCCGACCGCGCGCTCGACACGGCGATTATCACCGCGCCGGACGCGCGCGATCCCGAGCTGCTCAAGAAGCTCGATGCAGTGGCAGGCCGCGTGCTCTGAAACTGTGCCGCGCGCCGGATCGGTCCCGCGGTAGCGGTTAGGGCGCCAGCCAAACGCCGCACGATCCGCAAAGATGGGTCCACCAAAAATAGAAAGCGGCGAACGCGAGTACGGCGACGAGCCCGGCGAGGACGAGCTTGACGCGGCGGCGTTGGCGCGCGGCTTGACGCGTCGCCGCTTCCCGGTCGGCTTGCATCGAGAAACTTCGATCCATGACATTCATCGGGCGGTCTCCGGCATTGACCTTACCTATTATACGGCAAGTCTCGGCCTCTCGTCCTATTGCGGGGCAACGGGTGGCGTCGGAATTTCCGGGATCTCAAGGCCGACCAGGCCCAGTGCGCCGCCAACGATGGCGGTCACGAGGGCGAGAAGCAGCACGAGGATGATCATCGCCGGAATCGAGGCGATGCTCCATTTCACCAGGATCATGACGATCCGCCAGAACGGAACGTCGATGTCGCGAATGGTGACCGGGTTGGACCCATCTGTCATAGAATTGCCCCCCAAGAATCGAGCGGCGCTCTCGACTAGCCAGCCCCTCTCGGTTCGACTATAGGCTCGAAGCTCGCGCGCACCCGGCGCCGGTATTGACCCGCAATTTGGAGGCCCTTGATGAACTTGCTGAGCGACACCGATCTCAAGGACCTGGTGCGCACCATACCCGACTATCCGAAGCCGGGCATCATGTTCCGCGATATCACCACGCTACTCGGCCACGCCAACGGCTTCCGCGCCTGCGTCGAGCAGCTGGCGCGCCCGTTCCTCGATCGCCGGGTGCAAGCGGTGGCGGGGATCGAAGCGCGCGGCTTCATCCTGGGTGGCGCGGTTGCGGACCGCTTGCGCTGCGGCTTCGTGCCGATCCGCAAGAAGGGCAAGCTGCCGGGCAAGGCGATTGGCCAGGGTTACGAGCTCGAATACGGCATCGATGTGATCGAAATCCATGAGGATGCGATCGGCGCCGGCGATCCGGTGTTGCTGGTCGACGATCTGATCGCCACGGGCGGAACGGCGGAGGCGGCGGTCAAGCTTCTGCGCAAGCTTAAGTCCGACGTGATAGGGGCGGCTTTTGTCATCGATCTGCCCGATCTTGGCGGCTGCGCTAAACTCGCCAAGCTCGGCGTGGAGTGTCACACGCTCATTTCCTTCGAGGGCGATTAAGCGTGAACGTTAACGGCAAGCCCTACCGCACCATCTGGCTCAACCGAGACGGCAAGTCGGTCGAGATCATCGACCAGACCAAGCTGCCGCACCGTTTCGAGACCGTGACGCTGCACACGCTGGACGACGCGGCGCGCGCGATCTCGACCATGCAGGTGAGGGGGGCGCCGTTGATCGGGGCGACCGCCGCTTACGGGGTCGCGCTCGGGCTGCGCAATGACGCCTCCGACGAGTCGCTGGACCATGCCTGCGAGGTGCTTGCCGCCACGCGCCCGACCGCCATCAATCTCCGCTGGGCGCTCGATGAGATGCAAAAAGCCGTGCGCAATCAGCCGCGCGACAAGCGCGTCGCCGCCGCTTTCGCCCGCGCCGCCGAAATCTGCGACGAGGATGTCGAGACCAACCGCAGAATCGGCGAGCATGGGCTCGGCATCATCCGCGCGCATGCGGACAAGAAGAATGGGGCTGTGATCAACATCCTCACCCATTGCAACGCTGGCTGGCTCGCTTGCGTCGATTGGGGTACGGCGCTTGCACCGATCTACCGTGCGCATGACGAGGGCATCAAAGTCCATGTGTGGGTGGACGAGACGCGGCCGCGCAACCAGGGCGCCTCGCTCACCGCCTTCGAGCTTGGCGCGCATGGCGTGCCGCATACGCTGATCGCCGACAATGCCGGCGGGCATCTGATGCAGAAGAAAATGGTCGATCTTTGCATCGTCGGTACCGACCGCACCACCGCGACCGGCGACGTCGCCAATAAGATCGGCACCTATCTGAAGGCGCTCGCCGCGCGCGACAATCACGTCCCGTTCTTCGTGGCGCTGCCGTACTCGACCATCGATTGGAGCCTGACCGACGGCAGCGCGATTCCCATCGAGGAGCGCAACGCCGAGGAAGTGACGCATATGACCGGTCGTTTGCCGGATGGCAGCGTGGCCATAGTCGAGATCGCGCCAGAAGGGACGCGCGCCGCCAATTACGGTTTCGATGTCACGCCGATGCGGCTCATCACGGGCTTCATCACCGAGCGCGGCGTGGCGCCGGCTACGCCGAACGCGCTCACGACGCTCTATCCCGAGCACCGCAAGGTGGACGCGGCCTGAGCGCGACGCCTAGAACTTGTCGTACATCACGCAGCAGCAATCCTTGAAGCCGTCCGGACGCATTTTGCAGGAGAGTTTCTCCTCGACGCCGCGGCAAGCCTGGGGCAGCGCGTCCGGGGCCAAGCCATTGCTGCAGGCCGAAGCGGTGTAGTGCACGCAATTGCCGCCCAGCAGTTCTGAGCTCTTCGGGCATTGGCAATTAGGGGGCGTGCCGACCATTCCGTGTTGGCAACCTGTCGTATCGGGCGTTCCGCCCGCGGTGCCCTGTTCAGTGCTCCAACTGCCGCGCGCGCCGGGGGGTATCGCTTCCGCTGCCGGAGGTTGTGGCGGAGTATCCCGATTATTTATCGGCGTTCCGCCCGGGGCTGGCGTTCTTGCCAAACTGCGCTCCCCCGCTGGAACTCCGACAACTGAACTTTCCATCGAACATGCCGCATTCGAATCCGGCCGAGGCGTTGCCGCCACCGAGAGCCGAGGCCAGCAGCGCTAACCAAGCCGTGAGTACAATGGCGCCAACCGGACGCATGAAAACTCCCCTCAGCCACTCGATTAGCATAATGGCATAGGCGCCGGAACCAAAGTGAGGCGGTTCCAGGAGGCACCCTGACGCGTTACGCTTTTCGCCCAATATCCGCACGGGCCCTGAGGCCGAGCAAAGGTTACGGAGCGGAGCAATGCAATATCAGGATCTGGTCAACGTCGCGCTCGATTTCGCCACGGCCATCCTGCTCGGCGCCATGGTCGGAGTCGAGCGTGAGAAACGCAAGGCGGAAGAAGGCGCAACGAGCGGTATCGCGGGCTTGCGCACCTTCACTTTGCTGGCGCTGCTTGGGGCCGCGGCCGCTTACCTTTCCCGCAGCACGTCGTCGCCGTGGATCCTGGTGGTCGCGTTTTTGATCATCGGCGCGTTCGTGTTGACGGGATATTTCATTGCCGCCCGCACGTCTCCAGAATCGACCGGCCTCACCACGGAGGTCGCCGCCCTCGTGGTTTTTCTGTTGGGCGCCATGGTCATGTTCGGCTACCCCGAATTGGCCATCGCGCTTGGCGTCATCACCGCCGCGGTGCTGGCCTATAAGCAGCCGCTGCATGGTTTCGTCGACAGGCTGGGCTGGGACGATGTCTATGCGGGTCTACGGCTTTTAATCGCGACGTTTATCGCGCTGCCGCTGTTGCCCGACGAGCCAATCGACCCCTGGGGCGCGCTCAATCCCTATTCGCTGTGGCTGTTGGTGATTCTGATCTCGAGCCTGTCGCTGGTTGGCTATGTGCTGACGCGGTTGCTCGGACCGGCGCGGGGCATCGCGCTTACTGGCCTGACCGGCGGCCTCGTCTCATCGACGGCGGTGACGTTGTCCTTCGCCAAGGATGCGGCCGACAAGCCGCAAGAAGCACCGGCGCTCGCCTGCGGCATCCTGCTCGCCTGGGCGGTGATGTTCGTGCGGGTCATCGTGCTGGTAGCGGTCGTCAATCGTGCTTTGCTGACGCCCATCTTCGTGCCGTTCGCGGCGATGGCCATCGTCGTGAGCGGCTTCGCGGTGTTTCTCTATCTTCGCGGCGGCTCGGTGGACGGCGCCGCCGGCAAAGGCAATTTGAAAGTGCAGAACCCGTTCAGCCTGACCGAAGCGGCGAAATTCGCGGCGCTGTTTGCCGTGGTCCTGCTCGCGGTCAAGATTGTGCAGCAACATTTCCCGCCAAGCGGGCTCTACGCGGTGGCGGCGCTTGCCGGCCTCACCGATGTCGACGCCATCACGCTGTCTATGTCGGAATTCGCCAAAGGCGGCGAGGCCCGCGTCGCGGTGATCGCCATCGTCATCGCCGCGCTGACCAACACGCTGGTGAAATGCGGCATGGCGTTCTTTTTTGCCGGTCCCATACTCGGCAAGCCGCTGGCCATCGCCACGGCGGTGACGCTTGCCGCCGGACTTGCCACGGCTTTTCTGCTCTGAGATGTGAAAGCGCCGATTCGGGTACCGGCCGCCTGGTCGTGATCCGCTAGGGCAGCGGTTCCGATCAGAACGGCCAGGCGAAGCGGCCCTTGACGGCGTTGTCTTCCACCTCGGTCGCGAATTGGCCCGCAACTACCCGTTCAGATGGGCGTGCACTTTGCTTGCCACCTCATTATGCTGAGGGCCCCGAAAGCGCTGGAACGCGTCAAGCATGCACGACGGTGAGGGACAGTTCCTGGACGCGCTCTATTTGGGCGTGCGGGACGGCGCGGAGTTCGATCGGGCGCTCGATCTGCTTTGCGCGATGTTCGATGGCGCGTCCGCCACCTTGATCGATTTCGACGCGGCCCGGCCCGATGTCACCGCGCAGGCGGCGGTTGGCGTATTCAGCGGTGAAACGGTGCTCGTCTACGAACGCGACTTCGCCGCGCTCGACCCGGCTCCCCGGGCCTTCATGAAGCAACCCGTGGGCACCATCATCTCCACCTATCGGTTGCTGCCCAACGAGCTTCGCCGGCCCGGTGTGTTTTTCAACGATTTCTTTCGTCCGTTGGGATTGGAAGAGTGTCTGGGCGGAACCTTGGCGAGCGCGAATGGCCGCTTTGCCATGATCGGCGTGCAGCGCGCCCCGGATCGCAAAGTCTTCGACGACGAGGATATCGCCAAGCTGGAGCGGCTGATGCCGCATTTGTCCCGCGCGCTACAGCTCAGGCGTTCCTTCCTCACGCTGGGTCGCCGCGAAACGGCCTTGGCCGAGGTATGCGACCGGCTGGTGGCGGGAGTTGTCGTGGTGGACGAGCAGGGCCGAACCGTGTTCGCCAACGAAGCGGCGCGGCGTCTCTCGGCGCGCAACGATGGCGTGGCGCTCGATCGTCACGGCCGTCCCTATGCCGTCGATCGCGTGGCAAATCAACGCTTGGCCGAGCTCGCCCACGACGTCGCGTCCGGCGGGTCGGGAGGGGTCGTGCGCCTGCCTCGGCCGCAGGGCAAAACGGCCTATGTGCTCATGGTTGCGCCGCTCGCTCTCGAGGACGGCGTGGAAGCCGGCCGAAGGCGCCCCCGTGGAACCGTGTTCGTCATCCACGATCCCCTCTACCGATTGCCGTCGGTACCGCAACTGGTGGCGGAGATATTTGGACTGCCGCTCGGTTCGGCAACAATGGTGGCGGCTTTGGCGGCGGGGGAAGATCTGAGGGACTATGCCGAGCGCGCCGGGATCTCGATGAATACCGTCAGATTTCATCTCAAGACGGCGTATGCGCGGACTGGCGTCCATCGCCAGTCCGATCTCGTCAGTCTGATCACTGCGGCATTGCGCGACCTGTCCGACCACCGGCAGAAATCCTGACCATCGCCGATTTTCCCGAATTGGGCCTCTTGCCAGATGCCGCGCCGCTTGACACGATAGCGTCATTAAGGCTTGCGCGGGTGGTGCGTCAGGAGCCTTCCGCGCGGGATCATAACCGCCAAGGGAGGAGTCCATGGGCCAAGCGCAAGGGCAACCAGCCCGCAGCGCCCGCTGCATCGCACTGGTTGGCCCCTATCTCAGCGGCAAGACGACGCTGCTTGAATTGATATTGGCCCGCACCGGCGCCATCACCCGCCAAGGTTCGATGGCGGGAGGCAATACGGTGGGGGACGCCTCGGAGGAGGCGCGCCATCACGGCATGAGCGTCGAGCTCAACGTCGCCACCGTCGATTTCCTCGGCGACTCTTTCACCTTCCTCGATTGCCCGGGCTCGATCGAGTTTCAGGCCGATGCGGCGCAGGCGCTCACCGCCTGCGATGCCGCCGTGGTGGTGTGCGAGCCCGACGAGAAGAAAGTGCCGGCGCTACAACTCATCCTCAAGCAGCTCGAAGATCGCGGCATTCCGCATTTCCTGTTCATCAACAAGATCGACAAGGCGGAAGCGCGCGTGCGCGACATCGTGCCGATGCTCCAGCCCGCTTCGACCAAGCCGCTGGTGCTGCGGCAAATCCCGATCTGGGAGAACGACATCGTCACCGGCTTCATCGACCTCGCGCTCGAACGCGCTCATGTCTATCGCGAGCATGCCGCGAGCGAGGTGATCGACATCCCCTCGACGCTGGCCGAGCGCGAGAAAGAAGCTCGTTTCTCCATGCTGGAGAAGCTGGCCGATTATGACGACGAACTGATGGAGCAATTGCTCGAGGACGTCCCGCCGCCGCGCGACAAGGTGTTCGACGATCTCTCCAAGGAGCTGCGCGAGGGGATAATCTGCCCGGTGCTGCTCGGTTCGGCTGAGAATGGCAACGGTATTTTGCGGCTACTGAAGGCGTTGAGGCACGAAGCCCCTTTTGTCGATACGACTGCTAAGCGACTTGGCGTCGCCAAGGCGCCGACTTGCGCCTTCGTGGCCAAGACCTTCCACACCGCGCATGGCGGCAAGCTCTCGCTGGTCCGCGTGCTGACCGGCGAATTTGCCGACGGCACAACGGTCTATGGCGGGGCCGACGAGGAGCGCATCTCGGGCGTCTTCACGTTGCTCGGCCAGGAGCCTACTAAGCGCGGCGAGGCGGTCGCTGGCGATACCGTGGCCTTCGGCCGGCTCGACAGCACCAAGTCTGGCGATACGCTGGCCGAGGAGAAGGGCAGCAAGCTCAAGATCGAGACCGCCGATATCACCAAGCCGGTGTTCGGCTTGGCGATCGCCGCCAAGGAGAAGAAGGACGAGGTGAAGCTCACCGCGGCCATCGCCAAGATCATCGAGGAGGATCCATCGATCTCGCTCACGCACAGCCAGGACATGGGCGAGATGGTGCTGTGGGGGCAGGGTGAGATGCATTTGCGCGTGGCGCTGGAGAAACTGGTTCGTAAATATGGCATCGACGCCTCGACCCGCCAGCGCCAGATCCCCTACAAGGAGACCATCCGCAAATCGGCGGAGATCCGTGGCCGCCACAAGAAGCAATCCGGCGGCCATGGCCAGTTCGGCGATGTGGTGGTGACCATCAAACCACAGCCGCGCGGCGCCGGTTTTGCCTTCTCCGACGAGATCACCGGCGGCGTGGTGCCGAAGAATTACATCCCCTCGGTCGAGATCGGCGTGCGCGATTATCTGCACTCGGGCCCGCTCGGCTTTCCGGTGGTGGATGTCGCGGTCTGCCTGATCGACGGCTCATATCACTCGGTCGATAGCTCCGACATGGCGTTTCGCCAGGCAGGCCGCATCGCCATGACCGAAGGCATGCCGCAATGCTCGCCAGTGCTGCTCGAGCCGGTGATGGCGGTCGAGATCGCCGTGCCGTCGGAGGCGACGGCCAAGGTCAACTCGATCGTCTCTTCGCGGCGCGGGCAGATCCTGGGCTTCGACGCGCGACCCGGCTGGCCGGGCTGGGATCTGGTGGAGGTGCATTTGCCGGAAACCGAGATCCAGAACTTGATCGTCGAGCTGAGATCGGCGACGGCCGGCGTCGGCACCTTCAACGCCAAATTCGATCATCTGGCGGAGCTGACCGGCAAGGTCGCGGACCAGGTTCTGGCGGGCAGGGGAGCGAAAGCCGCCTAGCTTCGCGGACGTTAGAGAAGCGACAAGCCAAGCTGCATCACGCCGGTGGCGACCAGCGCTAGCGCGATCACGGCCACGGCAAGCAGCAGCGCAAGGGCGATGGCGATCGGCTTCCAGGGATTGCGGGGTTGGTGGGTCAGGGCGGGCTCGGTTTGCGGGAGAGCTGGCGAAGCCAACGGATCGCGAGCCAGAGCAGCACGATGATCGCCACCGCAGTCAGCAGCGGTGCGGCAAGTGCCAGCAGCGAGACGATGAGTGAGCCGCCGAGCTCTGCCGTGGCGATGACCGGATTGCCGAGCGTGCCGGTCATCACCGTTGATTTCGCGCGCGCCACTGCGGTCACCGATTGCGTCACCCCGGCGATACCGCCGCCGGCGATGATCGCCGCCGCCCATTTCACCATCGGCGGCAGGTCGGTGATGACCGCAGCCGAGATGAGGGTGCCGGCGACGAACGCCGCCGGCGTCGCCAAGGTGTCGAGCAGATTGTCGACCCCCGGAATGTAATAGGCGAGGACCTCGGCGATTGCCGCGACGCCGAGCAGGACCAGCGCGGGCGCGGTGCCAAGCCAGGCGAAGTTGTCGCTGAGCGGCAGATGCCCGGTATAGGCCGCGGCGCTCACCACCAGCATCGGCAGGAAGAGCCGCAAGCCCGTTGCCGCGGCGAGCCCGATGCCCAGAGCGACCGAGAGACCGAGATCGAACTCCGACATGGCCGAAATTACCACGCGCCAGCCTTGCGGGCGGGGCTCGAATCAGGCAAGAACATAACAGGAACCTTCAATCGCTGGGAGCGTTGGAGCAAGGTGGCGAGGATTGCGACAGAGCTGAGCATTGGCGTGGTGCGCGTCAGGCGGCATCGCGCCCCGGCGCGCGTCCGCTTCTGTGCGCTGGATGGGGCGGTCCGTGTCGTCATCGAGGCCGATAGCGAGGACGACGCCCGGTATCTCTGCCAGGAGATGCTGTGGGACTTCATCGGGCTGCGCGAGTGATCCTCACGGCCGGGGCTTTCCCTTTCCACTGACGCTTTCTTTCAGCGCGGCTTTCAGGCCGACAGGCTGGCGGTGCTTTTTCAGGAGATCCTTGAAGGCTTCGTCGGCGAGCTGTTGAAAGGTTTTTCCTTTTCCACGCGCCACGGCATCGATCGCCTGCCAGGTCTCGTCATCGAATTGCACGCGCTTGCCGGGCATCTCAAGTTCTCCGAAAATCGCTCAATAGGCGTCGGATCGCGGATTGGCCTGGCGCCAGTCCGAGGGCCGCTCGAAGGTCCCGCGCCAGATGCCGCGTTTCGCATCCTTGGCTTCCGTCTCGGCACTCGCGTAAGGATTGCCGGCGGGGCCGCCGAGATCGATGGCATAACCGTCCCGCACCATCGCCTCGCCAAGATCTGGCACGCCCTCGGCGCTGCATACCGCTACCGTGCGGCCGTAGCGATCCGTCGCGCGCGCCTCGCACGTCACGTTGCCGGCTTTCATCAGCGTGGTGAGCTTGGCCTTGGCCGCGCGTCCGCACATCCACGATTTGCCGTTGGCCTCGTTGCAGGTCTGAGCCAGCTCCGGCGCGTCCATGCCGAATAGGCGGTACTCGGTGCCGTCGCCGGCCTTGATGGTGTCGCCGTCGAGCGTGACGATCTTGGCGTTAGGGCCGAACGGCTGGGGCTTCGGGACGCAATAGCGCTCGATCAGCATGACGAGAACGACGACGAGCACGAGCGCGAGCAGCTTGCCAAGCGCCTGGGCGAGCTTACGCGACGATTGCGCGTCGGTTTCGGTCTCTGGGGCCTTGCGTTCGGTCACGGTCAAAGCAGGTAGCGCAGATTCGCCCGCGCGGCGAGGGCTGGAGAGCTAGCCGCCGCCGTCGATGCGCTTACCGACGATGGCGATGGTTTGCTGATAGACGCCCGCGGCGTTCCAGCCTTGGATTGCGGCGTAGTTGGGCTCGCCAGGCTGGTAGCCCGCGCCGCGCACCCAACCATGGCCTTTAAGGAAATTAGCGGTGGAAGCGAGTGCATCGGCCTTGTTACTGAGATTGACGACGCCGTCGCCGTTGCCGTCGACGCCGTAGAGGAGGACGCTCTTGGGCAGGAACTGCGTCTGCCCGACCTCGCCATGCATCGCGCCGCGTGTCGCGCTCGACAGGACGCCGCGATCGACAAGTTGCAGCGCCGCATAAAGCTGGTCGGTGAAATATTCTGGCCGGCGGCAATCGTAAGCCAGCGTGGCGACCGCGGAGACGGTCGGCTGATTGCCCGTGAAGCTGCCGAACGCCGTCTCCATGCCCCAGATGGCGATCAGCGGGCCGGGCGGCACGCCGAACCGCTTCTCGATCGAAGAGAACAGAGCCGCATTGGCGGCCCTCATCGACCTGCCGCGCGCCGCGATCGTCGTGGCGCCGCGCTTGGCCATGAATTGGTCGAGGCTGAGCTTGAAGCTGTGCTGGCCACGATCGGCGGCAATGGTGCCGTTCGAATAATTGGTCGCCATCAGCGCCGCGACCCCCTTGGGCCCAACGCCGTTGCCCTGGGCCTCGTTGGCGAAGACCCTTTTCCAGTTTTCGAAGCCTGAACTGGTCTTGCCGCAAGGGGCGGCGCCCGCGGGGCCGGCCACCAGTAAAACGCATGCGGCAACCAGGGTTGCGCAGCACGAATGCTTGTAAATCATGGAGTTTTCCGCGTTCCCTCTAAGGCCTTTGACGCCGGCCCGGTGTTAGAGACTGTTAACCTTAACCATTTTCATAAAAAAGTCCCGACTCTTATCAGCAACCGGCGTAGAGTTGGGACCGGTGATGGTATTCCCTCCCATCACCCCCCGCAGGGAACTTACTGGAAGAAGCCCCGACCCCCCCGTACGGGGCTTCTTCTTTTGTAGAGGGCTACAACCTTCACAGGGCCTTCAACCTAGGGTTCGGCATTCTGACCTAGACCGCAAGCTCCGAAGCGCACAGCCGCTTTCACCGGATTCGGGCTCGCGCGGTCTTGCTTTTGGGGCGCTTGGCCGGTTATTCGATTGTGCCGTTTCTTTGTGCGATGACCGTTTGCAGCGAGAGGGTGTTCCCATGACGAAAATCTATCCGCAGCTTGACATCCCCGAGACACTTGCCGCCGGCCCCGGGCCCGGGAACACCGACCCTCGCGTGCTTGAGCGCTTCGCCAAGACGGGAGTTGCCGATCACATGCAGAAGGACGTGTTGCGTGGCATGCTCGAAGCCAAGGAGATGCTGCGCGAGCTGTGGGGCACAAAGAATGTGTACACCTATGGCGTCGCCGGCACCGGCTTCTCCGGTCTCGATTGCGTGCTGTCGCTGATCCTGCCCGGCGACAAAGTCGTGGCCTTCCCCAACGGCACCTTCTCCGGGATCGACTCCCTCACCATCCGCATGAAGGCGGCGACAGCCGAAGAGCTTGCCGCCGATTCTCTCAATCCGAAGCCGAAGAGCGTGACGGTGGTCGAGACGCCGCATGGCCAGTCGGTCACCGGCGAGACCGTCGACAAGGCGCTCGCCCAGCACAAGCCGATGTGGGCCTTCATGGCGCATTGGGAGACGGGCTCTGGCCGCATCAACGATCTGAAAGGCTTCAGCGACGCCTGCCTGAAGCATGGCGTGATGGGCATCTGCGACGCAGTGTCGAGCCTCGGCGTCGCCGACTTCAACATCGACGACTATCCGGGCGTGGTCGCCTGGGCGTCGTGTCCGCAGAAGGGCGTGCTATCGCTGCCGCTCACCTACGCGCCGGTCAGCTTCACCGACAAGGCGATCGAGATGGTGAAGAAGCGCGGCTGCCGCACCTATGTGCACCACCCGATTCTCGACGCGCGCCATTGGGGCATTATCGACGGCAAGGATGGTGCGCCGGCCTACCACCAGACCCATTCCTGCTACGCGGTCGCCGCGTTCCACGAGGCGCTGCGCATCATTCTCGGCTATGGCCGCCGCCGGAAGGCGTCCGACTACGCCTATCACGAAAAGGCGCTGCGTCAGGCGGTGGAGGCGATGGGCTGCGACGTCACCTCGAATATGACCAGCCTGATCGTGCTCAACCTGCCCGGCAAGCTCAAGGGCAAGGAGAAGGAGCTGGTGCAGGGCGCCCGTGCGCAAGGCTTCGGCATTTGGCCGACGCTGTCCGAACCGGTGCAGGTGCGCATCGGCATTCTCAACCAGCTCAGCCCAGAGCAGATCGGCGAGATCGTAAGCCGCTTCGCCGACGCCATGCTTGCCATGGGCGCGGAGTTCGACAAGCAGAAGGTGATGAGCCAGCTCAAGTCCTACTACGCGAAGGCCGCGTGAGGGCCAGCCATCACAGCCCAGGTCATAGCCGAGCTTGCGTCGGCCATGACCTTGCTGCACCAGCCGGCTTAAAGCCGAGCTCCCGCTAAATTTTGGCCACAACTGCCGTCGACACTTAACCCCGCGAGCTGGTCCGCCGGCGAGGGAAACGGGGACTGTCGATGATCGACTTGTATCAACTGCTTGGGATCAAGCGCGCGGCCACGCGCGACGAGGTCCGCAAGGCCTATCGGCGCAAGGCCAAGAACTCGCATCCCGACAGCGGGGGATCGGTTGAAGCGTTCAATGCGCTGACCGCGGCGCATGATGTGCTGTCCGATGACAGGCGCCGCGAGCGTTACGACACCACCGGTGAGATCGAGCAGGCGCGCCCGGACAATTTCGACGGCAGCGCGATCGAGGTCATCGCGCAGAAGCTCGGCCTGATCATCCATGCCGAACAAGACGTGACCGAGCTCGACATCGACGCCGTGCTGGCGCAGACCATCCGCGACGATATCGGCTTGCGCAAGGCGAGCATCGGCAATCAGCAGCGGGCGATGGAGCGTGCGGCGGCGTTGCGCGCGCGCGTCAAGCGCAAGGGAAAGGGCGCGGATAACGCGCTCGCCCGCGTGCTCGACTGGCATGCAAGCTCGGCGAAGGACAGCGTGCGAAAGAACGAGGACGCCGTCCGAGCGATGGAGCGGGCGCTCGAGATCCTCGACCTCTATTCCTTCACCGACGATCGCCCGGCGGCGCCGGCGGAAGAGGAAGTGTCGGAGGCGTTGCACGACGCCTTACGCGCCTTGGACGAGCTGGCGGCAATTTTCAATACGCAAGCCAAGGCGGCAATGGGCTGACAGAAGGCAATGGGCTGACAGAAAACGAAAGACCGTTTCCCGCTCGGCCACACGCAGTTAGTGGACGCGAACCGCCTCAGCCTTTGGATTGCATGTTGCGCAGCGCGTCGGCCATCAGCCAGGAGAGTTGCTGCGCCTGAATGCCGAAGGTCTGCATCTGCGTCTGCACGTAGCGGCTCTGCAGCGTCAGCACTTCCTGCATGTCTTTGGCGCGGGACAAATCGCTAGCTAGCGCGAAGGAGCGCTCGGCGTTCTCCTTGGCGAAGCCGACGGCGCGCTCTTGCACGGCCCCGAAGCCGGCCATCTCGGCGCCACCCGGCGACTTCGTCCAGGCGCCCATGGCTTGGGTCAGGAAATCCATGAACTGGCCATAAGCGGCACGCGCCTGCTCGACATTCTTCTCGGCCATTTCGCGCAACTCGGGGGGTATTTCGAAGGAAGGGGTCTCTGCCATGGGCTCCTCTCGGGCCTGATGCGGGCTCATCGGTCGTCTTAAGCCACCCGGTCGCGGGGGCGCAAGTCCGCAGGCTTCTACCACCCTTAGATTAATGCATTTTTTGGGCGGTGAGGGGATCCGCCGCGCTTTACTTGGTGGCTGCATTTCCGCCCGATTTCGCCCTGCGACATCCTTGTCGCCGCGCCCCTGAATGGCCCCATCGAGGCCACGCGTGAGCCGGCTTATCGTCTTGTTTTTCCGTAGGTTAACCGTCGTCGGCGCCAACGCGCGCTTGGCCTTCGGACTGGCTCGAACCTTCGCCGGTCCTTCCTCCCAAAGCAAAAATTGGAGCATGCATCATGTTTGGAGTGCGTATTGCTATTTTGGCCTGCACGCTGTTTGGCGTGACGGCGCTTCTGCCGCTCGATGCCGCGGAGGCACGAAACCGGGATACATATCAGGGGACCTATTCAGGATACGCGCGGTCGGCCTACGCGAAATCCACCACGCAACACCACGTCCGCCAATCCACCGGGCATTATGCCTCTCGGAAATCGACTGGGCATCAGTCGGCGCAGCGGTCCTCCGGCAAGTCCTATGCGGCGAAGGGCGTCGGCGCCAGGCCGTCACGCTGGTGCGGTTGGTGGATGCGGACGCAGAAGGGCGGTGGGCCCGAGCTCAACCTGGCCCGCAACTGGGCCCATTGGGGCCGACCGTCAGGCCCGCAGGTCGGCGCGGTGGTGGTGTGGTCGCATCATGTCGGCATGATCACCGGTCGGAGCGCGGGCGGCGAGTGGATCGTTAAATCGGGCAATGACGGTGGACGGGTGCGCGAGCGACCGCGTTCGGTGGCCGGCGCGGTGTTCCGCGTCGCTTAGCCGAGCGCCTAGAAAAGGAAAGGGCCGGTCTGCTGCCGGCCCTTTCTGCTTTCGCTTAGTGCGTCGTTTCCAGCTCGGCCATGGTGCGCTTGACTTGCGACTTGGCAGGCTCGACGACGTCGGAGGTCACGCGCGTGGAGAGATCGCGCATCTCCTCGGCTTGCGCCCGCAGCGTGTTGAGCTGCTTGCTCCAATACTTCGAGTGCAACTCCATGGCCTCGGCAAGCGTCTTGGCGCCAACCAGGCTCTGGGCGAAATCGAAACCGGAATTGATATTCCGGCGCGTGATGTCGATCACTTTGCGGTTGAGCGCGACGGCGCCCTGGCCGGCCGCGTCGAACGTCCTCTCCCAGCTCTCGAGCACGGATTCGAGCGCGTCTTTCGAGCGCTCATAGATCTCGCGGCTCTGGGCGATGTTCTTCTCGGCTAGCGCCCGAACCGCTTCGGGCATCTGCGCGTCTTTGGTGAACTGCTCGAATTCCTCGGCTGTCTTGCGATAGACCGCACGTGCCTTGTCCGCGGCCACTTTTGCAGGCGTAGGTTCTGTCATGGTGGGGCCTCTTACGCTACGCAGGGGGGGTAGCTTCCGACACTGTAACCTTAACGTCTTGGCGCCCAGAAGTCACCGCATCTTCGCCGAGAACGCGTTCGAAGTCACATTCCTGCCGCAATTGGCAGCGCGAACGCGGAGGGCGAAAATTGCAGGCTTGTGCGGCCTATAGCACCGTTTCCTGCAACGTCGTATCGACCACCATGGCGGCGACGATGGCACTCATCATCGCCGTGCAAAGAGATTTGCCGCAGGTCGCGACCGCCAATTCGAGTTCGGTGGGGCTGACGTTCAGGGTGATCGTGATCGACTGGAGCGGGGGAACAACATCGAGTTCCCATCGGTCGTAACACTCCATGTGCAACATGCGAACTCCTCCACGACAAGGCAAAATCCCAATCAAACTGACGGCGGATTGTCACCCCTTCGGAGCTAATTGCTGATTGAGAGGATTGCTTGGATTTGTTGCGATTTCGGAGTTGCAGAACCAAGACCCGCAATTGACGTGAAGCCGACGTCCGAGCGGGGTTGCTTGCATTCGGCTCGGCGCACCCCAGCTAACAGCGCGCGAGAAAACAGAAGGAGTGAGGAGCATGCAGCTCGGTAAGAAATTGGCTCAGGCGATGGGCGTGCTCGTGGCGGGTGCGGCGTTGTTGCTCGCCGCGCCAAGCATCGTGCGGGCTGACGATCTCGAATGCGTCAGCACCACATTCAGAATGTTGTCGCCGAGCGACAAGGTTTGTCTCAGCGTGTTCGACGATCCGAAAGTGCCGGGCGTGACCTGTTATATTTCGCAGGCGAGGACCGGAGGCTGGGGCCAGCCGCTCGGCCTCAACGAGGACCCTTCGAATTTCTCGGTGTCATGCCGGCAGATGGGACCGATCGACGTCGACCTTAGGACGCTGCCCGACCGCGAGGAAGCGTTCACCGAGAAGACCTCCATCTTCTTCAAGAAGACGCGCATCTACCGGATTCCCGATCTGAGCCGCAACGCGCTGGTCTATCTCGCCATCAGCGCGAAGTTGATCGAGGGCTCGCCCGCGAATTCGGTCAGCTCGGTGCCGATCATGCCCTGGCCGGCAAAACAATAGGGAAGGGCTACTCGGCGGCTTGGGCGAGCGTATCGAGGCCGGCGATATGCTTCTCGGCCTCGAGTGCTGCCATGCAGCCGAGGCCGGCCGCCGTCACCGCCTGGCGATAGACGTCGTCGGCCACGTCGCCGGCGGCAAATACGCCGGGGATATTGGTTGCGGTCGAATGCGGCGCGGTCAGGATGTAGCCTGACGGCTTCATGTCGATCTGGCCCCTGAACAGCTCGCTTTGCGGCTCGTGCCCGATGGCGATGAAGATACCGTCGATAGGCACATGCACGATCTCGCCGGTCAGCGTGCTCTTGAGATTGGCCCCGGTGACGGAGAGCGGCTGATCGACGCCTGTCACCTCGTCCAGCTCGTAATTCCACATGATGGCGATCTTCTTGTTGGCGAACAGCCGCTCCTGGAGGATCTTCTCGGAGCGCAGCACGCCGCGGCGATGCACCAGGATCACCTCGCTGGCGATATTTGCGAGATAAAGCGCCTCCTCGACGGCGGTGTTGCCGCCGCCGACCACGATCACTTTCTTGCCGCGATAGAAGAAGCCATCGCAGGTGGCGCAGGCGGATACGCCGTAACCCAGGAAGCGCTGCTCTGAGGGAAGGCCGAGGTAGCGCGCCTTGGCGCCGGTGGCGATGATCACCGCGTCGGCGGTGTATTCGGTGTGGCTGTCGCCCTTGAGCAGGAACGGCTGCCGCTTGAGGTGGGCCTCGACGATGGTGTCGTGGACGATCTCGGTGCCGACATGTTCGGCCTGAAGCCGCATCTGCTCCATCAGCCACGGACCTTGGATCACGTCGGCGAAGCCAGGATAATTCTCGACGTCGGTCGTCGTGGTCATCTGGCCGCCGGTATGGATGCCGGTGATGAGCAGCGGCTTCAGCATGGCGCGCGCGGCATAGATGGCCGCCGTGTAGCCGGCAGGGCCGGAGCCGATGATGATCAGTTTCGAATGTCGCTTGGTGGTCATGGAATCAAAGCCCCTGCGAGGTGTGAACAGGTAAGCACAAGGTGGCTGATCCGCAAGCCGCGCGGGCTAGGCAGCAAATTAGGCCCTAATTTCAAGACCTAGAGCTCGTCTGATGGGCGAGGCGACGATTTCGGTGTCGTTGATCGGCGCGTAGCTCCAGGCCTCGAGCTTGCCTTCGAAGGGGCGAGTAGCGCCGCGCTTCTGCATGAGCCGGTGAAAGCGGGCGAGCCGCGACGAGCGGCCGGCGAGCGATTGCACATAGACCGGCTTGCCGGTGCCTGCGGCCTCGGTGACCATGTTGACCGAGTCCTCGGTGACGACGATGGCGTCGGCAAGCGCGAGGAAGGCGAAATAGGGATTCTCGCCGGTGCCGTCCCATACATTGTTTGGCACCTTCGTGAGGGAGGCGGTGAGCGTGGCGAGCGAGTTGGTGCGGGTGCGGCGGGATGGCGTGACGAGCAGCGAGCCGCCGGTGTCGCGGGCGAGGCTCGCGAGCTTGTCACCGAACGAGGCGGCGAGGTCCGGCGGGAAGCTGAAGGCTTGGCTGTCGCCGCCGAGCAGCACGGCGATGCGCGGGTGGGGCAGGGCCTCGACGTGCGAAGCGTAGCGCTTGCCCGCTTCGGCGAGGCGCGAGGGCGTGACGCTATGCACCGCGCCGAAGGTGGTGACGACGTTCGGGGCCTCGAAGCCGTCATGCACCGGGGCGGCGATGAGATCGAACAGTCTGGCCGGCACTTTCGGATTTTGGATGTGGAGCGCGAAGGCGTGGGGCTGCGACAGCCGCTTGATGGCGAGCGCGATCGGCACGCTGCGCCGGCCGATCGAGATGATGAGACGCGGCCAAGGCGCTACGAGCGTCTCGTTGGCGGCGACGGAGCGCAGCAGCCGCGCTGGCGGCAGGAGGAGTTGCAGCGGCGCCGGAACGAATTTCATTGCCCCGGTCACCCGCACCCGCCTCAGGCTGAAAGGGAGCCCCACCGCCTCCGCCACGGCGATGCCTTGCGCCTCCATCCCGACCGAGCCGTCGGTGATGATCCAGGTCTTCTCGCCCCGCGCCTTTTGGCTGCTGGCGATCAGGGACGCGGCATCGTCCGGCGCAGAATTTCTGGAACGATTAGCGCTCAATTTCTTTTCGATTCTTTTCGCAGGAGGATATAAAATTGCGCGTACGGGGTCCGCAGCGCGCGAAACTCGCTGCCGCCCTTCTAGCCCGCGATTGCCCCAAACGTCCAGGGAGAGGCAAATATGCGTTCAGCTCGGCTCGATGCAACCGATTGGGGGATCCTGCGGGAGTTGCAGGCCGACGGGCGCATCACCAATGTCGATCTCGCCCGCAAGGTGGGCATCTCCGCGCCGCCGTGCCTGCGTCGCGTGCGCGCGCTGGAGGAGGCCGGGATCATCAAAGGATTCACCGCGCTGCTCAACGACCGGGCGCTCGGCTTCGACGTTGCCGCCTTCGCCATGATCAGGCTGCACAGCCAGGCCGAGGCAGATCTCATCGCCTTCGAGGAACGGGCGCGAAGCTCCTCGATCGTGCGCGATTGCTACATGCTTTCGGGCGAGATCGATTTCCTGCTGAAATGCGTCGCGCCCGATCTGAGCGCGTTTCAGGATTTCATCATCCACGAGCTGACGGCCGCGCCCAATGTGGCGAGCGTCAAAACCTCACTCGTGATCCGGGAATCGAAACATGCGGCGGGTCTTCCCACTGAGCTTGCGGCCGAAGCCGCCGCGCCGGCGAGACCGAAGGAGCGCGCGCGGAGCTGACCGGCGCGTCTTAAGTCATGCGTGAAACCAATCCTGCCAATCCCGCGCTGGTCGAGGTCATCAGAGGGACGCTGGTCGAGAGCCGTCATGCGGGCGCGATCGCCGTCGCCGATGCCGAGGGCGCTCTCGTGTTTGCCATCGGCGACGTCGAGCGGCCAGTGTTTCCCCGCTCGGCGGTGAAGGCGATGCAGGCCTTGCCGCTGGTCGAGAGCGGGGCAGCCGAGGCGTTCGCGCTCGGCGATAAGGAGCTTGCGGTTGCTTGTGCCTCGCATAGCGGCGATGTCTCGCATCTCGAGGCGGTGCGCAGCCTGCTCGCCAAGGCAGGGCTCGAGGAGAGCGATCTTGCGTGCGGCGCGCATTGGCCGATCAGCGAGACGGCATCGCGCGAGCTGATTCGCGCCGGGCGGCGTCCGCAAGCGATCCATAATAATTGTTCGGGCAAGCATGCCGGCATGCTCGCGGCGTGCGTGCATCTCGGTTTCGATCCGCGCGGTTATACGCGGCCCGACCATCCGCTACAGAGCATGATCGCCAGAATCATTTCAGAGACTTGTGGAATTACGTTGGACCAGAGCCGCATGGGAATCGACGGCTGCTCGCTGCCGACCTGGGCCATGCCGCTCGGCGCACTCGCGTGCGGCTTCGCGCGGCTCGGCACGGGGGAGGGACTTGCGGGCGAACGAGCGCGCGCCGCGAGCCGGCTGGTGGCGGCCTGCTTTGCCGCACCGGTCCTGGTCGCCGGCGAGGGGCGCTTCGATACACTGGTGATGGCGACGCTCGCGCCTTCCGTCTTCGTCAAGGGCGGCGCCGAAGGCGTGCATTGCGCTTCCTTGCCTGGTCTCGGGCTCGGCATCGCGGTGAAAATCGACGACGGGGCCAAGCGCGGAACCGAGCGGGCGCTGGCCGAGACGATTGCCGCGCTCCTGCCCGAGGCGAGACCGGCGCTTGCCGATCAGCTCAACGGCGAGATCGCGAATTGGCGGGGCACCAGCGTGGGAGGGATCGCGGCAAGTCCCGAGCTTCAACGCGCGCTTGGTTCGCTGCAGTCCCCGGCCGCAATGTTGGCACACCGTTAGCGGCGATAGTCGATTCGTTGCCGGCGCTTAGCGCGACACGTTGCCATAGACCGCGAGGTTGCGGTAGTCCGAGGTGCTGGCCTTGGCGAGGTCGGTTCCGACCGGCGTTGCCCCGTCCATGGCGCGGATCGCGCCGTCCTTGGATCCGGAGATCGTGTTGTTGGCAATCAGCGCCGTGCCGGCCGAGGGATCGATGGAGACGCCGATGCCGATATGGGCATTGCGGATCAGATTGTCGGTGACGTTCAAGTCACGCAGATAGTTCCGCCAGCCGGCGACGATGCCGTAGCCTTGCCCATTCTCGATGACGTTTCCGGTCACCACGCCGTCAGCCTCGATCGCGATGCCGTTGCCGCGCCGGTCGACATCTTTGCGGAAATTCAGATTGCGGATCAGATTGCCTTGCACCACCGCCAGCCGTCCGCCTTCGTTGAAATTGGTGACGGCGATGCCGGTCGCCGCTTGGTTGACGATATTGTTAGCGATCACCACGCCTTCGAACGAGAATTCGGCATAAAGCGCGACCTCGCCGAGCCTCACGCAAGAATTGCCGATGATCTGGCAGTTCGAGCCCGAATTGTCGCGGATCGCCGAATAGGCGCAATCCTCGATGCGGTTGCCGCTCACCAGCACCGAGCCCGCGCGGTACACATTGATGGCGTTGCCGTTCTGGCCGCTGCCGCCGCTCTTGGCGGCGATCCGCTCGATGCGGTTTGAGGCGACGATGCTGGCGTCTTCGCCAGCGGTCGAGCGCCACACCAAAATGCCGTTGTCGCCGCAATCGCGCACCTGGTTGTGGGCGATCTCAAGCCCTCCGGCGTCCTCGCTGAACAGGCCGGCTTTGCGGATATCGCCGATCTCGCAATCCTTGATCGCGCCCGAGACCTTGCGCAGCACTACGCCGTCCGCGGCGCTGCCGAGGATGCGGCAGTCCGAGATGACGAGCCCCTTCACCTGCTCGGCCACGAGAAGGGCCTCGCCGTCGAGCGGCTTCGTGTCGCCGGCGAGCGTCAGCCCGGTCAGGCGGATATCGGCGGCGTCCGCAATGCTGAGGAGCCTGCCGCCGCCGTTGTAGCGGAGCACGGATCGGCCGGGTACGCCTTGAATTTGCGTGCCCGATTTTAGCTCGAGCTTGGAGGTGGTGTAGGTGCCGGGCGGGAGAAAGAACGGCAGGCCCGACTGTGCCGCCGCGTCGGCCGCTTCCTGTAGGCTCGCCGTCTGATCGATGCCGCCTCCGGGCACGATGCCGTACGTACTGACCGGTTGTTGCAGGGTGTCAGCGCCGGCGGCGGCGGCGGCGAGGCGTGGGCCGGCCGTGGCCGCAACGAGACCCAGGCCGAAACCGCTGAGCAAGACTTGCCGGCGGCCAACCGTCATCGGCTAGGCGTCCTTTGCGAGTAAAGTTTGACTTTGCACCAAGGCCGGACCGATGGCGGCGCGTGCCGGCCGCTGCTCGCCGGCGACGGCGAGGACGAAGCGCACGATCTCCTGCCCGCCCTGCAGCAGCATCGCGTCGTTGACGTGGCCATCTTCACCGGACAGAGGCGGAATGTGCACGAACAACACGAGCGGAGGGGTTGGCTGGCGCTGAGCCCAATCGAGCGCGTGGTAGTAGAGAAAGTTGCAGAGATAGTGCCCCGCCGAGTGCGACGTCACGGCGGCCACGCCGCCCGTCTTGAGATGGCGTGCAAGCGCGGCCGCCGGAAAGGCCGTATCGAGCCGATCGGCCCCTTTGGCGAGGATCACGGGACGCGCGGGGAGCGCTCCGCTGGCGTCGGCGCGCGGCGCGGCACGATTATGCGCGGAATGTTCGAGACGAAACGTCTTGGCCTGCTCGCAGACGCCAAAGTGAATCATCACATGGGGTTGCAGCGTCTCGCAGAGATCGGGCAAGAGCGCCGCCGCTTGCCATTCGGTGGGCAAGATCCGGGTGTGGATGCTGCCCTGCAACACAGCCGAGACCAATCGCTCGGCCAGGGTCTCGGCAAGCCAACCCGAAGGGTTCTTGGGCACGCCCGGAAAGGGGCCAAAGCCGGTAAGCAGGACGCGAGGGCTCTCCATGGCTCTCGACTTACCTTATGGCTTAAGGGCGAGGGAAGCGAATTTGGGCCGGTCTACTCGGCGTCCTTAATACCCGCCAACCGGCCAAGCTCATGCGCCGCGGCGGATGCGGTCATTTCGCCGGCGCGTACCTTGTCCTCCAGCTCCTTGAAGTGCCGGGCCGCGCGCTTGCCGCCCTTGAAGGCGGCGAGCAGCCGTTGTTCGAAGATCTCACGCATCCAGGAGGCGGCCTGCGCGGCGCGGCGCTCGGCGAGCGCGCCTGAGGCGGCAAGCGCGGCGTGCCGCTCGGTGATCTTGGTCCAGAGCGCATCCAGTTCCTTATTGTCGCGCGCCGACAGTGTCAGCACTTGAGGGTCCCAATTCGTGTGTCCCGAGGCGAGAATGTGCAGCGCGGTGCGATATTCCATTGCCGCGCGATTGGCGCGCTCGACCTGGTCACCGTCGGCCTTGTTGACGGCGATGATGTCGGCGAGTTCGAGCAGCCCGCGCTTGATGCCTTGCAACTCGTCGCCGGCGCCCGGGATCGCCACCACGACGAACACGTCGACCATATTGGCGACAGCTGTCTCCGATTGCCCCACGCCGACCGTCTCGACCAGCACCACATCGTGGCCCGCGGCTTCGGCGAGGGCGATGGTCTCGCGCGTGCTCTTGGTGACACCGCCAAGGCTATCGCCGGCGGGCGAAGGGCGGATGAAGGCGTTCGGCTCCGATGCAAGCCGGCCCATGCGGGTCTTATCGCCGAGAATCGAGCCGCCGCTGCGCGACGAGGTCGGATCGACGGCGAGCACGGCGACCTTGTGGCCTTGCGCCACGAGGTTCAAGCCAAGCTGGTCGATCAGGGTCGATTTGCCGGCGCCGGGCACGCCGCTGATGCCGACCCTGATGGATTGCCGGTGTGCGGCAGTAGCTCGTCGAGCAGGGCTTCGGCGCGGGCCTGGTCTTCGGGCTTGGCGCTTTCGACCAGGGTGATGGCGCGGGCGAGCGCCACGCGGTCGCCATCGCGGATGGCCTTGGCCGTCCGCTCAATGTCCTTCTTGGCTGTGTCGTCGCCGCGCATGGGATGCGGGGGTAGGGGCAAACCGCAAAAAGCGCAAGATCGATGTGGTTGGGGGCCAACCAGCTCAGCGGCGCAGCACGCCGATCACCTTGCTGGCAAAGCTCAAGCGCTCGGCCATGACTCGCACGATATAGGTGAGAAGGGCTTCCGCGAGCGCGCTGTTTTCGCGCTTGAGGCGCTCATAGGCGTCCGCGCTCAACTCGTAGAGCACGCTCGGCACCTCGGCCTTAATGGTGGCGCTGCGCTTCTGGCGGGTGATGAGTCCCATCTCGCCGATCGTGGTGTGGGGTCCGAGACTGCGGACGCGGATTAGCCGTCCGTCATCCATCTTGACGATGATGCCGATGCGGCCCTCGAGGATGAAATGCATCGAGCGTGCCGGATCGCCTTGCTCGGCGATGATCGTATCCTTGCCGACTTCGAGGCGCTCACAGAGCTGAAACAGTTGCTCGGCATATTCGGCGCTGCCGAGCGCTTGGGTGAGCCAGTCGCGCAGCGATGCCGCCGTGCCCCCTTCAGCCAAATGCATGGCAATGACTTCCCGCTCGCAGGACTCGAGCGCGCGGTCGAGGTCGTCGGCGAGAGTCACGTCGTCGGTGATGAATTTGCGATTGCGGAAGGCGTCGTGGAGTTCAGGGGGCAAGTGCACCAGCACGAGGCGCGCGCCAGCCTCCTCGGCCGCTTGTTTGATCTGAGTGAAGCTATGCATGGCCGAGGAGTCGAGCCCCGTGACGAGGCGAAAGTCGAACACCAGGAAGCGGCAATTCGGCTCGTTCGTAAGCAGCGCCTTGACCCGCTCGTACAGGCTGTTGGCCGAGCCGAAGAACAGGTAGCTCTGCAGGCTCATGCCCTGGATTTCGCGGCCATGCGCGGCGAGGATGGCGAGCTCCTGCGGCCCTCGATCGAGCGTCGAGCGATATTCGGACCCGTCGAAGCTGAATTTGACGGCGTCCACCCGGCTCGCGCTGACGGCAAAGGTGGCGCAGCCGATGACCACCCCGATCAGCACGCCGGCAATGAAGCCGACCTGCACGATCAACAGAGCGATGGCGAGCAACGAGGCATATTCGAGCAGCGAGATTCTCCGCGCCGCATCGACCAGCCATTCGTACATCAGGCTTGCGCCGAGATAGAGCAGCAGGCCGCCCAACACGAATTTGGGAATCCAAGCGAGGAAGCCGGGGTCGATGGTCAGCATCAGCGCCGAAACCGCGGCAACGGTCAGGCCACAAAGACGGCCGCGACCGCCGGCGGCGTAGGTCAATGACGTCCGGCTCAACGAAATGCAGCTGACATAGCCGCCGAGCGCCGAGGCGGTAAAATTGGCGACGCCGAGTGTCGTCAGCTCGCGCTGAAGGTTTGCCTCGCGCCGTGCCACGAGTTCGATCCCCGTGGTGTTGAGCAGCATGGTGATGGCGGTCACGAACATGACGGCGAAGATGTCGGCGCTGAGCCCGGGCAGTATCCGCCAAGGAAAATTGCGGACATCGTTGAAATCCCAGGTCGGCGCGAGCCCGACGGCTTGTGGCGCCTTGAAGGTCCAGCCGAGCGTCAACGCCTCGCTGAGGGTGATACCGGAGATGGCGAAGGCGATATGTGCAAGAACCGTCGCGACCAGCAGGACGCCGGGCAACAGCAACGGACTGCGCGAGCGACGCAAAACAACGTGAAGCGCAAACGCGACGGCCGCGGCCGCCGCGAGCTGCGCCAGCGTTACGGGGGCGAGCAGCGCGCTTGCGCTGGAGAAACTGAGGCGCCGATCCGTGATGACGTGCACGGCCCCGCTTACCATCAGCCAGCCGGTGGCGCTCAGGAAGCCGCCGATGACGGGATAGGGGATGAAGCGGATGGCGCCGCCGGCGCGGGCAAAGCCCAGGCAAAACAGTAAAATGCCGGTGAGCGCCGCCGAAAGCCCCACCACGATCATCACGGGCGCAAGCAGGTCGTCAGGAGGGCCCATTTCGATGAGCCGTCCGGCGACGGTGGCCGCGAGTGTGGCCGTCACCGCAGCGGTCGCGCCGTCCGGCGCGGCGATGGCGAAGGGTAGCGAGCTACGGGCGGCCATGAACGAGGCGCTGATCGCGCTGGTGATGAAGGTCGCGGCGATGCCGTAAGCGAGCCAGGTGTTGAGCGGTGGAGCGAAGATCAGCGCGGCGAAGGAGAGGCCGTAGGCAACCGAGATGACGCTGGCGATGAGGCCGGCAAACAGGTCTCTTGCTTTAGCGCGGAAGACATTGGCCGGCGGGCTAGCTAGCCTTCCGCCGGCAGCGTTGACCGACATGCAAACCCATCCCCCGGAGACGCCGGCGCCAATCGACCCGCATCGGGCGTAGCGCGACGCTCGTTATAGCTCACGCGACGCGTAATCGAGAGACATGACAGTTTTCTGTCCGCAGCGGAGGTTGCGCGCAAACCACGCAGTCTGCTGCCGGCCGCAAGCCTACTCGGCGGCCTGTTGCGACTTGGAGCTCGCCCCGAGCTTCTTGAGCAGGTCGGTGGCGGCGTCGGCGATGGGCGTGCCGGGGCCGAAAATCGCTTTGGCGCCAGCCTCGTAGAGCGCGGGGTAATCCTGCGGCGGGATCACGCCGCCGACCACGATCATAATGTCGCCGCGTCCTTGCTCTTCCAGCGCCTCGCGCAGAGCCGGGACGAGGGTGAGATGACCTGCCGCCAGTGACGATACGCCGACGATGTGCACGTCGTTCTCGACCGCCTGGCGGGCGGCTTCCTCTGGCGTCTGGAACAGGGGGCCGATATCCACGTCGAAGCCGAGATCGGCGAAGGCTGACGCGATCACCTTCTGGCCGCGGTCGTGGCCGTCCTGGCCCATCTTGGCGACGAGAATGCGCGGGCGGCGCCCATGCTCTGTCTCGAAGCTGTCGATGAGCTCCTTGATGCGGTTCAAGCTTCCGTCCATGCGACCGATCTCCGCCCGGTAAACCCCGGTGATCGCCGAAACCTCGGCCCGGTGGCGGCCATACACCTTCTCCAGAGCATAGGAGATTTCCCCGACCGTTGCCTTAACGCGCGCGGCCTGGATGGCGCCTTCGAGCAGATTGCCGATTCCTGTCTCGGCGTAACGGGTCAGTGCGTCAAGGGCCTGCTGGACCTCCGCCTCGTTGCGTTCGGCCTTGAGCCGGGCCAGCTTGTCGAGCTGCTGGCGCCTCACCGAGCGGTTGTCCACCTTGAGGATGGCGATATCGGCCTCGCTGTCGGGGCGGAATTTGTTCACGCCGACGATGGTCTGGCGCTTGGAATCGATGCGGCCCTGGGTGGCGGTCGCCGCCTGCTCGATCATGCGCTTGGGGATGCCGGCCTCGATTGCCTTGGCCATGCCGCCGAACTTCTCCACCTCCTCGATATGTTTCAGCGCGCGGGCGGCGAGATCGTAGGTGAGCCGCTCGACATAGAAGCTGCCGCCCCACGGGTCGATGCTGCGCGTCGTGCCCGACTCCTGTTGCAGCATCAGCTGGGTGTTGCGGGCGATGCGCGCGGAGAAATCGGTCGGCAGCGCCAGCGCCTCGTCGAGCGCGTTGGTGTGCAGCGATTGGGTATGGCCTTGAGTCGCCGCCATGGCCTCGACGCAGGTGCGCACCACGTTGTTGAACACGTCCTGCGCGGCGAGGCTCCAGCCGCTGGTCTGGCAATGGGTCCTGAGCGCAAGCGAGCGCGGGTCCTTCGGCTTGAACTCGTCTTTGATCAGTTTTGCCCAGAGCAGCCGCGCGGCGCGCATCTTGGCGATCTCCATGAAGAAGTTCATGCCGATCGCCCAGAAGAAGGAAAGTCGCGGTGCGAACGCGTCGATGTCGAGCCCAGCGGCGACGCCAGCGCGCACATATTCGACGCCGTCGGCGAGCGTATAGGCAAGCTCGAGGTCGGCGGTCGCTCCCGCCTCCTGCATGTGATAGCCGGAGATCGAGATCGAATTGAATTTCGGCATCTCTCTCGAGGTGTAGCCGATAATGTCGGAGACGATGCGCATCGACGGTGCGGGCGGATAAATATAGGTGTTGCGCACCATGAACTCTTTCAGGATGTCGTTCTGGATGGTGCCGGACAGCTCGGCGTGCGGTACGCCCTGCTCCTCGCCCGCGACGATGAACAGCGCGAGCACCGGGAGCACCGCGCCGTTCATGGTCATCGACACCGAGACCTTGTCGAGCGGAATGTGGTCGAACAGCGTGCGCATGTCGTAGATGGAATCGATCGCCACGCCGGCCATGCCGACATCGCCGGTCACGCGGGGATGATCGGAATCGTAGCCGCGATGGGTGGCAAGGTCGAAGGCGATCGACACGCCCTGCTGACCCGCCGCCAGGTTCCGCCGATAGAAGGCGTTGGAATCCTCGGCGGTGGAGAAGCCGGAATATTGGCGAATGGTCCACGGCCGCTGCACATACATTGTGGGGTAGGGGCCGCGCAGATAGGGCGACACGCCGGGCATCCCGTCGAGGAAGTCGAGCCCGCGCAGATCATTCGCGCCATAGTTGGCCTTCACCGCGATGCCTTCCGGCGTCTGCCACGCAGCAGTTTCGGTCGACGCGGCATTGTCGCCGTGGGCTTGCTCGAAATTCACCTCGGCAAAGATTGGAATGCGCGTCATTTGCGGTCGATCTCGTCGTAAGCGGCACTCAGAATCTGAAGCGTATCACAGCCCTGATGCAGGAAGGTGCTAACGCCCGCCTGTTCGATTTCGCCCTTGTTGGCTCCAGCCTTGCCCGCGAGATAGATGCGCGAGGCGCCGGCATCGGTCAGAGCCTCGGCGACAGCTGCTGCTTCGCGCGCATAGACCTTGTCGGACGAGCACAGGCAGGCAAGCGTCGCGGCCGATTCCTTGAATCGTTTCGGGAGGTTGTCGCCTTTTACTTCCACCGCTTCGATGCCGCCGGACTCGAACAGGCTTTTGGCGAAGCTCGCCCGCGCATTGAAGTCAGCCGGACGTCCGAGACAGGCGAGAAACACCTTTGGCCGCGAGCCTTGCTTGGCGAGATATTGATCGCTGCGGTCGCGCAAGCGCTCGAACGGCTCGGCCAATCGTATGGGCGCCATCGCCGCATCATTGGTTGAGAGCGATGCGAGCCGCGACTGTGCCAGAATCGCAACTTTGTCCTCGGCGAGATCGGGGAAGTCGCTGGTGCCGACGAGGGTATCCTTGCGGCGCGCGACATTGGCCTCGCGCTCGGCGCGCACGCGCGCCACGACGCGTTGGATCGATCCGGCCTGCAAGGCCTCGGCCGCGCCGCCGCTCTTCTCGATGCGCTGAAAGAACCACCACGCCGTCTCGCAGAGCGCATCGGTCAGCGCCTCGATGGCGCCGGAGCCAGCGGCGGGATCGGCGACGCGGTGGATGTTCACTTCCTCGATGAGGATGGTCTGCGTGTTGCGGGCGATGCGCCGCGCGAAAGCACCCGGCACGCCGAGCGCCGCGCTGAACGGCAGCACCGTGACAGCATCGGCACCGCCGACCGCGGCGCCGAACGCGGCGATGGTGCCGCGCACGATGTTGCCATGCGGATCGCGCTTGGTCATCATGCGCCAGGCTGTCTCGGCCGAGACGAAAGTGGGGCGGGGCTTCAGACTGCATGCCTCCTCGATCCGTGCCCACAATTTCCTGATCGCGCGAAACTTGGCGATGGTCAGGAACTGGTCCTGGTCGGCGGCGAGGCGGAAATAGATAGAGCGGCGCGCGTCATCGAGCGCGATGCCGCCTTGCTCGAGCGCGCGCAGATAAGCAACTGCTGTTGCCAGGGCGAAGGCGAGCTCCTGCGCTTCCGATCCTCCGGCGGCATGGATCACCCTGCCGTCCGCAACGGCGAACGGGCCGGTGAAGCCTTGCGCGGCAAGATCGGAGACAAGGCCCGCAAAATTGGCGGCGATCTCCGCCCACGGCTTCGGGCTTTCTCCGGTCATCGCGATCGCGCCCAAGGGATTGAAGCCGAACCGGATGTTCACCGCTTGTGGCGAAAGCTCACGCGCCTTGACCAAGGTGGCGACGAGCCCCGCGGCGTCCTTGGATGCGCGACCGAGGTCGAGGTCGATGGCGACGCCGGCATCGAGATAGATATCGTCGAGCGCGGCGCTGATCGCGGCTCCCGTCGCCGGAAGCGCGTAGCCGTAATCGCCGATCGCACCCTGGAACACCAGCGTCTCACCGCTCGCGCCATTCATCAGGTCATCGAGGATTTGCGCGTTGGCGGCTTTCGGATCGGCGAGGTCGATCCGCTGCATGACCGCCCAAGGCTGGCCCGCGGGCCGGCCCGCAATGCGGGCGGCGTCCTGCGCACGCTGGTAGAGCGGCTCGATGGTGATGCCGTCATAGGTCGTTGACCTGAGCGCGGCGAAGGGGGCGCCTTTCAGCGCCTCTTCGACGAGCGCCTTCCACGCCGCCTCGTCGGCGGGTGGGAAGTCACGGGCAAGCGAGAGTTCCACCATGCGCGTCAAGCCTTAAGCTAGCCAAGGCCCCTCCTAGCATGAAGGCGAAGCCGCGCGAAAGCCGTGCGGCGCAAGGTCCGGTTCGGCCAGCGCGGCTTTGCGGGCGCGTCAGGAGAAGCTAGAGTGCGGCCCAGAATCAAGGAGACGACGCGATGGCGAAGCGTAAGGCGGCGGTGCCGAAGGACGATGGCGGATCCGGTACGAATGAGCCGTTCGAAGCGACCTCTGACGGCCGGGTCAATATTGGCAAGAGCACTGACTTAAAAGAGATCGAGTCCATCCTGCTTCGCCTTGCCAACCGCCACGGCCTGGTGACCGGCGCGACGGGAACCGGCAAGACCGTCACCCTGCAAGGCTTGGCCGAGGGCTTCTCGGACCAGGGCGTCCCCGTGTTCTGCGCCGACGTCAAGGGCGACCTCTCCGGCGTGGCCGAACCCGGCGAGATGAAGTCTTGGATCGAGGCGCGCGATAAGGCGATCAACTTCGCGCCGGATTTCCGCAGCTACCCGGTGATCTTCTGGGATTTGTTCGGCGAACAGGGCCTGCCGATCCGCACGACAGTCTCGGAGATGGGCCCGCTGCTGCTTTCCCGGCTGATGGATTTGAGCGACGCGCAAGAGGGCGTGCTGAATATTGCCTTCAAGATCGCCGACGACGCCAAGCTGCCGCTGGTGACCCTCGCGAATTTGCAGACCTTGCTTGAGGGTCTTGCCGCGCGCGCGGACACCCTCACCACCAAATACGGCAATGTGACCAAAGCCTCGGTCGGCTCGATCCAGCGCTCGCTGCTCGTGCTCGACCGGCAAGGCGGAGCACATTTGTTCGGCAAGCCTGTCCTCAAGATCAAGGACCTCATGCTGAAGGACGGCAAACAGGGCTATATCAGCGTGCTTGCGGCGGAGAAGCTGATGGAGTTGCCGCGGCTCTACGCGACTTTTCTCTTGTTCCTCCTCTCGGAGCTGTTCGAGGAGATGCCCGAGGTTGGCGATCCCGACAAGCCGAACCTCGTGTTCTTCTTCGACGAGGCGCATCTCCTGTTCAAGGACGCGCCCAAGGCGCTGCTGGAGAAGGTCGAACAAGTGGTGCGGCTGATCCGTTCCAAAGGTGTCGGCGTCTATTTCGTGACGCAGAACCCACTCGACATTCCCGACACCGTCTCGCGTCAACTCGGCAATCGCATCCAGCATGCACTGCGCGCCTTCTCGCCGCTGGAGCAGAAGGCGGTGAAGGCGGCGGCGACGACCTTCCGCGCCAATCCCGCCTTCGATACCGAAAAGGCGATCATGGAGCTTGGCATCGGCGAGGCCCTGGTATCGACGCTCGACGAGAAGGGCCAGCCGAGCATCGTCCAGCGCACGCTGGTCCGGCCGCCGAATTCGCGCGTTGGGCCGATCACCGAGTCTGAGCGTAACAAGGTCATCGCCGCGAGCCCGGTCGACTATCCGCAGAAGCCGGAGGACGAAGCGTCCGACCAAGCGCGACTGCAACAATGGGCTGACGGGGCCGCGGAAGCCAAAGCCGCCAGTGCCGACGAGAAGGCCGCGACAAAGACGAGTTCAGGCAGCTCATCGCGCAGCGATAGTTTCTGGACGACGCTCGGCAAGACACTGGTCAGAACCGGCGTGCCTTTGGCGACGAAAGTGCTGACGGACGCGCTCAAGGGTCGCGGCAAGCGGGGTGGTGGGGGCTTCAGCGGCTTCGGGGCGCTCGACACGAGTGGAGGAGCCGGGTCGAAAGGGTCCGATAAGGCAAAGTCAGGCTCATCGACCGACGACAACTATGTTCCGTTCAAGAGCATTCCCGACGAGCGCGGAATCCTCGGCGGCCGCAAGCGTCAGTAGAGCATTGGCAGCTTTTACGAATTTGGCCCCGGTCCGCATCTGATCCCCCATGCTCGCCCTTGAAAATATCACGCTGCGCCTCGGCGGCCATCTGGTTCTGGATCATGCCTCCGCGTCGCTACCGGCGAGGGCGCATGTCGGACTGGTCGGCCGCAACGGCGCCGGCAAGTCCACACTGCTGAAGATCATCGCCGGGGTGTATGAGCCCGACGAGGGAAGCGTCGAGACTCCGTCCGGCACGCGGATCGGCTATGTCGCGCAAGAAGCGCCCGGCGGCCCGGCGACCCCTTACGAGATTGTGCTTGCGGCAGCGGAAGAGCGCGCGGAACTGCTGACGGAAGCCGAACACGCGCACGATCCGCACCGCATTGGCGAGATCCACGAGCGGCTGAACGCGATCGATGCGCATGGGGCGCCAGCCCGCGCCTCGCGCATTCTTGCCGGTCTCGGCTTTCCCGAGGAGCAGCAGCATCGGCCGCTCGATAGCTTCTCCGGCGGCTGGCGCATGCGGGTCGCGCTCGCGGCGCTGCTGTTCTCGGAACCCGATCTGTTGCTGCTCGACGAGCCGTCGAACCATCTCGATCTCGAGGCGGCGGTGTGGCTCGAGTCTTTCCTCAAGTCCTATCGCGGCAGCCTCATCGTCGTGAGCCACGAGCGCGATCTACTCAACAATGTCACCGATCATATCTTGCACGTTCAGCAGGGCGCACTCACCCTCTATCGCGGCAATTACGATTCCTTCGCGCGGCAGCGGACCGAGCGGGCGGCGCAGACCGAGGCGATGCGCGGCAAGCAGGAGGCGAAGGCCAAGAAGCTGCAAGCCTATGTCGATCGCTGGCGCTACAAGGCGCACACCGCGCGCCAGGCGCAAAGTCGGCTGAAGGCGCTCGCGGCGATGCAGCCTCTCGCCGAGTCGGTGCAGGATGCTTCCGTGGTGTTCGACTTTCCCAGCCCGAAGGAGCTAAAGCCGCCGCTGGTCGTGCTCGACGGCGTCGCGGTCGGTTACGTGCCGGGCGCGCCGGTGCTGTCTCACTTGAACCTGCGCATCGATCCGGACGACCGCGTGGCGTTGGTCGGCCGCAACGGCAACGGCAAGACGACCTTGGCGCGGCTGCTCGCCGGTCAGTTGCGACCCGAGGCTGGCGCGATCGTGGCCTCCGGCAAATTGCGGGTCGGTTATTTCGCCCAGCACCAGATCGAAGAGCTGGTGCCCGACGAGACGCCGATCCAGCATATGCAGAGCCTGTTGCCGTCCGCGTCTCCCGGCGCGGTGCGCGGGCAACTCGGCCGCTTCGGCTTTTCCGGCGACAAGGCCAATGTCCCGGTGCGTCAGCTCTCGGGCGGCGAGCGGGCGCGGTTGTCGCTCGCGCTGATCACGCGCGAGGCGCCGCATATTCTCATTCTCGATGAGCCGACCAACCATCTCGATGTCGAAGCGCGTGACGCGCTGGTCGAGGCGCTGGCCGAGTTCGGCGGGGCGGTGGTGGTGGTCAGCCACGACCGGCATCTGCTGGGGCTGATCGCCGATCGGCTGCTGCTGATCGATGGCGGCACGGCGCAGGAGTTCGACGGCAGCCTCGACGATTATCGCGACACGATCCTTGGTGCCGGCGGCGACCGCGCGGAGGAGGGCGAGCGGCCCGCCAAGCGCGACAACCGCAAGGCGGGGCGTCGCCTGTCGGCCGAGTTGCGAGAGCGCAATCAGGCTCTGCGCAAGAGGGCTACCCAGGCCGAGGCCGAGATGGCCCGGCTGGTGAAGCGCCGCGCCGAGATCGACGCGATGCTCGCGGCACCGCCAGCGAACGGCCATTCGGTCAGTGAGCTGATGAAGACGCGCGCCGAGGTCGAGCGCAACCTCGTCTCGGCCGAGCATCGTTGGCTGGAGGCGACCGAGGCGGCGGAGCGGGCCGGGTAGGGATAGCGGAGGACAGCCGAAAAATAGACCGGCCGCGAGCCTTACTGCAATTCCCGGCTCGCGGCCTTAAATTCCGTTTAATTTCGCATTCAAACGAATTTGCCACCGCTTACTTCTGGGCGAGCGCGAACATCTCCTCGACGTAATCCCAGTTAATGAGATTGTCGAACCAGGCTTCGAGATATTTCGGCCGCTCGTTGCGATAGTCGATGTAATAAGAGTGCTCCCACACATCGACGCCAAGCAGCGGCCAGCCGCCGTGAACCAGCGGATTCTCGCCGTTCGGCGTCTTGGTGATTTCGAGCTTGCCGTCCTTCATCGCGAGCCAAGCCCAGCCCGAGCCGAACTGGGTCTTGCCGGCCTCGATGAAATCGCCGCGGAACTTGTCGAAGCCGCCGAGATCCCGGTCGATCAGCGCCAGAACAGCGCCCGGCACTTTCTTGCCGCCGCCGCCTTTCTTCATCCACGGCCAGAACTGGATATGGTTGAAGTCCTGGGCCGCGTTGTTGAACACGCCGGCGTTCTTGCCAAAGCTCGCTTTTATGATGTCCTCGAGGCTCTTGCCCTCGAAGCCTGAGCCAGGCAGCAGCTTGTTCAGATTGTCGACATAAGCCTTGTGGTGCTTGTCGTGATGGTAGTGCAGCGTCTCGGCCGACATATACGGCTCAAGGGCTTCATAGGCGTATGGCAGGGGTGGAAGTTCGAAGGCCACGGGCTTGCTCCGGCAGGTTGTGAGAGGTGGGAGAATTCTGCCGAAAGCTAAAGGTTCCGTTGCAGCGAGGCAAGCCAAGCTCTTGATTTGACATTTGGAGGGTGGACGCGGAGCCCCTGAACTCCGCGCCCGGTGCCGAGGAAGGTTCGCTACATCAGTACAGGGATCTGACGTTTTCGAGGTTGCGCGGTCCTGGCTGAACCCTGGATGAACCGGCGGTGCAGCATCGGTTCACAGTGGCGCCCGGTGCTACTTGATCAGCGCTTGAAGCTCCTTGAATTCCGTGGTGCCGGCACGCTCAAGCCATTCGAACATTACCATTTCGCTGTCAACGATATCGGCGCCGGCCTTCATCAGCCGGGCCATAGCGAGCTTGCGGTTCAGCTTGGAGCGCGAGCCTATGGCGTCAGCGACGACAAAGGCCTCGAAGCCTTGCGCCTCAAGGTCGATCGCGGTTTGCAGGACGCAGACATGCGCCTCGATCCCGCCGATCACGACCTGAGGCCGCCCCTGGCGGCGAAGGTCATGCAGCCGGTCGCGCAAAGCTTCGTTCCGCAGGCAGGAGAACTCCACCTTGTCGACCACGAAGCCGGCATTGGCGGAGGCTTCGCGAATCGGGTCGACCGTCGGGCCTAGTCCTTGCGGGTATTGCTCCGACAGGGTGATCGGCACGTGCAGTAGCCTGGCCGCGCGCACCAGCCGCACGCAGCGCTCGACGACGCGGTCCTTGCCGGAGATCGCGCCCAACAGCTTGTCCTGGACGTCGACGATCAGGAGTTGGGACTTGTCGCGGGCGAGCAGCATGGCGACGGTAATTTGACCGGATTCGCCTCCCGAGCAAAGCCCGCTCAGCGGATCATGTTTCGACGATTTTCAGCGCGAAAGCATAAGCCAGCGCAACCTCTTTCAGCCGCTCGAAGCGGCCGCTCGCGCCGGCATGGCCAGCGTCCATATTGGTGCGCAGCAAAATGAGCGGCTCGCCCGTCCCAAGCTCGCGCAGCTTCGCCACCCATTTGGCCGGTTCCCAATAGGTGACGCGGGGATCGGTGAGACCGGCCAGCGCCAGAACATGCGGGTAGGCTTCAGCGCGCACATTGTCGTAAGGCGAGTAGGCAGCGATAGTCCGATAGTCGGTCTCGCTCTCGATCGGGTTGCCCCATTCCGGCCATTCGGGTGGCGTGAGTGGCAGGCTCGCATCGAGCATGGTGGTCAGCACATCGACGAACGGCACCTCGGCGATGATGCCGAGAAACAGATCGGGCGCCAGGTTGGCGACGGCGCCCATCAGCATGCCGCCGGCGCTGCCCCCATGCGCGACGATCCGCCCGCGCGAGGTATAGCCTTGCTCCGCGAGGTATTCGCCCGCGGCGATGAAGTCGGTGAACGTATGCGGTTTCTTCGCGCGCTTGCCGTCCTTGTACCAGCGATAGCCCTTGTCCTTGCCGCCGCGCACATGGGCGATGGCGTAGACGAAACCACGATCGACCAGGCTCAGCGCGTTGGTGGAGAAGCCGGCCGGAATGGTCATGCCGTAAGCGCCGTAGCCATAGAGCAGGAGCGGCGCCGAGCCGTCGAGCTTCGTCGCCTTGCGATAGAGCAATGACACCGGCACCGTCTCGCCGTCTTTAGCCGGCGCCAAGACGCGGCGTGTGAGGTAGAGCGACGGGTCGTGACCGCTCGGAATTTCCTGAGTTCTTGCGGAGCGTTCGTGCCCTCGTGTTCATATCGTAGTCGAACACTTGCGCCGGCGTGGTCATCGACGAGTACGTGAAGCGCAAGTTCGGCGTGTCGTATTCATAGCCGTCCGAGATGCCGAGCGAATAGGCCTCCTCGGCAAAAGCAATGGCATGCTCCTCGCCGTCGGCAAAGCGCCGCACGACGATGCGCGGCAGTCCGTCCTCGCGCTCGAGCCGCACAAGAAAGTCCTTGTAGGCGACGACGTGGAGAATGAGCCGGCCGGGCTTATGCGGCTCGATCTCCCGCCAGTGCTCGCGACCCGGCGCATCGGCAGGCGCCTCGACGATGCGATAATCCTCGGCCCCATCGTAATTGGTCAGGATGATCAGCCGTCCCTCATGATGATCGACCGAGTAATCGTGCTCGGGCTCGCGCGGCGCAACGAGACGCGGCGGCGCCAGCGGATCCGCCGCGTCGATCAGGCTGATCTCAGCCGTCTCATGATCGTGCACGCTCAGCAGTAGGTAGCGGCGATCCTGGGTCGCACCGAGACCGAGGAAATAGCCCGGGTCGGTTTGTTCGTGGATGATGGCGTCGGCAGTCTCGGCGCCGATCGCATGCCACAGCACGCGACGAGGGCGATGCTCGTCATCGAGCCAGACATAAAACAGCGTGCGGCTGTCGGCTGCCCATTCCAGCGATCCGTTGGAATCGGCGATGCGGGACTCCAGGAGAGCGCCGGTCGCAGCCTCGATGACATTGACCGTGTAGAACTCGGAGCCTTTGGTATCGACCGCATAGGCGACAAGCTTGTGGTCGGGGCTGTGGGTGACGCCCGTGATGCGGAAATAAGCGTGCGGCTTTGCGAGCGCATTGCCGTCGAGCAGGATCTGCTCCGCGCCGCCTTCGCGCTGCATGCGGCAGAACAAGGGATGCTGCCCGCCGACGACGAAGCGGCTGTAATAGGCGAAGGCCCCGTCGGGAGTTGGAACACCCGTGTCGTCCTCTTTGATGCGACCCTTCATCTCGGCGAACAGCGTCGCTTGGAGGGGCTCAGTGTCGGCCATGACGGCCTTCGAATAGGTGTTCTCGGCGTCGAGATAGGTTCTGATCTCGGGGTCGAGCAGAGCGGGATCGCGCATCACCGCCTGCCAGTTATCGGCGCGAAGCCAAGCGTAATCGTCAACTCGCTCGATGCCGTGATGGCGCGATGTTGAGGGACGGCGAAGCGCGCGCGGCCGGCTTAGCACCGACCGCGCCGCGTGAACGGCTTTTGCATCCATGCTGGCGATTACGTGCCGCTTTTGCCCTCGGTGTCGAGGTCTAGCGCGCATCCATTGATGCAGTAACGCATTCCCGAGGGGCCCGGCCCATCGGGAAACACGTGGCCGAGATGCGCATCGCAATTGGCGCAGCGCACCTCGATCCGGCGCATGCCGTGGGAATTATCCTCGTGCGTGATCACCGTGCCCTCGGCGGCGGCCGCGGTGAAGCTCGGCCAGCCGGTGCCGGAGTCGAACTTGGTGTCCGAGTTGAACAGCGGAGCCCCGCAACAGACGCAGCGATACATGCCGTCACGCTTGTCATTGTAGTAAGGATGACTGAAAGCCCGCTCCGTGCCTTGCTGGCGCGTAACATGGAACTGCTCAGAGGTAAGTTTTTCGCGCCACTCACTCTCGGAAACCGCAAGTTTGGCGGCGTCAGTCTTGGTTATTTGGTCGGCTTTGCTCATGGGTGGAACACTTTCCCGGTCATTCGCATTTATTCGACCACAATATAAGCATCCGAACCGACCCGCCGAAGAGCTTAGACTCGATACTCACGCAGGCTTGATTCCCGACCACGGCGTGACCCTGAGCCTGGCCAAGTTGCCGAAATGTCATAAATACCCTGCTAGTCAAAGTTAAGCAGCGGTGCGAACTAGCTTGGGTAAACAGAAGTCGTCACTTCGTTTATTATGATCGGTGCAGGATCAGTCTTCGTTAGAAGAACACATTGCGGTTCGATTGAGGAGTGGTTATAGAGTGCAGATCAGCTTAGGCCGTTAGATTGCACGACGTTCTCTAGTTGAGAAACATTGTAACTACACGCCACAAAAACGGCGTAATCTGATGACCCAACAGTCATGTGGGCCCGGGAGATGCACTCGCACCCGAAAAACGCGGGATGCTTGGGAGGACCGGGGGTTTAGCTGGATCAAGGAGCCACTTCATGGAAGCGAATCTGGAGAAGAACGAACTCGTTGAACTCACCGCGGAGATCGTCTCGGCTTATGTCAGCAACAACACGGTCGTCGCTACAGACCTTCCTGGTGTCATCCACAACGTGTTCGATGCGCTGAGCAAAGCCTCAAGCGCCACAGGTCAGCCGGCGCGGGAAGAGTTGAAGCCAGCGATTGCGATCAAGAAATCTGTCACGCCTGAGTACATTATCTGTCTCGAGGACGGGAAGAAGTTCAAGTCGCTGAAGCGGCATCTGCGCACTCACTACGATCTGTCGCCCGAAGAGTACCGGGAGAAATGGGGCCTCCCGCACGACTATCCAATGGTGGCGCCAAACTACGCGGCGGCCCGTTCCGACCTTGCAAAGCGCATGGGTCTCGGCCAACGGCGGCGCTAAGGCTCGCGATTCGCTTCACGTTGTTCGGCGCGGCTCGGCGATGCGTAGGTTGCGCTTCAGCCTCCCGATGCTGCCCAAGATCGGGTAGCCATCCCAAGCGGCACTACAAGCCATTGTGACTCTTAATGAATCCGGCTTTCCCCGCTTGCAAGTCGCCCAAGTTATCCACATAGTCGCAGAAACAAAAGCAATTCGCCGGCCGTTCAAGGCTTGCCGCAGGGGGAAGACATGCTGTCGGGACGCGCCTTTCGAGCCCAGCTCGTAGTGCAGGGACAGCGTGAACTGTTCGATTATTGGCTTCAGTCCGCTGGTGCCCGCCGCATGCCGGCGCGGTCCGATCTCGATCCGCTAAGGGTGCCACGGCTCCTTCCGCATATCGGTCTTATCGACGTCAGGGACGGCGTGGACGGCGCCACTTTCAGGCTCGCGGGGACACGGCTGCATGATGTGTACGGCCAGGAAATCACCGGCAAGCGGGCGGGCGAAGTGTTCACAGGCGAACAGGCCGGCTATTGGCATCGCATTCATTCGAGGCTAGCGGCAAAGGGCTCGCCGCTGAGCGGCGTGGTGCGGGGACCGGCGAAGGGCCGTGACCATATCCTGTTGTTTTGGTTGCGATTACCGCTGTCGGAGGAGGGCGGGCGGGTTGACCGCATCCTCTGTTACGACGTGGCCGCTCCGTGTGCGAGCGAGCCCGTTCAGCCCGAGCGCGCACCGTTCTGTTATCCCCGCGTTCAGCCAAGGCCCTTGGCGCGGCGGGTGCAATTCGGCTGAGCCTCTGGCCGGCGCAAGCCGGCGGTTTCCCCCTTGTAAGCGCTGATCAGGCCAAGATGCCGATTGAGGTCATAGCTCCAGTGACCCGATAGAGCGCGTCTTCGCTCGGCCCTGAGCGCACTGCGGAGCTTCGCCAGCAAGTGACGGCAACCTTCCGGGCTGTGATCGCTGAGCTCGTGTGGCCAGAGCGGGATAAGCCTCGGCAGATCGCGCGACCGGACATAGGCGGCAGCTCCTGCCTCCGCCATCGAGCCGAAGACGCGTCGGGCCGTCGAGATCTTGCGGTTTGCGGGTCTGTCACCGTCCCGGCGGCGCGGTCGTTCCTGCACGTGCTTGCCTCCTGCGATTGAGGCTCAAGCATGCGCGCAGCCGCAGGGCCTGAGGATTTCCGGGTGATTGGCGCGGCACGGGAGCAAGACGATTCCCGCGCTCTTCCCGGAAGCACGCCTTTTCCACCGCGCTCGCTTAGGCCGAACGGTCTTGCCTATCCCCGGCGGGTCCCACTCCTTCTAGAGTGTGTTAGGTATTTATTCCTAACAGCGGGAAGGGGAGTGGTGCGATGCCCGGTGCAGTTCGAATTGTCGAGTGCGGTCGTCTGGCAACGCGGGCCAGACCCGCCACAGGCATGGGCAAGTCTCAGCTCAGACAAGTGATCGATGCCGCCGTCTCGGCCGTGTTTGAGGTGGACGTGCGTGAGCTTAGGGCACCCACGCGCGGCTCGACGCGAGCGGCCTTCGCCCGCCAGGTAGCGATGTATCTCGCCCATGTCGTGTGCGGCTTGAGCCTCACCGAGGTCGGCGCGCTATTCGCCCGCGATCGGACTACAGCGGCGCATGCGTGCAGGGTCGTCGAGGACCAGCGTGACGATCCCGAGCTGGATAGACGGCTCGACCATCTCGAGCGCGCGATTGCCTGTCTGATCGATGCGCTGTTCGTGCGGCGAGGCTAACCGATGCGACCCAAAGCACCAGTCAAGCGGGAGGACGAGGATGATGGCTTCAGGCGGCAGCATCAGTTGCGTGCGATTGCCGAGAGGGAGGTCGAGGGCGTTCGGCGGCCTGTGCTCGTCAATGACGCGGAGAGCCCGCTCGGATGGCTGAAGAGCCGGAAGGATCGGAATGGTCGGCCGTTGATCAGCGATGACCAGTATGCCGCCGGGGAGCGCTTGCGCGCCGACTATTGGTTCGCCCATCTCAGTCCGCGCGTGACCTCGAACTGGTCGGCTTTCGCACCCGCGGAGCGGACCCGCCGGGGAGCACCCTCCAACGCCGCGGCGCTTCGTGACGAGGTGCTCGCGGCTAAAGAGCGGGTCATGCGTGCGTTGATGGCCGTGGGTCCGGAGGTCTCGGGCGTGCTGGTCGATATCTGCTGCGAATTGAAGGGCCTTGAAGATGCCGAGAAGGAGAATGGCTGGCCGCAACGCGCCGGCAAGGTCGTTCTCCAAATCGCCCTGACGCGGCTTGCCAGGCATTACGGGCTGATCGGCAACGAGACGCAGAGGCCGGTGCGGCGAGGGCTCTGCCATTGGGGAAGCGACGACTATCGGCCCACCCTCGATGCGTGGCGTTCAGACGCGCGCTCCGAGGGGGAGTCGTGATCCGAGATGGTTAGTGTTACGGGCGTTCGCCGAGAGCACGCTCGGCGTCGCTCTTGATCCGCTTGACCATCGCCATGAGGCCATTCGACCGCTGCGGCGTGAGATGCTCGTTCAAGTGCAGCAAGCCGAGTTTCTCTCCGGCATCGATGCATTTGATCTCTTCAGCCGTTTTCCCCGAGTAGAGCGAAAACAGGATCGCAATCAAGCCGCGGACGATGTGGGCGTCGCTGTCACCGACAAAGTTCAGGCGAGGGTGGTTGCCGCCGCTCCGATCGACATGGGTGGAAAGCCAGACTTGGCTGACACAGCCCTGCACCTTGTTGGCAGGAGAGCGTTCCTGCTCCGGCAGCGGCTCGAGCTTGCGGCCGAGCTCGATTACGTAGCGGTAGCGGTCTTCCCAATCGTCGAGGAGTTCGAAATCGGCAAAGATTTCTTCGAAGCCGGTATCAGACTTCGTTTCGTTCATTGCGTCCATGAACTCAATATAGGCGTGAATGCGGCGGGTCGCGACCGGCTTCAACGCCAAAAAAATGGGGCGCGCAAATTGGGAGGGAAAGGGCTTGAAACCTTCCCAATTGCGCGCCCTTGGCAGGCGGGGGGGCTGCCAAACTTGTAAAGATCTTGCAGGCGGACCGGGGTCCGCGCGGTCGCTTACGTGCCGGCCGAGTTGGGTCCCGACCAAGCCTCTTCGCGATCTTCGGGGTTGAGCGTGTCCTGGGACGTGCTCATGTCGAAGCGGATCGGCTTGGCGAAGGCGGCTGCGTCGGAGCTCTGCATCTCCGGCAGCGGCAACTCAAGCCGAGTCGGTTCCGCGGCATCGGCGGCAGCGCCCGCACCTGTCTTGTTTTGCACGAGATCCATCAACATGCGGGCGCCGAACTCGGCCTTTTGCACGAACACGGCGAACGCATCTTTGCCCCTGGCGCACGTCTCCGGATTGCGGTCGCAGAAGCTGGTGACGTCGTTCACCGCCGCCTGCGCCGTGCCGTAAACCTCGCTCCGCTGCCGATCATCGGTCGGAAGCAAGAGCACAATGATCGCCAGCCAGAAGGCCGCCCTGATTAGGAACAGCATTGCTTTGCCCTCTCTGTTTACGCCTGTTGCGGCTTTTGCTGCCGCTATCATTCCCCTTAGAGCGTCCACTATAGCGCAAAGAACATAAGGGAGTTTCACTGCAATCAATAAAGTTTGAGACGAAAATTCCGCTCAATTCTTCGGAGGACAAGATTAGCAGTCTCCTAATACTTGATTACAATTCTATTACGAATTGTCTCAAATTTTAGAGAACGCCGCGCGGGGTTCGCACACCGTGGGTTTTATCTCGATGTTCGGGCGCGGAGCGCGGAGCGCGCAGCTTTAAGCTTCCTTAAGCGCGGGCGACAATACTCGGGCACAAGACAATCCGGGGACGCGAGCGGTGCTTGTCCCGCTCCGAGATGCGCGTGTTTGATCGTGACAGTCTGCGCGGGCTCACAGCCTATTTCAGCTCGCTCGTGCATGACAGCGCGCGCGGCGATCCGCTGACGGCAGCGCGTCACCAATCGTTCATCGCCTCGCATCTGCTCGGCGGACTGCTCGCGCTCTGCGTCTTTCCGATCTACCTCGTGGTCGGCGGCAAGCCGTCGCTCTATGGAGCCGTCGCTTTCCTCTGGCTGTTATCGCCGATCGGCATCGCTATCTTCCTGGCGCGCAGCGGGCGATTCGCCGCTGCCCATCTCGCCTCGGCGGCGAATCTCGCCGGACTCGTCACGTATGGTGCTTGGCTTACTGGCGGTCTCGCCTCCTGGCTCATCCCCTGGATGGTGGTCGTGCCGGTCGAGGCGGCGCTCGCCACCGACCGTCGCATCGTCGCCTGGGCGGCTTGCGTGGCCGCGCTCGGTCTTGCCGTTCTCGCACTCGTCCCCGTATTCAGCCAAGCGCAGACAGCCGATCTGCTGCCGCTTTCGCCGGTACTGCTATCGCTGATCGGGGCGGCCAGCGCCATGAGCTATGCCGCGGCATTGGCGGTGATGGTGCAGTCCGTGCATCGGCGCAAGGACAGCGCGGTGCGCGCCGGCGAGGACCGCTACCGGCTGCTGGCCGAGAACGCGACAGACATGATCACGCGACATGACGAAAAGGGCCGCGTGCTGTTCGCGTCGTTTGCCGCGCAGCAGCTGTTCGGTGAGCCCGCTCAGAAGATCGCCGGCGACGGCCTGTTCGAGCGCGTGCATGTGGCCGACCGACCGGCCTATCTGACGTCGCTGTCGCGCGCGCTCGTCGATAACGAGCCGATTGCCGTCGAGTTCAGGGTCCGCCGCGCAGGCGGTAGCGAGCCCACGCGTTATGTGTGGGTCGAGATGCGCTGCAGGCCGTTGCGCGCCGAAGATACCGAACTCGACCGGCCCGGCATCGTCGCCGTGACGCGGGACATCTCGGATCGCAAGGCGCAAGAAGCGGAGATCTTGCGCACCCGCGACGAGGCGGAGAGCGCAAGCCGGGCCAAGACGCAGTTCCTCGCCAATATGAGCCACGAGCTGCGCACGCCCCTCAACGCCGTGATCGGCTTCTCCGAGATCTTGAATCGCGAGCTGTTCGGTGCGATCGGCGAGGCGCGCTATCGTGACTATGCGCGACTGATTCACGAAAGCGGCGAGCATTTGTTGAACGTCGTCAACGACGTCCTCGACATGTCGAAGATCGAGGCCGGTAAGTTCAATATCGTCAAGGAGCCGTTCAACGTGGCGCCGCTGGTCGAGTCTTGCTGCGAACTGATGCGTCACACGGCTGAGCAGAAGTCTTTGTCGCTGCTCATGGACGTTTCGCTTGGCATCCCGGAGCTTCCGGCCGACAAGCGCGCCTGCAAGCAGATGCTGATCAATCTGATCTCGAACGCCATCAAGTTCACCAATCCCGGCGGCTGGGTGCGCGTCTCCGCGCGGCGCGTCGACGGGGCTGTCGAATTCAGCGTCGACGATAACGGCATCGGCATTGCCGAAGCGGATTTGCCGAAACTCGGCACCCCATTCGTTCAAGCCAATAATTCCTACGATCGGAGCCATGACGGGGCGGGTCTCGGCCTCTCGGTGGTGAAGGGCTTGGCCAAGCTGCATGGCGGCCGGCTCGAGCTGAAGAGCAGCCCCGGAGAGGGGACCTGCGCCACGATCGTCTTGCCGCTCGAAGGCACGGGCGAATCGGACCGCGCATCGCTGGAGCGCCCCACTGCTTCGGCGGCTTAAGCGTTTGCAGGGCTGGAACTTTGGCCCGTTTAGCAACTCTTTAGTTTCCGACGCCAAGATGGCCCAAGGGGGAGGGCGCGATGCCTCTTGGCCTCTGGGCAACCTTTGAGTTCAGCTTAAAGCGATGGGTGTAGTGGCAGCACGGCTCGTATTCCTGGCCTTTGTCGGTCTGACGGGAGCCATCATCTACAACGCGCTCTATTTGCAGGAGCTGCATGGCACGGCGCCGGTCACGGCGTCGGGGCAGGCCGTTCCCACTCCCGAGCGTCGTCCGCCGATTGAGCTGGTGAAGCTCCCGCCGGTCAGCACCGATCTGCCGGTGCCGGAGACCGGGGAGGGCGGTGCCGAACATCTGATCAAAGCCGTGCAGCGCGAGCTTGCCGCGCGCGGCTACGATGTCGGGCCGGAGGATGGCAAGTCGAGCGGCAGGACGGCTGCCGCGATCTCGTCCTATCAAAAGGGGCAGGGGCTTCCCGTTACCGGTGTCGCCACAGACGAGCTGTTGCGCCATATCCTCCTTGGGGGCAGCGTGCAGCCGGTGGCTGGCTCGACCGGATCGGTCGAACCGGACAAGCCGGTCCAGCCGGCCAAAGCATCCAACCCAGAGGCCAAGGACGAAACCAAAGTGATGGCCGTGCAAAAAACCTTGGCCGATCTCGGCTATGAGCCCGGTCCGGTTGACGGCGCCTTGGGTGGTAAGACGACACGCGCCATCACCTCATTTCAGCACGACCGCAAGATCGCTGAGACGGGGAAGATCACGCCAGAGTTATTGCGCGAGTTAAAACGCGTGACCGGCCGCGACCTGACCAAGCTGGCCGCGGGACAATAAAGTTACGCGCTGCCCGCGCCCGAGGTCCCATGCGCATCAAGAGCGAGATCTGGGTCAGGGCGTATCTCCGTCGCTGCCAAAGTGAAGGCATTCCCGCCGTGATCGTGCGGCGCGGGGATGAGGCCGCGGGTGCGATTTTTATTTGCGTCGACAGGCTAGACGGCACGGTGTCTCTCTACGGTCCGGCGCCTGCCGGATTGTCGGTGAGCGACACCGAGCGGCGATGGGCGAGGTGCTTCGAGTTGCAAGCGGTCGCCGAGGCCGAGGCCAACCGCTATCTCGCGCGGCAGCGTGAGTTCGATCCCGATCTTTGGATCGTCGAGATCGAGGATAGAGCTGGCCGGCACTTTCTGGGCGATGGGGCGGTCAAAGATTGAAAGCGGCGCGGGTCCGCTGCGGTTAGGAGTTCGTTAACCTTACCTGCGTCTTAATGCTGACTTGGCGATGTGGCGCCCGCGATCTTGCCCAAGGCGCGAGCCCACCCGTGGGAGAGGCAAATGGGGACTATCGTTGAATTCCGCCGCAGCGAGGAGGCGGCAGACCGGATCGCACGACCCGTCGAAGGTGCGCTTGGCGAGATCATCATCTTTCCGGGGGTGAGGATCGACCGCCGCGCATCGATCGATATGCCAGAGCATGCCGGCTCATCGCCTCGCAGGCGGCTGCAACGCAGAAAAAAGTAGCGCTTAACCTGGCTCAGCCCGATTTCGAGTAGGGCCCGCAAGAGGTGGCCTTCAGCGCGCTTTCGGCTCTTGCCGCGCGGCCTGGCCCGGCCAGAGGCGCGCGGATCAGCGCGACCCCCTCGGTGACGGGCGCATTGACCACCAGAACCTCATCTGACGATTCGGGAGCATCGACGCCGGCCTCCTCCACGGTTTGGTCGTCGGCGGCGAGGATGAGGTCGAGCTGTGCCCGCTTCATATCGGCGCCGGCGACGGTGTAGAAATTCTCTCCCTCCGGCGTATAGAGCGCGATCAGCCAAAGCTCGTCGGCGATAGCCGCCCTGAGCCTGATCGGTCCATTGGTGAGATCGAAGCGGCAAAAGGCATAGCGGACGTCAGGCGCCATCATCGGCATAGCTTGCCGCCCCGGAGCTGCCGCGGGCAGTTCGATCATCGTGTTGGCGGGCCCGAGCGCCGCCAACCTGGCTTGGGCGTTGCGAGGCGCGAGCATGGGCAAAGTGAGCACGGCGACGATGTGGATCAGGCCCGCAAGCACGAGTCCGAGCACGAAATAAAGGCCTGGGATTCTTACTCGCATCCGGTGCGCTCGATCTTTGGGAGACGGTCCCCGGGAATGAGACCGACGCCGGATCCATCGGTTTCGCGCGGACTATAGATGCGCAGCAACAGCACGAGCGGCTGTTCGACGGCTCCACTCGGCAGCCAATTCTCGGGGCGCGCTTTGGATGACAGATTGATGCGGAAGCTGCCGTCGGCGTGACGCAGCAGCTCCTCGTCGTTGAAGCTATAACGCTCGGATGGATTGTCGATCAGCCCGCCAAATTCGTCATAGACGGCGAGCGACCACCAGCGCGCGTTGAGCGGCGATCCCACGATCGAATATTGGCAGCCCGATGTCAGTGTGTGCCCGGCACTGTCGGTCCGGGCCGTGAAATAACGCGCCACGGTCGAGGAGAGTGGAAGCCTACCGCTGCGCGCGACATGCGCCTCGGTGTAGGGATCCGCAGCTGGATTGCCTTCGCTGATCCAGCCAGCCCAGGGCCCCACTTTGGTGGTGGTGAGCGGCGACCCGCGCTCGATCATGTACCAAGCGGAGCCGATGCCGAGCATGAGAGCGACCACGAAAGTGCCGATGAAATAGGCCAGCGACCGCATCGAATGGGTCGCTTCCTCTTCGCGCCAGGGCGTGGAGTGCGAAGGAGACAGCTGCAGCGGGTTTGGCAGCGCGGTCAAGCGATCGGCATCCATCGATAGATAGCGTAACTCATGAGATGCCTAATGCGGGGTCGCAGCGGCATCGTCCCTCTGCGTCGAGAGGGCGGTCTGGGGTTCGGCCCCGGGATTGGTCGGCGCCGGCGTGCCTTCGCCATCGGCGGCGGAGGCGAGGCTCGGTTTCGGCGGAGCGTCCGCGGCGGGGACAGCCTCGGCACGACCCGGTCTTGCGTCGCTCGGCTTCAACGGGCGAGCGTCCTTGAGCATGGAGCTCAGCTTCTCGAGAACATTGCGCGTCGAGGCAGACATGTCCTTGACGCTCTCGGGTGCGGTGGCGGGCGATGCATCGACGGCGGCGGCTGGGTTCTGGGCCGCGACGGCGGCGAGGCGTGCCTGTTCGGCCGCCTGCACGGGATGGACAGCGATGCCGGGAATTTGCGCGATGTTGTCGGTGTCGTGCGCCTGCACCATGAAGGCCTTCCAGGTCTGAGCCGGGAAGCTTCCACCCGTGACGCGTGCCATCGGCGTGAAATCGTCGTTTCCGAGCCAAACGCCGGCCACGTATTGACCGGTGATCCCCATGAACCAGGCATCGCGATATGCCGAGCTCGTTCCGGTTTTGCCGATGGAATAGGTGTAGTCCAGTTGCGCCGCGCGCGCGGTGCCCCCGGTCACGACTTGCTGCATCATCGTATTCAACATTTCGACCGAGTGGCGCGAGAAGATCTGCTTACGGGGCGGCGCGTCGCGGTCGTGATTGTAGACCATCTCGCCGCTCGCCAGCGCGCGGATTTCTTCGATGGCGTAGGAGTGAACCTCGAGGCCGCCGGCGGCAAAGACGGCATAGTTGGTGACGTGCTCAAGCGGCGTCAGCCCTTGATCGCCGAGCGCGAGCGAGCAGGTTTTCTTGAGACGCGTGATGCCGAGCTTCTTCATGGTGGCGATGACCTTCTCGCGACCGACGTCGAGAGAGACCTTCACCGCGATCGTATTGATCGAGTGGGCGAGGGCGTCCTTGAGCATCATGCGGTTGCCTTCGCCGGCGGAGTAATTTTTTGGCGCCCAATGGCCGCATGCGGCGCCGCCGCCGTTGACCACGGTGGTGGGCGTGTATTTGCCGGTTTCGAAAGCCGTGATGTAGACGTAAGGCTTGAAGGAGGAACCCGGCTGGCGATAAGCGTGCGTGGCGCGGTTGAATTGGCTTTCGCCATAGTCCTTTCCGCCGACCAGGGCGCGCACGGCGCCGTCATTTTCCATGACGACCATCGCGCCTTGCTCGAAATGGCGGGCGCGGCCCGATTGGGCGATGGTTCCCTCAAGGGCTTGCTCGGCCATTTTTTGCAAGCCCGGGTCGACGGTGGTGCGGGCGACGACGATGTGGTCTTCCTTGCCGCGCATCAGCCGCTGGACCTCTTCGAACGCCCAGTCGAGAAAGTAGTCCGGCGTGTTGGAGTCGCCGCGCTCGACGATCTTGGCGGGGTTCATGCGGGCGCCATAGACCTGCCCCTCGCTCATGAACCCGGCCTCGACCATGTTGCTCAGCACTTCGTTGGCGCGGGCGCGCGAGGCCGCAAGGTTGACGTGCGGCGCGTAGCGGGTCGGCGCCTTGAACATGCCGGCGAGCATGGCTGCCTCCGAGAGGTTCACCTCGCGGATCGACTTGTTGAAATAATATTGGGCCGCCGCCTCGACGCCGTAGGAACCGCCACCGAGATAGGCGCGGTCGAAATACAGCTTCAGGATTTCCGGCTTGGTGTAATGGTTCTCGAGATAGACGGCGATGATCGCCTCTTTGATCTTGCGGCTGAGCGAGCGCTCCGGCGACAGAAACATGTTCTTGGCGAGCTGCTGGGTCAGCGAGCTACCGCCTTGGACCACCGTGTCGTGGCGCGCGTTGGCGGCGAGGGCTCTGAACGTGCCCATGACATCGACGCCGAAATGCTCGAAGAAGCGCCGATCCTCGGTGGCGAGCGTCGCCTTGATCATCACGTCGGGAATTTCGTCGAGCGGCACCGAATCGTCGCGCAACAGGCCGCGCTTGCCGATCTCGTTGCCGTAGCGGTCGAGGAAGGTGACGCTGTACTCGTCGGAGAGGTTCATCTTGCCTTGAGCGATCTCGAAGGCAGGGAGCGCGAAGGTGGCGAGCACCAGCAGCCCGCCCACGCTCAGCGTCAGCCCTTCGCAGGCCAGCTCGTTGAGCGCGCGGACGACGCCCTTGACCTCGAAACGGCCAAAGAACGACGAATAGCCGGCCCACCAGTCGCGGAAGCCGATCCAGGTCGTATACAGCCCGGAATCGATCCACGAATCGATCTTCAGCCAATCGATCAGCTTGGTCCGGCGATTACCCTGAAGAAAATCTCGCACTTGGCCCCGACCTCTTGCGTGCGAATCCGCCCCGGTAGATTGGCATCCCCCAACCTACCGCCTGGACGGATCTCGTGAGTGCAAACTACACCGGGATTGCGGCGTTTTATAGAGGCTTGCGGCGGTCTGCGACCGCCCCGGTCACGGTTTGACCTCGTAGCCGCGCGCCTTCATGCAGGCGACGTAATCCTCATCGGCCGAGCCTTTGCGCAGGCGCGAAAAGATGCCGACCAGCGAGCCGATGCCCTTGCGCTCGGTCTCCGCCTTGCAAGCCAATTCCGCGGCCTGGAGCGAGTTGGCGGCCCCGCGCCCGGCTCCCTTCTCGGAGACCCCCTTCTCGGGCGCTCCCGTTTCCTTGCCGATCTTCCCCCAATTGCCCGGAGGGCTGGATGACGCCGGCGGGGCGTTCTCCGCGGCGTGCTTGTCGACCAGGACGAAATCCTTGGGGGCGGGCTGCGACAGGCTGCACGCCGGAAGCGCCAGCCCGAGCAGGACCGCGGCGAGCACCGCCAGTTGCACCCTCGACATTGCCGAAACCCCGACCTCTTCTTGCGGCCAGTATCGCCAATTTATGGCCGGCGTGGCGAGCCCTCAACGGCGGCTTGGACACCCTCCACCCCATTGCTTGGAAGTTAAGGCCGAAAAATGAAGAGCGACTTGCTCGGCTCGGAACGGGCCGTGGTTTCACGATGACGTGAGGGCCTGCAGTCCCGGATGGTCGCCAAGCCCCACGAATGAGCCAACCGGCCTTTCGGGTGACCGCGCGGGGGCGACGAAACGCCGCTTCGCGCGTGCGGAACCCGGGTCTCCGGCAAGGGGTTTTTCTTCAGCCCAGCAATGGGCGCGAACCCCCCAAACCAGGAGAAACCCCATGAACAGAATCACTGTCATTTCGGCGCTTGCCGGCGTCTTCGCGCTCGGTCTCGCCACCTCGGCCATGGCCGCCACCGGCCAGTTCGACAATATGTGCAGCTGGGGTCTGGCCAATCACAAGGACGTCAAGACGGACTGCTCCGTCAACACGACGATCAAGGGCCAGACCTATTGCTTCAGCAGCCCCGAGGCCAAGGCCGACTTCATGAAGAACCCCGACGCCAATCTGTCCAAGGCCGAGTCGTTCTATAAGAGCGAGCACAAGGGCTAAAGCGCCGGACTAAGGATTAGTCGCGGCGGCTCGCCTGCCGCGCTTGCAAGGGCCCGCTCCGTGCGGGCCCTTGGCACATGCGGACTCCGCAATCCTCTATGCTAATGTTTCCCGGTCGAGGCCTGTAACAAGAGCCATTGGGGGAGGTCCAATGTTTGAGGCTGCACTGCTCCGTCGCGTCCTGCTCGGCACGATCGCACTGTCGGCAATGGTGGCGTCCGCTTTCGCCGCCGATCAACCCGCGGCCACGGGGACGCCGCCGGCCGAGCCGGTCAAGCCGGGCTTCGAGTGCCACGATAAGCCGCTGGTCGGCAGCGGGCCCGGCTTCAAGGATTCGCAGGATGCGTCAGAGCAGGCGGCGAAAGACGATTGGCTTGCCAAGGCGAAGGCCATCTATGCCGATGCGGAGCTCGCGACCGCCAAAGACGTCAAATGGGAGTGCGTCAAGCAGGGCCTCTACAGCAAATGCTTCCTCGCGGCGGTGCCGTGTCATCCGAAGCCCCAATAACGGAGAACGCCATGTTGCGCGTGACGATGATTGTCTCTGCCGGTCTCATGTCCGCGGTTGTCGTGCTTGCCGCCGGCGCGGTCTCGGCCGCGCCAGCCGAGCAGCCGGCGAAGCCCGCATGCATCAAGGCCGAAGTCAATCCGGTGACCGGCCATGTGCTTTGCATCGAGCCGCTCGGCGCCGCCGTCGAGCCGCCGCCGCCAGAAGAGGCGCTGCCCTGCAAGCGTCCGGAAGACGTGCGAGGCCAGTGGAGCTACAGCCCGAACTGCACGCCCGAAGTCGAGGGCATGTGATCGCCCGGAAATCGCCGAGGGTCTCGCCGAACGTTACGTCTGCGGCGGGACATCATGCCCGCGGCGTCGCGATTGGTGCGGGGGATAGCTGAAGGGGGGTCTCTCTCGCCAGAGGCAACTTAGGACTCTCCGCCGGTACGCATAGGCAGGAAGCCGATTTGCAGAAGGTATCGCTTGAATGCCTCATATGTTTTGAGCAGATCGTTAGCGATGCTCTTTAGCTCATCCTCGGTGTAGTCGGGATCAGCGTCCGTGTTTCCTTTTATGGTTGTCTTTCCGCTGCGAACGCTAAGCGCGAGCGGCTTGATGGTTCCCGGCCGAGCCCCGAGCGACCAAACGTGGTGCGCGATCGAGTTGCGTAAGTCGTTGTGTTTGTGCATCTCACCTAGAAACCAAGAGACGCGCTCAAATTGATCGAAGGGGACACTCACAACGCCGAGAAGCGCCTTTAGCGCGTCTTTCTTTGCGCGGTAGGGCATCTCAGAGGTGAGGTGCATCACACGTCCCCCATCGCAATTGAGTAGCCTGCTGAGGCAGGCGACAATAAGGGTTTCGTGCCGAGCGAAGACATGGATTATCGCGCCGAATGCGGCCAAATGGCCGCCGTGGATGTAATATTCTTGTTCGCCTATCGGATCTGGTTTCGACATTTTTGTGATGCCCAAGAGACACAAGAGCCAAGACGATATAAGGGGACGGAGCGCATGGAAACGAGCAAGCCTGGCAAGAGCGTTTATGTGAGGATGGGGGTCTGGTATGACGAAAAAACCGGCCATATCCATCTTACCGCACCTGAGACGAAGTGGCTGCACACTACCGTGAACAACGATTTGGGTAGCAAGCGCTATCACCCAAATATGTTCGCGAAACTGGCACGTGTGCTCAAGGAAGGCGGGGCACCGGGCCCCGAGTTTGTAAAAGAAGAGACGGACGCCGATTAATGCCCAAGGCCCTAAAGGCGAAAAGGGACGCCATGACGTGATTGGTAGGGCCGTCATGGTAGGCGAGATCGCGATTGACCCTGGGAAGGCCGATGCCCGCGAAGGAGGGTGCGGGGGGCAAGATCCGCGCCGAAAAATTGTCATCCCGAGAAACTGAGATAACCTCCGATATAATAGGAAAAAAATCCTTGACAGCGTTACGCTGCTCGCGTAGGGTTCAGCTATAACCCGACAGTTGCGCGAGACGCTCGGGAAGAGGCCGTGGCGGGATCGCGATGGCCCACCACGGTTCGCCGATAATGACTAGCTGAGACGATTGCAGTGCTCGCAGCGCGGGCGTCCGCCGGTGCCGGAAACTCGGTTCTGGCGCTCGATGTTGTTGCCTTCAGTGCAGCGATCGTTGTCGTGATAGACCTTGCGATCCGTCTCACGCTTTGAATGGAAGGGCGGCACTTTTCCCATAACTTACTCCTTTCAACTCGCAGGAATGCACCGCTTAGCATACAACTTAGACGATTATCAATCTGGTATAGCAACCAGAGGTATTTAGCACTAAGCCGCTCCAATCGGGGCGGCTTTTTCGTTTCAGGATCAGCAGCAGGGACATGGAGCACGATGACCCTCTTGATCTGGAGGGCGCCGCGCAGGCTCCGGCTGATCCGGACGATGCAGCCGAAGACAGCGTCGATTGGGCAGCGGTCGAGCGCGACTTTATCCATAGCGGCCTCTCGCAGGAGCGCATCGCCAAGCGCCACGGTACGAGCCGGACACGGCTCGCGCGCTATGCGCAACAGGGCGGTTGGGTGCGGCTCGTGCCGCTCAAGCCTTTGCCGGTTGGTCCGAAGCCGCGTCCACCGGGCGCGCCGAAGCCGGCGCGGGGAATTCGCGAGCGCCGCCTCGCCAAGATGGCGCGGCGTTTGTTCAGGGTGCTCGATGCGCGGTTGACGGAGATCGAGGAACGCATGGCGAAAGCCGGAGCCAATGGCGAGGCGAGCGCGGCGGATGCCGAGCGCGACATGCGTTCCTTGAGTGCGCTGGCGCGGCTCTACGCCAAGCTGGTCGAGCTCGACGAGGCCGCGCGCAAGGCCGACGCAGGGAAGGGGAGCGACACGCCGGCCACGCCAAGGAGCGACGATGCGGACCATTTCCGCCGCGATCTTGCGCTCCGCCTTCAGCGACTCGATCGCGCAGCGGACGCTTGAGGATTTTCTCGCCACGCTCAGTGCGGACGAACTGACGCGGCTGCATTACGATTTCGAGTTATGGGCGCGCGACGACCAGTTGCCGCCGGATGCGGCGCAAGGCGGCAGCGCCTGGACCATCTGGCTGATGCTGGGCGGGCGCGGCGCCGGCAAGACGCGGGCAGGGGCCGAATGGGTGCGCGGCATCGCGACTGCGATGGATGCCTCGCCCGCGCGCATCGCGCTGATCGGCGAGACGCTCGGCCAGGCGCGCAGCGTCATGGTCGAGGGCGTATCGGGGCTGCTCGCGGTGCATCCGCCGGGCGCGGGGCCGCTTTACGAGCCGTCGAAGCGGCAACTGACCTGGGCGAATGGCGCGGTGGCTCAGCTGTTCTCGGCGGAAGATCCCGAGAGCCTCCGCGGCCCGCAATTCTCTCACGCCTGGTGCGACGAGCTCGCCAAATGGCGCCGGCCCGACGAAAGCTGGGCCATGCTGCAATTCGGATTGCGCTTGGGGAACGCGCCGCGCCAGGTGGTGACCACCACGCCGCGGCCGATCCCGCTGATCAAGGCGCTGCTCGCCGATCCGCAAAGCGCGGTGAGCCGGGTCAAGACCGCGGCCAATGCCGCCAATCTCGCGCCGACTTTTCTCGACACGATCGTCGGGCGCTATCGCGGCACGCGGCTCGGCCGGCAGGAGCTCGACGCCGAGCTGCTGGAGGACCGGCCCGACGCGCTGTTTCCGCGCGCGCTGATCGAACGCGGTCGCGTTGCGGTCGCGCCGGAACTGCGGCGCATGGTGGTCGCCGTCGATCCGCCCGCCACGTCGGGGCCGCATGCCGACGCTTGCGGCATTATTGTCGCGGGACTTGGCGCTGACGGGCGAGGCTATGTGCTTGCCGACCGAACGATGGAGCGCGCGCGCCCGCTCGATTGGGCTAAGGCGGTGATTTCCGCCTATCGCGCTTACGAAGCCGACCGCATCGTGGTCGAGATCAATCAAGGCGGCGATCTGGTGGAGGCGGTGCTCCGCCAGGTCGATGCGAGCGTGCCGGTGCGCGCGGTGCGCGCCATGCGGGGCAAGTGGCTCCGCGCCGAGCCCGTCGCCGCTCTTTATGAGCAGGGCCGCGTCGCCCATGTCGGCGCGTTTGCCGCGCTCGAGGACGAGATGAGTGATTTCGGGCCTGACGGATTGTCCGGCGGGCGCAGCCCGGACCGCGTCGATGCTCTGGTTTGGGCGCTGACCGAGCTGTTGCTGAAGGATCGGCCGGAGCCGCGCGTGCGCTTTGTGTGAATTTCACGCGGCGTCATCACCCGCGAACGCGGGTGATCCAGTAGCCACCGAGATTTGCTAAGCGTGACGCCGGGGTTACTGGATTGCCCGGTCAAGCCGGGCAATGACAAGAGTGGGTTGAACTCATGGCACTGAAACTACGCGAGAGCCTCGCGCGCTGGCTCGGCATCGAAGCCAAGGCGAGCAAGACGGCGAAATTGTTCGCCTGGGCCGGCGGCGGGCAGCCGGTGTGGACGCCGCGCGACTTCGCCGCGCTCGCCCGCGAAGGCTTCACCAAGAACGCCATCGTCTATCGCTCGGTGCGGATGATCGCCGAAGCCGCTGCGAGCGTGCCGCTGTTCCTGTTCGACGGCGAGCGCGAGGTCGATGAACACGCGCTGCTGACGCTGCTGAAGCGGCCGAACCCGATGCAATGCGGGCCTGATCTGCTGGAGGCCTGGTACGGGCATCTGCTGGTGGCCGGCAATGCCTATCTCGAGGCGGTGTCGGTCGGCGGCGTGGTGCGCGAGCTGCATGTGCTGCGGCCCGACCGGATGAAGGTCGTGCCGGGGCCCGACGGCTGGCCCGAGGCCTACGACTATACCGCCGCCGGACAGACGGTGCGCTTCGAGCAGGACGCGGCGGCGGGGGTGCGGCCGATCCTGCATATGGCGCTGTTCCATCCGCTCAACGACCATTACGGCCTGAGCCCGCTCGAGCCTGGCGCGGTCGGCATCGATCTGCACAATGCGGCCGGCGCCTGGAACAAGGCGCTGCTCGACAATTCCGCCTGTCCCTCCGGCGCGCTGGTCTATACCGCCAAGGACGGGCAGCTGACGCCAGAGCAATATGAGCGGCTGAAGAGCGAGCTCGAAGCGAGCTTCCAAGGCGCGAAGAATGCGGGGCGGCCGCTGCTGCTCGAGGGCGGGCTCGACTGGAAGGCGATGGCCTTCTCGCCCAAGGACATGGATTTCATCGCGGCCAAGCATGTCGCCGCGCGCGAAGTGGCGTTGGCTTTAGGCGTGCCGCCGATGCTGCTCGGCATTCCCGGCGACAATACCTATTCCAATTATGCCGAGGCCAATCGCTCATTCTGGCGCCAGACGGTGCTGCCGCTGGTGGGGCGGACCGCCAAGGCGCTGTCGGGCTGGCTCGCGCCGGGGTTTGCCGGCGATGGCTCAAGAGATGCACCTCCGCTCGAGCTGCGGCCCGATCTCGATACGGTCGAGGCATTGAGCACCGAGCGCGAGGCGCTGTGGGAGCGGGTGCGGGCCAGCGATTTTCTCACCGTCAACGAGAAGCGCGCCGCGGTCGGCTATGGCGCGATCGACGGCGGCGACGCGCTGGCGCGCGGGCCTTAAGGCTAATCAGCGAAAGACAAAGTCATGCTGCAACGCTTCGGCGAGACGCTGCCCGAGCGCGAGATGAAGTTCGCGGCCTGCGATCTGAAATCGGTCGAGGCCGACGGCACCTTCTCCGGCTATGCCAGCCTGTTCGGCGAGGTCGATCTCGGCCAGGACCTGGTGATGCCGGGCGCCTTCCGCGACAGCCTTGCTGCGCGCGGTGCAAGCGGGGTCAAGCTGCTGTTCCAGCACGACCCGAACGAGCCGATCGGGGTTTGGCTCGAGTTGGCGGAAGATGCGCGCGGATTGTTCGCCCGCGGGCGGCTGATGCCGGAGGTGACGCGGGCGCGTGAAGTGTTGAGCCTGATGCGGGCCGGCGCGCTCGATGGGCTGTCGATCGGCTTCCGCACCGTGCAGGGCCGCACCGATCCCGCATCCGGCGTGCGCCGGCTCGACAAGATCGATCTCTGGGAGATCTCGGTCGTCACCTTCCCGATGCTGCCCGACGCACGGGTCAGCGCGGTGAAGCGGCGGCAGGTGCCGAAGCTCGACGTAAGCGCCGGCCATGCGCGGCTCGCCGGCAAGTTCCGCCGCGCCGCGCGACTGATGCGGACAAGCTAACTACCCAAGAGTCGCGCGAGGAATCTTCAAACCAACCTGACCACGGTCTCCTGCTGGTGGTGACCATCGGTTTGGAATAGTGCGAACACGGCGCTGCGGAGCTCAGGGCCGCTCGCATAAACACACACATCATCCATTCGTCATGCCGCGGCCATCCCGCCGGGCATTCGCGTTTGAGACGAGCCCCGCTCAAGACGCGGATGGCCGGGTCACGCGCCCGGCCATGACGCCCAGCTGCTTGGGGCGATGACCGCCCCCAGAAGAGGACCGACATGAGCGAACTGCATGCAGACTGACGACATCGAGACCAAAGCCACGCGCGGCCACAGCAAAGCCGCGAGCGGCTCGAGCGAAGACGTGGCGATCGCTTTCGACGAATTCATGCGCGCCTTCGAGGCGTTCAAGGCCACCAACGAGGAGCGGCTGCAGCAGATCGAGCAGCAGCTCACCGAGGATGTGGTCACCACCGAGAAGCTCGAGCGCATCAACCGCGCCATGGACCAGCACAAGGCGGTGGTCGACCAGCTCACCTTGAAGGCGGCGCGGCCGCAGCTCGGCGGCTCTGGCGTGCGCTCAAGTAGCGCGACGCTGCAGCACAAGGCCGCGTTCGAGGCCTATGTCCGCCACGGCGAGGCCAACGGCCTGCACATTCTGGAAGAGAAGGCGCTGTCGGTCGGCTCCGGCCCCGACGGCGGCTATCTGGTTCCGGCCGAGACCGAGGCGGCGGTGATCCGCGGCGTGAAGAATATCTCGCCGATCCGCGCCATCGCCGGCAACCGTACGGTGAGCGCGTCGGTCTATAAGAAGCCGTTCGCCATCACCGGTCCGGCGACGGGCTGGGTGGCCGAGACGGCGACGCGGCCCGAGACCAACTCGCCGACGCTGGCCGAGCTCGCCTTCCCGACCATGGAGCTTTACGCCATGCCGTCGGCGACGCAGGCGCTGCTCGACGATTCGGTGGTGAATATCGACGAGTGGCTCGCCGAGGAGATCCAGGTCGCCTTCGCCCAGCAGGAAGGCACGGCCTTCGTCTCCGGCAACGGCAGCAACAAGCCGAAGGGCTTCCTCGACTACACCAAGGTCGCCAACGGCTCCTGGTCGTGGGGCAATATCGGCTATGTCGCCACCGGCACCGACGGCGCCTTCGATGCAAGCGACCCGTCGGACGATCTGATCGACTTTATCTATGCGCTGAAATCGGAGTATCGCGCCAACGCCCATTGGGTGATGAACCGCGCGACCCAGGCCGCCATCCGCAAGTTCAAGGACGCCGACGGCAACTACATCTGGGCGCCGCCGGAGCGCGCGGACCTGTCGCCGACGCTGATGAACTATCCGATCGCCGAGTTGGAGGACATGCCGTCGATCGCCTCGGACAGCTATTCGATCGCTTTCGGCGATTTCAACCGCGGCTATCTGGTGGTCGACCGCGCCGGCATCCGCGTGCTGCGCGATCCTTATTCCGCCAAGCCGTATGTCTTGTTCTACACGACCAAGCGGGTCGGCGGCGGCGTGCAGGATTTCGACGCGATCAAGCTGCTGAAGTTCGGCACCTCTTAATCTGAAAAGCCCGGCCGGGCCGGCGGCCGCTTTTAGCGCCCCTCCCACGCGAAGCGGTCGCCACTTTCTCTCTAAGGACCATGCATCATGGCGCTTGTGTTGACGGCGGCGCCCGCCGCCGAGCCGATCAGCCTGGCCGAGGCCAAGGCGCAGCTTCGGATCGACGCCGACGACGAGGATGCGCTGTTGACCGCTCTGATCGTCGCGGCGCGCATGTTCGTCGAGAAGACGCTCGGTCTGGCGCTGATCACCCAGGGATGGTCGTATTTCCTCGACTTCTGGCCGCGCAGCTCCTGCGTCACGCTGCCGATTTTGCCCGTGCAAGCGGTCGGCGCCGTCACGCTGCATGACGCTGGTGGTGGCTCGACGGCGCTGGAAGCGAGCGACTACGCGGTCGATGTTTTGTCGGCGCCGGCGCGTCTCGTGCTGAAGGGTGCGAGTCCTTCGGTGGTGGCGCGTGAGCTGAACGCGTTCGAGATTGCTTTTACCGCCGGTTATGGCGATGCCGCGACCGACGTGCCGGCGCCGATCCGCCACGCGCTCACGCTTCTGGTCGCGCATTGGTTCGAGCGGCGCGAGCCGGTGGTGCTCGGCGTCGGCGCGCAAGAAGTGCCGACGACGATCGCCGGCCTGCTGCTGCCCTATCGACGGGTGAGGCTGTGACCGAGCTCAGCCCAAGCGACCTCCGCCACCGTCTCACGCTCGAGGAGCTGCAGCGCGAGGAAGACGAGGGCGGCGGCTTCACCGAGAATTGGGTCAGTGTGGCCGAGCTATGGGCGGATCTACATCCCGGCGGCGGCAGCGAAACCGTCGAGGCCGACCGGCTTGCCGGGCGCGTCACGCACGAAATCTCGCTGCGCTATCTGCCGGGCGTTCATCCGTCGATGCGTTTCCGTCAGGAGGCGCGACTGTTCCACATTTTGAGCGTGATCGATGTCGATGAGCGCAGGCGCTGGCTCAGATGCTTATGCGAGGAGCGCGAGCTATGACGGCCGTCGCCGTCAAAGGACTCGAACTCGTTGCGACGCGGGTTCGCCGCGGCGGCAGCTCCCGTCGCCATCAAGGACGCGTTGCGGCGAGAGGCGGAAGCGATCGCCCAAGCGGCGCGGGTGGGTGCCCCCGGCAGGCTGGGGCAGACGGTCGAGATCGTCGATCAAAGCCGTGGGCTGAAGCTTGATTATGCCATCGGCACGGCGCAACCGGCGGGCCGCTTTCTCGAGTTCGGCACCGTGCGGCGGCGGGCAACGCCCTGGCTGTGGCCGGCATTCCGAGCGCGTTTACCGGGTGTTAAGTATGAGCTCCGACAACTGATCGTGACGGCTTTCAAGGCGGGTCGCGGCAAAGGCTGATCGCGTTTTGGTGATTTGGTCGCGGTTTGCAAGCCGCGGAGCGGCACCCCATATGTGTGGTTAACAACCGTTCACCGGAGACCTGCTATGGCGGAAGTTGCGAGTTGGGCCTTACAGCGCGGCGTCTATCAGGCGCTTGCCGGCTCTTTGGATCTGACCACGCTACTGGGCGGCGTGCGCGTCTATGACGATGCACCGCAAGCCGCGCCTTATCCCTTCATCACCCTCGGGCAGAGCGCGGTCCGCGATTGGAGCACCGGCACCGAGGATGGCGCCGAGCACGATCTCACGCTGCATGTCTGGTCGCGCTCCGGCGGCAAGAAGCAGGTGCATCAGATCATCGAGGCGATCAGGGCCGTGCTGCACGATCAGCCGTTGATGCTTGCCGACCATCACCTCGTCAATCTGCGTCACGAATTCTCGGAGGCGCGGCTTGATCCGGACGGCGACACCTTCCACGGCATCGTGCGCTATCGCGCCGTGACCGAGCCGGCGCAGGCCGTCGCAGCTTAGGCTGTTTCTTCACCGGATTACCGGGCATATCCCCAGCCAGGGGTGCGCAAGCGCCTCTGGCTGCGCTATATGACGCTCTCGCCAAGGGGAGATGAGCGTAAATGACGGTTTGGACCAGGCTCAAGGATCTCGCCGATCGCGTCGCCGGGCACGACAAGCCGGCACGGAACTTTCACCAAGACGAGCTGCGGTTGGCCTCGGCGGCTCTGCTCGTGCACGCATCGATGATCGACGGGCAGTTCGACGCGTCCGAGCGGCGAACGCTGAAGGCGTTGTTGCAGGAGCGGTTCGAGCTTGGAGATGACGAGGTTCGGAGGCTGGTGCGGGAAGCGGCTCAAGAGGAGAGCGAATCCGTCGACCTGTTCGGCTTCACCAACGTTCTCTGCCGTGAGCTCGACCAGGAAGGCCGCAAGCGCATCGTCGAGATGCTGTGGGAAGTGGTGATGGCCGACGGCATCATCCACGAATTCGAATCCAATCTGGTTTGGCGCACCGCCGAGCTGCTCGGTGTCTCGACCCGGGATCGGGTGATTTTGCGGCAGCAAGTCGCCGCGCGTCACGGGTCAAAGTTGCGCTCGGACTAAGATCGATCGTCGAGCCCGGAATGATGAGTTCGAGTGAAGGCGGCTTCGGCCGCCTTTTTTGTTGCCCGCAATTGAGAAGAAGCGAGGACAGAGATGACGGCGCAGAAGGGTAAGGACCTGCTGCTGAAGGTCGACACCGACGGGGCAGGGAGCTTCGCCACCGTGGCGGGCTTGCGCGCGCGATCGCTTGCCTTCAACGCGGCGACGGTCGACATCACCGATCAGGAGTCGGCGGGGCGCTGGCGCGAGCTGTTGGAAGGCGCCGGCATCAAGACCGCGCGCATCACCGGCAGCGGCATCTTCAAGGACGCGAGTTCCGACGAGACCCTGCGGCAATATTTCTTCAACGGCACGGTGCGCGAGTGGCAGGTGATCGTGCCCGAGCTCGGCACGGTCGAGGGCCTGTTCCAGATCGCCACGCTCGAATATGGCGGCCAGCACGACGGCGAGGTGACCTTCGAGCTTGGCCTCGAATCGGCGGGCGCGCTCGCCTTCACCGCCGCGGCGTAACGGAGGGATCATGGTCAACCGGCACAGGGGCGAGATCGAAGCCACGCTCGACGGCAAGAGCTATCGGCTGTGTCTGACGCTCGGCGCGCTGGCGGAGCTTGAGCACGCCTTCGGCGAGGACGACATGCTGGCGGTGGCCGAGCGCTTCGAGGCGGGACGCATCGCCGCGCGCGACGCCATCCGCATGATCGGCGCCGGTCTGCGCGGGGCGGGCTACGAGATCGGCGATGAGGCTGTCGCCGAAATGCGTGCCGAAGGCGGCGCCGCCGGGTTTGTCGATATCGTGGCGCGGCTGCTCGCCGCCACTTTCACCGCGCGGGGCGGGGAGGGTGACGGCCCTTTCGGCGAACGGATGCGGGTGGACTGAGCCAAGCACCTGGGCCGTTTCCCTGGGAGGCGGCGATGGAAGCGGGGCTCGGAACGCTGCGGCTGGCCCCTAGCGTATTTTGGGGCATGACGCCGCGCGAGCTCGAGGCCGCGCTGACAGGCGCTTTCGGCGTTGCGCGTGCGAGCCTCATGTCGCGCGCCGATCTCTCGGCGCTGATGGGCGCTTACCCGGATTAGGAGAAGAGCGATGGAGCCCAATGACGGATTGTTCGTTGCCGTCGGCGCCGACATCGCGCCGTTGCGCGCGGCATTGCGCGAGGCGGGCAGCCTGAGCGGTAAATTCGCGAGCGACCTCACCCGCGCCTTCGAGGATGCGGCGTTGAAGGGCCGCTCGCTGTCCGATGTTCTCAAGCAGCTCGCTTTGTCGCTGTCGAGCCACGCGCTGGACGCGGCACTCGCCCCGCTGACCAAGGCGCTGGGTGGGGGTCTGGCGCAACTCGTGGGCGGGGGGCTGCAATCGGTATTGCCTTTTGCCAGCGGCGGGGTGATCGCCTCGCCGGTGAGCTTTCCCCTGGGACAACGGCATGTCGGCGTGGCCGGCGAGGCGGGACCCGAAGCGATCCTTCCGTTGGCGCGCGGCCGCGACGGGCGGCTCGGCGTGCGATCCGAAGGAGGCAGCGGCGCGGTCAACGTCACTTTCAACGTCACGGCGCAAGACGCGCAGAGCTTTCGCCGCTCGGAAGGGCAGATCGCGGCGATGCTCAATCGCGTGGTCGGCCGCGGCGCACGGAATCTCTAGACCATGGCCTTGCATGCGGTGCGCTTTCCCGCCGGTATCTCGCTCGGCGCTTCGGGCGGGCCTGAGCGCCGCACCGAGATCGTGGTGCTCGGCTCGGGCGCCGAGGAGCGCAACAGCCGGTGGGCGGATTCCAAGCGGAGCTACAATGCCGGCTACGGCATCAAGAGCGTCGACGATCTGCATGCGGTGATCGCCTTCTTCGAGGAGCGGCGCGGGCGGCTGCACGGCTTTCGCTGGAAGGACTGGGCGGACTACAAATCCTGCGAGCCGTCAGCGACGCCGTCGGCGTTCGATCAAGAGATCGGTGTCGGCGACGGCGCGACGGGGGCGTTTCAACTGGTGAAGACTTATGGCTCGGCCTTCGCGCCCTGGTCGCGGACCATCACCCTGCCGGTTGCAGGAACTGCGCTGATGGCGGTGGACGGCGTCGCGGTGGATCCGGGAAATTTCGTCGTCAGCCTGACGAGCGGGATTGTGACATTCCTCGCCGGGCACATCCCCGCGGAGGGCGCGGTGGTGACGGCGGGCTTCGAGTTCGACGTGCCGGTGCGTTTCGACACCGACCAGCTCGAGATCAATCTGGCGCAGATCGAGGCGGGTTCGATCCCGCATATTCCGATCGTGGAGATCAGGCTGCCATGAGGCTGCTGCCGGCGGAGTTACAAGCGCATCTCGACACGGGCGCGACGACGCTGTGCTGGTGCTGGCGCGTCACCCGCAATGACGGGGTCAAGTTCGGTTTCACCGACCACGACCGCGACCTTGCCTTCGACGGCACCAGCTTCGAGGCAACGACCGGCTTCACCGGCACCGAGATCGCAGGCGCGGTCGGGCTCAATGTCGATACGCTCGACGTCGAGGGCGCGCTGAAATCGGACCGGCTGAACGAGGCCGATCTGCTCGCCGGAGCGTTCGACAACGCGCTGATCGAAATCTACCGGGTGAACTGGCAGGCGCCGGAGCAGCGCGTGCTGATGCGCTACGGCAATCTCGGCGAGGTCTCCCGCAGCCGGCATCACTTCAAGTGCGAGATCCGCGGCCTCGCGCACGAGCTGCAGCAGCCCAAGGGGCGCATCGTGCAGTTCGGTTGCGACGCCGATCTCGGCGATGGCCGCTGTAAGGTCGATCTCGACCAGCCGGCCTACGCCAGCGACGACGGAGTGGTGGCGAGCGTGAGCGGTTTGCGCCAGTTCGGCGCCTCGGGGCTCGACGGCTACGACACCAACTGGTTCACGCGCGGGCTGATCATTTGGCTCACCGGCGCCAACGCCGGACGCAAGGCCGAGGTCAAGGTGCACGGCAAAGGCGCGGGCGGCGTCAGCATCGAGCTGTGGCAGCGCCTGTCGGAGCCGATCGTGGCAGGCGATACGTTCCGCATCGTCGCCGGCTGCGACAAGCAGTTCACCACCTGCCGGACCAAGTTCGCCAATGTGCCGAACTTCCGCGGCTTCCCGCATGTGCCCGGCAACGACTTCATGCTGAGCACCGCCAGCCGCCGCGACAAGAACGACGGCAAGAGCCGGTTTCGGTGAGTCCTATTTCTCCGCCGGCTCAGGGAATTTGCGGATGTCGGCTGAGGCTTCCGGATATTTCGCCGCGAGCCGTTCGGCATCGCCGAGCTCGACATCTTCCGAGGGCACGACGCCAGGCCATTGGGTGCTGGCGCCGAGGAACCAACGGCGCTTGCCGGTGACGCGCGCGGTGTGGAACGTGTTGCCCGGAATGTAGAGCTGGAGCATGTGGCCGCCGATGATGTTCGGGCCGACGACCACCAGCTCGCTGTCGCCGTTCTCGCGCAGCAACAGCACCTCGATCGGGTCGCCGAGATAATAGTGATAGAGCTGCTCGTTCTTGATGCGGTGCAGCTTCACCGGCGCTTCGGGCGTCACCATAAAATAGAGCGCCGATCCCAACGGGCGTCCGTCCTCGAACGGCGCCGGCAAGCCGCCCGGCGCGATCGTCAGGTCGCTGGTAAAGGTCTCGCGCACGAAGCCGCAGGTCGCGTTCGGCTCGAGCTTGAGCAGGGACTTGATCTCATCGGCAGTCACGCTATCGGGCATAGGCTTGGCGGGATTAACGAGAGGTTGCGGCTCGGGCTCCGAGGCGCCGCCTTGGGCGAGCGACGGCGTAAGCGTGGCCGCGCCGGCAAGCGTCGCCCGCTTGAGAAAGTTGCGGCGGCCTAACAGGCCCCTCGGCCGGCTGTCGTAAATCTTAACGTCCTCCGGACGCGGCAGGCGCGGGAAGTGTCCCCCCGGCGCAACCCACCGGTCAACCCGAGTACCCCCTAATGGTCACACGCGAAGCGATCGTTGTTGCGGCGCGAAGCTGGCTCGGCACGCCCTATCACCATCAAGCGAGCTTGAAGGGCGTCGGTTCCGACTGTCTCGGATTGATCAGGGGGATCTGGCGTGAGTTGTACGGGCCCGAGCCAGAAGCCATGCCGCCTTACACGCGCGATTGGGGCAATGCCACCGGCTCGGAGACGCTGCTTGCCGCCGCTGGCCGGCACCTCACCGAGCTGGATGACATAAGCGCGGCGGGGCTGGGCGACGTGCTGGTTTTTCGCATGCGCGATGCGGGCGTGGCTAAGCATGCCGGAATTATCGTTGCGCGACCGGCCTCCGGCGGAGTTGAGCGCGGCGGGCCATCGCGACTGGTGCATGCGCAAGAAGGGCTGGGCGTGATCGAGATCGAGTTTGGCCGCTGGTGGCGCCGCCGCGCCGCTGCGGCCTTTGGTTTTCCTGGGGTGACGTGATGGCGACGCTTGTGCTCGGAGCCGTAGGCTCGGCGGTGGGTGGCGCGCTGCTGCCGGGCGGCTTGAGTTTGTTCGGCGCGGCCATCAGCGGCGCAGCCATCGGCGGCGCGGTCGGCTCGCTGGCAGGCGGCGTGATCGACCAGGCGTTGCTTGGGCCGCTCGCGGGCGCCTCGGGCCAAACCCAGATCGCGCAGGGTCCGCGCCTGTTCGACCTCAAGCTCGGCGCATCGAGCGAGGGCGCGTCGATCCCCCGCGTCTATGGACGCGCGCGGCTGCCGGGCCAGCTGATCTGGGCGACGCGCTTCAAGGAAGTGGTGAAGACCACGACGCAGACCACAGGCGGCGGGCAGGCTGGGGGCGGCAAGAACGTGCTTGGCTCGCAAACCACCTCGCGAAGCGAGAACAAGGTCGAGGTCGAGGAATATCTCTATTTCGGCAATGCGGCTTACGCCATCTGCGAAGGACCGATCACGCGGGTCGGACGGATCTGGGCCGATGGCAGGGAGCTGAACCAATCGAGATACACGATCAGGGTCTATCGCGGCGATGAGGAGCAGACAGTCGACCCGCTGATCGCCGCGAAAGAAGGTGGAAGCGACAAGGCGCCGGCCTATCGCGGCGCAGCCTATGTCGTGTTCGACAATTTGCCGCTCGCCCGCTTCGGCAATCGCCTGCCGCAGCTCAATTTCGAAGTGTTCCGCGCGGTCGACGATTTCGAATCGCGCGTACGCGCGGTGACGATGATCCCTGCGGCAGGCGAGTTCATCTACGACGACGAGCGCGTCATCCGCATCGTTGGTGGCACGACCATCGCCGAGAACTTGCACACGGGGCTTGGCGGCACGGACTGGACGGTCTCGCTCGACCAGCTCGAGCAGCAGCTTCCCAATGTTGCCCACGTCTCGCTGGTGGTGAGTTGGTTCGGCACCGATCTGCGCATTGGTCATTGCGAGGTAAAGCCCGGCGTCGAGGTCGACGACAAGGTGACCGAGCCTTATGCCTGGTCGGTCGGCGGGGTAACGCGGGAGACGGCTTATGTCGTCTCGCAACATGACGGCCGCCCCGCTTATGGCGGCACGCCGTCGGACCGCGCGGTGGTCTCGGCGATTCAGGATCTCAAGGCGCGCGGCTTCGGCGTCACGCTCTATCCGTTCATCTCGATGGATGTGCCGGCAGGGAATGTCCTGCCCGACCCCTATTCGGGATCGACCGGGCAGGCGGCCTATCCTTGGCGAGGACGCATCACCTGCACCCCGGCGCCGGGCGAGCCGGGAACGGTGGACCAGACCGGCGCTTGCGCAACGCAGGTGGCGGCGTTCGTGGGCAACGCGGCGCCTGCCGATTTCGCCATCGCCGGCGATACGGTGCTGTATTCGGGTCCCGATGAGTGGTCGTTCCGCCGATTCGTGCTGCATTACGCGCATCTGTGCGAAGCGGCCGGAGGGGTCGACGCCTTCATCGTCGGGTCGGAGATGCGCGGCGCCACCACGTTGAGATCGAGCGCGTCGAGCTTTCCCTTCGTCACGGCGCTGGTCGATCTGGCCGAAGATGTGAGGAGCGTGCTCTCGCCGGGCACCAAGCTCACCTACGCGGCCGACTGGACCGAGCATCGCGGACATCAGCCGCAGGACGGCAGCGGCGACGTCTATTTCCATCTCGATCCGCTCTGGGCCTCGAGCGCGATCGACGCGGTCGGCATCGATGTCTATTGGCCGTTGTCGGACTGGCGCGACGGCGAGGCGCATCTCGATTACCAGGCGGGCGTCCGCTCGATCTACGATCTCGATTATCTGCGCGGCAATATCCGGGGCGGGGAGGGGTTCGACTTCTATTATCCGGCCGCTGGCGCAGCCGGCAATGACGCCTCGCCAGAACGGATTGCGCAGGAGCGGCTCGCCATCGCCGACGGCGCCTATGGCAAGCCGTGGGTCTACCAGCCGAAGGCGATTCTCGAATGGTGGCAGAACCACCATTACGACCGGCCGGGCGGCGTGGAATCGATGAGCCCAACCGGGTGGATGCCGGAAGCGAAGCCGATCTGGTTCACCGAGCTGGGCTGTCCGGCTCTGGACAAGGGCTCGAACCAGCCGAACGTGTTCATCGATCCCAAGAGCGCGGAGTCGACCGCGCCGTTCTTCTCGCGCCGCGTCAGGGACGATTTGATCCAGCGGCGCTATCTGCTGGCGCTGCTCAGCTTCTTCGACCCCGATCATTCCGCCTATGTCGCGGGCTCGAACCCGATCTCGTCGGTCTATGGCGCGCCGATGGTCGATGGCGCACATAGTTATGTCTACACCTGGGACGCGCGGCCTTATCCCGCCTTTCCCTACGCGCTGTCAGTATGGGCGGATGGCCGCAATTGGGAACTCGGCCATTGGCTGACGGGCCGCGTCGGCGGCGGCGGACTGGCGTCGATGGTCCGGCAAATTCTCGAGGATTACGGCTTCACTCGCTACGAGGTTGGGCGCCTTTACGGCTTTCTCGATGGGTTCATCATCGACCGCATCATGTCGGCGCGTGAGGCGCTCCAGCCGCTCGGGCTGGCCTATCTGTTCGATGCTTATGAGTCTGGCGGGCTGATCCAATTCGCGCATCGCGGGCTGATTGGCTCGGTCGCCACCGTCGCGCCTGACGATCTGGTGGAGACCGACGCCGAGGCGCCGCTCTACACCTTGACCCGCGGGCAGGAGACCGAGCTGCCGCTGTCGGCCAAGATCACCTATATCGACGGCAGCGAGGACTATGTGCAGGCGGCGGTCGAGGCGCGCCGGCTCTCTGTGCGCAGCGACAGGCTTTCGGCGGCGGAGCTGCCGATCGTCATCGGCCAGGCCCGCGCCCAAGCCATTGCCGACACCTGGCTGCAGGACGTGTGGGCAGCGCGTGAGCGTGCCAGCCTTGGCCTGCCGCCGTCGCGCCTGGCGCTCGAGCCGGGCGATGTCATCACCCTCGACGCCGGCGGACGCGATTATCCGCTGCGTCTGACCGAGACGCGCGACGGCGCGTTCAAGGCGATCGAAGCACGCTCGGTCGAGCCGTTCAGCCTCGATGCGCTGCCGGCCTCCGAGCGGCAGCGGCGCGACTTCGATGTGGTCACGGTTTATGGACCGACCTCGGCGTTCTTTCTCGACCTGCCGCTGCTGCGTGGCGACGAGGCGCCGCAGACGGGCTACGTCACCGCGAACGCCGATCCGTGGCCGGGCGCCGTGGCGTTGTTCCGTTCGCCATCGACCTCGGGCTATGAGCTGAACACCATCGTGGCGGCGCGGCCAACGTTGGGCAAGAGCCTGTTCGATTTCTGGTCCGGGCCGCTCTATCGCTACGACAAGAGCAATGTGCTGCGCGTCACGCTCGATTTTGGCGAGCTGGCGTCAGTGACCGAGGAAGCGCTGCTGAATGGCGCGAACTTCGCCGCGATCGAGAATGGCGACGGCGAATGGGAGCTGCTGCAGTTTCAGACCGCGACTTTGGTTGCGCCGGCGACCTACGACCTATCGGTGCTGTTGCGCGGCGTCAATGGCACCGAACCCGCGATGCGCAACCCGGTTGCCGCGGGCGCGCGATTTATCTTGGTGAACAGCGCAGTGACCGCGACCAATCTGCGTCCCGACGAGATCGGACTCACGCTCAATTACAAATATGGACCGGCGAGCGAAGACCTCGACGAGCCGTCCTACGGCGGCGAGGCGCACGCCTTTCTCGGTTTCGGCTTGCGGCCGCTGTCGCCCGTGCACCTGCAAGGCAAACGCAATCCCGCCAATGGCGACTGGACGTTCCTCTGGATCCGACGCACGCGGACCGGCGGCGATAGTTGGGCGGGTGTCGAGGTGCCGCTCGCCGAAGAGCGCGAACTCTACCGGCTGGAGATTCTCGACGCACCAGGCGGCGATGTGTTGCGCAGCGTTGAGCTCACGGCGTCGACTTATCTCTACACGGCGGCGATGCAAACGGTCGATTTTGGCGTCGCGCAGTGGAACGTGTCGATCCGCGTGGCGCAAGTCGCACCGAGTTATGGCGCGGGCGTCGCCGCCGAGCAGCTGACTTACGATTATCAACATTAGTATTTGCCCCGTCGCGTTAGCGGCCGCTGGCCTGCTTGAGCGCGATGGGGGCCCTATTGCTCTGCCCATTCACGTCATTGGACACGATCATGGCCGAAGAGAGCGCGAAGCTACGCATTCCCTATATCGCGGCGGCGCAAGCGCAAAAGCACGTGACGCATAACGAGGCGATGACGTTGCTCGATACGCTGGTGCAGCTCAGCGTCCTCGACAAGGATTTGGCTGCGCCGCCCGCGAGCCCAAGCGAAGGCGACACCTATATCGTTGCGGCCAGCGCCACCGGCGCGTGGATCGGCTGGGACGGCCGCATCGCCCGTTACATCGACGGCACGTGGCGATCCTATCTCCCGGGAGAGGGCGGAGGCGCCGGCTGGCTCGCTTACGTGATCGATGAGTCCACGCTCTATGTGTTCAACGGCACCGCGTGGGAGCTGTTTGCCGCGGGAGGGTCCGGCAGCGGCGATGTGACGACGACCGGCGCGGTGACCGCCTTGCATCTTGTCCGCTACGCCGATGCGAGCGGCGATGTGATCGAGGACGCGGGAGTGGCAGCGAGCGCGCTTCAGCCGCTGCATGCGAACTTGACGGCCGTGGCCGGTTTGTCGCTGGTTGTCGACAGGTTGCCCTATGCGAACGGCACCGGAACGCTGGCACTAGCAACATTTACGTCCGCCGGCCGTGCTCTGGTTGACGACGCTGACGCTGCAGCGCAAAGAGCCACGCTCGGTCTTGGCACGGTGGCAACGCAGAACACCGGATCGTCAGGGGCGAACGTGCCGCTGTTGGATGGAAATAATGTCTTCAGCGGAACCGCGGCCTTTACCATTGCACCGATTACGGTCGGCTCCGCGACCGACCTAAGCACGGCTCTCGTGAATGAGAGCAACACCGCGTTCGGCGCGGGCGGCGTCGGGTTCCAAGTCGCGGGCGTTATCGGCAACGCCGCCCAGGCTCGGTTCGCCAATAACGGTGTTTCCGGCCGCTATCTCTTCGCCAAGTCCAGGGGAGCAACCGTTGCTGATTACACGGTTGTGCAAAGCGGCGATGCGTTGGGGCTGTTCTTGTTTGAGGGGGCGGATGGCAGCAACTTCTGCGCTGGGGCTTCCTTCGGCGCCTATGTGGACGGGACTCCCGGTAGCGACGACATGCCCGGCCAACTCGTCTTCGCAACCAGCGCAGACGGCGCAGCTGCACCGTCAGAGACACTCCGCTTGGCACAAGCCGGGAATGCGTATTTCCCGCGAGTTGGCACAACCGCAAGCGCGGCGAATGCTTTTTTGAATAGCGGTTCCTCGCCGGCTAATGAGCTGCTGCGCTCGACATCTTCGCTGCGCTACAAAAAAGATGTCGAGCCGGTTGATCCGGAGAGATCAAAGGCCGTCCTTGACCTTCAACCCATCTGGTACCGATCAAAGGCCGATGCGGATGATCCCGAGTGGTCTTGGTATGGGCTGGCAGCCGAAGACGTCGCCGCGATGGACCCCCGCCTTGTGCATTGGGGCTACGATGCGGACGATTGGGAGGAAGTCTTTATCGGCGAGGGCGAAGAGCGGCGGCTAGAGCGCAAGCTGAAAGATGGTGCGCAGCTCAAGCCCGAGTCGGTCATGTACGACCGAATAGCGGTTTTGTTGCTCGATGAGGTCAAACGACTTTCCCTGAGGGTGTCGCTTGTGGAAGGAAAAAAGGGCGATGACGCTAGAGCAACGGCTTAAGGCCATGCTGGGCGAGATGCAGTTCACAATTGCAGCCTTGCAAACTCAGCTCGAGCAGGCTTTGGCTGCAAACCAAGCGCCGGCAAAACAAGATGAACCGCATGGCGAGGCCGAGAGCTAGACGTCCCGCCGGGCCAAGCAATAAACGGAAAGCCCAAAGGGGAGCCCTCCCAGCGATGAAATTACGGCGATCTCGCCGCGCAATATCGCCAGGAAGATCGAGTCGACAAGAGGTGGAACGGAACTGCTCTGCTTCTCCCGTTTTCGCGATAGCAAACGCCGGCCGGCGGCAACAGGAAACAGCGTCATATTGAAATAGCCGCAGCGCAGTACGCGAAGCCTCGGTGGTAGCGTGGCGCGGAAGCTCCCGACCGTATAGCGATGGAAGTGCGCAAGTGCAACATCGTGGCCAGAATACAGCCAGTGATAGGCGGGAACCATGGCAAACAGGACGCCGCCATGCCGAAGATGCGTGGAGATCCATTCAAGCGCCGCGCGGTCGTCTTCGATGTGCTCGATGACATCCATTGCCACGATGGCATCGTAGGCAGTGTCGAGCGCGCAAGGGATAGGCTGATCGAAGATTCGCCTTACCCCATTCGTGGCGCGCAGTTGAGCTAGACCGAGTGGGTTAATCTCCATTGCGTCCACTCTGCCGAACTCAGCCAAAGTGGGAATGTTCTGCCCGACACCGCTACCGACCTCGAGGATTTCAGCGTTCAGCGGCAACGAAGCTTGATAGAGCATCGATCGCAATAATCGACATCGGCCTTGCTTGAGCCAATTCGAACGTTCGGCGGCGTAACGGGCAAAGGCTGCCTCGTCCATATTGTGATTCTATCTGAGTCTAGGAAGGCTTCCAATCGACAGCAATCCAGACGATCCCGGACGGAACAAGCGAAGCCCAGCCATCGGCGATCCGAAGCCTGCGGCATCGCAGCAAGCACAGCAGTGGGGACCGGATGGAGCCCTTCACCTCCATGTATCACGCGGTGGAAAAGCTGAGCGCGGGACAGGCCGCGGCGGCCGGCGGCGCTGGCGCCGGGATCTCGATCGCGGCCGCAATGTCCGTCGATCCCGCCGCGTGGACACCTTGGCTTCAGGTCGCGACGTTGAGCGTCGGCCTGCTCACCGGCTTGGGCTCGATGGTCCTCGTGGTGATGAAGCTGGTGCAGCAGCGGCGCGCGATGCGCTTCGACTAGCAATCAAATCGTAGACGGAAAATCGCAAGGCCGCCCGAGAGGCGGCCTTCTTGTTGGAGGCGAGGATGACTCTGCCTGCATGGTACACGCTTGCGCTCGGCGAGCGCGGCGCGAAGGAAGCGCCGGGGGTGGCCGACAATCCGGCGGTGCGAGCTTACTACGCCGATGCCGGCCACCCCGAGGTGAAGCATGACAGTGTGCCGTGGTGCGCGGCCTTCGTCGGCGCGATGCTGGCGCGCTCCGGCGTCAAGCCGTCGGGATCGCTTGCGGCGCGCTCTTATCTCGATTGGGGCGTGAGGCTCGCGGCGCCGCGGCAAGGCTGCGTCGTCGTGCTGAAGCGCGGCAAAGGCTGGCAGGGCCACGTCACGTTTTACGACCGTGAAGAGAGCGGGCTCTATGTCTGCCTCGGCGGCAACCAGTCCGACAAAGTCGGCTTCGCGACCTACCGCAAATCGCTCGTGCTGGGTCTGCGCTGGCCGGCCGGGCTCGCGCAGGGATAACGCGGATGTTCAAGCTGCTGTGGCTGATCCAGGGCGGATTTCTCAAAGGTTATCGCTCGCAGACGCTCGGCATCGCCACGGGGCTCGGCGGCCTGATCAATGCCTTCGCGCTATGGGCCGTCGGCGACCGCTCGCTGATCTCGCTCGGGCACGCGATCGGCGAGAACTGGGTGCTGATCGCCGGCGGCTTTGGTCTGGCAACGGTCGCCGCCAAGATCGATCGCAGCAAGGACAAGACGGTCGAGGAGATCGCCAACGAGGCCTTGCATCGCTGATCGCGACCGAACTGACCGAAGCTTTTCAAATCCATCATACCGAAAGGAGAAAGAGCATGAACAACATCGCTTGGGTTTTCACCGGCGGCTTCGCCAAGGGCTACCGCACTCAGATCCTCGGACTGGTCACGGCGCTCTCGGCGGTGGCGAGCTGGGCGATCGGCGACACCACGCTGGCCGATCTCGTGACCAAGGCTCCGATTATTTTCGGCGGACTCGGTCTCGCGGCGCTCGGCGTAAAGGTCGATGCCGCCCAGACGGCCAAAGCGAAAGCAAAATGATGGCAGGGAGCGGAGCGTTCATGCGACATTCATGCGTTCTCACTTAGGGTCCGGGCGCAGTAAGGATAACGGGATTGAACCATGTGGCGGGCGCTCAAGCCGGCAATCATTTCAGCCCTTGTCGCCGGTATCTTCTCGGTCGGAGGGCGTACGGCCCAACCTAACTGCGTCGAGTGGAGCAACGCCGGCCCGATCATCGCGCAGAATTCGCTGATTCCGGCCAACGTCATTTACCAGGCGGTGCAGAAGAAGACAGGCGGTAAGATCGTCAACCAGGCGCTGTGCAACGTCGGTGGGCGTTACGTCTACAAGCTGGTCGTGCTCGGACCGACGGGAGAAGTGACCAACCTCACCGTTGACGCTCTGACCGGGCGGTTCTAGGAGAACCGAACCCTATGGACGACAGGGAGGATTAGCGGCTTTGCGGCTTCTCGTCGTCGAGGACGATCCAGACTTGAACCGGCAGCTCGTCGCCGCGCTGAGCGAGGCGGGCTACGCCGTGGATACCGCGTTTGACGGCGAGGAAGGGCATTTTCTCGGAGACACCGAGCCTTACGATGCCATCGTTCTCGATCTCGGTCTCCCCAAGAAAGACGGCTTGAGCGTGCTCGAGCAATGGCGGCGCGACCAGCGCAAGATGCCGGTGCTGATCCTCACGGCGCGGGAGCGCTGGAGCGACAAGGTGGCCGGCATGGACGCCGGCGCCGACGACTACGTGGCGAAGCCGTTCCATATGGAAGAGGTGCTGGCGCGCATCCGCGCCCTGCTGCGCCGCTCAGCCGGCCACGCCAGCAACGAGATGGAATGCGGGCCGCTGCGCCTTGACACCAAGACCTCGCGCGTAACGGTGGACGGCCAGGCGGTCAGGCTGACCTCGCACGAATATCGCGTGCTTGCCTACCTCATGCTGCATCGGGAGCGGGTCGTTTCCCGCACCGAGCTGGTCGAGCATCTCTACGAGCAGGATTTCGACCGCGACTCCAACACCGTCGAGGTGTTCATCGGGCGCTTGCGCAAGAAGCTTCCCATCGATCTCATCAAGACTGTCCGCGGGCTCGGCTACCGCCTCTCGGACGCGAACGATGAGGCTTAATTCCCTCGCGTTCAGACTGTTCGCCTCGGCCGCGGCGTGGACCCTCGTGGTCCTGCCGGTTACCGCCTTTATTCTCATCTCGCTCTACCGCCAAGCCGTCGAGAGGAATTTCGACGCGCGTCTCAACGTCTATCTCACCAGTCTGGTCGCCTCGACCACACAGGGGGGCGCCACGGAGCCGAGAGAGCCCACCAATCTCGGCGAGCCTGTATTCGGCATTCCTTTCTCCGGCTGGTACTGGCAGATCAAGCAACTCAATGGCGCCACGCGACCCGAGTTCGTCTCCGATTCCCTGCTTGATCAGCAGCTCACGCTACCGAGCCAGAATGACGTCCCCGCCGACAAGAGCCTGACGCGCCGCGCCTATGCCGCTGGCCCCGAGGGCCAGCGCCTGCGCGTCGTCGAGCGTGAGATCAAGCTCGCGGGCCCGCTCTCCACTCCCTATTCCTATGCCATCGCCGGGGATGCGCGCGAAATCGATCGCGACCTCTCCGAATTCACGACTATGCTGATCGCCGCCCTTGCCGTGCTCGGCTTCGGGCTGGTGATGGCGACCTTCTTCCAGGTGCGCTTCGCGCTCTCGCCCTTGCGCGCCATGCGGCACAACCTGGCGCAAATCCGCTCGGGCGAGGCCGAGCGCCTCGACGGCGAACAGCCGGAGGAGATCAGGCCGCTCCAGCAGGAACTGAATGCATTGATTCAATCCAATCGCGAGATTGTCGATCGCGCCCGTACGCATGTCGGCAATCTCGCCCATGCGCTCAAGACGCCGCTCAGCGTCATCGCCAACGAAGCGCGGACACAAGCAGGGCCGCTGGCCAGCAAGGTGGTCGAGCAGGCCGAGATCATGCGCACGCATATCACCCACCATCTCGATCGGGCTCGCGTCGCGGCGCGATCGAGCGTGATCGGCGACACCACCGACGTCGACCAGGTGCTCCAGGCGCTGAAGCGCACGCTCGAGCGCATCTATGAGGAGCGCGGCGTCGACGTCGAATTGGCCTCGATCCCCGGGCTGAAATTCCAGGGGGAGAAGCAGGATTTCGAGGAGATGGTCGGCAACCTGCTCGACAATGCGTGCAAATGGGCGAACTCGCGGGTAAAGGCCGAGGCGCGGCGAGCCGACGGGGACAAGCACTTCACGGTCATCGTCGACGACGATGGACCCGGGCTAACCGAGGCTGAGCGGGCGAGGGTCGTGAAGCGCGGCCAGCGCCTCGACGAGACGAAGCCCGGCTCAGGACTGGGGCTGTCGATCGTGGCCGACCTGGCACATCTCTATAAAGGCCGCTTCGAGCTCGAACCGTCGCCGGAAGGTGGCTTGCGGGCGAGGCTCGAGCTGCCAGCGGCTTGATTTTCGCCATTTTTCCCCGGTCGCAACCAAATTTAGCCAGAATTGTTGTTTGTTAAGGTCGCGGTGACACGATTAAACTTACCTTGGTCGCTTGCCAGAGCCGACCGGGCCGTTTTCGAGGCCGAAGGGGGAAGCGGATGAGACTGGCACCCATCATTGCGATGTGCATGTTGCCGGCGGCGGTTGCCGCGTGCGGACCCGGCAACAAGCAAGGTACCGGCACCATTGTCGGCGCGGTTGCGGGCGGCGCGGCGGGTGCGGCGATCGGTGGCCGCAATAACCGGATCCCCGGCGTGGCCATCGGCGCGGTGGTCGGCGGCATTGTCGGCAATCAGATTGGGGCGAGCCTGGACGAAGAGGACCGTCGCATGGCCGCGGCGGCCGAATATCAGGCGCTGGAACAGGGGCAGCCCGGCTCCGCAACACCCTGGAGCAATCCGCAATCGCAGCATCGCGGCCAGATCGTGCCGGGCAAGTACTACCAGCAAAACGGCCAATATTGCCGGTCCTATACCCACACCATCTATATCAGCGGCGAGCCGCAGACGGCCCGCGGCACGGCCTGCCGCCAGCCTGATGGTACTTGGCGCACCGTCGGCTAGCAGCTTGCGCCGAGATTGCGCGGAATTAATCTCCGCGACTCTGCCCGCCCTTGCCCCTCCCCACGCCTTTCCCTATGCCTAACCCTCTGTCGACATCCGGAGGCTAGGCTTCCCAGTGCTGCTTTGGATCATCCTCGCTTGCCTCACGGCGATCGTGCTGCTCGTCCTGCTGCGCCCGCTTGCAGGCCAGAGAGGGGGCGACCGCTCCGCCGAGGCCTTCGATTCAGCCGTCTATCGTGATCAGCTCGGCGAGATCGAGAGTGACCGCGCGCGCGGCCTGATCGGCGAAGAGGAGGCCGAGGCCGCGCGAGTCGAAATCGCGCGCCGGCTGCTTGCCGCCGACAGCAAGGCTATGACGTCCGAAAGCATTCCAAGCGATGCGGGCCGTGCCAAGACGGCGACCATCGCCGTCGCGGTCGTGTTGCCGCTGCTCGCGCTCGGTCTCTATCTCGCTTACGGCTCTCCCCGACTCCCCGATCAACCGCTTGCCGCGCGTCTGCAAGATCCCTCGAGCAACCAGAATCTCGAGGCGCTCGTCGCCCGCGTCGAAGCACGGCTTCGAGAGCACCCCGAGGAGGGCGAGGGATGGGACGCGATCGCCCCGGTCTATATGGGCTGGCAGCGCTATAGCGATGCGGCGGACGCGTACGGTCAGGCGATCCGGCTGCTTGGAGAATCGGCGAAGCGGCTCTCAGGCAAGGGTCAGGCGCTGGTGCTCGCCAATAACGGTGTGGTGACGGAAGAGGCGAGGGCCGCGCTCGACCGCGCGCTCGAGCTCGATCCGTCGTTGCTCGAACCACGCATTTTGCTCGCCATCGCCAAAGAGCAGGACGGTCAATTTCAGGCTGCCATCGAGGATTGGCGTGCGCTGCTCGACAAGGCGCCGACGGATGCGCCCTGGCGCGAGATGGTCGAAAAGAAGATCGCGACCGCCGAGGCCCATCTGGCGGGCAAGCCGTTGGGCGAGGCCGAAGACGCTCCATCGCCAGAGCCGGGTGCGCAGGGCGAGAAAGGTCCGACCGCTGCCGATGTCGCCGCCGCTCAGAACATGAGCCCCGCCGATCGGCAGACGATGATCGAAACCATGGTGCAGCGGCTCGCCACCAAGCTCGAGCAAGACGGCAGCGATCTTTCCGGCTGGCTCAAGCTGGTGCGCGCCTATAGCGTGCTCGACCGGAAGGGCGATGCGGTGAAGGCGCTCGAACGCGCCAAGACCGAGTTCAGCGGTGATACCCAGGCCTTGCAGCAGCTCAATCAATTGGCGGCCGAGCTTGGATTGAAGTCATGACGCGCAAGCAGCGAAGAGGCATTTTTATCGGCGGCTGTCTGGCCGTGCTTGGCGTGGCGGTCGGGCTCGTGCTGTTCGCCATGCGGGATTCGATCGTCTTCTTCTATAGCCCGAGCGAGGTGACGGAGATGCAGCTCGCGTCCGGCCAGCGCTTCAGGCTCGGCGGTCTGGTCGAGACCGGCAGCGTGGTGCGCGGCGAGGGAACCACCATCCGCTTCGTCGTCACCGACCGGGCCAAGACCCTGCCGGTCACCTATACTGGCGTGCTGCCCGACCTGTTCCGCGAGGGGCAGGGGGTGGTGGCCGAGGGAACGCTTCAGCCCGACGGCGTCTTTCATGCCGACAACGTTCTCGCCAAGCACGACGAGAATTACATGCCGCCGGAAGTGGCCAAGAAGCTGAAAGCCGAAGGTTTGTGGCGCGAGGGCGAGACCGGCAAGGTCAACTAGCGCTCGCGAGATCGGAATGGGAGATGATTGCTGAGACCGGGCATTACGCGCTGATCCTCGCGCTGGGCGTGGCCATTGTGCAGACTCTGCTGCCGCTGCTTGCCGCGCGTTTCCGCGATCCGCAGCTTGCGGCCGTTGCAGCTCCCGCCGCGCAGATGCAGTTCGTTCTGGTGGCCATCGCCTTCATCGCGCTGATGACCGCCTACGTCACCTCCGACTTCTCGGTCGAGAATGTTTGGCGCAATTCGCACTCGGCGAAGCCGCTGCTCTACAAGATTTCGGGCGTGTGGGGGAACCACGAAGGCTCGATGGTTCTGTGGGTGCTGATCCTCACCCTGTTCGGCGCGGCGGTGGCGACCTTCGGCTCGAACCTGCCGCGCCAGCTCAAGGCGAATGTGCTTGCCGTGCAGGGGTCGATCGGCGCGGCCTTCCTGCTCTTCATCATCACCACCTCGAATCCCTTCACGCGTTTGGTGCCGGCACCGTTCGACGGGCAGGGTCTGAACCCGGTGCTGCAAGATCCCGCGCTCGCCTTCCATCCCCCCTTTCTCTATACCGGCTATGTCGGCTTCTCGATGGCCTTCTCCTTCGCGGTGGCGGCGCTGATCGAAGGCCGGATCGACGCCGCCTGGGCGCGCTGGGTCAGGCCGTGGACGCTCGCCGCCTGGATGTGCCTCACGCTCGGCATCGCCATGGGCTCGTGGTGGGCCTATTACGAGCTCGGCTGGGGCGGGTTCTGGTTCTGGGACCCGGTCGAGAATGCCTCCTTCATGCCTTGGCTCGCCGGAACGGCGCTGCTGCATTCCGCGCTCGTCATGGAGAAGCGCGACGCGCTCAAGGTGTGGACCGTCCTGCTCGCCATCATCACCTTCTCGCTGTCGCTGATGGGGACCTTCCTAGTGCGCTCCGGCGTGCTCACCTCGGTGCACGCCTTTGCCGTAGATCCCGCGCGCGGCATCTTCATCCTCGCCATCATGGGCGTGTTTATTGGCGGAGCGCTCACGCTGTTCGCCTGGCGCGCCCCGCTGTTGCAGCAAGGCGGGCTGTTCGCGCCGATCAGCCGCGAGGGCGCGCTGGTCCTCAACAACCTCCTGCTCACCACGGCTTGCGCCGCCGTGTTCGTCGGCACGCTCTATCCGCTGGCGCTCGAGGCGCTGACCGGCGACAAGATCTCGGTCGGGCCGCCTTTCTTCAATCTCACCTTCGCGCCGCTGATCGTGCCGTTGTTGATCGCCGTGCCGTTCGGGCCGCTGCTGGCATGGAAGCGAGGCGATTTGCTTGCCGCCGCGCAGCGCCTCACGGCTGCTCTCTGCGTCGCGCTTGCCGCCGTGGTTCTGCTGCTTGCCTTCAACCAGCGTGGTCCTTGGCTTGCACCGCTCGGCATCGGTCTTGGCATCTGGCTGATCATGGGCGCGCTCACCGAGATCGGTTACCGGGTGAAGCTCGCGCAGGCCTCGCCGTCCGAGGCGTGGCGCCGGCTGCGCAATCTGCCGCGCTCGGCCTACGGGACGGCGCTCGCGCATGCGGGCCTGGGGCTGGCGGTGATCGGCATCGTCGCGACGACGGCGTGGCGGTCGGAAGCAATCCTTGCGATGAAGCCCGGGGAGAGCACCGACATCGCCGGTTACACGGTGGCCTTCAAGGGCGTGGCTCCGCGCCAAGGACCCAATTATCGCGAGCGGGTGGGGCTGTTCGAGGTGACACGCGGCGGCAAGCCCGTGACCGAACTCACGCCGTCGAAGCGCGAATTCACGGTCGAGCGGAGCGCCACCACCGAAGCCGGCATCCACGTGAGCTGGCGCGGCGATCTCTATGCCGTGCTCGGCGATCAGCTCAAAGATGGCGCCTACAGCATTCGCCTCTATTTCAATCCGCTGGTGCGTCTCATCTGGCTCGGCGCGCTGGTGATGTTCTTTGGCGGCGCGGTGTCGCTCTCCGACCGGCGCTTGCGGGTCGGCGCGCCGAAGCGAGCACAGGCGAAGGCGGCTCAAGCCGCCGCCAGCAAATGATCTTGATGGCCGCCCGCAACATCCTTTCGTCGGTTCTCCTCTTGCTGATGCTCTGCATGCTGCTGGCGGGCGGGGCTCGCGCGGTCCAGCCCGACGAAGTGCTTCAGGATCCTGTGCTCGAGGCGCGCGCCCGCGTGATCTCGGAAGGATTGCGCTGCCTGGTTTGCCAGAACCAGTCGATCGACGACTCCGACGCGCCGTTGGCCAAGGATTTGCGGCTGTTGGTGCGGGAGAGGCTGAAGCAAGGCGACAGCGATCAGCAGGTGGTCGACTTCATCGTGGCGCGTTACGGCGAATTCGTGCTGCTCAAGCCAAGATTCACCTCACACACTTTGCTGCTTTGGCTGGCGACGCCGGCGGTGTTCGCGGCGGCGCTGCTGTTGATCTGGCTCGCGTATCGGCGGCGCCAGTCAGCCTCGCACGCCGTGCCGAAGCTCAGCGTTAACGAGGAGCGGGCGCTGAAGCGCTTGTTGGACCAGGGCTGAGAGCGGCCCTTCCATGCGGTGAGTGTGCTGAAAGCCCAGCGGCGCGGCGGTTTTTCCCCAGGAACCTTACTGAAATTTAATCCCGCCGAAACAGCGGCGTAATCGGGGATCGCCTATATCTTGAACCCAGATGCCTCGCTCCTTCGTCGATGCAAGGCTATCTTCGGACAGTTTTCTTCAGGAGAGAGGTGACCTTATGAAACTTGACCAGAGCTCTGCCGCGACTGAGAGCCCCGCGCGGAAGACGACCCGCAAGGCCGCGCTCCTCGCGGCTGCCGCCCTGATCGCCACGAGCGCATTGGGGCTGACGCTCGGCAATGGCGTGCCCTTCGCCGCCGCCGAGACTACCCAACAGACGGTTCAGACGCCCTATGGCCAGGCGCCGATAAGCTTCGCCGATCTTGTGGCGAAGGTGAGCCCGGCGGTGGTGAGCATCAACGTCAAGGGTGACGTCAAAGTCGCCGACAATGATTCGCAGATCCCCGGCATGCCCGATCTGCCGGAGGACAACCCGCTCTACGACTTCTTCAAGCAGTTCCGCAAAGGGATGCCGCAGGCGCCGACCAAGCCCACGCCCAGCCTGGCGCAGGGCTCCGGCTTCTTCATCTCGGCCGATGGCTTGGTGGTGACCAACAACCACGTGGTCGAGGACGCCGAGGACATCACCGTGACGATGGAGGATGGCGAGAAGTTCCCCGCCAAGGTCATCGGCACCGATCCGCGCACCGATGTGGCGCTGATCAAGGTCAATGCCCCGGGCAAGAGTTTTCCGCATGTCGATTTCTCCAGCAAAGATCCGCGGGTGGGGGACTGGGTGCTCGCAGTGGGCAATCCGTTCGGCCTCGGCGGCACGGTAACGGCCGGTATCATCTCGGCGCATAACCGCGACATCGGCTCAGGACCCTACGACTATCTTCAGATCGACGCGGCGGTGAACCGCGGCAATTCCGGCGGTCCGTCCTTCGACTTGGATGGCAACGTGGTCGGCATGAACACCGCCATCTTCTCGCCCTCCGGCGGCAATGTCGGCATCGCCTTCGCGGTCCCGGCCGCGCTGGTCAAGGAGGTTGTCACCGAGTTGCAGAGCCATGGCAGCGTCGATCGCGGCTGGCTCGGCGTCGTCATTCAGAACGTCAGCGACGACATCGCCAACTCGATCGGCATGACCGAGGCCAAGGGCGCCATGATCACCAAGGTGACCGAGGACGGTCCGGCGGCCAAGGAGGACCTCAAGGCCGGCGACGTCATCGTGGCGGTGAATGGCGAGAAGATCGACGACTCGCGCGACCTCGCCCGCAAGATCGCCGAGTTGCATCCGGCCACGGATGTGAAGCTCTCGATCGTTCGCTACGGCGATAAGCGTGAGATCACGATGAAGCTCGGGACGTTCCCGAACAACAACAAGATGGCCGCGCTCGAGCCCGAAACCCCGAGCACCGGCGAGGAAATGAAGGATCTCGGCCTGTCGTTGGCTCCGGCCGCCAAGTTTCCGGGCGCCGGCGCCGAGGGCGTGGTGATCACCGAGGTCGACCCCGCGAGCGATGCCGCCGACAAGGGCTTGAAGCCCGGCGACGTCATCCTCCAGGTGGCCGGCGTCGATGTGTCCGAGCCGTCCGATGTCGCCGCTGGCGTCAAGAAAGCCATCGACGGCGCCAAGACGGAGAAGAACTCGGTCAAGGTTCTTATGCAGGTTAAGACCGGCGATCAGACGCGCTTCGTGGCGCTTTCCCTGAAGAAGGCCTAGCCTTCTAGCCGGAGGGCGGCGCGGTTTTCCCCCCGCCGCGCCGCCCGCCCTCTCACCTTAGGACAAGCCGTCCATGTCACTATCTCAAGCAACGTCGTCCGGGAGATCTTCCACCATGCGCGTGCTGGTCATCGAGGACGACCAAGAAACCGCGACGTTCCTCAAGCGGGCACTCAAAGAATCGGGCCATGTCGCCGAATATGCGGGCGACGGCCAAACCGGTCTCGATCTGGCGCGCGCCAATGCCTACGATGTGCTGATCGTCGACCGCATGCTGCCGAAATGCGACGGACTCGCCGTGATCCAGGCGCTTCGTACCGAGGAGATCAGGACGCCGGCACTGATCCTGAGCGCGCTCGGCGAAGTCGACGACCGGGTCAAGGGGTTGCGCGCCGGTGGCGACGATTACCTCACCAAGCCTTACGCGTTCACCGAACTGCTCGCCCGCATCGAGGCGCTGGCGCGGCGCACATCTCCGGAAGAGGGCAGCACGCGTTTCGTGGTCGGCGACCTCGTGCTCGACCGCCTGTCGCATAAGGTGACGCGAGCCGGTGAAGCGATTATGTTGCAGCCGCGCGAGTTTCGCCTGCTCGAATATCTGATGAAGCATGCCGGCCAGGTCGTGACCCGCACCATGTTGCTCGAGAATGTTTGGGACTATCATTTCGATCCGCAGACCAATGTCATCGACGTCCATATTTCCCGGCTCCGGTCCAAGATCGACAAGACCTTCGGAAACCCCCTCCTGCACACGGTCCGCGGCGCCGGCTACACCATCCGTGACAGCGCTCACTAAGCTCTTCCGGACCACCACATTTCGCCTGTCGCTCACTTATCTTGCGCTGTTCAGCGCGGCGGCGATCGTCGCCATCGTCTATATCTACTGGAACACAACGGTTCTGCTGTCGCGCCAGCTCAACCAGACGATCGACGCCGAGCTGAAGGGCCTGGCCGAGCAATATCGGGCAGGGGGGCTGGATCAGTTGGTCCGCACCGTTGCCGAGCGCAGCGCAACTCCCGGCAACAGTCTCTATCTCGTCGCCGACAGCGAAGGGCGACGGCTCGCCGGCAATCTCAGCGCCGTCACGCCCAATCTGTGGAATAGCCTCGGGCCGGTCGAGTTCGTCTATCGGCGTCCGGCGGCTGGCGGCGTCGAGAACCAACTCGCCTTCGCCAATGTGTTCCGCCTGCCGAGCGGCTATCGGCTAATTGTCGGCCGCGATATCGAGGACCGCCGCGAGCTTGCCCACATGGTCCGCTCGGCCATGCTGTGGGGGCTCGGCGTGATGGCGGTGTTCGGCATCGGCGGCGGATATTGGGTGAGCCGCAAGCTGCTCGCCCGCATCGATGCCCTGTCCGACACCAGCCGCACCATCATGGAAGGCGACCTGACCGGACGTCTTCCGGTCAATGGCTCCGGCGACGAGCTCGATCGCCTGGCGCAGAGCCTCAATCTCATGCTCGCGCGCATCGAGCAGCTGATGGCCGGCTTGCGCGAGGTCTCGGACAATATCGCCCACGACCTCAAGACGCCGCTCAATCGCTTGCGCAATCGCGTCGAGGCGGCGTTGCGCGAACCGTATGGCGAGCCGGTCTACCGCGAGGCGCTTGAGCGCACCATCGAGGAGGCAGATGGGCTCATCAAGACCTTTAACGCGCTGCTTTCAATTGCGCGGATCGAGGCGGGTGCCGCGGGTGGCGAAAACCGTGAGACGCTCGACGTGTCGGCGCTGCTGCGCGACGTGGCGGAGCTCTACGAGCCGGTCGCCGAGGAGCGCGGGCTGGTGCTGAAGGCCGAAATGCAGGTGCCGATCTTCATTCGCGGCGATCGCCAGCTGCTCGGCCAGGCCATCGCCAATCTCATCGACAATGCGATCAAATACGGCACGGCCGAGGCTGCCGAACGCGGCGCGGGCGCCAAGCCCGAAGTCGAGGTGAGCGCCGAAGTCAATGCCGCGATGGCGGAAATCGTGGTGACCGACCGGGGGCCCGGCGTGCCGGCTTCCGACCGCGACCGGGTGCTCGACCGCTTCGTGCGGCTGGAAGCAAGCCGGTCGGAGCCCGGCAGCGGGCTCGGTTTGAGCCTTGTCGCGGCCGTGGCGCGGCTGCATGGTGGCAGCCTGAGACTCGAGGACAACGAGCCCGGGCTCAGGGTCATCCTCGCCTTGCCCACCAACGGCGAGGCGCACGTCAACGGGGCGCCGCACCCAGCGCCCTTAGGAGCAGAGATCAGGCCGGCGTGACGGCGTTCTTCGAGCGCATCACTGAAGCCCCCCGCGTCTTCGACGCGGCTCGGGGCGACGATGCACTGGAAAGCCTGATTCAGGCACTGGCCGAGACCCCCGAACTCGCTCCTGCCGCCGAACGCATCGGCGATGCGCCCAAGCTCCACGCGCTGCTTGCCGCGACCTTCTCCTGCTCCCCCTATCTCACTTCCCTTGCGCTGAGAGACCCCGCGACGCTCGCCGAGTGCGTGTTGCGCGATCCCGACGCGCACTTGACCGAAGGGCGCGCCGAGCTTGCCGCCGCGGTCGCCGCGGCGCCTTCCGCCAAAGAGGTCATGACGTTGCTCCGGCGCTATAAGCGCCGCATGGCGCTCTTGACCGGGCTCGCCGATCTCGGCGGCGTCTGGCCGACCGCGACGACGCTTGCGGCGTTGAGCGCCGCCGCCGACGCGGCGCTGCAACAGGCGACCGCGTTTCTGTTTCGCAAGGCGCGCGACGCCGGCCAGATCGTGGACCAAGCCGACGCGGGGGTGCCGGCGCCCGGCTATTTCATCATCGCCATGGGAAAGCTCGGTGCGTTCGAGCTAAATTATTCGAGCGACATCGACATTATTGTCTTTTACGACGCCGACCGCGCCGGGCTCGCACCCGATGTCGAGCCGTCCACGTTCTTTGTGCGGCTGACGCGCGAACTCGTACGGCTGCTGCAAGAGCATACCGCCGACGGTTATGTGTTCCGTACCGATTTGCGGCTCAGGCCCGATCCGGGGGCGACGCAGATTGCGCTCTCCACCGACGCGGGGCTCATCTATTACGAAAGCTTCGGCCAGAATTGGGAGCGTGCCGCGCTGATCAAGGCGCGCATCGCCGCGGGGGATGTGGCGCTGGGCGAGGAGTTCTTGAGCCAGCTCGCGCCGTTCGTCTGGCGCAAATATCTCGATTACGCGGCCATCGCCGACATCCACGCGATGAAGCGGCGCGTGCATGCCTATAAGGGTCACGGCGCCATCGCGGTTGAGGGGCACGACATCAAGCTCGGCCGCGGCGGCATCCGTGATATCGAATTCTTCGCCCAAACCCAACAACTCATCGCCGGAGGCCGGCATCCCGAGCTGCGTAGTCGCGGCACCATCGAGACGCTCGAGCGACTCGCCGCAGGGGGTTGGATCGCCAAAGAGGCGGCCAGCGAGCTGACCGAAGTCTATCTGTTTCTGCGTCGCATCGAGAACCGCCTGCAAATGGTCGGCGATCAGCAGACCCATATTATTCCCGCCGAGCGAGGCGAGCTTGAGCGTGTCGCCAAACTCTCAGGCTTTGCCGATACCGACTCCTTCGGCGACGCGCTGCTCAGCCGGTTCAAGCGGGTCGAGGCTCACTACGGAGCCTTGTTCGAGAAGCTGCCGGAGCCGCCCGCATCGGCGCCTCGGATTGTCGTGACGGCCGACGAAGCCGACCCCGCCGCGCTTGCCGCGGTCGAGCGGCTTGGCTTCGGCAACCCGCAAGCGGCCATCGCCGCCATCCGCGCCTGGCAGTCCGGCCGCTATGTTGCGACCAGGAGTTCGCAAGCGCGCGAGCGCCTGACCGAGTTTCTTCCCTCTCTGCTCGATGCGTTCGGTCGTACCGCGGAGCCCGACCTCGCGCTTGCGACCTTCGATAAGGTCATCGCCGAGATGCCGCCTGGCCTGCAGCTCTTCTCGCTGCTTGCCGCCAATCCAAGCCTACTTAGGTTGATCGCCGACATCATGGGAACGGCGCCGCGACTGGCTCGCATTATCGGTCGCAGACCGCGCCTGTTAGATGCGGTGCTGGATCCTGGGTTCTTCGGTGTGGTGCCGACCCAAGCCAAGCTCAAGGAGCTGGTTGGTGCGGCGCTCGCGGAGGCGCCCGACTACCAGGAGGCGCTCGATCGCGCCCGCATCGTCGGCCGCGAGCAGGCCTTTCTTATTGGCGTTAGGGTGATCTCAGGCACGCTGTCGGCCCGGCAGGCCGGCGCTGCCTATGCAGGGCTCGCCGAGACCTTGATCGAGGCGCTTGTGGAGCGGGTCGGCGACGAGGTCGTTCGCATCCATGGCCCCATGCCGGGAGGTCAGGCGGCGGTGGTCGCCATGGGCAAGCTCGGCGGGCATGAGATGACCGCCGGCTCCGATCTCGATCTGATCATCGTCTACGACTACGCGGAGGAGGGCGCCCACTCCGACGGCGCCAAGAGCCTGCCGGGGCCGCAATATTATTCGCGGCTGACCCAGCGCCTGATCGCGGCGCTATCGGCGGAAACCGCCGAAGGCTCGCTCTACCAGGTGGATATGCGGCTCAGGCCTTCCGGCAATCAGGGGCCGGTGGCGACCAAGCTGTCGAGCTTCGTCGCCTATCAGACCGGCTCGGCCTGGACCTGGGAGCACCTGGCGCTGACCCGCGCGCGCGTGGTCACGGGGTCGGCGGCGCTGAGGCGACAGATCAACGAAGCGATCAGGCAGGTGCTGTGCCGACCGCGCGATCGCGCTGCCATGGCCGACGAAGTCAGGATCATGCGCGCCAAGATCGCCGACGACAAAGGAAGCCAAGGTATTTGGGACCTGAAACAGGCGCGAGGCGGCCTGGTCGATCTCGAATTCATTGCCCAGTTCTTGCAGATCGTGAGCGCGGCGGCGCATCCGGATGTGCTCGATCAGAATACCGAGCTGGCGTTCACCAAGCTCTCCGCGGCTGGCGCGCTTTCACCCGGAGACGCCGAGATTCTGGTGCCGGCGGCACGGCTCTATCACACGCTGACCCAGGTCCTGCGCCTGTGTCTCGACAAGCCGTTTCTGGCGGAGGAGGCTCCGCGTGCGCTGAAGGACCTGCTGGCGCGCGCCTCGGATATGCCGGATTTCGCCACGCTCGAAGCCACGCTAAAGGACACGCTGCAAGCCGTGCACGAGGCATTCGACCGCATCGTCAGGTAACCGAAGGGAGTGGGGAATTAGGCGGAGGCGGCCAGTCTCGGTTCCTCGCCGGTCATGGCCGGCCGCGTCGGCAGCGTGCAGGTGACGGTCGTGCCCTGGCCCTCGCGGCTAGTGATGCGCAAGGTTCCGCCATGCAACTCCACCAGGGCGCGGGAGATGGCGAGGCCTAGGCCGCTGCCCTGATGGCTCTTGGAGAACTGATTTTCCACCTGCTCGAACGGGCGGCCGAGCTTGGCGATGTCGGCCTCGGCAATGCCGATGCCGGTATCCTTGATGGCGATTTTCACGTGTCCGCGCGAGCGCGACAGATGCACGTCGACGCTGCCGCCGTCGCGGGTGAATTTCACCGCGTTGGCGAGGAGATTGAGGAACACCTGCTTCAGCGCGCGGCGGTCGGCCTCCAGCACCAAATGCTGCGGTCCGTGACGATCGAGGGTGATGTTGCGATCGGCGGCGGCCTGGCTCACCACCTTCATGCTGTCGGCGACGATGTCGCCCAAATCGACACTGCCGACATCGAGCGACATGCGGCCGGCCTCGATCTTCGACATGTCGAGGATGTCGTTGATGACCTCCAGCAGATAGGCGCCGCTGGTATAGATGTCGCGGGCATATTCCTGATATTTGGGATGACCGAGCGGGCCGAACAGAGCCTGCTGCATCACCTCCGAGAAGCCGATCACGGCATTCAGCGGCGTGCGCAGCTCGTGGCTGATATTGGCGAGGAACTCCGACTTCGCCTGGTTGGCCGCCTCGGCGCGATTCTTCTCCAGCGCGTATTTCTCGGCGAGATCGACGAGCTGTTGCTTCTGCTGCTCAAGCTCGCGGCGGGAGAGTCGGAGCTCGGCAACGCTCGCCTTCAGCTGCTGCTCGCTTTCGGCGAGACGTTGCTGGCTCTGCTTCAGCACGGTGATGTCGGTGCCGACGCTGACATAGCCGCCGTCGCGGGTCCGCCGCTCGTTGATATGCAGCCAGCGGCCGTCCTCGATCTGCGCTTCATAGGTGCGGCTGTCGTCGTCATCGGTGCCGGCGACAGCTACGCGTTTGGAGACAATCGGCTCCGAAGCCGCGGCGATTACGTCTTCATAGGGGCTTCCAGCGCGCACCGCGTCGTCGGTCAGGCCGTGGAATTGCTGATATTTGCTGTTGCACATGAGGAGGCGATTGTCGCGGTCCCACAGTACGAAGGCTTCGGAGATCGTTTCCACGGCGTCGCGCAGCCGCGCATTCTCGTCCGCGGAGCCGGGAGCGAGGTCCTGTTCGGCGATCACGGCGATGCCGGTCAGGCAAGGCTCGCGATCCGGCAGGGGTCGCGTGATGTGACCGCGCAGCCTGAGAGCGACAAAGTGGCCGTTGGCGTGGCGCAACCGGAAGCAACCATCGAACACCGATGAGCCCTCGCGAAGCCGCCGGTCGATTTCGCCACGCAGATCGTCGCCGGGGTGCAGCGCCTGGGAGATGGCCCGGAAGGACATCGCCTTGCCGTTCGGCTCAAGCCCAAGCAGGCGGTACATCGGCGCCGACCAATGCACATGACCGCGCGCGAGGTTCCAGCGCCAGACGCCGCAACCCGGCAACGCCTCGGTCAGCTCCTTGGCCAGCGCGCCGTCGTCGGCGCGCGCAGCGGTGGCGGGCGCGAGATACCAAAGGCCGCCGGCAAGGAGCGCAAGCACGAGGCCGGTCAGGATGAGCAAGGTAATTTCGAGGCGCGCCGAACTTTTCCAATCGGCGAGCGCCGTGTCGAGCGGCTGGATAAACGCGAGCTGCGCGTCGGTCCCCGGCACGTTGCGAACCGTGACGATGGCGTCGGTGCCGTCGAGCAGCGAAAGGCGCAACACCCCCGCTTCGGCGCCAAAGGTGGTCAGCGGTTGCTGCGGGCCGAGAATCGTGAGCAGGTTCCCCATGCGTGAGCCGCCGAGCGGTGCACGCGCCTGGATCGTGCCCTCCGCGTCGGCCAACAGCGTGCTGCGGCCATCGGCGGTGGCCCCCTTAGGCAGGCTGCCGGCCAGCGCGCCTTGCCAATCCGCGCTCGAACTGAGGGTTTTGTCCTTCAGATTGAGCGAGGTGCTGTCGGCGATCAGTGCGAGTTGATGGGTCGCGGCATCAAGCGCCGAGCCTTTGCTGTGGGTAAGCTGGACGGTGAAGCCGGTCAGCGCGACTAGGACAAAGCCGATAAGCAGGAGCGGCACCAGGCGCCGCAATAGCTCGGCATTGGGCAAATGGCGGCCGATGATCGCACGGAAATCCTGCCAGTGCGGCCCCGCCAACGCGAATCCGTCATGCGCCGAACGCACCCGCGCCATTCGGTCCCCCTAACGTTCTCCTGCTCGAGCCGGAGAAGTTGCCGCATCTCCGAATCGCCCTCATCGCCATTGGAATCGATGATGGCGTCGTCTGTCCAGAGGAAAGCTGTGGACATTCGGTTAATAACCCGTTGACAGCGAGGGACTTTAACCGGCGCCAAGGGTCTTTGTGACGATCTCGTAGCTGTCGGTTGAGAGCGATTTGGCGGCGAGATGCTCCAGCACCGCCTTGGCGCGAGCCTGTCTGTTAGGCTCGAGGATGCGCCAACTCTCGAAGGCGCCCAGCAACCGCGCCGCCACATGCGGGTTGAAACTGTCGATCTCCAGCGCCTGCTCGGCGAGCAGCTGGAAGCCCGCGCCGTCGGCGCGGTTAAAGCCGGTGGGATTGGCATGGGCGAAGCTGCCGAGCAGCGCGCGGATGCGGTTCGGGTTCTTCAGCGAGAATTTCGGGTGGGAGAGAAGTTTGCGCACGGTCTCCACCGAATCGCGCCTCGCCGCACGGGCCTGGACGGCGAACCATTTGTCGAGCACGAGCGGCTCCTCTTGCCAGCGCGCATAGAAATCGGCGAGCGCCGCGTCGCGCGCTGGAACGTCACGATGCGAGAGGATCGACAGCGCCGTGATGGCGTCGGTCATATTGGAAGCTTCGCGGTAGTGGCGTTCGGCGCGCGCGATCTCCGTCGCCGCGCCGGTCGCCACGAGCAGATCGAGGGCGGCATTGCGCAAGGCCCGCTTGCCGGCGCTTTCGGGATCGGGCGAATAGGGGCCGGACGGGGCCAACCCCTCGTAGAGTCCGGTCAAGGTTTCGCCGATCTCCTCGCCGACCGCGGCGGCCAGCGTCTCGCGCGCGCCACGCACGGCGTCGGTATCGACGTCGCGGGCGAGCTCGCGGGCGATGTCGGATTCGCTCGGCAGCTTGAGGAACTCGGCGCGATAGGCCGGACGCAGCGCGGCGTCGCGCGAGGTGGCGGCAAGCGCCTGGGCTAGACGCGCCGCATCCTTGCCGCTCGCCGCCTCGGCCACGCCGCGCACCGCCTTGGTGAGCAGGGTGGTGGCGTAGGTCTGCGCCGCCTGCCAGCGATTGAACGGGTCGCTGTCATGCATCATCAGAAACTCGATCTTCTCAGGCTCGAGATTGACGGTGAGGCGGACCGGCGCCGAGAAGCTGCGCAGCAGCGAGGGCGTGGGCGGCGAAGGAATGTCTTGGAACTCGAACACCTGCTCGCGCTCGGTCACTTCGAGCAAGCCGTCGGTCAGGGGTGTGCCGCCGCTGAGTTTCAGGGGTAGCTCGTCGCCGTTCGCGCCGATCAGTCCCACCTTGAGCGGGATCAGCATCGGCTCTTTCTTGGTCTGGCCGGGCGTCGGCGGCACGACCTGGCTGACCGACAGCCGCGCCGTCTTGGCGTGCGGATCGTAATCCAGCGAGCAGGCAAGTTCGGGGGTGCCGCTTTGCGTGTACCACAGCATGAATTGCGAGAGATCGCGGCCCGAGACGTCGGCCATTGCTTCGACGAAGTCCTCGACGGTGACCGCCGCGCCGTCATGCCGCTCGAAATAGAGATCGAGGCCTTTGCGGAAGTCGTCGCGGCCGAGCAGCGTCTGCAACATGCGGCACACCTCGGCGCCCTTTTCGTAGACGGTCGAGGTGTAGAAGTTGTTGATCTCGATATAGGAGGCGGGGCGCACGGGATGCGCCAGAGGCCCTGCGTCCTCCGGGAACTGGTTGGTCTTCAGCGCCCGCGTATCGACGATGCGCTCCACCGGTCCCGAGCGGATGTCGCCGGTGAATTCCTGATCGCGAAACACGGTCAAGCCTTCCTTCAGGCAGAGCTGGAACCAGTCGCGGCAGGTGACGCGGTCGCCGGTCCAATTGTGAAAATATTCATGCGCGATCACGCTTTCGATCGAGGCGTAGTCGGCGTCGCTCGCGGTGTCGGGGCGGGCGAGCACCAGCTTGTCGTTGAAGATGTTGAGCCCCTTGTTCTCCATCGCCCCCATGTTGAAATCGCTGACGGCGACGATGTTGAAGACATCGAGATCGTATTCGCGGCCGAACCGCTCCTCGTCCCAGCGCATGGCGCGCTTCAGCGATTCCATCGCCCAAGCGCAGCGATCCTCCTTGCCGGGTTCGACATAGATGGCAAGCGCCACATTGCGGCCGGAGCTGGTGACGAAGCTGTCCGGCACGCAAGCGAGGGCGCCGCCGACCAGGGCAAACAGATAAGACGGCTTGGGGAAGGGATCGTGCCAGACGGCGAAGTGCCGGCCGGTGCCGGGGATGTCGCCCTTAGCCACCGGATTGCCGTTCGACAGCAGCACCGGGGTCGAGGCGCGGTCGGCCTCGATGCGCACGGTGTAGACGGCGAGCACGTCGGGCCGGTCGAGAAAATAGGTGATGCGGCGGAAGCCCTCGGGCTCGCATTGGGTGCAATAGGTGCCGCGCGAGCGATAGAGGCCGGAGAGGGCGGTGTTGGCGTCGGGATCGCATAGCGTCACGATCTCGAGCGTGAAAGGCTTGGCGGGAACCGAAGCGATGGAGAGCGAGGTCTCGTTGATCGCATAGTCCTTCGCCGCGAGGGGCTTGCCGTCGAGCGCGAGACTTTGCAGCTTGAGGGCCTCGCCGTCGAGCACGAGGGGACTACCGCCGGTTGCCACCTTGGGGTTCGGCCGCACGCGGAGCTTTGAGGTGACGCGCGCCGCCTTCGGCTCGAGCGAGACGTCAAGCTCGACCTCCTCGATAAGATAATCGGGAAGCGAATAGTCCTTCAGGAGTTTGGCTTTGCGACCGGATTGCTGCATGGCGGCGAAAATATCCTTTCGCCGTCGCTCTTAGAGGCCTAAGCGCGCGCTGCCAAGCCCGGATATTGTGCGCGGGTTGCCGAACCCGAGCTCTGGAGGCTATGGGTAAAACCAGAGCTTGAATACAGACTTCCGATCCGCCGATTTTCGATCCGCCTACCCGAGACGCATCTCATCATGAGCGCTGAGCACGACGGCGATACCACGGCTGACAGGCTGTTTCTGCCTACGCGGAAGGCGGCATCCATGCTCGCGGCGCTCGGCGCGGTGGCGCTCGGCACGGCGCTCTATCTCCGCTACGCAATCATTCAGAACTCGGTCATTGGCGTCGCCTGCGAGGCGGGCGAGGTCAGCGCTCTCTGCAGGCTGCGCCTCGCGGTGATCTTGATGTTTGCGCAAGACTGTTTCGGCTGGGTGGCGATGATCGCCGCGGGTGTGCAGCTCTGGCGGCCGAACATCGTAGCCTTCGGCACGGGACTGATTTTCGCGCTGATGGGGCTCGTGCTCTACAACACGCGCGCCTCTTCGCTGGCGATCGCGCTGCTTGTGCTCAGCCTGGCGCGACCTTGGCCTGCAAGGCGGTGAGCGCGAGCAGCAAGAACAGCCCCGCGAGAAGCAGCGCCTGCCAATTGGCGATCCCCTCATTGGCGATCATGAACAGCGCCGAACCGGTCAGCACGGCCGCCGCCGCGATCTCCGCGGCGCCGGGCTTGGCTGGCGTACGCATGGCCGCAAAGCCGAGGACCGCAAGTGCGATGACCGGACCTGCGAGCGCGGCGAAGGGGAAGTCCTTGTAGCGCGGGTCGAACACCAGCCCGAGTGCCACAAGGATGGCGGCGACCACCGTCGCGGCAAGCAGCGCGGCGAGCCCGACCTCGACCAGGCCGTGGCGGCGCCAGCGTGCCGGATCGAGCGCCTCGGCAAAGCCGGCAAGACGGTCGCCGCGCGCCAGCGCATAGGCGCTGGCCATGGGAACCACCAGAGCGAGAACGAGCATGGCGACCGACCGCACCCTGTCGCTCGCGATTTCGCCTTCCATCGGCAGGTTGGTGACGGCCAGGCCGAACAGGAGGCCAGCACCGAGTGCGATGATCGAAACCGCCGCGTCAAGCCGCCAGTGGTGCCTCTGCGTGGCGGCGTCGCGGGATCCGAGCCGAAAGGCGACGAACACCAAAAAAGCGGCGCCGATGCCGAGGCCTGCTTTGAGCCGCCAGTCGGGATGGTTCGATACGCTCTGGCCGAATTGGAATTTCGCCTCCCGGCGCCGATCGTCGTAAACCCCCCAATAGCCGCCGACCGTGCCTTCCATTGCCCGCTTCCAAGGTTGGTCGAAGGCCTCGATCAGGTTCACCTTCCACCCATCCTGCTTGGCCGCCGCGACGACCTCGCTCAGGAAACGCGCCTGATTGACGGGGGAGGGGAGCGCCCCTTCGCGCATCCGTCCGGCGCTCGGCCAGCCAACCTCGCCGATCCAGATCTCCTTGCCGGGGAAGGCGGCCTGCACTCTCTCCCGCACCTCCCGCACATGGGCGATGGCGTCTTTTGCGCTCACCGGATCGTCCTCCCAATAGGGAAGAATGTGGATGGTGATGAAGTCGGCCGCCGAGGCGAGCTCCGGGGACTTGAGCCAAAACTCCCAGACGTCGGCATAGGTCACGGGCAGGCCCGAGCGCCGCTTGACCTCGCCGAGATAGGTCTCGACCGCCGCGGGAGCGAGCTCGCCCCGGAGCAGCGTCTCACTGCCGACGATGACAGCCTTGACCGTCCCGGGATGGCGACGGGCGAGGGTCAGCGCGGCTTCGATCTCCCGGCGATTGTCGGCGCGGTTGCGGCCGAGCCAGATGCCCTGGAGGACGGTCAAGCCTTGGGCCTCGGCCAGCGGGGTGATTCTCCCCTGCGCGCCCTTTGCCGAATAGGTCCGGACGCAAGACGTGAGAGCCGAGAGACGCTGCAAATCCTCGGCGATCTGGGCGTCGGGAATGCGGAGGTCCCAGTCATACGGTGCCTGGCCGTGATGGAACGGTGCGTAGGAGATGCACGTTAGTTTCTCGTCCGGACTGAGCGGCGAGGGCGGCATGGCGGCTGGCCGCCCCAAACCGTACCAGGCGAGCATGATCGTGCCGGCGATCAGGGTAAACAGGCCAAGGGAGCGAAGCATGGTGAACGTTGGACCGAGGGGGATGCGACGAATAGCAGCTTCGCCAGCCTCCTTGAACCAAATCCTCTGGTTTGTGCACTTGCGAAGTGATATGTATGAGTCCTGCCGTGAGGCCGCCAAAATTTCGCGGTCTGGTGCGTAAAATGACCCATTCCTGCGTTGGGCCCTTCTCCATGCTGCGCTGCAACCTATCGCCTGCCGCCGCTCTGATAGCGTGTGGCATTTTCGTCGTGTCCTCCTCCGGGGCATTCGCCCAGCAAGCGGGTGGCGACCAGAAACCTCCGGAACAGGCGCAAGGCGAGAAGAAGTCCGAAGATAACGCGGCCAGCGATCAGAAGGCGGCCGAGCAGGCTGCGCAGCAGGAAGCTGCCAAGGCTGTCGAGGAATATCGCGAGGCGGCCGCCAAGCTATCGAGTTCTGCCGGCGCACCCGAATGCGTTTGGACCGGCCGGCGCATCGCCAGTCTGCTCTGGCGCGACGACATCGACACAGCCCGCCGCTACATCGATCTCTACGACCGCTTCAACTGCTCCTCGGAGCATTTGAAGCTCGTGTTTCGCTGCGTGATTGAACAAGGACCAATCGATCCGAAGGCCGCCGACCGGCTCGCGTCCCGCGTCCACGACTGCTGGATCGCCCCACAAGGAGACACCACGGCATCGAGCCAACCCACAGGCGCGACAAAAGCGGGAACAATCCCCAACTGAGAAGGGTTTAGGGAGGGGACTGCAGGCTTCTCTGCGGCTACGGCCGAGGGGGACAGGGCAGACCGACTAACCCAAAGCTGAGACTTCAACACAATGCGCAACGTAATGGTCGCTGTTGTGGTCGCTCTTGCGACCGCACTCCATGCTTCAGTGTGGCTGCTCATGCATGAACAGGTAACGCCCCCTAATGCCAACGGGGTGCTCGCCTCCATTTCGTTCTCTCCCATCAATCCGAAACATGACGGCGAGACCGACAAGACGAGCGAGGCGCAGATCCGGTCGGACCTCGCTGCCGTCGCTCCCTATACGCGCGCAGTCAGGACTTACAGTGTGAGCAATGGCCTCGACCGCGTGCCGCAGCTCGCCTCGGAGGTCGGCTTGCGTGTCACGCTCGGGGTGTGGATCAATGAGTGGGAAGAGCAGAACGAACGCGAGATCGACAGCGCCATCGCGCTCGCCAAGCAGTACCGCAATGTCGATGCCGTCATCGTCGGCAATGAGGCCGTGTTCCGCGCGGAGCAGCTGCACCAGGGCGACCCGCAATACGACGCCAACCATACGGTGAAAGATCTCATCGCCAAAATCCAACGTGTGAAGCGCGAGGTTCGCGTGCCGGTCACCACCGCCGAGGTGCCCAATGTCTGGCTCGAATATCCGGAGCTCGCGTCTTCCGTCGATTATCTCGCCGTGCACATTCTGCCGTATTGGGAGGGCATTCCGGGCTCGCGCGCGGTCGACCACGCGCTCAACGCCTATGAGCGGCTGAGGCAAGCTTATCCGGGGAAGCGCATCGTGATCGCCGAGTTCGGCTGGCCGAGCGCGGGGCTCAATCGCAAGGACGCGGTGCCGAGCCCGCTCACCCAAGCGGATGTGATTCGCGATTTCGTTACGCGCGCCGACGCCATGGGCATCGACTATTCGATCGTCGAAGCGTTCGATCAGCCCTGGAAAACTAACGAAGGCAGTGTCGGTCCCTATTGGGGCATCTTCAACGCCGATCGCCATTTGAAATTCTCGCTCGCCGGCACGGTCGAGGAGCCGAACTTTCTCCTTAAGGTGATCGCCGCACTCGCCATCGGCACGCTGTTGTCGATTCCGATCTTCACCATTCCGCGCGTGGCTATCGCGCAAGCCGGCATGCTGGCCCTCACCGCGCAGGCCATCGGCGCCTGGTCGGCCAATCTCGTCGACTATTGGGTCACGCATTACTTCGTGCTCGGTTCCCAGGTTGCGCTGTTCGTCGGCGCCGGCTTGCTCGTGCCGCTGATCATGATCATGAAATGGCGCGTCGAGGAGCTTGCGGCCATCCTGTTCGGGACCAAGCCCACACGGCTGCTGACATCGGGAGCCACCCTCCCGGAGCAGCTGCCGTTGGTCTCGATCCACATTCCGGCTTATCGCGAGCCGCCAGAGATGCTGCGGCAGACGCTCGACAGCGTGGCGCAGCTCGACTGGCCCAATTTCGAATGCGTGGTGGTGATCAACAACACGCCCGATCCGGCGTTATGGGAGCCGATCGAGGATCATTGCCGGCTGCTCGGGCCACGTTTCAAATTCGTGCGCGCCGATCGCCTCGAAGGGTTCAAGGCGGGAGCGCTTCGGCTCGCGCTCGACCACACCGCGCCGGAAGCGGAGATCATTGGCGTGCTCGACGCCGACTACGTGGTTCGGCCGGACTGGCTCAAGGATCTCGTGCCGGCTTTTGCCGATCCCGCCGTCGGGCTCGTGCAGGCGCCGCAGGACCATCGCGATGCCTCACGCAGCATCATGCAGGTGGTGATGAACCGCGAATATGCCGGTTTCTTCGATATCGGCATGGTAGAGCGGAACGAGGCCAACGCCATCATCGTGCACGGCACCATGTGCCTGATCCGGCGCGAGGCGCTGGTTGCGGCCGGCGGCTGGTCGAGCGACACCATTGTCGAGGATACCGATCTCGGGCTCTCGCTGCTCGAGCGGGGATGGCGCGCGCATTACACGCAGACACGTTATGGCTGGGGCCTTCTTCCGTCGGACTTCGCCGCCTATAAGCGGCAGCGCCATCGCTGGGCCTATGGCGGCATTCAGCTAATCAAGAAGCATTGGCGCGCTTTCCTGCCTGGGGGCAGCCGGCTAACGCCGCAGCAACGCAGCCAATATCTGTTCGGCTGGCTCACTTGGCTCGGCGCCGAGGCGCTCGGCGTGCTGATCGCGATTCTCAACCTGATCTGGATGCCGCTCGTCGCGTTTCTCGGCATTGCCGTGCCCGAGGCCGTGCTCACTCTGCCGGTGCTCGCGACCTTTGCGGTGATGCTGCTGCATTTCATGGTGCTCTACCGCACGCGGGTGCGGGCGCCGATCTTCGCTTCGCTCGGCGCGGCGGTTTCGGCGATGGCTTTGCAGTTCACCGTGGGGCGCGCTGTGACCGATGGGGTGATCAAGGATGGCCTGCCGTTCGTGCGCACGGCCAAAGGGGGTGGCTCGCGTTGGAGCCAATCCTTCCCGGCCGTGTGGGAATCGGTGCTGGGCAGCCTGCTCATGCTGGGATCGCTGACGCTGCACTACACCAACGAGCAGCAAGTGTACGAAATCTCGGTGTTCAGCGCAGTGCTGTTCGTGCAGAGCCTGCCGTTCCTCGCCGCGGTGGTGCTGGCGGTGATCGAGCGCACGCCGTTCAACGAATTCGCGGCTTGGCGCAGACTTGCTTCACTCTCGACCTATCTGCCGCGCCTGCCGCGTGGGCCCGCGCCGACCGCGGGGCCATCGGCGGGCGGTAATGTCGGGGTCGTGCCCTAGTCAGACGGGAATCCGCTTCTCGTACTCCGTCTCCATCCTGGTGACGGTGGTCCAGAAGGGGCGCGGCTCATCGCCGTTGAGAACGTCGGTCAGGATTGCAAGATGGCTGTGCCAACCGCTCGACACGCCGACCATCATCTTGCGGTCGGCAAGGTCGCGATGCGTCAGGACGAGAAGCACGTCGTTTCCCTTCGGCGTGAGTGCGAAGGTGACCTCACCCGCATTGCCGAATTTGAAGCTCAACAGGCGCGGCGGCTCGCAGGCGGTGATGGTTCCCTGCATCCTCGCGCCAGAAACCTTTTCCTTGTGCTTTGCCGGGGGAGTCTTTTCCGCTGATAGGTCGGCGTGATTGAAGAAGAACTCGACATGACCACCGACGCGAAGGTCCATCTTGCCGGTTGCGAACCATTTGCCACGCTTGGCCGAGTCGGTGAGATAGTCCCAAACGCGCTCAATCGGTCCCGGCAGGAGACGTTCCATCCGGATGGTTCGCGGTTCGGTGACGACGCCATAATCGCTCATCGCTTGCTCCTTCTCGTTGGCTTCTCGGGTTTGCGGAGTTCACGCTCAAGATCGTCGAGCCGCATGGTCCAGAAACGCTCGTAGAAGCTCAGCCAATCGTGGGCCTCGGCGAGACGTTTGGGTTCCAGCTGGCACATATGAGTCCGTCCCTCAATTCGCCGCCTGACGAGTCCGGCCTGCTCCAGCGCTTTGACGTGCTTGGAGGCCGCGGCGAAGGACATGCGAAATGGATTGGCGAGCTCTCCGATGCTGCGCTCGGCAAGCGTCAGGCTGTGGAGCATCGCCCGCCGGGTCGGATCGGCAAGGGCATGAAACACGGCGTCGAGATGCTCGGCTTGATGTTCAACCATGTGGTTGAATATATCGGAGCGTCCGCAGATTGTCAACCGAATGGTTGAATAATCCGATTGCGAAGCTAGTCCAGGTCGATATTGCGCAAGCGGAGCGCGTTGCCGACCACCGAGACCGAGGAGAAGCTCATCGCCGCCGCGGCGATGATCGGCGAGAGCGTGATGCCCAAGACCGGGTACAGCACACCCGCCGCGACCGGAACGCCGAGCGCGTTATAGACGAAGGCAAAGAACAGATTCTGCTTGATATTGCGCATGGTGGCGCGGGCGAGATTGACGGCGCGCACCACGCCGCGCAGATCGCCCTTGAGCAGGGTCAGCCCGGCGCTCTCCATCGCCACGTCGGCGCCGGTGCCCATGGCGATGCCGACATCGGCCTTGGCCAGGGCCGGCGCATCGTTGATGCCGTCTCCGGCCATGGCCACGACGTTGCCTTGTCGCTGCAAGTCCTCGATCAGTGTGAGCTTATCCTCCGGCCTTAGCCCAGCGCGAACGTGGTCGATGCCGAGCTTGGCGGCGACCGCCTTGGCGGTGATCTCGTTGTCGCCGGTCGCCATCACGATCTTCAAGCCCAGAGCATGCAGTTTGGCGATTGCCTCCGCGGCCGTCGGCTTGATCGGATCGGCCACGGCGAGGAGTCCGGCAAGCTTGCCGCTGACCGCCAGGAACATCACCGTCTGTCCGTCCTTGCGCAGCGTATCGGCGTGAGCCGCGAGCACCGTGGTATCGATGCCGACGCCTTGCATTAGCAGCTGATTGCCGAACAGCACCTGTTTGCCCTCGATGCGTCCTTTGACACCCTGACCGGTGACCGAGGCGAAACTCTCGGCCTTGGGAAGCTTGATCCCCCGCTGCTCGGCGCCGAGCAGGATCGCCTGGGCGAGCGGATGCTCGCTGCCGGCTTCAATCCCCGCGGCAAATTTGAGCACGTCGGTATCGCTGATGCCCTGTGCCGCCTCGACCGCGGTGAGGGTCGGTTTGCCGAGCGTTAAGGTGCCGGTCTTGTCGACGACGATGGTGTCGACGGCAGCGAGGCGCTCTAGTGCCGCGGCATTGCGCACCAGCACGCCTTCTTGCGCGCCGCGCCCGGTGGCGACCATGATCGAGATCGGCGTGGCAAGCCCAAGCGCGCAAGGGCAGGCGATGATGAGCACAGCCACGGCCGCCACCAGCGCGTAAGCGAGCTGCGGCGCGGGTCCGAGAAAAAGCCAGGCCAAGAAAGCGATCAGCGAGGCGGCGATCACGGCCGGCACGAAATAGCCCGAGACGGTGTCGGCCAGCGCTTGGATCGGTGCGCGTGAGCGCTGCGCGTCCGCGACCATGGCGACCACTTGGGCGAGCGTGGTCTCGGCGCCGGTGCGATCGACCCGCATGTCGAAGCTGCCGGTGCCGTTCAGAGTGCCGCCTGTCACGCGGTCGCCGGCCTCCTTCTCCACCGGAACCGGCTCGCCGGTGAGGAGTGACTCATCGACGGCGCTGTGGCCCTCGATGACGGCGCCATCGATGGGGACCTTGTCGCCGGGTCGCACGCGTAACACATCGCCGACCTTGACTGAGGCGAGCTCCACCGTCTCGGTCTTGCCGTCCTTCAGCACGCGCAAAGCGGTCTTGGGCGCAAGGTCGAGCAGGGCGCGAATGGCGCCGCCGGTCTTCTCGCGGGCCCGCAGCTCGAGCACTTGGCCGACCAGCACCAGGGTGACGATAACGGCGGCCGCCTCGAAATAGGTCGGGACCAGGTCGTGCGCATTCCGCATGGCCGCCGGGAACAGACCGGGCGCGAGGGTTGCGACCAGGCTGTAGAGAAACGCAGCGCCGGTGCCGAGCGCGATCAGGGTGAACATATTGAGCCAGCCAGAGCGCAGCGAGGCAAAGCCGCGCACGAAGAATGGCCAGCCGCACCACAGCACCACCGGCGCGGCGAGGGCGAGCTTCAGCCATTGCTGGGCCTGCGGCGCGAGGAAGGGCAGGAGGTCGAGTCCGAACACGTGCGAGCCCATGTCGAGGGCGACGAGCAGCAGGGACAGCGGCACGGCGAGCCAAAGCCTGCGCGTAAAGTCGACAAGCTCGGCGTTGCCACCGTGCTCGTGCTCCGGCGGCACCCCCATCGGCTCGAGTGCCATGCCGCAAATTGGGCAAGGTCCGGGACCCTCCTGCACGATCTGCGGATGCATCGGGCAGGTATAGAGCGTGCCTTGCGGCAACGGCTCCGGTTCGCCGGACTTATTGAGGTAGCGATCAGGATCCGCGGCGAACTTGCTGCGGCAGCCCTCGGAGCAGAAATGAAAAGTGTGGCCGCCATGTGCGAAAGACGGCTTGCCGGCGTTCGGATCGACCGTCATCCCGCAGACGGGGTCGGTCGCCATTTTCATCTCGACCATGCTCATGCGGCTCGGCTCTATTGGGTCGGCGCTACCCTTACGGCGACCTCATTACGGCGCAGGAAGGGGATGGTGAAGGGCGGATCGTAAAGTTGGGTAAAGGCCTGACCGGCCTCCGACCAGCGCGAGCCTTTGAGCGCGGCGAGCAGGTCCTGTTTGCGGACGGCAAGCGAAGCCTCGCTGTAACTCCCGGAAAAGCGGAACGCGGCGATGGTTTCCTCGGGTACCGTCACCAGCCTGACGCGTTGGTCGGTCGGCTCCGGCGCGTTGGCTTGGCTGATGTCGGCCGGCAGAAAGAAGCGCATGGTGAGGCCTGCGGCCGCTTCTCCTTCCATGGTCACCGGCGCCGTCATGGCAATCTTCTGTCCACCCTCCAGGGCCACCGGTGCGGTCATGGCGATGTCCTGCTTGCGCGCGTTGCCGCCGAAAATATAGCCGGCCAGAATGAAGAAGGCCTGATTTATCGCGTTATTGTTGTCGTCCGCGACCGTGGTCTCCGCGGCGAAGCGGGGGCCGTAGCGCCTGATCTCCACATCGCCCAGTCGGTCGACAACCTCATAGGCAGGCTCCTCGGCGGTCCTGATGCCGAATACGGCGAGCGCCGATTCGAAAAGTTGCGTCATCGTCATGGACCGACCTTTAGGACCAGAGGCGAGGGCGACACCCACCAGGACGGCGAGCGCCAAACCGGTAACTATCAACAGGAGCCGGTTTCGTCCCATTGTCATCTCCGGCATGTGGTGAAAATCTAGGCAGAGCGCGAGTTGCGGGCCGCGAGCTTCATGATGGCGACTAAGCGTTCGGTTACCACTCGACTATATGGGTTCTGCATCTCGCCGCCGCCATAGGATCTCACGACATGCTGAAGGGGCTTCTGGTCGTCGTGCTGCTCGCCTTCGCCGCCGTAGCCGGCGTTGCAACCGGCTATTATCTCTGGGGGATTCACCAAGATTGGTACGCCGTCAATATCGCCAAGCTCGGACCGGGCGCGGAGAACGATCTGATCCGATACGGCAGGGACCTGATCGTCAACACACCCAAGCATATCGGCAAGAATGCCGCCAATCCGGCGATGCGCTATGCCGGCAACGATCTCGCCTGTCAGAACTGCCACTTGAACGCGGGTCTCCAGCCTTTCGCCGCGCCCTTCATCTCGACCTTCGCCACCTTTCCCATGATGGTTGACGACCAGGTGCTTACGCTGACGCACCGCATCAATGGCTGCATGCGGCGGAGCATGAACGGCAAGGACCTGCCGCCCGAGAGCCGCGAGATGGAGGCGCTGATCGCCTATTTCAAATTCGTGGGCAAGGGGACGCCTGAGGGCGTGCGCATCGCCGGCATGGGCTTGCTGCCGATCGCGCAGCCGACCCAACCGCCCGACTCACGCCGTGGCGAGGCCGTCTACGCCAAGCTCTGCGCCAGCTGTCACAAGGAGGACGGCCAGGGCGAGCCGCGCGTTGCGCCGGCGATCGGCTATTCCATCCCGCCGCTGTGGGGAGACGCAAGCTTCAATGCCGGCGCGGGCATGGCCAAGACCGCCTACGCCGCGTCTTACATTCGCGACAACATGCCGTTCGGCGTCACTTATGTCGCGCCCGTACTCACCGTGCAGCAGGCCTGGGACGTGGCGGCCTATATCATCTCAAAGCCGCACCCGGCGGCCACGGCGGAGACCGCGTCGGAGCTCGACTGAAGCAGCGGCTGGCTTCCGTTGCACTGAACGGTCCGCTTGCGGTAACACTCGCCATGATCGGGCGTCAGCCCGAGGCGAACTGGGCTTGTCAATACAGTCGGCTCGAGTTCACAAATTGATTCTGTTGGAGAGCGTAAGCCGTTGAAATCTGACTCGCATCGTTTCTGCGTCGCGCCAATGATGGAGTGGACCGACCGCCACTGCCGCTATTTTCTGCGGCTGATCTCGCGGCGGACCTTCCTCTATACCGAGATGGTGACCGCGGAGGCCGTAATGTACGGCGATCGGAACCGCGTGCTCGGCTTCTCGCGCGAGGAGCATCCGATCGGGCTCCAGCTTGGCGGCAGCGATCCTAAGAAGCTCGGCGAAGCCGCGAAGATCGGCGCCGAGTATGGCTATGACGAGATCAACCTCAATATCGGCTGTCCATCGGATCGCGTGCAGTCGGGGCGGTTCGGCGCCTGCCTGATGGCCGAGCCCGGCCTGGTCGCTCGGTGCGTGACGGCGATGGGCGAGGCGGCATCGCTGCCCATCACGGTCAAATGCCGCATCGGTATCGACGACCAAGACGCTGAGGGGAGCCTCGATCGCTTCGTCGACAGCGTTGCCGCGGCGGGCGCCTGCACCTTCATCGTGCATGCGCGCAAAGCCTGGCTGAAGGGGCTGAGCCCCAAAGAGAACCGCGACGTGCCGCCCCTCGATTACGACCGCGTGCTCCGTCTCAAGGCGCGGCGGCCCGAACTCGAGATCGTGCTGAATGGCGGAATCCAATCTCTCGCCAGCGCCAAGGCGCATCTTGGTGAAGTCGACGGCGTCATGCTCGGACGCGCGGCCTATGCCGATCCATATCTCATGGCCGAGGTCGATCGCGAGCTGTTCGGCTCCGGCGAAACGCCGCTATCGCGCCTCGATGTGCTCGACCGTTTCGTGCCTTATGTCGAGGCGCAGCTCGCGCGAGGCGCGCGTCTCAACCAGATGACACGGCATATGCTCGGCCTGTTCCACGGTCAGCCACGCGCGCGCGCCTTTCGGCGCTATCTCGCCGAGAATTCACATTTGGACGGCGCCGGTATCGACGTGCTGCTGGCGGCGCGGCGCGTCTTTGCGGGCGAGGAGCGCATCGCGGTCGCTGCGGAGTAGGGGGGCGCCGAGCTTTAACCCATCTCGTCATGCCGGGCACCGCAGGCCGTATCTACCGGCCTAAATCCGTGCCCGGCCATGACGAATTCCAAACGTACTCAGCTCGTTTCGCGTAAGGGCTTTCTCCGCTCGGCGAGAGCGATGAGGCCCGGAATGTCGAGGAAGCGTGCGGTCTGCCCGCAATAATCGCGATAAGGCACGCCGTAGAGTTGCTTGAGCCAGTCCTCTTCCACCAGCGCCATCATCACATAGGCGCCAACCATGACCGTCGACAGCACGATGGTGTAGATCGAGTTGGCGCCGATGCAAAGGCCGACCAGCCCAACGATTGAGGCCGTGTATTGCGGGTTGCGGCTGAAGCGATAGAGTCCGCCTGTCACCAGCCCGTCCGCGCCGCAATAGGTATTGCCGAGGCCGAGATTGAAATAGCCGCAAACTGTGATGAAGAGACCGGTCAGCCCAAGCGGCAAACCCGGAATGAAGCGGGTCCAATCGAGCAGTGGCGTGGAGTTCCAATCGAGCACGGCGACCACGAAGGTCAGCACCATGCCGCCGCGGAACAATCCCCAAAAGGTCAGGCTCTGCCAGCTGCCGGGCTCGGGTGTCGGCCAGATGCGGAAGGGCGGAGCGAGCAGCGTGCGCAACAGAAGAAGATCGAGCGTGACGCCGGCGATAAGGCCCGTCGCGAAAACCAAACTGGTGAAGGACAAATCGATCATGGCGCGCGGGCAAAAAAGCAGATTCGCTTTGCAGATTTGCGACAGCGCGCTGACGGTTCTGTGTCGTTGGCGAAGCCCGTCTAGATCTTCTGATTGTAGGCGCCGACCTCGGGATGCTTAGCGAGCTCGGCGTCGAGCTCGGCGAAGATCGCGCGCATGTTGGCTTCGGAGGTTGGACTCTCCACCACGATGACGAGTTCCGGCTTGTTGGATGAGGCGCGAACCAGGCCCCACGTGCCGTCGTCGAGCACGATTCTGATGCCGTTGACGGTGATGAGCTCGCGAATCTTCTGCCCGGCCAGCGTGCCGCCATTGGCGGCGACCTTCTCGTAATGCTTCACCACGCGGTCGACCACGCCGTATTTCAGCTCGTCGTCGCAATGCGGCGACATGGTCGGCGATTGCCAAGTGCGCGGCAGCTCGTTTTTCAGCTGGGCGAGAGTCTTGCCGGGATTGCGGTCGAGCATATCGAGTACGGCGAGCGCCGCGACCAGGCCGTCGTCGTAGCCGCGGCCGATCGGCGGATTGAAGAAGAAGTGGCCGGACTTCTCGAAGCCGACCAGGGCGCCGGTCTCGTGGCTGTAGCGCTTGATGTAGGAATGGCCGGTCTTCCAGAACTTGGTCGTGGCGCCGTGTTGTTTCAGCACCGGATCGGTGAGGAACAGCCCGGTGGATTTCACGTCGGCGATGAACAGCGCGCCCGGATTGCGCGCTGCGATGTCACGGGCGAGCATCACCCCGACTTTGTCGGCGAAGATGGCTTGACCCTCATTGTCGACCACGCCGCAGCGGTCGCCGTCGCCGTCGAAGGCGAGGCCAAGATCGGCGCCATGCTCGAGCACGGCATCGCGTGTCGCATTCAGCATGTCGAGATCTTCGGGATTGGGATTATGCGCGGGGAAATTGTAGTCGAGCTCGCAATTGAGCGGGATGACGGTGGCGCCGAGTTCGGCGAGAACGCGCGGGGCGAAAGCGCTGGCCGTGCCGTTGCCGCAGGAGACGACCACCTTGAAGGGGCGCAGCAATTTCGGCCGCGCCAGGAGATCGGCCATGTAGCGCTCGGGCATGTCGGGCACGAAGATGTAGCGGCCAGCGTGGTCTTGCGGGGCGAATTGCGCGTTGAGCACGATTTCCTTGAGCGCGGTCATGTCTTCCGGAGCGAAGGTGAGGGGGCGCTCGATGCCCATCTTGATCCCGGTCCAGCCATTGTCGTTATGGCTGGCGGTGACCATGGCGACGCCTTCGACCTCAAGGGCGAATTGCGCGAAATACGCCATCGGCGACAGCGCCAAACCGATATCGTGCACCTCGGCGCCGCCGGCCAGCAGTCCGACGGTCAATGCGGCCTTCACCGCCGCCGAATAAGAGCGGTAGTCATGCCCGACCACGACGCGCAGCTTCACGCCGCGCTCGCGCATCAGCGTGGTAAGGCCGAGGCCGACGGCTTCGAGCCCGAGCAGGTTGATCTCCTCGGGATAGAGCCAGCGCGCGTCATATTCGCGGAACCCGGTCGGCTTGACGAAGGGCGTGCGCTCGAATTCGACGGTATTGGGGACGAGATCTTGGCGCGGTTTTGGAAACATGCTCCCTCTTAGGCGATTTTTCGTCGGAGTATCAATAGCGAGCGGCGCGGGTCGGGCTCGAGGTCGGTCGCGCTGTATACAGCGCTGAAGGCCCAAGCTTCTTAATGCAAGCGAGTTGCAATCGAAAAGAAGAGACTTGCGCACGCGAGGTAACACCTCTAGGTGCGACCCATTCACCCCTGAGGCGCGGCCAACGCCTGCCGCAGCGAAATAGCGCGAGCTTGCCATCATGAAGCAGGTCATCAGGCTGGCCCTTGGCGGCATTGCCGTCGGCGTGCTGGTGCTCGCGCTGAAATATACGGCCTATCGCGTCACGGGCAGCGTGGCATTTTATTCCGACGCGGCGGAGAGCATCATCAATGTCGCCACCGCGGTGGCCGCCTTCTTCGCCGTGCGCTTGAGCGCGGTGCCGCCCGACGCCAACCATCCTTACGGCCATCACAAGGTCGAATATCTGTCGGCGGTGATGGAGGGCGTGCTGATCGTGGTCGCCGCGCTCGCCATCCTGCGCAAGGCCTATCTCGGCTATACCGACCCGCAGCCGATCGATGCGCCGGCGCTGGGCCTGGCGATCAACGGCCTCGCCACTCTCATCAACGCGGCGTGGTGCATCACGCTGTTTCGCGTCGGGCGGAGACGCCGCTCGCCGGCGCTGCTGGCGGATGCGCAGCATCTGTTCGCCGATGTCGTCACCTCCCTCGGCGTCTTGCTCGGCGTCGCGCTGGTTGCCATCACCGGCTGGCTGGTGCTCGATTCGATCATCGCCGGCCTGGTCGCGTTGCACATCCTGTGGTGGGGATGGGTGCTGATGCGGCAGTCCATCGGCGGGCTGATGGACGAGGCAGTGTCCAACGACATGCTGGAGAAGATCCGCCAGGCGATCTCCAAGGAGGCGGAAGGCGCGCTCGAGGCGCATGATTTGCGCACGCGGCATGCCGGGCGCACCACCTTTATCGAGTTTCACCTGGTGGTGCCCGGCACGATGAGCGTCGACGACTCGCACGCGATCTGCGACCGCATCGAGGCCGCGCTCAAAGACGATGTGGAAGGGGCCACGGTGACGATCCATGTCGAGCCGGAAAACAAGGCCAAGCTCCACGGCGGCGTGCCGATCGTCTGAGCGTGCGCTACTGCACCAGCACCAGTTCGCCTCCCTGCATCTGAAAGCTCTTCAGCCTCCCCAGGAAGCTCATGCCGAGCAGATTGGTGTCGAGCGCGCCCTTCTCGGCGACGGCCGCGGGAACGTTGCGGATGGTGATGTCGTCCACCCGCACGCGATCGAGCATCACCGGCGCTACGCGCGAGACGCCATTGGCGGTCTGGGCAAAGCCGGAGAAATCGAGACTATGCGGCGAGAGCCCGAGCCGCGCGGCGTCCTCATAGGTCAGCACCACCAGCGTTGCGCCGGTATCGGCCATGAAGCTCGCCTGCCGATCGTTGACCGCCGCATCCAAGATGAAATGCCCGCGCGGATCGGCTTTCAGCCGTACCTCTCGCGCGAAGCCTGGCGGCGGCATGGTCGCGGTGTCTTGGCGCGCCACGGGCGAGGGCACGGCGGCCCCGCCGGGCCCCAGCGCGGCTCGGATGTCATCGAAGAAATAGAACAGGACGAAGCCGGTCAGCGCCACCGCGCCCCAGAGCGCCGCCTCATGCAGCACATGTTTCGCCGCCGAACTCATGACCCTGTCGCTCCGGAACGCACGGCCACGCCATCAGGGATCAGCCCCGCAGCGTGAGGAAATCGCCGGAAAACTCATAGGAGCGCAGGCGGCTTAAGAAACTCATACCGAGCAGGCTCTGGGTCAGCGTGTCCGGCTGAGCCACCAGCGCATCGACGTTCTTGCGATCGAGCGGACCGATGGCGACCTGCTTGAGGCGGACCCGCGCCGCCATGGTGCGGCCATTGGCGGTGATCACCGGGACTCGATAGGTGAGCCCCTCAAGGTCGATGCCGGCCGCCTTGGCGTCCTCCGGCGTCAGCACGATGGTCGAGGCGCCGGTATCGACGATCATCGACATCGACTTGCCGTTGACCTTGGTGGTGGCGGTGAAATGCCCGTCGAGGCGCTTGCGGATACGGACCTCGGTGAGCCCGCCTGAGCTCTGCTCCACGGTCATGGCGCTGCCGGGCAACAGCTCGCCGACGACGCGCGCCGCGATCGGCATCAGCTCGTCCTTGTAGGCATAGAGGGTAACGAGACCGAGGCCGAGCGCAAGCCAGGTCGTGGCGTCGCGCACCAGCGCGCCGATCCGCCCGCGATAGCTGCCGAGCATGCCACCGCCAACGAACACCGCGAGCGCGAGCAGCAGCGCCACGTAACCGAAGGTGGTGCTGTCGAGCCCGGCGATCATGCCGCTCTCGTTCGACACCAGCAGCATGGCGGCGAGCGCAAGAACGAACAGGGCGATCCAGGTGGTCACGGGGCTAGCCTTTCGCCTCCTCGAACCGCCGTAGGCGCGCCGGCAGCGCCGCCATGATGGCGCGCCGCTCGACATCGCTCAGCTCCGCCCAGCCGGCGATCTCGGCCATGGTGCGGCCGCAGCCGAGGCAAAGCCCGCTCTCGCTGTCGAGCAGGCAGATATTGATGCACGGCGTATCCAAGGAGCGTTCGGCCCGGCTGCTGGTCCCGGAGCGAATGTAGGGATTGGCGGGGCCCCGGGCAATTGCGCGGCGGGCTTTGCTGTGAATGCCTACCCTCAGCACTGTCATTGCCCGGCTTGACCGGGCAATCCAGTAACGATCGCTCTTGGTTATCCCGCTGGCGCAGGAGTTACTGGATTCCCGCTTTCGCGGGAATGACAGGCGCTCAGGCGGCCTAACCCGGTTAGCGCGATCCGCCGAAACCGCCGAACAGCCACTTGAAGGGGGTGGCGGACGGCGCCGGCTCCCGCTTGGGAATCTGGGTGGCGGCAAAGTAGCCGACGGGGTCGGGGCCTTTGACGACGACCGTCGTCTGCGCCAACTCCCTGGCGCCGACCAGCGCATAGAGCGTGGCGGCGTTGGTCAGCGAGAGGCGCACGCAGCCATGCGACACCGGCGTGCCGAGGCCGGGGTGGTTGGAGCCATGCACCGCGTGGCCCCGCGAGGTGAAGAAGATCGAATTCGGCATGCCGGCATTGTCCCACTCCTTGGAGTAATGCATCGCCTCCAAGCGGAACGGCTTGTAGGTGCCGGGCGGCGTCGAGTAGACGGTGGCGCCGGTGGAGACAGGCCAGCGATAGGCCACCTGGCCGTCAACCGTCACCGTCATCACCTGGGTCGGCTTGTCGATCTGAATGAGAATGGCGGCGTGCGCGGACGGGCCCGCGACGCAGGCGAAGCCCAGCACGAGCAGCATGACGGCGAAAAGCCGGAGTGGTTTCATTCCTGCGATTTCCCTCTTAACCGCGCGAAGCCCCCGCGCAAGCCGTAAGTTTAGCAGCCCCCGAGGCGCTCGTCATGGCGGGGTTTCCGTGCGCTGGGCGGGCTAACCGACTGAAAAAAAGTCGTTGCACTGCCTTAAAAAAGGCCGGGACGCTGTGAATTCTCGTGGCACTATCGAGCTGTTTTTGTTCGCCAATTCTTTTCGAGGGATCGACCTGCCGCAAAACTCGGCAGCCGCGAATTGCCAGAAATAAGGAGGGGGTCGTGTGTCTGGGTGGGCGCACTCGGCGGCCGCAAGGCTGCCGGAGCCGGGCTTCGTTCGGTTGAGGTTCGATTCCTCACCCCTCCGCCAAATTTCGTGGAATGCGTTATCGTCTTATCCCTGGAAATGACGCGGGGGTTAGCATGAGTGTGCGGAAACTCGATCTGCCTGCGATCGTCGGGCGCATTCGGGCGCCGATGCGCAATGGCGCCGGGTCGAGCACCGACGCTGGCCCGCCCGCGATTGAAATCCCCGATCCCGCGACCTTGCTCGACCTTGCCGCCCGGGCTGGATTGACGCTCGAGTGGCTGCTTTACGGCGGTGGCGAGCAAAAGTCCGATAGCGCGGCACCGGCGCGCTCGACACCCGGCCGTCCGCCGCCCGTCAATTTGGTGTTGCAGCAGCCGGCGATGGTCGAGCTGCGCGAGATCTTGAGCGGGCCGATGCTCACCCAGGCCGTGCGCGAGGCTGTGGCCGGTTGGACGCCTGACGCGACGACCGATGCCGCAGCAGAGGTCGCCCGCGTGGCCGCCGCGCGCGCCAGAGCCCAATGCCTGACCGCGCGCGACTACATCAACGCGACGGGGATCATCGTCCACACGGGCTGGGGCAACGCGCCGCTGAGGGCCGCCGCCCGCGAACGCCTGTTGGACGCCGCCGGCGCCTCGCCAACGGGAGCGGCCGGCGCACATCGCAGAACCGAGCCCTGCGAGCGGATGCTGCGCGCGTTGACCGATGCAGAGCGTGCGACGATCACGACCTCGAACGCCGCTTCGCTGCTCTTGGTGGGTGGCGCGCTGGCGGCCGGCCGGGAGATCGTCGTCGCGGCCAGAGACTTGATCGAGATCAGCGAGGGGGTTCGGGTTCGCGACATCGTCGAGGCTTCGGGTGCGCGGGTGGTGCCGGTCGGCGCGGCGAATTGCGTGAACCTCGAGGATTTTCGCGGCGCGATCACGCCGCAGACCGCGCTGGTCATGCGGAGCCACGCATCGAACGTCGCCGCCAGCGGCTATGTAGAGCACGTCGCCGACGTCGATCTCGCGCGGCTGGCCCAGACGCACAACCTGCCCTTCGTGGCCAATCTTGGCGGCGGCAGTCTGGTTGATCTCACCGAGCGCGGACTGCCGGAGTGCCCGACCATTTCGCCTGCGCTGCGCGATGGCGCCGACTTGGTGCTCGCGAGCGGCGACAAAATCATTGGCGGACCGCAAGCCGGCATCGTCGTCGGGAGAAAAGGTCTGATCGAAACCCTGGTGCGCCATCCCTTGGCGCGGACCTGCCGGCCGGGGAAGCTGACGCTGGCCGCGCTCGAAGCGACGCTCGCGGCGTATCTCGCGGGTCGCGCCTGGGAAGACATCCCCACGCTGCGTCTGTTGGCAACGGACCTAGAACTCGCTGCGCCACCGCGCTGGCGCTTTGGCCGAGCGACTGCGCCAACGGGGCTACGACGCGGTGGCGGCGGAGGATCTTGCGCAATGCGGCGGCGCGGTGCTGCCGGGCGTGGATCTGCCGACCTGGACGGTGCGGATCAGACACGCCAAGTTTTCCGAGGAAGAGTTGTGCGCGCTGCTGCTCGCGCGACGGGTGGTGACGCGAAGAGGACGGGGTTCGGTCATTGTCGATCTGCGCAGTGTCGCGCAGGAAGACGATCCACGGCTTTATCTAGCGCTAGGCGCCACGACTGCCGCCGAATCCGTCTGAGATCTCCTAGGCCGCGATTAGGTTTTGGCGGGCATCGACTCTTCGACGAACACCGTCATTGTCCGCTTGGAGGCGAGGATGCGCGCTTCGTCTTTCGATTCGCAAGCGGTGGCGGTGATGCCGTCGGGGGAGACAGTCACCACCAGATACGGCATCCCGGATTTGGGCGGATGATAGACCGCAGTTTTGGTCTTTTTGCCTTTTCCCACGCTGCACACTCCTTACGCTGCTGAAATGCTGCCCAGTTCTCCCCGATTGTCCGGGCAGCTTCACTCGTGCGTTCTGCGCGCCGTACGCTATAAACCGCTACGACAAGGCTTTGTCATAATCAAATGCTCTGGTGACACGGAAGCGTCATACGAATTCGCGACGCTAATAACTTGCTTTCCCTAGGCCGTGACTCCGGCGGTTGGCGACTTGCATGGATTTGAGACTTCTCGCCGTCGGTCTGGTGCTCGCGCTGGTCGGTTGCGCCACGCCCGATAGCGGGCAGAACTTTTCCGCCGATCTCACGGACCGAGGCATGTCGGACGACGATATTCGCATCGTCGAGGCGGCGGTGCGGCCGGCGCTGAAAGATCCCGCCTCCGGGGTGTTTCGCGGCATCACCGCGACCAGAAGCGATGACGGCCACAAATTCGTTTGCGGCTGGGTCGATTACAAACGGCCCAATGGCGCGCTGGCCGGCGAGCAACCGTTCGACGGCACGCTGTTCGCGGGCCAGTTCGTGCTGGGCACCTTGGCGCACCATCAAACCGAGGCGGCGACGGTGTTCGCTGAATGCCAAGCGCATAATGTGCGGCTGTGACGCCGCCCGAGGCCCGCGCCAAGGGAGCCGGGGCTAGTCCTTCTTCATCAGCTTCTTGGCGATGCCTTCGGCGGCCATGCGATCCTTCATCGGCATGAACGGCTTGTTGTTCCAGCCCGGGCGCGAGGAGACCGGGTTGCGCTCCCCGGGCTCGCATTTGGTGACGGGATGCGCTGCGATCTCGCGCTCGAGACGCGCGGCTTCCTCTTCCTTGGTCTCGCCAATCAACACCCGCTTAGCCGGCCTGCGCATGCGATTGAATTGCGTGTTCTTGTTGAAAGCCATTCGATATGTCTCCGGATTTGAAGGTGGGCGAAAAGCACGCGTGCTCGTGGACAAGGCGCGTGGCGGATCGGTGTTCTCCACCTAGCATATTCGCGCGCGAATTGATCCGCTAATCGCTGGCTATTCACGGTTTGCCCGCGCGCGGCGCGTGTGCCGCCATCGCGGCACTCCCCTTGCATGATTTGGCCATGGTCGGCTGGTTATCTCAGAGCCGGCCGATGAGGTCGTCGGTCGGCCGGGGCATCGTCCGAGATCTTCCGTAGTCGCAAGCCTCCTGGGAATCGCCTTGAATTTCCCTGTTTTTTGGCGCCGTGCCCGCAGCGGACCGTCGTCCGAGGGCGCGTCAAGCACCGCGCGGTTGTTTAGCTGGCGCGCTGTTCTCGGTGTGCTCGGTCTTGCGGCATTGGCCTGGTCGGGTGCGCTTTTGCTGGTCAGCACCATCGCCCATAGCGGCCGCTGGGATCTGCCAAGCGGGAAGCTGCTGGAAACGATCCTGTCCTCCTGTCAAATCGAGCATGTGAGCCGCGGCAGTATCGCCACCGAGCACATGATTTGCCCGACCCGCCTCGGCGCTCACGAATTCCCGCAAGTGCTCAAAGATGCGTTGGTCGCCAGCGAAGACGAACGCTTCTTTTCCCACGGCGCGCTGGAGATGCGGTCGACCGCGCGCGCGGCTTGGCAATATTTTTTGGGTAACCGCCAGGGCGGAAGCACGCTAACGCAGCAATTCGCGCGAACGCTGTTGCTAAAGAAGGAGGACAGCCTTCAGCGCAAATTGCTCGAAGCCGTGCTTGCGGTGAGAATCTCCGCGCTTCTGTCGCGGCAGGATATTCTCACCCGCTACATGAATGTCGTGCCGCAAGCGCGCAACATGTACGGCTTCGACGATCCGGCGCGGTTTTATTTCGGGGTGCGCGTGCAAGACCTGACGCTTGCCGAGGCGGCGCTGCTCGTCGGCATGCTGCCGGAGCCCAACAATCGCGATCCCAAGAACAACCCAGGCGCCGCCTTGAACGGCGCGCTCGAGGTCGTCGATCTCATGCTTGCGCAAAACAAGATCACGGCAGACGCGGCGGAAGCGGCGAGGGGGGAGCTTAAGCGCCGGGTTGTCGGCGGCAGGTTGCGGCGAGGCGACGAGCGTTACGCCCGGCTGGAATATCGGCCCTATCGCGACCTCGCGCTCCGGGAGGCGCGTGCAGGCGGGATCGAGCTCGCCGCGGACTATCGCCTGATCGTCTACCTGGATGGCGAATTTCAGCGCAACCTAGCAGCCCAGATCTGTGCGATTGCCGGCAAGCATCAAGCGGCCGGCTTCTTCATGCGCCCGTCCGGACAGGTGTTGGCGGTGTCGGGGTCTTGCACCTATAGCGGGGCGTGGAACCGCGCCACCGACATCGCTCGCTCGATCGGATCGACCGGCAAGCTGTTCCCGTTGATCGGCGTGCGCGAAGCCTCGATGAGCATGCGCGAACTCGTCTCGACCCGCCCGTTGCGGCGACCGGACTGGCCGTCGGAGTCCAATGGGAGCTGCTTGAAGCGGCGAGCGGTCACGCTCGATTTCGCGCTCGCGCAATCGTGCAACCGTCCCTGGACCGAGATCGCCATGCGCTTCGGCGAGCGGCTCAAGGCTATCGTCAAGCGGTTCGGAATCGATCCGCCCGACGCGCCGGCGCTGGTGCCGATCGGCGGCATCCACACCTCGCCGATGAAATTGACGCAAGCCTATGCCGCCTTGGACAACGACGGACTGTTGCCGCAGGTTCGCTTCCTCGTCGCCGTCATCGGGGCCAAAGGCAACTTGCTGGGCGTGCCGCCGATCAAAGAGATGCCGCGGGTGATGTCACCGAAAGTCGCCGCGACCGTGCTGCAGGATCTGCGCGGGCCGGTGCGAAGCGGCACCGCCCGCTCGGCCAACTCCGTTCATGCTCTGGTTTATGGAAAGACCGGAACCTCCTCGCGCAACGAGGATGCGTTGTTCGTGGGATTGACCCGCGATTTCGTCGGCAGCTTCTGGCTCGGTTACGACCGGCCGGCGCCGATGCCCGGCGCTCACGGCGGCGGAGAGCCGGCGAAGGCGTTCGCGGCGATAACGAATTTTCATTACCTCAAGCTGGCGCGTGCCGAGCTGATCGCCAAGCGCGAGCCGAAGGACGAGTGGAGCAAATTCAGAAAGATCGCGCCGCCCGAGCCGCTGCGCAGCGCCTTGGTGTTTGGCGCCATGCTGACGATGTGCCTGTGGTTGGCGCGGAAGCCGCAGCATACCGACGCCATTCAAGCGGCGCCTTCGCCGGAAGACGCGAAGCACGTCGGGGGAGAGGCCGCGGATCCTGAGCCGGCGACGATGCCTGAGCCCGCGACGACGCCCGAGAGCGAGCCGCCGGTGCCCAGCGAGGACGTTGTCGTCGACGGTCCCTGGGGCAGGGTAACCGAAGCCCAATCGAGCAGCTTGTAGCCTAGCGTCTGGCGCTGGCGCGCCAGGTCGGGCGCTTCGGGCGGTCGGTCCGCAGCTCGGATGGTTCGGGCACGCGGGGCAGCGCCTCCATCACGCGCTTGCGCGGGAAGGTGATGATCACCTCGGTGCCGTAGCGGAGCTTGCTCTTCAGCTCGAAGGCACCGTCATGCAGTTCGGTCAGGCCCTTGGTGATGGGCAGGCCAAGGCCCGTGCCGCCTTCGGCCGTGTGTTGTGCGAGCGAGCCCTGGCCGAAACTCTTCAACACGCGCGGGATCTCGTTCTCGGGGATGCCGGGGCCGGTGTCCTTGACGCTCATGAACTGGCCGCCGGTGCCGGTGCGTCCGACCTTCAGCGTGACGGTGCCGCCCGAGGGCGTGAACTTGATGGCGTTGGAGAGCAGGTTGAGGCAGATCTGGCGGATGGCGCGCTCGTCGGCCCAAAGTTGCGGCAGGCTCTCCTCGAATATTTCGACAATCTTCAGCCCCTTGTTCTCGGCGCGCAGCCGCATCAGCCGGTCGCAATCCTCCACGAGTTCGGCGAGGTCGAGCGGCTGCTCGTGCAGTTCGTAGCGGCCGGCCTCGATGCGGCTGATGTCGAGAATCTCGTTGATGAGATTGAGCAGGTGCTGGCCGCTCTGGTGGATGTCGGCGGCGTATTCCTTATAGGTCGGGTTGCTGTGCGGCCCTAAAATCTCCGCTCGCATGATCTCGGAGAAGCCGAGAATGGCGTTGAGCGGGGTGCGCAGCTCGTGGCTCATGGTGGCGAGGAAACGCGATTTGGCGAGGTTGGCCTCCTCGGCGCGCGCGCGGGCCTCGTCGGAGATCGATTTCGACTGCTCGAGCTCGGCGATCAGCGCGTCCTTCTCGGCGCGGAACTCCAGCATGGCGACGACGGTCGAGTTCAGTCCCCTCGTCAGCCAGATGAAATAAATGTGCACGCCCACCGCCATCGCTGCCATCGCCCAGTAGAACGGGTTGTCGAGCAGGGAGAAGCGAATGACGATGGCGACCGTCATCGGCAAGGTGCCGGCATAGACGATGGGCATCACCGTGGAGGCGAACAGCATGCGCATCGAGATGACGACCAGCATCGAGGCGAAGATGAAGGTGTGCGCCGCCTCGCTTTGGGTGTGCGGGCTGATAAAGGCGACGGCTGCCCAGCTGACGCCGTAAAGAAACTCGGCGGCGGTGATCTTGGCGCGCCATATCGGCGTCTTGCTTTCGTCGCGCGGCGCCTTGATGAATTGCCGGCACAGGCTGATGAGGATGCCCTTGGTGACGAACACCGTGCCGAGCCAGATCAACAGCTCCCGGGGCGGCGCCCAGAACATGGCGCCCATGGCGACGATGATGGCGAGCAGCGGCGTGGTGACGGCGGCGGAGAGCTCGTTCCGCACGAACATCAACAGCAGGTCGTATTCGAATTCCGGCTTGCCGCCCGATTTATAGGTGAGCTTCTCGCGCGCCTCTTGAACGCTGCGGTAGGCGCGACGCTTGTGATTGGCCGGCGCGGCTCGTTCCGCCCCCGCTGACGCGCTCCCTGACATCTAAAGGTCTACCCGCAAAGCGACGTGACTGACAAAAAGGCGAGAACTGCCAGCGGCATAGGCCGAAGCAGGCCGTCCTCGACCCCCTGATGGACCGCTTCGAACTATCTCGCTTAATCCCTAACGGCGCGTTTACTCTCGCTCCGTGCTGAGACGGGACCCGCAACCGGCCGGCGGAGCGCAAGGCGCGATCAATGCTGGCGAACAGCAATGCGCCGCGGCTAAGATCGCGCCGAGATGCGATTAACCATCATTGGTTGCGGCGATGCCTTCGGCGCGGGCGGGCGCCTCCAGACCTCATTCCAGGTGCGCTGTTCGGCCGGGAATTTCCTGATCGATTGCGGTGTCACCACGCTGATCGGCATGCGCCGGCTCGGGCTGCAACCGAACGACATCGACGCCGTGTTCGTCTCCCATCTGCACGGCGACCATTTCGGCGGGCTGCCCTGGTTCTTGGTCGATGCCATCTATGTCAGCAACCGAACCAAGCCGTTGGTGGTGACGGGACCGAAGGGCATCGCGGCGCGCTTCGAGATCGCGGCCGAGGCGCTGTATCCCAACATTACCACGGCGGCGCGCGCCTTCGAGCTGGTTTTTGTCGAATACGCGGAGCAGGAGCCGCTTCGTATCGGCGGCGTCACTGTCACCCCGTTTGAGGTGAAGCACCCGTCGGGCGCGCCGCCTTATGCGCTGCGCTTCGAGATCGACGGCAAGGTGCTCGCCTTCACCGGCGACACGGGATGGGTCGAGGTGCTGTGCGAGGTTGCGCGCGACGCCGACCTGTTCATCTCGGAATGCTTCCAATACGACCTGACACTTCCCATCCACCTCGACTACGCCACGATCGACGCCAATTACGCGTGGCTCGGCGCCAAGCGGGTGCTGCTCACCCATATGGGAGAGGCCATGTTGGCGAACGTGGGACAGGTCGATGCCTCGCGCTATCTGTTGGCGCAAGACGGGATGATTCTCGATCTATGAGCACGACGGCTCGTCCAGCCGAACTTGAAAGCGTGCTCGCCGCCATCCGCGCCTGCCGCCATTGCGTCGAGGCCCCGCACGGCAAGCCTTTGCCGCATGCGCCGCGGCCAGTGTTGCGGGCGAGCTCGACCGCGCGGCTTGCCGTGTGCAGCCAGGCGCCGGGCACCAAGGTGCACGCGTCGGGCACGCCGTTCACCGACCGATCCGGCGACCGCTTGCGCGATTGGATGGGGGTGACGCCGCAGGAATTCTACGACGAGAGCCGGCTTGCCATTGTGCCGATGGGCTTCTGCTTTCCGGGGCAGGACGCGAAGGGCGCCGATCTACCGCCGCGGCGTGAATGCGCGGGACTATGGCATCAAAGGCTGTTCGCGGCGCTGCCGCAGCTCGAGCTGGTGCTGGCGGTGGGCTCCTATGCGCAGAATTTTCACCTCGGCGAGTTCGCGGGAAACACGCTGCAAGAGACCATGCTGGCCTGGCGGACACATCTGAAGCGCAAGCGGCGCCCGCGCGTGCTGCCGCTGCCGCACCCCTCCTGGCGCAACAATGGCTGGCTTGCGGCCAATCCCTGGTTCGAACAGGAGTTGCTGCCCGCGCTTCGCCGCGAGGTCAGGCGGTTGTTGTGACGACCGGCCGCTTGCGCCGTGCGCAAAAATATTCTAACGATCTGGTGGTTATTTCTCTGTCGCGCAAAATAAGCCGAGCTTTGGCTTAAAACGCGCAAAAATATCATAAGGGTGCCGGCCGTGTTGGATCGGATGGACCGAAAGATACTCGACATCTTGCAGAAGGATTGCACCCTGCCGGTGGCCGAAATCGGCAAGCAGATCGGGCTGTCCACGACGCCCTGCTGGCGCCGCATCCAGAAGCTCGAAGAGCTTGGCGTGATTCAGCGCCGCGTCGCGCTGCTCGACCCCAAGAAGGTCAATGTCGGGGTGACGGTGTTCGTCTCCATCACCACCAGCCATCACACGCAAGATTGGCTCGAGCGTTTCCATGCCGTGCTCCAGGATTTCCCCGAAGTGGTCGAGTTTTACCGCATGAGCGGGCAGGTCGATTATCTGCTGCGCGTGGTGGTGCCGGACATCGAACGTTACGATGCCTTCTACAAGAAGCTGATCGGCAAGATCGAACTGTCCGAGGTGAGCTCGGCATTCGCCATGGAGCAAATCAAGTTCACCACCTCGCTGCCGCTCGACTACGCGATGGAAGAGCGCCGGGTCTAAGGCTCGGCGCTATTTCCGATCGAGGCGGGCGATCAGGCTGGAGGTGTCCCAACGGCCGCCGCCCATCGCTTGAATCTCGGCATAGAACCGATCGACGATCGCCGTTACCGGAAGCTCCGCGCCGTTTCTGCGCGCCTCCTCGAACACCAGCGCGAAATCCTTGCGCACCCAATCGACGGCGAAGCCGAAATCGAACTTGCCGTCGATCATCGTCTTCCAGCGACTGTCCATTTGCCAGGATTGGGCCGCGCCCTTGGAGATCGTCTCGACCACTTTCTCGACATCGAGGCCGGCGGCTTGCGCAAAATGCAGCGCCTCGGCGAGTGCCTCGATCAGACCACCGATGCAGATCTGATTGACCATCTTGGTGAGCTGGCCCGCGCCCGCTGGCCCGATCAGATTGACGGCGCGGGCATAAGCCGCGATCACCGGCTTGGCTTTGTGAAAATCCATACCGTCGCCGCCGGCCATCACCGTGAGCGTGCCGTTCTCGGCGCCGGATTGGCCGCCAGAGACCGGCGCGTCGAGCGCGCCGGCGCCACGGTCCTTGGCGGCGGCATGCAGCTCGCGGGCGATGCTGGCAGAGGCCGTGGTGTGATCGATGACGGTCGCGCCCGGCTCGAGCGCTTGAAACGCGCCGTCGGGCCCGAGCGTCACCGCGCGCAGATCGGCGTCGTTGCCCACACACGTAAAGACGAAGTCGGCGCCGTCTGCGGCGGTGGCGGGGGAGCGCGCCGAGTCTCCGCCGAACTTGGCCACCCAGGCATCAGCCTTGGCGCGCGTGCGATTGAACACCGTGACCGCGTGGCCGCCACGCGTCTGGAGATGGCCGGCCATGGGAAAGCCCATGGTGCCCAATCCGATCCATGCGACCTTGCTCATGGCCCGTCCCCACGCATTGCGTTGTCATTGCCCGGCTTGACCGGGCAATCCAGTAACCCCTGGCGTGCGCGTTGCGCAATCGCTGTGGCGACTGGATGCCCGCTTTCGCGGGCATGACGATGAGGTGAGGCGGTAGGCGCGGCTAAGCGAGCGGCGTCTCGGGGAAGGCGAGCTGCTCGCGGGCGCGCCACTCGTTGGTGACGTAGTTGATGATCAGCGAGGTACGCACGCCCTTGATCGGGCGCTTCTCGAAGCCGTGATAGGTGTTATCCGCCGGCACGAAAATCATGGCGGCGTTGGGCGCGAAGGGCGAGCGGCCGACCCGCTGTTTGTTGGCGTCGAAGATGTCGGTGCCGAGATCCTTGTGGCTCGGGTCCTTCGACAGATACAGCAGCATGGTGAAAAGCTTGACGCCCAAATCGCTGTGCGGCTCGAGCCAGAACCCGTCGATGTCTTGCGCGAATTCGATGCGCAGATAGGTGCCTTTGAGATCGGTGCCGAACACCTTCTCGATGTGACTGGTCACCCGCTTGTCCTGGAAGGCTTGCGCCACCGCCTCGCAGACGGGGAAGCGCGCGCGGTTCTCGGCATCGAAATATTTGCGGGTGTTGTTATGCAGCTCGCGCTTGCCGGACACGCCCTCGAGCGAGGGCGGGTCGAAGGGGAGGGCGAGAATGTCGTCGGCGACATCGGGGGGCAAGCAGGCGGTGAGCGACCAGTTGCGATAAGGCTGCTCGGCGCGCTTGGCGGTATCGATGCTGTGAATGAAGCTGCGAACGATATCTTCGGCTGAACTCGGCTCGGCCGAATGCTTGACGGCGACGCTGTCCCTCATGATGAGGCTAACTCCCCCCAAAAGTGCGAAAGTGCTGGCCCTCCAGCGCCCAGGCGACCCATCTAAAGTTCAGATAGCACCCATGGGTGGCGCGCGCAAATGCCATGGGGGCATGACGCAGACACATATCAGGCGAGCTGGATGTCAGTTCAAATCCAGCCAACGCAGCCGGCACGCCGGCAGGCCTTCCGGCAAAACCTCGTCCTCCTCGCCGAGCGAGTCGGAACGCAAGCATTTGGCGATCAGCTCCAGCAGCGAGGCATGCAGCTCGCGCTCGGCGGCAAGCTCAGGCGGGTTCGCGGCAAGGAAGGAGAGGATCTCCTCGTAATCAGGCATTCGGCACCCCCGTTTCCGCAACGGAACCGAGGGTGACGACCCCGTGTGTCAAAACTTTGGCCCGGTTTCACGGCCGGACTTGGGGACTTTAGCCTTGCGCGCCGAGCTTATAGCGGCCGAGCAGCCGCATCGGCGAGCGGTCGCCGCTCTCGCCGAACAGCGACAGCCCGTCGACGCTGACGCCGGAGGCGCAGATCTCCTCGAGCACCGGCCACAGCGCCTGCGCCACGCGCTCAAGATGTGCCGAGTTGAGCGGGCCGGTGAGCGTGATCGAAAAGCGATATTCGCTCAGCACGTACGGATCGCCGAAGCTCTCCAGCAACAGGCGCTGGTAGTGGCTGAGGGCAGGGTTCGCATGTTCAGCCCGCTCGGTGTCGGAGGGCGGCGCGGCGAAATCCTCGAAGGAGGCGACGCATTGCGCGGCGAGCCAGTCGAGCGACGGCGTAGCCTCGACTGGGCGCAGCACGAGATAGCGGCCGGAGCGCGACAAGGTGAGCGGTCCGGTTTCGACCGGCTTGCGGCGCGCCGCAAAACCGATCAGCCGCGACTTGATGTCTTCGGCCTCGATGCCCTCGCGCAGCGCAAACGGCGCGCGGAACAGCGCATGCAGGCCGGTATAGCGGCCAGGCGCCACGGCAAGCTTGGCGAAGCCGGTGCCGGAGAGCCCCGCATCGGAGAAAGCCTGCAAGGTTACGCCGTCATTGGCGCGGCCGAACCACGAGCGGCCGAAGGCGGCGAGCGCTGTCCCGGGTTGCGGGGTGTAGTAGATCGCGTAGCGGGTCAGGCTCGGTCGGGATGACGCGACGCCCTTCGCCTGGCGATCGACATGGGCACAATTGAGCATCGAATCCTCCCTTGGCGCGCGGCATCAGTTCGGCGCGCTCGTAAGCTTATGGCTAGCAGGCTCCTGTGGCGCGGGCGCGACAGGTTCTTGGCGATAGGGGGGCCGAGGAATGAAGACTTGGTGAATCAAATTTTCCGCAACTGCGAAGCGTCGCCACGCACGCCTTTGACAGGGCCGCGTTTCGCGGGCATGCGTTGTTGCGTCGCGCAAGACTGCGATGTTGCGCCGCGCATGCCTGTCGAGGGGGACGATGATCGAGCTTTACACCTGGATGACGCCGAACGGGCAGAAGGTGTCGATCATGCTGGAGGAGGTGGGGCTGCCTTACCGCGTCCACCCTATCGATATCACCAAGAACGAGCAGTTCGCGCCCGCCTTTCTCAAGATCGCTCCCAACAACAAGATCCCCGCCATCGTCGACACCGATAATGGGTTCCATCTGATGGAATTGGGCGCGATCCTGATGTACCTCGCCGACAAGACGGGGATGCTGTGGCCGCAAGAGTTTCCGGCGAAGTGGCGGGTGGTCGAGTGGTTGATGTGGCAGATGGGAGGCGCGGGGCCGTTCCTCGGCCAGACGCACCATTTCATCAAGTTCAATCCCGGCAAGAGCGCTTATGCCGAGGAGCGCTATGCCAAGGAAGCGAAGCGGCTATGGGGCGTGCTCGACCGGCGCTTGGCGGAGGTCGAATATGTCGCTGGGGACTATTCGATCGCCGATATCGCCATCTGGCCGTGGATCTCGCGCTTTGCCTGGCAGAGGGTGGAGTTCGCCGAGCATCCGCATGTGCGGCGCTGGTATTTGGCGATCGCCGGCCGGCCGGCGGTCAAGCGCGGCTGGGATGTGATGCGAGAAGGCCGCCCCATCCCCATGCCCATGCCATGATGGCAGGTGAACCCGGCTAGCGGGGCATGCTTTGCCTGTGGCAGAATAACGCCCGTGCCGACAGCGAAGGCGCCGGGAGGGGGGACCGGCGAGACGGCGCTTGCCCGTGGGGCCAAGCGCGAGAGGAGAACGTCATGACTGTCATAGCCATTCGCTTGCTGAAGCACTCATCTGCAATTGCCGCCGCGATCCTGCTCGTATGCGCGCTGACGCCGAGTCCGGCCTCGGCGCAAGTGGTCGAGCGTGGCATCCAGGGCGGCGTCACCGGCGCGATCATCGGCGGCATCATCGGCGGCGGCAAAGGCGCCGGGCGCGGTGCGGCGATCGGCGCGGGCGTCGGCGTGGTCGCCGGCGCGATCGAGGCCGACCAGAATGCACGGGCCCGCGCCTATTACGGCCCGCCGCCGGGTTCCAATCTCGTCTACGACACGCAGTCGGCGCTGCTGCGGCTTGGCTTCAATCCGGGCCCGCCCGATGGCATCTATGGGCAGCGCACCGCCGAGGCGATCAGCCAATATCAATATAACTATCGCTTGCCGGTGAACGGGCAACCCTCGCCGCAATTGCTCGACCACATGATCCGGCAGGGAGGCTAGCGTCTCCCGGAAGAGGCGTCGCCGTTTCAAATTCACATCGCGTCAGAGTGAGATGGGAGCGGGCCCAATGAGTTGTGCCCGATAGACCGGAGAGGTTCATGCAGAAAGTGATGTTGGTTGGTTTGGTCTTCGCTGGCGTTGCCGCCTACACGACGCTTGCGATCTCGGCGGAGGATATTGCCGCCGCTGTCAAGGAACGCCGTCACCTGATGAAGGATGTCGTCGCGCCGGCCGCCAAGCTCGGCGGTCAGATGGTGAAAGGCGTGAAGCCGTTCGACGCCGACGCGGCCGCCAAGGCCATGAACGACATCAGCGGCGTGCCCGACCAATATGTGAAGCTGTTCCCCAAGGGCACCGCGTATGGCGAGATCGCCGACAGCGAGGCTAAGGCGGACATCTGGGAGGATTTCGCCGGCTTCGAGGCGACGGCCAACAAGCTCAAGGATGCGAGCGCGCAGGCGGCGGCCGCGGCAGCGCAAGGCGAGGGCGCCTTCGCCGCCGCGTTCAACGACATGACCAAAGTCTGCAAGGATTGCCACCAGACCTATCGCGAGAAACTCAAAGATTAGCGACGACGCACGGCCCGCCGGCCGCAGGCTCTAGGGATGAGACGGTTGCGCAAGGTATTGCTGGCGCTGCTTGTTGTCGCGGTCGCTTGTGCGGTCGTCTTCTATGTGCTGACCATGCCGGCGGCCACCGTGCCGGCGTCGGCGCTTCCGGCGCATACCCCAGACCTCGCCAACGGCAGATATGTGTTCACCGCGGCGGGCTGCGCGGAATGCCACGCCGCGCCGGTCAAAAAATGCAATGACCTCAAAACCAAAGACAAAGTCACGCTCGCCGGCGGGCGCTGCCTGAAGACCCAATATGGCACCTTCAACGTGCCGAACATCTCACCCGACAAAGAGACCGGGATCGGCAATTGGTCGACGGTCGATTTCGTCAACGCCATGAAACACGGCGTGGCGCCGGACGGCTCCTATCTCTATCCGGCGTTCCCGTTCGGCTCCTATCAGCGCATGAGCTATGAGGACCTGATCGATCTCAAGGCCTATCTCGACAGCCTGCCCGCGGTGAAGAGCGAGGTGCCGCCGCATGAACTCGGTTTTCCCTTCAATATTCGCCGCGGGCTCGGGCTTTGGCACAAACTCTATGTGAACGGCGAAAGCTTCGTGCCCGACCCACAGGCAAGCGCCGAGCTCAATCGCGGCGCCTACCTCGTCACCGGACCGGGCCACTGCACCGAATGCCACTCCTCGCGCAACCTGTTCGGCGGCGTCGTCAAGGACACGGAATATGCCGGCGCGCCGAATCCCGAGGGCAAAGGCAGCGTGCCTAACATCACCCCGAGCGACGACGGGATCGGCGATTGGAGCGAGGAGGACATCGCCTATCTGCTGGAGACCGGCAACACGCCCGATTTCGACGTGATCGGCGAGAGCATGGCGCCGGTGCAGGAGAATATGGCGCAGCTCACGGCCGAGGACCGCAAGGCCATCGCCGCCTATATCAAGTCGCTGCCGCCGCGTTCCGACGCCGTGCCCAAGTCGAAGCAGACGAAGGACGACGACAAACTTGATCCGGAGCCGGCCGGCGAGGGCGGCAACGCCGAACAAGAGCAAGATCCCGCCGAGTGAGTGAAACTGCGATGCGTGAGCCGCGTAGTCTGGGCCGTGATCGTCGCGTCGCCGGCGCGCTAGTGATGGCGTTCGCGCTGTGCGTCTCGGCTTCCGCTTGCGCTGCCGAACTTTTCGGACTCGTTGTGGGCGTCGACGACTATGTCGGCACCGCCAACGATCTCGACGGCGCGGTGAACGATGCCAATGACGTAGCGCAGGCGCTGCAAAAGCTTGGCGCTCGCGAAGTCATTCGTCTGGTCAACGGCGACGCCACCAAGGATCGCATCGCGTCATCTTGGGAGGAGCTGGTCGGCAAGGCGAATGCCGGCGATACCATCGTGTTTAGCTATGCGGGCCACGGCTCGCAGGAGCCCGAGCCCGCGGGCCGCCACGACGAGGCCGACGGGCTCAACGAGAATTTCCTGCTGGGCGGCTATCAATCGCATGGAGCCGCCACGCGCGAGCGCATCGTCGACGACGAGCTGTTCGAATGGATGAAGCAAGCCGACACCAAGCATGTGCGCGTCGTGCTGGTCGCCGATTCCTGTCACTCCGGCGGAATGGAGCGCAGCGCGACCGCGCCAGGCGTCAAGTTCCGCAAGGGCAATTTCCCTGCGATGACCGATGACCGGCTCACGCCCGCGCCGGAACAGTTCGCCAAGCTGTCCGAGACGGATTTCGACACCGTTACCTTTGTCGGGGCGGTGGCCGAGGACAAGCTCACGCCCGAGGTGACGATCGACGGCCAGAAGCGCGGCGCCTTGAGCTGGGCCTTCTCGCGCGCGATCGAGGGCGGCGCCGACAAAGACGGCGACGGCGAGGTGAGCGAGTTCGAGTTGCTCGGCTATATCGTGCCGGCGGTGCATGCGCTGGTGGAGAGCCAGCAGACCCCACAAGTGCTGCCGTTGCGCGCTCGCGCGGTGCCGCTGGTGACGCTCCGCAACACCGGCGCGCAAGCCCCGGCGCCGGTGGATGCCGAGGCGCTGAAGCTCAAGCTTGCCGTCGTTGGCGGAGACCCCGGCGCGCTTGTCGAGCTTCCTTACGTCACCATCGTCGCCGACAAAGCGAGCGCCGACCTCGTCTGGTCGGTCGCGGATGGCAAGGTCGAGCATGTGGTCGGCGGCGTGGTCGCGGAGGGCGTCGATGCGCACAGCATCAAGGGCGTCGTCTCGAAATGGGCGGCGCTGAAATGGCTCAACCGTCAGGCCGCGCTATCGCCGACGGCCGCCAAGCTGGTGACCGGCAATCAGCGCTACGCCAAAGGCGAGCGCGTCGAGATCGCGGTGGAGGGCGCGCTCTACCCGCATCTCACGCTGTTCAATCTGCCGCCTGATGGCCGCGTCGAGTTCTTCATCCCTGATCCCGCCAAGGCCGCGGACGCCGCCAAGGATTGGAGCGTCGAAGGGGTGCATGAGAGCTTCAAGGTGGATAAGCCCCCGTATGGGGCCGAACATATGGTGGCAATCTTCTCCAAGAACGATCTTCCGGATCTGCATGCCGCGCTCGCGTCGATGAGCACGGCCGAGCGGGCCGAGGCGTTGCGGCCGCTGCTCGAAACGACGCTTTCCGGACAAGAGGCGCAGATTGGCATTTTGGACATTTACACGGGCGCGGGAGGCTGAAATGGCGGCTTCCGGCCATTGCGTGATCGGGCGAATGAATGGGGACAATTGCGGCGCTTGCGTTCATGTCGCGCTTAGTTGCCCGCGGCTAAGGAGACACCGATAGGGCAAAGACTTTGCGGGCGTTGCGTTCGCCGCGCGAGACGAGCAGTACGATTGTGCTAGAGTGGACGGCGTTGGCTTAAGCGCTCGCGGCGGAGCGTCGAGGGGTCCCATGGCGGGGAGTTTGGGAACCGTTCACGGCCTGATTTTCGGGCTGGTTGTGGTTGGCGCCGGTGTGGCGGCTCTGGCTCCGGCGTCCAACGCCGAGAGCGCGGGCAAGCGCATCGCGCAAGGCGCGCCGTCGGTCTTTTTCCCGCCAGTGAAACCGGCTCCCCAAGCCCAGCCCGCGCGCGCCGGCTCCCCGGCTCAGGAGGCCCCGACCCCCGAACAAATCAAAGCCATCGCCCATGTTCAGACCTGCTTGGCCGAGCTCGGCTATTACAAGGGTGCGGTCGACGGCAAGCGTGGCCGCGAGACCTGGACCGCCTATTGGAACTTCAAGCACGACCATGGACTTGGCGCTTACAGCGATCTGCTCGCGGAGAAGGTCCGGGAGAAGCTGGACGAGCTTTGCATCGAGACCGCGGCGATCGAGCCACCCCCCGCGCAGCCGGTCGAGCCGGCGGCGGACGACATTACGCCGCAGGCCGAGCCGTCGAGCGAAGTCGAGTCGGTTAAGGATGAAGGACCGCGCCTCGATCTCGACTGTCTGCCAGACGAGCTGATTTCCCTGTTGCGGCGCGCGCATGGCGGCGGCGTCGCGGTTCAACGCTGCGCCCCGGCCTGTCTGCCCCCGCCGAGCGGGCTCAGCCAGAGCCAGCTCGATGAGATGCAAGCCAAGAACGGCGTGGCCTGGTGCCGGACTTGCGTGCCGATCGACGGCCATCTCGCGCTCGACGACGTGCGACGTATCGAGCGCGCCGGCAATCTCGAGCTTTGCGCCACCCCACCGCTCCAGCTCCAGCGCTACGGCAGCGGCGCCGGCGATCCGTTGAAGGCCTATACCCGGATTCGCGAGCTGTATCGCGCGCTGCCGGCGGCGGAAGAGGACCCCGAAGCGGTCGCCGTGATCATCGGCAACCGCAACTATGCCAGCCTGCCGGCGAGCGAGACCTCGCAGAACGACGCCTCCGCGATCTATGCCTTCCTCAGCGAGCATTTGGGCTACCGGCCCGACAACATCATCGACGTCAGGGATGCGACCAAGGCCAGTCTCGAGAAGCTGTTCGGGGCCGAGCCCGGTCTCGACGGCGAACTCGCGCGGTTGGTGGAAAGCCAGCCCAATGCCAAGGTGCTGGTCTATTACTCCGGGCATGGCGCGACCGACGCCGCCCAGACCGAGACCTATCTGCTACCGGTCGATGTCGAGACCTATCGTGAGGAGATCGGCGGCTACAAGCTCTCCACGCTCTACGCCAATCTCGCCCGGCTCAACGCCAAGTCGGTGCTGGTGCTGCTCGAGACGGATTACGGGCGCGATCACGGGCCCTCTGGTGCTGCCGCCCAACCTGCCCGAGACGATCAACACCGCGCTGCCGCGGGCGCCGGTGCCGGCGCTGACGGTGCTCGCCGCGTCGGACCGTGGCCAGCGCACGCTGATCGACGTGACGTACGATATCGGCCTGTTCACCCGCTATGTGATCGAGGAACTCGCCGGCAACGCCGACCTGCCGCCGATCGGCAATGGCGACGGCGAACTCGACAGCGCCGAGATCTATGCCTTCACCGCCGCCTATGTCGATCTCTCGGCGCGCAAGACGTTCGGCATGCTCCAGCATCCGGTCTATTCCAGCGCCGCCGCCAGCGGGCTCGCCAGCGCGCGCGCGGCGCCCGAAGCGCCCGAGTAGAATTCGGCGCGCGCCTCGCCGTCTCCCGGACTGCTCAGAGCTTGGGCAGTCGCTGGCGGCAAAATGTTGGGGGAGCGACGCAAAAGCGCTTTACATTGCCTCCAGGATTTCTTACGGGACGAACAGGCTCGTAGGCGATCTCGCTCAAGGGCAGCACTGACAATCTCAATCTCGTGTGGGAGTAGACATGGGATGGACGTTTTCACTTCTGCCGCCGACCTTCTCCGCGACCGCCACCCAGAGCGTCCGGTTCTTGCGCTAAGACCGCATGCCGCGCGCCGCGCGGCGCACTGGTTTCTCGCCAACTTTCCCGGCCGTGTGCTCTACGCCGCCAAGGCCAACGACGCGCCCGTCATCATGGATGCTCTGGCGGAAGCCGGCGTGAGGGCTTTCGACGTGGCCTCGCTGGTCGAAATCGAGCGCGTGGCGCGGATCCCGAACGCCGAGCTCTATTTCATGAATCCGATCAAGTCGCGCGGGGCGATCGTGCGCGCCTATCGTGATTTCGGCGTGCGCAGCTTCGCCTTCGACTCGGATGATGAGCTCGACAAGATCGTGCAGGAAACCGACGGGGCGCACGACCTCGACCTTTACCTGCGCCTGGCCTGTCCCAACACGCACAGCCTCATTCCGCTGGAAGGCAAGTTCGGCGTGTCGAGCGCCGACGCACCGGCGCTACTGCTGCGCGCGCGCCAGATCGCGTACCGGCTCGGCATCACCTTCCATGTCGGATCGCAAGCGGTGGTTCCGGCCGCTTTCGGCGAGGCGATCCAGCAAGTCGGGCAACTGATCCTGGACTCCGGCGTGATCGTCGATGCCGTCGATATCGGCGGCGGGTTCCCGAGTCGCTACCCGCATTCGGACCCGCCAGAGCTTGCGAGCTTCATGCATGAGATCGTCCGTGCCGCCGACGAGCTGGCGGTCAAGCATTCCTGCGAGCTGCTATGCGAGCCGGGCCGCGCGCTGGTGGCCGAAGCCGAGTCAGTGATCGTGCGCGTCGATGCGCGCCGCGACCACGCGCTCTATGTCAATGACGGCGCCTTCGGCACGCTGTTCGATGCCGCCTATTCTGGTTTCCGTTTCCCCGCCCGGCTCATCACGACCGCGCGGCGCAAGCAGAAGCCTGTCGCCGAGTTCGCGCTGTATGGGCCAACCTGCGACAGCTCGGATTATCTGCCGGGGCCCTTCGTGCTGCCGGAATGCGTGGGCGAGGGCGATTATATCGAGATCGGTCAGATCGGAGCCTATGGGCGGGTGTTCGCGAGTCCTTTCAACGGGTTCGGCGAATACGATGAAGTGATTCTGACGGACGAGCCGATGCTGTCGATGTACGACATCGCCGCCGGCCAGACGCCGGCCACCCTCAAGACCGCGCGTGCTTAGGCCAGCGCTCGGGCACCACCAAATCCGAGCCTCCGCCACCTCGCTCGCTGACGAGACTGTGTGCTGACGACCGCCGCAACGGCGGGTTGCTGACGAGACTGTGTGCTGACGACCGCCGCAACGGCGGGTTAAAGTCTCGTGGTTGGGCATAATCAGATGTCACGAGGGAGCACCGCATTCCATGAATATCGATAGCCTTGAGGCCGTTTGGGCGCCGCGCGTGCTCAGTATCCTTCGCATCGTCGCTGCGCTGCTTTTCTTCGAACACGGCACCACGAAGCTGCTTGGATTTCCCCCGTCGGATCATTCGCCGGAGGTGCTCTCGTTGTCCTGGATCGCCGGGGCGTTGGAATTGGTCGGAGGGGCGTTGTTGATCGTCGGGCTGTTCACGCGGCCGGTGGCCTTCATCCTCTCGGGCGAGATGGCCTTCGCTTACTGGATGGCGCACGCGCCGCGAAGTTCGTTTCCGCTCGTGAACGGCGGAGACGCCGCCATTCTCTACTGCTTCGTGTTCCTGTATCTCGCCTTTGCCGGCGGCGGGCCGTGGAGCCTCGATGCGCTCCGGCGGCGAGACTCATGACCGCTAGAGGATCTCAGCGGCCCATAAGGAAAGAGGGCCGAACTCTTGCGAGTGGCCCTCGATATATCGGGGTGAGCATCTTGGCGCCGAGCCGGCGCGCCGATGTCAGATCTTGCGAGCGCGCTCGGCGCTTTGCACCGCCTCTTCGTGATACCAAGCGCCTCCGGACGTGACCCTGGCGACTCGCGGCGCCGCAAATTTCTCGACCTCCCGAGCCTCATCCCCACGGCCGACAAGGCCGGCGCGGCCGCCCGCGGGAAACTGGTAGATCGTGGCGGACCCCTGATTAGAATTCGCCGTCATTGCTTTCTCCACTTCATTCCGTTCTTCGTATCGATGCGTCAGCGCGTCCATTACACATAAGACCCCCATACCGGAGTCGTAAGAGCGTTTGCACAACAAATTTGCGGAATGACTATAATTTCAGCGACTTCGATAATGCATCTCTGAGCGCCATCGTCTGGCGGAACCAAACCTGCGGCCCCCGGATCGATCGCGGGCAATGCGGCTCCTTCATCAAGTGACAGGACTCGTTGACAAAATCGCTTCGCGCCAGCGCGGCGGGAGCGCATGCCGCGCGCCCCTCGGGGACCGAGCTCGGCTGGCGCGCTATTGGCACATTTGATGCTTGAAGAGGGGACCGTTGGCCCCGGGTCGGTGGCCACGCAGGGATTCCTCGTATCTCGGCCTCAACAGCTCATGAAGGACTCGCTAATGACAAAGTACAAGCTCGAGTACATTTGGCTCGACGGCTACACCCCGACGCCGAATCTGCGGGGTAAGACCCAGATCAAGGCGTATGACAGCTTTCCTTCACTCGAAGAGCTTCCGCTGTGGGGCTTCGACGGAAGCTCGACCAAACAGGCGGAAGGACACAGCTCCGATTGCGTGCTCAAGCCGGTCGCGATTTATCCGGACGCGACCCGCACCAACGGCGCGCTCGTCATGTGCGAAGTCATGATGCCGGACGGCACGTCGCATCCCTCGAACAAGCGAGCGACGATTCTCGACGATGAGGGGGCCTGGTTCGGTTTCGAGCAGGAATATTTCCTCTACAAGGACGGTCGGCCGCTCGGCTTCCCGGCCGATGGATACCCCGCGCCGCAGGGCCCGTATTACACCGGCGTCGGCTACGCGAACGTGGGCTCGATCGCGCGGGACATCGTCGAGCAGCATCTCGATCTGTGCCTCGCCGCCGGCATCAATCACGAAGGCATCAACGCCGAGGTGGCCAAGGGTCAGTGGGAGTTCCAGATCTTCGGCAAGGGCTCCAAGAAGGCGGCCGACGAGATGTGGATGGCCCGTTATCTGTTGCAGCGGCTCGCGGAGAAATACGGCGTCGATGTCGAGTATCACTGTAAGCCGCTCGGCGACACCGACTGGAACGGCTCGGGCATGCACGCCAACTTCTCCACCACCTATCTGCGTGAGGTCGGTGGCAAGGCCTATTTCGAGGCGTTGATGGCGGAGTTCGAGAAGAACCGCGAGGATCACATCGCCGTTTATGGACCCGATAATCACATGCGGCTGACCGGCAAACACGAGACTGCCGCGATCCATGAGTTCACTTATGGGGTCGCCGACCGTGGCGCGTCGATCCGCGTGCCGCACAGCTTCGTCAAGAACGACTACCGGGGTTATCTCGAAGATCGCCGTCCGAACTCGCAGGGCGATCCCTACCAGATTGCCTCGCAGATTCTGAAGACCATCGCGTCAGTCTCGATCGGTAAGATCAGCGCCGCCGCCTGAGCTTAACGCGAGCTGTCGTCAAGGTAGCGTGAGAGGTCCAAACGGGCCCCTCACGCCACCCCATGCCGGCTCGGGCCGGCGGTTTGCCCCGATTGCCAAGCCCCGAATTTGCTAGACTGCCGTCCGGACGGTTGCTGCCCTGGTTGCCGCGACTGGTCGTTGCCGCTGGTCGAGCGCGCCGCGCTCCAGGGTCAAGACGGACGTTGCGATGGGCCAGAGCAGGATCGATCGCGGCCGGTTCGGGTCTCGCCTGATTGTCGCGGCGGCGAGCCTCCTGATCGTTGCCAGTTTTCGCGCGGCATTGGCGGCCGAGCCGCCGCCCTCCATCGAGGGCGTCTGGGAGGGCCGCTACGTCTGCGCGCAAGGGCCGACCGGCATTACCCTGACGCTCAAGGCCGTGCCGTATTGGCCCGGGTTCCAAGTTTATCTCCACCGGCTGCTGATGGGGTGGCTGCGCAACCCGGAGACCGAAGTCCAGGAGGTGCGAGGGGAGCATTTGGAGATCGAGGCAAATTTTCGCTTCCATGCGCTTCCGGACAATCCAAGCGTGCCCACCGGCGCGTTCGAGTTGACCGGCACGTTCAATCGCGCGCTTGGGGTGCTCGATCTCTATCCATCGCAATGGCTCGAGCGGCCGGAGGGCTACGATCTCGTCGGCGTAAAGGGCGTGCTTGACGAAGACGGGCAGCGCCTCAAGGGCGCGTCCGATGGCGCGGGCTGTGGCGCGATCATGCTGCGGCGAGCGGGCGCGGAACAGCCGAGCGCCGAGGCGAGCGTGCCGGCTGCGCAGGTGCAGTTCAGCGACGAATTGCTGAAGCTCAACCGCGACGTGTTTCAGCTCTATCAGGCCGGCGCTTACGACGAGGCCCTGGCGAAGGCGAACGAGGCGGTTGCCCTGGCCGAGCGGGTCTACGGCCCCGAGCATCCCACCACCGCAGCGGAGCTGAAATTCGTGGTGCAGGCGTTGCGCGCCGCCGGCCGCAGCGCCGAGGCCGAACCGTTGATTCGCCGCGCGCTCGCCATCGATGAGAAGACGCTTGGTCCCGACAATCCAGCCGTCGCGCTCGATATCCAGATCCTGGTGGGCGTGCTGATCGACCAGACCCTGAAGGACGCGGAGCCGCCGGTGGAAGGCAATCGCATCCTGCTTACCGGGCAACTGCCGGGGATACTCGAGAAGGCCGTGCCGCTGGCGCTGGTTGCCTCTTTGCTGCTGCTGTGGATCTATCGCCGCGCGGTGAAGCGCTCGATGTTGCGCCGCGCTGACGCGGGCGAAGCGCCGCCGCCGAGCGAGGAAACGCCATCCGCTCCCACGCCGCCCGCCGCGCCCCTGCAATTCGTCACGGTGGATGGCGCTTCAGTGCACGAGATGGCGGCCTCCGAGCGCGAAGCGCGCGGGCTCGTAGGTCCTTGGCGAAACGCCGCCATCTATGCGCTAGCCGGCATCGGTTACGTACTGGCGCTGACCGCCGCCTATCTTTACGCGGGCGGCGTGGAGTTCCTTCCCGTCCGCTTCGTGTTCTTTGCCCTGGCCTATGCGTGGCCGATCGTGCTGACCATCGGTCTCGTCGCTCCGATTTCTTGGCGGGGATGGATCGCCGCCATTGCCATCTATGCGCTGCTGTTCGCCGCCATCTCGGCGATCGGCGTGGCGCGAAGCGACGCGTTCAGCTGGGGCCAAGCCGCGAGACTCTGGCTGCTGACAAATATTCCCGGCACGTTCCTGATCCTCGCCTTTCTCCCGCGGCCGATCCGTGCCGTGGGACCTCTGGTGCTGGTGTTCATGGTGGCGGCCGTCGCCGGTTCCAGCATTTGGCACAATCTCTTCAATGCCGGCGGTTCCGAGCTGATGCTACGCGCCGTTCATCTCTTCGCCGCGCTCGGGCTCAACACCCCGAATGCCGTCGCGACGGCAACGTTCGCGGCGGAGTTGATCGGCGTGGCGATCCTGTCGCTGATCGGCTGGGCATTCCTGCGCGGGCTAGGCCGGCTTTACCTCTGGCGCTTGATCAGCGACCAATCGGTCCTCATAGACTCGCTATGGTTCTTGTTCGCGCTGACGGGCGTGGTCGATTTCGCGTTCTTCGACGGCTTCTGGTTCCTGGCGCCATTAGGCGCGTTCGCGATCTACAAGGCGATCGCCATGCTTGGCTTTGCCGTCTGCGGCGAAAAGCCAGCCGGGGTTGCCGCCGATCCCAAGCTCCTGTTGCTGCGCGTGTTCTCGCTCGGCAAGCGCAGCGCGCGGCTGTTCGAGGCCTTCGGTAGGCTGTGGCGCCATGCCGGGCGCATCCGCCTGATCGCTGGCCCCGACCTCGCCACCAGCACGGTCGAGCCGCATGAATTCCTCGACTTCCTCAGCGGGAAGCTGGGCCGCCGTTTCATCTCTGGACCGGAGACGCTGGCGCGACGCTTGTCGGAGACCGGGCAGCGCCGCGATTTCGATGGGCGCTACCGCGTGGACGATTTCTTCTGCCACGACGACGCGTGGCAAATGGTGCTGAAGCGGCTCGCACGCGACAGCGACGCCGTGTTGATGGATTTGCGCGGCTTCTTGCCCGGCGACCAAGGCTGCGTGTTCGAGATCAACGAGCTGCTCAATGTCGTGCCGCTCGGCCGCGTGGTGTCCGTGATCGACGCGACGACGGACCTCGCTTTCTTGCGCCAGACCTTCGCCGATGGATGGGAGGCCTTGGCGGCGGCTTCGCCCAACCGCGGCTTGGTGGAACCCCAGTTGCTGCTGTTCGAATTTACCGGCGAAAGCAGCGTGCCCGGACTGATGCGGGTGGTGATGGAGGCTGCCAAGGGCGGCAGCCCCGCCCACCCGGCGCCTTCGCCAAGCGCTCGATGTGGCGCCGCGCCGAGCCGGGTTCTAAACCATTGAGAACATTAGCGGAACGAGCGCCTAGAATTCGACATGGCGCCACGCTAGGATAGTTAGGTTGGGCGCGAAACTCAGAAATCATCCCACGATGCGAAGCAATTTCCACGAGACCTACTCGGGCTCCGAGGTCAAGCCGCCATCCGATCGGTCCACCGGTCTGTTGTTTGCGGCGGTGGCCCTTATCTTCGCGGCCTTGTGGCGTCACAACCCCAACGCGCCTTGGGTGGCGCTCGGCGTGGCGGTGGCTCTGCTTGCCGTAAGCTTGATCGCACCCGCCTTGCTCAGGCCGATCAACCTGCTTTGGTTTCGATTCGGACTTCTCTTGCATCGAGTTGTGAGCCCGGTCGTGATGTTCTTGATGTTCGCTGTGGTGTTTGTGCCCGCGGGCGCTATCATGCGGCTCCGGGGCGATCCCTTAAGATTGAGGCGGGAGACACCCGCACCATCAAGCTATTGGGTCGAGCGCACGGGAATTGGGGACGCTCGAACATCCATGACAGCCCAATTCTGAGTTTGCCGGGGAACCTAAGTCAACCGGCTTGCCGTGGTCGAGTTAGAGGGATCAGACCGATGGTTTCATTCGCTCGCGAGTTGTTCGCTTATATGGGCGCGCGCAAGAAGTGGTGGCTTTTGCCCATCCTCGTCACGCTATTGGTGTTTGGCGGGCTCTTGATACTGGCTCAGGGATCGGCGGTCGCTCCATTCATCTACACCGTATTCTGAGCGACGAGCAGGTCGAGGGTCATGCGTCTGCTCGGCATCTCTGCCTTCTACCACGACAGCGCGGCTGCCCTCATCGAGGACGGCCATATTGTCGCTGCGGCGCAAGAAGAGCGCTTCACGCGCAAGAAGCATGACCCGGGCTTTCCGGTTCACGCCATCACCTATTGTCTTGAGAGGTCTGGGGTCGATCTCGACGAGATCGACTACGTCGTCTTCTTCGAGAAGCCGTTGATCAAATTCGAGCGGCTGGTGGAAACCTACTTGGCCAACGCGCCGCGTGGTTTCGAATCCTTCCGTAGAGCAATCCCGCTGTGGATCAAGGACAAGCTGTTTCAGAAGGCCAACCTGGAGAAAGCGCTTCGCGAATTCTCCCCGAGCGGCAGCGTCGACGGCAAGCTGCTGTTCGCGGAGCATCATCAAAGTCACGCGGCCTCCGCCTTCTTCCCGTCCCCGTTCGAGGAGGCGGTGGTTCTAACCATGGACGGCGTCGGCGAGTGGGCGACGACGTCGGTGTCCATCGGGCGGGGGAGCACGCTTGAGCCGGTTCGTGAGATCCGCTGGCCGCACAGCCTCGGGCTGCTCTATTCCGCCTTCACCTACTATACCGGCTTCAAGGTCAATTCCGGCGAGTACAAGGTGATGGGCCTTGCGCCTTACGGCTCTCCCACTTTCGCCGATGCCATTCTCAACAACGTGGTCGATGTCCGTGAGGATGGCTCGTTCTGGCTGGATCAGAGCTATTTCAATTACGCGACCGGCTTGACGATGACCTCACGGAAGTTCCACGACCTCTTCGGTGGACCGCCGCGAGATCCCGAGACGCCGCTCACGCAACGCCATATGGACCTGGCCGCTTCGGTGCAAAAGGTCACCGAAGAGATCATGTTGCGAATCACGCGCAATCTGGCGGCGACTTACCAAGTCGACAATCTCTGTCTTGCCGGCGGGGTCGCGCTGAACTGCGTCGCCAACGGCAAAGTCCTGCGCGACGGCGCCTTCAAGCGTATCTGGATTCAGCCCGCCGCAGGCGATGCGGGGGGAGCGGTCGGCGCGGCGCTCGCTGCCTATCATCAGCACCTCGGGAACGAGCGCCGGACGAACGGCGCGCTAGACGGGATGCAGGGCTCTTATCTCGGTCCAGAATTCTCGCAGATGGAGATCGAGACCAGGCTTTCGGGTGCGGGGGCGAACTTCACCGTTGTTGACGAGCCGGAACTGTTCGAACGCACTTGCGATGCTCTCGAGGCCGGCCATGCGGTCGGTTGGTTCCAAGGTCGCATGGAGTTCGGTCCTCGCGCTCTCGGCGGCCGTTCGATCCTCGGCGATCCGCGCAACTCGGCAATGCAGAAAACGCTCAATCTCAAGGTCAAGTATCGCGAGAGCTTTCGGCCTTTCGCACCCTCAGTCCTGCGCGAGGATGTGGCGGATTATTTCGAGCTCGATGCCGACAGCCCGTACATGCTGCTCGTCGCCGATGTGAAGCGCAACCGGCGCCAAGTGATGACGCCGGAGCAGGAGCAATTGTTCGGTATCGATCGGCTGAATGTGGCACGTTCTGACATTCCGGCCGTGACGCATGTCGATTACTCCGCGCGTATCCAGACCGTGCATGCGGAGACCAATCCCCGCTACCATGCGCTACTTGCGGCGTTCAAGCGGCGCACAGGGTGCTCCGTCCTCGTCAATACGAGTTTCAACGTGCGCGGCGAGCCGATCGTCTGCACGCCGGAAGACGCCTTCCGTTGCTTCATGGGAACCGAATTGGATCTGCTGGTGGTCGAGAATTGCGTCCTCAGAAAAGATGAGCAGAACCCTGCGCTGAAGACGAGATATGAAGCCGGCTTCGAACTCGACTGAGGCCGGCCAACAAGGACCGCGATGAACGTGACCAAGCTCTCGGGCGGCGATCATCAGAACCGCGACCCGGCAAAGGCCAAGAGCCAGATCCTGCCGGCGGTCGCGCTGCTTGTGTTCAGCTTGATCGTGGCGGGGCTCGTCGCCGAGCTAGCGTCGCGATGGGTGCTCGACAATGGCATGAATTTCGACCTGGAAATGTGGAAATACGCGAAGGACATTAAGCGAGTAAGCGCCAATCCCGAGATCGCCCACGAGCACACCCCAGGCACCAGCGGGTTCTTCATGGGTGTCCCCGTTGCCATCAATTCCATCGGGCTGCGCGATCGGGAATATCCGCTGGAGAAACCGCCGGGCAGCGTTCGCGTCCTCATGCTTGGCGATTCTCTGACCTTCGGCTGGGGCGTGAAGGTCGAGGACACACCCGCCAAGATCCTCGAGGAGATGCTCAATCGGGACGGGAGCGGCAAGACCTACGAGGTGATCAATTCGGGAGTGGGCAATTACAACACGCGCATGGAGGTCGCCTATTTTCTCGATCGCGGCCGACTGCTCAAGCCCGACGTCGTCGTGCTCAACTACTTCATCAACGACGCCGAACCGACTCCGCGGCGCAAGAACAACCTCCTCGACGAGATTTCCTACGCAGCCGTGTTGCTGTCCGGTGCGTTCGACACGGTGACGCGAACCTATTTCGGCCGCGCCGATTGGAAAGCCTATTACCGGTCCCTTTACGAACCCGGGTCGCCCGATTGGGCTGGGGCCCAAGACGCCATCAAGCGGCTGATCGACTACTGCCAGAAGGCCGGTATCAAAGTCGTAATCGTCAACTATCCAGAGCTGCACGAGTTGCGCAACTACCCGTTTTCCTCCGTTACCGCGGGGATCGCGCAAATTTCGGCAGACCATGGCGTGCCATTTGTCGACCTGCTGCCTTCGGTGCAAAATAGGGATCCCGCATCGCTGTGGGTGTCTCCCGGCGATGCTCATCCCAATGCCGTAGCCAACACCGAATACGCAAAGACGCTCGCTCGGGCGCTGCGTGCGAACTTTCCAGATTTGTTCAATGGGCCGCTGTCGGCGGCGAGATCAGAGACAACGCAATGAAGACCAAGCTCCTTGCCGCGCTGCTGTCACTAATCCTCCTCTGCGGGGGCACCTATTTGGTCGCCGAGGGAATTTACTCCCTCGCACTGTGGGACGAAATGGACGGCAGTCTAACCTATAAGACCTACGAGCGGGTCGCCGGTGCGTCGGATTTGTACGGTCCATCTGCTGCGTCTGCCGAGGGACCGCCGGCCGACTTGCCGATTTTCCGTCACCTCGCGACCCGCGCTATGGTTGAAGCGTTCCTGCCACAATTTGCAAAAGCGGGAATCGCCATGGGGGACGTTCCGCGTGAGTTACACCAGGAAAATCTCGAGCGTGTGGCGGTAACGAGCGAGTCCCCGGAAGGGTGTCGCATCGCCAAGCCCAATCTGCATAAGACGACGATTCAGCTGCGCAGCAACGAGTTTAAGCTCCTGTCGCCGCCGACCCTGTTCTTCGACGATGACGCGACGCTGAGCGACGACGTTAAGGCGTTCCTCGCCGATTATGGGCTTCGCAATTCCGCGTTGCACACTAACGAGTTCGGAGAACGGGTTACGGTTCCGGCGGTGAATGCCGCGAGCAAGGTGCTTGTGGCAGGCGACTCCATCGCCTTCGGACTCAACATCGGCGATAACGACACGCTCGCATCGCAGCTGCAGAGCCAAGACTTAACCAAGCAATACGTGACTGTCGGAGTCCCCGGCGGCAGCGCCGCCGACGTCATTTGCGGCCTCGAAAGCGCCAGCCAGCGTTACCACGGGCAAATCGACGGCTTGATCTACGTGTACAGCCCCACCGACTTTAGTCGGAAGGACAAATACGGCGAGCCCGATGAGTTCCTCAAATGGCTCAAGCAGTTTGTCGAGCGAGAGAATGTTCGCGAGGTGACCCTCGTGATGGGCTCAAATCTATACACCATCGAGCCGCATCTCATTCGATTGTTTAAGCCGCAAAAGGAGTGGTACAGAGAGGCGCGCGCCTTGCGCGAAGGCGCTCTCGGGGCCGGTTATAAGTTCGTCGGCGTTACCGATTTGGCGCTCGAGGAGGCCAATAAGCGGAAGACCGACTTGGCCCCATGGGCGATGTTCATGGATGGATATGGACATCTGTCGCCGTACGGCGGGTCGATGGTGGTGGACAGGATCAGGCACCCGCAGGCCGAGGACGAGGTCCTCGTGCGCGCTATGGGCGGCTAAGGCACCGGCGTTCGGGATGGGAATGGTGGGCGGTACTGGACTTCGAACCAGTGACCCCTGCGATGTGAACACAGTGCTCTACCAGCTGAGCTAACCGCCCGATCCGGATTTGCGGCGCGGGTCGCCGCGCATGCCCTGGTGGCATGGATTTAGCGATTGGGCTCCCGGTAAGTCAAGGAAGCGCCGCCAGACGGCTCCCAAAGGTAGGCGTGGGCTGCCGGAGTTGTGGACGGCGCGAGCCGCTTCCGCACGCCGCCCCTCAGTTCGGCTCCGCTATTTGCCGACCATCTTGTTGACCGTGGCGAGCGCGGAGGTCGCCTCGGCGACTTTCCCCTCGGTGCAGAGCGCATCGGCGAGGTCGAGAAGTTCGTTGACCTTGTCGACGTCGGCGTCGCTCAACGCATTGGCCTCGAGCTTGTCATGCACGGCCTCCTCGACCGTGGTGAGCTGCTCGGTGCATTGGTTGTCGACTGGCTCTTCGTCAACGGCGTAGGCGGTCCCACCCATGAGGCAGGTCATCGCGGCGCCGATCACGACACGTCTAAGCATCTGTCTCTCCTTGAATGATTTCGTCCCGTCCCCCCAAGGAGGGTTTATTAAAATCGCCTTTGACTATGGCTCTTCGTTGAGAAGCGCCGGGTGGAATTAAGCCCGATCTGGGGCGGATTTGAGGCGTTTCAGGCGTGGGAACGGCCGCGCGCAACCCCGTTCAACAGCGCGGCGGCATGGGGCGCAAGCTCGTCGAAATGGTCGATCGTGGCGTCCGGCGAAAGGCCGTGCAGCGGGGCGGTGGCATAGCCGAAACTGACCAGGACGATGGGAATGCCGGCGGCCTTCGCAGTGCGCAGATCCACCTCGCTGTCGCCGATCATTATCGCATGGGAGCGGTCGCCGCCGGCAAGCTGGATCGTCCCGGTCAGATGGCCGGGATCGGGCTTCGACACCGAGAAGGTGTCGCGCCCGGCGATGGATGCGAAATAATGGTCGATCCCCAGCGCCTGGAGCAGGCGACGGCTCAGATGCTCGCGCTTATTGGTGCAGACCGCCAGGATCGCCCCTTGCGCGGCAAAGGTCTCGAGGGCGGCTACCGCGCCGGGAAACGGCCGGCTCTCGGCGGCGATATTGGCCTCATAGTGAACCAGGAACTCGGCCAGCATGCGGTCCACGTTGTCCTTGGCCCCGGCGCGGCGCAATGCCTCCTCGATCATGACGCGCGCGCCGTGGCCGACGCAGGCGAGGATCGTCTCCCGCGACACCGGCCGATGTCCGCGCCGCGTCAGCACGTCGTTCAGCGCATTGGTCAGGTCCGGAGCGGTATCGACCAGGGTGCCGTCGAGATCGAACACGATGGTTGCGTCCTTGAACATAGCCTCTTCCTCACACGCGGCTTGCGGCCTGGCAAGCGGCGGCCTAATCATCGAGCTGAAATCCGGTTGATCCCGGGGAGGGGCGTTTGCTCAAAGCCGACGAGCTCAAGGAAAGCGCAGCGCGCGCCGCGCTCGATCTCGTCAAGGACGGGATGCGGCTCGGGCTCGGCACCGGGTCTACCGCGGCGCGCTTCGTTGCCGCGCTTGGCGAGCGCGTGGCGAAAGGCTTGAGCGTGGTCTGCGTGCCGACCTCGGAGGGGACGCGGACACAGGCCGAGCGGCTCGGCATTCCGCTCACCACGCTCGACGAGACTCCGCAGCTCGACCTGACCATCGACGGCGCCGACGAGATCGACGATCAGTTGCGCATGATCAAGGGCGGCGGCGGCGCGCTGTTGCGCGAGAAGATCGTGGCGACGGCATCGGACCGCATGGTGGTGATCGCCGATGAGAGCAAGTTGGTCGGCGCGCTCGGCATCTTCCCGTTGCCGGTCGAGGTGGTTCGCTTCGGGCTGCTGGCGACGATGCGGTTGATCGAGGCGATCGCCGCCGAGACGGGGTGCCACGGCGCGATCACGTTGCGGCCGGGGCCGGGAGACGCGCCGTTCGTCACCGATCAGGGCAATCTCATCCTCGATTGCGCCTTCGGCACCATCCCCGAGCCCGAGGTGCTCGCCTTTTCCCTGAAACGCGTGCCCGGCGTGGTCGAGCACGGGCTGTTTCTTGGACTTGCCGATTTGGCTATCGTGGCCGGCAAAGGCGGCGTCAGAGCTTTGCGCCGCGCAGGAGCCTGACCCAAATTGGCTGAGTACGACTACGATTTGTTCGTCATCGGCGCGGGCTCTGGCGGGGTCCGCGCGGCGCGGCTTGCCTCCGAGCTTGGCGCCCGCGTCGGCATCGCCGAAGAATATCGCGTTGGCGGCACCTGCGTAATCCGCGGCTGCGTGCCGAAGAAATTGCTGGTCTATGGCAGTCAGTACGGCGGCGACTTCGCCGACGCGCGGGGCTTCGGCTGGACCTGCGAGGACCTGCGCTTCGACTGGCCAACGCTGATCCACAATGTCAAGCGCGAGGTCGACCGGCTCAACGGGGTCTACACCCGCACCTTGGAGCGAGCGGGGGTCGACCGCTTCCTCAGCCGTGCCGTGCTGGAGAGTCCGCATGAGGTCAAACTGGCCGACCGCGACGGCACGCTCTCGGCCAAGACCATCCTGGTCGCGACCGGCTCGCACCCCATGATTCCCGACCTTCCCGGCATGAAGCATCTGATCAGCTCGAACGAATGTTTCGAGCTGGAGCAGCTCCCCGGCAGCATCGTCATTATCGGCGCGGGATATATCGGCATCGAGTTCGCCTCGATCTTCGCCGGGCTCGGCGTCGCCGTCACCGTGCTCTATCGCGGCGATCAGATCTTGCGCGATTTCGACATGGATCTGCGCGACGGGCTGGCCGAGGCGATGCGCAATCGCGGCGTCGATCTGCGCATGGAGACTGATGTGGCCTCGGTGGAGGCCGAGGGCAGTGGCTACCGCGTGCGCCTCAAGCGCGGCGATTTGATTGTCGCCGATCGCGTGATGGCGGCGACCGGGCGCCGTCCCAACACCATGAACCTTGGCCTGGAGAAGATCGGCGTCGAGCTCGGCTGGGACGGCCGGCTGGTGGTCGATGAATTCTCCAAGAGCGCGGTGGACAATATTTATGCCGTGGGCGACGTGACGCATCGGGTGAATCTCACGCCGGTGGCGATCCACGAAGCAACCGCGTTTGCCGAGACGCTGTTCAACGACACGCCGACGCCGGTCGATCACAGCTTCATCCCCACCGCAGTGTTCTCGCAGCCCGAGATCGGCACTGTTGGGCTCAGCGAGGAGAAGGCGCGCGAGATGTATCGCAGCGTGGATATCTACAAGACGAGCTTTCGTCCGCTGCGCTCGATGATCAGCGGCCGCGACGAGAAGATGTTGATGAAGCTCGTGGTCGACATGGAGAGCGACAAGGTGCTCGGTTGCCACATTCTCGGCGGCGACGCGGCCGAGATCGTGCAGATGGCGGCGGTCGCGCTCAAGCTCGGCGTGACCAAGGCGCAGCTCGACCAGACCATGGCGCTGCATCCGAGCGCGGCCGAAGAGCTGGTGACCATGCGCCACAAATGGGAAGCGCCGGCGCCGGTGGCGGGGTCAGATGCGGCGGCTTGAGGACAAGATCGCGCTGGTGACCGGCGGAGGCGCCGGGATCGGCCGCGCCATCGCCGAAACCTTCGCGCGCGAGGGCGCGTTCGTGGTGGTGGCGGATCGCGACGGCGAGGCGGCGAGGGAGGTTGCCGAAGCCATCGTCAAGGCGAACGGCGCGGCGTCCTCGCACGAGGTCGACGTCACCGATACCGCGCAGGTCAAATCGCTGATGCAGGCGATTGGCGAGGCGCACGGCCGGCTCGATGTGCTGGTCAACAATGCCGGCGTGGGCGAGCGGTCGGACTTCCGCCATCTCTCCGACGATGCCTGGGACCGGGTGTGGAAGGTCAATCTCGACGGCACGGTGCGCTGCGCGCGCGAGGCGTTCGATCTGCTGAAGGCGTCGGGCAATGCCTCGGTGATCAATCTCTCCTCGATCATGGCGTCCAAGCACACCCGCCAGATGGCGGTCTATTCGGCGACCAAAGGGGCGGTGTCGGCGCTGTCGCGCAGCCTCGCGGTCGAATACGCGCCGTACGGCATTCGCGTGAACACGCTGCTGCCGGGCTATGTCGAGACGGCGCTGATCGGGCGCTACATTTCCAATCCGATGATCGCCAAGGCGCTGCTGACGCAGACCCCGCTCCGGCGCTTCGGCACGCCACAGGATATCGCCAACGCGACGTTGTTCCTCGCCTCGGATGAGGCGGCCTATATCACCGGCGCCGCGCTGAATGTCGATGGCGGCATGGCGACTACGCTTTAGCCGCGCGCTGTCCCGGAGCCGGCAGCGTCACGGTTTCCTCGACGATGCCATCGACCACGGCGACGAGGGCGGCGTGCTCCGAGCCACCGAGCGCCTTCACCGCGTCGTAGCGGGCGAGCTGACGGTCGGCGCTGGTACCCCGCTCGAGGATGGTGCGCGCATGCGCCATCTCGGCGACGCACCCGAAATAGGCAGCGTCTTCGCCGATAAGATCGAACAGCTCCTCGAGCAGGGTGGCGAAGGGGACCACCGCGCCCTTGCCGAAATCGACCAGCCCTTGTTCGATGCCGTAGCGCTGCGCGCGCCAACGGTTTTCGCGCACGAGCAAGGGCGGGTAGGTGCGCCAGCGCTGGTTCTGCCGGCGCAGGCGATACAGCATGCGCAGCACGCAGCGAAACAGCGCGGCGATGGCGACGCCGTCATCGACCAGCGGGCAGACATCGGTGATGCGCATCTCCAGCGTCGGGAAGCGCGCCGACGGGCGCATGTCCCACCACAGCTTGGTCGCGTCCTCGATCAGCCCGGCACTGACCAGAAGCTCGACGGTGCGTGTATATTCGCTCCAGCTGCCGAACTGATAGGGGAGCCCGGTGCGCGGCAATTCGTCGAACACCGACAGCCGGTAGGACTTCAAGCCGGTCTGCACTCCCTCCCAGAAGGGCGAGGAGGTGGAGAGCGCCAGCAGATGCGGCAGGAAATAGCTCGCCTGGCCGAGCAGGTCGATGCGCAGATCGTCGTCCTCGATGCCGACATGCACGTGCATGCCGCAGATCACCAGCCGGCGGGCGACGTGCTGGAGATCGCGCGCGAGCACATTGTAGCGCTCCTTGTCGGTATGCTGCTGGCTCGCCCATTTGGCGAAAGGGTGGGTGGAGGCGGCGATCGGCGCCAGCCCAAACTCGCCGGCGATGCGGCCGACCGTCCCGCGCAAATGGATCAGCTGGTCGCGGGCTTCCTGCATCGACTTGCAGACCCGGGTGCCGACCTCGATCTGTGAGCGCAGGAACTCGGGGCTGACCTGGCCGCGCAGCGCCTCCTCGCATTTGGCGAGCAGCGCGGGCGGCGGCTCCTGCGCGAGATCGCGCGTATCCTTGTCGACGAGGAGATATTCCTCCTCGATGCCGAGCGTGAAACTTGGTTCTTTGATGGCCATGGCCGCGCAATGTGGCACAAACCCCACCGCTTACGGTAGGGGCTAGCCCGCGCTCGAAACCAGGCCGCTGAGGAGTACGCCGACCAGGTATGCGAGACCGGCCGCGCCGATGCCGATCAGGAAGGTCTCGGTCCCCGCTCGCCACCAGGGGGCCGGCGACCAGTGGCTGCGCAGCGATCCGATCGAAAAGAAGGTGATGCCGGTCATCGCAGTCGAGGCCCAGAGAGAGGCCGGCACGCCGGCCACGAACGGCGACAGCGGAATCGAGCCACACAGCAGGAAGGCGATGAAGGTCATCGCCGCGGCCCTGGCCGGAGACCGGCTGACCGGCGGCAGGCCGTGCTCCTCGGTCATCATGGTGTCGATCCAACGTTGCCGCTTGGCAGTGATCACGTCGACGGCGCTGTCCAGCGCCTCTCCCTTGAAGCCTTTGGCATGGAAGATCTGGCGGATCTCCTCGCGTTCGCCCTCGGGCGCAAGCTCGACATGGCGCTCCTCCATGCGGCGCACCTGCTCATATTCCTCGATCTCGGCCTTGGTGCCAGAATAGTTAGCGGCAGCCATCGAGAAGCCGTCGGCGAACAAATTGGCGGCGCCCAGGATCAGCAAGGTCTTGGTCGAGAGGTCGGCGCCGGCGACGCCGGCCACCACCGCGAAGGTGGTCACCGTGCCGTCGATGCCGCCATAGACCCAGTCGCGGAGATAGCTGACATGCGGCCCGCGTTTGAGTTGCCTAGCGATATCGCGGGGATTATGTCCGTGCTCAAGATGCCGGGGGTCCATGGCGCTCCCTTCGCGTTAAGGGATATGTGGCATGCTTCGACGGGGTCAGACAATGCAGCCTGCGCCTAGCCACGGTTGCGCCGATCGCCTATATAGCGTGGACTTTTCAAGGAGACCCTCAACAATGGCACCGCGTTGGAGCCCAGACAGTTGGCGTTCGAGGCCGATCGAGCAGGCTCCGGTTTATCCCGACTGGTCCGCGCTGAGCGACGTCGAGAAGCAGCTTGCGACCTTCCCGCCATTGGTGTTCGCGGGTGAGGCGCGCGAGCTGAAGGCCAAACTCGCCCGGGTGGCCGCGGGTGAGGCGTTTCTGCTACAGGGCGGCGATTGCGCCGAGAGCTTTGCCGAGCACCGCGCCGACGCGATCCGCGATTTCTTTCGCGTGTTTCTGCAAATGGCGGTGGTGCTGACCTATGCCGGCGGCTCGCCGGTGGTGAAGCTCGGCCGCATCGCCGGCCAGTTCGCTAAGCCGCGCTCGGCGCTGATGGAGACGCAAGACGGCAAGGAGCTGCCGAGCTATCGCGGCGACATCATCAATGGCATCGAGTTCACCGAGGCCGCGCGCATCGCCGATCCCAATCGCTTGCTGATGGCCTATCGTCAGTCGGCGGCGACGCTCAATCTGCTGCGCGCCTTCGCGCAAGGCGGCTACGCCAATCTCGAGCATGTGCATCAGTGGAATCTCGGCTTCGTCAAGGACAGCCCCGCCGGGCACCGCTACGAGCAGGTGGCCGAGCACATCGCCGAGACCTTGCGCTTCATGCGCGCCATCGGGTTGACGCCCGACAACGCGCCGCAGCTACGCAGCACGAGCTTCTACACCAGCCACGAGGCGCTGCTGCTCGGCTACGAGCAGGCGTTCACGCGCGTCGATTCGACCTCCGGCGATTGGTACGCGACCTCTGGCCACTTCCTGTGGGCCGGCGACCGCACCCGCCAGCTCGACCACGCGCATATCGAATATCTGCGCGGCATCAAAAATCCGATCGGCGCCAAAATCGGGCCGAACCTCGCGCCGGAGGCGCTGCTCACGCTGATCGATGTGCTCAACCCGCAGAACGAGCCGGGCCGGCTGACGCTGATCTGCCGCTTCGGCGCTGACAAGGCCGGCAAGCATTTGCCGGCGCTGCTGCGCGCGGTGAAGCGCGAGGGCAAGAGTGTGGTATGGGCGTGCGACCCGATGCACGGCAACACCATCAAGGCGGGGAGCGGCTACAAGACGCGGCCGTTCGATCTGATCCTGTCCGAGGTCGAGACCTTCTTCGACGTCCATCGCAGCGAGGGAACGCATGCGGGCGGCATCCATGTCGAGATGACCGGGCAGAACGTCACCGAATGCGTTGGCGGCGCCAAGGCCGTCACCGAGACCGACCTGCACGACCGCTACCACACTCATTGCGATCCGAGACTCAACGCCGACCAGTCGCTGGAATTGGCCTTCATCGTGGCCGAGCGGCTGAAGCGCGAGCGGGAAGGGCGGCCCGAGCCGGAGATCTCGATTGCCGCGGGCGAATAGGTTCATGGCCTCGGCTGTCATGTCCGCAAAGCGGGCATCCAGTAGTCGCTGGGCTCAGTTATCTTAGGCTTGGCGGGTTACTGGATTGCCCGGATCAAGCCGGGCAATGACAAAGTCATGGCGCATCAGATCAACGACTCTTTCAAGCTCGCTCTGGCGCAGCTCAATGCCGTCGTGGGCGATATCGACGGCAATCTGAGGAGAGCCCGCGAGGCGCGCGCGCGCGCGGCCGAGGCCGGCGCCGACCTGATCGCGTTCACCGAGCTGTTCCTCACCGGGTATCCGATCGAGGATCTGGTGCTGAAGCCGGCCTTGCAGAAGGCGGCGCAGACGGCGTTGGAGGCGCTCGCCCGCGACACCAAGGACGCCGGCCCGGCCGTGCTGATGGGGCTGCCATTCGCCGACGGGCCGTTCGTCTACAACGCGCAGGCGCTGCTGGACCGAGGCCGCGTCGAGGCGCTCCGCTTCAAGAACAATCTGCCGAATTACGGCGTGTTCGACGAGAAGCGGGTGTTCGCTCCGGGGCCGATGCCGGCGCCCATCGAGTTTCGCGGGATCAAGCTTGGCGTTCCGGTGTGCGAGGATATCTGGAGCGAGCAGGTGTGCAAGGCGCTGGCGGTCGCGGGCGCGGAGCTGCTGATCGTGCCCAACGGCTCGCCCTATTGGATCGACAAGCAGGACGTGCGTTACGGCGTCGCCAAGGAGCGCGTGGCGGAGACCGGGCTGGCGCTCGCTTATGTCAATCAGGTGGGCGGCCAGGACGAGCTCGTGTTCGATGGCGCGTCCTTCGTGCTGAACGACGATGGACGGCTTGCCGTGCAGCTGCCGGCCTGGGAAGAGGCGATCGGCGTCACCGAGTGGCGGCGGGAGAACGGGCGCTGGCGCTGCTTGCCCAGTCTCGTTGCCGAGATCGAGCAGGGCGATGCCGCGAACTATCTCGCCTGCATCACCGGCTTGCGCGACTATGTCGAGAAGAACGGCTTTCCGGGCGTCGTGCTTGGGCTTTCCGGCGGCATCGACTCGGCGCTGTGCGCGGCGATGGCGGTCGATGCGCTGGGATCGAAGCGCGTGCATGGCGTGATGCTGCCTTACAGCTACACCAGCAATGAGAGCCTGTCCGACGCCGCGGGCACCGCCGAGGCGCTCGGCATCCGCTATGACATCATGCCGATTCATCCGGCGGTCGACGGCTTGGGCGCAAGCCTGGAGCCGGTGTTCGCCGGGACGACTCCCGACGCCACGGAAGAGAACCTCCAGTCGCGCGCCCGTGGCACGATACTGATGGCCATCTCCAACAAGTTCGGCCCGATCGTGCTCACCACCGGCAACAAGTCCGAGGTATCGGTCGGCTACGCCACTCTGTATGGCGACATGAATGGCGGCTTCAACCCGATCAAGGACCTCTATAAAACCCAGGTCTATGCGCTCGCCCGCTACCGCAACGCGGCGCGGCCAAAAGGTTGCCTTGGGCCCGAAGGCATCGTCATTCCGGAGAATGTGTTGACCAAGGCGCCGACCGCCGAACTCAAGCCCGGCCAGCGCGATCAGGACACCTTGCCGGCCTACGATGTGCTCGACGATATCTTGAACAGCCTGGTCGAACTGGAAATGCCGCTGCCGGAGATCGTCGCGCGCGGGCACGCGCCGGAGCTCGTCAAGAAGGTCGAGCGGATGCTCTATCTCGCCGAGTATAAAAGGCGGCAGGCCGCGCCCGGTGTAAAGATCACCGCCAAGAATTTCGGACGCGATCGCCGCTATCCCATCACGAACAAATTCCGCGAGAAGCTCTAGGCATGAGCGTCATCGTCCGCTTTGCGCCGAGCCCGACGGGTCGGATCCATGCCGGCAATATCCGCACCGCCATGTTCAATTATTTGTTCGCGCGGCGGGCAGGCGGCCGGTTGATCTTCCGCCTCGACGACACCGACACCGAACGCTCGACCGAGGACTTCGCGCGCGGCATCGAGGAGGACCTGCACTGGCTCGGCGTCGACTGGGCCGAGAAGGTGCGCCAGTCGGATCGCTTCGATCGCTACGCCGAGGCGGTCGAGAGGTTGAAAGCGAGTGGGCGACTTTATCCGGCTTACGAGACGCCGGAGGAACTCGAGCTGAAGCGCAAGCGCCAGCTCGCGCGCGGCAAGCCGCCGGTCTATGACCGCGCCGCCCTGCAGCTCACCGATGAAGATTGCGCGCGGCTTGAGGCCGAGGGACACAAGCCGCATTGGCGCTTCAAGCTCGAGCAGCGTGACGTCGTGTGGGACGACCTCGTGCGCGGGCGACAGCATGTCGACGCCGTATCCCTGTCAGACCCGGTGCTGGTCCGCGCCGATGGGAGCTATCTCTACACGATGCCGAGCGTGGTCGACGACATCGATCTCGGCATCACTCATGTGATCCGCGGCGAGGATCATGTGACGAACACCGCGCCGCAGCTCCAGCTGTTCGAAGCGCTCGGCGCCACGCCGCCCGCCTTCGGCCACCACAATCTCCTGGTCGGCGCCGATGGCGCAGCGCTGTCGAAGCGCGACCGCACGCTCTCCATCGCTTCGTTGCGCGAGGAGGGGATCGAGGCGCTCGCGGTGGCAAGCTATTCGGCGCTGATCGGCACCTCCGACCCGGTCGCACCGCATGCCAGTCTCGACGAACTCGCGCGCGGTTTCGACTTCGCCAAGCTGTCGCGCGCGCCGGCGCGATTCGACCCGCACGAGCTGCGCCTGCTCAACGCCAAGCTCCTGCACATGCTTCCCTTCAGCGCGGTCAAGGATCGGCTCGCCGTGATGGGAGTCGGTGGCGGGGAAGAGTTCTGGGCGGCGGTGCGCGGCAATCTCGCCGTGCTCGACGACGCAAAACATTGGTGGCGCGTGGTCGAAGGGCCGCTCGAACCGGTGATCGACAACCGCGAACTTTGTCGCACGGCCTCGGGCCTGCTGCCTGCCGAGCCGTGGGACGAGGGGACCTGGCTGACCTGGTCCTCGGCGGTGAAGGAGGCGACTGGGGCCAAGGGCAAGGCGTTGTTTGCGCCGCTGCGTCTCGCGCTCACGGCGCGCGAGCATGGGCCCGAGCTCAAGCAGCTTTTGCCGCTGATCGGCCGCGCACGCGTCAAGGCGCGGCTCGAAGGCAAGACTGGCTAAACCGACCCTACTGCGCGGGTTGAGCGACCGGCGGCTTGGCCGCCTTCTTGATGATGGTCGACTGGCCCTGTTGCGCAGATGCCGCGGCGGCTGGCGGTGGTGGCGGCGCTGCGGCGGCCGTGGGCGCGGGCGGCTTCTGCGCGGGCGGCACGGCAGCAGGTGCGGCGGCGGACGTCGGCGGGGTGCTTCCAGTCATTTCGAGATCAAGGCCGGGCTGCGCGCCAGTCACGCCGGCCGGCGCGGCGGCTTGCGCTTTCGGGGGCGGTGCGGGCGCTTTGGCGCCTGGCTTGCCCTTCACCGGCGTCGCGGCGGTGTCGGCCTCGGCGCGCTTGTTGGCGGCTTCGATCTCGGTCGGATTGTATTCTGCCTGCTTGCAGGAGCAGCCCTTCACATATTCCTTGCGGTACCGCAGCGCGACGGGGAGGTCCATATAGGCCGAGCCGTTCAGCGACACGGCCTGCTCGATCTCCTGACCCGAGGTACGATACACGTAAAGCTCGGCCGGGGCCGCGCAGCTCGACTGGCACGATTGCTGATCCTGTCCGAGAATGCTGCCGTAAGCCGAATAGTGGATTGGATAGAAGAAGCCGTCGCACAGTCTCACGCAGACCGTCCGGTACCGCCCGTTCGGGTCGATGCTGCGATAAATCGGTGTCTGTTGCACGTCCTCTTGTTCGTCTCGGCCGCCGCCGAAGAAATCGAACAAGCCGCCGCCGCGTCGCTTTTGCGCGGGAGGCTGACCGCCGCAGCCGCTGCGGGCGAGGGCATCCTGCAACTCGGCCTGCCGGCGCCGGTTGCCGCCGCCGCCGGTGAGCGCCTGACGCTGCTGCTGGAGCTGAGTGAGCTGGCGGCGCGAATCCTCGACGCGGTCGTTCATGTTGAGGCATTTCGGGCTGCGCACGAGGCCGCGGCCGAAGATGAAGAAGCTCTCGAAGCAGCCGGCGTCTTCCATTGCCGCCCGCGTCCCCTGGAACGTGCGGTCGGCTTGGGCAATCTGCTGGTCGATGCGGGCCACTTCGTCGCGATTGGCGCCGCCGCCGCGCGCCGCGGCAAGGTCCTGCTGGAGCTGCATGCAGCGGATGTCGCGGTCGCTCAGGCCCTGCGCGAGACCGACACCGGCGCCGCCGACCAGTCCCGCGCCGCACAGCGCGAGCAGAGCAAGGCGAGGCTTCGCGATCGGCCTCACGGACGACGCAACGACCCGCCAAAAATCACGGTAGACGCTCACGATTGGGTCCCATCCCCGAGGAGCCACCAGACGCATTATGCGCGCCTAGATTCCGGGGTCAATGCGGCATCAATAAGATGGCTTGCTTGACGCTACAAGCAATTCCCGCCATAAGCGTCGCAAGATGATGCAAAAGCAACCCATCCTTATGATTTTGTGCGGCATCATTCCGGGCTAGCAAACAACGCTCGCCCGGTCGTTCTCCCTTATCTCAATTCAAGAGTTACGCGAACCGAAGGGCGGGCCTCACGCCGAAGAGGCTTGGTCAGTCGTGCTTAAACTTTACAACACGCTCACCCGCAAGAAGGAAGACTTTCGGCCGCTGGATGCCGGCAACGTCCGCATGTATGTCTGCGGACCGACGGTCTACGACTTCGCGCATATCGGCAATGCCAGGCCGGTGATCGTATTCGACGTGCTGTACCGCCTGTTGCGCCATGCTTTCGGGCCCGAGCACGTCACCTATGTCCGCAACATCACCGACGTCGACGACAAGATCAACGCGCGGGCGGCGCAAGACTATCCCAATTTGCCGCTTAACCAGGCGATCCGCCGCGTGACGGAGAAGACCGAGGCGCAATTTCACGCCGATATGGCCGCGCTCGGCGCGCTCGGCCCGACGGTCGAGCCGCGGGCGACCGAGCATATCGAGCAGATGAAGGCGATGATCGAGCGGCTGGTCGAGAATGGCTGCGCTTATGTGGCCGAGGACCACGTGCTGTTTCATGTCGCGGCGATGGCCGATTACGGCAAGCTCTCGGGACGCTCGCTCGACGAGATGATCGCCGGCGCCCGCGTCGAGGTCGCGCCGTTCAAGCGAGACCCGATGGACTTTGTGCTGTGGAAGCCATCGAAGCCGGGCGAGCCGTCATGGCCGTCGCCCTGCGGCATCGCGGCGCCGGGCCGTCCCGGCTGGCATATCGAATGTTCGGCGATGGCGGCGGCGCATCTCGGCCAGACCTTCGACATCCATGGCGGCGGCATCGACCTCCTCTTCCCGCATCATGAAAACGAGATCGCGCAATCGCGCTGCGCCAACCGCACGAAGATCATGGCGCAGGTCTGGATGCATAACGGCTTCCTCCAGGTCGAGGGAGAGAAGATGGCGAAGTCGGCCGGCAACTTCGTCACCGTGCACGAGTTGCTGGAAGGCTGGCAGGGTTATGCGTGGCCGGGCGAGGCACTCCGCTTCAACATGCTGCGCACGCAGTATCGCCAGCCGCTCGACTGGACCTTGGTCAGTCTCGACGAGGCGCATAAGACGCTGTGGGAATGGTATGGCGATCTCGAAGGCAAGGAGCCAGCGCCCGGCGTTCCGGGTCCGGTGCTCGACGCGCTGATGGACGACCTCAATACGCCGAAGGCGATCACCGAGCTGCACAGGCTGCATAGCGCCGGTCATTGGGGCGGCTTGCGCGCGGCGCTCGACTTTCTCGGGTTTTCGGGCGAGCGGGAGAAGATCGAGCGGGTGCGGGCAAAGACGGCAACTGCGGCGAAGGCTGACGTTGACGCCTTGGTTGGGGCACGCAACGCCGCGCGGGCGGCCAAGGACTTTAAAGAGGCGGATCGCATCCGCGGCGAGCTAGAAGCCATGGGCATCGTGCTGATGGACGCCAAGGATCCGAAGACCGGCAAGCTCACCACCACTTGGGAGGTCGCGCGATGAAACCGTTCCTTGGCGATGCGCCATTCAAAGGCTCGCGCGGCGTCTATCTGGCGATCAAGCTCGCCGTGCTCGGCCTCGCCGTGCTGCTGGCGCTGCATTTCCTGCTCGGCGTGTTGTAGAGATGACAATGGCTCGCGAACGCATCTCGCTCTACGACACGACGCTGCGTGACGGCGCGCAGACGCATGGCGTCGATTTCTCGGTCGAGGACAAATGGCTGATTGCGCAACAGCTAGACGCGCTCGGCATAGACTATATCGAGGGCGGCTATCCCGGCGCGAACCCGACCGATACAAGGCTGTTCGCCGAAGCGAAACCGCTTCCCCACGCCAAGCTCACCGCCTTCGGCATGACCAAGCGGCCGGGCCGCTCGATCGCCAACGATCCGGGATTCCAGGCGCTGCTCGCCGCCAAGACGAGCGCCATCTGCCTCGTCGCCAAGGCCTGGGACTTCCATGTGGACGTGGCGCTCGGTATCAGCCTCGATGAGAACCTCGCCGGCATCAAAGAGTTGACGGAGGCCGTGGTGGCGAGCGGTCGCGAGGCGCTGATCGACTGCGAGCATTTCTTCGACGGCTACAAGGCTAGCCCCGATTACGCGCTGGCTTGCGCCAAGACGGCTTATGACGCCGGCGCGCGCTGGGTGGTGCTGTGCGACACCAATGGTGGCACGCTGCCGGAGGAGATCGAGCGGATTGTCGGCGAGGTAGTCAAGACGATCCCCGGCGAACGCCTCGGCATTCATGTGCATAACGACACCGACAACGGCGTGGCCAACTCGCTCGCCGCGGTGCGCGCTGGCGCGCGGCAGATCCAAGGCACGCTGAACGGGCTCGGCGAGCGCTGCGGCAACGCCAATCTCACCTCGATCATCCCGACGCTGATGCTGAAATCCGACTATGCCGAGCGCTTCGAGACGTCCGTCACGCCGGAGAAGCTCCGCACGTTGACCCATGCCTCGCGCATTCTCGACGAGGTGCTGAACCGCGCGCCGAATCGGCATGCGCCTTATGTCGGCGAGTCGGCCTTCGCGCATAAAGGAGGCATCCATGTTTCGGCGGTGCAGAAGGATCCGCGTACCTACGAGCATGAGCCACCCGAAGCCGTCGGCAACCGCCGCAGGCTGCTCGTCTCTGACCAGGGAGGCCGCTCAAACATCGTCGCCGAACTGGAGCGCATCGGCATCGTCACGCCGAAAGACGACCCTCGCATCGCCCGCCTGCTGGACGAGGTGAAGCAACGCGAGGCGGCGGGCTATGCTTACGAGGCGGCTGACGCCTCCTTCGAGCTGCTTGCCCGCCGCATGCTCGACAACGTGCCGCAATTTTTCGACGTCGATGCCTTCCGCGTCACCGTCGAGCGGCGGCACAACGCGGTCGGCAAGCTCGTCACCGTGTCGGAGGCGACGGTCAAGGTGCGGATCGACGGCGAGACCGTGCTGTCGGCGGGCGAGGGGAACGGTCCGGTCAACGCGCTGGACAACGCGCTGCGCAAGGATCTCGGCCGCTATCAGGGCTTCATCGACGACCTCGAGCTGGTCGATTACAAGGTGCGGATCCTCACCGGCGGCACTGACGCCGTCACCCGGGTGCTGATCGAGAGCCGCGATGGGGAGGGCAACCGCTGGTTTACCGTCGGCGTCTCGCCCAATATCGTCGATGCCTCGTTCGAGGCGCTGCTCGAACTCGATCAATTACAAGCTGATCCGCGACGGCGCCCCGGCGCCCTAGCCGGGCCCCCCCAGAGGCGGATATGGCCGGCGCCATTCCGCGTTAGGTTGCCGCGTTCAATTTCCGCTATAAGATTTGCGGCCACGAAGGTTCGGGGAGCCGTGGATCGCATGATGCGGGGCGTTGCCGTCGTTTTTCTGGTGCTGTTCTGGGCCGCGCCCGCGCTGGCGCAGGCCGCGCCGCACGCCGATGTCTCGGTGACCGACAACGATAGCGGCGGCGGCCACGCGCTGGACTCCGACGAGATCCCGCCCGAACAGGTTGGCGGCGAAACGGAGAGCGGCGGCGGGACTTGCGCGGGCGCGACCGGGCTCGGGGGCTATGCCTGCAAGGTTGGCACGTTCTTCTTCGGTTCGGCCGAGCGCACCATCGTCACCTTCATGGCGCTGCTCGCGCTGTCGACGCTGCTGCTCTGGTTCAATACGCGCCGCGCGGTCACTGCCGCGAGGATCGCAGCGGAGCACATTCCCGCGGTCGAGCGCGCTTATGTGTTCGGGGGACCGACCGACCTCTTCCTGTTGCACGATCAGGCGAGCGTTCGGCTCGCCATGCAGAATTACGGCAAGACGCCGGCGGTGATCAAGGAATGGCTGGTCGAGTTCGTGGCGCAGGAACCGCGCGGGAAAAGTCCCGCTTATGAAGCAACCAGGCGGAACGTCGCCAACGAGATTCTCGAGCCCGATAAGCTGTTCAGTCCGGCTTCGGTGTTTCGCTCGGAGATCGCCGCGCCGTTTTTTATCATCGGCTACATCGCCTATGAGGACGTGTTCCGGCAGCAGCACACCACGCGCTTCTGCGTCGGCGTCGCGCGCGACGGCAAGGCGGCCTATGCCGGGCATCCGGCGTGGAACGGCTATGATTGATCGCGGCGACCGGTTTTAGAATTTCGCCGAGAGCTCGGCTTCGGCTTGCGCGTCGCTGACCGCTTGGAAAGGGCCGAGCGCCTGCTCGATCGCGGGAATGATCTTCTCGACGCGGTCGACCACCGTCACGTTCAGCTCGAGGCCTGCGCGGATGAAGCCTTCGCCGCCCATCTTGTCGAACAGCACCAGCAGCGGGTTCCAGAAGCCCTCGATATTGGCGAGCACGATTGGCTTGGCATGGCGGCCGAGCTGCGACCAGGTGAGCTGCTCGACGAACTCTTCCAGCGTGCCGAGCCCGCCGGGCAGCGCCACGAAGGCGTCCGACTTGACGAACATCAGTTGCTTGCGCTGATGCATGTCGTCGACGACGATCAGCTCCTGCGCCTCGATCAACATGTGCTCCCGCTCGCTCAAGAAGCCGGGAATGATGCCGGTGACCTGACCGCCATGGTTAAGCACCGCTCGGGCGGTCTCGCCCATCAGCCCGAGGCTGCCGCCGCCATAAACGAGGCCGATGCGGGACTTGGCCAGGATGCCGCCGAAGGCGCGCGCGGCCTCGACATAGGCCGGATTCTTGCCGGGGCCGGAGCCGCAATAGACGCAGATGCTTTGCAAGGCGGAAGTGGGTTGGGTGTCGTTCATCGGCTCATCTGCCACCTGGCTCCGGCGCCCGTCAAGAAAAGCGCCGGGGCCGCTCAATCGGCTGGCGGGGAATCACCTAATCCGCTAGGTTCCCTGCAAATTCCGGCGCGGTTTGACGTTTTTTTGCCTTTTGAGCCGCGTACAAGGTGAAGTTGAGTTAGGGCGAAGGAAACGCACAATGTTCTTCAGTCGATACGGTTGCATCGTCGGTGCGGTTGCGGCTCTGGCCGCGGTTTCGCTCTGGGCGAATACTGCCCAGACCACCGAGTCAGATGCGGCAGATCAGGGCGTGCCTGGACAACCGCAGCCGAATACCGACCCAGAGCAGCCGAGCGACGTGCATCCGCCGAGGTCGCCGCTCAGGCTGAACACGATCGACTATCAGGATGCGGGCGACAAACCCGGCAAGCTGGTTGTCGCCGGCGTGGCTCTGCCGGACAGGGAGTTGTCTCTGTTCTTGGACGATCAGTCGTTCGCTAAGGTCACTCCCGACAATTCCGGCAATTGGAGCGTCGCCAGCGAGGTAAAGCTCGGCGACGGCCGGCATACCCTTCGCGCCGACCAGTACGATTCCGAAACGAACATGCTGGCGGCTCGCGCGATGGTCACCTTCGAACAGGCCAAGCAGCCCACGCAGGACGCCGCCCCGGCGGATCCTCCCAAGGCGGACACGCCTTAAGCGGAGAATGCCAAAGCGTCGGCCGAGGACATTTGATGATCGGCAGGAAGCTCATTGTCGTCATCGCTGCCATCGTCGCCCTGATGGGAGGCGCGCTGTTGGGATTGTATGCTCTCGGACAGGGCCCCTTCGCGCCGCCCTCGACCGGGCAGGAACCGGTCGCCCGCGCGGGCGAGGCGAGCGAGCCGCTCACCGAACCCGACGCCGCCGCAACCGCTCCCGAGGCGCCCGCGCCAAAGCCGCGGGTCGAAGCGACCGGCGCGCTCACGCCGCCAGCCGAACCGACCTCGGTGCCGACCTTCGACGTGGTCGTCATCGAGCCGAACGGCGAGGGCGTGGTCGCGGGCCGCGCCGCGCCGGGCTGGCAGGTCAGCGTGCAAAGCGGCGGCACTAAGGTTGGCGAGGCCCAAGCCGATCTGCAAGGCGAGTGGAGCGTGGTGTTGGAGAAACCGCTCCCGTCCGGCGATCACGCCCTGTCGTTGAAAATCACCTCGCCGGATGGAACCCGTGCGCTGTCCTCGCAGGAATTGGTGCGCGTCGCGGTCGGTGCCGCTGCGAAACAGGCAAGCACGCCGGCCGGCGTGGAGGGGACCGCCACCGCCGCGGTGCCAAAGCCCGAGGCCGTCGCGCCCGCGCCGGCGCCTGCTCCGGATCAGCCTGCTCAGGCCGCGGCCGCTCCGCCGAACGGCAATGCGCAAGTCGCTCGCGCCGACGAAACGCCCGCCGTCCCGGAAGGACCTCGCGCCACGGCGCGCAGTGAAGAGGCGGCCCCTGCGCCTCGACCGAAACTGGTGTTCAAGACCGCGGACTATGTGGATACGGGGGCGACGAGCGGCACCGTGACGCTATCCGGAATCGCCGATCCTGGAGCGCAGATCTCGATCTTCTCCGACAACGCGTTGATCGCCGAGGCCCGTGCCGAGCGTGACGGGTCTTGGCGCGTCGTGGTGCAAAAGAAGCTCGGCATGGGCCAGCATAGCTTCCGCGCCGAGCAAGCAGGCGCCGGAACGGGCGGTCTCGCGCATACCGCGATGCTTACGATCGAGCGGGTGGAGCCGAAGCCTGAGCCGCCCAAGGCGCAGCCCGTCGCGACACGGCCGTCGGTCGCCGCCGCGGAAACCAAGGAAAGCCCCGCGACCTATATTATCCGCAAGGGCGACACTTTATGGGCCATTGCTAAGCGCTATCTCGGCAGCGGCTTGCGCTATACTTCGATCTTCCAGGATAACCGCAAGGTGATCCAAAATCCCAACCTGATCCACCCGAAGCAGGAGCTCGCGGTACCCAAGCCCTGACGCGCTTGGCGTAGGGGTCTGCGGAACCTATATTCCGGGTTGGGGGCTTAAGGTGGCAGCACGTTCGCTGCCCTTTTTTTGCCAGGTGGACGATCCGCCCTATTAACCCGGCGGATCATCCGCCCGATAAAGCGATCTCATGCAAGACCGGTTGCCGCAATCTCGAAGCGACGCCGTGCTTCAGGCACGGACGGGAGATCTGAGCGTTCTGCGCGAGCTGGCACCCTATGTCTGGCCCGCTGATCGCCCCGATCTGCGCCTGCGCGTGGTGTTCGCGCTTGGCGCGCTCGTGGTCGCCAAGGCGATCACGCTGACCGTGCCGATCGCCTACAAAGCCATCGTCGACCTTCTCACCGGCGAGGCGAGCCCGGGCGAGATCGCCGGCATCTCGGCGCTCGGTTTCGCTGCCGGCCCCGCCATGCTGATCGTGGCCTATGGCGTCGCCCGCGTGCTGATGGTGCTGTTCGCGCAATTCCGCGACGTGTGGTTCACCGTGGTAGCCCAGCACGCCGTGCGCGAACTTGCCAACCGCACCTTCCGGCATTTGCACGAGCTGTCGTTGCGCTTTCATCTGGAGCGACGAACGGGGGGCTTGAGCCGCGTGATCGAGCGCGGCGTCAACGGCGTCGATACCATCGTCCGCATGGCGGTGCTCAACTCGATTCCTACCGCGGTCGAGCTGGCGATGATCTCCGGGCTGGTCGCCTGGTATTTCGGCTGGATTTACGTGGTGGTCGTGCTGCTCACCGTCGGTTTCTATGTCTGGTTCACCTTCTGGGCCAGCGAGCGGCGCATCACCATTCGCCGCGACATGAACGAATCCGACACCGAGGCGCATTCGAAGGCGGTCGACAGCCTGCTCAATTACGAGACGGTGAAATATTTCGGCAACGAGGAGCATGAGGCGCGGCGCTTCGATGCCTCGATGGCCCGCTACGAGAAGGCGGCGATCCGAACCTATACCTCGCTCGGTGTGCTGAATACCGGGCAGGCGGTGATCTTCACGCTCGGCACCGTCGCCTGCATGCTGCTTGCGGCGCGCGACGTCACGCGCGGGGCGCTGACCGTCGGCGATTTCGTGATGATCAACGCGATCCTCATGCAGCTCTATCTGCCGCTGAATTTCATGGGCATGGTCTATCGCGAGATCAAGCAGGGCCTGATCGATGTCGAGACCATGTTCGCGCTGCTGCACGAGCCGCCGGAGATCATCGACAAGAAGGGGGCCAAGCCGCTCCGCGTGAGCAAAGGCGAGATCAAGTTCGAGAACGTCTCGTTCGCCTATGAGCCGGACCGGCCAATCCTGAAGAATGTGAGCTTCGAGGTGCCGGCGGGCAAGATGGTGGCCATCGTCGGGCCGTCGGGCGCGGGCAAATCCACCATCTCGCGCATCCTGTTCCGCTTCTACGAGGTGTCGAGCGGACGGGTGTCGATCGACGGGCAGAATATCAAGGACGTGACGCAGGCCTCGCTCAGGGCGGCGCTCGGCATGGTGCCACAGGACACCGTGCTGTTCAACGACACGATCGAATACAACATCCGTTACGGCAAGCCGGACGCCACGGTTGCCGAGGTGCGCGAGGCGGCGCGGCTCGCGCAGATCGACGGTTTCGTCATGATGCTGCCGCAGGGCTATCACGCGCTGGTCGGCGAGCGCGGCTTGAAGCTCTCCGGGGGCGAGAAGCAGCGCGTGGCGATTGCTCGCACCATTCTGAAGGCGCCGCCGATCCTGATGCTCGACGAGGCTACCTCGGCGCTCGACAGCCATACCGAGCACGAGATCCAAGACGCGCTCGAACGCGTGGCGCGCGAGCGGACCAGCCTGGTGATCGCCCACCGCCTCTCCACCGTGGTGCAGGCCGACAATATCATCGTGCTCGATCAGGGCGTCATCGTCGAGCAGGGCACTCATCCCCAGTTGCTGGCCAAGGGCGGGCTTTATGCGAGTCTGTGGGCCCGCCAGCGCGAGGCGGACGAGGCGCGCGAGCGGTTGGCCAAGGTCGCCGAAGCGGAGGCGGTGCTCGAGTTCGCGCGCCGCCGAACGCTTGGAAGATGAAGCGCTCGCCGCAACCTAAGCCTCAGCACCACGCGAAGCATGAACGATAAACACAGCATCCTGGACAGCATTCTTGGCGCCTTCGTGCCGATTTATCCGGACGGCTACAAATTTGTGTTCGTCGCGGCGCTCGCCACGCTGCTGCTGTTCGCGGTTTTCCCGCCGCTCGGCTGGTTCGGGGCGATCGCCACCGCCTATTGCGCCTATTTCTTCCGCGACCCCGAGCGGGTCACGCCGCAACGCGCTGGCCTCGTGACCTCCGCCGCCGACGGCAAGGTCGCCGCGACCGCCGATGTGATGGCTCCCAACGAGCTTCAGCTCGGCCGCGAGACGCTCCGCCGTATCTCGGTGTTCCTTTCGATTTTCGATGTGCATATCGTCCGTGCCCCGGTGGCCGGGCGGATCGTCAGGAGTCATTACGTGCCGGGCGCTTTCCTTAACGCCGAGCTCGACAAAGCCAGCGAGGAGAACGAGCGGCGCGCGCTGGTCATCGAGACGGAGACGGGCGAAATGGTCGGACTGGTGCTGATCGCCGGGCTGATCGCCAGGCGGATCGTGACTTTCGTCGGTGAGGGGACTAGCGTGGCCCGCGGCGAGCGCATCGGGCTTATTCGCTTCGGCAGCCGCGTCGATGTTTATCTGCCGGCCGGTGCCGACATCCTGGCCGAAGTCGGACAGACGGCGATCGGCGGCGAGACGATGCTCGCGGAGTTTGCGAGCAGCGAGAAGGCGGGTACGGTGAGATCTATGGCAGTGTCGAGCGCGGCGGAGGACTAGACCATGTTTCCTCCCTTCGAGCCGGAGCGCGACGAGCGCAAGAAGAAGCGGCAGAACGTCTTCGCCCGCGGCCAGGTGCCGGTCAGGGTGCTGATCCCCAATATCTTCACCCTGGTCGGGCTGTGCGCCGGGCTGACCGCCATCCGCATGGGCATCGAGCATCGCTGGGATCTGGCGGTGGCGGCGCTGGTGTTCGCGGCATTCCTCGACGGCATCGACGGCCGCGTCGCGCGCCTGCTGAAGGCCTCGTCGCGGTTCGGCGCCGAGCTCGACAGTCTCGCCGATTTCGTCAATTTCGGCGTGGCGCCGGCCATTATTATGTTCAACTGGGCGCTCGACGATCTCAAAAGCCTGGGCTGGATCGCGGTGCTGGTGTTCGCCGTGTGCTCGGCGCTCCGGCTTGCGCGCTTCAACGTGTCGCTCGATGCGACCGATACGCCCGCCTGGAAGAGCAATTATTTCGTCGGCGTGCCGGCGCCCGCGGGCGCCATCGTCCTGCTGCTGCCGATCTACGCGGAGGATCTCGGGCTGCACTGGCCGAGCCTCACGCCGCTGGTGCTTCTCTATACGCTCGGCATCGCGTTGTTGATGGTGAGCAGGGTGCCGACCTTCTCGGGCAAGCTGATCGGCCAGAAGATCGCGCGCGAATATGTGCTGCCGGTGTTCGTGCTGGCCGCCTTGTTCATGGCGCTGCTGCTCACCTATCCCTCGCTCACGCTGGCGGCGGGCTCGGTGACCTATCTCGCGCTGATCCCGCTCTCGGCCTATCGCTATCTCGCCGAGCAGCGGAAGCAGACAAAGACCGCCAAACTGCAAGCCGGCAAGGCTCAAGCGGTCGAGGTCCCGGCGAGCGGCGATGAGCAGGTGGTGCGCCTGAGGACGAAGCCGTGAAGCAGCGCCTGTCCACTTATCTGCGGCAGCTCGAGGCCGAGAGCATCCACATCATGCGTGAGGTCGCGGCCGAGTTCCGCAACCCGGTGATGCTCTATTCGATCGGCAAGGACTCCTCGGTGATGCTGCACCTCGCGCTGAAGGCGTTCCATCCGGGCAAGCCGCCGTTTCCGCTGCTGCATGTCGACACCACCTGGAAGTTCCGCGAGATGATCGAGTTTCGCGATGCCGAGATGCGGCGGCTGGGCCTCGAGCTCATCGTCCACACCAACGAGCAAGGCGTGAAGGACGGCATCTCGCCCATCACCCATGGCAGCGCGCTCTATACCGACATCATGAAGACCGAAGCGCTCAAGCAGACCCTCACCAGCCACGGCTTCGACGCGGCGTTCGGCGGCGCGCGGCGCGATGAGGAGAAATCGCGGGCCAAGGAGCGGGTGTTCTCGTTCCGCAACATCGCGCAGAACTGGGACCCCAAGCGGCAGCGGCCGGAGCTGTGGCATCTCGCCAACACCAAAGTCGGCCCCGGAGAGAGCATGCGGGTGTTCCCGCTGTCGAATTGGACCGAGCTCGACGTGTGGACCTACATCTATCTGGAGGACATTCCGGTGGTGCCGCTCTATTTCGCCGCCGACCGGCCGGTGGTCGAGCGGGGCGGCATGTTGATCATGGTCGACGACGCGCGGCTACCCCTCGATGCAAAGGAAAAGCCGGAGATGGCGCGTGTGCGCTTCCGGACGCTCGGCTGCTATCCGTTGACCGGCGCGTTGCGCTCGGAGGCGGCGTCGGTGCCGCAAATCATCGAGGAGCTGGTCGCTACGCGCTTCTCGGAGCGGCAGGGCCGGGTGATCGACCACGACCAGTCCGGCTCGATGGAGAAGAAGAAGCAGGAGGGCTATTTCTGATGGCCCGGTTGAGCGTGGTCGGCGGCGATGAGCGAAACAACGCTAGCGAGCGGGTGGATGCCCGCATCGCGGCGGAAGAAAATCGCAGCCTGTTGCGCTTCCTCACCTGCGGCAGCGTCGACGATGGCAAGAGCACGCTGATCGGTCGGCTACTCTACGATTCCGCGCTGGTCTATGAGGACCAGGTGCGCAGCGCCGAGCACGACTCGCGCCGTCCCGGCGGGGGCAGGGGAGGCCAGCTCGACCTCGCGCTGTTGGTCGACGGCTTGGAGGCCGAGCGCGAGCAGAAGATCACCATCGACGTCGCCTATCGCTATTTCTCGACGCCGCGGCGGAAATTCATCGTCGCCGATACGCCGGGGCATGTGCAGTACACCCGCAACATGGCGACCGGCGCGTCGAATTGCGATTTCGCCGTGCTGCTGGTCGACGCGCGCGGCGGCGTGCTGACGCAGACGCGGCGGCACGCCTGCATCCTGTCGCTGCTCGGCATCCGCCGCATCGCGCTCGCCGTCAACAAGATGGATCTGGTGGATTTCGACCGGGCGCGCTTCGAGGCGATCGCCGAGGAATTTGCGGGGTTTGCCGACGCGCTTGGATTCGAGCTGGTGACGGCGATCCCGCTTTCGGCGCTCAAGGGCGACAACGTGATCGCGCCGAGCGCGCAGATGCGCTGGTATCACGGCCCGACGCTGCTCGGGCATCTGGAGACGGTGGACGCGGCAAGCGGCGCAACGGAGCGGCCGTTGCGCTTTCCGGTGCAATGGGTGAACCGGCCGCATCTCGATTTCCGCGGCTATGCCGGCACGATCGCCAGCGGCGAGGTGGCGAAGGGCGACGAGGTGGTGATCCATCCCTCGGGCAAGCGCGCGCATGTGGCGCGGATCGTCACCGCCGACGGCGACCTCGAAGAGGCGCGCGAGGGGGACGCGGTGACGCTGACCTTCGCCGAGGAGGTCGATGTGAGCCGCGGCGATATCATCGCGCATGCGCAAGGAGCGCCGTCGATCGCCGACCAAGTGGCGACGCGGCTGATTTGGTTCGACGAGGAGCCGATGCTGCCCGGCCGCGCCTATACGCTGAAATGCGGCTCGCAGACCACCACGGCGACGATCTCGAACCTGAAATACAAGCTCAATGTTGACAATCTCGATCATGTGGCCGGCAAGACGCTCGAGCTGAACGAGGTCGGCTCCTGCAACCTGACGATTGCCAAGGCGCTGGTGTTCGACCCCTACGCGGAGAACGCCGAGACCGGCGCGTTCATTTTGATCGATCGTTTCACCAACGCCACGGTGGCGGCGGGCATGATCGAGTTCGGGCTGCGCCGCGCCACCAATATCCAGTGGCAGGAGCTGTTCGTGGACAAGGAGGCGCGCGCCGGCCTCAAGCAGCAGAAGCCTTGCGTGCTGTGGTTCACCGGGCTGTCAGGCGCCGGCAAGTCGACCGTCGCCAATACGCTGGAGAAGCGGCTGCACGCCATGGGCCGCCACACTTACATGCTCGACGGCGACAATGTCCGACACGGCCTCAACAAGGATCTCGGCTTCACCGATGCCGACCGGGTAGAGAATATCCGCCGCGTGGCCGAGGCCGCCAAACTGTTCGTCGATGCGGGGCTGATCGTGATGGTGTCGTTCATCTCGCCGTTCCGCTCGGAACGGCGCATGGCGCGCGATCTGTTCGACGAGGGCGAGTTCATCGAGGTGTTCGTCGATACGCCGATCGAGATTTGCGAGGCACGCGATCCGAAGGGCCTCTATCGCAAGGCACGCGCGGGCCTGATCCAAAACTTTACCGGCATCGACTCGCTGTACGAGAACTCCGGAGCAGGCCGAGGTCACGCTGGACACGAGCAAGGCCACGCCCGAGGCGGTCGCCGAGGCGCTACTCGCCGAGCTCAGACGCCGGCATCTGATCTAAGCTAGATCCTATTGCCCGCAGACGCTCGATCCCGTGGTGCAGACATAGGGCACCACCACACCGGTAAAGCAGGTCGTGTAGAAGCGCGCGGTGACTATGTCGGGCTTGAGCATGGCCTCAGGCGGGACGCCGTCCGGACGCACGGCCTTCCAGAACGGATCGCCCGCCACTTTATGCGCCGAGACCCTGATGGAACTCCAACCTTTAGATTGTTTGAGCTCCGAAGCGCTCTGGAGGGCCAGCTCTTGCGAACTCCTGGCGGCTTCGCCGGGCGAGTCGGCGCTGTGGGTGGCCTTGATCAATTGGCATGCGGCTTGAGCGGGCCCGGACGTCCCGCAAGCAACGACTGCAATCCCGAGCCCGACTAGGCCCAACATCCTCCAACCCTCAAGCATGTCCACTCTCCAATGACGTGAAAACCGTGAAGCGAGCCTGCGCCGGTTTTGGTTAATCGGCACTTAATCGGCGGTCGGGAAGTCCCGCCGGAGCGCCAATGGGTCGCGCTGGCTCTCGCCGGCAGAGGCGCCGGCCGGTGATCTAAAATTAGCAGGCCGCAGCCGCCGCTTCCCCCCGATTGGTTTCCCTCGGATCAGCGGCCGCGGCCTTCCAAAGCTAGTCGGACGGATCCGTTCCAGTAAGACTAGCCAGGATCTTCAAGCGCTCGGTGGCCTTGGCGTTGCCGTCCTGCGAGGCGCGCTCGTACCAGCGATGCGCGCGTGTGGGATCGCCGTCCAGGCCCTTGGCGCCAAGTTCAGTCAGCGCGTCACGATCGAAGGTGCGGGCGAGATCGTAGGCCGCGTCGCCTTCGCCGCGCTCGGCAAGATGCAGCAACAGAAGCCGCGCGGCGGCGATATCGCCCTCTTGCAGCAGCCGTTGCGCGCGGTCATGCAACAGTTTGGCTTCGGCCGGAGCGATGGCCGGCGCTTCCGCGGCCTGAGCCGCGGGCACCACATCGAGGAGAGCGGAGGCCCAGCCCATGTCCGGGGCAAAGGTGGCATACGCATAAGTCTGGGTGGGCGCTTCCACCCGCAACACGAGGTTGCGGCGCGCTTGCGGCGTGTCGCCGGACTGGAGCACATAGATCTCCACGGGGTAGTCGCCCGGGGCGGCTTCGCCCATGGTGAGGGTGAGATCCGAAACGAAGTCGCCCTTCACCAGCCAGGTGCCGCTTTCACTCTGCCGACCGGCCGACAGCGTGGCAGTGGCGGGGAGGCCGCGGATCAGGAGATAGCCCGCATGGCTCGGCGGCAACAGCGAGGCAAAGGCGATCTCGCGGCCGCTCGCGGCAAGGATCACTTGCGCCGGCGGTGTCGGCAGGGCCGGCTCGGCGAGCTTCGGCACGAGCAATGGCTCGCCCTTGGCCGCGCGATTGGCGGAGACCACGGCAAACTCGAGGCCCGACCCGGCCTCGGCTTGAAGCGGGCGCTGCCAGGCGACGGAGGTCGAACGCAACGCTGGGCGATTATCGCCCTCGACCGACCGCGGCACCGCCATCTGAGCGATGATCAGCAGGCCGCCGACGGTGAGCAGGATGGCGGTGGCGATCGAGCCCGCAACCAGCAGGCTTGCATGGCGTTGCCGGCGGCGGAATTCGGTCAGCAGCGCTTGCACATGAATTTGCGGAATGACCTGCGGCACCCGCGCCAGCGCCGCGGCTTCCAGAGCCTCGGCTTCGTCGGGATCGAGCGTCTCGCCCGGCTCATCCCAGTCCGACCCAAGGGAGAGGAGACCGTGCGCCTCAGCCGACAGCGCGTCGCTTGCCGACAGACCGCCGCGCGCTTCCAAACTGGCATTCGGATCGTCCACTCGCCTCGGCAGCCCGAAGGAGGAGAAGGCGTCCTCGACCTCCAAGGCGTCCAGCCGCTCGCCCAGGGGCTTGGGGAAACTGATGCGCACCGGCCCTTGCATCACAGTTTCGATGGCGCGCGACAGCTGATCGACGCCATGCGGATCTTCCGCCGGGCCGGAAGGCGAGGTTGAGCTTAGAAGCGCCGCGCGCAGCACGGCATTTGCCCGATGCACAGGGTGCACGGCCACGGGCGTAGCGGAACCGAACATCGTCTTGCTCCCTTCGTTGCCCGCGCGAGTGCCCCACGCGCGAGATCACCGCCCCGTAACCCCCGAATGCACGCTCGTCCCCTGAGCGTGCAGTTATGCCGAACTTACCAACCCCTCCTTCGTTCCATCGTTCCCTCCATTTCGTCTTTCCCTCTGTCTTTGACGGCTAGGGCAGCGTGCTGCGCTGCCATTCGATGAAGCGCTTGAACAGCATTTCCTTCTGCTCTCTGCTCAGCGCCAAATTCTCCGCGAGCGTCGCCGGTTGGCTGATGCTGGCCTTTGCCGCTGGCCGCTTGGCCGGCAGCGGCTTCACCGGGGCGCCGGAAGGCTCGCCGAGAAATGCCGCGGCGGCGGGCGCGCGCGCAAAGCCGGGCAGGCTCGCCGCGAGATTGACCTCACGCCATTTCGGGTGCCGCCCCGGCGCTTGAAGCTCGGCGAAGCGCGGGAAGACGGCCTCGACGAAGCGGCCGACGCGCTCGGACGAGCCAGGATCGGTCTTGGATTTTGCGGAAAGCAACACCATGCCGGTGGCCACCGTGCCGATCCCACCTCCCGCCTGGATCAGGTTTGGATAGTCGTCTGGCGTAAGGCGGGTCGGCAGATAGGCCACTTCGAGCTCGGCGACGAATGACACGGGCAAGAGATGGATGCCGGAGCTGGCCGGTATGGCGGCGACCAGCGGCGACGGTTTGCCGCCGACAACAACGGCGGCGGCGATCGCACCCTGTTTCAGTCGCTCGATGGCGGACGGCGCGTCGAATGTCATCGGCTCGACCTTGATGCCGAGCGCCTTGAACAGAGCGGCGGCGGTTACCGCCGAGGCCGAGCCGGGCGGACCGAAATTCACTTGCTTGCCGGACAGCGCGGTGAGGCTGGCGACATCGGCGCGGGCCAGCACGTGGATCTCTTGTGGGGCAAGTCGCGCGACCAGTTCGAGCTTGTTGGCGAGGCCGCGCTGCGTGGCCACGGCTTCGGCCAGCGCGTCGGTCGAAACGAAGGCGATATCGACATGCGGATCATCGAGCAGAAGCGCAAGATTGCCCGCCCCGCCATCGCCCAGCATGGGGGCGACGCGCAAGCTCGCACCCGGCGGGAAGAGGCTCGCCATGTCGGATGCCAGCACGGTTTCGGAAGCCGTCGCCGGGCCCGCGATCAGGCCGAGCCAAGCCGCGGCGCCCTTATCCTCGGCGCGCGCGTTGCCACTCGCGCACGCGCCACTGAGGGCGAGACATAATAGGAGAGCGAGATCCCGACGCAATACACACCCCGCATCCGCTAACCGCCCCCCAAAACGTCGAGGTCCCCGCGGCAGAGCGGTGTTGACCCGGTCCTCCAACTCTCGGGACGGGCTGTTCGGACCCTTCCCTCTCGAAGACCGGGAGCCAAAACTCCTGGCAAAGCGTCGTGTGTGCGGTGCGTGCCCCCCAATAGAGGGCTAAGACGTGTTTTTGCTATTGGCGCCGAAATTAACCGTCGACTAGGGCGCCATGTCGGCCCGAATGCGGCGAAGCCGGGGCCGAGACGTTTTATCGGGCGTGCCGGCGCAGTGTGACGGGGCTCACAAAGGCGCGGCGGCCGGGACGCCATCTCAGGGTCACGCCGACGGCAATCCTGCCGCGGCACCATGTTCATAGGAGACCATCATGAAACGCTTGACCCTGATTACGGGCGCCGCCGTCGCCGTTGTGGCCTCGACCGCCCTTGCTTTCGCCACCGCGCATGCCGAGACCAAGCCGGTGGCGACCGACCACGCCTCCGCGATCAATGCCTGCTCGACGGTCAACCCCGCGCAGCCGGTCAACATCGTCAACGCGGTCGAAGACGGCAGCGGCATCGGCTACAGCCTGGTGTGGCTGAACGACAAAGACGGCAAGCTTTGGATGTGCGACGCCGACAACGACGGCAATGTCTATTCCTACTCGCTGGTGACGCAGGATCTGCTGGACGGCGCAGGTCCGGAGATGATCGGACTGACCGAGGCGGATTTCGCCGAAGCCAATCCGCAGCAAACCGCCGAGAAGGTTTGCGTCGCCTATTTGACCCAGGGCGGCAAAGTGCTTGCCAGCGCGCCTGACGGGTTCGAGCAGGATCCCGGCTTCGCGATCTTCGTCAAAGCCAATGAGACCGGCGGCACGTATCTCTGCAACGCCACGAGCGACGCGATGATCTGGGCCTTCGAGCCGATCGGCGACCCGCTCAGCTTCAACCAGCAGACGAGCTAGCCCGTTCGGCTAATTCGAGAGTGGCCGGGGGCGACCCCGGCCATTTTTTTTTGAGAAGGGCGCGGGCTAACCCGGCGCCATTTAGTTTGTGGGCGCGAAGTCGATTACCAGCTCGTCAAGCATGCGCACGTAGAGCCGGTAGGCCAGCGCGTTCAGGCCGAGCCATGCGGCGAGCGAAGCGGGCAAAATGTAGCGCGCATAGAGGTAGGAGAGGCGCCGCGCGCGCGCCGCATGCGGAAGCCGCGCCAGGATCAGCGGTGCCAGCCGGTAATACGTCGCGATCTCTTGCCTGCCGCCTGGCCGCGTGGCGAGCACCTCGTCGCGATAGCGGCGCAGCATCCGCAACTCGAAGCAATCGTCGGGGAGTCCGAGCGTCTCGCAACAGGCGGTGGTGATGAAGCAGCCTTCGGGCGGCTCGCATTTCTGCCCCGCGGCGAGAGCGGCAAGGGCCTCCTTGCGCTCGGACGCCCAGGCCAGCGCTGGCCGCAAACTCGCGCAATCGACCTTGAAGCGGCATTCATCCTTGTCGGCGAGCTTGATGGCGATCTCGCAAGATTTGGCATCGCGGAAGAACGGCGCGGTGGCGAGCGGCAGCACGATGCTCACCTTGTTGTCGAAGATGTCGGTGCAGTTGCCGCAAAGCGGCTCGTTGACGCTCTCTTTGCCGGCTTCGTCGCGCACGATCAGGCGATTGTTGGGGTCCTTCAGGAATTTCCTCGGCAGCGGCATCGTGTCGGCATCGCCATAGACCACGAGCTTGGCGTCGAAGCTGGCGGCGACCTGGATGCCGACGCGCAGATCGTCGCAAGCGGCAAGGAAGCTCACTTCGTTGATGCGCGCGCCGGCTTGGGAGTCGGTGGCTTGCGCCTTCCAGGGCCCGAACGCCTTGGACTCGAAGCAGTCCTTGTTGGCGGCGAACGCGCGCGGCACGGACGGAAGACGCAACGCCGCCGCGGCGGCGATGAGAAGGCCGAGGGTGCGGCGGCGCGTATATTTGAGCATGGATCGGCCTTGTCCGAATTGAGGGGCTGCGGACACTAGCAAACCAGAAGGGTCAAAGGGAGGGCGTGAGGAAGGTTCGGCTTGATCGCACGCCCCAGGGAATCAGTTAAAAAGGGACGCGCCGGGAGGGAGCATCCCGGCAAAGGCCTCGTTTCGATGGGGAGGCGGAGGCTATGGCTGGGCTGACGCGGGGGTGCGCTCTCCGTCCGGTGCTTGTCCTTGCGCTGATCGCCTCCGGCGTTGGGCTTGGTCCTCCTGCGCTCGCGGATTCGGGCAACGGCGATGGCGCAGTCACCGGCTATCCTCTGCCCGCGACCGCGGGACAAGCCTACAGCCCGATCGGCGAGGGCTTCGAAAGCCCGCTCGACCCGCGCGACGATTTGAAGGGCCCGAAGCCATACATCGATGAGCGCGAGGAGCGGCTCAAGGCCCAACGCGAGCAGCGGCAGGTTGCTCCATTCTTTCGTGACACCGAGATCAAGGCCAACAGCCGGACCTACTGGTTCGGCGAGGATTCATTCGGCAACGACACGCCCGAGGCGCTGACGACCGGCGGCTATCTCAGCTACCAGTCGGGCTTCATCGCCGAATTTCTTCAGCTGCGCGGCGTCGTCTATACGACCCAGCCGCTTTATGCGGGGGAAGACGCGGGCGACACGCTCAATCTCACCGAAGAAGGGGATCAAATCACCACGCTCGGCCAGGTCAACGCGCGCATGACGTTTGCCAATCAGGAGTTGACCGTTGGCCGGCAACTCGTGCGCACGCCCTATATCAACCCCTATGACGTGCGGATGATTCCCCTGACCTTCGAAGGCATCGTGCTCCTGCCCGAGAATAAGAATCAGGCATTCCAGTACATTGGCTCCTATCTTTGGCGCTACAAACCCCGCGATCAAGCCGATTTCATTTCCTTCAGCGAGGGGCTCGGCGTCGAGGAAGACGAAGGCGTGCTCATCACCGGTGTGCGGCGGCGTACCCGGGCGTTGAACTTTGGGCTCACCAATTATTGGATCAAGGACACGCTGAACACGGCCTATGGCGAGATCGACTACCTGCTGCCCCTCGGCGGCGGCGATGGCCAGCCGAGCTTCCGCGTTAGCGTCAACGATCTCGACCAGAGAACCGTCGGCGAAGACCTGATCGCGGGCGCGCCCTACCAAACCTATCAGGCCACGGCGCGGCTCATCGCCAGCTACCGGAACTTCGTGCTGACCGGAGCGATTTCTCAGGTCGGTGACGGCGCCGATATCCAAAAGCCGTTCGGCTTCAGCACTGCCTTCACCTCGATGATCATCGTGTCGTTCAACCAGGCGGGCGAACGGGCTTATGTCACCAGCCTCTCTTACGACTTCGCGGATCTCGGTCTCGAGGGCCTGAAGTTCTTAGTCGGGTGGGGCAGCGGGACCGACATCGTCGACCCCGCGACCGGAGCGTCACGGCCCAATCAGCAGGAACTCGATCTCCGGCTGTCTTACGAGCCGCATGGCGGAAGGCTGGAAGGGCTTCGCGTCGAGCTCGAATATGTCGATCTGCACCAGCCCGAACTCGGGACCGAGCGACGACCTCACGCAATTCCGTGCCATCGTCAATTATATGGTGCCGTTGTTATGAGCGGAAGTTCCGCTTTCCCGCGCGGCGATATCCGCCCAGTATGGGCGCGGAGGACGTTCGCATGGCCTTGGTGGCATGATCAGCGTCGACGCCGCCCTTAAGCTCGGCGATTTCGCTCTCGACATTGCCTTCGACAACGATGACGGCATTACCGTCCTGTTTGGCCGGTCGGGCTCCGGCAAGTCGACCACCATCAATGTGATTGCCGGGCTGAGCCGGCCCGATCGCGGCCGTATCGTGCTCGATGGGCGCACGCTGGTCGACACCGCGACGGGCGCATATGTGCCGAGCCATCGGCGGCGGGTGGGAGTGGTGTTCCAGGACAGCCAGCTCTTCCCGCATCTCAGCGTCAGGCAAAACCTGCTGTTCGGCCGGTGGTTCGCGCCGAGCGCGGTACGGACGATTGGGTTCGAGCCGGTGGTCGAGACGCTGGGCCTCGGGCCGCTGCTCGCGCGCAAGCCCGCGCGCCTGTCGGGAGGGGAGAAGCAGCGGGTGGCGCTCGGCCGGGCGCTGCTGACCTCGCCGAAGCTCCTGTTGATGGACGAGCCGCTGGCCTCGCTCGATCAGGAGCGGAAGCTGGAGATCCTGCCGCTGATCGAGCGGCTGCGAGACGAGTTCCGCATTCCCATCGTCTATGTCTCGCATTCGGTGGAGGAGGTGGGACGCCTCGCGTCGCGGGTGGTGGTGCTGGATGCCGGCCGGGTGGTTGCGGTGGGCGGCGTGGAAGAGGTGCTTGGACCCGGACTCGACGTGGCCGGCATCAGCCGCTTCGCGCGGTCGTCGGTGATCGCCGGCACGCTTACCGGCATCGACGAGGCCTACGGGCTCACCGAGATCGCCCACCCGGCGGGGACGATCTGGCTGGTGGGCCGGGCCGGGTCGATCGGCGGCGAGGCGCGCATTGTCATCAAGTCGACCGACATCACGCTCGCCAAGTTCCGCCCCGAGGCCATGAGCGTACGCACCACGCTGTCCGGCAAGGTGACCGGCATCGATAGCGATGACGGGCCGATCGCCGGCGTCAGCATTGCGCTCGACGGGCACGGCCGGCTCTATGCGCTGGCGACGCGCAAGGCAATCGACGAGCTCGGCCTCGCCCTGGGAGATCGGGTGTTCGCGCTGGTGAAGACGGTGGCGCTCGACGAGCGGGCCGTGGCGCCGGCCGAGCTTTAACGTCTCGGCGACTTCTCACTACCCATGATTAACCTCGTTTGCGGGAAGGACTCGCAAGGCGTCGCGCTTAAACCCGTTGGCAACCCGCCTGGCGCCACCCTCGGTTCAGACAGTGGCTCGAACGCGAGCCAGGCGAGGGGCACGTATCATGAGGTACTTTTCCGATCACTATCGGCCCGAATTGCATTACATGCGCGGGCCCGGGCCAAAATGGCTCGAGAAGCATGCAGGACAGTCGGGGGCAATCGTCATCCCGAGCGAAGGGCATCACGATTCGGCGACACTCGGACGGCGCATCGAATTGATGCTGCGGCCTTGGCTGCCGAGCCGCTGGCGCATGGCGCATCGGGCGACCCACGAGATCCAATGGGCCGACCGGCTCGGACCCTGGTCGGTGTGAGGCGTCAGTCTCTGTCCGCGCGGCTCAATGCTTCCCTCGGTGCTGCGCTTCCGAGGCAAGCGTCGAGGCCGCGGCATTGATCCGCAGCAGAAGTTTTTCGTCCTGCGTGGTCTGCTTCAAATGCGCGCAGGCGCTTTGCGCGGCGCCCAGTTCCTTGTCGCTCACATCGCCGCCGGCCAAGAGCGTGGTGGAAGCGTCCAGGCAGGCGCCTAGATCGTTCCCGGCGGCCTGAGCGGGCAGAGCCGCGCAACACAAGAAGAGCGCAAGACCGAAACGCAGCATGATGTCCTCCCGATTTTTCTTGGCACGTGAGAGTGCCGGTCGAGGCCGCCTGAGGCCACCCCGCGAATAGCCGCAGCGGGCGAGAGCGAGATTATACGCAACAGGCCGAGTTTCGCCTCCGAACCGCCCAGCAGTGAATAGTGTAACTAGCGTATTTCGCAAGTGGAGCAAGCAGACGGAAACACTCCTCAACATCGAGCAGGATCTTGCTCGCAATGCTTCGACCGGATCCAGGCGATGATCTTCCAGATGTCATCTGCTGTCGGGATGATCTCACCATAGGGCGGCATCGGTCCCACCACAGCCTCTGAGCCTTTGCGGACGAAGCCTTGCGTTTCGAACGCGTTCCCTGGACTGAGGCTTCCGGTGCCGAGTGTGATCAGACGGAACAGGGTGTCGTCGTCGCTGCCGTAGATCCAAATCTCATTGGTGAGAGGCGCCGCCATTCCACCACCGCCACCACCGCCATGACATCCGCTGCAGTCGTAGGCTTGAAATAATTTGCGCCCCTGTTCGGCGACTCTAGAGATGTCGCTGTAAGGGCTTTTTAGTTGGGATACCGGTGTGCTCATCACGAGCTCTACCGGCCTCTCGCTTTCCGCGGCCACACTAGCAGCGCCAAAGAGCGCGGCGCTGAGGACCCCGATCAAAAACCTATGGAGAATCTTGGTTATCACGGACCTCACGGCCTTCTGCGCTATTTAGGGCCCTAAAAGTGCCCCTCAGGTCGCGGACCTGAGGGGGTTTCTCGAGGTAGCGTTCATGTGTAATTGCCCCGGTTGATCACGGGCTTATTCGGCATCCCCGGCTGCATACAACCTGCCAGTCTCGACGATCGCCAGCGTGTCGGCTGCGGTGCCGCACTGGAGGCCTAGCGATTTATTCTGGGCGGTGTCGATGTGAACCACGTCATGAGGATTCAGTGTGACACGGAAGCCGGCTGCGGAATCACCGCTTTCGTCGTCGCGGTCCCACATCACGACATGCATGACGCAATGGATGCCGTCCCCCTCGTAAAAGGCGAGGACGCCCTTGCGGCCAACCGTAGTGACGATGGGGTCATTGGGACCGACCGGTCCCAGGACCTCTGGCATATCCCCGGCACGCGCTGGCAGACCGTACCCGCCAAAAACGGCGAGAGCGCCTACGACCGCGCAACTCAATTTCTTGCTGAGAGTGAACATGTTGAATCTCCTTTTTACTCTGGGCTCAGACCGTTCTGAGCTTGGTGGAGATTTTGAATCAATTTGCCGAAATGCGCTGTGGCCGTTGCCACAAGATTTCAAATTTACCTGGGCCGTTTGAAATCGACGCGTTGGCACATTTGAGGTCGTCTTCCGCCCGCCGCGTTGAATATCCGTACCTTGCGCGCCGAGTATGCTGTATCTTGAGGCACTGATGCAGCCCGGGCAGTGGCATGGCTGGATCCCAAATCAAACAACCCGGTTACTCGCTTGAGAGTGTCGCGATCTTCAAAGAGCTGTCGTCGCGGACCCGCGAGCGAATAAAGCGACGCTGCATTTGCCGGCGCTATGAGCCACGCGCGTCGATCGTCGATCACTTGGATACCTCCGATGAGGTGTTCTTCCTGCTCACGGGTGGTGCGCGCGTTATCGTCCGTTCCACCGACGGCAAGGCGGTCAACTTTCGCGAGCTGAGCCCTGGCGGCATGTTCGGTGAATATGCCGCTATCGATGGGCGACCCCGGTCCGCCAGCGTGGAAGCACGAACCAGTTGCCTGGTCCTCTCAATGCCGGCTGACGCCTTCCGCGAACTCTTGGAGGGCGAGCCCAAGGTAGCGAAAGCTCTGCTGGAACACTTCGTAAGAGAAATCCGCGAACTCACGACCCGCGTCTTCGAATTCAGCACGCTCGCGGTACGCTACCGCATCCAAGCTGAAATCTTGCGGCTTGCGCAGTTGCCAGCCTGCCCAGGCAAGGTCGCTCACATTGTTCCTGCGCCCACACACGCGGAAATCGCGAGCCGCACCAGCACTCATCGCGAAGCCGTCACTCGGGAACTCAATCGCCTTGCCAAAATGGGCATCCTCGAACAGCGCAACAGAGAGTTATGGATCACCGATTTGGATCGATTGGCTGGACTCGTGCACGATGCGGCCGGCGACTAACCTCGGTAACGCCATGCCCTCGAGCATGAGCATCCGGGTCGCAGAGCACGGACGGCTTTTGAGGCGTGCAAGCATGCCACAGCGCCAGAGCAAAGTGATGAACCGGCATTTTTGATCGCCGGTCAAAAAGGAATGTGTGCTGTAGTGTGGGGCTGGCGGGTTCGTCCAAAAATCAGCGCACGGTATTTCGTAACAGCGTGGTGCCGCGATGATGAGGTCGGGCATTTTGGGGGCTGCGCTTCTCTGGGCGTCCGCGCTGCCTGCCAACGCGGAAAGTGACCTCACGCTTGGCGGTAACGCTGTTTTCACGACGCAGTATGTTTACCGCGGCATTACGAATTCAGCGGAAAAGCCGGCGGTACAGCCCGAGTTCGATCTCTCCTACAAGGAGATTTTCTACGCTGGCATTTGGGGGTCCAACGTAGACTTTGGTAGCGATCCGAACGGGCGGGATCTCGCCACCATCGAAATCGATTATTGGGCGGGCATCACGCCGACCTTCGGCAAGTGGAATTTCGACATTGCCGCCTATTACGACACCTATCCAGGCGCCTTCGATCCCGAGGGGGAGTTCGACTACGTCGAGATCTGGACCGGCGTCAATCGCAGCTTCTTCAACGACAAGCTGAAACTGACGCTCTACAATTACTGGTCGCCCGAATATTTCGGTGAGACCGGCAACAATGATGTGGTCGAATTCAGTTACGCTTGGACCTTTAACAAGGTCTGGTATTTCACACCGAAACTCGGCGGGAATGTTGGCCGCCAATGGGGCGATCAAAGCGAGGGCGGCTATGACTATAGCTATTGGAGCGTAGCCTTGACGCTTGGGTTCAATGAGAAGCTGCCACTCGAACTTGAGATTCGCTACTGGGATAGCGGTGATTTCAGCGGCTATACGTGCCCGTCTTCGGGTGTGGACGCATGTCACAACCTCGTTGTGGGCTCGCTCAAAGCGTCCTTTTAGCCGGCTCACCGCATTGGTTCGGCAACCGACGGTGTTTCACTCCGGCAGTCCGGCTCGTCGCACGGCACTCATATACTTATCGGCCAGTTCCTTTGTCTTGTATGGAAATGCCCGAGCAACGGCTTCTGAAGTTGAGTAATTTGGCCTGCGTGACAGGAGAGTCTCGACTGTCTTGCGTGCGTCGTCCCGTCGCCCAAGTTGCGTGTAGGCGGCCGCTAAAGTCGGAAAATACCATAACTGGTCGTCGTGTGGATTTCGCAGATCTACGGCTCGCTCGAAAATCTCGATGGCTTCCTTAGGCATGCCGGCCTCTTCATAGGCCCATCCCAGATATTCCACGTACCAGTTCTCATGGAACGGGTTGAGCCGGATTGCCTCCTTTACTTGGTCGATGGCTCGTCTCGGCTGGCCGATAAAGATGAGGAAATTGGCCATTTCCGCGAGTAGCTCCGCGTCGTTCGGATTGAGTTCCCGGGCGCGCGTGTAATGCGCCATCGCCTGCTCGTATTGGCGGTTATATAGATATGCCCACCCCAATACCCACTGAGCTTGATAGTCATTGGCGTCGAGGTGCACCGCCGTCTTCGCCATCTCAAGTGTGAGCTTGAGCGTTTTGTCGTAATCGTCGGTCCACTCGTAGTCGTAGTCGTCGGCATAGGCCCAGGCGAGGCCGGCGTAGGCGCGGGCGTAGTCCGGATCGAGTTTCCTGGCTTGTTCGAAAAGGTCGCGTGCTGCTGCATTGCTTTCGCGTGTGAATTTATGCCACTCGTACCAGCCCCTCATCAGGTAATCGTAGGCTGTGAAGCTGTTCGGGTTTTTCCCAGCGAGGCGCTCGGCCTCGGCTTCAGCCAGTTTGCCGGCCAACCCTCCGAGTGTTCCGACGATGGACCGTGTGATCTCGTCACGAATGGCGAATAAGCCTCTTATCTCCCGGTCGTAGCGGTCTGCCCAGAGCTGGCTCCCGGTATTCGCGTCGGTCAACTGCGCCGTTACGCGCACGCTCTCGTCGGAGCGTTGTATGCTGCCCTCGACGACGTAACGGACGTTGAGATCATTTCCCACCTGCCGGGTGTCCGCGGGATTGTTCCTGTATGCGATGGTGGCACTGCGAGACATGACTATCAGGTCGGGAAACTTGGCCAACCCCGTGGTCAGCTCCTCGGTAATTCCGTCGGCAAGATATTCCTGATCGTGGGTGGGACTCATGTCGTCAAAGGGGAGAACGGCAATTGCGGGGTGTTCGGCCAGCGCCCCTCCATTGCTTGAGAGGGCATCCCATAGCTTAGCCGGCCGGTGCAGATAGACCGCCGCTGTGCCCATTGCGAGTAGCAAGAGAACGCCGGCGACGAGCCCTAAGCCCCGGCCGCGACGCCGGCGCGAAAATAAGTTGCTGAGCCAAGGCAATGGCGAGGGGAGGACGCGATAGACGTGCACCGGGTCGGCAATGTTCTTCAAACGGCGCTCGCCGATGTCCTGAAATGGAATCTCGATGATCTTGCGAACCTGATCGTAAACGGTTTGCGAGATGCAAATGCCTCCAGGCTCGGCGAGTTGTTGGAGGCGGACGGCAACATTCACGCCGGTTCCGTAGAGATTATTATCCTCGAAGATCACATCGCCCAGATTGACGCCGATACGGAACAGCATCTGCTCCTTCTCGGGGACCGAAGAGTTGCGCTCGGCGATCTCGTTCTGGATCTCGATGGCGCAGCGGATCGCCTCGACGATGCTTGGGAACTCAGCAACGACCCCATCCCCCGCGCTGCTGAAGATGTGACCGCGATGCGCGGAGATCGCCTCCTCCACCACAGCGCGGTACATACGCAGAGTGGCAGTGGAGGCCTCTTCATCAAGTTCGGTATGGCGGCTATACCCCTCCACATCGGCAGCGAGAATCGCGGCAAGCCGACGCTCCATGGCTGGGGCCTCCGATCGCCAAATGGAGTATGCCCGCATAAAGTAATATGAGCGGTGCCACCGAGGCCAGATGAAAGCGAGCCGCACCCCGGCGATACTGGCTTCGGCAGTCACAAAGGCGTCCGTTGGCCCCGGAGGATGCCGTCCGCCTAGTCGGAATGCGGACTACTTTAGCGGGAATACTTCCAGACAATCATCCAAAAATTGTACATGCCAAGAAGGACCGCGCGTTTAGAAGGCTGGCGGTGTGACAATGAGATCGCCCAATTGGGCCGACGATTCGACCCGTGCGGCGCGCGCCCGCTGGTAGAGCGCAACGTGTTTTCTAGCGAGAGTCGGCCAATCCATGGTGCTCTCGCGATAGGATCGCACGCGATCGCACATGGCTTGATAGGCTTGATCGGAAAGGGAGTACGCCTTCCGGAGCGCTTCCGCCGCAGAGCTTTGATCGCCGGGCACGAAAGAAATATTTTCGACAGCCTCGACGATTTCTCCGATGACGCCCTCGTGCGGCGCGATCACCGGAATGCCAAACGTGAAGGCAAGGGCAATGACGCCCGAATTCAATCGACCGCCCCTTGGAATAAAGACGAACTTGCTGGCGTGAAAAAGCGGCTCTACTTGCGAATCCGGAACACGCTTGTGATGGCGAACGATATTCGGATTGGCCGAGACATTGTCCATTCTTGCGTCGAGCTCGAGCTTGCCGGCGAAAATGAGCTTCGCGGATGGGAGCCGCGCCACCTCGAAGGCATTCTGGGCGAGCAACATTTCCTCTTTTCGGCGGATCGCTCCGAAGACCAAAAAATTCTTGGTTCGAGTTGCTGCGCGGGGAACGAGCGCATCGTCCGGCGTGAGACGATCGTAAAACCGGTAGTCTCCATGCTCGATGACCTCGTGGACCGATGGGTCGGAGCGTTGGTTGGTGGCAAGAAACCATTCCAACGAGCTTCGTCCCAAATGAACAAATGCGTCCGCGTTGCGGTAAACGGCCTCATAGAGTTGAGGACCAAGCGCTCCCATCCGATCCTGTGCCTGGTAATTGTGAACGGTGACAACGATGCCGGCGTATCGCCTCGCCCGTTGCAGCGCCGATTGCAGCGTCTCGATTTGTGTCGGATTGGGTGCTTTCCAGCCCACCAGCGCCTCGGGCCACTGGATGTGGACAATATCCCAATTCGGCTTGGGCCAGTAGAGCGCCGCCCAACCAGACCCAACGTGGGAAATTTCCGGCTGATGGATCAATGACTCCATCAAATGGAGTACGTAAGGGTTTCCCGGGCTAAAGGTGGGCACGTCTAGCGGGAACAAAACTCTCACTGGTCAGATCCCCAGGGCGGCGTCGAGAGTGCACAATCCTAGTTGTGTTCCGAGATTGCGATAAGGAAAAACCGTCAGGGGAGGGGGAGCGTGGCTTTGATTGAACGCCAACTGCTCATCGTTTGCGGTGTCGCGAGGTCGGGTACAACGGCGCTGGCTCGGGTGCTCAATGCGCATCCGCTGGTCTGCGTTGGGCTCGAGCGGTACAAGTTTCATTGCTATCACGGTGGGGGCTTTGGGCCGAATTTCTTCGATAAAGGTCGCTTTTTCGATTTTCAGGCGACCGACACGAACATCCTGCCCGAGGCCGACCAGGCCTACGCGGCGTTGTATGCGGCGATGCGGCAGAAGTGGGACTTTGCGCGGATCGTGGGCGACAAAATCCCGCATGCTTTTCGGTGCATGAATAGCATTGAAGCCGCTTACCCGAGGGCTCGGTTCTTATATATCCTCCGGAATATCGAGGCGGTCGCTTCGTCTTGGAACGCTCGCGCGCTGAATGAGCTCGATCGGGGTTGGCGGCGCGGGGAGGACTGCAAGCGGGCGGTCAAGGCTTGGAACGCCGGCAATAAATCCATGCTGAAGAAAGTGGCGAGCAGCCCAGATAGGATTCAAGTGATCGACTATGATCGGTTTTTCTCAGGGGAGCTCGCCGAGTTGGATCGCGTCAGGGCGTTCCTGGAATTGCCGGCCGATTCAAACCTCGGCCAGGCGTTCATTGATAGCGCTGAGGAACACGCGACCATCATCGCCAATCGGAAAATCCTGGTCGATGCGCAAGAGCAGGAGTTCATTCGCAACAACGCTAATATGGAGAATTATTGGTGCTTACTAGCGCATTGTGTTGACGGTTCAATTTGGTGAGCCAGACCTCTGCCAGCGCCGGGACGTCGGGCAACGCGTGGAACGTGGCGTCCCATCGTAGAGGCGGCATCGGTTCAGACGACTGGCGAGGATCTTGCGGATCGTCGGCACACCATTTTGTTTGCCTGCTTCATTCTAGCATGCGGGAGTTGGAGGCTTGGGAGCGCATCCGCTAAAGGCCTTGAGCTCGCTTGTTCGCGCAAGGTGGGCCTCTCGGCAGCTCAAGCGAGCAGACATACCTGTATTTGTAATTCTGCTGCGGTCCGATCCCGGCCGGTCCGCTCACGTTTACGCGCATATCGTTCGGGAGTTTCCGGCGTGTGAGGTTGTAGCTGCGACCGAGCCGCATGAAGTGGCGGACTTTCTCGGCCAAGAGAAGATCGCGCTTACGGCAACGCTTGCACCTCCCAGAATTGCTTGCAGTGCGTCCCACTTCCGGGTTTGGCAGGAGATCATTGCGCGGGACTTACCTTGCGCCATCGTGTTTGAGGACGATGTGGCGATACGCAAGGGCTTCAAGGGGTTTGTGCGGAAATTGAAAGCGCAACTCCCGTCGGACTTCGACCTCGTCCACCTTTATATCAGCGCCCCTCGAAAAGAGTGGAAGCAGCGTGCCGCCGACGCGAGCGGGGCTTACGTAAGCTATGTGCCGCAATTTGGCCGGTCGGCCTATCTGGTCAGTCGTTTGGGCGCGCAAAAATTGGTCGCGGGTTTCCAAACAATAAGCGCGAATGGCGACATTCAGATTTCACGGATGGCGCAAGATGGAACTCTCTCGGTCTATTGTGCGAGCAGAGAGTATGTCGAAAATTTGGGCCAGCTGCGGTTTGAGTTTAAGGGGGAAAAATTTCGATCGACGCTTCGCGAACGTGAGCCGCCTGCAGAGGCGAAATGAGCGACCAAGCCCATCACAGGTTGATCGGTCTAACGACTGGCGGAGTCACGTCACTGATCACGAAAAGTCGGTCGGGTCGCTCAAAGCAGGGCTTTCAGAGCGTGACGCCTGTGGCGCAGCCCTGATTTCCGCGGGTAATTAGGAAAGAGCAACGCGATCAAGTGGCTGGGGGACTTGGATTCGAACCAAGACTGGCGGAGTCAGAGTTCGCTGTCCTACCGTTAGACGATCCCCCACCAGGGCGGAATGTGGAGCGCAAATTTCGGCCCTGCAAGGCGGCCGAATGGGACTCTTTCCCCTTCTAGCCGCAGCGGTAGAGGCTGGCAAGCGCGCTGGCGCCGCGCCTTGGGGCGCGAGCCTTGGGTGACGTCGGGGCCTAGCGAGTTCTTTACTCTATTGCGGCATGGTGACGGCGGCGGGCGGGCCTTGGATAGGGCGTGGCTTGGCCTAGTCTAGTTGGAATGACACATGCGGACACTCTCTCCATCGATAGACCGTATCGGTGCGGCGCTGAAGGCGCTTCGGCAGGCCCGCGTGCATGGCGCCCGAAGCGAGGACAAACTCACGCTTGGGCTCGAATGCCTGCGTGCCGTCACGGCTCAGCTCGGCGAGGAGGGCCTTCCCAAGGAAGATTTGAAGCCACTGCTCGATCTCGAAACGCGGGTCCGGAAGACGCTAACGCCGCTACACAGCGCGACGCTATCTAACCGGCGCAAACGGCGTCCGCCGAGCGAGGTTTTGCTGGCCCGTGCCTCCGCCTTGATCGATCTCTTGATCAAGGGCGGCTCGGGTGAGGCCGAGGCCGCGCAGATCATGATGCGCAAACTGGTGGCCGCCGGGGTTCCGCCTCCGAAACAGGGTGGCGACGCCCGCGGGTGGAAGCGTCTTCTCGAATGGCGCATCGATCTTGGTCACGGACTCGTCTCGGAAAAAGCCCAGCAAGAGTACCTGGCCTTCACGCGCAGGCTCAAAGCGATACCCGCGCCCGAGCGCGTACAGCGCGCACTGGAGGAGCGGCTGTGGGACCGCAGGCAGGAGACGCGCTAGCGGCGCGCCGCCCGTAGACCTATTGCGGCCTTGGCTTCGGCGCCGGTTTCGGCGCGGGCGCGGTCGGCTTCGGTTGGCTGCGCGCATCGAGCTTGGCGCCGATCTTGGCCACGGTCTCGCTGAGGCCGGTCTTCATTTCGGTCATCGTCTGAGCGAGGCTCGACTGCATCTCCGAGAGCTTGGTGGTCATCTCGGTGCGGACCGCGGCGAGATCCTGCGCGGAGACGCCGCCATGGTCCTGCTTCAGCGCGGCAAGCTCGGTTCTGATCCCGCCGTAGGACAAAGCGACCAGGAGGAAAATGGCGGTGAGCAGCGCGAGCACGGTCCACTGATAGGCAGTCCACGTCATCGCCTCTTTCAAGGCCGAGCGCCAGACCTCACTCGCACCGGACGTCCAGTCCTTCGCTTTCGCCCCAAAGCCTCGGGGCTGATCCGTGTAGGCCTCGTCGGACATGTTTTCCCCCCCCTCAGCCCCTGGAGCTGCTTCCCCGATGGCAGCATAGCACCTTATCGCGCTCGAGGCTTGGCCCGCAGGGGAGGCGAACTTCAGGTCAACTTTGCGCTAGCGGCCGCACTGCAAGCAGTTGTCGATGCCGATGACTGGCGGCGGAATGAACCGATGCGGTTCCGGCACGGGAATTGGCACGGGCTTCGCGCCGCTGATCAGCAGGTCGGTGGCGGCGCCGTTGTAATAGAGCTCTCTGATGAAAGGCTGATCCGGATAACGGCCGGTGGGGTGAATGCCATAATAGAAGGGATAGCGCTGCCCTTTGAGAGGCGTGGAGGCGGTCTTCCTCCAACTCTTGCCGGCCACCGCGGCTTGAGCGGCGTTGACGTCGGCGAGGGTCTGCGAACGGATCACCGGCGCTCCGGCGCCGTTGATCGTAATGACGTCGCCGGCGCTTCTGGTGACGTACAGCCTGCCGTGGCGCAGGATGGACAAGGATATTCCGTAATCGAACGTCACCAACGCCTGGTTCGGACCGCCGAGCTTCATCGTGAAGATACCGCCACGCACGGTCAGGGCGCCAGCCGGCGTGTTGACTTCGACGCCTGGTTCGTTCTTCGAGAGTTTGCCGCCGACAAATCGCAGCGCGCCTTTGGAGAAGCTCGCCACCAAGGAGCCGGTGCCGGTCGATGGGTTATAGACGAACTTGTCGATGACGAGGCTCGAGCCGGGACCGACGGAGAAGGTCGACCCGTCGAGCAGAAGGACCTGCACCTGGCCCGACCCCGAGGTGTCGATCCGCTCATTGTAGACGACGGACTTGCCGATCTTCAGGGTGGAGCTAGCGCCGCCCGGAGGTTGACTGGTCGCATCGGGCTTCACCGCGGCGGCGACGCCGACCTTTTGCTCCGCCTCGGCCGCGCCGATGACGAGCGGACAGATGACGACGGCCGCGCCAAAAGCTGCCGTGGCCCAAAACCTCAGAGATGTGCGCATTGATCCCCGTCCCGAAGTGACGAGTGGGATATGGGGTGAGGGCTGGATGGCGACAAGGTGGGTCGCCTCGATGGAAATGGTGCGCCCGGCACGGCTCGAACGTGCAACCCCCAGATTCGAAGTCTGGTGCTCTATCCGTTGAGCTACGGGCGCTTGGCTGCATCGCATGCATGCAGCGAATCGACCGACTATCCATCGCTTGCGCACGTCACTCAAGCCAAAGCAGCGCGCATCCGCGCCGTTCCGGAAAAGCTGCTTTACCTCGTTCAAGAGCTTGATAGATTAGTTGCATAGCACCAACACACCGGACGCCTGGCAGGTAGATGAAGCGTCGGCGGTTCCGGGGGTTAGAGGTTGAACACCGTGAATGGGCCGAGCGGCGATGCGCGCCCGGCTGCCGTGGTTTCGCTAGACCGCAAGGCTAAGCGAAACGAGACCGGCGACTGCGCGGGAAGTGGCCCAGCGCAAGTCGCAGCCCGGGCGCGTTCAGACGCGCCGGCCCATGGCCTCCCGGCGGCAGCCGAGAGCAAAAGCGACACGGGCGCGTCAACGCGGGCGCAGACGCCGTCTATTTATGCGGCGCTCGATCTCGGCACCAATAATTGCCGGCTGCTGATCGCCAAGCCCTCGCGACGCGGCTTTCTCGTCATCGACGCGTTCTCCCGCATCATCCGTCTCGGCGAAGGGGTGCTGAGCTCGGGCAAGCTGTCGCAAGCGGCGATGAACCGCACGCTGGAAGCGCTCAAGGTCTGCGCCGACAAGATGAGGCGGCGCGGGGTGACGCGCTCGCGGCTGATCGCCACCGAAGCCTGCCGCATCGCCGCCAATAGCGACGAGTTCATCGATGCGGTGGAGCGCCAGGCCGGACTCGAGAATCGAGATCGTGACGCAGGAGACCGAGGCGAAGCTCGCGGTCTCCGGCTGCGCCTCGCTGATCGACCGCAATTGCGACTGGGCGCTGGTGTTTGACATCGGCGGCGGCAGCTCGGAGCTGATCTGGCTTGACCTGGCGCGCTTGGGACGGCCCTGGCGGCGCACGCTGCATGAGCGGATCGATGTGCAGGCATGCATCGCCGCCTGGACCTCGCTGCCGATCGGCGTGGTCAATCTCGCTGAGCGGCATGGCGGCCGCGACGTCTCGCCGGAGGCCTACGAGGCCATGGTGGCCGACGTGATGGCCGCAGTCGCGCCGTTCGAGAAGCAGCACCGCTTCGGCGAGAAGATCGCGGGCAGGCGCGCGCATTTCCTCGGCACCTCCGGCACCGTGACCACCATCTCCGGCATTCACCTCAAGCTTCCGGTCTACGAGCGCTCGCGGGTCGATGGTTGCTGGTTGTCGGCGCGCGACGTGCGCAACGTGTCGGGCGAGTTGATCGCCATGTCGTATGCCCAGCGCGTGGCGCAACCGTGCATCGGGCAAGAGCGCGCCGATCTGGTGCTGGCGGGCTGCGCCATCCTCGAGGCGTTGCTCAGGATCTGGCCTTGCCAGCGCTTGCGCGTGGCGGACCGCGGCTTGCGCGAAGGCATTCTCGCCACGCTGATGGCCGAGGACGGCTACGAGAAGCGCGGCCAGCGGCAGCGCAACGGCAAGCGCTAGCCGCTAGCTTTGCGAAGCGGGAGCGGGTGCCTCTGGCACTCCCACGGTATGGGCGCGAGCCGAGAGACTGGCGCCGGCCCCCTTCGGCAACATGGCGAAGACGAGCGAGGAGGTTGCCGCGATCGCCGCGACCAGCACGAAGGCGAGCGGGAAATCGCCTGCCACCACATCGGCATCGGCGCGACCCATGCGCTGCGCCTCGAGCACCAGCGCGCCGATGGCGACACCGGCGGAGAGCGAGAGCTGTTGCGCCACGCTGGCGAAGCTGGTCGCCCGGCTCATCGCCTTCGAGTTGATATCGGCATAGGCGATCGAGTTGATGCTGGTGAATTCGAGCGACTTCAGGAAGCCGCCGACCAGCAACACGGTGAGAATGATCCAATGCGGCGTGCCGGCGGTGAACAGCGCGATCGCCGCGAGGAATAGGCTGCTCACCACGGCATTGGTCACCAGCACGCGTTTGAAGCCGAAACGGCGGAGGATCGGCGCGGCAGTGGTCTTCATGGCGACGGCGCCGACGGCGGATGCGAAAGTGAGCAAGCCCGATTGCATCGGGTTGAGCCCGAAGCCGAGCTGCAACATCAGCGGCAGCAGGAAGGGAAGCGCGCCGACGCCGATGCGATAGAGGAAGCCGCCGACCACGCTGGCGAAGAAGGTGTCGACCTTGAGCAGTTCGAGATCGAGCAGTGGCGCGGGCGCCGTGCGCGCGTGGCGCACATACAGCCAGCAGCCGGCGATGCCCGCGGCAAACAGCCCGGCGATGGCCGCAGGCGGGAAAAATCCCTGGCCGATGGTGGTAAAGCCGAACGCCAGCCCCGCGAGCCCGATGCCGGAAAGAATAAACCCCTTCACATCGAGCGGCGGCAGGCCTTCTTCGCGGATGTTGGCGACGTAGAGCGTGGCGAGCACAACGCCGACCAGCCCCACCGGAATGTTGATCCAGAAGATCCAGCGCCAGGAAATATAGGTGGTGATGAAGCCGCCGAGCGGCGGGCCGATCACCGGGCCCATCAGCGCGGGGATGGTGAGCCAGGCGAGCGCCGAGATCAGCTCCGACTTCGGCACGGTGCGCAAGATGACCAGCCGCCCGACCGGCACCATCATGGCGCCGCCCATGCCCTGGAGGATGCGGAACAGGACGAAATCGCCGAGGCCTTGCGCGAAGCCGCAGGCCGCCGAGCCGAGCGTGAACACCACGATGGCCGCGCGGAACACGGTGCGGGCGCCGAAGCGGTCGGCCATCCAGCCGCTTAACGGAATAAACACGGCAAGCGACAAGAGATAAGAGGTGAGTGCCAGCTTGAGCGCGATCGGGTCTTGGTGCAGATCGGCGGCGATGGCCGGCAGCGACGTCGCGATCACCGTCGAATCCATCGTCTCCATGAACAGGGCGACGGCGACGATGAGGGTGACGAAATAGCGGGGCATGTGGCAGGTGTTAGAGGGGGTCTATGACGCAGATGGGGCGGACCGCCCCGAAGCGTCAAGGCCGCGTGCGGAAAAGGCGCATCACGACATGGTAAAGTCGGCAAAAGGCGGCGGCGGACAGGGCCAGGGCGGCAGCCGCAAGCTTGCGGTGAGGGTGCGCACCGCCAAGGGGCGCAAGATCGCCTCGACCCGCTGGCTCCAGCGCCAGCTCAACGATCCTTATGTGGAGGAGGCCAAGCGCCAGGGCTACCGCAGCCGCGCCGCCTTCAAGCTCGCCGAGATCGACGACAAATATCATCTGCTGAAGCCGGGCATGACCGTGGTCGATCTTGGCGCCGCGCCCGGCGGCTGGAGCCAGATCGCCGCGCAACGGGTGGGCTTGACCGCGGGGAAGGGAGCGGTCGTCGCTCTCGACTTGATCGAGATGGAGCCGGTCGCCGGGGTGACGCAGCTGCATCTCGACATGACGGACCCGCATACCGCCGCGCGCATCGCCGAGGCGCTGGGCGGCAACAAGGCCGATCTCGTCTTGTCCGACATGCACGCGCCGGCGATAGGGCACAAGGCTACCGACCAATTGCGCATCATGGGGCTGGTCGAGGCGGCACTCGATCTTGCCGAGGACATCCTGGCGCCGGGCGGTGCCTTTCTCTGCAAGGTGCTGCAAGGGGGCGCCGGCAAGGAACTGGTGGCGCGGCTCAACCACGCCTTCGCCAAGGTCCGCCACGTGAAGCCCAAGGCCTCGCGCGCCGGCTCCGCCGAGATGTATGTGCTCGGCACCGGCTTCCGTGGCGGCGAGACATGAAACGTTCACGCAACTGTGCAGCTTGCTGGTGCTGCGTGGACCCGGCCGCGCTGCTAATGTTTCGCCGATTTCGTCCTGACTATCTCGGAGCCGCCTCATGAATCGCGAAGTGGTGAAGGACTATTACGGCAAGGTCCTCAAGAGCTCGAAAGATCTGAAGACCTCGGCCTGCTGCGACGGCGGCGGCGTGCCGGGTCATCTCGAAGGCCTGCTCGCCAATGTGCACGAGGAGGTGAGAGCCAAATATTATGGCTGCGGCATCGCCATCCCAGCGGCGCTGTCTGGCGCCCACGTGCTCGATCTCGGCTCCGGCTCGGGGCGCGACGCTTATCTGATCGCGCAACTGGTGGGGCCGGATGGGACCGTGACCGGCGTCGACATGACCGACGAGCAGCTCGCCACGGCGCGGTCGCATCTCGACTGGCACACACGGCAATTCGCCTATCAGCGCCCCAATGTCCGTTTCCTCAAGGGTTATCTCGAGAAGCTCGACGAGCTCGGGCTCGAGCCGGCAAGCTTCGACGTGGTGGTGTCGAACTGCGTGATCAATCTCTGCGTCGACAAGCTCGCGGTGTTGCGCGGCGCGTTCGATCTGCTGAAGCCGGGCGGCGAACTTTATTTCGCCGACGTCTATTGCGACCGGCGCCTGTCCGACGAGATCAAGGCCGATCCGTTGCTCTATGGCGAGTGCCTCGGCGGCGCGCTGTATTGGAACGATTTCCTGCCGATGGCGAAACAGGCGGGCTTCCTCGATCCGCGGCTGGTGATCAGCCGGCCGATCGCGGTCGAGAACGACGCGATGAAGGCGAAGCTCGGCGAGGCGAAGTTCTTCTCGGCCACCTACCGGCTATTCAAGCTCGATGGGCTGGAGCCGGCCTGCGAGGATTACGGCCAGGCGGTGATCTATAAGGGGACCATTCCCGAGCAGCCTCAAGCGTTCGCGCTCGACGGGCATCATCTGATCGAGCGCGGCAAGGTGTTTCCCGTTTGCGGCAACACCTGGCGCATGCTGGCCGACACGCGGTTTACGCCGCATTTCGACTTCATCGGCGATTTCGCCACGCATTACGGGATTTTCCCCGGCTGCGGCACGTCGATCCCGTTCTCGACGAGTGCCGCGCCGCAAAGCAAGTCAAGCGGCGGCTGTTGTTAGTGCCGAGCCTGTCCAACAACTCGGCTGTCATTCCCGCGAACGCGGGAATCCAGTAATCACCCACCTCATTCAACGCGCACGGGGGTTACTGGATTGCCCGGTCAAGCCGGGCAATGACAGTAAAGGGGCAAGGGGAGCGGGATGCAATTCGATCTGACGCGGCGGCTCGCGGCGGAAGCGCTCGGCACGCTGATTCTGGTTATGGCCGTGGTCGGCTCCGGCATCATGGCCGAGAAACTCGCCGGCGGGAATCAGGCGCTCGCGCTGCTCTGCAACACCATCGCGACCGGCGCGGTGCTGTTCGTCATTATCACCATCTTCGCGCCCGTCTCCGGCGCGCATTTCAATCCGGCGGTGACCCTCGTCGCGCTCTATCGCGGCGAACTCGATGTTCGCACCGCCGTCGCCTATGTCGTCGTGCAGATCGTCGGCGGTTGCGTGGGCGCGGTGCTGGCGCATCTGATGTTCGGCCTCGACCTCATTCAGCTCGGCTCGACGGCGCGAACCGGCGTCGGGCAATGGGCGGGAGAATTCATCGCCACGTTTGGGCTGATCGGCACCATCCTCGGCTGCATCCGCTTCAAGCCTGAGGCGGTGGCGACCGCGGTCGGGCTCTACATCACCGCGGCCTATTGGTTCACCGCCTCTACCTCGTTCGCCAATCCGGCCGTGACCATCGCCCGCAGCTTGAGCGACACCTTCGCCGGCATCGCTCCAGCCGATGCGCCGGGCTTTATCGTCGCTGAGCTGCTGGGCGCGTTTGCCGCGGCAGTCGTGTTTGGCTGGCTGTTCGCCGCGCCGACTGCCACGGTCAAGAAGACGAAGTAGTTTCCGAGGCGCGCAGGCGCGCGTTCTCAGCTTCGAGCTCGGCGATGCGCTGCTCGAAACGATCGACCATCGCAGCAACGTCCTCGGCGAAGAACATTTGCGGGATATGCTGCGGGCAGTTCGCGTCCCAGGCCTCGACGGTGAAAATGACGGCCTGCTCGGCCCGCGCCTTGTAGCCCTCGGGGAACAGCTTGGCGGTGAGCGCCGGATCGTCGTCGACCGCCCGCGCCGTGCCCCAGATCTTCACGCGCATGCGGTTGGCGTAGTCCATGAGGAACAACATGGCCTTGGCATTGTCGGCGAGATTGCCAGTCGAGATGTATTGGCGGTTACCGCTAAAATCGGCGAAGGCGAGCGTTTTCTCGTCGAGCACGCGCAAAAAGCCGGGCGGGCCGCCGCGATGCTGAATATAAGGCTGGCCCTCGGCGTTGACGGTGGCGAGATAGAACGAGCGCTGCCTGCCGATGAACTCGGCCAGCGATGCATCGATCATCGTGGCGAAGCCGCCTTTCCCTTCCATCTTGGCGTAGCCCGCGCGCGAGCCGCGGCGTTGCTGAACGGCCTTAACCGAGGGCGAGAAGGCGATGTCGGAGGAGGAAGTCATCGGGTGGCTCGGTGATTGGCCGGCTTCGGCGGGTCCGAAGCCGGCGGTTGCACATGGCACGGCTAAAGCGCCGCGACCGGGGTCGCGAGGATACGGCCCCAGTTGCTGTCGGCCTTGGCGAGGTTGCCTTGAATGTCCTTCGACCATTCGGCCTGAATGTCGCCGTTGAGATTGAGGTAGAGCTTGCCGTCGACGATTTTCCAGTAGCGCGGATCGCCGTCGAACTTCTTGCCGAGCGCCACGCCATAGGCGCAGAAGCCGCCAAAGGCCGGCTCGTATTTGGCGGCATCGGCCTTGAAAGCGTCGAGATGCGCCTGGTTCACGAAGCGGTAGGTTCCGCCCGCATGCGCCACGGCAAATTTATCCGAGCCGATTTCTGGCTTCCCGTCGGCGAAGAAAGCGACGACGTCGTAACCGTGGGCGGCGAGCCCAGGGCCGGCAAGCGTTGCGCCTTTCGACACGTTGAGTTCGTCGGCGGCGTTGGCCACGGTGACCGGCGCGACGGCCGCAAGCAGGGCGAGAGCGAATGCCTTCCACATGATGGGGTTCTCCTTCGGGTTTGTGCCGGCGTCCATGATTGACCGCCGCTTCCCCACAGATGATCCCTTCCTTCTCTCGGTAGTAGCTGCGATAGTTGGGATTTATCCTTCCATTTTTCGGGAGTATGCTCCCGCGCATCGTGGACCAGCTCGCCGCCATCAAAGTGTTCGTCGCCGTCGCCGATGCCGGCAGCCTCTCCGCCGCGGGGCGCCGCTTGGCGATGCCGCTGACCACGGTGAGCCGCCACTTGGCCGCGCTCGAGGAGCTTGTTGGGGTCAGGCTGATCACCCGCACGACGCGCGAGCTCGCTCTTACCGAGACCGGGCGCCACTATCTGGAGTCCTGCCGCCGCATCCTCGCCGAGCTCGACGCGGCGCGCTTGCGTGTCGCCGGCGCGCAAGGCGAGCCGCAAGGCGAGCTCGCCATCACCGCGCCGGTCGCCTTCGGCCGGCTGCATGTATTGCCCATCGTCACGGCGTTCCTGAACAGCGCGCCGCTTGTAACGGCCCGCATGTTGCTGATCGATCGGGTGGTCGATCTGATCGAGGAGGGGATCGATATTTCGCTGCGGATCGGGACGCTGCCAGATTCATCCTTGCGGGCGACGCGGGTCGGCAGCATCCGGCTGATCACCTGCGCCAGCCCTGCCTATCTTGCCGAGCGCGGCGAGCCGGCGTCGCCGGGCGAGCTTGCCGAGCATGATTGCGTCGCCGTCACTGCTTTGTCGCCGCCTGACCGCCTAGTCTATCCGGGCGCGAAAGCCCCGCAGCGGATCGCCGTGCGGCCGCGGCTGATCGTCAACACGGCGGAGGCGGCGGTCGACGCGGCCAAAGCCGGGCTGGGGATCGTGCGCGTGCTCTCTTATCAGGCTGAGGCCGGTCTCGCCGACGGCTCGCTGCGGGTCATTCTCGAAGGTTTCGAGCCTGAGCCGATCCCGGTCAATCTCGTGCATCGCGAGGATCGGCTGCCGCAGGCGAAGGTGCAGAACTTCATCGCCTTCGCCGCGCCGCGTCTCAAGCAGGCGCTGAAGGAAAGGGTCCCGCCTCGAGGCGGGACCAGATCCAAGCCTTAATAGACGCATTCGTGGTAGCGCTGCCACCAATAGGCGCTGCCGGTGGCACGGGCTTGCCGTGCGAGCCAGCCGCAGTCGCCGCCGTAATAGCCGTAATCGCCGTAGCCGCCGCCGTAGAAAAAGGCGTCGCCGGGGAAGAACCGGACGTGGCGGCCGTGGTCGTGATCGAAATGATCGTGATCGTTGCGGCCGTGGCCGTTGTCGAAATGGTCGTTGGCGCCGTAACGCGCGCCGCCTCTCGGCGCGCCGACGCCACCAATATGGTTGCCGCCGTTGAAATGCGGTCCGGCGTCGCCGCCGATCCGACCGCCGCCGCCCATATGGTCGCCGCCCATATGGCCGCCACCGCCACCGAGCCCGGCACCGCCGCCCATGTGGCCGCCACCGCCGCCGCCGACGCCACCACCTCCGCCGCCGCCACCCTTGACGAGGGTGAGACCGCCCGTGGGCTGAAGCGCATCGGCGAGGTGGGCGGGCGCGGCGATGGCCGCGGTTGACACCAAGAGGCTGGCCGCTAGGGCCGTCATGACCATGACATTGTTCATGGCAATTTCCTTCACACTAGATAGGGCCCACCCGTCGACCTGCCCGGCTAAGCGCCGAGGTCACCGCACCGTTCCTGCCTGCGGCGCATTTGCCGCAGCGCGAACGAAGGAGGTTACGGGCTCGTAAGCAAGCGCCAGGCTCGAAGCTTCCCAAAATGCGTTGAAACTGCTAAAGGAGGCCGCCAACCGGTGGTCCCCACATCGCACCCGCGACGATCAGGCCGCCACGCACGAGAGGTTGGCCGATGCCCGAAGGGCAGACCCCTGATAACAGACAGCAATTTTCCGAGCGAGCGATTGCGCTCACCTTCGACGACGTCCTGATCAGGCCGGCCGCCTCCAATGTGTTGCCGAACGATGTGGATGTCTCCTCGCGCGTCACCCGTTCGATTTCCCTGCATATCCCGGTGATGTCCTCGGCCATGGACACGGTGACGGAGGCCAAGCTCGCTATCGCCATGGCGCAAGCCGGCGGCATCGGCGAGATTCACTGGAATTTCGAGCCGGAGGAGCAAGCGGCGCAGGTCGCGCAGGTGAATAAATTCAGTCCGGCATGGTGGTGAACCCAGTGACCATCCATCCCGAGGCCCCTCTCGCCGATGCGCTCAAACTGATGGCCGATTACCAGATCTCCGGCATTCCCGTGGTCGAGCCCGGCTCGAACGGGGGACGCACGGGCCGTCTGGTCGGCATCCTCACCAATCGCGACGTGCGCTTCGCCACCAATCCCAACCAGCGCGTCGCCGAGTTGATGACCAAGGACAAGCTCATCACCGTCACCGAGGGCGTTGGGCAGGAGGAGGCGAAGCGGCTGCTGGCACACGCACCGTATCGAGAAGCTGCTGGTGGTTGACGGCGACTATCGCTGCGT
>CAVVXP010000001.1:0-387550 GCA_963752315.1 uncultured Alphaproteobacteria bacterium | reverse complement strand
GTAAGGATGGCGCGGGCGGCTTCGCCGTAGCGGCAAGCGTCGTGTCGCGCGAGGACGAGGTAGAGATCGGCACCGGCATTGCCGCCGGCAGCATTGAGGAAACCCGGGGTCGCACCGTGCGCATCGCCGGCAAGGACGCGAGCGCCGGCGCGCTCTCTCAGCATGTGCAACTCGTCTGGCTGATCCCCGCCATGGATGGTCTGTTCACCGGCTCGGCGTCGGAGCGGCGGCGGTTCCTCGACCGGCTGGTGCTGGCCGTCGATCCGAAGATGCGCAGCCCGCAAGGCCGCTACGACCGCGCCATGCGGCAGCGGAACCGGCTGTTCCAGATGCGCGAGGGGAGCCGCGCTCTGTTCGAGGGTCTCGAGGAGCAGATGGCCGAAGCCGGCACGGCCATCGCCGCCGCGCGGCTCGATGCCATCGCCAGGCTCGCCGGCCTGATCGAGCGAATGCACGAAGCGCGCGGTGAAGGCCCGTTCCCTTGGGCCGAGATCGCGCTCGAAGGCAGGCTGGAAGAGGCGCTGTCGCGGCTTCCGGCGACCGAGGTGGAGGACGAGTTTCGCGCTATGCTCGCCCAAGGCCGCGAGCGCGATCGGGCGGCGGCAAGGGCCCTTGAAGGACCGCATTTGAGCGACCTCATCGTGACCCACGGCCCGAAAAATGCCCCCGCGGCGCACTGCTCCTCCGGCGAGCAAAAGGCACTGCTGATCGGGCTCATTCTCGCCAAAGCCGAGCTGATCAAGGAGCTTGAGGGCGCCTCGCCGCTGATCCTGCTGGACGAGGTGGCCGCGCATTTGGACCAGGCCCGGAGGGAGGCGCTTTTTGGCGAAATTTCAAGCCTTGGCGCCCAGGCCTGGATGACCGGAACCGACCTGGACCTTTTCGCCGCAATCGCGTCCCATGCGAAAATCATCTCGGTGCGCAGCGGAAGCCTCGATCCCTCTTAGATTGCCCCGTCGCCGCGCGTGATAAGTGGCGCTCTCCTTGTAACCCACTCAGCAATTGCTCTATGATTGAGCAGCGAAGATGAGTTGCGCAGGGGTTGAATTTTTCTGCAGTGGGGGATGTTTCCAATGGAACACCTCATCGCGAGCCGCTCCGATGGCATTATTGCTCTCGAGCAGAACGATCATTCCGGTTCCTTCGGCCAGCTTCGTCCTCACATCCGCAACAGCATGGGCGTATCGCTGCCCGATTTTGTGAGATCGCTGCATCCGAATTACCGGGTCGCCCTTTATGACATCGGGTGGGGGCACGTCGCTTTGACGCTCACTGTCACCGTGGCGGCGGCGGGCTGAGTTCGCGGGCGCGCCCAAGCTTGTGGTGGCTGGCGTAGGCATGGTCCTCATTGGCTATTGGATCGCTTATCTCCAGCTCTTCCTGCACGAGGGGGGTCATTGGAATTTGGCTCCCGACCGGGAGACGAGCGATTGGATCTGCAATCTTGCCGTGGGCTGGCTGACCGGCGTTGATGTCAAGCGCTACCGAAAGGTGCATTTCCAACACCACCGCGCCCTGGGCACGACCGACGATAGCGAACATACATATTTCTTTCCGCTGAACCTGGTGTTCCTCCTCAAGGGCCTGCTTGGCATTCGGACCATCGAGGTTCTGCTCGCACGCCAGAAGGTGGAAGCGAACCTTGATGCGCGGAGCGGACGGAATGCCGAGGCCGCAAAGCCTGACGGGCGACTCGATCGACAACTCGTGGTCGGCGCAGCAACCCATTTCGGCATCATCGCCGTCTTGGCGGCACTTGGGCTATGGGCGACAGCCGCAGCATGGCTGTTCGGTGTCGCCATGCTGTTCCCGCTTTTCGGCGCGCTTAGGCAACTGCTGGAGCATCGAGACGAGAACGCATCGGCAATGGTGGACTACCGCACCACCGATCATGGCGCGTTCACACGCATGTTCGCCGACGGACCCATTGCCAATACGTTCGGCGGCGCCGGATTCAACCGCCACCTGCTGCACCATTGGGAGCCCACGGTCTCCTATACAAGACTGAAGGACCTCGAGATTTTTCTTTCGGACACGCCTCTAATGGCAATCATCGCGCGCCGAAAGACAACTTATGGACGGACCTTTGTCAGCCTGTTCCGTAAGGCCTTGATCCCGCCCGGCTGATCACTTGACACTCGCTCCGGCTCCATCGACCGACTCATCGGACTGCCCACTGTGTGGAAGCCGCGGGGAGTTTTACGCTCACGCTCGGGACATCGAGTATTTCACCTCGGATGCCACCTACACCTTCAACATCTGTAGCGCTTGTGATGTGCTCTTCATCCATCCCATGCTCCACGATCGATTAGGCGACATCTATCCCAGCAACTATTACTCGTTCGGCGTGCCAAAGAGGAACTTCGTCGTTGCCGTAAAGCAATGGCTCGACGCGCGCTCGCTCAAAGCCGAGCTTAGGGGTATCCCAGGTGATGACCTCAAGGTTCTCGATATCGGCGGCGGTTCAGGCTGGCTAGCCAGCCTCGTGCGCGGCCTCGATCCACGTATCTCACTCACTCAGGTTGTAGACCTCGACGAGGCGGCTCGCTCGCTGGCCGAACAATCCGGCCATCGCTATTTTTGCGGGCGCATCGAGGATTTCAACACCGAGGAGCGCTACGACCTAATTCTGATGCTCAACCTTATTGAGCATGTCGCGCATCCACGCAGCGTTCTCGGCAAGGCCAAGGAGTTGCTCGCTCCGCGCGGGCGTATCTACATTAAGACGCCGAACTTTCGTGCGCTTGACGCTAAGCTCTTTCGCTATGCCAATTGGGGTGGCTACCACTGTCCGAGGCATTTCGTCCTCTTCACGCGGGAGAGCCTTAGCCACCTACTAGAGTTGCTTGGATTACGGGTCACCTCGTTAAGATACACGCAAGGGGCTCCATTCTGGGCGGTTTCCATTTTCGACCTGTTGCGACGGGCGGGTGTCGTCGAGGCATCGCGGGCCAAGCCCGCCAACCGCCATCCGTTGATGCCGCTTCTGCAGGCGGGGGCGGCCACGTTCGATTTTGTGCGTAAGCCATTTGCGCGATTGTCGCAGATGATCGTCATCGCTGAGCGGTAACAGCAGCCTGGCAAGAAGTCCGATTCCCAGCTACATTGACGTTGGGCTTTCCGCAATTTTTGTCCTGCTGAGGCGCCATCGGTCGCGGGGGCGGCCGCGTTTTGCCGGAAGGCCCCCAGGAAGCGGTTTTTGGCCGGATTTCCTGCCTCGAGGGACATCGGAACCGACCGCGATTTGTTCGCCCCGCTGGAAGAAAACACCCAAATTTTTCCCATGAATTGGGGTAAGATCGGGGCCTGATTCACCAAGGGTCAGAAGCCCCGCCAACAAGACCAACAACCGCCTTCAGGGAACCATGACACCAGCCTCCAAACGTAAGGCCGAAGCCGCCGCCGAATACGGCGCCGAGTTGATCAAAGTGCTGAAAGGCCTCGATGCCGTGCGCAAGCGGCCGGGCATGTATATCGGCGACACCGACGACGGTTCGGGCCTGCATCACATGGTCTACGAGGTGGTGGACAACGCCATCGACGAGGCTTTGGCCGGCTTTAGCGACGAGATTTTGGTGACGCTGAACGCCGAGGGCTCGGTCACGGTCGAGGACAATGGCCGCGGCATTCCGACCGAGATCCACAAAGGCGAAGGCGTCTCGGCGGCCGAAGTGATCATGACGCAGCTGCATGCCGGCGGAAAGTTCGACCAGAATTCCTACAAGGTATCGGGCGGCCTGCATGGCGTCGGCGTGTCCGTCGTCAATGCGCTCTCCTCCAAACTGGATCTCACCATCTGGCGCGGCGGCAAGGAATATTTCATGAGCTTCGCAGACGGCGTCCCGGTGAAACCGCTCAAGGTCGTGGGCGAGGCCGCCGGCAAGACCGGCACGCGCATCACCTTCGTGCCCAGCACCGCGACGTTCACCATGGTCGAGTTCGACTATGCGACGCTCGAGCATCGTTTGCGCGAGCTTGCCTTTCTGAATTCAGGCGTTCGCATCTTGCTGTCGGATCATCGCGGCGTCGAGCCGAAGATCGAGGAGATGAAATATGAAGGCGGCCTGCGCGCCTTCGTGCGTTTCCTCGACCGCACCAAGCATCCGCTCATCAACGAGCCGATCGTGGTGGAGAAGACGCAGCAGAAGATCACCATCGAGGCGGCGCTGTGGTGGAACGACAGCTACCACGAGAACGTGCTCTGCTTCACCAACAACATCCCGCAGCGCGACGGCGGCACGCATTTGGCCGGCTTTCGCGCCGCGCTGACACGCACCGTCAACACCTACGCCGCTTCTTCCGGCATCGCCAAGAAGGAGAAGGTGGCACTGACCGGCGACGACGCGCGCGAGGGACTGACATGCGTGCTCTCGGTCAAAGTGCCGGACCCAAAGTTTTCCAGCCAGACCAAGGACAAGCTGGTCTCCTCCGAGGTCCGCCCGGTGGTCGAAAGCATCATGGCCGACGCGCTGTCCGGATGGTTCGAGGAGAACCCCGGCGAGGCGCGTAACATCGTGCAGAAGATCGTCGAGGCGGCGGCCGCGCGCGAGGCGGCGCGCAAGGCGCGCGAGCTGACGCGGCGCAAGGGCGCGCTCGACATGGCCTCGCTGCCCGGCAAACTCGCCGACTGTCAGGAGCGCGATCCCGCCAAATCCGAGCTGTTCCTGGTCGAGGGCGATTCAGCCGGCGGCAGCGCCAAGCAGGCGCGCGACCGCGCCTTCCAGGCCGTACTCCCCTTGCGCGGCAAGATCCTCAATGTGGAGCGCGCGCGCTTCGACAAGATGCTCTCCTCGCAGGAGATCGGCACGTTGATCACCGCGCTCGGCACCGGCATCGGCAAGGACGAGTTCGACCTCGGCAAATTGCGCTATCACAAGATCATCATCATGACCGACGCCGATGTCGACGGTTCGCATATCCGCACCCTGCTGCTGACCTTTTTCTATCGGCAGATGGCGTCCCTGATCGAGGCGGGGCATCTCTTCATCGCCCAGCCGCCGCTTTACAAGGTGAAGCGTGGCCAGCAGGAGCGCTACCTCAAGGACGAGAAGGCGCTTGAGGACTATCTGATCGGCGAAGGGCTGGAGGATGCCGTGCTCTTCACCGGCGACAACGCAAGCCGGGCCGGCGAGGACGTCCGCGACATCGTCGAGACCGCGCGCAGGATCAGCGCGATCCTCAAAGGGCTGCACAGCCGCTATCCGCGCTTCATCGTCGAGCAAGCGGCGATCGCCGGCGCGCTCAATCCCAAGGTGTTGAAGGACGGCAAGCATTCGCAAGAAGCCGCCGCCTATATCGCCAAACGCCTCGATGCACTGGCCGAGGAGACCGAGCGCGGCTGGCATGGCGAGGCGCTCCCCGAGGGCGGCTTGCGCTTCTGGCGCGAATTGCGCGGCGTGATGGAATCGCATCTGATCGACGGGCCGTTCATCGCCAGCGCCGACGCGCTCAAGCTCGACGCCTTCGCCGCGCATCTGCAAGAAGTCTATGCCCGGCCCGCCACGCTCAAGCGCAAGGATACGACCGTCGTGGTGCACAGTCCGAGCGAGCTGCTGCAAGCGGTGATGACGACCGGCCGCAAGGGGCTCACGCTGCAGCGCTACAAGGGTCTCGGCGAGATGAACCCGGAGCAGCTCTGGGACACGACGCTCGATCTCGACACCCGCACCATCCTCCAGGTGAAGATCAAGGAAGGCGAAGACGCCGACGACGTGTTCTCGCGGTTGATGGGCGATGTGGTCGAGCCGCGGCGCGAGTTCATCCAGGCCAACGCGCTCTACGTCGCCAATCTGGATGTCTAGCGGCCGAACCCTCGCTACCGGGCTTGGTGCCTCAATCCTTTAACATTGTGTCAATCCGGAACGCCTAGGCTCGGGCGAGAGGGTTCGCCTTGAGGCTCGCGAAAGCCTCAAGCGTGCCGCGCTTTGGCTTGAGCGAGGGTGGGACACATGCAAGGCGCGCGGCGGGGCGCAAAGCCCGGCGCTAAAGTGCATCGCCGCAGCGAGCCCAAATTCGGCGCGCGGCGCGGGGCACCTCGCCGCCCAAGCAAACGGCGCCGCCCCAATCGGTTCACGCGCTGGGTTATTCGCCATCCTTGGCTCTATCGTGGCATCCGCTTCTCGTTGGTGGCGGCCATCTGGGTCGGCATCGTGCTCGGCGCGGCAATCGTCTATTTCATCGCCAGCGTACCCGATCCCGTCATTGCCGCGCTCGACGACCGGCCGCCCAATGTGACGATCCTCGCGCAAGACGGCACGGTGCTCGCCGAGCGCGGGCTGCGCCGCGGTCACGTGCGCCTCGACACGCTGCCGCCTTATCTGGTCCAGGCCGTGCTCTCCACCGAGGACCGCCGCTTCTACTCGCATTTCGGCATCGACCCGCTTGGCCTCATCCGCGCCTCGTTCCGCAACGCCTCCGCCGGCAGCGTTGTCGAGGGCGGCTCGACCATCACCCAGCAGCTCGCCAAGAACCTGTTTCTCTCGCCTAAACGCACCATCACCCGCAAGCTGGAAGAGGTGATCTACGCGATCTGGCTCGAGCAGCGCTTCAGCAAGGACGAGATCCTCGAGCTCTATCTCAATCGCGTGTATTTCGGCGGCGGCACCTACGGGATCGAGGCAGCGTCGCGCCGCTATTTCGGCAAGTCCTCCCGTTTCGTCACCCTGTCGCAGGCCGCGTTGCTGGCCGGGCTGTTGAAGGCGCCGTCGCGCTATGCTCCTACCCGCAGCGTGAAGGCCGCCAGCGAACGCACCGACGAAGTGCTGGAAAACATGGTCGAGGCGGGATTTCTCTCGGCGGAGCAGGCGCGCAACGCCAGCCAGCAGCCGCTCAGGCTGTCCGCCAAGGGCGACGACACCGGCTATCCCTACCCAGTCGATTTTGTCGCGGAACTGCTGCCAGAATTCGTCGGCGAGCAGGACGGCGATCTGATCGTCGAGACCACCATCGACGCCGGGCTACAGCGGGTATCGCAGCAAGCGCTGCGCCATCTCCTCGACGAGGAGGGCGCCGAGCGCAAGGCCGGCGAAGGCGCCGTGGTGGTGCTCGATCCGACGGGCGGGGTCAAGGCTCTGGTCGGCGGGCGCTCCTACTCGACCAGTCCGTTCGACCGGGCGCTGAAATCGCTGCGCCAGCCGGGCTCGGCGTTCAAGCCGTTCGTCTTTCTCGCCGCGATCGAGAGCGGCTATTCGCCGGATTCGAGGGCCTATGACGGGCCGACCACGGTCGCCGGCTGGTCGCCGCGGAACTATACCGGCGTCTATCAGGGCGAGATCAGCCTGCGCGACGCGCTGGCGCAATCGATCAACACGGTGGCGGCGCAACTCGCCGCCGAAGTCGGGCCCTGGCGCGTGGTGCGCACGGCGCGCCGCCTCGGCATCCAATCGCGGCTGCATAACAACCCCTCGATCGCGCTCGGCACGGCCGAGGTGACGCTGCTCGAACTGACCGGCGCGTATACCCCCTTCGCCAATGGCGGCCAGGGCGTGCTGCCGCATATCATCACCCGCGTACGGAACGGCGACGGCAAGGTGCTGTATGAGCGGCAGCGCTCGACCATCGGTCAGGTGGTGGCGCTGCAATATGTCGCCGCCATGAACGACATGATGAACGCCGTGGTGACGCGAGGCACCGGCAAACAGGCCGCGATCGACGGCCAAGTCGTGGCGGGAAAAACCGGCACCACGCAGAGCTACCGCGATGCCTGGTTCATCGGCTACACGGCGCATTACGTCGGCGGCGTGTGGATCGGCAACGATAACGGCACGCGCATGAAGAAGGTCACCGGCGGGACGCTGCCCGCCAAGCTCTGGCACGAGATCATGGCTTACGCGCATCGCGACAAGGCGCCGCTCGCGCTGCCGGGCACACGCGCGCCGCGCCTCGATGCGGTTGCTCGCCTGCCGGGAAACTCAGGTCCGGCCAATGACAACGGCGAGCCGTTGTTCCGCCGCGTGTTCGGTATCCTTGCAGGCCAGTAGATCGCTCTCGCGCTACTCGATGCTGCGCTTCGGCGAGGTGCCGGTCGAAGCGTGCGGCATCTCGCCCGCACCATAGCGATGCAGGCTCGCCCCATGCTTCTTCAGCCAGGTGCGCGCCTCCTCGTGGCGCGGCATGGTGCGCTCCACCAGCGCCCAGAATCTCGGTCCGTGATTCATGTGGCCGAGATGGGCGACCTCATGCGCGGCGAGATAATCCAGCACGAAGGGTGGGGCGAGCACGAGCCGCCAAGAGAAGGACAGGGCGCCTGACGTCGAGCACGACCCCCAGCGCGTGGTCTGGTCGCGTACATAGAGTCGCTTCGGCACCAGGTCGAGACGCTTGGCGTGGACGGCGACGCGCGTCTTGAGATCGAGATGCGCCTGACGTTTCAGCCAGTCGAGTAGCCGGCGTGGCGCGTGTTCCTCCTCGCCCGTCACATAGAGGCGCGGCATCCTGCGCATGCCGACGCGCGCCCCTTCCGGCCAGGCGGGAGCGGCGATGGCATCCTCGGCCGCCTCGATCCACACCACGCCGCGCTTGCGCACGGACCCCGCGAAGCGGAGCACATGCGCGTAGCCGCGCAAGGGCACGACAGCGCCATGCGTGAAGGGCACAGGCTCCGACAGACCGGCCACGCGCGCCTTCAGCCAATCGAGATGGCGCGAGAGAAACTCGTCGGCGTCGGCGAAACTCGAATAGAGCGGCATAGTGAGCACGGCGCCGCGACGCGCTTCGCTCACCTGCAAGCTGAACCTTCGCGCCCGCGCGCTCCGTCTCAGCACCATGGGAATATTGAGGCCGCGGATCTTGACCTCGATGGTCTCGCCACGCCCGAGATTAAGGCGCTTAAGCATGGTTACGCTCCCTACTGCCGTCGGCCCCTCAATTCGGCGGCCAACAGAGTAGCACAGGCTTTCGAGGGAGCGCGCGCCTCTGCTTTAGGCAGTGCGGCCCAAGGCTCTCGCCAGGATCCCTTTGCGGCGCTGGTTTTTGGCTATGAAACTGCTGATTTTCGGCGCGATTTCAGCCCTGAATCGGGAGCCGTTGAACACGCCGTAATGGCCGACTCCGGGCTGGAGATGGTGCCCCCGTTTGGCGTCCGCAAGGTTTGTGCACAATATTTGTGCAGCGAACGTTTGGCCGACCCCGGAGATGTCATCCTTCTCGCCTTCCACCGTCATTAACGCCACGCGCTGGATCTTGCCCGGATCCACCAGCCGGTTGCGGTGCACCATCGTGCCCTTCGGCAGCCTGTGATCGAGAAAGACCGTCTCGATCGTCTGTAGGTAGTATTCGGCGGACAGGTCCATCACCGCGAGAAACTCGTCATAAAACTCGCGATGCTTGTCGGCGGAGTCGCCGTCTCCCCTGATCAGATTATGAAACAGCTCGCGATGCGCCGTGACGTGGCGATCGAAATTCATGCCCATGAAGCCGCTCAGCTGGAGGAATCCGGGGTAAACGTTGCGCATCACCCCCGGATACGGCCAGGGCACCTGGGTGATGACGTTGCGGTGGAACCAGTCGATGGATTTGGCTGCGGCAAAGCGGTTGACCGCAGTCGGGCTCTCCCGCGCATCGATCGGTCCGGCCATCAGAATCATCGAGCATGGCACGGCAGGGTCGTTCGCCGCCTCCATCAGGGCGACCGCGGCAAACACCGGGACGGTCGGCTGACAGACCGCCATGACATGGACGTCTCCTCCGAAAAACTGAATAAATTCAGTGATATAATCGATATAGTCATCGAGGTCGAACGTGCCGGCGGCACGCGGCACGAAGCGCGCGTCCTGCCATTCGACGACATAGACGTCGTGATTGGGGAGGAGGTCGCGCACCGTGCCGCGGAGCAGCGTGGAAAAATGCCCGGCAAGCGGCGCGACAACCAGCACCTTGGGGTCGGGGTGCAAGCGCCACCGCAACCGCTCACGTTCGAAATGGACGAGATTGCAGAAGGGCTTGGCGATCAGGGTCCGCTCCCTGACGGGGATTTTGCGGCCCTTGACCTCGGTTTCGGTGATGCCCCAAACCGGGCGCCGGTAACGCCGCGTGGTGCGCTCGAACAGCTCGAGCGCCGCCGCGGCGCTGCGGCCAAGCGCCGTGTATGAGGCGGGATTCAGCGGATTGCGGAACAGCAGGCGGCAGGCATCCGCCGCAGCCCGCGCGGGGCTCAAGGCGGCCTGGTTCAGCTCGTACAGGTGATAAAGCATGCCTCGACCCCTCTCGCTGACTCATCATAGATGCTGCATCGCGGAATCAAATGGTGATTCTATGTTGCGGCGCAACGATGACATTTGAGTGTGGCGGATGGGCCGCGCGGCTAAAGGTAGCGGCGCAGAGTCTCGGTCATTTTCGTGGCGGACGTACCGTAGGCAAAATGCGTGATGTATTCGCCGTCTTTGCCCATTAAATAGACAAGAGCTGAGTGGTCGATACTGTAATCGCTGCTTGCCTTGTCTTCCTGAAATTTTGAGTAGGCCACCCGGTAAGCTTTGGCGGCTGCGGCGATCTGCTCAGGAGTGCCGGTGAGACCGACGAAGCGCGGGCTGAAATTCGCGACGTAATCGGACACGACCAATGGCGTGTCACGCTCAGGGTCGAGGGTGATGAAAATCGGGATGATGTCGTTGGCCTTGGGTCCGAGTTCGTCGAGAGCGGCCGCCATCACCTGGAGTTCAGCCGGGCAGATGTCGGGGCAATGGGTGAAGCCGAAAAAGACCAGCATATATTTGCCGCGGAAGGCCTGATCAGAGACTGGCTTGCCATCCCTGCCGACCAGGGTGAAGGGACCGCCGATCAGGGCTTTGCCGCTCGTCTGCACGGCCGGCCCCTGCCCGCCTTGGCTCAGCACGAGCAGCGCCGCGCCGCCGCAAGCGCCCCCATCAGAAAACCGGCGACGATCACTGTCAGGAGGCGGCCGCTCATCTATTCACCCAATTGCACCAGCGTACCGTTCTCGCGCGCGCTGCCGAGGAACCAGCTGAAGGTGAGATAGCCCCCCAGCAGGTAGACCGCGTTGAGCCCAAGCGCCCACCACAGCTCCTTCACGTCGAACGTGTGGTGCAGCAGGATCGAGCGCATGCCTTCGAACACATGCGTGGGCGGCAGCGCCAAGGCTACCACCTGCAGCCAGCCAGGCAGGACCGAGACCGGATAATAGACGCAGCACAGCGGCAGCAGCAGAAAGGCTAGCGACCAGGCGAGTTCCTCGGCGCCGAGACCGTAGCGCAAGATGACGCCCGCCGAGATCAGCCCGAGCGACCAACTCGTCAGCACCAGCACGACGAAGAAGGCGACCAGCGGCAGGCCGAGATCGAGCAGATTGAAGCCGAAGATGAAATAGGCGGCGATGGCGACCGGCACCATGCTCACGCCGAGCCGGATCACGCTCCATAGGCTCAAGGCGGCCACGAGCTCGAACGGACGTAACGGGCTGGTCAGCAGATTGCCGAGATTGCGCGACCACATCTCCTCGATGAAGGTCGTGGAGAAACCGATCTTGGAGCGGAACAGAATATCCCACAAAAGCACCGAGCCGATCAGGACACCGGCAGCCTGCGCGTAGGGGTTCGCGGTCCCGGCCAGATATTTCTGCAGGAAGCCCCAGGTCAGCATCTGGAGGAACGGCCAATAGATGAGCTCGACCAGCCTGATGCCGGAGCTGCGCAGCAGATAGATATAGCGCACCACCAGCGCGCCGATGCGGCGGAGCGAGGCGCCAATTCCGGTTTGCGGCAGCAGGATGGGCTCGGCGCCGCTCGCTATGGCCATCGCCTCGCTCATGACGCTTTCCGCGCCGGCAAAGCCTCGTCCTCCGGCCGCTGCAAAGGCTCTCGCAACCGCCCCCGCACCACGTCGAGAAACACTTCTTCCAGCGTCGCCTTGCCGAAGGTCTGGATCAAGCGCGCCGGCGTGCCGTCCTCGATGATGCGGCCCGCGTTGAGCAGGATGACGCGGTCGGCAAGCCGCTCCACCTCGGCCATGTTGTGCGAGGCAAACAGCAGCGTCGCCCCGCGACTCTGCGCATAATCCTTGAGTTTTCGTCTGATCCAGTCAGCGGTATCGGGGTCGAGCGAAGCCGTGGGCTCATCGAGCAGCAGAAGTTCCGGCGCATTGAGCAGTGCCTTGGCGAGACCGACGCGGGTTTTTTGTCCGGCCGACAACTTGCCGTTCGGGCGGTCGAGCAGATCTTCGATCTGCAAATCTCGCACGATATAGGCGATGCGCTCGGCCACGTTACCGATGCCGTAAAGCCCGGCGTAGACGGTCAGGTTCTGCTTGACGGTGAGCCGAGCCGGGAGATCGACATAAGGGCTCTGGAAATTCAACCGATGCGCCACCGAGCCGCGGTCGCGACTGATATCCGCGCCGAACACCCGCACTTCGCCCGAGGTCGGCACCACAAGTCCGAGCAGCATGGCGATGGTCGTGGTCTTGCCCGCGCCGTTGCCGCCGAGCAGAGCCACCGTGGTGCCTTGGGCGAGGCTGAAGCTGATATGGTTGACGGCGGTGACGGTGCCGTAAAGTTTGGTGAGGTCGCGCACCGCCACGGGCACGCTCGGCTCGGCGCGACCCTCTGCGGCGCTCTCGCGCCCCGCTTGGCTTGCACTATTTACTCTCTCATCCATAGCTTCGCTAAAGCGTCCGCTTTGTCGGAATTATGGCTCTCTCGCTCATGCTAGGCTTCACCTATGGCCGCCATCGACAATAGTCAAACCATCCGCCGCGCCACCGTGCCGGACTGGCTCCGGCACGGCGAAAGCCGGGTCCGCTTGCAGACCATCGTGCGGCTGCGCTGGCTCGCCGTGCTGGGACAAAGCCTGACAGTGATCGGCGCCTATTGGGTGCTCGGCATCGATCTGCCGATCGGCGGCTGTCTCGCGGTGATTGCGCTGTCGGCCTGGATCAATGTCGCGCTGCGCATCCGCTATCCCGCGAGCCAGCGCTTGCGCAGCCATTGGGCCTTTATGATGCTGGCCTATGACGTTCTCCAGCTCGCGGCTTTACTCTATCTCACCGGCGGCCTTGAGAACCCGTTCGCATTCCTGCTCATCGCTCCGGTCACCGTGTCGGCCTCGACGCTGCCGCTCAGGATCACCGCCGCGCTCGGCACGCTCGCCATCGTCGCGGCAACGCTGCTGACGAGGTTTCACCATCCACTGCCATGGTTCCACCACGCCAATCTCCTGCTGCCCTTCCCCTACGTGATGGGCGTGTGGGCGGCGCTGGTGTCCGGCATTCTGTTCATCGGCTTCTATTCCTGGCGTACCGCCGAAGAAGCGCGGCGCATGGCCAAGGCGCTCGCCGCCGCCGAGATGGTGCTGGCGCGCGAGCAGAAGCTCTCCGCGCTCGACGGTCTTGCCGCGGCAGCCGCACATGGGCTCGGCACTCCGCTGGCGACCATCGCGGTGGTGACCAAGGAACTGATGCGCGACGCCAAGCCATCCGATCGGCATTACGAGGACCTGCTGTTGTTGCGCGCGCAGGCCGAGCGCTGCCGCCACATTCTGGCGGAACTCGCCGGCGGCGGCGAGCAGCAGGACCTGATCGTGTCCCGACTGCCCTTGAGTCATCTGATCGAGGAGGTGGTGGCGCCGCATCGCCTGGTCGCCGTGCCGATCGAGGTGAAGACGGGACCGGCGGAAGGCGGCCCGGCGCGCGGGGCGCTGGCGGAGCCGGTGACCGAGCGGAACCCCGGCATGCTCTACGGCCTCGGCAATCTGGTGGAGAACGCCATCGACTTCGCCGCGAGCAAGGTCGAGGTCGAGGCGCATTGGTCCAAGGACGAGGTGACCATCGTCATTGCCGACGACGGCGACGGCTTCCCGCCTTATGTATTGGAACAGCTCGGCGAGCCGTTCGTCACCACCCGGTCCGCGCAGACCGAAAGGCGCGAACCCGACGAGCATGTCGGCATGGGGCTCGGCTTCTTCATCGCCAAGACGCTGTTGGAGCGGTCCGGGGCCACGCTCGAGCTTGCCAACCGTCCGCTGCCAAACGGCGGCGCCGTGGTCACGGTGCGCTGGCCGCGGTCGAAATTCGAGCATGCCTTTCAGAAACCCGCGTCAAAACGCGAGCCGGTCGCTTGAGACAGGCGCCATTAACCAGCGTCACTATGCCTCGATTGCCGCAATCGGCGCCGGCAACCTTGTCGAAGCGGGTAAAAGCTCCTAGCTCTACGGCATCTCGTCGCAGAGCTAGTCAGAAGAATCCTTCTATCTTGTGGGAGCTTACGCCTAGAGGACGGGGCAGACCACCAGGAGCCCGGATATGGAAGCTCAACCATTCTCGCCGACGCACCAGACCGACTTCGCCGTGCTTGAGGACAACACCCTGCTGATCGTCGACGACGACCGCGCCTTCCTCGCGCGACTCGCGCGCGCCATGGAGGCGCGGGGTTTCGAAGTCGAAGCCGCGGCCTCGGTCGAAGACGGCCTGTCCTCGCTCAGGCGGAGGCCTCCGGCTTTCGCCGTAGTGGATATGCGTCTCGACGATGGCAACGGCATCGACGTGATCGCCGCGCTGCAAGAGGTGCGGCCGGAGGCACGCGCCGTGGTGCTGACCGGCTACGGCAATATCGCCACCGCGGTCACCGCGGTTAAGCTCGGCGCGGTGGACTATCTCGCCAAGCCCGCCGATGCGGATGACGTCTACAACGCGCTGATCGCATCGACCACGACCGACAAGGCGCCGCCGCCGGAGAACCCGATGTCGGCCGATCGCGTACGGTGGGAGCACATCCAGCGGGTCTACGAGCTTTGCAACCGCAACGTCTCAGAGACCGCGCGCCGACTCAACATGCATCGGCGCACGTTGCAGCGCATCCTCGCCAAGCGTGCGCCGAAATAGCGTTAGACCTCGAAGCCGCAGGACGGGTCGAGGTGGAGCTGAAGCCTGAGCGCGGCCGCGCGGGCGAAGCACAGCATCATGGCTTTGCGGCGCGCGGCGGTAAGACGCTCCTCCACCGGCTCGCGCACCAGCTCCGCGCCGAAGCGATCAGCGAGGATGAGCCCCGCCGAATCGGGAATCACTTCACAGGGAAAGTCGGTGGCCACGGCAAAAAAGAGCCGGTCGCAGAACGGCAGATAGTCCTGCCACTTGCCGTCGCTCTGATAGTCGAGCAAGCAGGATTTGATCTCGATGATGGTGATGTCGCCGCCGGAGGAGAGCGCCACGACATCGGCGCGCCTGCCATTGGCCAGCGACAACTCGGTGACGACCGACAATCCCTCGGCGCGAAAGCGGCGGCAGACGCCGCGTTGCAGCTCGGCGGCGATCGGCGATTGGCGTCGGTCGAACGGAATGACAGTGTCGTCGTTGCGGGCACGATGCTGCGCCAAAGGAAAACTCCGAAGACAATCAAATTCCCCTCACAGAGTTGTGCATGCTTAACCATTCCGCCGGCCGGAACAAGCTGGTAAATCTCGCGTTTCGGTGAGTGCGGCGTCGACTCGGCGAGTCCAGGCGTTTCCGTGTGAGATAAGACCCGGCCGAGGGAGAGCATGATGAACCTCCATAGTTTCGTCGCCGCCGACAGCACGCCGAAAAGCGAATCGGGCTTGCGTGAGCGCCTGTTCGCCACACGTGGTCTTTCGACCGCGCTTGCCGCGCCGTTGAGCGATGAAGATCAGGTCGTGCAGGCGATGGATGACGCGAGCCCGACCAAATGGCATCTCGCGCACACCACCTGGTTCTTCGAGGCGTTCATATTAAAGCGCTTCCTCGCCGGCTATCGCGTGTTCGACGAGCGCTTCGAATATTGCTTCAACTCCTACTATGAGAGCGTTGGCGCGCGGCAGCCCCGCGCCCAGCGCGGACTGCTGACGCGGCCTTCGGCGGAAGAGGTGCGCGACTATCGTGCGTTCGTCGATCAGGCGCTCGGCCGTTTGTTCGATTCCGCGCTTGAGGCGGAGGCGGCCGAGTTGATCGAGCTCGGCATCAACCACGAGCAGCAGCACCAGGAGCTTCTGCTCACCGACATCTTGAGTCTGTTCGCCGCCGAGCCGCTGAAGCCCGCTTATCGCGAGGATGGTCCCGGCGTCGGCGCCAGCCATGCACCCTCTCTCGAATGGGTGTCCTTCGAGGGCGGCATTTTCGACGTGGGCCATGACGGCAATGGCTTCGCCTACGACAATGAGGGTCCGCGTCACGAGGCGCTGATCCACGACTTCAAGCTGGCGAGCCGCCCGGTTAGCAACGCCGAGTGGATCGGGTTCATCGAGGACGGCGGCTATGCCACGCCAACGCTGTGGCTCGCCGATGGATGGAACATGGTCAAGAGCCAAGCTTGGGAAGGCCCACTTTATTTCGAGAAGGCCGAGGGCGGCTACGGACAGATGAGTTTGCTGGGCTTCCGCCCGGTCGACCCCGCCGCGCCCGTCACCCATGTCAGCTATTACGAGGCCGACGCCTTCGCCCGCTGGGCCGGCTACCGGCTCCCTTCGGAATTCGAGTGGGAGGTCGCCGCGGCGAGCGTTCCCGTCCAAGGCCGCACCCTCGGCGCCGGCCATTTGCGGCCACTGCCGGCCGGCATCGGCCCGCGCCTCCAGCAGATGTTCGGCGATGTGTGGGAATGGACGGCCAGCGCCTACCTTCCCTATCCGGGCTTCAAGACAGCGGCCGGAGCGGTCGGCGAATATAACGGCAAGTTCATGTGCAATCAGTTCGTGCTTCGGGGCGGCTCCTGCGCGACGCCGGAGGGTCATGTGCGGCGGACCTATCGCAATTTTTTCTATCCGCATCAGCGCTGGCAGTTCACCGGCCTCAGGCTCGCGGCGGACGCGTGATGGAGGGCGAGGTCTCGCTTCAGCTCCCGACCGGGTCCGCGGCTTCGTCGCGCAGTCTTCGGGCTGAAACACCTGCGATCGGCGAGTTCGCCGACGCCGTGCTGGCCGGTCTCGCACGCAATCCCCGCAGCGTTCCCTGCCGCTTCTTCTACGACGCGCGCGGCTCCGAGCTGTTCGAGGAGATCACCAAGCTCGAAGAATACTACCCGACGCGGGCCGAGACGGCGTTGCTCGAAGCCCATGGCGAGGAGATCGCGGCACTCGCCGGGGCGGGCCGCATCCTTGTCGAGTTCGGATCGGGCTCGAGCCGCAAGACGAGCCTCCTGCTCGGCGCGCTGGCGCAGGTGCCGGCCTATATCCCGATCGACATCGCCGCGGAGAGCCTCGAAGAGGCCGCGGCGTGGCTGTCGGGTCGGCATCCAGGCCTTACCATCGCGCCGCTCATCGCCGACTTCACCGCGACGCGCGCCCTCCCGTCGCTGGCGCGGCGGAAGCCCCGACTCGGGTTCTTCTCGGGTTCGACCATCGGCAATCTGACGCGCGCCGAGGCGCGCGCCTTCCTCGGGAATGCTGCGTGCCTGCTTGGGCCCGGCAGCGCCTTCCTCGTCGGTGTCGATCTGAAGAAGAGCGAGCGAATCCTCTTGCCCGCCTATAACGATGCAAGCGGGATCACCGCCGCCTTCAATCTCAACTTGCTGGTGCGCGCCAATCGCGAGCTTGGGGCGAATTTCGATCTCGACCGCTTTGCCCATGACGCGGTGTGGAACCCGGAGGCGGGCCGCATCGAGATGTATCTGGTGAGCCTCACCAAGCAGACGGTGCAAGTCGCCGGCCGCGCGTTTGCCTTCGCCGAAGGCGAGCGCATCCACACCGAGAACTCGCATAAATACTCGGTGGACGAGTTCCGGCTGCTTGCCAGCGCCTCAGGTTGGACCCCGGTCAAGGCGTGGACGGACAAGGATAATCTCTTCAGCCTGCATCTCCTGCGGCTGTAGCCTCGCTCGTACCGGCGAACGCCGAGCATCGCTTCCTGGCCGCGTGGCGGAATTATCACAACAAGCCAAAAACTGGGCTGGCCGGCCAGATGGCCCATGCGGGTCGCGGCGGATTCCCATAAAATGGCTCTTGAGAATCTATTTTCATAGTGGGGGTGAGCGATATGTTTGGGGAACTGACAAAAACATCCAGCCGCATCGCCATCGCAGCCGCACTCGGCTTGGTGGTCGGCGGGTTCGCATTCAAGGCGACGCCCGCGCGAGCGGCTGATCTCGGCGGCGATTGCTGCGCGGATCTCGAGGAGCGGGTGGCGGAGCTTGAGGCGACGACCGTCCGCAAGGGCAACAAGAAGGTCTCGGTGACCCTGTCGGGTTGGGTGGTGAAGAGCTTCAACGTGTGGGATGACGGCGATCTCACCAGCGCCTTCGTCGGCGACAAGGGCTACGACCTTGGCTCCCGCTTCGCCATCACCGGTAGCGCGACGATCGCTCCCGGCTGGTCGGCTGGTTTCAACTTGACCGTGCTTGCTACCTCGGACCTGTTCGCCACGGCGGGCACGCTGGCCGCTTCGAATCAGTTCGACGAATCGGGTGGCACGTGGGGCGCGGATGCCAAGACGCTCTATTCGTTCATCTACATCAAGAGCGACAAATGGGGCACCCTGAACTGGGGCAAGCTGTCGCCTGCGTCCGACAACCCGGCGGTTCTCGCCGACATCTCCGGCACCGTGATCGAGTCGAACTCGGTGTTCTTCGAGGGCGCGAGCTTCCAGATGCGGGCGAAGGGCGCCAACAATGGCACCTATGGCAACCTGTCTGGGCTGGCGTGGCAAGACTTCCTGCTCTGCCAGGGCCTGGCGCTCGGGATCGGCACGGACTGCTTCGGCGCGGCGATGCCTGCGGTTCGCTACGACTCACCGACTTGGGGCGGCTTCCGCTTCGAGACCTCGTGGGGCAAGCAGGACCTGACCGGCGGCGGCACGTTCAACCCGACGCCTGAATATAATTTCTGGGATATCGCGGCGTTCTACACGGCCGACTGGAACAGCATCAAATTGTCGGTCGCGGCCGCCTATACCTGGCAGGAGAGCTCGGCGCTGTACGGCTATCTGGATCCAGGCGCCTGCGACTGGCCGGGCGGCGTCTGCTACAAGGACTCGGACACGCTGCACGAGGACAATCTGTTCCAAATTGGCGCCAGCATCCTGCACAAGCCGTCAGGTCTCGGTATCTACGGCATGTATCAGACCGAGAAGACAGGGGGGTCGCAGTATCACTTCATTGGCTTTGACGATTTATCCTCCACCATTGGGCCATTCGGGAATCCGGTCTTCTTCAAGATCAACAATCCCGAGACCGACGCCTGGTACGTGAAGCCGTTCTGGCGGAAGACTTGGACCCCGGCTGGCGCGACCACGATCTTCGGCGAGTACGGTCAATATAACGACCAGTTCAACGCCGGCGGCGGTTCGCTCTGCGGCGCCTTCGACGGGCTGTTCGGCACCAATGTCGACCATTTCTGCAACTCGGGCGACTTCCCGAATTGGACGGTGCCGAACGGAAATATCGGCCAGAGCGTGTTCGTGACCGGGTCGGAAGTGCAGCGCTGGGGCTTGGGCGTGGTGCAGGAGATCAACTCCGCCGCCATGCATGTCTTCGCCCGCTGGCAGCACCAGACGGCCGACGTCACTCTGACCGGCTTCACCGCTAATAACGAGTTTGGGCAGATTTGCCCGGTCGGCGACTGCCCGGTCAGCTATAGCAAGTCCCATGTTGGCCAGAGCTTCGACGATTGGGATCTGTTCCAGGTCGGCGGCATCATCTTCTTCTAAGCCAACCACCAAACGCATATCCATCGGAAGCCGCCCCCTTCGGGGCGGCTTCTTTTTTGTGTGCAGTCCTCCTCGGGAAGGCCCGCGCACGGCTCCGGTGACGAAAACGGTCGGAGCAACTCCGCCTCGTGGCGGAAATGTCACAAGAGGCCGGGAAACCGCCGCTCTGATCTTGCGGCCAATTTCCTAGGTGCCGAAACCGGAGTAAACAAGGGATGAAACGCTATCCACGACACATGGGGAGATGGATATGTTTGGGGGACTGACAAAAACATCCAGCCGCATCGCCATCGCAGCCGCACTCGGCTTGGTGGTTGGCGGGTTCGCATTCAAGGCGACGCCCGCGCGAGCGGCTGATCTGGGCGGCGATTGCTGCGCGGATCTCGAGGAGCGGGTGGCGGAGCTTGAGGCGACGACCGTCCGCAAGGGCAACAAGAAGGTCTCGGTGACCCTGTCGGGTTGGGTGGTGAAGAGCTTCAACGTGTGGGATGACGGCGATCTCACCAGCGCCTTCGTCGGCGACAAGGGCTACGACCTTGGCTCCCGCTTCGCCATCACCGGTAGCGCGACGATCGCTCCCGGCTGGTCGGCTGGTTTCAACTTGACCGTGCTTGCTACCTCCGACCTGTTCGCCACGGCGGGCACGCTGGCCGCTTCGAATCAGTTCGACGAATCGGGTGGCACGTGGGGCGCGGATGCCAAGACGCTCTATTCGTTCATCTACATCAAGAGCGACAAATGGGGCACCCTGAACTGGGGCAAGCTGTCGCCGGCGTCCGACAACCCGGCGGTTCTCGCCGACATCTCCGGCACCGTGATCGAATCGAACTCGGTGTTCTTCGAGGGCGCGAGCTTCCAGATGCGGGCGAAGGGCGCCAACAATGGCACCTATGGCAACCTGTCTGGGCTGGCGTGGCAAGACTTCCTGCTCTGCCAGGGCCTGGCGCTCGGGATCGGCACGGACTGCTTCGGCGCGGCGATGCCTGCGGTTCGCTACAACTCACCGACTTGGGGCGGCTTCCGCTTCGAGACCTCGTGGGGCAAGCAAGACCTGACGGGCGGCGGCACGTTCGCCCCGACGCCTGAATATAATTTCTGGGACATCGCCGGCTTCTACACCGGTGACTGGAACAGCATCAAATTGTCGGTCGCTGCCGCCTATACCTGGCAGGAGAGCTCGGCGCTGTACGGTTCTCTGGACCCGGGCTACTGCGACTACCCGGGCGGCGTCTGCTTCAAGGACTCCAACACACTGCACGAGGATAATCTGTTCCAGATCGGCGGCAGCATCCTGCACAAGCCGTCTGGTCTTGGTATCTACGGCATGTACCAGTGGGAGAAAGCCAAGGGATCGGCCTTCGCCAACTTCGTTGGCTTGGACGGCAACAGCATCGACGGGTTCAATCCTGTGTTCTTCAATAACAGCCGGCCCGACACCAATGTCTGGTACGTGAAGCCGTTCTGGCGGAAGACCTGGACCCCGGCCGGCGCGACCACCCTGTTCGGCGAGTACGGTCAATATAACGACCAGTTCAACGCCGCCGGCGGCTCGCAATGCGGCACCTTCGACGGCATGTTCGGAACGAACATCGATAGCTTCTGCAACTCGGGTGACGTCCCGAATTTCGTTATCCCCAACATTAGACAAAGTATTCGTCACGGGGTCCGAGGTGCAGCGCTGGGGTCTTGGCGTGGTGCAGGAGATCAACTCCGCCGCCATGCATGTGTTCGCCCGCTGGCAGCACCAGACGGCCGACGTCACCTTCACCGGCTTCCAGCAGAATATCGATGGCAACGTCTTCGGTTTCGTCAACGACGCCTCGGTTAGCAAGTCCCATGTTGGCCAGAGCTTCGACGATTGGGATCTGTTCCAGGTCGGCGGCATCATCTTCTTCTAAGCCAACCACCAAACGCATATCGATCGGAAGCCGCCCCCTTCGGGGCGGCTTCTTTTTATCCTCGTGTCTTGCCCCGCAGAGTGGACCGGCCTTGCCACGGCGCAACGCTCCGGGGCATTGTGCGCCGCCACGCACAAGAGGGTAATCACGTGCCAAAGCTTCTTTCCGGCAATGCGGTGATCGGCCAGTCGGGCGGCCCGACCGCCGTCATCAATCAGTCGCTCGCGGGCGTGGTGGAAGGCCTGCGCCTGGGCCTCGCCGCCTCGGGCCAGGTCGGGCGCATCTTCGGCATGCGGCATGGCGTACGCGGGCTGGTGAAGCCTGGCGCAGAGGGCCTGCTCGACCTTACCCAGATCGACAAGGCCAAGCTCGACGCGGTCGCACGCACGCCCTCCGCCGCACTCGGCTCGACCCGGGACAAGCCGGACGAGGCCTATTGCGAGAAAATCCTCGATGGCTGCCGGCGCAACGACATCCGCTATTTCTTCTATATCGGCGGCAACGACTCGGCCGATACCTGCCGCATCGTCAGCGAAAAGGCGGCGGCCGCCGGCTACGAGCTTCACTGTTTTCACGTGCCGAAGACGATCGACAACGATCTCCTGGAGAACGACCACACGCCGGGTTTCCCGTCGGCCGCGCGCTATGTCAGCCTCGCGCTGATGGGGGACGCACTCGACAATGCGAGCCTCGGCGGCATCAAGATCAATGTCATCATGGGGCGGAACGCGGGCTTCCTGACCGCCGCCGCGGCGATCGCCCGGGGCGCGGCGCCTGACGGCGCGGCACCGCAAGACCGCCCCGCGCCACATCTAATCTATCTGCCGGAGGTACCGTTCTCGACCGAGGCCTTCCTCGCCGATGTGGAGGCGGTCTACGCCAAGCTCGGACGCTGCCAGATCGCCGTCAGCGAAGGCGTCCGTGACGCGTCCGGCGCCGAGATCGGGCCTCAGCTGATGCGCGGCCCTGGTGAGGTCGACGCGCATGGCAATGTGCAGCTCTCAGGCTCAGGCGCGCTCGGTGACGGGCTTGCCGATCTGGTCAAGACGGGGCTCACGCCGAAAGGCGGCAAGGCGCCGAGGGTGCGCGCAGACACGTTCGGCTATATCCAGCGCTGCTGGCCGCATGCCTCGCCGATCGATACCGAAGAGGCACGCAGCGTCGGACGCTACGCGGCGGAGCTTGCGGCGAAGGGCGACGCCTCCGCCTCGGTGATCATCCGCCGCGTTGCCAATGCGCCTGACGCCTACGCCAGCGAATGCGCCCGTGCCGACCTCGCGGCCGTGGCGCGGCGCACGCGCCATGTGCCGGCCGAGTTCATCTCAGGCTCTAACAACGTGAGCGCGGCCTTCTACGCCTATTGCCGGCCTCTGCTGGGCGATCTGCCGAAGTTCGAGCGGCTCTAGGCTTCGACCAGATCCTGGACATAGGTCGGCAGCGCGAAGGCCGCGACATGGACCTCGGGGGTCCAATAGCGGGTGGGGAAGGCTCCCGCCTTCTCATAGCGCCGCTCGATCTTCCGCCGCTTGTGATGCCTGAGCTTGGGATTGTCGGTGGCCCAGCCATAGGACATGGGACCGCCGAAATAGCTCGGCGTGGTGGCGAGATAGGCGAACGCGTCGGCGAACAGCTCGCGGAAATAGCCGACGCTCTGCTCAAGCTCCGAGGCTTGGAGGAAGGGCAACCCGTTCTGGGTGACGAGCAGGCCCCCCGGCTTAAGGCAGCGGGCGCAGCCGGCATAGAAGTCGCGGGTGAACAGCACCGCGCCCGGGCCGACCGGATCGGTGGAATCGATCATGATCACGTCGAACCGGTCGGATGTCTCGGCCACGAATTTGGTGCCGTCGGCGATGACGATCCGGGTGCGCGGGTCGTCATAGGCGCCGGCCGACACCTCCGGGAAATGCTCGCGGCAGAGATCGATCACGCCCTGGTCGATCTCGCACAGCGTCGCCTGCTCGATCTCGGGATGCTTGAGCACCTCGCGCAGCACGCCCCCGTCACCGCCGCCGACGACCAGCGCCTTTTTCGCCTTTCCGTGAGCGAACAGAGGCACATGCGACATCATCTCGTGATAGACAAACTCGTCCCTGGTGGTGAGCTGGACGATGCTGTCAAGCATCATCACGCGGCCAAAGTCCGCGTTCTCCAAGATGATTAGCCGCTGATGCTCGGTCTCGCTGTCGAAAAGGACGCGGTCCGCCTTCAGACGGACACGGAAGCCACGGTGGAGCGTCTCTTCGACCCAACGGTCCATCGGTTCATTTCCTTGCCGCGCATCTGCTCCTTGACCACCACCCTGCGAGGCGAGAAGGCCTCCTTCAGGACATCGATGGCCGCTCTCGGATTGGTCTGGCCGCACATGAAGATATCCAGTGCGGCATAGCCATATTCCGGCCAGCTATGGATCGAGATATGCGAACTCGGCGAGAACCGCGACCCCCGACACCCCACCATTCGGCGTGAAATGGTGCAGATGGATGTGCAGGAGCGTGGCGCCTGCGACCTCAACACATCGTCTGAGCGTATGCTCGATGTGCTCTAGGTCGTCGAGGCGCTCGGCCCGAACGAGATCAATGATGAGATGAGTGCCCGCGTAGGCGACCCCATCCCGCTCACAAAAAAAGTCCTTGCGCTCTTCCTGCGAAGGAACAAAGCGCCTGGAAAGCTTTTCTTCCGTTTGGGCGGTGCTTGAACCATGATCCAAGTCCATCCCCAATTGGAAGAGGGCGTCACTGGACATGGCGTCCTCCCCAACCAGCAGATGTTCAAGTCTAAACGAGGCGCTATTTACACCCGCGTTCGAGCGATGCAAGAGGTTTTTGGTCTCATGAGGCAGAATGACCATTAAAAAGTTTCCAAGACCCTTCCGCTGGGACGCTCGCGGTTGCCGCGCTCGAGCGCGGCGGCGTCACAGACCGGTGCCGAGGAGGATCGGAGCATGACAGAGATGGCTCCGCGCCGGCTGACCGCGCTCGCCGCTGTGGTGTGGCTCGGGTCGGCGGCGTTCGCGACCGAGGGGCGCGCTGCGGATGAGTTGCCCAAGCTCGGCGCCGACCTTGCCACCACCTCCGTGTCGGGACTCTCCTCGGGCGCCTACATGGCGGGACAGATCCAGGTGGCGCACGCCAAGGACATCGTCGGCGCCGGCATCGTCGCCGGCGGCCCGTATGCCTGCGCTGAAAGCCAAGCGAGCCGCATCTTCCCGTTTTGGCCGACCGCGGTGACGCAGAACGGTACGCAAGCGCTCTACCAATGCATGAAGACCTCGCTCGGTAAGCCCGACCCGGAGCAACTCGCCGCGCGCGCCAAGGAGCTGGCGGAGGACGGCGCCATCGACCCGGTCGCCGGCCTCTCCCAGGACAATGTCTATCTCTATTCCGGACACAAGGACGATACGGTCGAGCTCGACGTGGTGAAGGCCGCCGAGCGCTTCTATGAGGCGCTGGGCGTCGCCCCGGGCAACATGACGCTGATCGAGGGCGATGGCGGGCATGCTTTCGTCACCACCCATGGCGGCGTGGCGTGCGAGATCGCCGGCGCGCCCTATCTGGTGAATTGCGGTTACGACCAGGCCAAGGCCATTCTGGCCTGGATCTACGGCCCGCTGGCCGAGGAGACGGCGGCCCCTTCGGGCAAATTCATCGTGTTCGACCAGGGCGAATTCTCCGAGCCTGGGGACGGCTTCGCCGACGAAGGCGTCGTCTATGTTCCGGAAGCTTGTGCTGCGCAACCCGGCTGCCGGGTACATATCGCACTGCATGGCTGCGAGCAGTCGCGCGAGGTGGTGGGCGATACGTTCGTCAAGGACAGCGGCTTTGCCGAGATCGCCGACAGCAACCGGATCGTGGTGCTATTCCCGCAAGTCAAGACCAGCATGATCAACCCGCATGGCTGTTGGGACTGGTGGGGCTATACCGGCCTCGATTATCTCGGCAAGGACGCCCCGCAGATCAAAGCGATCTGGGCGATGGTCGAGCAGCTGGCAAAAGCGCCCTAGAGATTGGACGTGGTGGAGCAGCCGGACATCGTGGTGTTCGAGGCGCCGCTTGACTCGGATCTCTACCGCCAGGCGCTCGCTTTGCGCGAGGCGATCCTGCGGCGCCCACTCGGGCTGACGATCTCCGCAGAAGAGCTTGCCGACGATGCGGTGCGCCAACATTTCTGCGCGCTGTGGCTCGGCCGCGTGGTCGGCTCGGTGTCCTTGAAGCCGCTCGGTGAGGCGCTGCTCCAACTGAAACAGATGGCCGTCGCTCAGGATCGGCAGCGCAGGGGCGTCGGCCGACAGCTCCTCTCCCACGCTGAAGGCTGGGCCAGGAATTCGGGCTTTCATCTCATGGTGCTCAACGCGAGACTGGGCGCCGACGAGTTCTACGCGGCGCACGGCTACCTGGTGGAAGGCGTGCCGTTCGAGGAGAACACCGTGCCGCACGTTAAAATGACCAAGCGCCTGGCCGAGCCTAAGGAGTAAGTCCATGTGCCCTAGATCTCTCCCAGCCTTCGCTCTTTCCTGCATGGTCCTGCTCTGTGCGATATTGCCGGCGCGGGCGCAAACCATCGACCTTGCCGCAACGCGCATCGTCGACCTCACTCATCCCTTCGACAAGGACACGCTCTATTGGCCGACATGGCCGTCAGGCTTCGAGCTTAAGCCGCTGCATAAGGGACCAACCCCGTTCGGCTTCTATTATGCGGCCTACGCCTTTTGCGCTCCGGAGCATGGTGGCACCCATCTCGACGCACCTACGCATTTCGCGGAAGGGGCGTGGTCTAGCAGCGAGATCCCCGTCGAGCGCTTCATCGGGTCCGCCTTCGTCATCGACGTAAGCGAGAAGGCCAAGGCAAACCCGGATTACACGCTGACGGTCGGGGATGTGACCGATTTCGAGGGGCGGTTCGGACAGATTCCGGCCGGCGCCATCGTCTTGTTGCGGACAGGATGGGGAAAGCGCTGGCCGGACCGTCTCGCCTATTTCGGCGACGATACGCCGGGCGACGCATCGAAGCTGCACTTTCCATCTTACGGCCGGGACGCGGTGAGGTTTCTCATCCAGGAGCGCCGGGTGAGCATGATCGGCGTCGACACCGCGAGCAACGACGCGGGCATCTCGAAGGACTTTCCCGTGCACCGCCTCGCGGCTGCGAACAACGTGGCGGGACTGGAAAATCTCGCCAACCTGGATGACCTGCCCGCCGTAGGGGCGACCATCATCGCGCTGCCGATGAAGATCGCGGGAGGCTCGGGCGCGCCGACCCGCGTCATCGCGCTCGTGCCGAAATAACCCGCCGGCCAAAACGGCAATCGAGCGAGGATGAGCTTGGAGGTGGAAGCCGCTGGCGAAACTTCGGCGAACCAACGGCGGCCGCAAGACTTACAAATTCGTCCCTCATTCCATCCCAAGACGCCACCGAAGGCTGCTGCTACTATCCGCCAGTCATTTCGGGGGCGCCTCCCGCCATGCTGTTCCAGTCGCAGGTGTTCATCCTGCTGTTCCTGCCCGTGGTACTCGGTGCCTATTACCTGTCGGCCGAGCGGCCAATGTTGCGCGAGGCCATTCTGATCCTCGCCTCGCTGCTGTTTTATGCTTGGTGGGACGCGCGCTTCGTGCCCCTGCTCGTCGGCCAGACGGTCGCGACCTGGCTGATCGCTGAGGCCTATCTCAGATTTCCCTCGCGGGCCTGGATCGTGTTCGGCATCGCGGCCAATCTCGCCGTGCTCGCCTTCTTCAAATATCTCGCCTTCCTGGCCGGCACCGTGGTGGGGTTGGCTGGCGTGCCGGTGCAAGGCTGGGATTTGATCCTGCCGCTCGGCATAAGCTTCTACACGTTCGAGCTGATCTCCTATTTGGTCGATCTCAGGCGGGGCGACGGGATCGCATTACCCGTTGCGCAAGTTCTGCCTGTTCATCTTCCTGTTCCCGCATCTGATCGCCGGCCCGATTATCCGTCATAACGAGATCGTCCCGCAATTCAGCCTGTCGCCGTTCCGGGAAGGGCTCGGCAAGCGCTTCGCCCACGGCATCGCCTTCTTCGTCATCGGCTGCATCAAAAAGGTGTTCGTCGCCGACCAGTTGGCGGGAATCGCCGATCGGATCTTCACGGACGACGCACAGCCCGGCGTTCGGCGATGCCTGGCTCGGGGCGCTGGCCTTTACGTTCCAACTGTTCCTGGATTTCTCCGCCTACTCGGAGATGGCGATCGGGCTGGGGCTGATGCTCGGCTTCCAGTTTCCCGACAATTTCAACGTGCCCTACCGGGCGACCAGCATCCGCGACTTCTGGCGCCGCTGGCATATGACGCTGTCGCGATTCCTGCGCGACTATCTCTACATCCCGCTCGGCGGCAGCCGGAACGGTTTCGTCACCTACGTCAAGGCGACGCTCATCACCATGGGCCTGTGCGGACTCTGGCACGGCGCGGGCTTAACTTTCGTTGTCTGGGGACTGCTCCACGGCATGGCGCTCATCGTCTGCCGCGTCTGGGAGGATCGCGTCCGCCCCCTGCCCACGCCGCTCGCCTGGGGCCTCACCATGCTGTTCGTGATCCTGGGCTGGGTGGTGTTCCGCGCACCCGATTTCGAGACAGCAGGGGCAATGTTCGGGGGCATGGCCGGCCTCAACGGCCTACTCGGGCAAACCGAATGGCCGGCTATTCTCGCGGTCGCCGTCGCGGTCTCGATCCTCGGCCCCAGCACTAAGGAATTCGTCGAAAACTGGCTCAAACCGCTTCCCGCCTATGGCATCGCCTTCGCGCTTGCCGCCGTCTGTGGTCGTGCTGGAGGTCGGGATCGGGCCAGCCGAAAAGCTTTATCTACTTCCAGTTCTGATGGCCGCCTCTATGTGGAAACGCTTTCCTGCGGGCCTTTTCGATCACGGCCAGTGCGGCGCTAGTCGCTGACGCTGGCGCTGATCCTACTGGTTGATCCGCTCGGAGTGTCGCCGGTCGCGGTGTTCCAACCTAAACCGGGATACGCGATGAAGGATAGGCGCTTCCTCGTCCAGCAGCTGATCCGCAACGACCAGTTCAATTCCTTATCTGGTGGGAAGCTCGACCATTCATTCGGTCGACCCCGACTGGGCGGAGAGTCGCCTTCGGCGGGGAGTTCGCCAATCTTGCCATTCACGGAGCGACCCCGCATGAACTCGCAACGCGTCCTGGAAGCCATCGGGCGGAACGAGCCGCACCTGCGTACGCTCGTGCTTGGCCTCGATAGCGGACGGTGGTGCGGTGCCAAGGCGCCGGAGTCCCGCCATCTCAAGGCTGTGTTCCCGGAGTCGCTTTACGACACGGACCGGCTGGACGATTTCTTGGCTCTGCTCAATTTCGAAATACTCGACACCACGCTCGACCAGCTCGCGGTCGATCTCAAGATGGAAACACCCGAGACCGAAGCCGACGGCTACCGAAACGAGCTGGACGAAGGGAAATGGAAGCCGTTCAGGCCAGGGACGGATGGCTGCAAGCTTGCGTGCGACGAGATGGGGGAGGCAGCCCGCGCGCCGGAAATGCCCGCAGGCGCCCCTGAGCACCGCTTGCCGTCGCTCGAGCTGCTCGGGGCAGCGCTCGCCTCTCTACCCGCCGAGACCCAGTTGATTATCGCGGTGATGCCGCCGTATGTTTCGACGCAGCCAGACAGCGCACAGGAGCGGGCCGATCTGGACCGTTGCAAGCGGCGGATCGCGGCTATCGCCACGAGCCGGCACGGCTACGCCATAGACTTCGACATCGCCTCGCCCTGGACGAATAACGCGGACAATTACTGGGATGCCAGCCATTTCCGTACGGCGATCGCCAAGGACTTCGTACTGCGCATCAAGGAGGCAGTCGATCGACGCCGCGACGCCGACGACGGGGTTTATCGTTACCTGGCTGGACCCGGACCCACAGCCACGCCCGCTCGCTAGCAGCGTTTCACAATCGAGCGAGGAGGAGAGACGAATGAGCTTGGAGGTGGGAGACGAGGCGCCAGATTTCAGTCTGCCGGCCGACGCCGGCGGCAGGGTCGCGCTCAAGGATTTCAACGGCAAACCGGTCGTGCTTTATTTCTATCCCAAGGACGACACTTCGGGCTGCACGGCCGAGGCTTGCGCCTTCCGCGACGCGCTACCCGACTTCGCCAAGGTGAAGGCCGCCGTGATCGGCGTCTCCCGCGATTCGGTCGCAAGCCACGACAAGTTCAAGGCGAAGTACAAACTCCCCTTCCCGCTCGCCTCGGACGAGGACGGCCTGGTCTGCCAGGCTTACGGCGTTTGGGTGGAGAAGAGCATGTACGGCAGGAAATACATGGGCATCGAGCGCTCGACGTTCCTCGTCGACGGCATGGGCGTGATTCGCGCTATCTGGCGAAAGGTGAAGGTCCCCGGCCATGCCGAGGCGGTGCTGGAGGCGGCGGCGGAGCTGGCAGGGAGGCGCTGAAATAGGGCGGCTGTCGGCCGGCGATCGCCAGCGACAGCGACCCTAAATCAGCGCTCTCGGTGAAACGGGCTACTGCGCCGGGGGTGCCGGCGGCGTCTCGGGTTGCGTCGGCTGCGCCTCAGGCTGGGTCGCCGGTTGCTCGGCGGGCTTTTGGTCGCCGCCGCCGCAAGTGTTGGCCGACAGACCGACCAGCGCGATGGCCGCCGCCGCCGCCACCATCATCAACTTCCTCATTTCGTCATCTCCTTTGCGAATTCGCTTCCTACCCTAAAGCCGGGCGGCGCAGAGCTTACACTAATTTCAGGCATTATTGTTGCGGTGTGCGAGCATACCTGCCTCTTTCCCCTCGTTCGGCTAGGCGGAGGGGGCGCTGGACGCTGGGTTTTCTGTACTTTTGATGTGGAGATCGCGCTGCGGGAACGGGATGGTGATTCCGGCATCGGTCAGCGCCGACCAGATCGCAAAGCGCAAGTCGCTGGCAACCGCAACGCGCTGGCCGGCATCCCGCAAGAAAACCCGAAGCTCGAAGTCAAGCGAGCTATCGCCAAACCCTGCGAAATGCACGACCGGCGCCGGCTGCTTGAGCACCGCGCCATGCGCCGCGCCGACGTCGACAAGCACTTTGCGTAAGACGCGCACATCGGTTTCGTACGACACCCCTACCGCAACATCGAGCCGGCAGGTGCGATTGCCATGCATCCAGTTGGTGACGCTGTCGGTGATGAGATTGGCGTTGGGGATGATGACCGACTGGCGGTGGATGGTCTCGATCTCGGTCGATCGCACGCTGATCTTCTTGACCATGCCTTCATGGTTGCCCACGGCGATCCAATCGCCAATCTTGAAGGGCCGCTCGACCAACAGAATGATGCCGGACACGAAATTGTTGAAGATGCTTTGCAGGCCGAAGCCGATACCGACCGAAAGCGCACCGGCCACGATGGCCAGGTTGGAGAAGTCGAGTCCGAGATAAGACAACCCGGCCAGGCCGGCGAGCACGAAGCCCGAGTAGCCGAGCCCGACGCGCACGGATTCCTTTAAACCCTGATCGCTGCGCCGTCCGGCGAAGGCGCGTTTGGTGAACCAGCCTTGGACAAATCGGGTCAGCGTCAGGCCCAGGGCGAACACGCCGAGGGCGATGAGGATCGACTGCAAGGAGATCCTGAGATCGCCGAACTGAAAGCCGAAAAACGCCGCCTGGATCCAGCCTTTCACCTCGACCCAGTCGAAGCGCCAAATCACCAGCAGGATGGTCACGCCTACGGCCACGATCACGATGTCCATCAGCAAGCCGCCGATGATCCTGATGGTCAGCAGCGAAGGCGCATCCGCCTCCTCGTCGGGCGCCTCGCCCTCGATCTGGCGCCCAGAGATGACGCTGACGCTCGAGATCAACTCGGCCGCCAAATGCAGCAGATACATGATCCACAACAGGCCAGCGGTGGAGACGGCGTGCGATCCAAGGAAGCGGGCGAGTTCGGCGTAGCCGAGCAGCAAGGCGACGCCGATAAGCCCGGCCAGCAGCGCGGTCAGCGAGAACACCCACCCAAGCCGGTTCTTGGACATCTGCCGCCGCAACGCGCCACCGCGCCTCATCTGCAACAGCAGAGCGCCGAGGGCGGCGAGATACAGGGCGGCGACCGCGACGGTGCGCAGCACCGTCTGCTGATGCGGCGTGAAGATTGCGGTTACGGCGACACCCCAGAGCTGGTCGATCAGCCAGATCGCGATGAGGGTCTGCAACAGACGGGCGAGGCTGCGCGCCGCATCGTCGTCGATATTCACCACTCGGGAGGATCGCTCGCCCGGCGCGAGCGAGCGGCTAACCACCGCCAAAAGTAGTCTCGCCCACGCGATGGCGAGGCATCCCATGGCGAGGGTGCCAGCGGTCGCGGGCTCGGCCAGCTCGGACGCGGTGGCGATAAGGTAGAACCCGGCCAAAGCGGTCCAAAGCGGTAAGCAACTTTCGAGCGCCTTCAAGATCGCGGTGGTGCCGCGCTGCTGCGGTGTCGCCTCAGCCGTCTTGCCGTCCCTGCGCCGCGTGCGCACGGTGACGATGCGTCTGATAAACCGCTGGGCGACGACGGCGCCGCCAAGCGGGATCAGCAGCAGCAGAAGCACCAGCAGCGGCCCTTTGCCGTAAGCGAGCTTGATCCAGGCGCCGAGCGCCCCGACCAAGGTCTCTACTTGATATGGCACCCCTTCGATCGCCGCCGGCAGCACGTACTGGAACAGTCCCGGGACCGGCCTGAACAGCGACTCGGTGAACCGGTCGCGACGTCGCGTGTTCGCCGCATCGGTCACCTGGTCGGCACGAACGAGCAGCACATCCGCCCGCTTCATCAGGCCGTCGAGAGCTGCGACCGCGGCGCCGAGCTTCTGACGCTGCAACGCGGTTTGCGGGCTCTCCTTCGGACCGGCCTCCTCCGGCGTGGGGCCGAGCTTCTTTAGGCGCTCCTGCGCCTCTTGAAGTTTCGGCCGCAAGCGGTCTCTTTGTTCGACGATCTCGGTGCGCAGCGCTTCGATCTGACCGGGGACGTCCTTCAGCTGCTCATCGGTCGCTTGATCGTCGGCAACCGTGTCCTCGAGGAGGCCGATCTGCTTGGTCCAGAGGTCGAGGGAGGCGGAGAATTCGGCGACCTCCTTCTCGCTCGAGATCCCTATCGGTTCTTGAACGGCGATCGCCTCGGGCATCGCCTCCTGAGCCGAAGTCGGTTCGGGGGCCGCTTGCTGCGCGCGCGCTCCCGGGACGACAAATCCCCAAACTGCGATGAAGAGCGCAATGCCCGCGGCAACGCTCCAAGCGCGCCACACCCGTGAAAACCTATCCAACATGCCCTCCCGGCCCTTGCAGGGGCTTCGACACCTCGCCCGAAACTGTGTGCTGAAGAGACCGCCCGGCAGGCGGCGCCGATTCCCAACGAGGGACCGGCGGTCAGTGGCGCACCCGACAGGATTCGAACCTGTGACCTCTGCCTTCGGAGGGCAACGCTCTATCCAGCTGAGCTACGGGTGCCTGATCGCGCCGACCCTAGACCAATCGGCCTAAATTAAGCAACGCCGGGGCGTGAAATTGCAAATCAGGCCCTGGAGGCCGGAAATCAAGCTGTGCTCATGCTTTTTCCCTGCTTCCTCGGCGTGACTTGACGCAGTGCAGCATTGGCGTAGGTATGGCTAATCGAACAAGGGCTAAGCGAGCCATGGAGAAGAAGAAGGTCCTGGTGATCGGCGGCGGCTTCGGCGGGGTGTTCGCGGCCAAGGCGCTCGAACGGCACGGCCGCGGCAAGCTCGAGGTCGAGCTCGTCAACGCCAACAACTACTTCGTCTTCCAACCCCTGCTTCCGGAGGTGGCCGCGTCGAGCATCCATTCGGCCGACGCGGTCGTGCCCCTCCGCCAACTGCTCCGCCGGCTCCAGGTGCGCCAGGCCGAGGTGATGGGCATCGACTTCGAGCAGAAGAGGGTGATCGTCGTCCAGGGCACGCGCCTCATTCCGGTCGATCTCTATTATGACGAGCTCGTCATCGCGCTCGGCACCGGCGTCGATCTCAAACGGTTTCCGGGTCTGCCCGAGCATGCGCTCACCATGAAGGACCTCGCCGACGCGCACCGGTTGCGCACGCATGTGATCGGCTGCCTGGAAACCGCCGACACCACCACCGACCGGGAGGTGAAACAGCAATTGCTGACCTTCGTCGTGGTGGGCGCGGGCTTCTCCGGGGTCGAGACCGTGGCGGAGACGCGCGAGCTGGTCCGCCGCGCGCTGAAATATTACCCGAACATCAAACCCGACGAGATCCGGTTCTACTTGATCGAATACGCCGATCGCATCCTGCCGACCTTTCCAGCCGACCTGGCGGCCTACGCGACGCGGCGCTTGCAAATTCACGGCATCGACGTGTTGACCGGGGTCGGCACCAAATCCGCGACCGGTACGGGCGTCGTACTGACCGACGATCGCATCATCCCGGCCTCGACCATCGTCGCCACCATCGGCAACGGCCCGCACCCGCTAGTCGCCACGCTTGGGCTCGACATGCAGTGGGGCCGCATCAAGACCGACCGCTTCATGCGCGCGCCGGGCCGCGACGGCGTCTGGGCGCTCGGCGACGCGGCGCTCATCCCGCTGGTCGAGCACCCCGGCGAGGCCCCGGCGGATTATGCGACCCAGACCGCGCAGTTCGCGGTGCGCGAAGGGACCCAGCTTGCTTCGAACATCATCGCCAAGATCGAGGGCAAAGACCTCAAGCCCTTCGCCTACACGTCGAAGGGATCGCTCGCCTCGCTCGGCATGAGCAAGGCGGTGGCCGACGTCTACGGGATCAAGCTGTCCGGTACGCTCGCCTGGCTGCTGTGGCGCGGCTTCTATCTCTCGTTCCTGCCGGGTTTCGCCGCCAAATTCCGAGTGGGCGTCACCTGGCTGCTCAACAGCGTGATGCCGCCCAATATCGTGCAGATCCAGTCGACGCCGCCGGCGACCCGCTACATCCACTATCGCATGGGCGACAAGGTGTTCGAGCCGGGTATGCTGATCGACGGCTTCTATACTGTGACCAAGGGCTCCTTCAAGCTCACCATCGACAACCCCGAGACTGGCGAGCATTTCGAGAAGGTGTTCGGGCCCGGCGAGCATTTCGGCGAGCGCGTGCTGCTCAAGTCGGCGCTCAGGACCGGGCTGGTCGTCGCGCTGGAAGACGGCGTGCTTCTCTTCATAGAGCAAAAGGCTTTCACCCGATTCGCCCGCGCCTTTCCCTTCCTCGACAATTATTTCAAGGACTATATCGAGCGAACCTTCGGCGGCGCCGAGAAGTCGTTCGCGCCGGGCAGCGCCAACCACAAGCACGAGCTCGAAACGCTGCCTTAGGGTTAAGTGTGCGTGAGCTCCGCGTCACAGGGAACGCCGTCAAGCGGACGGCCATACTCACCGGAGGGTCACCCACGCACTCTAAAAAGCGTGCGCCCTTTAGCCCAGCGTGTCGAGCAATCATTTCCCCGGGCAGTGTAGCCGGCGTGGCGACGGCGCGATGGCGGCGTCGTCGCTACTGACGCGACGCGCGCAAGTTCCTATATTCCCTCCATCATGATCAGCACGAAGAACACGACCACTCCCGCCGGCAGACCGGTGGCAAAGGGCGACCACGTCTACCTGATCGACGGCTCGGGCTATATCTTCCGCGCCTATCATGCATTGCCGCCGCTGACGCGTCCCTCGGACGGGCTGCCAGTCGGCGCGGTACACGGCTTCTGCGGCATGCTGTGGAAGCTGTTGCGCGAGACCGGCGAGCTCGCGCCGCCGACGCATATCGCGGTGATCTTCGACTATTCCGCCAAGACCTTCCGCAACGATCTGTTCGACGGCTACAAGGCCAACCGAACCGAGCCACCGGACGATCTCATTCCGCAATTCCCGCTAGTGCGCGACGCCGTGCGCGCCTTCAATGTCGCCTGCATCGAGATGGAAGGCTACGAGGCCGACGACATCATCGCCACGTATGCATTGCAAGCAGTCGAGGTCGGCGCCGAGGTGACCATCGTGTCCTCCGACAAGGACCTGATGCAGCTCGTGCAGCCCGGCATCATCATGTACGACACCATGAAGAACAAGGCGATCGGCGAGCCCGAGGTGATCGAGCGCTTCGGCGTGCCCCCCTCCAAGGTGATCGAGGTGCAGGCCCTGATGGGCGATTCGTCCGACAACGTGCCGGGCGTGCCGGGGATCGGGGTCAAGACCGCGGCGCTGCTCATCAACGAATTCGGCGATCTCGAAACGCTGCTCGAGCGCGCATCGGAAATCAAACAGGACAAGCGGCGCGAGAGCCTCATCACCTTTGCCGATCAGGCGCGGTTGTCGAAGGCGCTGGTCATTCTCGACACGCATGTGCCTGTCGAGGTGGCGCTCGCCGAGACGGCGGTGCACGCGCCCGACACCGAGGCCCTGACTGCCTTCATGCGCAAGCTCGAATTCACCACGCTGCTCCGTCGCGTGGCCGAGGGGCTGGGCGCCGAACTGCCGGAGGGTATGACGCCGTCCACCACGCCGCAGCGGAAGAAGAAAGACGACTACGACCATCCGTTGCGGCGGAGCCCCCGCGGGCCGGCGGTGGCCCCGCAGCGCAAGACCGAGGGCGGCTCGCCGGCGCAACTTGCTGTCGAGCGGGCGGTCCGGCTGGAAGCCATCGCCTTCGACCGGGCGAATTACGAGACGGTGACGGAGGCCGCGCGTCTCGCCGATCTGCTGGAGGCCGCGCGCTATCAGGGTCATTTCGCTTTCAGGGCGAAGCTCAATTCGTCGGACCCGATGCAAGGCGAACTCGTAGGCGTGGCGCTGGCAATTCTGCCGGGCCATGCGGCTTACGTGCCGCTGGCGCACCGCGCCGGCGACGGACTCGATCTCGGCGGCGACACCGTGGCGCAAATCCCCATGCGTGCTGCGCTAGACCTGCTCAAGCCGATCCTGGAAGACGACAGCGTCCTCAAGATCGTGCAGAGCGCCAAATTCGACATGGTGGCGCTCGCGCGCTATGGCATCGCGCTTACCAGCATCGACGATCCCTGCTTGATGTCCTACGCGCTCGATGCCGGCCGCGCCGAACACCTGCCCGCCGAGCTTGCCGGCCGCCTTCTGTCTTACACCTGCCTCACCGAGAAGGAGATCTTGGGCTCGGGGCGCAACGCGGTCGCGATCGACCGGGTCGAGGTGGCGCGGGCCACCGAATATGCCGGCGAAGAGACCGATATCGGCTTGCGGCTGTGGATGATCCTGAAGCCGCGCCTAGCCGCCGAGTCCGTCACCACCGTGTACGAGACCTTGGAGCGGCCGCTGGCGCCCGTGCTCGCCGAGATGGAGCGGCGCGGCGTCAAGGTCGAGAAGGCGACGCTGGCTTCGCTGTCGCTGTCCTTTGCCCAGACTATCGCCAGGCTTGAGGATGAGATCAGGGCGCTTGCCGGCGAGGACTTCAATATCGGCTCGCCCAAGCAACTCGGCGAAATCCTGTTCGATAAGATGAGTCTGGCCGGCGGGCGCCGTACCAAGACCGGCGCCTGGAGCACCGACGCCGCCGCGCTTGAGGAGCTGGCGGCCGAAGGCCACGACTTGCCGCGCAAAGTGCTCGACTGGCGGCTGCTGGCCAAGCTGAAGAGCACCTATACCGACGCGCTGCCCACCTACATCCATCCCGAGACCGGGCGCGTGCACACCTCATACGCGCTGGCCGCCACCACCACGGGGCGGCTGTCATCGGTCGAGCCGAACTTGCAGAACATCCCGGTGCGGACCGCGGAAGGACGCGCCATCCGCAAGGCCTTCGTCGCCGAGAAGGGCAAAAAGCTGATCAGCGCTGATTACAGCCAGATCGAACTCAGGGTGCTCGCGCACATGGCCGATACGCCGACGCTACGGCAGGCCTTCGCCGACGGGCTGGACATCCACGCCATGACGGCGAGCGAGATGTTCGGCGTGCCGATCAAGGGCATGGATCCCGGCATCAGACGCAAAGCCAAGGCAATCAATTTCGGCATCATCTACGGCATCTCCTCGGTGGGCCTCGCCGCCCAGCTCGGCATCTCGCGGAGCGAGGCCGGCGCCTATATCAAAACCTATTTCGAGCGCTTCCCAGGCATCCGCGATTACATGGAGGCGATGAAGGCGGAAGCGCGCCGCACCGGCTTCGTCAAGACGCTGTTCGGGCGGAAGGTGCATTACCCCGAGATCAACACCAAGAACCCGTCGCTCCGCGGCAATTACGAGCGCGCCGCCATCAACGCGCCGATTCAGGGCTCGGCCGCCGACATCATTCGCCGCGCGATGATCCGCATGGGACCGGCGCTCGAGGCGGCCGGACTTGCCGCGCGCATGCTGATGCAGGTGCATGACGAGCTGGTGTTCGAAGCGCCCGAGAGCGAGGTCGACAAGACCATGGAGCTGGCGCAATCGGTGATGGAGAGCGCGCCGGAGCCCGTGTTGCGCCTCAGCGTGCCGCTGAAAGTGGACGCCCGCTCAGGCGACAATTGGGAAGCCGCGCATTAGCTCTTGGTTGCGTTTTACCGATAATCCCGTATAAGTTGTCGTCCAGTACGGGATTTCGGCCGTGACCAATCCACTTCTCGCCATCGCAATCGGCGCCATCGTCGGCGCTTTGGCCGTTTGGGTGACAGCGTTTTCTGGATTTGCCATGGAGGGTTGGATGGCCGCCCTCGTCGTCACCTCCTTTGCGGTCGCCGGCGGTGTCAGCAGCACGGGACTGCCAACAGGGCATGACGTGAAGCGCAAGCCTGCGGGCACGACCGGACCATGACCGCCCAGCCCAATCCAGGAGACGGCAACGCTGTGGCCGGCGCGGGATTGAGCGGGGCCGTCCTTACAGTCGGCATTTGGTTGATGGACCAAATCTGGGGAATCAAAATTCCCTCCGATGTCGCCTCGGCGATGGCCGTGATAACCGTGACGGCAGGTGCCTGGATCTGGCCCAGACTGCGCCGCTAGCTCTCCCCGCCCACCAGTAGCCCAGCCCCCCGGCCGTGCATTGAAATTTGGGGATAGGCCGTATACGGAAGTTGTGGAACGCCGAAAGTTCCACCAGAGTTATGCGTGCTTCAGCACAGCCAGGGAGGTGCGCCATGGCCAGATGCGAGCAATGCGGCAACGACTACGACAAGAGCTTCGAGGTGAAAATGGGTGGCCGCACCATGATCTTCGACAGCTTCGAATGCGCAATCCATATGCTGGCGCCGGTCTGCCCGCATTGCGGCTGCCGCGTCATCGGACACGGCGTCGAGCATGAAGGCTCGATCTTCTGCTGCGTGCATTGCGCGCGACGTGAAGGCGTGACGGGCCTGCGCGACCGGGATTGATCGGCGCGAAGCGCCCTAGTGCACGGGCTTGACCACGGCGATGACGTTGGTCTGTACCACGCCCTCGACCTTCGGCAGTTGCTCGAGCACCACCTTGGTCCCGTCCTCCGGCGTCGAGCAATCGAGCTGCGCCACGAGCTTGTCGGAAGAGAGCACGACCACATTGGCGAACTTGCAATTGGCGAGACTGAGAACTCTTGATGTGATCGGCAGTGTCGGCGGCGCTGGCGGCACGCAGCAGCTCGATAAACAGGTAGATATTGACCATCGATCATCCTCCCGGGGTTGCGATGCCCCTTATGCCGGGGCGTACGGAACAGTAAACTGCCGAGCCCCTCAGGAGGTCCCATGCGCCGCCTTGTCATGTTTTCCGCCGTCTTGATCGGTTCCGGCCTGCTGCCAGGGCCCGCGTCCGCGGTGCCGGCGCCGATGTCGCAGGAACAGCTCCTGCAAAAGAGCGACCTCGTGGCCCTGGTCCGCATCAAGTCCGTCACCTGCGTCAGCGTCACCAAGGACGATCGCACCGGCGAGGATTTGCCGAGTTACAGCGCGCGTGCCGAGCTGATCGAGGTGATCAAAGGGGAAGACGTGAAGGGCGACACGGTCAATATCAATTTTCATGCGATACCGCGTGGCCTGCTCGGCCCGTGGACCGTCTATTACTATCCCGGCGAGATGGTGTGGACGCATCTCACGGGCGGCGACGGCGAATACACCACCACCTGGTGGAACGGCCGCGGCACTATGGTGAGCAAGCCGCTCATCACCGAACTGCCGACCGAACCCGGCGAGACCGTTGAAATTCCCAAAGCGAAGTAGCACCCTGCTCCGCGCGATGTGTTAGGAGGCCCGATGCGCCAGTTTCGATTGCTCAGCCTGTTCGTTCTCGCTTGCCTCGCCGCGCTGCCCGCGCTCGCGTTGCCGGCGCCGATGAGCGAGCCGGAATTGATGGAGAAAAGCGATGTCGTGGCGCTCGTGAGCGTGGTGTCGGTGACTTGCACCAGCGTCACCCAGGACGAGCAGACCGGAGAGGATTTGCCCGGCTATCTCGCCAGGCTCAAGGTGATCGACGTTAAGAAGGGCGACGTGAAGAAGGGCGAGGAGCTGCTGGTCACGTGGCGCGCCGTGCCGAAGTCGATCGTGGGCCCGTGGACGGTCTATTATTACCCCGGCGAGGAGATGGTCACCCATCTCACCAAGCGGAGCGGCGGGGCGAGCTACGCCTCGACCTGGTGGAACGCCAAGGGCGACGATACCAAGTCGCCCGACACCCGCGATCTCCCAACCAACCCCGGCGAGACGGTGGTGCCGCGACCTGAGCCAGAAGTGCAAACGCCGCTCTAGCCAGCGGCTCCGTCGAGCCAGTCGTTGAAGACGCGCTGACTCGCGGCGCTGGCGCCGGGAGCATAGCGCGCGGTGTCGCTGCGCAGCTTGCCAAGGTCGACTTTGGAATTGGCGAGCTCGAGCGTGTGGCCGATCAGCCATTTCTCCATGTCGCGCTCCGGCAACTCGACATGGAATTGCAGCGCAAGCACTTTGGGGCCGTAGGTGAAGGCCTGGTTCGGGGTAATCGCGGTCGAAGCGAGCCGCGTCGCGCCGATCGGCAAGTCGAAGGTATCGCCATGCCAGTTCAGCACGCGGACGCCGTCGATCGCGCCGAGCGGCGAGGCCTTGCCTTCCGCAGTTAGCGTCATCTCGTCCCAACCGAGCTCCTTTTGCTTGCCGGGATAAACGCGCGCGGCGAGCACCGCGGCGAGCGCCTGGCAGCCGAGGCAGATGCCGATCACGGGCACGCCCTTTTTCACCGCCGTTTCGATGGTGGCGAGTTCGTCCTTGATGAAGGGATAGCGGTCGAGCTCGTAAATGCCGATCGGGCCGCCCAGTACGACGAGAAGGTCTGCGTCCTTCGCGGGACCAAGATCGTCGACACCGGCTTCGAGATAGCGAAGCGCGATGCCGCGATCCTTCAGCACCGGCTCCAGCGTGCCGGCATCCTCGAAGGCGACATGGCGGATGGCGATGGCGTTCTTCATGGTGCTGCGTTCCCTGCTTGCGGAGATCATGTTTAGAAGCTTCGCCGCGAAAAAGAAACACACGCGCGAGCCGTTGAACCAAAGTGGTCCCTACACGACCAGCGCAACGCCTTGGCGACGTAGATCACCGGCACCCTCGACATCACCCTTGGGGCGACGCCGCGCGGCATGCACGCCGCCGAAGAACAAATTCGCCTGCGGCCAGGCATGCGCTTTCTCTTCGAGCGCGCGAAGCTGCGCTTGCGCCTGCTCGGGCAATCCTGGCTCGAAACTCACCGTGCCATCGCGCTCGACATGCAGGCGCGGCGCTTCGACCGCGGCTTCGAGGCTCATGCCGTGGTCGAGCAGATTGACGGCGACCTGGAGGATCGCAGTCCTGATGCGGTTGGAGCCACCGGTCCCCAGCGCGGTCACCGTGCCGTCTCGCTGCAAGATAATCGTCGGCGCCATCATCGACGACATGCGCGTGCCTTCGCGCCACGCGCCGAGACCACCGGCTGAAAGATCTTCCTCGCCCAGCATATTGTTCAGCATGAAGCCGAACTTGCCGACGCTGTAGCCGTTGCCCTCGCCGTTCGACAGGCTGACCGAAGCGGCGTTGCCGTCGGCGTCGATGACGCTGACATGGGTGGTACCGCGATAGGCTTGCGGGTAACGTGCGGCCTCACGGATCTCATTCAGCAACGGCCCACTGGCGAGGCGTTGCGCGAGCCCCTCGCCATGCGCCTCACGCGCCGCGTTGGTGGCCTCCATGGCGGCGCGCAACGCCAGCGCATCCACGGGGCACCCATGCTCGGCAAGCGTTTCAAGGTAGGCCAGGCCGAAGGCAATCAGCGCCCCGCTCGCGGCGGGTGGCGGGTTGAGCGCCACGCTCGCGCCCCGGTGCCGCCAATGGAGCGGCTCGCGCAGTTCGACCCGGTAGCGATTGAGATCGTCGTGCGTGAGCTGGCCGCCGGACCCGAGCGACTCGGCCACGATCGTCTGGCCGACATCGCCATCCAAGAAAAGCCGCGCGCCGTCCTCGGCCAGCCATTCGAGGCACTCGGCGAGCTCTGCGTTGCGGAAGGTCTCGCCCGCCGTCATCAGCTTGCCGTTCGGCGCGAAAATGCGCGCCACACCCTCGCTGGCGGTGAGGATTGGGGCGATGACGGTGAAAAGATAGGCCTGGAACGCGCTCAGTGGGAAGCCGCCGCGGCCCGCGCGCACCGCCGGCTCGACCAGGCGCCGCATCGGCAGCTTGCAGAGCGCCGCGTGGTTGGCGAACAGGCCAGGCACTACGCCGGGGGTGGCGCTCGAGCCGAGCCCGATATGGAACTCCTGCTTGGCCGGGCCGAAATCGGCATAGATCGGAAAGAATTCGACCTCGCTCGCCGGCCGGCGCTGGCGTGGAATCTCGGTGAAGAAATCGAATAGGCGCGACGTGTCGCTTCCGCCCTGGCGCGCCATGAGAAAGCCGCCGCCGCCGGGGGAAGCGAACACAGCCTCGGCGACGAAGCTCATGAACACGCCGGCCAGCGCCGCGTCGAAGGCGTTGCCGCCATCTTGCAAGATTTCCGCTGCCGCTGCCGCGGTCAGCTCATGCCCCGCCGCGACGACGCTCTCACCCCTGCTGCTCATGCGCCTTGCCTAAGCAAAAGCGCGCGAGGCGACAAGACGCGCGTCAGCCGAGCCGCTTCTCCAGCGCGGCAAGCTCGTCGTTCAGCGCCTTGGGCAGCTTCGCGCCGAAGGTGGCGAAATGCTCCTTGATCATCGGCAGCTCCGCCTTCCAGCCGTCCTTGTCGACATGGGTCAGCTCTTTCAGATCGTCGGGCGCGATCTTGAGACCCTTCACGTCGAGTGAGCCTTCGGCTGGCAGCTTGCCGATCGGCGTATCGACCGCCTTGGCCGTGCCATCGCAGCGCTCGAAGATCCATTTCAGCACGCGGCTGTTCTCGGCATAACCGGGCCACATGAACTTGCCGGCGCCATTCTTGCGGAACCAATTGACGTAGAAGATCTTCGGCATCTTGGCGCCGCCCTTCTCGCCCATCTTTACCCAATGGGCGAAATAGTCGCCCATGTGGTAACCGCAGAAGGGCAGCATCGCCATTGGATCGCGGCGAAGATCGCCGATCTTGCCGGCGGCGGCGGCGGTCTTCTCCGAGGCCATGATCGAGCCGAGGAAGGTGCCGTGCAGCCAGTTGAGCGCCTCGACGACGAGCGGCACCACGGTGGCGCGGCGGCCGCCGAACAGGATGGCATCGATCGGCACGCCCTTGGGATCTTCCCACTCCTTGGCAATCACCGGGCACTGCGCCGCCGGCGCGGTAAAGCGCGCGTTGGGGTGCGCGGCCGGACGACCGGAGGACGGCGTCCAGGAGCGGCGCATCCAATCGACAGTGTGCGTCGGCGCCTCGCTCATCTGCTCCCACCACACATCGCCGTCGTCGGTCAGGGCGACGTTGGAATAGATGCAGTTGGCGAACAGCGTCTCCATCGCGTTGAAGTTCGACTCGGTCGAGGTGCCGGGCGCCACGCCGAAGAAGCCGGTCTCGGGATTGATGGCGTAGAGCCTGCCGTCTTCGCCGAATTTCATCCAGCAGATGTCGTCGCCGATGGTCTCGGCCTTCCAGCCGGGAATGGTCGGCATCAGCATGGCGAGATTAGTCTTGCCGCAGGCCGATGGGAAAGCGGCGGCGATGAATTTCGAGTTCCCTTCCGGGTTCGTGAGCTTGAGGATGAGCATGTGCTCGGCCATCCAGCCCTCGTCGCGCGCCTTCACCGAGGCGATACGGAGCGCATGGCACTTCTTGCCGAGCAGCGCGTTGCCGCCATAGCCGGAACCGTAAGACCAGATCTCGCGCGTCTCGGGGAAGTGCGAGATATATTTGGTCTCGTTGCAAGGCCACGGGACGTCGGCGGTCGTCGGCGTCGGCAGGGGATAGCCCACCGTGTGCATGCCACGCACGAAGTCCTCGCTGTTGCCGAGCGCCTTCCACACTTTGTCGCCGACGCGCGTCATGATGTGCATATTGGCGACGGCGTAGGCGCTATCGGTGACCATCACGCCAATGCCGGCAATCGGCGAGCCGACCGGGCCCATCGAATAGGGCACCACGTACATGGTGCGGCCGGCCATTGCCCCGTCGTAAAGCTTGCGGAGCGTCTCCTTCATCGCCTTCGGGTCGAACCAATTATTGGTCGGGCCGGCGTCTTCCTTGTTTGCAGAGCAGATGTAAGTTTGGTCCTCGACGCGGGCGACGTCCTTGGGGTCGGAGCGCACCAGGATCGAGTTGGGCCGCTTCTCCGGGTTGAGCCACATCGCCGTGCCGCCATCGACCAGCGTCTTCAGCAAATGCTGGTACTCGACGTGGGAGCCGTCGCACCACACGACGTTCTCGGGCTTGAACAACGCCTTGGCCTCCTCGACGAAGGCGAGCACTCTCGGGTTGGTCGTCTTGGCATCTTGAGGCGCAATCTTCGGCTGTACGCTCATGCGGTCATCATCCTAGGGCGAGTGGTGGATTGGGTGGCGAGAGGCCGCCCCTCAACTAGCACTGATCGCGCGAAGCTTTCAAGGCAGGCTCTGAGGATCCGACCGCTCAAAATCGGCGCTATTGCCGCCCGGCGCGGGCTTCGGCCGCGAGCCTGACCAACTCTTTGCGGGCTTCGGCGGGAGTGGTGATCGGCTGGGAGAACAGGACGCGCCGTCCCGCGCCCTCAAGCACGATGTCGAAGCCTTCGGGGTCGATGCCCACCATGCGCCAGGCGCCAGGGGAGGCGTCGGCTAGGGCTGTGGCATAGAGCTCGATCGCGTCGGCATGGTCCTCATTCATATGCTCGACGATACCCCGCTCGGCCTCGATCAGGTCCTGAGCACCTTCCAGCGGCACGAGAAGATCGCTCGGCGCGAGATCGAAGATGCGGCCGAAGCCGCCGATATAATGCGCGCCCTCTACTTTCAGCGTCCAGAAGGCGAAATCGGGGAAGTCGGCATAGAAGGCCGCCTCCGGGTGGCGGGCGAGAAATCGTCGCCTCACCCCTTGCTCGGGGCTCCGTTCCGCCTTGCCATAGATGGTGACCCGCGCCCCTTGCAGCGGATCGGCGAGCGCGCCCGTCTCATCGACCATGATCGAGGCGCGCGGGTCAGATGCGAGGTTGGCGGTATGGCGCGCGAGCTGCGAAATGAGAAAGCTCGGCGCGCCGGAGGCGTCGGTCGCGAGCGTGATAAGGGACGCGTAAGGATAACCGTTGCGCCCGTCGATGGTCGCCAGAGACGCCTTGAAGGCGCGGCGCATGAGCGCACGCGCAGCGGCCGCGATGTCTGATTTTGCGGGCATTTCTGGAGACTTATTCACTTGCGCCACAATCGTATTTGTTGCACCACGGTAATGACGGGTGGCGGATAGCGCCCCAAAGCTGCCATAATCCACCGCAGCCCTGAACCCTGCACATCTTAACCACGTCAATCGCCGCAAGGGCCCCCCACAATGCCAACCATCGCACTTGTCGACGACGATCGTAACATTCTCACTTCCTTGCGCATGGTGCTCGAGGCAGAGGGCTATAAGACCCAGACTTACAATGACGGCGCAAGCGCGCTCGACGGCTTTGCCGAGAGCCCGCCCGACCTCGCCATCCTCGATATCAAGATGCCGCGCATGGACGGCATGGAGCTCTTGCGCCGGCTGCGGCAGCGGAGCGAGCTGCCGGTGATCTTCCTGACCTCGAAGGACGAGGAGATCGACGAATTGTTCGGGCTCAAGATGGGCGCCGACGATTTCATCCGCAAACCCTTCCCGCAACGGCTGTTGGTCGAGCGGGTGAAAGCGGTGCTGCGCCGGGCACAACCCCGCGACGCGGCGGCCGGCGTGGTCGAGGATAAATCGAAGGTGCTCGAGCGCGGCAAGCTCAAGATGGACCCCGAGCGGCATACCTGCGTGTGGGACAACCGCCCGGTCACTCTGACCGTCACCGAGTTCCTGATCCTGCAATCGCTGGCGGCACGGCCCGGCGTGGTGAAGAGCCGCGACGCGCTAATGGATGCCGCCTATGACGATCAAGTCTATGTCGACGACCGCACCATCGACAGCCACATCAAGCGCTTGCGCAAGAAGTTCAAGGCCGTCGACAACAACTTCGACGTGATCGAGACGTTGTATGGCGTGGGCTACCGGTTCAAAGAGTGACGGGTGGGTCCAATCGATGACCGCCGAGGCCGACAGGTCCTGGCAACGTCCTGACGCCGCAACCCTGAAGGCGCGCGCCCGCCGCGCCCTCAAGGCGATCCGCGACCGCGGCCAACGTGGGTTCGGTTGGCTCTCCGAGCATCTGCCGTTCCGGCATGGGTTCTCCAGCCTGACCCGGCGCATCGTCGTGCTCAACCTCATCGGCCTCGCCATCCTCGTTTCCGGCATCCTCTATCTCAACCAGTTCCGCGCGGGGCTGATCGACGCCAAGGTGCAGAGCCTACTGACGCAAGGCGAGATCATCGCCCGCGCCATCGCCGCTTCCGCCGGTGTCGATACCAACGAAGTTCAACTCGACCCCGAGAAGCTGCTCGAGCAGGAACAGGGCCAGCCGGGCGCCGACGACGACGCGCTGGCCAATTCGCTGGAATTCGCCATCGACCCCGAGCGCGCCGCGCCCATCTTGCGCCCGCTGGTAAAGCCGACAGGGAGCCGCGCCCGCATCTATAACCGCGACGGCGCGCTGATCCTCGATTCCGACACCTTCTATTCGCGCGGCGAGGTGCTGCGCTACGACCTGCCGGCGCCCGACGCGGAAAAGCCGGACGTGCTGACCCGATTCTGGCAGGCGGCCAAGACGCATATGCGCCAATACGACCTGCCACTTTACACCGAGATCGGCGGCGCTAACGGCAAGGCTTATCCCGAGGTGGCGACCGCTCTGACCGGAACCTCGGTGCCGATTGTCCGCATCAACGACAAGGGCGAGCTCGTGGTGTCGGTGGCGGTTCCGATCCAACGCATGCGCGCCGTGCTCGGCGTATTGCTGCTGTCAACCCGGGGCGGCGATATCGACAATATCGTCGCGGCGGAGCGCTGGGGCATCGTGCGGGTGTCGCTGTTCGCGGCCGCCGTCACCATCGTGCTCTCGGTGATCCTTGCCAATACCATCGCCGGCCCCGTGCAGCGGCTCGCGTCGGCGGCCGAGAGGGTGCGCCACAGCGTCAAGGCGCGCGCCGAGATTCCCGACTTCACCGACCGTACCGACGAGATTGGGCATCTGTCCGGCGCGCTGCGCGACATGACCAACGCGCTGTACAAGCGGATCGACGCGATCGAGAGCTTCGCCGCCGACGTTGCGCATGAGCTGAAGAACCCGCTCACCTCCCTGCGCAGCGCGACCGAGACGCTGCCGCTCGCCAAGACCGACGATTCGAAAGAGCGGCTGATGGAGATCATCAAGCACGATGTCAGGCGGCTCGACCGGCTGATCAGCGATATTTCCGATGCGTCGCGCCTCGATGCCGAGCTGGCGCGTGAGGATGCCAAGACGGTCGACATGGCCGATCTGTTGCGCACCACAGTCTCGCTGTTCAATGACATCCACCGCGACGACACGCCCGAAGTTGTGTTCGACATCGCCTATGCCTCGGGTGCGCAGCCCTATCGTGTCCTGGGCCATGACAGCCGGTTGAGCCAGGTCATCATCAATCTGCTCGACAACGCGATCTCGTTCTCGCCGCCCGGCGGCAGGGTCGCGGTCTTGGCCCGCCGGATTGGAGCGGAGATCCAGATCGCGATCGAGGACGAAGGACCGGGCATTCCGTCGGAGAATCTCGAGCGCATCTTCGAGCGCTTCTACACCGACCGTCCGCAGGAGAATTTCGGACAGAACTCCGGGCTCGGGCTCAACATCTCGCGCCAGATCGTGGTGGCGCATGGCGGCACTCTTCACGCCGAGAACCGTCCGCCGGCCGGCATGTGGCGCGGCAAGGGCGACGGCAAGAGCGGCGGGGCGCGCTTCGTGATCCGGCTGCCGGCAACCTGATAAGCGACACGCGAGGCATGTTTGAAACAGGCGCGCGAGCTGGTTCATGGCACCTGCGTAGCGCTTGGGCGGCGCGGAGTGCTGTTGCGCGGCAGCCCGGGCGCGGGCAAATCGGATCTTGCTCTCAGATTCTTGGCCCTGCCGGGCGAGGGCGTGCTCTGTCCAGGCCTGGTGGCCGACGATCAGGTCTATGTCGCGGCAACTCGCGACGGGACTCTCACCGCCTCGGTACCGCCGACCATTGCCGGGAAGATCGAAGTGAGAGGGCTTGGCATCATGCAGATGCCGTTCCTACCGGACGCGGAGTTGGTCCTGGTTTGCGACCTCGTCGGCGCCGAGGCGGTGCCGCGAATGCCGCCGGAGCCGCAGGAAAAGACGGTGATCGCAGGCGTTCCCCTCCCCACCCTGAAGCTTGCGCCGTTCGAGGCCTCGGCCGCGCTCAAGCTCAAAATGGCGCTCTTGCGGGCAGCGCCGGACAATGCCAATTAGAGGGAGGAACGCAGGTGCGAACACCCCCTCTCCCGACAAAGATGGCAGCCGTTCAGCAGGCGGATTCGACCCAAGGGGCAACATGATCGGCGTCGTCATTGTCACGCATGGCAGGCTCGCGCACGAATTTCGTGCCGCGCTGGAGCACGTGGTTGGACCTCAAGAGCAGATCGAGACCATCTCGATAGGACCCGACGACGATCTCGATGTCAGGCGGAGCGACATGCTGACGGCGCTTGCCCGGGTGGATAGCGGCAAGGGCGTGGTCGTCCTCACCGACATGTTCGGCGGCACGCCTTCGAACCTCGCCATCTCGGCGATGGAGCGGCAGAATGTCGAGGTGATTGCCGGCGTCAATCTGCCAATGCTGGTAAAACTCGCCAGCGTCAGGGGCGAGTGCAAGCTGCAAGAGGCCATCGCCCAGGCGCAGGAGGCCGGGCGTAAATATATCAGCGTGGCCAGCCAAATCCTCGCAGCGAATTAGAGCGTGACCAAGCTCCGCAATAGTCCGAAGGAGCGCCGCTCGGGACTTTATTTCGCCGAGGTGGTGATCCCCAACAAGAAGGGCTTGCATGCGCGGGCGTCGGCGCAGTTCGTCCGCTGCACCTCGGCCTTCACCGCCGCGGTGCGGGTGACGCGCGAGGGGCACACGGTCGGAGGCACCTCGATCATGGGCCTGATGATGCTCGCCGCGGGTCAAGGCCACACCATCCTGATCGAAGCGGAGGGGGCCGAGGCAAAGGCCGCGCTCGAAGCCTTGATCAAGCTCGTCGAAGACGGCTTCGGCGAAGAGGATTAGCGGCGAGCTTCCGGCTACGATCTAGTCGCCGAACAAAGGCAGCATCTGATCTCGCATCAGATGCACCGCCTCGGCGACCGTGCGTACGTTAATGCGAGGCTCCAGGCATTCGATGCCGCTTGCGAGAATCGCGCGCACATCGGCCCGGGTCAGAATTTTCCGTTCAACCAAATGCTCGAGAAGCGCGACAGTGGTCACACCGTTGGCCACCGCAATGCCTTGAGCGCTACAGCCGAGAAAGTTGAGCATGGCTGCTCCTCCGTCGCTTTCTACGTCGTTCTTATAACCGTCCGCCTCTCTTGCATCACCGGCGCTTGTAGCCGGTGAACATGGCGCGGACCAAATTCTCGCGGTGCACGAAGCTGGCCAGCACAACGGCGGCGATGTGGGCCAATACGAGGGCAAGCGTGATGTTGGCGATCACCTCATGCACCTCTTCCATGGCTTCTCCGGTGGCTTTGGTGAACATCCCGGCAAGCGGTCCCGCCTGCTGATCGCCGCCATACACCACGAGGCCAGTGACGACCGTCGCGGCCAGGAACACTAGCAGCAGCACGACCATGGCGCCGCCGCCAGGGCTATGACCGAGATGCCGTTCGGCGCGGAACAACACGAGGTCGCGGATGTAACGCAGCGTCTCGGCCGGCGCGTAGATGAAATCCGAGAAGCGCGCGGGCGTCGGCCCGACCAACCCCCAGATCACCCGCGCCACAACCAAGGCGCCGACCGCATAGCCCGCCCAGACATGCAGCTTGAGGAGATCGTCCTCGGTGAGATAGGCGACCGTGAAGGTCACAACCAAGGTCCAGTGGAAGACCCTGACGAACGGGTCCCAGACATGGATCTGATCTGCGTCGGCTTTTCGATTCGGATTGAGCATGGGTATTTCTCGACCTTCCCGAACAGTCGTGCATTGAGGCGCATCAAGCCAACGCCGAAGGACGTCTTGAACAGCGACGCCCGTACCGCAAGACTTCTCAGCGTGTAGCCATATTCGTCGCCTCGCCCTAAGATCGCCCCAGTATGGAGGGAAATGGCTCTCTCCGCAGTCCTGCGTACGGCACCCGATGCAGCTTGTCAGCGAAATCAACAAGGCGATCGCGTTTCTCAGGGCGCCGAATCCCAACGAGGATATTTCCAAGAATCCCGTCGTTCTCCATCCGCACAACACGAGCCGGGCAATCCCGGAGCGGTTGCCCGCAGCGAAGATCAAGGAATTGTCCGCGCTCCAGCCGGGCCGAGCCCTTGCGGCGACTGCTGAGGAGTGGGCCGCGATTGCCGTGGCGATTGCCATCAGTTGGTATTTTTGGCACCCCGCTCTGTATCTGCTCGCCGTCATGGTAATCGGCTCGCGCCAGCACGCGTTGCTGATCCTGGGACATGACGCCTCGCATTATCGCTATCTGCCGACCCGCTGGCAGAACGATTTGTTTGCCAACCTGTTTCTGATGTGGCCGACATTTGCTTCGGTCGAGGGCTTTCGCAAGTTTCACGGAACGCACCACCAGTACACAAACCTCCCCAACGATGGAAACCGGCATATCTGGTACACCCACGACGCCATGGGAGAGTTGGAGCCCGGCTGGGTGTTTCCCAAGACAAGGCTCGACCTGGTGCTGGTGTTGTTGCGCCGCGCGTTTTTCTTCACTGGGATGTTCTGGATCGTCAGAGGTCTGGTGGGCTCGTTTCTGATCCCTTCGCCGCACTGGATGCTGGCGGCCAAGCTCGGCTTCTACTTCTCGATCGCCGGGGCCTTGACCCTCTTCGATGCGTGGCTCGGCTTCCTTCTGTATTGGATCGTCCCCTTTTGCACCTGGCATATCCTCGTTCAGTATGTCCGCATCATCTGCGAGCACAGCGCGGTGGAGAGCGAGGAAGAAGAATATGCGATCACCCGCACCACGATCCCGACCTTCATTGAGTCGATCTTCATTCTGCCGCGCAATGTCGGCTATCACCTGGAGCATCACTGGTACCCGAGCGTCCCGTTCTATCGACTGCCCGAACTGCACCAGCAGTTGATGGCGCGCGAGGGTTTTCAAACGCACGCCGTGGTCAGGCGCTCCGTGCTCACCTCGCTCGGCGAGTGCGTCAAACCGTAGGTTCGACCCTCCGCCGCGCCGCGGCGATCCCCAGAAAAGCGAGGTTTTTGATCGTGCTTTCGCCCTCGGCGTTGTAGAGCGTCGCCTTGCCAACTATCCTTGCGCTTGGGGCCTATCGGGGGTGTGCAATGTCTTTGCCGCGTTTAAACTACGATCCGCGCGAGGGTCGCGACGCCCAGTCGTCACCAGCAATCGAGTGGATACCCGCTTTGGGATGCTGGTGCGCCTTCGAGACGGACGCTATTAGCGCTATCCTCAAGTCGACTGATTTTGTCGCCGCCGATTTTGCGAAGTGGCATCGTTCACTTGGCAGGATGGGAATCGACTGCGCTTCGGTCATCGAGATTCTCGACTACGTGGCGACGGCGAACGAGGGCAAACGCCACGCCGAGATCCGCAAGAACACGGCGAGGGTCATTGCGGCGAACGGGAAATTGGCCAAGGCCGCGGCCGGCAAACAGCTGCATGAGCTTGCGGCGGAGCTGTTTCGCGAGGGGAAGAGGGTCGATTTGGTGCGGGAGATCATCCGACCGGTCAGCGACACCCTTTTCCAAACTCTGCTCGGCGTGCCGATGCCGCCCGACGAAGGCATCTCAGCCTCGCAGATCTTCGATCTGTACCTTAGTCTCAATCGACGCAAGAGCATCGTCGCGAAGGCCGGCGCCATGCTTGAGACCTATACGATGGCGCGCGATCGCCTGGCTACCGAGCCGGGCTACGCCACCGCTCTCAAGATCTTGGGATACGAACTCGATCGTGGGCTCGCTCGGAGGCTCGATCCTTCATATGCTCAAGCATGATTCAGGCGAGCGGCTCTGCGACATCGCCTATCCGACGACGTTGCCACAGACCGGCGTCCCATATGTCGAGCGGTTCGCAGGCAAGGACTGCACGCTCGGCGAGGCCAACATCAAGAAGGGCGACCGGATTCGTGTTTTTCTCGATCCCGGAGCGCAGCGCAATCACGCCAATAGCGGCGAATGCAATTTCGGCAGGGGCCGACACTCCTGCCTTGGAGAGGATCTCTCCACCTGGTCGTGGCGCACGCTGACCGAGGCGTTCGCCCGATCGCCGCTTCGCTGCACCGTCGTGAGCGAAGCGCGCCGCAAGCCGGATTGGGTGTTCACCTATTACTCCAGCATCGTGGTGCGCTTCCATGCATGAGGCTGGCGACAGCCTATCGAAACGAGCCGCCGACGCGGACTCTCCAGCCGCCGGCTGCGTAAGGATTTTCCGTGAGGTTGCCGACCTAAAAAATTCCAAGACCCACTACGCCTGGAGCGATGAGCAGGTGATGCAGGAACCGCTGGAGGCGCTCGACGTGGACAGCCTCACCCTGCTCGAATACGTCATGGCGGTGGAAGAAGCCTTCAATGTCGAGCTGGATGAAGACGACGTGAATGGCTGCGAAACGGTCGGCGATCTGGTCCAGCTTGTGGTGGCAGCTCGAAATGGCCCGAACAGCCTTTGATCGGCAAAAGGCCAAGGTCAAGGTTTCCGAGCAGCAGCTGACTCCGCTGGAAATTGCCGAGCTGCTAGAGGCCGACGGCGACCTGCCGTTTACCATCGCACCTTTGCTGAAGAGTGGGCAGAGGCCCGCCGCCTATGTGCGAGAGACCTGGAGCGAAGACGCCACCTATTTCGCGGGTCGTGGCGGCGCCAATCGTTTGCTCGTTGTCTTTTCTGCTCCCCGGGCAAGGCTCGGCATTCCCATCTCGTATTTCCTGCAAGCCTTGCGCGATGACATCTATGACGTGGTCTGGCTTCGCGATCCCAACGACGTCCACTACGCCCGCGGCGTCCTGGGCCTGGGCAGCTTCTTGGACACCACGCGGCGGATCGAGGACTTTGCGGGCACCAAGGGTTATCGGCAGATCATCACCTACGGCGCCAGCCTAGGCGGATTTCCAGCCTTGCGCGCGGGGCGACTGTTGAAGGCGAAGCGCGCCATAAGTATTGGAGGCCGGTACCCCTGGCATGCGGGCCGGCTGGCTCGGGCCGAGCAGCCGGTCGACGCATTCGACTTGCTCTGCCCCTGCGCGCCCCCGAGCCCTACGCAGCTCGTCGCTGTCTACGCCCGACTAAACGCGGAGGACAAGAGCGCCTTCGAGCTCTTGCGGAGAACATTTCCCGAAGGCATTGGCGTCCCGATCGACACGGCAAAGCACAATCTTGTTGGCTATTTTTACAAAGCCCAGCTGCTTCCCGTGTTCCTCGCCGGCCTGCTCGATTATTGGGACGCGGGCGAGATCCGGACCGATCTGTTCGTGCAACTCAATCAGGCGGTCCAACACGGCCAGGCATGGCAAGCGGCGCCTGAGGCACGAAAAGTGCCCAATCCTCCCGGCAAGCGACGCGCTCAGCAACTCGGTGAATGGCTTCGAGCAACTCCACTGTGGCCGTTGACCTGGCCGATCAGGGCCCTCCGCCGCGCGCTGCGATCGGCAGCTGGCTGGCCCGGTAACCACTCCTAAGAGCCCGGGGCGAGCTGCGCCCTTTTGCCTTGGCAATGGCTTGTAAAATCGTATAAGGACTTCTTTATATCCTTATCGTCAGCGGCCTCAACCAGCGGGAAGCCCAGCGTATGAACTACTACGTGAAAGACATCGGATTGGCCGATTGGGGCCGCAAGGAAATCGCCATCGCCGAGACCGAAATGCCGGGGCTGATGGCGGTGCGCGAGGAATATGCGGCCAAGCAACCGCTGAAGGGCGCGCGCATCGCGGGATCCCTGCACATGACCATCCAGACCGCGGTGTTGATCGAGACGCTGAAGGCGCTCGGCGCCGATATCCGCTGGGCATCCTGCAATATCTATTCGACGCAGGACCATGCCGCTGCGGCGATCGCGACAACCGGTATTCCGGTGTTCGCCTATAAGGGCGAGAGCCTCGAGGAATATTGGGACTACACGCATCGCATCTTCGAATGGGCCGACGGTGGCACCCCCAACATGATCCTCGACGACGGCGGCGACGCGACGCTGCTGGTGCATCTCGGTGCGCGCGCCGAGAAAGGCGACACCGCCTTTCTCGAGACCGCCTCCAACGAGGAGGAAGAAGTGGTTTACGCGGCGATCAAGAAGACGCTGAAGCAAAAGCCGGGCTGGTACACCGAGATCGCCAAGAACATTCGCGGCGTGACCGAGGAGACCACCACCGGTGTGCACCGTCTGTACGAGATGCAGAAGAAGGGCACGCTGCTGTTCCCCGCCATCAACGTCAATGACAGCGTCACCAAGTCGAAATTCGACAATCTCTATGGCTGCCGCGAATTGTTGGTCGACGGCATTCGCCGCGGCACCGACGTGATGATGGCCGGCAAGATGGCGATGGTGGCGGGCTTCGGCGACGTGGGCAAGGGCTCGGCCGCCTCATTGCGCAATGCCGGCTGCCGAGTGCTGGTCGCCGAGGTCGATCCGATCTGCGCGCTGCAGGCCTCGATGGAGGGCTATGAGGTCACCACCATGGAGGATGCCGCGCCGCGTGCCGATATCTTCGTCACCGCCACCGGCAACAAGGACGTCATCACCATCGACCATATGCGGGCGATGAAGGATCGCGCCATCGTCTGCAATATCGGCCATTTTGATTCGGAGATTCAGGTGGCGGCCCTGCGCAACATGAAATGGGAAAATGTGAAGCCGCAGGTGGACGAGATCCAGTTCCCCGACGGTCACCGCATCATCCTTCTGTCGGAGGGGCGGCTGGTCAATCTCGGCAACGCCATGGGGCATCCGAGCTTCGTGATGAGCGCCTCCTTCACCAACCAGACGCTAGCGCAGATGGAGCTATGGGCGAACCCGAAGGCCTACAAGAAAGAGGTCTATACGCTGCCGAAGCAGCTCGACGAGAAGGTGGCGCGGCTGCATCTCGGCAAGGTCGGCGCCAAGCTGACCAAGCTGAAGCAGGATCAGGCCGACTATATCGGCGTGCCGGTCGAAGGCCCCTACAAGCCCGACACCTACCGCTATTGATCGGACCGCGTGTCACGCCCGCGTCATGATTAATCAAACTGCTCAGGGCTGTGGGCAAGAGTTGGCGATGCGGTTAATCTAAGCTTTGATTCGCCTTGAGGCTCGCGGGGTCGATCGGCCCGCGTTCAGTCTGTGGCAGCGTGAAGCGAGGCGGGGCCATGGGCGGCGGCGTGGGAGCGAGGGGACCATGCGGACCAGCGGGGGCAAGGCTGCACCTTTATCGAGGTGGCCAGAGGTGCTGTTCCGCGTCCTGATCTGCTCCATTCCGCTCTGCGCCTTACCCTTTAGCGCGGCTCTTGCCGCAGGCGAACCGGCGGCGTTCGATCCGCGTATCCTCCTGACGCTCGGCATCATTCTCGGTGTCATCGCCTTTGCCGTCGGCACGGCGATCGTTTGCCTGCGTGCGACCGAGCGCGCGCGCAAGGCCGAAGCCGTCGCCCAGATCGAGGCCGAGCGCTACCGCATGAGCGAGAGCACGCTTGAGACGCTGCTCACCACCGAGCCCCAGGCGCTGATGGTGGTGGCGGAGTCCGGCGAGGCCGAACTGCTGGTGGCGAGCTTGCCAGCGGCGCTCGGGGTGCCGCGCGACGCGGGCACGCTGTTGAACTTCGCGGGCTGGCTCGACGCCGGCTCGGTCCAAGACCTGAATCAGGCCATCGATCCCCTGGCGGAGCGGGGCGAGCCGTTCAACCTGCTGCTCCGCACCAAGCGCAACCGCTATGTCGAGGTGGACGGCCGCACCACCGGGAGGACAATCGTCGTCAAGGTGCGCGACCTCGTCGGCCAGCGACTTGATCTTGCCGACGCCGCCACCAAGCAACGCCAGCTCGAAGATCAGATTGCATCGCTGCGAACGCTGCTTGACGAGGCGCATCGCTCCGAGCGTGGTCCCGCCGAGCCGAAGCCGAGCCTGGAAACCCGCTTCAGGAGCTTCGACCGGCTCGCCACTGCGTTTGCCGTATTCGATGCAAGCCAGCGGCTCACGCATTTCAATCAGGCTTATGTCGAGCTTTGGCAGCTCGCTCCGGAATGGCTCGGTACGCATCCGCGCGACGGCGAGATTCTCGACCGCCTGCGCCAGGCGCGGCGCCTCCCCGAGAAGGCCGACTATCGCGAATGGAAGAAAGGCTGGCTCACCCGCTACGGGACCAACGCGCAAGCCGAGGACCAGTGGCACCTTCCCGATGGCCGCACGCTGCATGTGGTCGCCGACAGCGACGGCGAGGCGGGTGTGACCTATCTCTACGAGAATGTGACGGAGCGGCTGAAGCTCGAAAGCCGCTACAACGCGCTGATCGAGGTACAGACCGAGACGCTCGACACCCTGCGTGAGGGCGTCGCGGTGTTCGCGCCCAACGGCCGCTTGCGCCTGTATAACCGCGCGTTCGCCGCGCTCTGGCGGCTGAACCCGCGCCAACTCGACGTCGAGCCGCATATCGAGGAGATCATCTCCTGGTGCCGGGTGCTGTATAACGCGCCCGAGGAGTGGGAGGGTATCAAGGAATCGGTGACCGCCATCGTTCCCGAACGGGTGGCCTATGAGCGGGAGTTCGACCGCGCCGACGGTAGTGTACTGGCTTGCGCGGTACTGCCACTGCCGGACGGCGGCACACTGCTCACCTATGTCGACGTGTCGGACGTCAAACACGCCGAGCGCGCGCTGATCGAGAAGAACGAGGCGCTCGAAGCGGCCGACCGCCTCAAGACCGCGTTCATCAGCCACGTGTCCTACGAACTGCGCACGCCGCTGACCAATATCATTGGGTTCAGCGAGCTGCTGGCCTCACCCATCGCCGGCCCCCTGACCGACAGGCAGCGCGATTATCTCAACGATATCAGGCAGTCGGGCGGCACCCTCCTTGCCATTATCGATGATATTCTCGACCTGGCCACGATCGACGCCGGCACACTCGAATTGAAACTCTCGCCGGTCAAGGTGCGCGACGTGATCGACCAGGCCGTGCAGGGCGTGCAGGAGCGGCTGACCCAGAACAATGTTGCCCTCAATATCGCGATCCAGCCAGGCCTTGATGAGTTCGTCGCCGATAGCAGGCGAGTCACGCAGATGCTGTACAACCTCCTTTCCAACGCGATTGGGTTTTCCGACACGGGCGGCAAGATCGGGCTCGACTGCGGTTGCGAGAGGGCCATGATCGCGTTCACCGTCACCGATCAGGGCGTCGGCATCCCCGTTGACTACCAGCAGGCCGTGTTCGACCGCTTCGAGAGCCGGCCGCACGGATCGGCCCACCGAGGCCTTGGACTCGGTCTCTCCATCGTCAAGAGTCTGGCCGAGCTGCATGGAGGCACCGTCACGCTCGACTCCGCGCCGGGACGGGGAACGCGCGTTACGCTGTTGCTGCCACTGAAGCAGGCGCCTGCGGCAGATGACGCCGGGAGCGAGGAGCCGCGCCTCAGATCAAGCCTCGCCGGATGACCGCTAGTTTTAGTCTCGACGGTGTCGATCTTGTTCGGCTCGACCGTCTCGCGAGCCGCCTCGCCCTTTTCTTCAAGACCGGCGACGTCATCGCCCTCTCGGGCCCGCTCGGCGCCGGCAAGACGACCCTTGCCCGCGCCCTCGTCACGCGGCTCGACGGCGAGGGCGAAGTCCCCAGTCCGACCTTCGCACTGATGCAGCGTTACGAAACGCCGCGCCTCACCCTCACCCATTGCGACTTCTATCGGCTGGAGCCGGCCGAGCTGGACGAGCTTGGTCTCGACGACGCACTGACCGAGGGCGCCGTGCTGATCGAGTGGCCCGAACGCGCCGCGAGTTGGCTTCCGGCGGACCGGCTCGACATCTCCATGGACGAGACGGCCACGCCGAATATGCGGCGTATCGTGCTCACGGCGCACGGAAGTTGGGAGCCGAGGCTCGATCGGCTCGAGCAGATGGGGACGTTCCTCGACAAGACGCCTTATGCCACGGCCCCCGCGCGCTATCTGCAAGGCGATGCTTCGACGCGCTCTTATGCGCGGCTGGTGCTGCCGGATCGCTCGGCCATATTGATGAACTCTCCGCGCCAGCCGGATGGGCCGCCGATCCGCGACGGCAAGCCTTACAGCGCTCTGGTGCATCTCGCCGAGGATGTGACGCCGTTCGTGGCGGTGGCGGCAGCGCTCCGGGACCGCGGCCTGTCAGCGCCGGCCGTCTACGCCGCCGACCTCGACAAAGGTTTTCTCATTCTCGAAGACCTCGGCGACAGGGTGTTCGGCAGCGAGATCGCGCGCGGGCGCAAGATGGCCGAGCTTTGGGGCGCGGCCGTCGACGTGGTTGCGGCGCTTGCGCAGAAGGCCCCCCCGGAGACGCTGCCGATCGAAGGCCGCGCGCCCTACCGGCTCCCCTCGTTCGATGCCGAGGCGATGCTGACCGAGGCCTCGCTGCTGATCGACTGGTTCTGGCCAGCCCTGCACGGCCGGGAAATGCCCGTCGAACTTGCCGAGGAGTTCAGGGCGCTGTGGCGGCCGTTGCTGGCGGAGGCGGCACAATCCGATCTTGGCTGGGTGCTCAGGGACTATCACTCGCCCAATTTGATCTGGCTGCCGGAGCAAGAGGGGGTCCAAAAAGTGGGCATTCTCGACTTCCAGGACGCGCTTTTTGGCCCGCTCGCCTACGACCTGGTATCGCTGCTCCAGGACGCCAGGCTCGAGGTTCCGGAAGCGCTTGAACGGGAGCTTCTCGCTCGCTACTGTGCCGCCCGGGGCGCGCAAAACAACAATTTTTCGGGTGATCGGTTCGTCTCGCTTTACGCGACGCTCGGCGCCCAGAGAAACTCTAAGATCCTCGGCATCTTTGCGCGATTGGCGAAACGTGACGGCAAGCGCGGTTATCTCGCTCACATCCCGCGGGTCGCGCGCTACCTCGAGCGCGACCTCGCTCATCCCGCTTTGGCCGAACTCCGCCGCTTCTATGCGCGCGAATTTCCCGCCGCGGAGACCCTCCCGCCGCTTGTGGTGTAGAAAGACGCGGTCATGACCGAGGCGAGGACAGCGATGGTTCTGGCCGCCGGCTTCGGCGAGCGCATGCGCCCGCTCACCTTGCACGTGCCAAAACCGCTGGTGCCGCTGGCCGGCAGGGCGCTGCTCGATCATGTGCTCGACCGCCTTGCCGCCGCGGGCGTCACAACGGCCGTCGTCAACGTCCATTACCTCCCCGATCAACTCGAAGCGCATCTTGCCGCCCGCAAGGGCAAGCCGCCGGAGACCCTCGTCTCCGACGAGCGCGGCGTGCTGCTCGACACCGGCGGTGGCGCGAAGAAGGCGCTGCCGCTGCTCGGGCGAGGCCCCTTCTTCATCCACAACGCCGACTCGGTGTGGAGCGAGGGCGCCGCGCCCGCTCTCACGCGCATGTTGCGGAAATGGAATCCGGCGGCGATGGACTGCCTGCTGCTGCTTGCGCCGACCGCCACCAGCGTCGGCTACGCGTTCAAGGGCGATTTTTCCATGGACGCCGAGGGACGGCTCGAGCGGCGCGGTAAGAACGAGGTGGTGCCGTTCGCTTTCGCCGGCGTCTCGCTCTGCGACGAGAGATTATTCAAGGACGCGCCGGAGGGACGCTTCTCGCTCAACCTGCTGTGGGACCGCGCGCTGGCCAAGGGCAAGCTCTACGGCGTGCGGCTCGATGGGCGCTGGATGCATGTCGGCACGCCTGACGCCTTGGCGGAAGCCGAGACTTTGTTCGAGCGCGAAGGTGCCTGAGCCCTCACCAACGCGTCCGCGGCTCTACACCATCCCGCCCTCAGCGCCGTTCCTCACCACGCTCGCCAGGGCGGTACTCGCAGGCAACTTGCCCTCGCAGGGCGCGCCGCCCCCCGATCCGCTCGCTCTGCCCCGCACCACCATCTACCTACCTACGCGGCGCGCGGCGCGGGCTTTGCGCGAGGCGTTCTTGGCGGAGACCAAGGGCGAAGCTTTGCTGCTGCCGCGCATCAGAGCGCTCGGCGACCCCGATGAGGACGCGGCCATTATCTTCGGGGCCGAAGACAATTTCGAGGACGGCGCGATCGGTGAAGCTGCGATCGGTGCGCTGCCGCGACGTCTCGCCTTGATGCGGCTCGTGCTTGCCTTCAGTCACCTGCTGCGCCTCGAGGCCGTGACCGACCGCGGCGTCACCGCCGCGCCGGTTGTCGAGGTGACCCCCGGACAGGCATCTTATCTTGCCGCCGACCTCGCCAATCTGATCGACGTGATCGAAACCGAGGAGATTGACCTCTCCCGGCTCGACGCGATCGTGCCCGAGGAATTCGCCGGCCATTGGCAGCTCACCGTCGAGTTCCTCAAGATCGTCACCGAGCATTGGCCGAACTACCTCGCCGACAATCACCTGGTGTCGCCGGTCGCGCGACGCACGCTGTTGATGGCAAAGGAGACGGAACGGCTATCCCGTGCTTCGCCCGATCCCGTGATTGCCGCCGGATCGACTGGCACCGTGCCGGCCACGGCGCGGCTGCTCCAAGTGATCGCTTCGCTGCCGAACGGCGCCGTGGTGCTGCCGGGTCTCGACAAATCCCTCGACGACGAGAGCTGGGCCACGCTGGCCGAGCATCCCGAGCATCCGCAAGCCGGCATGGCCGAGTTGTTGCGCAAGCTCGGCGTGCGACGCGAGGAGGTAGCGACCCTTCCCGGGAGCGAACCTAACGCTGCCTCCCGCGCGCGGCTCTATCTTGCCAGCGAGGCGCTGCGCCCCGCCGCGAGCACGGAGCATTGGCAGGAATTCCTTGCCGCGGAGGAGCTTTCGCCTGAGGGGCGCGCGAGTTTCGCCAATGCGCTTACCGGCGTGCGCCTCGTGGTGGCGCCGACCGCGCATGAAGAGGCCGAGGCCATCGCCCTGATCCTGCGATCGTGCATCGAAACGCCGGGCAAGACCGCGGCACTGGTGACGCCCGACCGCGTGCTGGCGCGACGCGTGGCGGCGCGGCTCAAGCGTTACGATTTGGCGATCGACGATTCGGCCGGCGTCCCCGTCGCGCGCACGGTCCCTGGGGCCTTCCTCGATCTTGTGTTAGGCGCGGTCGAAACGGATTTCGCGCCGCCGGAGCTGATGGCGCTGCTCAAGCACCCTCTGGCGCTGCTCGGGCGGCGGCCTGAGCAAGCGCGCGACGCGGCTCGGGCGCTCGAGCGTGGCGCCTTCCGCGCCATCTATGTCGGGCGAGGCCTGGCCGGGGCGCGCGCCGCGCTGGAAGAGGCACGGGAAGAGCCGAGGCGCGGCCGACTCGCGCTCAGCGATGGGGGACATCGGGCGGCGCTTAGGCTGGTGGCCGATCTCGAAGCCGCGTTTGCCCCGCTGACAGAGCTGGCAAAGGGCGCGCTACCCGACCCCGCCTCACGTCTGGCGGAGGCCCATGCGGCGGTTGCCGAAAAACTGGCGCGCGATGCAAACGGATCGTCCTCGGGCCTGTGGCAAGGCGATGCCGGCGAAGCGCTCTCCGTCCTGCTCGCCGAGCTGATCGACGCGGGGAAGGGCCTCCCGCTTACCGTCGCCGACTATCCGCCCTTCTACCGGAGCCTCGTGGCCGGCGAGGTGGTGCGGCCGCGCGCGGCGCTGCACCCGCGGCTGTCCATCTGGGGGCCGCTAGAAGCGCGGCTGCAGCAGCCCGATCTCGTGATCCTCGGCAGCCTCAACGAAGGCGTGTGGCCGCGGCATCAGGAGACAGGCCCCTGGCTCAGCCGGCCGATGCGCGAGATGCTTGGCCTCTCGCCGCCCGAGCGGCGCATAGGCCTTGCCGCGCACGATTTCGCACAAGGTCTCGGGGCGCGCGAGGTCTATCTCACCCGTGCGCATAAAGTCGACGGCGTACAGACGGTGCCGTCACGCTGGCTCCAGCGCTTGCTCGCCTTGGTTAAGGCATCGGGACTCGACCAACAGATCGAACCCGAGCAGCCGTGGGTCACATGGGCACGCGAGCGCGACACGACGGACGGCTTCAAGCCGATCGAGCCACCGAGGCCGTGTCCGCCGGTGGAAGCTAGGCCGAAGCAACTGAGCGTGACGCGGATCGAGCGCTGGATCGCCAACCCTTACGAGATCTTCGCCCGGCACATCTTGAAGCTGGAGCCGATGCAAGAGCTCGGCAAGGAGCCCGACGCCGCCATGCGCGGGCAGATCGCGCATCGCGCCTTGCAGGAGTTCTCCCGCGAATTTCCCGACGACCTCCCCGCCGACATCGAGGCCGAGCTCATGCGCATCGCCGATGTGCATTTCGCCAAGCTCGGCGGCTCGCCTTTGGTCAAGGCGTTCTGGCGGCCGCAGCTCCGGCATTTCGCCCGCTGGTTCGCCGCGACCGAACCGGGCCGGCGCGCCGGCATTATGCGCATCCTGACCGAGGTCGGCGGCGCGCTGCCGGTCGGCACCAACTTCACCCTTACCGCGCGGGCCGATCGGATCGACGTCGCCGACGACGGCTCGGTGGTGATTTATGACTACAAGACCGGGAAAGTGCCTGGCCAAGTCAACGTCAAAAAGCTCAATGCGCCCCAGCTTCCTCTGGAAGCGCTGATCGCCGAGGAGGGAGGCTTCGCAGACCTCGGCAAGCGTTCCGTGGCCGGGCTTGTCTATATCCATGTCTCCGGCCGTAACGACGGCGGAGAGGAGCAAAATGCCGCGACGGTCGCGCCGTCCATTCTTGCAGGAGAATCGCTGCAAAAGTTGAGTGAGCTCATTGCGCGCTATGCCGATCCTGCCATGCCCTACGAGGTGAAGCGCCGCAGAGGTCCGTTCGCCCGCGCTTACGACTACGACGAGTACGAGCACCTCGCCCGCGTCAAGGAATGGCTGACGCAAGAAGCCGAGGAGGAGTTCCGATGAGCACGCGGACGCTTCCCCCCGAAGCCGACAGCAATCAGGCGCGCGCCTCGGACCCTTCCGCTTCGGCTTGGGTATCGGCCAACGCGGGCACGGGAAAAACCGCGGTATTGGTCAGCCGGGCCCTCCGGCTCCTGCTCGCCGAGTTTAAGCCTGAATCCATTCTGTGCCTCACCTACACCAAGACCGCAGCGGCAGAGATGCAGAATCGCCTGCTCAAAGTGCTCGGGGAGTGGGCGACGATCGAAGATGCCAAGTTGCACGATGCGCTTGCGGCGCTGCTGCGGCGCATGCCCGAGGAACAGGAAATGCGCATCGCGCGGCGCCTGTTTGCGCGGGCGCTCGAAGCCAAAGGCGGCCTGAAGATCTACACCATTCACGGCTTCTGCGAGCGGCTGTTGCAGCGCTTTCCGCTGGAGTCGCAGGTCACGCCCCACTTCTCAGTGCTCGACGAGCGCGAGCAGGCGCTACTGCGCCGCGCCGCCTTTGACGCCACGGTGGCGCGCGCCGCCGAGGACAGCGACGGCGTTCTCGGCAAGGCGCTTGCCAAGATCGTCGGGCTCACCTCCGGCGATTACATCCGCCAGGTGATCGACACCATGCTCGGCAAGCGCGCCGAGCTTGCGCGCATGGTTGGCTATCACAAGGGCCGCGAGGACTGGGCGGACGCCGAAGCGCACGCGCTCAAGCGGCAGTTCGCCGTGGACGCGTATACCGAAGACGGGCTGATCGAGCAGCTTGCGGATGTCCTGACCGATGTAGAGATCGACATCGCCATTTCCGCCTTCGCTGCCTATGGCTCCGACAAGAAAGTCGACAACGAGGCTGAAGCTAGTTTGCGGCATGCGAAATCTAGCCAAGGCGAGAGCCGCGCGACGACGCTGACGCCTCTCTTCCTCACTGGTGAGGGAAAGCCGCGCGACAAGGTGTGCAGCAAGGGCTTTGCCAGTGAGGCGCCGGACATCGCCGCCAGGCTCGTCGCCGCGCAAGCTACCTTCGCCGATCTCGCCAACAAACTAGCGCATTTGCGTCTGGCCGAAGCGAGCGCCGCGGTGCTGGCACTCGCCGACGCGGTCCAGGCCGACTATGAGCGGCGCAAGCGGGCGGAAGCCGCGCTCGACTATGACGACCTCATCGTCAAGACGCAGAACCTGCTGTCGCGCGCCGACGCGGCCGCCTGGGTGCTGTACAAGATCGACGGCGGCATCGACCATATCCTGGTCGACGAGGCGCAGGACACCAACCCCGCGCAGTGGAGCATCATCGAGGCGCTGGCGGCGGAGTTCTTTGCCGGCCGCGGCGTGAGCGACAAACTGCGCACCCTGTTCGCGGTGGGCGACGAAAAGCAGTCGATCTACTCCTTCCAGGGCGCCAACCCGGCGCGATTCGGCGAGGTGGGCCGCGCCTTCAGACAACGGGTGGAGGCGCTCGGACTTGCGTGGTACGAGGTGCCGCTGACACTTTCCTTCCGCTCGACCGAGCCGGTCCTCACAGCCGTTGACAGCGTGTTCGGAGGCCCGCCCGCCGCCGATGGGCTGACCTGGCAAGCGGGCGCCATCATCCAGCATCACGCGTTCCGTACCGGCGAAGCGGGATCGGTGGAGCTGTGGGGCGTCGAAACCGAGGAGAAACCGCCTGAGACTGACGCCTTCGAGCCGTGGAACGAGGAGCCGGCCGGCGCCCGCTCGGTCGATCAACTCTGCAAGCGCATCGCCACCGTGATCGAAGGCTGGCTCGACAATGACGAGCAGCTTGTCTCGAAGGGTCGCCAGGTCAAGGCCGGGGACATTTTGATCCTGGTTCGCCGCCGCGAGCCCTTCACCACGCCGATGATCCGCGAATTGAAGCGGCTTGGCGTGCCGGTGGCGGGAGCCGACCGCATGAAACTCACCGACCAGCTCGCGGTGCAGGACCTCATCGCGCTCGCCGATTTCCTGCTGATGCCGGAAGACGATCTCACGCTCGCCGTCGTGCTCAAGAGCCCGCTATTCGGTTTCGACGACGACGATCTCTTCAAGCTCGCGCACGATCGGAAGGGTCTGTCGCTGTGGACGGCGCTTCAATCGAAAGCGACCGACGATATTCGCTTCGCCCGCGCGGTCGAGACGCTCACCGCCTGGCTGGGACGCGCCGACTTCCAGCCACCTTACGAGTTCTTTTCCGAGCTGCTCGGCGCCGACGCGCAACGATTGCGCAAGGCGATGCTCACACGGCTTGGGCCTGAGGCGGCCGAGGCGATCGATGAATTTCTCGACATCGCGCTCGCCTACGACCGCGACGCCGCACCGTCGCTGCAGGGTTTCGTCAATCAGCTCCGCGCGGACGATGTCGAGATCAAGCGCGACATGGAGCAGGAGCGCGACGAGGTGCGCATCATGACGGTGCACGGCGCTAAGGGGTTGCAGGCGCCGATCGTGTTCCTGCCCGACACCTGCATGCGGCCGCGGCTGCAAGGGGTGCGGCTTTATCCGTTGCCGCGCGCCGGCGAGCCGGCCGACGCGGTCAGTCATCTGATTTGGCCGCCAAAAGGACTTTCGGACCTCTCGGGCATCGCGGCGAGCAAGACGCAGCTCGATGATGCCGAGATCGAGGAATATCATCGGCTGCTCTATGTGGCCATGACGCGCGCGGAGGACCGGCTGTATGTCTGCGGCTGGCATGGCCTTCAGAAACCTAAGCCGGGTGTCGTCTGGTACGACCTCGTCAAAGAGGGGCTTGGCGGGCATTTGACGCCGCAGGTCGGCGTGGACGGCAAATCCTTGAGCCGGATGGAAACTCCGCAAACCGAGCCTGTGAAGCCGCCCGAGACCAAGTCCGAGCGGGCCGTCCCGGAACCCCTCCCCGCCTGGGCGCTGGTTTCCTCCCCGCGCGAGCGGACGCGTTCCAAGCTCGCCCCGTCGCGGTTGTCGCTCGGACCTGTGGACGCGGCAGAAGCACTCCCCGACCAGCCACCACTCGGACCGCTCGCGCTCAGCGAGAACGGCCGCTACGCCCGCGGGCGGCTCGTACACGCCCTATTGCAGCATCTGCCGGAGGTCGCCGCCACGGACCAGGAACGGGCGGCACGGGCCTTTGTCGCGGTGCGGGGCATCGGCCTCAAAGAAGGCTTGCAAGAGGAGATCGTCGCCGAGACGCTGGCCATCGTCAGGGACGACGCTTTCGCGCCTTTATTCCAGCCGGGAAGCCTCGCCGAGGTTCCGGTCGTGGCGCGAATCGGCGGCCACGATCTGGAAGGTCAGATCGATCGCCTCGTTCGCCTCGATACCGGCCTGCTGATCCTGGACTACAAGACCAACCGGCCACCGCCTAAGACGCTGGAGGAGGTGGCTCCCGCCTATATCGCTCAGCTTGCGGCCTATCGCACCGCCCTCAGGGGCCTCTACCCGGGACTTCCGTTGCGCGCCGCATTGCTGTGGACCGACGGACCGCGGCTGATGGAGATCCCATCAACTTCGCTTGATGACGCCGAACAGCGCATCTTGCAACGCGCGCAGCAGCCTTGACGGCATTGGAGCGCATACCTAGTTTCCGAGGCTCAGAGGCAAGACCGGCGATTCCGCTGGCGCCGCCGGTCGCTAGGAGAAGCTAAATGGCAACTGAGAAGGTTTCCGACGACAATTTCGAGGCCGAGGTGCTCAAATCATCGACCCCGGTGGTCGTCGATTTCTGGGCCGAGTGGTGCGGCCCCTGCCGGCAGATTGCGCCAGCGCTGGAAGAGATCGCCAAGGAACTCAACGGCAAGGTGCGCATTACCAAGCTGAATATCGACGAGAATCCGCGCACGCCATCCTTCTACAACGTTCGTGCGATCCCGACGCTGATCCTGTTCAAGGACGGTGAGGTCGCCGGCACGCTGAAAGGCGCCTACCCCAAGAACCACCTCGCCGCCTGGATCAACGGCACGATCAGCGCATAGGCTGCGTTCCTTCGGAAATGATTGCGTGATGGCCGGGCCTGTCCCGGCCATCAACGTCTTGCCTTAGCCGTGCAGCTTGAGCGCTTGGCCGGCGAGATAGAGCGAGCCGCAGATCAAGACGCGGCCGGGCCCGTCGAGCGCGGCCTGCGACCGCGTCAAGGCATCCGGCAGGCTCGCGGCCGCCACCACATCGAATCCTTCCGCCCTGGCAATCTCCGCCAAGGTCTCGGCGTCGAAGGCGTTCGGCTCGTCGGGAATCGGCACCGTGTAGACGCGCTCGACGAGGCCCTTGAACGGCGCGATGTAGGCATGCGCGTCCTTGGTCTCCATCATGCCGTAGATGAGATGCACGCGCCGCGGCAGGCGCTCGTCAAGCTCAGCCAGGGTGTGCGCGGTGACCTGACCGCCGGCGGCGTTGTGGCCGCCGTCGAGCCAGATCTCGGTGCCGTCGGCCACAAAGGCATGCAAGCCCCCCACGGCGAGCCGCTCCATGCGCGCCGGCCATTCGGCGTGGGTTAGGCCGTGCTCAAGCGCGCTGGTGGTAAGCGCATCGCCGAAGATGAGGCTCGCGGCGGCGATTGCGGTGCCGGCGTTGTCGAGCTGATGGCGCCCGTGGAGCCGCGGCAGCGGCAGATCGATCAGCCGCTCCTGCGTCTGAAACACCAAGCGCCCGTGCTGCTCGTACATGTCGAAATCGCGGCCGGCGACATGGAGCGGCGCGCCGATCTGCTCGGCGCGGCGCTCGATCACCGCGAACGCTTCCAGTGTTTGCCTGCCGACCACGCACGCCACACCCGGCTTCAAGATGCCGGCCTTCTCGCCGGCGATCTCGGTCAAGGTCTCGCCGAGGAAGGACACATGATCGATGGAGACGGGTGTGATCGCGGTGAGCAGCGGCTGCTTGACGACATTGGTCGCGTCAAGCCTTCCACCCAGTCCCGTCTCGAGCAGCACCAGATCGGCGGGAGTTTCGGAGAGCGCAAGGAAGGCCGCCGCGGTGGTGATCTCGAACAAGGTGATCAGCTCGCCGCCATTGGCGGCTTCGGCGCGGGCGAGGCATTCGACCAGAAACTCCTCGGCGATCGGCGCCGAGCCATGCGGCCCCGCCAGCACGATGCGCTCATGAAAATTGACCAGATGCGGCGAGGTGTAGACATGCACACCCTTGCCGAGCGCCTCGGCGATAGCACGGGTGAAGGCGAGGAAGGACCCCTTGCCGTTGGTGCCGGCGACATGCACCACCGGCGGCAGCTTGTCTTGCGGGTTGCCGAGCGCAGCGAGCAGGCGCTCGATGCGTCCAAGCGACAAGTCGATCGACTGCGGGTGGAGCTTTTTCAACCGCTCCAGCAGCGTGTCGCTCGACGCAAGCCGTGAGCGAGGCGCTCCGCGCCCGGCGCTGTGGGGTAAGGTGGTCAATCCCTCGAGCCTTTAGACGCTTTGCGGTGGGTTAGGATTAGCGCCATTGCCGACCCCGCTCGTCAAGTCCTCGCCCTCCTCCTCGTGGAGGGCCGCCGTGTCGAGGCCGTTGCCGGAGAGCGTGATGGTCGAAGGCGGGGCCATCTGCGCGAGCTTGCCGTCCTTGACCTCGGAGACCGCGACATCGCGGCCGGGGCGGCGCCGGGTCAGCAGGTGGCAAACACGGGCGAGCGTCGCGCGCAGATTGTGGCGGTGCACGACCATATCGACCATGCCGTGGTCTTGGAGAAATTCGGCGCGCTGGAACCCATTCGGCAACTGCTCGCGAATGGTCTGCTCGATCACGCGCGGTCCAGCGAAGCCGATCAGCGCGCCGGGCTCGGCGATATGGATGTCGCCGAGCATGGCGTAAGAGGCGGTGACACCCCCGGTCGTCGGGTGGGTCAGAACCACGATGTAAGGCAGCCGCGCCTCGCGCAGCTCTTGTACGGCGACCGTGGTGCGAGGCATCTGCATCAGCGACAAGATGCCTTCCTGCATGCGCGCCCCGCCCGAGGCGGCGAACAGAATGAACGGCGTCTCGCGCTTGACCGCGGCGCGCATGGCGGCAATCACCGCTTCGCCCGCGCCGGTGCCGAGCGAGCCCCCCATGAAATCGAAATCCTGCGCAGCGGCCACGATGCGCTGGCCTTCGAGGCGGCCGGCGCCGGCCAGCACCGCATCGGCCAGGCTGGTCTTGCTGCGGGCGTCCTTCAGCCGGTCGGTATAGCGCCGCTCGTCGCGGAATTTCAGCGGATCGACCGGCACCTCGGGCAGCGTGAGACTTTCGTAGTCGCCCTCGTCGAACAGGAATTTGAGCCGCGCCGCCGCCGACATGCGCCAATGGTAGTTGGAGCCGGGGACCACGAACTGGTTGGCCTCGAGATCCTTGTAATAGATCATCTGCCCCGTCTCGGGGCACTTCACCCACAGATTGTCCGGCATATCCTTCTTGCGAAGGATGCTGCGAAATCTTGGGCCTGACGACGCTATTGATCCAGTTCACGGGTCTACAAAACTCTCAAAGTTCCAAACCACTCATAACACTTCCCAACCTAAAGCACGGCCGCCTCGGCCTTGTGCCGCAACGCCGCCGCGAGCCGCTCGACGAGGCCGAGCACTTGCGGCTTGGTGTTACGCGTGGCGTTGCCCTGCTCATCGAGACTCTGGGCGATGGCGCCGACCAGGGCAGAACCTACCACCACGCCCTCGGCGATCCGCGCCAGCGCACTCACCTGGTCTTCGGTCTTCACGCCGAAGCCGACCGCGATCGGCAGGTTGGTATGCGCCTTGATGCGACCGACATGATCGCCGACCGCCGCGATGTCGGGCGCCGCGGTGCCGGTGATGCCGGCGATCGAGACGTAATAGACGAACCCGGATGTATTGGCGAGCACGGCGGGCAGCCGGCGGGCGTCCGTCGTCGGCGTGGCGAGGCGAATGAAGTTCAGCCCTGCCGCGGTGGCGGCGGGACGAAGCTCGGCATCTTCTTCTGGCGGCATGTCGACCACGATCAGACCGTCTACTCCGGCTTGCACCGCATCGGCGATGAAGCGCTCTACCGGATACACGTATATGGGGTTGTAATAGCCCATTAGCACTATGGGGGTGGTGGCATCGGCGGCGCGGAAGGCTCTGACCACGGCAAGGGTTTTTTGCATGGTCTGACCGGACTTCAGCGCCCGCTGCGAGGAGGCCTGGATTGCCGGTCCGTCGGCCATGGGGTCGGAGAACGGCATGCCGAGCTCGATGACATCGGCGCCCGCGCCCGGCAACGCCTTGAGAATGGCGAGCGAGGTGTCGTAATCCGGATCGCCGGCGGTGATGAAAGTGACGAGCCCCGCGCGGCCCTCCCGCTTCAGCTCGGCAAATCGTCGTTCGATGCGAGTCATATCGGTCGTCCCAGCAATCAGCTTGCGCCTCGCGTCTTGGCGCTTAAAAAGCTTGCAACCGAATCCAGATCTTTGTCGCCGCGGCCCGAGACATTGAGCACCATCAGGTGATCCATCGGCTTCGTCGGCGCGATGTCGAGCACACGGGCGAGCGCGTGCGCCGGCTCGAGCGCCGGGATGATGCCCTCGAGTTTGCTGCAAAGCTGAAATGCGGAAACCGCCTCATCGTCGGTCGCCGAGAGGAACTTCACCCGGTGCATGTCATTGAGCCAGGCATGCTCGGGCCCGATGCCGGGATAATCGAGGCCTGCGGAAATCGAATGCGCCTCCGCGATCTGGCCGTCGTCGTCCATCAACAAATAGGTGCGGTTGCCGTGCAGCACACCGGGCCTGCCGCCGGCAATCGAGGCAGCGTGCTGGCCGCTGTCGAGGCCGTGGCCGGCCGCTTCCACGCCATAGATCTCGATGCCGCGTTCGTCGAGGAATGGATGGAACAGACCCATGGCATTTGAGCCGCCGCCAATGCAGGCGATCAGTGAATCCGGCAGCCGGCCTTCGGCCGCTAGCATCTGCTCGCGTGTCTCGCGGCCGATGATCGACTGGAAATCGCGCACCATGGCCGGATAAGGATGCGGCCCGGCCACGGTGCCGATGCAGTAGAACGTGTCATGCACATTGGCGACCCAATCGCGCAATGCCTCGTTCATCGCATCCTTCAGCGTCTTGGACCCCGACTCGACCGCGCGAACATCGGCGCCGAGGATCTTCATCCGCAGCACGTTCGGCTTCTGCCGCGCCACGTCCACCGACCCCATGTAGACAATGCAGGGCAGACCGAATTTGGCGCACAACGTCGCGGTCGCGACGCCATGCATGCCGGCTCCGGTCTCGGCGATGATGCGGGTCTTGCCCATGCGCAAAGCCAGCATGATCTGGCCCAGCACATTATTCACCTTGTGCGCGCCGGTGTGATTGAGCTCCTCGCGCTTGAAATAGATTTTCGCGCCGCCGCAATGCTTCGTGAGACGCTCGGCAAAATAGAGCGGCGATGGCCTGCCGACATAGTTTGCCAAATGACCGTCCATCTCGGCCTGGAAGCTCGGATCGGCCTTTGCCGCAGCGTATGCGCGCTCAAGGTCGAGGATCAGCGGCATCAGAGTCTCGGCGACGAAGCGCCCGCCGTAGATCCCGAAATGGCCGCGCTCGTCGGGGCCACCGCGATAGGTGTTGAGCTGACTCGGTTCGGTGCGTGCGCTCATGAGGCTTTGGCCCGTGCTTGCGGTGTGGCCGATTTCGCCGCCTGGATGAAGCGTCTGACCAGGGCGAGATCCTTTTTGCCGGGTTCGCACTCGACGCCCGACGAAACGTCGACCAGGGAAGCGCCCGTCAGCACAATGGCCTCGCCAACGGTGTCGGGGGTGAGGCCCCCGGACAGGGCAAAAGGCTCCTTCGCGCTTTTCAGCGCGCGCCAATCGAAAGCCACGCCGTTGCCGCCCGGAAGCGTGGCACTAGCAGACGCCTTCGAGTTCGAACAGGACATAGTCGGCGGACGCCGAATAGGCATCTGCCTTGGCAACGTCGGCCGCTTCGGCGACGGCGATGGCTTTCATCACCGGTAAGCCCGAGCGCGCCTTGATCGCGGCGACCCGCTCCGGCGACTCGGCGCCGTGCAGTTGGAGGAGATCGGGACGGACCCGCTCAACCACCTCATCGACCAGCGCGTCGTCAGGATCGACCAATACCGCGACGGTGCCGAGCTTGCCCTTGGCGATTGCCGCGAGCACACGTGCCTCCTCGACCTCGAGATGGCGCGGGCTGTTCGGGAACAAGACCAACCCGACATAATCGGCGCCCGCCTCGGCCGCGGCTTCAATCACGGCAGGGGTGCGTACACCGCAAATCTTAACCTTCGCCGCCACGTCTCAGGCTTTCGCGTTCCAGGGTTTTGGCCGTTTTCTTGAGCGGCATCCTCGCGGAAGGCGGGGTACCGCCGTTCCGGATGACGCTCTGGGGCTCGCGGGGCCACCCTATGCCAATCGAGGCCCCAAAGTCTATCGCACTGCAACATTGGCGTTGAGGATCGGTTTAGGCGGGACGAGGGCCCAGGAGGCGTCAATCGACCGTCAGCCTTGGGCGATTGGCGGTGGGCCCGAGGCCTTCAAGCTCCTTCTCCAGCCGGTCGGCCTGGCGGCGCCAATCGCGCGCTTGGCGGGTCTCTTCGCGCGCCAGCCGCCGCCATTTGCCTTGGCTGAGCCAGGTGGCGATACCGCCGGCGATCAGCCCCACGGCAAACCCGCCGAGCAACAGCAAAAAGAGCGGCGCCTGCAGCGAGAAATGGGGGGCCTCACCGCCGAAGGGATCGAGAACCAGCTCGACGGACTTGCGGTTGACGACGGCGAGCGCGACGAGGATGACGCCGAGCGGCACGACCACAAGCGCGAGGATCAGCTTACGCCACACGGAGGCTCTCCCCTCGACCCCTATTGGTCGTCAGGGTTCAGGCGCTCGCGCAGCTCCTTGCCGGTCTTGAAGAAGGGCACGTATTTGTCCTCGACGAAGACCGTGTCCCCGGTCCGAGGATTGCGCCCCTGGCGCGCCGCGCGATGCTTCACCGTGAAGGCACCGAAGCCGCGCAGCTCGACTCTGTCGCCACGCGCCAAAGCGCCGGTGATCTCGTCGAGCACGATGTTGATGATGCGCTCCACATCGCGATGGAAGAGATGCGGGTTCGCGCCCGCCACCTTCTGAATCAACTCAGACTTGATCATGCTGTTCCCCATCGGCCGGGCGCCGACAACGGCGCGGGCCGCATTCCCCCCGCTAGTTGGTAGCAGGGTGCCAAACGGAAACCAGACCGTCAAGCTTGAGGGTAGCCGAGATTTCGCTGGCAAAGTCGGCAATTTTCTCGGCCGAAAGCCCCATCGAGACTGCCATCGACTTGAAGAACCAGCCGAACAGGCCGGAGCTTTCCTCCTTCGGCTTCCAGTCGACGATCTTCAGCCCCGAAGCGACGTTGCGTTGCTTGGTCAGCCATTCCATCGCCGCCTTCTCATCGCCGATCTGATCGACCAGCTTCAGCTCGACGGCCTGGCGGCCGGAATAGATGCGCCCGTCGGTCAACCCGGGGATGGACTCGGGGTCGATGCTGCGACGCTTGGCCACAAGATCCACGAACCAGGCTTTGGACTCCTGCACCATTTCCTCGGTGAGCGCCCGGCCCCTCTCGTCAAGCGGCTCGAAGGGACTGGGCACCGCTTTCAGCGGGCCGCTCTTCACCTCCTCGACCTTGATGCCGAGCGTGTGCAAGAGGTCGGTCACCTCGGCCCATTGGAAGATCACGCCGACGGAGCCGGTGATGGTGTTGCCGTAGACGAAGATGCGGTCGGTGGCGAGGGCGATGATATAGGCCGCCGAGGTGGCGAGCGTACCGCACACGGCCACTACCGGCTTCTTCTCGGCGAGCCGCCGGATCGCGTCGTACATCGCTTCGCCCCCGGTGGTGGTGCCACCCGGACTATTGATGTCGAGGATCACCGCCTTGACCTGGTCGGACTTGCCGACCTTGTCGATCAGCTCCAGCGTCTTGCGGTCGTCGGTGATGATGCCCGTCACGGTCAGGCGCGCGACGTGGGGCAGAATGCCCCCGGCCGACAAGTCTTGATCGTTCAGCAGGAGCGCGCCGAGCAAGAGGAGGCCAAAGGCGACGGCGGCGATGCGCCATGCAGTCAGCCGGCGCTTGAGGCGGCGGCGGTCGATCACGCTTTCGGCGTCGAGAACCATGAAACCTCGTGCAAGGACTTAGGCGCGCAGCGAGCGCGTTTCGACTAGTCGTCCGACGCGGTCGGCTCTTCCTCGTCCTTCGCGGCGCGCTTGCGCTTCGGCTTGGCGGCGGGCTCATCGCCATCGTCACCCTTGGCCCTGCTCAGCGCAGCGCCGAGAATGTCGCCGAGCGACGCGCCCGAGTTGGTCGAGCCATATTGCGCCACGGCCTCTTTCTCGTCGGCGATTTCCAGCGCTTTGATCGACACCGACACTTTGCGCGTCTTGGCATCGACCTGGGTCACCACGGCGTCGAACTTCTCGCCGACGCCGAAACGGTCGGGCCGCTGCTCGGAGCGGTCGCGCGACAGATCCGAACGGCGGATGAAGGTGGTCATGTCGTGGTCGATCAGCTTGGCATCGAGCCCGTTGTCCTTGACCGCGAGCACCTCGCAAGTGACGCGCATGCCCTTCTTCAGCTTGGCTGACGGGCCGCCCGAGGCGAACGGGTCGGCGCTGAGCTGCTTGATGCCGAGACTGATGCGCTCCTTCTCGGAGTTGGCCTCGAGCACGATGGCCTTAGCGGTGTCGCCCTTCTTGTAGTCCTTGAGCGCCTCTTCGCCGGGCTTCGTCCAGTCGAGGTCGGACAGATGCACCATGCCATCGATGCCGCCGTCGAGCCCGATGAACAGGCCAAACTCGGTGATGTTGCGGATCTGGCCCTCGATCACGGTTCCGGGCGGGTGGTTGGCGGCGAACGCGACCCAGGGATTCTCCTGGACCTGCTTCAGGCCGAGCGAGATGCGGCGCTTGTCGGGATCGACCTCGAGCACCTGCACTTCGACCTCCTGGCTGGTGGAGACGATTTTGCCGGGATGGACATTCTTCTTAGTCCAGCTCATCTCCGACACATGGATCAGACCCTCGACGCCGGGCTCGAGCTCGACGAAGGCGCCATAGTCGGTGATGTTGGTGACTGTGCCCTTGAAGCGCGCATCCACGGGATATTTGGCGGCGATGCCCTCCCAAGGATCGGCCTCGAGCTGCTTAATGCCGAGGCTGATGCGCTGCGTCTCGGGATTGATGCGGATGATCTGCACCTTCACCGTGTCGCCGACATTTACGATCTCGCTCGGATGGGTGACGCGTCTCCATGCCATGTCGGTGACATGCAGGAGGCCGTCGATGCCGCCGAGATCGATGAAGGCGCCATAGTCGGTGATGTTCTTGACCACGCCATCGATAACCTGGCCCTCTTCGAGGCGGGCGACGATCTCGCTGCGCTTCTCGGCGCGGGTCTCTTCCAGCACGGAGCGGCGGGACACGACGATATTGCCGCGGCGGCGATCCATCTTCAGGATTTGGAAGGGCTGCGGCTGGTTCATCAGCGGGCCAACGTCGCGGATCGGGCGGATGTCCACCTGACTGCCGGGAAGGAAGGCCACGGCGCCATCGAGATCGACGGTGAAGCCGCCCTTGACGCGATTGAAGATCACGCCTTCGACGCGCTCGCCGGCTTTGTATTTCTCCTCGAGCCTGGTCCAGCTCTCCTCGCGTCGCGCCTTCTCGCGCGACAGCACCGCTTCGCCGGCAGAATTCTCGACGCGCTCCAGATAGACATCGACCTCATCGCCGACGGAGAGACCGTGAGCGCGGCCCGGAACGCCGAATTCCTTGAGCGGGATGCGGCCTTCGGTCTTGAGGCCGACGTCGATGACCGCAAGGTCCTTCTCGATCGCGACGATGGTGCCCTTCACCACGCTGCCTTCCTGGAGCGCGGTTCCGGCGAGGGATTCCTCGAGCAGGGCTGCGAACTCGTCGCGGCTCGGATGGCTCATGCTGGTCTGCGGCTCGGTCATTTAGGCTCCACCTCGGCACATCGCATCATACAACTCTCCTGCCTCCATTTGCCTTGCTGGAGGCCCTTTTAGTCCGGTTTGCCCTCGGGCGCGGCAGGAATTGCGAAACTAAGTGGAGGGTAAGCCATAAGGCTTCCGGCCCTCGCCTCCGCTCGCTAACCCTGCGGAAAATCTCGAAAAGTGATGTGCCAATGCAAAAATGGGCATGGCCTCAACCGGCCTGCCCTGCAGGGCGCATCGCAGCATCGATCAGATCGATGGCTGCCTTGAACGCCGCGTCTATATCCAAATTCGTGGTGTCGAGCAAGACCGCGTCTTCCGCCTGGATCAGGGGGGCGGCGGCCCGGTTCCTGTCGCGTTCGTCGCGACGCCTGATATCGGCCAGGACCTCGGCCTCGGAAATGCCGTTGCCGGCCTCGGATAACTCGCGATGGCGGCGGCGGGCGCGCTCCTCGGGAGCCGCGGTGACGAACAGCTTTGCGTCGGCCTCGGGACAAATGACCGTGCCGATGTCGCGGCCATCGAGCACGGCGCCGGGCTTGCGCCTGGCGAAGGCGCGTTGGTAGGCCAGGAGCTCTCGCCGCACCTCCGCATGGCTCGCCACGATGGAGGCCGCCTCGCCGAGCCCGCCCCCCATCAAACCAGGATCGCCCAGGGTGGCGACGTCAAGCGCCTTGGCCGCGATCAGCGCGGCGCCGGCGTCCGCCGGGCTCCTGCCCATCGCCACCGTGTCGCGCGCCACGGCCCGATAGAGCTTGCCGGTGTCGAGATGGGCGAGCCCGTAATAGGCGGCGATCCGCTTGCCAAGGGTGCCCTTGCCAGAGGCGGCGGGTCCATCAATGGCGATGATCATGCGCTACGCCTGGCGCGATCGATCCCCGCGCGGATCAGTTCGGCTGCCTCGCTCGGCTCGGCCCAGCGTTGCAGCTTCGACCATTTGCCTTTCTCGAGATCCTTATAGTGCTCGAAGAAATGGGCGATCTGCTCCATCACGATCTCCGGCAGGTCGCGGTAGCTGCCGACGCGTTTGTAGAATGGATGCAGCTTGTCGGTCGGCACGGCGATGATCTTCTCGTCGATGCCCTTCTCGTCCTCCATCAGCAGCGCACCGATCGGCCGCGCGCGGATCACGACGCCCGGCGCGACCGGCGTCGGCGCCACCACCAGGCAATCGACCGGATCGCCGTCCTCGGACAGCGTGTGCGGGATGAAGCCGTAGTTCGCCGGATAGAACATGGCGGTGTGCAGGAAGCGGTCGACGAACATGGCGCCCGACGTCTTGTCGATCTCATATTTGACCGGCACGCCGCCTTGCGGGATCTCGATGATGACGTTGATCTCGTGCGGAGGATTGTCGCCGACGGGGATGCGCGCGATGTCCATGGAGAGGTCCTCGCAGTGTTCAGGAGAATTTGGCGCCGAGCTTCGTCATTAGCGCCATGAAGTTTGGAAAACTGGTGGCGATCATGCGCGTGTCGTCGACCGTGACGGGTTTGCGCGCGCCAAGCCCGAGCGTCAGGAACGCCATGGCGATGCGGTGATCCATATGCGTCTCGACGGCGCCGCCGCCCGCCACCGCACCGTTTCCTTCGACAATGAGGTCGTCGCCTTCGACCCGCGCCGTGACCCCGCATGCGGCAAGCCCGGCGGCGGTGGCGCTCAACCGGTCGCTCTCCTTGAGCTTCAACTCGGCGAGACCATGCATCCGCGTTTCGCCGTCGGCGAAGGCCGCGAGACAGGCCAGCACCGGATATTCGTCGATCATCGACGGAGCGCGGCCGGGCGGAACCTGCACGCCTTTCAGCGCACTCGACTTGACGCGGAGATCGCCGGCGGTCTCGCCGCCCTCGAAACGGCGGTCGAGCAGCTCGATATCGGCGCCCATCTCACGCAAGGTGTCGATGAAGCCGCTGCGTGTGGGATTCAGCAGCACGTTCTCGACCACGATGTCCGAGCGCGGCGAGATCAGCGCGGCGGCGATCATAAAGGCGGCCGAGCTCGGATCGCCGGGCACGGCGATGCTTACGCCATGCAGCTCGGCGTCGCCGCAAATGGTCACCGCGCGTGCCCCCTGCCCGCGATCCTCGGCGACCAGCTCGGCGCCGAAATAACCGAGCATACGCTCGGTGTGATCGCGGCTCGCCAACGGCTCGACCACAGTCGTGCGGCCGGGCGCGTGCATGCCGGCGAGCAGCACTGCGGACTTCACTTGCGCCGAGGGCACCGGCAGGTCGTAGACGATGGGCAGGAGATCGTGGGTGCCGCGCACCACGAGCGGCAGCGTCGCATGATCGTGATCCGCGTCGCTCTGTAGGCCCATGGCGGTGAGCGGCGCCAGCACCCGCCCCATCGGACGCCGGCATAGAGACGCATCGCCGGTGAATTCGACTTGCATGTCGTGACCGGCGACGGCGCCGAGCATCAGCCGGCTGCCGGTGCCGGAATTGCCGAAATCGAGCGGCGCGGACGGCGCGCGCAAGCCGCCTACGCCTTGTCCCTTCATGGCGACTTCGCCATTGGACCGTTCGATCTCCGCGCCGAGCGCCTGCATCGCCTTGGCCGTAGCCATGACGTCCTCGGCTTCGAGCAGCCCGTTGATGCGGGTAATGCCGGTCGCCAACGCCCCCAGGATCAGCGCGCGGTGGGAGATGGACTTGTCGCCCGGCACTCGAATCCGGCCGGAAAGGGCCGCGGACGGGCTTGCGGTCAAAGGCTGCTTCATAGGGTCACAATCGGGGTTTTAGGCCGGTCGATAGCTTTTGACAGGGCAGATATGTCGTGGCAATGGGGACAAGCAACTCAAGACCAGCATCGAGGAGTGTCAATGTCGAAACCCGCACGGGGAACCAAGCGTGTTTGCCCGAGCTGTGGGGCGCGGTTTTACGACTTGAGCCGGACGCCGATCGTCTGTCCCGTCTGCCAGGCCGTTTATCAGGTCACGCCGCCGCCCTCACGGCGCGGCGAACGCGCTCAGCCGGCTGAAGCGAGGAAAGTGGTGGTTGAGCCCGAGGTCGAGGCCGCCGCGCCCGAAGCCGCCGAGGTCATCAGCCTGGAAGAGGTCGAAGAGGCCGGAGCCGAAGCCGCCCTCGAAGAGGACGAGGAGATCGTCGATCTCGGCGACGACGCGCCCGAGATCCCGGCGGGAGACGACGACAACGCCTTCCTGGAAGAAGAAGAGGAAGGCGAGGCCGATGTCAGCGGCATCGTCGGGACGCCGGGCGAAGAGAGTTGAGCCGGCAAGGAGACGACGCTAGCTGAGCGCCGCAAGCGCCTCGCCCGCGCGGTTGCGGCGAAGCGCATTTTTCTTGAACCGCGGAGATCGCCAGCCTAAGTGATTGGTCGGAAAGTCAAGCTGGCTTGCTGTTTTCGGCGGCGATTTCCGATTTCTGGACAAGGGGCCATAGCTCAGTTGGGAGAGCGCGTGAATGGCATTCACGAGGTCGGCGGTTCGATCCCGCCTGGCTCCACCAGTTCCCCGCTAACTGCTAACGCGCGGCAGGCCGCCGGCTCGTAGCCTCATCCGAGTGCCTCCGCCTTACGTTTGCGTGGCGACATGTTGGCAAGCGTCTGCATGGCGTCTTCAGCCAGACCCATGAGCGTCTCGCCCAAGGCTTCCGGCGTTGCTCCGCCGAAATACAACCGAAACCACAATTCCAGACCGACGACGTGGAGCAGCAGGCCTCCATCGCCGCGCAGCATCGCAATGATTGCCTCGGTGGTTTGCGCCGGCCATCCCATGAATTCGGCGAGCATGCCGCCGGAGAGTAGCCGCTCCGTCCCGAATGCATAAGCGATCGGAAACGGGAAGCCCTTCTTCCGCGCGAAGACAACATCGGCGGGGAGCACCTCGGTGGCTGCCTGCTTGACTAGCCACTTGCCGGTGTTTTGGTGGAGCTTGGCCCGCCGCGGGAGATGGAAGGCAAAGTCGATCATCTCGTTTTCGAGGAATGGAACCCGCATCTCCAGCGAAGCCGCCATGCCGATGCGGTCGTGACGGTGAAGGATCCACGACAAATGATCATTCAAGCTAAACAGACAGCGCGCGAGGAAGGCTCGATCGGCACCCGACTCGATCGGGGCCAAGCGTTCCATCAGGCGTTGGGGCAGCAAAGTCCGCTCGCTCTCTAGGGCAACCGTCAGTCGGTTGAGATTGGGGACAACGACCCGTGAAAATGGCGAGACGCGGAGCATTTTCTTCAAGTGGCGATCGGGAAAGAAATAGTGGTGCCATGACTCCAGCTGACGCCAGAAATTGTAGGTCTTTTGCTGCCAGGGATAGCCACCGAACAGTTCGTCGGATCCCTCTCCGGTCAGCAGCACCTTTACCCCGTCGGCGCGGCAGGCCTGAACCACCGCAAGCAACGCCGTGTCGCTCGCCTGGACAGACGGCGCATCTGAGTGCCAGACGGTGTAGGGCCACAGTCTGAGAAAACGGGCCTGGTCAACCACGATGCGGCGTATCGGAATTCCGAGGTGGCGGCCGACGCGCGCGGCCTGGTCGCCTTCTCCGGACGGCCACTGGACATCGGCAACGTAGCCCTCGATGTGGGGGAGCTGATCCTTGGCACAGGCCGCGACCAAACTTGAATTGACCCCGCCACTACACATCGCAGCGAGGGGAACATCGCTCAACAGGTGAAGGGTGACGCTGCGTTGCAGACGGTCACGAAATCCGCTGACGAATTGCGTTGGATCTTCGCGTGATGCGGCGACCAGGCGATCGACATCGACGGCATTGATGGGCTCAAAATATTTTCGCTTCTCAATTCCGCTTGGCGTGACTTTCCACAGCGAGCCGGGATCGAAGTCGTCGATCCCCTCAAACAGCATTCTGCGCAGCCCGCGACCCGTGGAGAGAAGCCAGCTGGCCAAGGCATAACGATCGGCCCGCCGTGCCATGCGGGGATGGGCGATGAGCGCCTTGGCTTCCGACGCGAAGATGAGCTCGGTGCCAGTATCGGCAACAGCCAGAGGCTTGATGCCGAACTTGTCGCGGGCCAGCCATAGCGTGCCGTCTCGCGTGTCGAGATAGGCGAAGGCGAACATCCCATTGAGGCGCGCAATGCAACGGTCGGGGCCCCAATGGTGCAGGGCCTGGAGGAGGACCTCGGTATCGCCGGAGCTGCGAAATTGCACGCCCTCCCGCTCCAGGTCGCGGCGCAGTTCGCGATGGTTGTAGATTTCTCCGTTGTAGGCGAGGACGCCGGCGCCATCCGGCGTGCGCATGGGCTGGCTGGAGGCTTCCGTCAGGTCGACGATCGACAGCCTGCAGATGACCGAAAGCGACGCGCCCTTCTTGCCACACGCCCTCGCCGTCGGGACCGCGATGCGCGATGGGCGCCAGCATCGATCCGATCGCCGATCGGTCCGCCTCGCCGCCGTCATGGCGCCAGATTCCGACGATTCCGCACATACCCGAGCATTGATAGGGAGAAAGGGTCGGCATTGTGTTCGGCCCCTCGGGCCAAACGCAAGGCCGCATTTGACGCAAGGGCGCCTTGAAAAGCCCGGCGTTCCGCGCTTAACGCGGGACCTGCTCGACCGCATCCGCCCTATGCGCTAGCCTGGGCGCCGGGGAAGTTGTGGCGGGGGCCCATCATGCAAGAGCGTCAATTCGCCGGCGAGGCCGGGCAGAGCGCACCATCTTGGTATTTGTCGCGCGGGGATCAGCAATGGGGTCCGTTGGGCGATCGTGAATTGCTGCTGCTCGCCGAGCGCGGTGGCTTGCGCAAGGACGACCTGCTGTGGAAGCCGGGCTTCGAGGCGTGGAAACCGGTGCGCAGCGTTTGCGACCTCGGCGCATCGCCCGCCATCGCGCCTGTGACTTAAGAGGCGGAGTACCTCGACGCCGGCCAGACCAGCGAGGCGAGCGTCGCCGAACCGGCGGCCAACGCGACGCAAGCGGCGAAGCCCGGCTTGAAGACGAGGCTTTACGCGGAGCTGAAAAAGTTTCTGGCCATCGTCGCTTATCTCTGGGTCGTGTTCTCCGTGTTCCTGCTGCACGAATGGACGGTGTTGGCGAGCCACCAGATCGGCTTTAGGTTTTATGGCCTGGCGTTAGTGAACGCGCTGATCCTCGGCAAGATCATGCTCATTGCCGAAGCGTTCGGCTTCGGCAATCGTCTCGACGACAAGCCGTTGATCTATCCGATCGCCTTAAAATCGATCGCGTTCACCGTGCTGCTGATGCTTTCCTATATCGCCGAGGAAACCGCTGTCGGGCTGTTCCACGGCGGGAGCGTTGCCGAGAGCATCCCGCAGATCGGCGGCGGCGGACTGGTCGGCGCGCTCACCATCGGCGTCATCATGTGCATCGCCTTGGTCCCGTTCTTCGCCTTCCGGGAGATCGCGCGCACCGTCGGCGCGGCGGAGTTCCGCGCGTTGATGCTCGGGACGCCAAAGGCCGAGCAGGATGATGTGCTGGAGATGGACGCGGCCGCCGAGGCTGCCTAGCGCGCCTGCGCTCGCGTCTAGTGCCCGCCGACCACCAGGACGACAATACTCGCGGTGCGCGCCAGGCTGACGCGCGCGGCCAGGTCCTGGTCGTAGGCGCCAGGCGCGATCAGGATAGTATCGCCGGCCTTCGCCGCGTCGGCCGCGCGCGAAAAGCTCTTGAAGGCCGTCGCGGTGGTGCGGCCGTCATTGGCATCGCTGCCGTCCTTGGAGCTCACATACCAGTTCATCGCGCGCGGAGCTTAGGGCACGGCGGACCGGCGCGATAGGCGGCAAACACGTCTCGGTGAGCGAGCCGCACTCTGCTTGAATTTGCTGGGCAATTTCCCCATATCCGAATTCGGTTTGAAAGGCTCAGTGCCGCTGCGGGCTGGGCCAGCTCTCTTGAGGCGCCGGCAGGGCCTCAACGACGCATCCGGCACGGCGCAGCCGCTGATCCCGAAAAAGGCTTACGCTCGATGTCGCGCATGGCACTCCTCGATGGCAGTCTCTGGTTGAGCCTCGCGGCGCCGCGCGTTGCCAACGGCACGGCCAAGCTGGGCGATGCCAGTTATCCGCCCTACAATATCGAACTCCTGCACGGAAGCGCGAGCGAGCCTGAGGCTCTGCGCATCACGCTTGCCGTGGCGGGTTTCGGCGTGAATGAGCTCGAAGTCGCAATCGAGAGCGGGGCGCTGACCATCCGCGGGCGGCAGCATGAGGACGAGGCCAAGGACTATCTCCATCGCGGCATCGCCGCGCGCCAGTTCAAGCGGACCTTTCAGCTCGCGAGCGGCGTCGAAGTGCGCGGGGCCGAATTGAATGACGGGCTGCTCGCCGTCGAGCTGGTGCGCCCGCGCAAGGAGAAGCGTGTATTGAAGGTCGGGATTGCCGCGACCGATTGAAACTTTCGCCAGGCCTCCCACCTAACTTAAGTCACCACCTCCAGAGGAGGACGAGACGAGAGATGAACGAGTTCGAAAAAGAAGATCGCCTGGCGCGCTCTCCCATGACGCGGAGTGAGTTCGCGCAACTTGGCGACGGAGAAGTTGCCTATATCAAGCAGCTCGATCACGACGCTGCCGAGAAGCTGTTCCCGGCGCTCTCTGACGCGCCGAAGGGCATCGATCTGTTTGCCCTGCTGGGCGCGGACGGAACGCCGCTTGCCCTGACCGACAGCCGCACTGCCGCCATCGCCAACGCCATCGAGAATGATTTGGTGCCGGTCAGCGTGCACTGACATTCCCTCGTCTCTATCGCCGTAGTAGTCTCCCCGCGCTTTAGCTGCATTGGCTTGGCGCGAAAAGGGAGATTGGCATGCAGGCGTCGCGACATGTCTTAAGGGTATTGCGGACTGGATTAGCTCTCGCCTCGATTGCGGCACTCGGTACCACGGGCGCGCGTGCCGAGGACAAGTTGCTCGCTGAGACCATCGAGTTCTCCGGGGCGGTTCTCTTCCTCCAAGCCAAGGTCCCCGGATTGGTCATCGGCGCCAGCCGCAACGGCGAGACCGTGGTACGCGGCTTCGGAGAGATCGCGGACGGTAGCGGCAAGGCGCCCGACGGCGACACGCTGATGCGCGTCGGCTCGATCACCAAGGCATTCTGCGGCGCGACGCTCGCCTCGATGGTGGCGGACGGCAAGGTTAGCTTCACCGACACGCTGCAAGACCGGCTGGGCTGGGACGTCAAAATTCCCCAGCGTGACGGCAAGTCGATCAGACTGATCGACCTCGCTACCCACGCGTCCGGCCTGCCGCGCGAGGCCGAGGGCGCGCCGGCGGAGGACGCAACGTCGGAGCGGAGCAAGGAGGATTATGTCAACGCGCTCACGCCGGACGCTCTGCTGTTCGCGCCGGGCACCGGCATTCTCTATTCCAATTTCGGCTTCGACTTGCTGGCGCAGGCCTTGGCTAACGTGGCGGGGAAGTCTTACCCCGACCTGCTGAAGGAGCGCGTGCTCGATCCCGCTGGGCTCAAGGACACACGCTTCGACCTGACCGAGACCGACAAGGCCCGGACGATGCAAGGGCATAATTTCGACGGCTCACCGATGCCGTTCGTCCCCACCTCGCCGATGATCGTCGGCGCAGGCGGCCTCTATTCCTCCGCCAACGACATGTTGCGCTGGCTCGGCTGGCATCTCGACCGCTTCGCCACGGAGGACGCGGAGATGCGGTTGCTCGACCACGCATCCTATCTCCATCGCGACGGGCTCACCCCCGTGTTCGGCATGGACGAGGGTGGGGTGATGGATGCCATGGGGCTAGGCTGGGTGGTGATGCAGCCCGACGGCGATCGGTCGCTGATCCTGCACAAATCGGGGGGCCTACAGGGCCAGTTCAGCTTTGTGGCATTCGCGCCGGCGCGCGGCATCGGCGTGTTCGTGTCGATCAACGAGTTCAGCGTGGGCGGCTTCGAGGCGATGAGCAAGACGGCGATCGAGCTGATTACCGAACTCGCGCCGCGCTAGGCGGCGTGCGAGGAGGCCTCCTCCTCGGTCAGCACCGCGTAAAGTGCCGTGGCGTCCTTCGAGGCGCGAAGCTTGTCGACGGCGCTACCCTCGCGCAACAGCCTTGAGATGCGGGCGAGCGCCTTGAGATGATCGGCCCCCGCGCCTTCGGGCGCGAGCAGCAGGAACACGATGTCGACCTTGTCGCCGTCGACCGCGTCGAAATCGATCGGCTCGGCAAGCCGGGCGAAGATGCCGACGATGCGCTTCAGCCCCGCGAGCTTGCCGTGGGGAATGGCGACGCCCTGGCCGAGCCCGGTTGAGCCCAGCCGCTCGCGTTGCAGCAGCACATCGAAGATGTCGCGCTCGGGCAGCCCCGTGATGCGGGCGGCGCGCGCCGACAGCTCTTGCAGGAGCTGCTTCTTGGTCTTCGCCTTGAGCGAGGGAATCACGGAATCGGGGGAGATGAAACTGCTCAGATGCATGGTGCCAAACCCCTCAAACAAACGGGCGCGACAGGGCGAAGGTTTCGCCTAACGCCGCTTGCGCGCCTTCTTGGTCGCAGGATCAATCCAGCCAATATTGCCGTCGTCGCGCCGATAGACCACGTTGATCTCGCCGTGGCTGGCGTTGCGAAACACGACAAATGACCGGTCCGACAAGTCCATTTGCATCACCGCGTCACTCACTGCCATTTCATGCAAGGGGCTTTCGGCCTCGGCGATGATAACGGGATTGTCCTCATCGCGTTCCTCTTGTCCCTCTGGCGACGCCTGGATGACGTAATCCGTCGCTGGCGTCTGCTTGCGCGGCGTCTCGCCGCCGCCATGCCGCTTCAGTCTGCGCTTGTAGCGCCGCACCCGCTTCTCGAGTTGCTCGCAAGCGCGGTCGGCGCTTTGGTAGGCTTCGCCCGCGACCCCATGGGCCTCGAGGCTCATGCCTTGCCACAAGTAGATTGTGCAGTTGGTCCGAAACTCCCCGTGTTCCTTCTCGATCCGCACGTGCCCCGAGGGCTCGCGCCCCATGAACTTCTCGACCGTGTGCACTACGCGTTCCTGGACGTAACTGCGTAACGCCTCACCGACGTCCAAATTCTTTCCGGTAACTTGTATCGTCATCGCCCGCGGAAGACTGTCGAATGGCCCTTTTCCACCGCGATTCCCGGGGCACGCGCCGCATTTCGCGGGGCCGATTTTCGCCAAGGCCTGATCTAACGCGCCTTGGGCCCAACCTCAGGTCGGCCTCCCACCGCGGGGCCGGAAGCTAGACCCGTGCCCCTAAGGTGTCAAACCATCTATTTCGACCTTGGCCCTTTACATGAATCCTCATGCGGCCCAAGCGCTTAAGCCGGCCTTACAGGCTTGCGCCCAGGGCGATGCGCTTCAGCCGCCGGCGTTGCACCGAAGAGGGAATCCGCAGCGCTTCGCGGTATTTCGCCACCGTGCGGCGCGCGATATCGATGCCGTCGGTTTTCAACTTGTCCACGATCTTGTCGTCCGACAACACGTCGCCAGCAGGCTCCGCCTCGATCATGGCACGGATGCGGTCGCGCACGGCCTCGGAGGAATGCGCGTCGCCATCGCAGGTCGCCGCGATCGAGGACGTGAAAAAATATTTCAGCTCGAACAGGCCGCGATTGGTGGCCATGTATTTGTTGGCGGTGACGCGGCTCACCGTCGATTCATGCATCGAGATCGCGTCGGCCACGGTCTTGAGGTTGAGCGGCCGGAGATGGCGCACGCCGTAAGTGAGAAATCCATCCTGCTGCTTCACGATCTCCTGCGCGACCTTGAGGATGGTGCGGGCGCGCTGGTCGAGGCTCTTGACCAACCAGTTCGCCGTTTGCAGGCAATCGACGAGATAGCTCTTGTCCTCTTTCCGCGTGGCCGATTTGCACACCGTCGCGTAGTAGGACTGGTTGACCAGCACGCGGGGCAGCGTCTCGCTGTTCAATTCGACATGGAAGCTGCCGTCGGGCAGCGCACGCACCAGCACGTCGGGCACGATGGGCTGCGACGGCGCTGAGCCGTATTTCAGTCCGGGCTTTGGATTGAGCCGCTTCACCTCCTGGATCATGTCCATGAGGTCCTCGTCGGAGACCCGCGCCGCGCGCTTCAAGGCGGCGAGATCGTGCACCGCGAGCAGTTGGAGATTCTGGATCAACGCCGTCATCGCCGGGTCGCAACGATCCTGCTCCCTGAGCTGAAGCAACAGACATTCGCGCAAGTCGCGGGCGAACACGCCGCACGGCTCGAAGCCTTGCATCACCTGGAGCGTCTGCTCGACCAGCTCCAGCGGCGCGCCGAGCAGCTCGGCGACGCTCTCCAAGTCGCCGCGCAGATAGCCCGCCTCATCGGTCATATCGATGAGGTGATGGCCGATCAGCCGCTGCGCGGGATCGGCGAAGGCGAGCACGAGCTGCTCGGTGAGATGGTTCCTGAGCGTCCGCTCCTCGGCGACATAGGCCTCGAGATTGGACTCTTCATCGAGGCTCGCGCGCGAGCCTTGACCGAGCGTGGCCCAGCCGGAGTTCTTCAATGCGCCGGGAGAGAAGCTTTCAGCGTCGGGGAACATGTCTTGCGGCTCGGCATCGATATCCTCGGAGCGGCTCGAACCTGAATCGAGATTGACCCAATCACTGTCCTCGCCGTCGCCGGCATCGCCTTCGCGTTCGCCGGCGGCGCTTAGCCCGTCACGATCCCCCTCCTCCTTGGCGGAGGCTGTTAGCGGCTCGGGGGCGGGTTCCGGCGTCGCAACGCCAGTCTCTTCGGCTTCGGCATGCTCCAGCAGCGGGTTACGCTCAAGCTCGGCGTCGACGAAGCTTGCCAGCTCCATGTTCGACAGTTGCAGCAGCTTGATCGCCTGCTGCAACTGCGGCGTCATCACCAAGCTGTGGCTCTGCCGGAGTTCGAGCTTTGTCGTGATTGCCATTGTCGAACTCACACACGGCCGGTGGCGTCAGATCCTGAACTGATCGCCGAGATAGACGCGTCGAACGTCCTCGTTGTTGATAACCTCGTGCGCGGTGCCGTGGGTAAGCACCATGCCGTCATGAATGATATAGGCGCGGCTGACGAGGTCCAGCGTTTCGCGCACATTGTGATCGGTGATCAGGACGCCGATGCCGCGCTGGGTCAGATGCCGCACCAGCGCACGGATATCGTTAACCGCGATCGGATCGATGCCGGCGAACGGCTCGTCGAGCAGCATGAAGGACGGGCGAGTGGCGAGCGCGCGGGCGATTTCGACGCGGCGCCGCTCGCCGCCCGAGAGCCGCATGGCCGGTGAGGTCCTGAGCCGGGTGATGCGGAACTCCTCAAGCAGCGCGTCGAGCTGCGCCCGGCGCTCGCGCTTGTTCGGCTCGACCGTCTCCAGCACGGCGAGGATGTTGTCCTCGACCGAGAGACCGCGGAAGATCGAGGCTTCCTGCGGCAGATAGCCGATGCCGAGCCGAGCGCGACGATACATCGGCAGCTTGGTCACGTCGCGGCCGTCGATCTTGATGGAGCCTTCGTCGGCGGGAATGAGCCCGGTGATCATGTAGAACACGGTGGTCTTGCCGGCGCCGTTCGGGCCAAGCAACCCAACCGCCTCGCCGCGCCGCAGTTCGAGACTGACACCGCGCACCACGGTGCGCTTCTTGAAGCTCTTCACCACCTGGGTCACGGTGAGGCGGCCAGCGAGAGCCGGATCCACGTCGGCATCGCCCGGCGCATGCTTAGCGGCATGCGCGGGGAGCGCGTCTCCATGTGTGGCGACTGCCCGGCGACCTGGGAAAGACAGCAATTTGCCCACTACCCCTTTCGCTCCTAGTTGAAGCGTCGCCAGGTTAACATTCGACAAAGCTCTGAATGGCTATGGGCGCATCTCCGGGATGAACGGATCTTGGGAGTTCCAGCCATCATCCTTCGTAGCCTTTTCAGCCTTTTCGCCATCGTCCGTATCAGGCTTCGAGCCGCTCTGCGCCTCGTGCTTGGCCGTCGCGCCGTTCGGCTTAGCATCGCCCGATTTGGCGTCGCCCGCCTTGGCGTCCGCACCGTCGTTCTTCGGCATAAACAGCGCGCGGATACGGCCGCCGGCGGCGGTATTGCCCGTATTTTCGAACCGGCTCTCGCCCGTCTTCAGATCGATGACGAGCCGGTCACCCTTTAGCACATTCTTACCTTGCGTTAACACCACATTGCCACCCACGGTTACCAGCTGCGTCGGCAAGTCGTACACCGCCCAATCGCTGGTGGTGGTCTGGTCGTCCTTGCTGGTGATGATCACGTCGCCCTTGGCCTCGATCTTGGTGATCTGCGTGTCGCCCTGTTTCGGTTTGGTACCGTCCGCGGCCTTGCCGGCCACGGCGGGGGTGTCGGCCGCGCCCTGAGCATCGGCGACCTTGGTCTCGGCGGGCGGCGGCACCTCGTCCTTCTTGCCACCGGGAGCGAGCTTGTCGCCGCCGACGTAGTGCACCAGCAACTCCTTGGCGCGGAGCGTGGTCGTGCCCTGCACCGCCTTCACGCTGCCGGAGAAGGTCGCGGTCTTCTGCTTGTCATGCACCACGAGCAGATCGGATTCGATATCGATCGGCTCGTCCGAGTTCTCGGATAGACCCCCGAACGTATCGGTCATGGTCTGCGCGGCAAGCGGCGTCGCCAACGTGAGCGCCGCGGTCAGAATCGAGATCCCGAGGCGAAACTTGCCGCTCATTGGCCACCTGCCGGTACGACACCCGTGCTCGCGGAGACGGCGCCGGTCGCTTCCGGCAGCGGGGGAACCACGGGCGCGGCGGCTTCAGCCTTCGGCGGCTTCTGCTCCGTGTCGTCCTTGGCCGGCTTGATGAGGTGCACGCGGACCTTGCCGCGGAAGGTCAGGGTGCTGTCTTTCGAGGTGAAGGTGAGCGCGTTTGCCTTGACGGTGCCGCGGCTCATCGTGAACCAGACCGGCTGATGCGTTCGCAGCGTCTGGGTCTTCATCTCGATCGAGGCACGCTTGAGCTCGCCGGTGATGCCCGAGCTCGTGGCGACGGTGATCTTGTCCATCATCACCAGCTTCTCGGTCCGGTTGTTGAACAGGCCGCGCACGGCTTTCATGCGCGACCAAGTTCCGTCGGCCGTCGTGAGCTCGGCATTCATGGCGTGGAGCTTGATCCGGTTCGGTGCCTTCATGTCTTGATCGGCGTATTCGGCGCCGATGCGGTATTTCCCGTTCTTCTTGTCGGCGCCTTCGAGCTTGGGATTGGTCATGCGCAGATTGCCGTCAGCGACCTCGATGCCATCGATGCTCGCGGTCATGTCGCCGACGCTGACACTCAATTTCGAGGTGATGAAATAAGACGCAAGGACGAGTATGGCGACGACCGGCAGGCCCTTGCGCAGGATGGCGACCCAGCGGCTATGGCGCGCGGCGTTGCGGAAGGCGCGCGCGCGCTCGTCTTCGGTGCGGATGCGATACCGCCCGCCGCTCGCCATGACATCCGTGCCAACCGCCATGTTCCCCGCCACGTCCCAGTCAAAGGCGCGTCCCGCCGGGCCAAGCACAAGCTAGCCGTACGACTTTGATGACATTGCGACGCCAGCTCGGGCCGGAACGCCTATTTTCGGCCCCTAATGGGCGAAAGGATCGATCTCGGACCAGCCCCGCAGATCGAGCTCAGCCCGGGTGGGCAGAAACTCGAAGCAGGCGCGGGCAAGCCCCTCGCGCCCTTCGCGCCGTAGCATGGCGTCAAGTTTCTCCCTTAGCGCGTGCAGATGCAACACGTCGCTCGCGGCATAATTGAGCTGCTCTTGAGAGAGCTCCGCGGCCCCCCAATCGGAGGATTGCTGCTGCTTCGACAGATCAATGCCGAGCAATTCCCGGCAGAGATCCTTCAGGCCGTGGCGGTCGGTGAAGGTGCGGGCGAGCTTCGAGGCCACCTTGGTGCAATAGACCGGGTGCGGCATCACCCCTAGATAATGCTTGAGGACGGCCATGTCGAAGCGTCCGAAATGAAAGATTTTCAGCACGTTCTCGTCGGCAAGCAGGCGCCTCAGCTCGGGCGCGTCGTAGCTCCCGGCGAGCTGCACCATCGCGGCGCTGCCGTCGCCCTCGGAGAGCTGCACCAGGCACAACCGGTCGCGATGAGGGTCGAGCCCCATCGTCTCGGTGTCGATGGCGATCGCGCGGCCGGTGAGGCGGCCAGGCGGCAAATCGCCCTGATAAAGCTCGATAATCGGTGGCTGGCTCAAGCTCGAAGCGCTCCTTACGGCCGCATTCTTACCGCGAGGCGCTTAAAAAAGCGGGAATGGTGCCCAGGAGAAGACTCGAACTTCCACGCCCTTTCGGGCACTAGCACCTGAAGCTAGCGCGTCTACCAGTTCCGCCACCTGGGCTTAGTGAGCCTCAAGTACGATTGGCACCCCGCAAAGTCAATCAGCAGGCGGCGCTTCACAGGGTTCGGCTCCCTCGTGTATTGCTGCGGGTGCGAACGCCGGGCGCCAGGGGACAAGGGACGTGGCAATAACACTCAACAACCGAGCGCTGGTCACCATCTATGGCGGCTCGGGCTTCATCGGCCGCCACGTGGTTCGCGCTATTGCCAAGACCGGAGCGCGCATGCGCATCGCGGTCAGGCGCCCAGAGCTTGCCGGCCACCTTCAACCGCTCGGCGGCGTGGGCCAGATCAATGCCGTACAGGCCAATATTCGCTTTGCCGATTCGCTGCTTGCCGCCGCTTACGGCGCCGATGCCGTCGTCAATCTCGTCGGCATCTTGTTTCCGTCCGGCAAGCAAACCTTCAAATCGGTGCAGAACGAAGGCGCGCGCCACGTCGCCGAGGCCGCGCGCGCGGCCGGCGCGCGGGCGCTGGTGCATGTGTCGGCGATCGGCGCGAGTGCCGATGCAGTCTCGGTCTATGCGCGCAGCAAGGCCGCCGGCGAAGACGCGGTCAAATCGGTCTACCCGGACGCCGTCATTCTGCGGCCGTCGGTCGTGTTCGGACCGGAGGACGATTTCTTCAACCGCTTTGCGGCGCTCGCGCGCATCGCCCCCGCCCTGCCGTTGATCGGCGGCGGCAAGACCAAGCTCGAGCCGGTGTTTGCGGGCGACGTGGCCAGGGCGGTGATGGCAGGCCTCACCGGCCGCGCCGCGCCCCGCTCAATCTACGAGCTGGGCGGGCCCGAGGTGCTCACCCTGAAACAGGTGATGCAACGCGTGCTCGACTACACGATGCGCAAGCGCCTGCTTGTGCCGGAACCGTTCTGGCTCGCCAAGCTGCAAGCGTTTTTCTTGCAGATGCTGCCGACGCCTCCGCTCACCATCGACCAGGTGCGCCTGCTCAAACCGACAATGTGGTGAGCGAGGCCGCCAAACGCGGCGGCCACACGCTCGAAGGCTTGGGTATCGAGCCGGTGGCGATCGCGGCGGTCGTGCCCGATTACCTCGAGCAGTTCCGCCCGCGCGGGCAGTTCTCGATCTACCACCCGCAGCCGTGAGCGGTCAGCTGTAGAGCAAGACCAGCAGGAAGCCGCCCAGCACCATGCGATAGAGCACGAACGGCAGGAAGCTGATCCGCTTGAGCAGGTTCATCAGGAAGGCAATGGCGAGAATGCCGGCGACAAATGTCAGCGCCGCGCACAGCAACTGATCCTGCGTGATCTTGCCGCCTCCCTCTAGCGCGTCGCCGATCGAGAACACGATCGCGCCCGCGGTGGCGGGAATGCCGAGCAGGAACGAGAAGCGCGCGCAGTCGGGCCGGGTGAAGCCTAAGAACCTGCCGGCGGTCATGGTCACGCCGGAGCGGCTGGTGCCCGGAATCAAGGCGAGCGCCTGCGCCACGCCGATGATCAGCGCGGAACCAAGCGTCATGTTGTGGATGGTGCGCTCCTGCGGACCGACCATGTCGGCGATCAGCATGAGAATGCCGTAGAGGATCGTGTTCCAGGCGACGATGGCGACGTTGCGCTCGAGATCGGCATAGCCGAACTTCTTGAGGACGAGACCGAAGGCGACGGCCGGAATGGTGGCGAGCACGATATAGATGGCGAGCTTGCCCTCCTCGGTTACCTTGCCCTTGAATAGCTCTAGCGCGCCGCGGGTGATGTGCCAGACGTCGCGCCAGAAATAGATGAGAATGGCGAACAGCGTCCCCATATGCGTCAGGACATCGGTGAGCTGGCCCTGATCGGGCCAATGCATCAGCTGGGGGATCAGGATCAGGTGGCCCGAGGAGGAGATCGGCAAAAACTCCGTGACCCCCTGCACGATGGCAAGCACGATGATCTGCTCTAAGGTCATAACCCCGTCGCCCGCTTGTTCCTCGCGCGTGCAGGTTCTATACGAGGCTCCAGTCTCGCGCGATTCATTTTGCAATGCCTAGCCGCCCAACGGTGCAATGGCGACCTTGCTGCATTACCCGCTCTGCGCCTTTTCCCGGTCGATCCGGCTTGCCCTCGCCGAGTGCGGGATCGAGGCCGAGCTCGCCGAGGAGCGGCCTTGGGAATGGCGCCAGGAGTTCTTGGCGCTAAACCCGGCCGGGACCTTGCCGGTATTGCTCACCGACGAGCGTGGCCCGGTGGTTGGCGCTTATGCCATTTCCGAATATCTCAGCGACACCGCCGATGAGCGCGATGCAAGGCTGTTCCTGCCGTTTCCGGGCGAGCCCGCCGCGCGAGCGGAGGCAAGGCGGCTCACCGATTGGTTCCACCGCAAGTTCAACGACGAGGTCACGGCCTATCTCGTGGACGAGAAGGTGTTCCGGCGTTTTGGGCCGCAAAGCGCCTCTCCCAATATGGAGGCGATGCGGGCCGGGCACGAAAATCTGCGCTATCATTTGAGCTATATCGGCCATCTCGCCGAGACACGAAGCTGGCTCGCGGGCGACGCCATCAGCTTCGCCGATCTCGCCGCGGCGGCGCATCTCTCGGCGCTCGATTATCTCGGCGAGGTGCCGTGGGAGCAGCATGAGGCGGCGAAGAACTGGTATGCGCTGTTGAAGTCGCGGCCGTCATTCCGGCCGCTGTTGCTGGATCGCGTCGCGGGCTTCACCCCGTCGGGCGCCTATGCCGACCTCGATTTCTGAGGCGGGCGCCCCAAGCTGAGTGGGCATGGCAGAAACGCTTAAACAGACCATCGTCGCGGAGGCCAAGGCGCTCGGCTTTGACGCTGTGCGGTTTGCTTCCGCCGATGCCGTTGCGGGCGCCGGCGAGGCGCTCGACCGGTTTCTCGCCGAGGAACGCCAGGGCGACATGACGTGGCTCGCCGGCAGCGCGGAACAGCGCAAGGGGCCGCGCGCGCTGTGGCCTGAGGCACGCAGCGTCATCCTGCTCGGGCTGAACTATGGCCGTGCCGGCGATCCGCTGGCAACTCTAAACGAGCCTTCACGCGGCGCGATCTCGATCTATGCGCAAGGCGCCGACTATCACGATGTGCTCAAGGCGAAGCTGAAGCCGCTCGCCACGCGCGTGCAGGCGCTCACGCAAAGCGAGGTGAAGCTGTTCGTCGATACCGCGCCGGTGATGGAGAAGCCGCTCGCCGCGCGCGCCGGGCTCGGCTGGCAGGGCAAGCACACCAATCTCGTCTCGCGCGAGTTTGGCTCTTGGTTATTCATCGGCTCGATCTTCACCACCGCCGAGATCGAGCCCGATGCGCCCGAGGAGGATCATTGCGGGGCCTGCCGCCGCTGTCTCGACATCTGCCCGACGCACGCCTTCACCGCGCCCTACCAGATCGATGCGCGCGCCTGCATCTCCTACCTCACCATCGAGCACAAGGGGCACATCGCGCCGCGCTTCCGGGCAGCGATTGCCAATCGCATCTTCGGCTGCGACGATTGCCTGGCCGTCTGCCCATGGAACAAATTCGCGCAAAATGCGCGCGAGACGAAGCTCGCCGCGAGAACCGAAAGCAATAACCCGCCGCTCGCCGACTTGCTTCTCCTCGACGACGCCGCGTTCCGCGCGCGCTTTCGCGGCACGCCGATCAAGCGCACCGGCCGGGACCGGTTCTTGCGCAATGTGCTGATCGCCGCCGGCAATTCGGGCGACGCGGCGCTCGTGCCATTGGTGGAGGCGCGGCTCGTGGACCTCTCGCCGCTGGTGCGCGCCATGGCGGTGTGGGCGCTGGCGCGGCTGGCGCCGCGGCGCTTCCGGGTCTTGCGCACTGCGCACGCCAACGATCCCGATCCAGCGGTGCGAAGCGAATGGATGGGAGAGGCAGCGTGAACCGGCTGTTCTGTTTCGGCCTCGGCTTCTCCGCCCAGACCCTGGCGGAACGGCTTGCGGCCAAAGGGTGGGAGATCGCCGGAACCGCGCGCGACGTGGGCAAGATCGGCCATCTTGCCGAACACGGCTACGAGATCGCCCAATATTCGGGCGAGGCCGGCAACAGCGCACTGCCCAACGCGCTTGCCGGTACCACGCATCTCCTGCACTCGATCCCGCCGGGGCCCGCAGGCGATCCGGTGCTCGAGCATTACCGCGGGGAGCTTGCCAAGCTCTCGTCGCTGCAATGGGTTGGCTATCTCTCGACGGTCGGGGTCTATGGCCATCAGCAGGGCCGCTGGGTCGACGAGGCGACCGAACCCAAGCCCAACAGCGCGCGCACCGAGGCGCGCGTCCAGGCCGAGCAAGCCTGGCTCGAATTCGGGCGGGAAACCGGCGTGCCGGTGCAGATTTTCCGTCTCGCCGGCATCTATGGGCCGGGCCGCAGCGTGTTCGACAAGCTGAAGGCCGGAACGGCACGACGCATCAAGAAGGATGGGCAGGTGTTCAGCCGCATCCATGTCGAGGACATCGCCTCAGTGCTCGAAGCCTCGATCGCCCGGCCGCATGCCGGCGCCATCTACAATGTCGCCGACGACGAGCCCGCCGCGCCGGACGAGGTGGTGGCCTATGCCGCCAAGCTGGCCGGGGTCGAGCCGCCGCCGGAAATCGAGTTCGCGGAAGCCGATCTCACGCCGATGGCGCGCAGTTTCTATGAAGGCAGCCGGCGCATCGGCAATCAGCGCATCAAGTCGGAGCTCGGCGTGAAGCTGCGCTATCCAACCTACCGCGAAGGGCTGGCTTCACTGCTGCCTTGAACTTTCGCCACCAGCGCCGCGACTGTGGCTTCGAGGCGGGCCAGGTCTTGCGGACGGGACTGGCGGTGGTCGCCGTCCTTGATCAGGGTTAGCTCGACATCGTCGCAACAGAGCAAGTCGACCAGATCGAGCGCGTGGCCCCAGGGCACGTCGGGGTCGCACATGCCTTGCAGGATGCGCACCGGCAGACCGAGACGCAACGTGCTGCCGCCCAGCAGGTGATTGCGGCCCTCATCGATCAGATGCTTGGTGATCGGATATGGATCGCCGTAGAGCGAGGGCTCGTAATAGACGCCGTCGCGCTCGAGCGTCGCTTGCACCTCGGCGGACATCTGGTGCCACATCAGCCGCTCGGTCATGTCGAAGGCGGGTGCGATCAGCACGAGACCGGCCAACCGCTCGTGATGCGTGCCGGCTTGCATCAGCATGCGGGCGAGCAAGAGCGCGATCCAGCCGCCCATCGATGAGCCGACCAGGATCGTGCGGCGCGGCCCACAAAGCTCAAGCACGGCGGCAGCCTCTTCCAGCCAGTCGCCAATCGAGGCGCGCGTCAGATCGCCCTCCGACAGCCCGTGGCCCGAATAATCGAAGCGGAGCATCGGCAGGCGCCTGGCTTGCGCCCAGGCGGCGAGCGCCGCGGCCTTGGTGGATGCCATGTCCGAGAGAAACCCCGAAAGCCAAAGCAACACCGGGCCCTCCCCGCTTGACGCAGCGGCAAAACGATAGGCGATGCGGCGGCGCTTTCCGCCCTCGCCCACTTCCAGGAATTGCGGTTCTTCGGCGCCCATCCTAAGACCTTAGACCATGGCCCAACCGACCATATTGCAAGTCGTGCCGCGCCTCGACACCGGCGGCAGCGAGCAGGCGACTATCGAGATTGCCGAGGCATTGACCCGGGCAGGCGCCAAGGCTTTGGTGGTCACCGCGGGGGGCCGCATGGCGAGCGCCGTGACCCAGACCGGCGGCGAGGTCGTCACCCTGCCGGTGGCGAGCAAGAATCCGTTCACCATCCTCGCCAACGCCAAGCGGCTGGAACGCCTCATCACGGAGCGCGATGTCGCGCTGGTGCATGCGCGTAGCCGGGCGCCGGCGTGGAGCGCTTATCTTGCCGCGCGCCGCACCGGCCGTCCCTTCGTCACCACCTATCATGGCGCCTATGGCTCGACGCTCGGACCGTTCAAGGCCGCCTATAACAGCGTGATGGGGCGCGGCGACCGCGTCATCGCCAATTCCCGCTACACGGCAAATCTCGTCGCCGAGCGGCATCGCCTCAAGCACGAGCATATCCGCCCGATCTATCGCGGCATCGACGAGGCGGCGTTCGATCCGCTCGTGGTCCCGCCGGGGCCGGTGGCGAAGCTGCGCGAACGCTGGGGCGTCTCGCCGGAGACCAAGATCGTGCTGCAAGCCGCGCGGCTCACGGGATTGAAAGGCCATCGCCAGACCATCGAGGCCGCGGCCGCCCTCGCCCGCGACGGCGCGCTCGACGGCGCGATGATCATCTTCGCCGGCGACGCGCCGGGCAAAGCGGCCTATCGCCAGGAGCTGATCGCGCTCATCGCCCGGCACGGCCTCGCCGACAAAGTACGGCTGGTCGGTCATTGCCAGGACATGCCAGCGGCATTTCTCGCCGCGCATGTGGCGATCGTCCCATCCCTCGTCCCCGAGACGTTCGGGCGGACCAGCGTCGAGGCGCAAGCCATGGGCTGTCCGGTGATCCTGTCGGAGATCGGCGCCCTGCCCGAAACCGTCGTCACGCCGTTGCAGGACCAAGCCCGCTTCACCGGTTGGCTCGTTCCGCCGGGCGACGCCATGGCACTTGCCGGCGCAATCCGCGCGGCGCTGGCGCTGGCGCCCGAGGAGCGGGCGGCGATCGGCGCCAGGGCGAGCGCCCGGGCGAGCGCCGAATTCGCGCTTGCACGGATGCAAATCAAGACGCTCGCCGTTTATGACGAGTTGCTCGGCACGCATTTGGCCGAGGCTTTCGCCGCTCCACCGGCGTTAGCGGCGGTTTCCCTGGGAGACGGCGCTTGACCGCCTGCGACAGGCTTAATGCGCGCGGCTTGACTTTTGAGGGCCATTTCCCATCCTGTAGCGCTCACGCAAGGCTTAGCGTCACCGAGGGGTGCCGGCGTTCCACAAAAAGGGGGGATGCGGCCGCTCGAACAGAGGAGAATGAGACATCGTAAGACGGCCGACGAAGCTTGCCCCCGAAAAGGGCGGTCCTCGCATCAACGAGGGCATCGACATTCCCAACATCCAGCTCATCGACGCTACCGGCAATAATGTCGGCGTGGTTGCCACGGCCGAGGCCTTGGCGCGCGCGGTTGAAGCCGGGCTCGATCTCGTCGAGATCGCGCCCAATTCCGAGCCGCCGGTGTGCAAGATCCTGGACTACGGCAAATACAAATATCAGGCACAGAAAAAGGCCGCCGAGGCGCGCAAGAAGCAGCGCACCGTCGAGATCAAGGAGATCAAGATGCGGCCGAACATCGACATTCACGACTACGATGTGAAGATGCGCTCGATCCGGCGGTTCTTCGAGGAAGGCGACAAGGTGAAGGTGACCTTGCGTTTCCGAGGCCGCGAGATGGCGCATATGGATCTCGGCACCAAGCTACTGGAGCGGGTCAAGCAGGACACCACGACCATCGCCAAGGTGGAATTGGAGCCACGGCTCGAAGGCCGCCAGATGGTGATGGTGCTGTCGCCCCGCTAAGCGATCTGCTGCTTGGGTCTGGGCTCCGCACCTATCGCGGCGCCCGGCACTGCGGTCGCCGCTGGCCTCCCGAACAGAAATCCTTGCCCGGTCGCGCGAACACAGCGCTTCATGAAGCAGAAACCGCGAGCAGCCGTTAAGCCACACGGTTATTGCATTGTTTACGAGCCGCTAGGCGATCTGGCGCGCTTTGTCGTCCACGGCTTCGCTGGGGACAGCAACCGGAACCGGCTTGCCGAACAGGAAGCCCTGCCCCGTCTCGCAGCCGAGTGCCATCAGGCGGTCGAGCACTCCCTGCGTCTCGATACCTTCGGCGATCGTGTTCAGGCCGAGGACGTGGCCCAAGCCGACCATGGCCTCGACGAGTTTCGCTTCCTCAGGGTTCTCCAACATATCCGTGACGAAAGAGCGGTCGATCTTGATGGTATCGAGGTGCAGTTCGCGTAAGTGATGCAGTCCGGAATAACCGGTGCCGAAATCGTCAAGCGCGATGCGCACCCCAAGGTTGCGCAAGGATTGTAGCGTCGCTTTAGCCTCTTCCAAGCGCTGGACCACGGCAGTCTCCGTGATCTCGACTTCGAGCCGCTGCGGCGGGAACCCGGCCTTAGTCAGAATGGCAAAGAGTTCTGGGGACGAGCAGCGGGTCGGCGAACTGTCGAGGCGATAAATTCAGTGACAGGTAGCGGTCGGAAGGCCAGCCCCTTGCCTCCTCCAGTGCTTGCGTGAGCAAAGAGAAGGTGAGGTCGCTGATGACTCCGGTATCCTCTGCGATCGGAATGAACAGCAGCGGGGGCAGCAAACCGAGTGTCGGATGCTGCCAGCGGGCCAAGATTTCGTAGCCGACGATCGCTTGCGTCTTGAGGTCGACGAGCTGCTGATAATACGGGACGATCTCGCCGCGAACGAGTGCGCTTTTAATATCGTTCTCGAGCCGAATGCGGAGCTGAAGTTGCTCGTCCATGTTTCGGTCGAAAAAGTGATAAAGTCCGCGGCCTTCGGATTTGGCCAGATACATCGCCATGTCTGCCTGACGCAGGATGGTCTCGACTTGGCTTCCGTCGCGCGTCGCCATCACGCTGTCAAGTTGCTCCTCAGGGTCGTAAATCGTGACCCCTGTGCTCACGCCCACTTCGAGACTGAGCGAGGCTAGGGTGATCGGCTTTGGGATTTCGCGGGCGATCTGGCGCGCCACGCGGTGGGCCGCGTCGCGATTTCTCTGAATCGGCATCAAGATTCCGAACTCGTCGCCTCCGAGCCGCGCCACCATACCGGTGCCCCCGACAAGCTCGGTTAGGCGGCCTCCCACGACGCGGAGCACTTCGTCGCCCAACCGGTGGCCATATAAGTCATTGATCGGTTTGAAACGATCAAGATCCACAATAAACAGCGCACAGACTTGCCCCGACGAAAGCTCGTCGGTCCATAAGTAAAATTGCTCACAAAAGCGCCGGCGATTGGGAAGCCCGGTCAGCACGTCGTGCCGCGCAAACTGATGGGCCTCGTTTTCGGCCGCCCTTCGCTGGCCTATTTCTTTCCGCAAGTCAGAAAGTCGGCGCGCGGAGAAAATAATCGCCGCCAAGCCAAGGCAGAAAAGCAGCGCGATCAGTTCATCAACTTCGTAGGCCTCATGATGATCGCTCCACGCATGGAGCTTGTCGGCGGCATCGGTTATCAAGAGGATGCCATAGACCGGTATCACGAGGGAGCCGATCACGAGTAGATCGCGTTGGGCGCGCGTCCGGCTCCAGAGCCAGAGTTGGACTCGCTTCCATGGACTGAGACCGTTGAGGTGCATCACATCCGAATGTTGGGCCCACCGTTGGACGTCCTAGGGTCGGGCAATATCAATCTGGACCCGAACCCTGTAAGGACGCGTTAAGTGGTTGGTTAAGATGCGGCTTAATAGGGGTGCGGGCGCGCCCTTGCATTTGGGCCCAAATCCACCCTCCCGCTCCAAAGGAGCCGCCCGCTCCTGCACGTCAATGGCTCGCTAGGCGGCGCCGGAGGCTAGGCGATGTGGCGGTCAGGAAGGGTCGCCTTGAGAGCGCTCGTCACCATTGCGGCGGGTGCCGGGGCGCCGAACAGATAGCCTTGACCCGCATCGCAGCCGAGCTTGAGCAGGCATTGCCGCGCCTCCTCGCTCTCGATTCCCTCCGCCATGGTCATAAGATCCAGTGCGTGACCGAGACTGAGCATCGCCTTGATGATGCGGGCCTCTTCCGGCTTGTTGAGGATCTCCCCGATGAAGGAGCGGTCGATCTTGACGATGTCGAGCTCGAGTTCGCGCAGATGATAGAGCCCCGAATAGCCGGTGCCGAAATCGTCGAGCGCGATGCGCACGCCGACATTGCGCAGCGATTGCAGCATGACCTTGGCAGCCTCGAGCTTCTGCACCACCGCGCCCTCGGTGATCTCCATCACCAGCCGATGCGGGGGGAATGCAGCCTTGGTCAGCAGACCGAGAATTCGCGTCGCGACGTTGGGGTCGGAAATTTGCCGGGGCGAGAAGTTGACGAACACCGAAATGTGCTCTGGCCAGTCCTTGGCGTCGCGCATGGCGCGCTCGAGCAGCGCATCCGTCATCTTGCCGATCGTTCCCGTGTCCTCGGCGATGGTAATAAAGACATCGGAGGTGAGCACGCCGCGCTGCGGGTGTACCCAGCGGGCAAGCACCTCGAAGCCGATGGTCTCGCCATCCTCCAGGCGAACGACCCGCTGGTAATACGGTACAATCTGGCCCTCGGCGATCGCGCCGCCGATCTGGGATTCGAGCTCGACCCGCTCGCGCAATTTCGCGTCCATGCTTCGATCGAAGAAGCGGAAGCAGCCGCGGCCATCGGCCTTTGCCCAATACATCGCCATGTCGGCGCGGCGGAGCATGGTTTCCACCTCGCCGCTGTCACGCATGGCCATCGCGGTCATGTCGGTATCGCCACCGCCCAGCGAATCGCAGGTCGCGACGCCGACGCTCGCCCCAACCTGGAGCGATAGAGCGCCGAGTTGGATTGGCCGTGAAAGCTCGTGAACGATCTGGCGGGCCAAGCGCTCGGGCGCGTCGCTGCCAGCGCGATAGCATAGGGTGATGCCGAATTCGTCGCCGCCGAGCCGGGCCACCGAGGCGCCGGCGGCAATCTGTGTCAGCCGGTGCGAGACCACCTTGAGCACTTCATCGCCGAGTCGGTGGCCGTAGACGTCGTTGATCGGCTTGAAGTCGTCCAGATCGAGAACGAATAGCGCGCACGCCTCGCCTTTGAGGAGGTGCGCGCTCCACTTGTCGAAATGCTCGATGAACCAGCGGCGATTGGGAAGCCCAGTCAGCACATCGTGGCGCGCCAACTGATGCGCCTCGGCCTGAGCCTTGCGGCGCATGACCACCTCACGGCGGAGGTCGATGGTGCGGCGAACGGAGTAGATCTTGGCGGCAATGCCGAGGAACACGAAAAGGATCACCAGCCAGTCGATGGCGTCGCTTTGCGGCTCGTTGGTGAATACCAGGAATTTGTCGAGCGTGTCGTACCAGACCGCTAACACATAGAGCGGCGTGCCGATCGCGCCCATGGCGATCAGGTCCCGCACCGTGCGGCTCTGCCGCGCGTACCAGGAGCCCAAACTGCGCAGCCGTTGGGAGATGTTCATCCTCCGGTCCTCATCCCGCCCCGGACCTGGATAAACGACCTGTGCTAAATCCGGCTTAAGCCTGTTGGTTAAGAGAGCCAGACTCTTTTCCCCTAGCCCTTGCATTCCCGCCCAAATGCACCCTATAACGCGCCACTCAAGGAGCCGCCCGGCAGGGCATGCCGTGGCGGCTCGCATGCTTTCAAACAACCTCTTTCCCCGCCCGCTGGCCGCTTGAGCGGTCCATGGCGGGGGTGCAAATCAAGGAAGCCAAATGCCCAAGCTCAAGACCAAGAGCGGTGCCAAGAAGCGCTTCAAAGTCACGGCGAGCGGCAAGGTGAAATGCCAGGCCTCGCGCAAGCGTCACGGCATGATCCAACGTCCCACCAAGTTCATCCGGACCGCGCGTGGGACCATGGTTCTGTCCGACGAAGACGCCAAGATCGTGAAGAAGAACTTCCTCCCTTATTCCCGCTAGGGGCTAAGGCGAGACCTCAACTCGAAGGAGCACCGACATGTCCCGTGTGAAACGCGGCGTTACCTCCCATGCCCGCCACCGCAAGGTGATCAAGGCGGCCAAGGGCTATTACGGCCGCCGCAAGAATACCATCCGCGTCGCCAAGCAGGCGGTCGAGAAGGCCGGCCAATACGCCTATCGCGACCGCAAGGTGAAGAAGCGCACCTTCCGCGCGCTGTGGATCCAGCGCATCAACGCGGCGGCGCGCGAGAATGGCCTCACCTATGGCCGGCTGATCGACGGGCTGAACAAGGCCGGGATCGAGCTCGACCGCAAGGTGCTTGCCGATATCGCCGTGCACGAGCCCGCAACCTTCAAGAGCCTGGTCGAGGCTGCCTCTGCTGCCGCGCGGGGCTAGGCCCGCGTAGCGGGCTTGCCGGATCGGGGAGCCTGAGCCATGAGCGCGCTGGAGCTCTACAGCCTCAAGTCCGAGCTGCTTCACGCCATCGCGGAAGCGGCGGACCTCGCCAAGCTGGAGGAGGTCCGCATCGCCGCGCTCGGGCGCAAGGGCCGCATCCCCGAGCTGATGCAGGCGCTCGGCTCGCTGCCGCCGGAGGAGCGCAAGGCCTATGGCCAGGTGGTCAACAGCCTGAAGACCGCCGTCGGCGATGCGCTCGAAGCGAGACGCGTGGAGCTCTCCAAGGCCGCCACCGTCGAGAAGCTCGCGCTGGAGCGCGCCGATGTCACCCTGCCCGTGCGGGTCGGGCCGCTCGCCGAGGGCCGCATTCACCCCGTCAGCCAGGTGACCGACGAGATCACCGAGATCTTCGCCGATATGGGATTCTCGATCGCCGAGGGTCCCGATATCGAAACCGACTTCAACAATTTCACCGCGCTCAACATTCCGCCCGAGCACCCGGCGCGGCAGGACCACGATACGTTCTATTTTCCGGAAGCCCCAGACGGCTCGCGCGCGGTGCTGCGCACGCATACCAGCCCGGTGCAGATCAGGACCATGCTCGCCAACAAGCCGCCGCTGCGCGTGATCGCGCCGGGCCGGGTCTATCGCTGCGATTCGGACCAGACGCATACGCCGATGTTCCATCAGGTCGAGGGCCTGGTGATCGACGAGGCGACACATCTCGGCCATCTGAAATGGGTGCTGGAAGAGTTTTGCAAGGCGTTCTTCGAGGTGCCGCAAGTGAAGATGCGCTTCCGCGCCAGCCACTTCCCCTTCACCGAGCCGTCGATGGAGGTTGATATCGGCTACGCCAAAGTGGGCGACGAGATCAGGATCGGCGAAGGCGATCAATGGCTCGAAATTCTCGGCTGCGGCATGGTGCATCCGAATGTGCTGATGAATGTCGGGCTCGACCCCGCGCGCTATCAAGGCTTCGCCTTCGGCCTCGGCATCGACCGCATCGCCATGCTGAAATACGGCATGCCGGATCTGCGTGCGTTCTTCGCCGGCGATCTGCGCTGGCTCAAGCATTACGGCTTCCCGCCGCTCGCCATCCCCACGCTTGCCGGGGGACTGTCCTGAGCCATGAAGTTCACCCTCGCATGGCTGAAGCAGCATCTCGACACGAAGGCGAGCGTGGATTCGATCGGCGAAGCGCTAACCCGGATCGGGCTCGAGGTCGAAGAACTGTTCGATCCGAAGACCGCGCTGAAACCGTTCCGCGTGGCGGAAGTGGTGAAGTGCGAGAAGCATCCCAACGCCGACAAGCTCAGCGTCTGCGAGGTCGACACCGGCACCGAGCGCTTGCAGGTGGTGTGCGGCGCGCCGAACGCCCGCGCCGGCCTGAAGGGCGTATTCGCGCCGGTCGGCAGCTACGTGCCCGGCATCGACCTCACGCTGACCAAGGCTAAGATCAGGGGCGTCGAGTTCGAACGGCATGCTGCTGTCGGAGCGCGAGCTTGAACTGTCCGACGAGCATGGCGGCATCATCGAACTCGACCCGAAGACCAAGGTGGGCAGCTCCGCCGCCACCGCGCTCGGCCTTGACGATGCGGTGATCGAGGTCGCCATCACGCCGAACCGCCCCGATTGCCTCGGCGTGCGCGGCATCGCCCGCGATCTCGCCGCCGCCGGGCTCGGCACGCTGAGGAAGGACATGGTGAAGCCGGTCAAAGTCGGCTTCCCCAATCCCATCCCGATCGAGCTTGAGTTCGACAAGGCCACCGCCGACGCCTGCCCCGTGTTCGCCGGACGGCTAGTGCGTGGGGTGAAGAACGGCCCTTCCCCCGACTGGCTGCAGCGCCGGCTCAGAGCCATCGGGCTTCGCCCGATCAACGCGCTGGTCGATATCACCAACTACATCGCTTATGATCGCGGCCGCCCGTTGCATGTCTACGACGCCGATAAGCTGAGCGGCGCCATCCGTGCGCGGCTCGGCCGCAACGGCGAGCGGTTTGTCGCCCTCGACGGCAAGAGCTACGCGGTCGACGCCGATATGTGCGTGATCGCCGACGACCGTGCCGTGCTCGGGCTTGGCGGCGTGATCGGCGGCGAGGAGACCGGCGTCACCGACACCACCACCAACGTGTTCATCGAGTCGGCCTATTTCGATCCGAAGCGCACCGCGCGCACCGGGCGAAAACTCGGCATCGTCTCGGACGCGCGCTTCAGATTCGAGCGTGGCGTCGATCCCGATTTCGTCGTGCCGGGTCTCGAGCTTGCCACCGAGATGGTTGTCGAGCTGTGCGGCGGCGCGCCCAGCAAAATCACCATCGCCGGCAAGCCGCCCAAGGCCAACAAGCCGTTCAGGTTCGATCTCGGCCTGATCAAGCGGCTGAGCGGGCTCGAGCTCGAGCATCGTGAGATCAAACGACTACTCACGGCGCTCGGCATCGCGCTCGACGGCAAAGGCAAGCAGGTCAAGGCGGTGCCGCCGTCGTGGCGCCCCGACATCACCGGCCCGGTGGATCTGGTCGAGGAGGTGGTCAGGCTTACCGGCGTGGATCAGGTGCCGGCGACGCCGATGACGCGCGAGGCAGGTGTGGCGAGGCCGGTGCTGACCGAGCGACAGCGGCGGCAGAGGCTGGTGCGGCGCTTGCTTGCCGCGCGCGGGCTGGTCGAGGCGGTGACCTGGTCGTTCATCCCGCCGGAAGAAGCGAAATTGTTCGGCGGCGGGCAACCCGAGTTGACGCTGAGCAACCCGATCTCGACCGAGTTGGCGCAGATGCGCCCGTCGCTGCTGCCGGGGCTGCTCACCGCCGCGCAGCGAAATCGCGACAGAGGCTTCGCCGATGGCGCCCTGTTCGAGCTTGGGCAAGCCTATCGGGGCGCGCTTCCCGAGGATCAGTTCGCGAGCGCGGCCAGCGTTCGCTTCGGCCGCTCCGCGCTTGCCGGCTCGGGTCGCTATTGGTCCGGCGACGCCCCTGACGCTGACGTTTTTGCCGCCAAGGCCGACGCAGTTGCCGCACTCGCGGCGCTCGGCATCGACCAGGCGAGCCTGATGGTGACGCGCGAGGCGCCGGACTGGTTCCATCCCGGCCGCTCCGGCACGCTCAAGCTCGGGCCCAAGACGCTGCTCGGCGTGTTTGGCGAGTTTCATCCCGATCTGCTGGAAAAGCTTCGCATCGCTCCGCCGGTCGCCGGCTTCGAGCTTTATCTGGACAATGTTCCGCCGTCGAAACGCAAAGCCGCCGGTAAGGCGCTGGAGGCTTCAGACCTTCAGCCGGTCCGGCGCGATTTTGCCTTCTTGCTGGGCGGCGACATCGAAGCGGGCGAGGTGCTGCGCGCCGCGCTCGGCGCCGACCGCGGCCTGATCGCCGAGGCGCGCGTGTTCGACGTGTTCACCGGCCCGGGCGTGCCCGAGGGCAAGAAGTCGCTCGCCATCGAGGTGACGCTGCAACCGCGCGACAAGACGCTGACCGATGCCGAAATCGAGGCAGTGGCGGCGAAGATCGTCGCCGCAGTCACCAAAGCCACCGGCGGCGAGTTGCGCGGCTAGAACGGACCGCGGATGCCGAAGGGGAATGGGGCGGAGGGCTCACGGCGTGCCGGCGCGCGGCGCTTGGTCGCCGACGGTTGGCCGTAGAACGGCTTGTCCTGGCAGGCCGAGGCGATCTTGCTGGCGAGCGTCTTGTCGGGCTCGCCGGCCTGCTGCCAGCCCTGGCACATCGTGCCGAGCGTTCCGCCGAGATCGGCAGCGCCGTCAGCGCAATACAGGCCTGAGCCGTCAGCTTGCGGGGTGAAGCGCACGCCCTTCGCGCCTTTGTCGTTATCGAGCCCCGCCGCCAGGTGGTTGAGCACATAGATGCGTTTGGTCGCTTCCGCGGCGGCGAGACGCTCCGGCTTGATTTGCGTGTTGGTGAGCGGGATCGCCTCGATGGCTTCGGGCCGCCAGGCGCCGTTTATCCTCGCGAGATGCACTTTGGCCATCAGCCCGTAATCGCGGCAGATGCCGAAGCGCGACATCTCGGCGGTGCCAGGATGCAGAAAATTGCCGAGCCCGTAGAAGATCAGCGACTTGCCGTCGAATTCGACGCCTTGGACCACGTGCGGGTGATGTCCGAGGATCAGATCGATATTCTTCTCGCCGGCGGCAAAGCCACGCCAATCGGCGAACTGGCGCTCGTCGGGCACGACGCGGCCTTCGAGGCCGTAATGGATGGAGAGGATGCGGTAATCGGCCTGCATGGCGGTTAGCTTGTCCACGGTCGCCTCGAAGTCGGGGCGATCGCGATAGGAGGCTTGGCCGGGCTTGTCTGGACCGGCGCGATATTGCGGCTGATCGCCGGTCATGATGCCGATCGCGGAAAAGGCGATGCGCGTGCCGTCGAGGTCGATGCAGCCGGGCTTGATCGCCTCGTCGAAATTGCTGCCGATGCCCGCATAGGCGATCGCCTTCTGCGCATTGGCCACGGCGAGATGATACAGCGTCTCCTCGATGCCTTGCGGGCCGTAATCGTAGGAATGATTGTTGGCGAGCGAGAACAGATTGAAGCCGGCGTCGATCAGCGCCTTCAGTGCGGCGGGATGGCTGCGAAAATGAAACGCGCCCTTGCCCTTGCCTTCCGGTGCGAGGTCGTTGCGATCGGTGACCACGGTTTCGAGATTGATGAAGGCAAGGTCGCCGTCGACCTCGCTGGAAATACCGGCAAGCGTATCGGAGAAGCTCACGAGCTTCTTGCCTTTGCGCACGCCGCCAGCCTCGACCTTGGCATCGGTCGGGTTGAAGCCGGTATCCCCGGCGAGCACGATGGTGAGACGGTCGAGCGTGGAGGCATGCGGCGCGGACGGCTGCACGCCGCCGATCGAGGCCGTCAGTTCGGTGCGGTCGCAGGGCGCGGCCCGCGTGGCGGCATGGAGCAAGCCGCCGGCAACCGGAATAACCCCGACGCACGCCGCTACAATGCCAACACCCCTGAGCCAGCCTCGTGCCATGGTCGCAAGACCCTCACGTCAAGGCCCGGTCCGCCTCCTGACGGACGCGCGGATTAGCATCGAAGCCCAGATTGTGGTCGCGGGCAAGATGCACCATGGCCCGCTCGGCCAGCGCGGTGATGGTGAGCAGCGGATTGACGCCGATCGAGCGCGGGATCACCGAGCCGTCGCAGACATAAAGCCCGGAATGCGTGGTTTCTTGGCCTCGGCCGTCGAAAACCTGGCATTTGTGGTTGACCACGCCGTCGGCGGCGGTCTGCCCCATACCGCAGCCGCCCAGCGGGTGCGCAGTGGCCGGCTTGGTGCCCATATTGGTGGCCGCCAGGGGGCTCTTGATATAGCGGGCGCCAACGGCTGCCGCAGCCTTGGTGAGGGCCGCGTCGACCCGAGCGTAGACCGGCTCGTCGCCGGCGCCTGGCCAATGCACCTTCGCGCTGCCATGGTCGAGGCTGATGCGACCGTTGGCGTCGTCATGAGAGACGACGAAGAAGGTATGCAGGTGCGATAGCGGGCCCTGATACACGCCCTTGATGAGGCTTTGCGCCGCGCCGAGGATCCGTCCGCCGGCGACGAAAAACACGGGCAATAAAGGCGCGAGCGCGGACGGCAGCACGCCTTCCTGCACGATCATGGAGCGGTCGAGATCGGCTGCGTCGGGTAGCTCGATCTGGCCGGCCACGGTGGCGCCGACGACGTCGCCGTCGAATTTCGGCGGCACGCCCACGCCGATGCCGTTCACCCGCTGCTTGCCGCCCAGCGCAAAGGCGATGATGTCGCCATTGGCGGAGAAGCCGTCGCCGAGACGGTCGGACAGGCCAAGCCCGCGCTCGCGCGATCTGAGCAGGATCTCGGTCGAGCCGAGCGTGCCGGCGGCGAGCACGACGGTCTTCGCCGCGACCACGCCAGCCGTCGCATCCTTCGCATCCGACGGGGCGAAATAGACCTGCCAGTCCCCCTCGCCCTTGGCGAGGTGGCTCACGCTGAGTTCGGTGAAGATCTCCGCGCCATGCGCCTTGGCGTCGGGCAGATAGGTCATCGCCACGGTGTTCTTGGCGCCGACATTGCAGCCCGAGCAACAATCGCCGCACAACGTGCAGGCGGGTTGCGCCACGCCCGCGGGATTGACGATGTCCTCGAAGCTCACCACCACCGGGGCGGCGACCGGCGGCACGCCGAACGCGGCGCTCGCCGCTTCGAGCGCGCGATATTTGGTGAGCTCGGGGGCGCGGGCATAACGCGACGGGCGCAACATCGCTGCCGCCCGCTTGTAACCGAGCTCCAGCAGCCCATCGGCCGAGAGTTCCTCTGGCCAAATGGAATTGGCGAAGACGCGAGCATCTGGTTTCAGCGCGACTCCGGCATTGATCAGAGAGCCGCCGCCTAGCCCGCAGCCGACCAGCACATGGATGTCGGCGCCGAGCCTGAAGTCGAATAGGCCGGTGCGCGAGCCCGAGCGCATCTTGCCGCCGTTCAATTGCAACTCGCGCCTGAGCTCGGGCAGGCGGCTGGGGAAGGAGCCGGTGGGAAACTCCTTGCCCCTCTCGATGACGCACACCCTCTGGCCCGCGCGCGCGAGCCTGGAGGCCGCGACGCCGCCGCCATAGCCGGAGCCGATCACCACGACGTCGTAGGCCGGCTTGATCGCGCTCAAAGGTGAAGAGAGTGGCTGCTGCATGGCCCCTGAATAGCCCAAACCCTCGTGCCGTCCCAAGCGCTTATCGGCACCGCGCAAGTCATCAATTCATTTCACGGTCGCGCGAGAGCCACTATCGGGGTTTCCCGGGCGTTCTTATGCTTCGCGCAAGCCTCAACCTGGAGATCTCCATGATCGCGCGATGGATGCTGGCGGCCGCGGCCGCCCTTTTGCTTGCCGCGCTCGCCGCCGCCTCTTCCCCCGATTCCAGCCGCGCCGCGGCGTCGGACACAGCGATCTTCGCCGGCGGCTGCTTCTGGTGCATGGAGGCGGCCTTCGACGAGGTCGACGGCGTCACCGAGACGATCTCCGGCTATGCCGGCGGCACCAAGCCGAACCCGAACTACGGCGACCATGAAGGCTACGTCGAGGCGGTCAAGGTGACCTACGACCCGGCGAAGGTCACCTACGCCAAGCTGCTCGATCATTATTGGCAGAACATCGATCCGTTCGACCCCGACGGCCAATTCTGCGACAAGGGCCCCGCCTATCACAGCGCCATCTTCGTCGCCAATGACGCGGAGAAGACGCTGGCGGAAACCACCAAGGCGGAGATTGCCGCGCGCTTCAAGCGGGACGTCGCGACCGTGATCAAGCCGGTCACCACCTTCACCGCGGCCGAGGACTATCACCAGGATTATCACAACCAGAACCCGGTGAGTTACAAATACTACAAATGGGGCTGCGGCCGGGCGCAGCAGCTCGCCGAGATCTGGGGCAAGCCGCATTCGTGACACGCATGCGTCCGAACGCACCCCTTCACCGTAGCTAGCGGCATATGGAAACGCGCGAGCTCATCTATCGGCATTCGGGCACGGTGCGGGTCACGCATTGGGTCAACGCGCTCGTGTTGCTCGTGCTCCTAATGAGCGGCTTGCAGATCTTCAACGCCCACCCCGCGCTCTATCTCGGTTCCAAATCGAACTTCGACGATCCGATCCTTGCCATGCAGCCGATGATGCATGACGACAAGATCTACGGCGTCACCTCGCTGTTCGGCTGGCAGATCGATACCACCGGCCTGTTCGGTCTGTCGGGCGACGCGGCGAGCGGCTACGACGACCGCGGCTTCCCCTGGTGGGCAACGCTGCCCGGCCATCGCGACCTGTCGCTGGGGCGGCGCTGGCATTTCTTCTTCGCCTGGCTGTTTCTCTTCAATGGTCTGGCCTACCTGCTGTGGAGCCTCGGTAGCGGGCATCTGCGCCGCGACCTCGCGCCCACCGCCAAGGAGCTCAAGCATATCGGCACGTCGATCGCCGAGCATGCGCGGCTCAGATTCCCCAAAGGCGAGGAGGCCAAGCGCTACAATGTCCTGCAAAAGCTGAGCTACCTCCTCGTCGCCCTGGTCCTTCTGCCGCTGATGCTGCTGACCGGGCTTGCGATGTCGCCCGGCATGGATGCCGCTTTCCCAATCCTGCTCGATGTATTCGGCGGCCGGCAGACGGCGCGCTCCATCCATTTCCTTTCGGCGAGCTTGATCGTGATCTTTTTCGTAGTGCATCTCGTCATGGTGTTGATCTCCGGCGTCTGGAACAATCTGCGCTCCATGATCACCGGTCGTTATGTGGTGGAGCCCGCCGAGGAAAAGCCATGAGCGGTCAGCGGGACCTCGATCGGCGCGGCTTCTTGGCGCGCGGACTGGCGGCGGCCGGCACCATGCTGCTCGGCGGCTGCGACGGTCTTTCGGACCAACCCTGGGTCAGGCGCGTGCTCAACTCGGCCGAGACGCTGACCCGCGTCACCCAGCGTGCGATCCTCTCGCCGCAGGCGCTGGCCCGCGAATATAGCGAGGCGGAGATCTCGCGCGACTTCAAGGCTAACGGCACGACCGAGATCGAAGACGAAGACTACAAGGCGCAAGTGGCGAATGGATTCGCCGATTGGAAGCTCAAGGTCGGCGGCTTGGTCGAGCAGCCTCTCGAATTATCGCTGGCCGATCTCCGCGCCATGCCGTCGCGCACGCAGATCACGCGGCACGATTGCGTCGAGGGCTGGAGCTGCATCGGCAAATGGACGGGCGTGCCGCTCGCCGCTCTGCTCGAAAAGGCGAAGCTCAAGCCGGACGCGCGTTACATCGTGTTCTATTGCGCCGACGATCTCGGCGAGACCGGAACCGAGGATGGCAAATATTACGAGTCGGTCGGGCTCGCCGATGCGTTCCACCCGCAAACCATCCTCGCCTACCAGATGAACGGGCAGGCCCTCCCAGTCGCCCACGGGGCGCCCTTGCGGCTGCGCGTCGAGCGGCAGCTCGGTTACAAGATGGCGAAATATGTGATGCGGATCGAAGCGGTGGACGCCATCGCCGGCATTCGCGGTGGTCGCGGCGGCTTCTGGGAAGACCTCGGCTATGAGTGGTACGCCGGGATCTGACCCGGCAAAAATGAAGGGACCCGCGCAAGCGCGGGTCCCGGAACGTGCAGAATTGTAAAGTCGGCTGGCCAACTCTTACTTCTTCTTCATCGCCTTGTAATCCGCCTTGCAGGCCTTCTTGAAGGCCTTCCGCGCCTTACGGTCGTCGGGGTATTTCGCCTTCGCGGCCTTGTGGCAACCGCTCTTGAAGGCTTGAGCCGGAGCGGGGGCCATAGTCACAGTCGCACCGGCCATAATGATGGCTGCGGCCGCAGCCAAAAACACTTTCTTAAGCATAAGCTTACTCCCGTTAGTTGCAACGCAACGTTACGCGGCGGAATAAGGCGCCAGAACAGCCGCCTTAGTCAACCATTCTTCTTCCCGACCTGGGCGAAATTGAAACGTTGTTGCTTTTCAGTTGATTAAGTCACCAGCACCGCCTCAAAGCGAGCCAGGCTGCCAGTTGCCCAGGGATCCGGCATAAGAAAGGGGCCGGTCGCGGCCCCCTTCTCCATGTCCGGTAAGGGTCGAACCTTGACCTCTAGGCCTTCTGCGTGGCCTTCCAAGTGGCCTTGCAGGACTTCTTGAAGTCATGCCGGGCCTTCAGATCACTCGGGAATTTCGCCTTCGCGGCGGCTTTGCAGGTCGTGGCTTCAGCCGACGCGGGCGCCAGTTGGAGCGGAAGCGCGGCGGCAGTCACAAGCGCGGTCGCGACGGCAGCAAACAGAACTTTCTTCAGCATTAGAGCATCTCCGTTGAGTTTCTGCAATTCGGCAAACCGATAATCTAGAATGCGAGGGCTACCACAATAGGGCGCTTCGTCTCACCTTTTCGCCCCATTTGCTGAACGCTTGCTTGACCCTTCGGGGCTTGCTCCCGTACCAAGCCGCGCATGAGTCAATCCGAGACGCAGCCTCTCTCACACATCCGCAACTTCTCCATCATCGCCCATATCGATCACGGCAAGTCGACGCTGGCAGACCGGCTGATCCAGCTCTGCGGCGGGCTTACCGCGCGGGAGATGAAGGAGCAGGTGCTCGATTCCATGGACATCGAGCGCGAGCGCGGCATCACCATCAAGGCGCAGACCGTGCGCCTCGACTATCGTGCCAAGGACGGTCAGTTGTATGAGCTGAACCTGATCGATACGCCGGGCCATGTGGATTTCGCCTATGAGGTCAACCGTTCGCTCGCGGCCTGCGAAGGGTCGCTGCTCGTGGTCGACGCCACCCAAGGCGTCGAGGCGCAGACGCTGGCCAATGTCTATCAGGCGCTCGACAACAATCACGAGGTGGTGCCGGTCCTCAACAAAATCGATCTGCCGGCGGCGGAGCCCGACCGGGTGCGTCAGCAGATCGAGGACGTGATCGGCCTCGACGCGCATGATGCGCTGGAAATCTCCGCCAAGACCGGCAAAGGCGTGGAGGAGGTGCTGGAAGCGATCGTGCATCGCCTCCCCGCTCCCAAGGGCGACGCCAAGGCGCCGCTGAAGGCACTGTTGGTCGATAGCTGGTACGACGCCTATCTCGGCGTGGTGGTGCTGGTGCGCGTTATCGACGGCGTGCTGCACAAAGGTCAGCGCATCCGGCTGATGCTGACCGGCGGGTCGTATCAGATCGACCGCGTCGGCATCTTCCGGCCCAAGCAGGAAATGCGCGACAGGCTGGGCCCCGGCGAGATCGGCTTCTTCACCGCCTCGATCCGGCAGGTGGCCGATACCCGCGTCGGCGACACCGTCACCGAGGAGAAGCGCCCGGCTGCGGCCCCTCTCGCCGGCTTCAAGCCGTCGCAGCCGGTGGTGTTCTGCGGGCTGTTCCCGGTCGATGCATCCGAATTCGAAAATTTGCGTGAAGCGGTCGGCAAGCTCCGGCTCAACGATGCGAGCTTCACCTATGAGATGGAGACCTCAGCCGCCCTCGGCTTCGGCTTCCGCTGCGGCTTCCTCGGCCTGCTGCATCTCGAAATCATCCGCGAGCGGCTCGAGCGTGAGTTCAACATCGACCTGATCGCCACGGCGCCCAGCGTCATCTATCGCGTGTATCTGACCGACGGCAGCATGAAGGAATTGCACAATCCCGCCGACATGCCCGAGACGCAGAAGATCGCCAAGATCGAGGAGCCGTGGATCGAGGCGACCATTCTCGTGCCCGACGAACACCTAGGCTCGGTTTTGAAGCTCTGCGAGGACCGGCGCGGGCGGCAAAAGAACCTGACCTATGCCGGCTCGCGCGCCATGCTGGTCTACGAACTGCCGCTCAACGAGGTAGTGTTCGATTTCTACGACCGCCTCAAGTCGATCTCGCGCGGCTATGCTTCGTTCGACTACCACATCATCGGCTATGAGGAAGGCGACCTGGTGAAGATGGCGCTGCTGGTCAACGACGAGCCGGTGGATGCGCTGTCGGTGATCGTGTTTCGCGGCCGTGCCGAGACGCGAGGCCGGGCCATGGTCGAGAAGCTGAAGGACCTGATCCCGCGGCATCTATTCAAGATCCCGATCCAAGCGGCGATCGGCGGCAAGGTGATCGCGCGCGAGACGATCAGCGCCATGCGCAAGGACGTGACCGCCAAGTGCTACGGCGGCGACATCACCCGCAAGCGCAAGCTGCTCGACAAGCAAAAGGCGGGAAAGAAGAAGATGCGCAGCTTCGGCCGGGTCGACATCCCGCAAGAGGCGTTCATCGCCGCGCTGAAAATGGACGCCGATTAGCGAGCGCCTTGCCGGCGTCGCAAACGGCCCGGAGTATGGGCTGACCAGCAGCGTGCGGCGAAGCGCGTGAGTGTGGACCTGGAATCGCCCGCGCGCGTTCTCAAGCTTCAGCCCCGCTTTCGACCAAGGGAGGCCTCCCATGCGGAATATTCTTATTGTGTTGCTTATCGCCGCGAGCGCCGCGCTTACCCCCGCGCTGGCGGCGCCCGCCTCAATCGCGGGGGCATGGCGGGGCGCCGGTACCGTCAGCCATCGCGGCAATACCGATGCCGTCAAATGCACCGCGAGATTCACGAAGGTTGGGGGCGCCTCCTACGCGGTTTCATCGCACTGCGCCACCGAGACCGGCCGCTACGAGGTGTCGGGACGGGTGAACGCTTCGGGCGGAAGCCGCTACTCGGGCTGGGTGGAGACCAATGGCCAGCGCGGCAGCGTCGTCATCGTGCAAACTGGCAATCAACTCTCCGTCACCGTCACTACCCGCAAGGGATCGGGCAGGCTGAGCCTGTCGAGATAGGCGCGCTCGGTCGCCGCGCGGGGCCGCGGCTCCATTTGTCGTGCATGTCTGGAACCTTGGCGGGCCGATGACGTTGAGATCACGACGCGCGCTCTGTCAGGGACGTGCGGGGTTGGCTGCGTATCATCTACATCAATCGGTACAGCTTGTAGACTGTATCGATTAAGCTTTCGTCGGCTGCTGCATAGATATGTAGCAGCCTTATTCTTGTCTGAATCCAATTACTTTGGGTCAGACTTGCGGCAGGAAGGTGTTATTGTTGTGCCATTGCTCATGACTACTTGACTGTAGTCAAATTATCACGTTCCATCTACGAACAGGGATAGCAGCACGACCGGGGGAACTGTCGCGCTAGGCTTCAATCAGCCGCCCGCACTCCCGGCAAGCACCACTCACAATGGCTGCGACCTGAGCCGCCCCGCATGCGCGCGCTCGCGCGGGGCCCGCTCGCGTTGACGAGGGAAGCGCGCTCAAAATGAGGGAACTGGTCATGCGTATTGCCCTCGCAGTGGGACTCTGCCTGATCGCGTGCGCCGCCGTCGCGGCGCCTCGCGCCAAGGATGCCGCCAAGCCTGACAGCACCACCGTTACCCCCCAGACGCGCGAGGCTTTCCGCGCGCGCATCAACGAGAACGTGGTGACGATCATGGCCGGTAGCGCCAGCGGTACCGATCTCGCCATCGTGCAAGACATCGCCGACGTGTTGGATGACGGCTCGGCGCTGCGCGTCCTGCCTATGGTGGGCAAGGGCCCGGAGCAGAACATCAAGGACGTGCTGTTCCTGCGCGGCGTCGACATGGGCATCACCCAGGCCAACATCCTCAAGCACTATGCCAAGACCGGCGAACTCGGCGCCAATTTCATCGATCAGGTCGCTTACATCGCCAAGCTGTTCAACGAGGAAATGCACATCCTGGTGCGGTCCGACGTGAACGACATTCACGAATTGCAAGGCAAGGCGGTAAATTTCGGCGCGGAGGGAAGCGGCACCGAGATCACCGGCCGCCTCGTGTTCGAAGCGCTCGGCATCGAAGCGCGAGAGATGCATCTCGGCGACGCCGACGCCATCCAGAAACTGAAATCGGGCGAAATCGCCGCGTCGATCGTGGTCACGGGCAAGCCCGCCCCGGCGCTCGCCAACATCAAGGATACGCGGGGTCTCAAACTGCTGGCCGTGCCTTACGCCAAGGAGTTCGAGGACAGCTATTACCCGGCGACGCTCACCCATGAGGATTATCCCGAGCTGGTGCCGACCGGCGGACGCGTCGACACGGTCTCGGTCTGCGCCGTGCTGGTCTCGTTCAACTGGCCGACCAATTCCGTCCGCTACGAGAAGATCGCCAAGTTCGTCAACCGCTTCTTCTCGAACTTCGATGCGTTCCTCAAGGCGCCACGCCATCCGAAATGGCGCGAGGTGAATTTCGCCGCGACGCTCGAAGGCTGGCATCGCTCGCCGCTGGCGCAAAGTTGGATCGACCGCGCCGCCAAGGCCTCGACCAATACTGCCGAGCGCGACCATTTCGATGCGTTCCTCGCCCAGGCGAGCGGCCCGCGCGAAACGCCGATCTCGGATGCGGAACGCGCCGATCTGTTCCGCGCCTTCATCGAATGGAACAAGGGGCACCAGAGCCAAAACCAGAGCCAGAACTGACGGATCGCATCCGTCCACCAACTCCCGTTTATTGTGATGCGTAGGAGGGTTACATGCTCAGTCAGTCCGACATCATCGTCAGGCACGGCAGCCTGACCGAGCGGCTGGCGGCCGCGGCGCCGCCGCCAGCAGAGCCGACCCCAACCACCATGGCCGAGCGTTTCGCGCCCGAGGCGCAAAAGAACGGCGGGGGGGCCGACGGCCCGGGACGACCGCCGGCCGATCCCCCGGTCATGCCTGGCATCGTTCCAGAACGCGCCCGCGCGGGTTCGACCAACCGCGCTCTCCTGCTCACCTCGATGTTCGTCTCGCTGGTGCCGACCGCGATCATCCTCGCGCTGATGTGGCAAGGCGCGATCAGAATGCCGGGGTCCGACCGGACGCCGATCATTTTCGATCACGAGCAATTCGTCGGCAGCCAGCAGGCTTCGGTCGCCACCGTGCCGGCGCTCAATATCGAGCCCCCGCTCGACGAGCCCAAGGCCGATATCGCTCTAACCGCCCCGGGCCGGCTCATGGCCAAGACCGGCGAGGAACTCGACTTCGACATCACCATCAATTCCGCCGACGCGCTGCCGGCTCGCAGCGTCATCGCTGTCCGCGCGATGCCGCAAGGGGCCACCTTCTCGCAAGGCCGGCCCTATGGCAACTCGGAGTGGAACTTGACCCCCGACGAGATCGGCGATCTCAAGCTCAAACTGTCGAAGACAAAAATCGGCTCATCCGACCTCCGCGTCGAGCTGATGGCCGCGGACGGGACGATCCTCGCATCCGCCTCGACCCGGCTCGACGTCGCGCCTGACCCCAGATCGACGCTGATCCTCCGCGCCGACGAGAGCAACCGCGTCGAGGATCTGATCGCGCATGGCCAGAAGATGATCGATGTCGGCTATTTCGCCGGCGCCCGGGCCTATTTCCGGCGCGCGGCGGAAGCCGGCAGCGGCGAGGCGGCGCTGATGCTCGCGGCGACCTACGACCAGGAATCGATCGACAAGATCGGCGCGCATGGCATCAAGGCCGATCCCAACGAAGCGCACAACTGGTACGAGCGCGCCAAGCAGCTCGGGATCGAAGGGGCCGAGGCGAAGCTCGCCGCGCTGAAGCGCGCCTGGGCCGATCACGTGGCGCCAGAGTCAATACCAGCGCCCGCGCCGCAACCTCCGGCCGCCGCCACCGAGGCCTCACAACCCATCGAGCTCACCGAGGCTGAGCCGGACGATGAGGGTGAGGCAGACGGCGCGGTGTCGGGAATCGAGCTCGTGCCAGTTCCCTCAACCTCCTTGCCGATGCCTCCCACCGGCAAGGACGCGTGGGTGGCGCTAGTGGGCTACGCCAATGTGCGGGTGGCGCCCTCGTCCAACGCGGAGACCATCAAGGTCGCCGAGAAGGGCAGCAAGTTCCGCGCCACCGGCCACAAGGGCAATTGGGTGCAAGTCACCGATCCCGACACGGCGGAAGTCGGCTGGATCTACTCGCGCTATGTCGAGGCGACGCCTGGCCAATAGGCGACGAGCCGACCGCTCGATCGAAGCCTCACCCCGAGGGAGCGGCAAAGCCGTCTCGAAGGGTGAGGCTGTAAGTTTCGGTCTCGCCTAGCTCGAGCGCACCATCCAAGCGAGAAAGGCGAGCGCCGCCCCCTCGACGATCAGCTGAATGCCGAGCAGCACGCCCAGCACCCATTCCGACGCCACCGGCATGCTGGACCAAAGATAGGCGCCAAGCAGAATGCCGATGATGCCGCTGAGCAGGACCCACAGCCACCCGGTGAACGGCCTGATGTTCATCGCGAAGATCACCTTCGAGATGCCCTCGACGAAGAAATAGACGATCAGCAGGACGGTCATGATCAGCAAGCCGGCGTTCGGATTGCGCAGCAACAAGATGCCGATGAGGATGGCAAGCACCGCCGAAACCAGCTGGAGCCAGAAATGCGGCACGTCCTTGGCGCCGATCAGGCCGATGCCTTGCAGCACGCCGCTGATGATGAGGATCCAACCGAGCAGAAAGATCAGGGTGACGGACGCGACATAGGGATAGATCAGCGCCACCAGACCGGCGATCATCAGAAACACGCCCTCGAGCAGATACCACGTCGAATAACGCTTGATCGTGTCGCGCATGGCCTCGCGCATGGCGGCCGAAGCCTGTGCCATTGTCATCGCCATTTGAGCCTCCTCCAGAGAGCAAATCGAATCAGTTTGCTAACGCTGGCCAGGATACTCCCATAACGGCGGCAAGACTCCCCCGCGCCTGCAAAGGCTCGCCTGTATGCCCGACCGATGCCGGCTACCAGTACCAGCCACAGATCCGGCGCCCCCGGTGCCAGCGACAGCGCCAGCGGCGGTGGTGGTGACGGCGCGGCCCTACATAAACTCTGACCCGGGCTTGCTCGACCAGGGGGTCAGGCTTCACGAGACCCTCCTTGGCGGCCGTTGCCAAAGGCGTGGACCTCGCCACTTTCGGCAGGACCGACACCCCGAGGCTGGCGACGGCAACGCCGCACAACAGTCCCGTGAGCACGCTGCGGCGATCGATTTGCTTCATTGGCTTGCTCCTCGTTCTATCTGAACCGTACATCAACGCAGCGCTCGCCGTCCCAGAAGCGAAACTCTCCGCAACTGAGTGGCCGAACAGGCAATGGTGGGCTTGGTGGCCGATAATAACGCCGCCAGTCGTCTCCATGCCGACGATAATAATGACGCCAGTGGTCGCCCTTTCGGACGATTTCGACGTCCCATGCCGATGTCCGGGGAGCCGCGCTACTCGGTAAGTCCAAGGCGGTCGCGGCCACTACTGCGACCAACCCTGCAAAAAAACCGCGACGCATTAGGTGCCCCATGCCAGCGCCGGGGTTCATCGCTAGTGACGGCAAACGATGGCTGAGGCTTCGCACGCATTTCGGATGCAGTGGGTATGGGTCGGGCCGACCGACTTTCCGCCAAGGCTTCTCAACTCATGCGCAATGTAGTGATGAAGACGCCGTTCCGCGCGATCGATTGAAATCTGTTGGTTGCGAGCATCCGCGGTCGCTCTGACCACATGGCAGTCTTCAAGACCGCTCTCTGCCCACACTCCCTGCGATGCGGCAGAAAATGCGCCAACCGTGATCAACGCAATAAATAGCTTTCTCATATCGCTGTCCTCTTCAAATGAAGGCCGATGCTCTCGCGGCTGTGGACCGCATCTCGTTTCGCGCTTAGGTCCGACTAGCGGCCTGCCGCCGCCCTCCGGCAATTCACCTCGGCTTGGGAGACCGCACCGGCTTAAATCAGACCCTTGACGCACCGCTTGCTCAGATAGTCGCCATGCCGGCGCATGCAGTTTTCCAGACCTCTGGTTTCAAGTCCCCACTGACTGCAAAACCTGCGGTAATCCTCGGCGCATTGCCGCTTGCCGGCCATCGCCGATCCGGCGGCGAAAACACTCACAGCAAGAACGACGAGCAGCGTCACGCGGTAGTTGGTCATTGGCGTTCCATCCCCTTCGGATTTGGTTGGCTAGAATAAAAAAATAATTTGTAGGATGACTAGGTCTGGCGGCTGAAGCCGACATTGTCGCCGATGACCGTGGTCGGTCCAATCGGCAGCGGTTCGGGGCTGGCGATGTCGAGCTTGTGGAATTGGATCCCGCTCTTCCACACTTCGCGCAGGAAATCCTCGAACACCTGGATGGTGAGCTGCTCGCCGGGGCAGCGGCGATAGCCGAAGCCGAACGGAGCGAAGCCCGCATAGTCGCACACCGGCAACGGCTTGCCGTCGACGACGCCGTAAACGGTGCCGAAGCCGCTATTGCTGATCGCCGCCTTGCGCCCGTCCGCCACATCGAACGGCTCGTTACTGAACGGACATTTGGCAAAGCCGATCTGCTCGCACTTATCCTCGTTGATGTCGTGGCTGGTTGGCGCGGTCTTGTAGCGGTCCGGATTGAACTTCTCCGGGTCTTTCCAATGCACCGGGTCCATGCTCGTCGAGGTGTGCGGGCTGATCACGTAGCCGTGCCGCTGGTAGGGCGGGGTGCGCACCTCCGTCATCGCCGAGATGCTTCCGCCGTTCGGCGAGATGGTGCGGAACAGCTCCATGACGAAGCGCTCGAGCGGCGTGAAGGCCTCGCCGGCCGCGTCGTCGGGATTTCCCGCCATGGTCTTCTGGAACCAGGCGCGAGTGTCGGGATCGCCGGTGTCGGTCGCAAGTCTGAGCATGATGTTGTAGAGCGAATTGCCCCACTGGCTGAGCGCCACGAAATTGTGGAACACCTCGAACACCACGTCCTTGTGGGCGAAATATTCGCCGTTGCCGGCGTTCTTAAGCCAGTACCAGGCGAAGGTCTTTTCCGGATTGGGCGTCTTGCCGCTCTCGATGTCGGCAAGCCGGTCGTCAATCCACGCCTTGAGGAAGGCGAGGTTGGCCCGAACCGTCATGTAGTTTTCGTAGACGATCTTCTGCGTCGGATCACGATAGGCCAAGACGGTGTTGAACGCCTGGGCGAGGTCGTGGACCCGTTGCGGGATCGCGTCGGGTTTGACCCCGAGATGCAAATCCCAATAGAGATCGAAATAGTTCTCTAGATAAGGCCGCATCAATGGCTTGCCCTCGTTGGCGTCGCCGAGCAGCTTATCGAAAAAGGCTACAACCTTGTCGCCGTACATCGGCCGGTAGAGGTCCGGCGTGACCGCGGTCATGTAGATGCGCTTGCGGCGGTTATGCGGGCCCCGCTTCTCCAGGCCCTGCAGGAAGACCGTGACGCCATCCTCTGGAGCGGGCTTCCAGGTTTCGCTCAACAGGCCCCAGAGATCGTAGGGCAGCGCGTTCTCTTTGGTGAACTCGACATTGATCATGGGGAGCCACAGCCGCTCCCCGTCATAGGTGCTCACCAGGAAATGCGGAACGATGACGTTCTCGACGTAAGCCGGATCGAACTCGGCGAGGAATTGCTTGCGGAGCCGCGCGACGGCGGCCTCTATGTCGCTTGGCGCTAGGGGCTGCCCGGCGGCGGGAGGCGATTGTGCAAAAGCGGGGTCGGCGACCAATCCGGCAGCGGCGACGGCGCCGCCAAGCAAGAACGCTCTACGCTCCATAATCGCCCCCTTTTTGGTTACTCGACGCCCCGTCACGATCCCTTTTTCGCGGCTAGCAGCGGGGCGAGACTTTTTCCCCGTCACCTCGAATATGTCAAATTACAAAGACAACAGCCAGCAGTTGCATCAGGGGGCAGAACGACACATGGGGGAGCCGGCAAGAAGGGCCATCGCCAAGGCCGGGCGGCGTCTACTGCCGTTTCTCTGCCTCTGCTACGCCGTCAATTTCCTCGACCGGGTGAATGTCGGTTTCGCCGCTCTGGCCATGAACGACGATCTCGGCTTCTCACCTTCGGTGTTCGGCCTCGGGGCCGGCATCTTCTTCGCCGGCTACATCCTGTTCGAAATTCCGAGCAATCTGGCGCTGCAGAAATTCGGCGCGCGCATCTGGATCGCGCGCATCATGATCAGCTGGGGCCTCGTCGCCATCGCCATGGCTTTCGTCAGCGGCGAGCGGAGCTTCTATGCGATGCGCTTGCTGCTGGGCGTCGCCGAGGCCGGCTTCTTCCCGGGCATCATCCTCTATCTCACCTACTGGTTTCCGGCGCGGGAGCGCGCGCGCATCGTCGCGCTGTTCATGGCGGCGGTGCCGCTTGCCACCATGGTCGGCGGCCCGGTGTCCGGCGCGCTGCTGGAGATGCACGGGCTGCTCGGCCTGAAGGGCTGGCACTGGCTGTTCATCATCGAGGGGCTACCGGCGGTGATCCTCGGCGTGATCGCGCTGCGATTTCTCGACGACCGGCCCGAGCACGCGCGCTGGCTCAGCCGGGAAGAGCGCAATGCGCTCTCGGACCTGCTCGCGGCGGAGGCCAAGGCGACGCGCGAAGCGGGTTATGCCGGGCTCGGCCAGGCGCTGACGCGGCCGCGCGTGCTCGCGCTCGGCTTGCTCTATTTCTGCATCGTCATCGGCTTCTATGGCGTGAGCTTCTGGATGCCGCAGGTGATCCAGACCTACGGGCTCACCCCGCTGCAGATCGGGTTCCTCACCGCGATTCCCTATTTCTTCGCCACCATCGCCATGGTGGCCTGGGGCGCGCATTCCGACCGCACCGGCGAGCGCATCTGGCATGTGGCGCTGCCGCTGCTGGTGGCCGGCGTCGCCTTCGCCTGGTCGGCCTCGGCGCTGCCGCTCTGGCTCATCATCGTGGCGCTGACCATCGCCACGGCCGGGACCTATGCCGCGATCGGCACGTTCTGGTCGCTGCCGACCTCGATCCTGACCGGGACGGGCGCCGCGGCGGGGCTCGCGCTGATCAACTCGCTCGGCAATGCGGGCGGCCTGGTCGGGCAGCCGATCATCGGCGTGATCAAGCAGGCGACCGGCTCGTTCACCGCGGCGCTGCTGTTCTTGGCCGGGGCGCTGGTGCTCGGCGCGGTCGTGGTGCTGCTGTTCGGCTACGCCCAACGAGCGCGTTCTACTTGGAAACAGGCTGCGTCGTAGGCTACTGGATTGCCGGGTCAAGCCGGGCAATGACAAGAGGACGCGAATGAACGATGCGCCGCCGCCAACCACCACCCGCCGTACAATGCTCGCTGGGATGGCGCTCATGGCCAGCGCCAGCGCATTGCCTGCGCGCGCGGAGCCGAGCCAAGCCATGAATGTCGTGCTGCTCGGCGATTCGATCTTCGACAACAAGGCCTATGTCGGCGACGGGCCGGACGTGATCGCGCAACTCGGCGCGGCGCTGCCGTCGGGCTGGAGCGCGACGCTTGCCGCGCGCGACGGCTCGACTACCTTGGACATCGCTGGTCAACTCGCCGCCATGCCGAAGGATGCGACGCATCTTGTCGTCTCGGTCGGCGGCAACAACGCGCTGCAAGAGAAGGGGCTGATCGAGGAAAAGGCGCACTCGGTCGCCGAGGTGCTGGACAAGCTCGCGAAGATCAAGTTCGCCTTCAGCAAGAGCTACGCCGCGATGCTAGACGGCGTGCTGGCGCGGAGACTGCCGACGGCCGTCTGCACCATCTACGAGGCGCATTACTCCGACCCCACCACGCGCGCGATCGCGGCGACGGGGCTCTCCGTGTTCAACGACACGATTCTGCGCGAGGCGTTCGCGCGCGCGCTGCCGGTGATCGATTTCAGGCTGATCGTCAATGAGGATGCCGACTACGCCAACGACATCGAGCCTTCGGTCGCCGGCGGGGCGAAGATCGCGCGCGCCATCGCCACGCTGCTCACTACGGCGGACTTCAAGCAGCCGCGCTCTGTGATTTACGCTTAGCCGCCGGCTTGGGCTTGTCGGGCTCGGCGCTCGGTGCGGGCGAGGACGGTGGCGTGGACGTCGCGGCTGCGGCATGGGCGGCGGGCTCAGCCGTCTCCGTGTCTAGTTTGCTCTTCAGCTCGCCCTTGGCCGCCTTAACGCACAGCTCGCCCGCTTCATGCAGCGAGGTGGCGTAGGCGTCGGCCTCGGTGTTCTCCAACAGCGACTTGACCGCGAGCTGATCGCCCTGCTCGGCCCAGAAGCAGACCATGATCAGCGTGCCTTGTGGCAGGATGCGCCGCAGGCGCCGCACCAGATAGCGGATCTGCGCCGGGCCGTTGCCAAGGCCGAGATAAGACAGGCAGACGAGCTTGGCTTCGGTCGCGGTCAGCGAGGTGATGTGCGCGGCCGAGACCGTTTCGGGGCCGTACTCCCTGACGCCGAGCCCACGCTTGCGCAGCACCCCCGCCAGCATGTCGGCGGCGGCGGCATCGAGCGCGTTGCGGCCGCCGATCGACAGGATCGGCTCGTCGACCACCCAGCCCGGGGCCAGCTCGCTGCGCTCGACCAAGGGCAGCTGGCCGTGCTCGTCCTCTGCACTCTCGGCAGCGGCGAGCGTCGCCATCCCGCCAGCGGCCTCCTTGTCCTTGCCGTTCTTGTCGGGCGCCGGGCGCAGCTTGGAGAACCAGCGGCGTGGCTCGAAATCGGCGAGATTGTCGAGCATCCCCTTGACCGTGTCGGCAATCTTCACCTCCTGATCGCCGTCGATGGCGCCGCGTTCGAAGTCGCGCTCGGCAAGCTTGAGGCCGGTCATGGCGACGGCGTCGAGATAGCTCTGCAAGCTCTGATCCTTCAAGGCGAGCTCGGCCTGGTAGGTGGCTTCGGCGGCGTCGCCGGTCAGCGCGCGCTGATAGAAGCTCTGCGCCGGGGTGAGTGCGGGCTCGTCGCCAAGCAGCACGTCGAGGAACTCGAGCCCTTCGACATGGCGCCCAAGCACGGCGAGGCAGACGGTCATCGGCATGGCGAGCAGCAGGCCGAGCGGGCCCCACAGCCAGGTCCAGAACACCGTCGAGGCGATCACGGCGATCGGCGTCACGCCGGTTCCGCGTCCGAACACCAAAGGCTCGACCACTTGGCCCATGGTCATCTCGCCCACCACGAACAGCACCAGCACTTCGATAAAAGTGGTCCAGCCCGGATCGATGGCGGCGGCGATGAGCAAGGGCACGCTGACCGCGATGAACACGCCGACATAGGGCACGAAGCGCATCAGCCCGGCGAGAATGCCCCAGGCGATGGGGCTCGGCAGGCCGATCGCCCACAGCGCCGCGGCGATCAGCGCGCCATAGATAGTGTTGATCAACACCTGGCTGAGGAAATAGCGGCTCAACCTGGTCGCCGCGTCGCTCATGGTCGAGGTGGCGCGCTGCAAATCGGCGCCGCCGAACAAGCGAATCAGCCGGTCGCGCAAATCCTCGCGCTGCAACAGGATGAACACGACGAACAGCAGCACGATGCCGGCGGTGGCGAGCGGCGGCAGCAGCGTGCCGACGATGGTCTGATACAGGCCCCAGCCCGACGGCGCGGCCTCCTTGATCTCGACCGGGATCGGCTTGTCGCTCGGCTGTATTGCCGGCGTGCCGACGCTCGGATCGGCAGGCGCCGCGGACGGCTGGTCAAGCTGCTGCTGCAAATCGGTCAGCACGTCGCCGGCCTTTTTCAGCGCCTTCGATTCGCTGGTGCTGCTGCGCAGCGATTTGATCTTCTCCGACAGCGTGGCGCTGTATTTCGGCAGCTCGGTGGCGAGATCGGCCGCCTCGCGCGACATCATCCAGCCAAGCGCGAAGATGAAGGCAAAGGCGACGGCCACGACCATACCGACCGCCAGCACGCGCGGCAGCTTGATGCGCCGGAGCAAGAGCACCGGCGGCGTGAGCACGAAGCTCAGCAGGATGGCGAGCGCGAGCGGCAGCAGCACCTCGCGGGCCAAATAGAGCCCGGCGATGACGATGACGCCGATCAGGAGGCCTTGCAGCGTGGCGGTGCGGGAATCGGAAGGGGTGCTGAGGAGGGGGAAGGGCGAGCGGGGCGGCATCGTAGTCCTCCGATAGGGGCTCTCCGGCATAGCAAGACGCCCGATTCGCCGATAGGGGGTGCCGGCCCCGATGCCCAGCCAATCGGCTGAGCCACGCGATAACAAGCAGGCGAAGTTTAGGTTCCGAGACGATCAAGCGAAAGGCCCCGAGGGGTTCCCCGGGGCCTTCCAGAGCGCCGCACGCGCCGAACCGTTGGCTACTGCCCGGCGTAAGCGGCCTGCTTGCCGAATTTTCCTAGTTCGACGCCGTGTCGAGCTTCTTCACTTCCGCCGATACATTGGCGACCGGCTGCGTCGAGGTCTCCATCTCGATGGTCGCGACGTCGCCATGCGCGGCCGCCAGCGCCTGCCTCAGGTCGACCACGCGGATCGACTGATCCTTATGGGTGCGGAAGTACCAGCGCAGATTCTTCAGGTCGGCGACGCTGGTCCATTCGGTGATCTCGGCGGTGGGCTCGCCCACCGCGCCATTGATCACCGAGCCCTTGGGAATGTCGAACTGATTGAGAATGTGGAAGGCAGCGAGCACGGCCTGGTCGGCGGTCTGGTTGGGAACCGCCGCCTTGCTGTAGACCACGGCGCGGACGAAACGCGATGGCGGGGTGAAATCGCCGGGCAGGCCGAGCAGGCCGGTACCCGCGCCGAAAGCCGAAATATCTATGCCGCCGACCTTGGCCTGGTCGATATCCTTCGCCGAAAGGTTGATGTAGTTCGACAGATTGGTCATGTGCCAGTCGTAAGTCGGCGCATTGGTCATCACGCCAAGCGGGGCGTCATGCACTTTCAGCGTGCCGTCGACCGGTTCGACCACGAGCGACTTGCCGCTCTTGTCTTGCAGGAAGAAATGCGCGCCGGCGACCGCGCCTTGCGGGCTGCCGAGGCCGGGAACCGGGGTCGGCACCAGCACGATGTCCTTCACCGCCTCGCGCACCTCATCGACGGTGGCAAAATTCGCCAGCACCCAGGTGCCGAATTCCTGTGGCGCGAGCGCGCGGCTCTTATTCTCGGCAGTGACGTCGGTGTATTTGGCGTAGTTCGGGAAATAGAACAGGCCGACCGAGAGGCCCTGATCGTTGACGCCATCGAGAATGGCGGGCAGCCCGAGCGCGTTGGCGCCGACGAAGCCATAGCGGCTCTTATAGATGAGCCCCTTGCCGCCATCTGGCAGCGTCCCGCTCAGCTCCTTGCCGGCAGGGATGACGATCACCTTGGACTGCATGGGGAAGCCGAATTCGAGCGTGCGGCCGCGCACGGCGGCGCCATCGCCGGCTTTGAGGCTGATGCCGGTGCAGGCGAAGCTCGGGGTGGTGGCGAGGATGAGGGCGGCGCTGAGCGCGGCGATCGAGACTTTGCGGATCATGGGTATGGGTCTCCTCCCGAAGGTTGGGAGGAGTGTCGCGGCAAACTCTGAAAGCGACATTAAGCATCGGGACGCGTTGGCATGGTGCTTAAGCCCGCGTCGCCGCATTTGGCGCAATTTGCGGCAATGTTTCCGCGAGGAACCTAGGTCAGGACCACCGCTCGCGTCTCAGACCCCCGCGACGTTGAACAGCGAGCCGATGAAATAGGTCGCGGCCGCAGCGGCGCTGCCGATCAACAGCATACGCGCGCCGCCGATCAAGGCGCTCTTGCCTGAGAACAGGCTGAGCACGGCGCCGACCACAAACAGCGCGGCCCCCGATAGGGCGGCGGCGATGGTCACGCCATGACTCAACCCGAACAGAAACGGGATGAGCGGGAGCGAGGCGCCGATACAGAAGGCCAGAAACGAGGAAACCGCCGCGCCGATGGGCGAGCCGAGATCGTCGGGGTTGAGGCCAAGCTCCTCCCGGGCAAGCGTATCGAGTGCCTGCTCGGGGTTTTTGATCAGTTTCGTGGTGATGGCGCGAGCCTCTTCCAGCGGGATGCCGCGGGCGGCGTAGATCAGCGCCAGCTCCTCGGCCTCCTCGGCTGGATAGCGCTCGAGCTCGTCCTTCTCTTGCGCGATCTGATGCTCGAACATCTCCTTCTGCGACAGCATGGAGATGAACTCTCCGGCGGCCATCGAGAAGGCGCCGGCGAGCAGTCCGGCAACGCCGGTGATGAGAATGATACCGGGCTCCACCGCCGCGCCGGCCACACCCATCACCAGACAGGTGTTGGAGACGAGCCCGTCATTGACCCCAAATACTCCGGCCCTCAGCGTACCGCCGCCAAGCGATTTGTGGCGACCGCCGACCTCCTCAACAGAAGTCGGCCAGGGATGGCCCTCGGGCTGTAACTGTCCGCTATAAACCGAGACGCCGCGCACCTTCGATGCCGACAGCACGGGGCGCATCCCGCGCGGACCAAACAGGCCGATGAGCGAGGCGGTCAACCGCGACCGCAACGCCGGCTGGAAAACGGGGACCGGCTTGAGCTCCTTGGCCAATATGGCGGCCTGCTGCTCGGCGGCCGCGGCCATCTCGCCGAACAGCTTGGCTTTGGCCGGGTCGGGTTCGGCAGCTGCAACCGCGCTAGACAGATAGGCGGCGGTCTTCTCAGATCGCCAGCGCTCCAATGCGTCTTCCATCGTGCAAGCCCGGCGTCAGCTCAGAGCAAACCCACCTTGCCGGTGGCAATGTCGTAGACGCCACCCGAGATCGCGATCTTCTTCGCCGCAAGGGCATCGGCGAGGATAGGCGTGTCGTCGATCAACCGCTTGACGTTGATGCGCACATTCTCCTCGATCGCGGCGGCGAGAAGGTCGCTCGGATGTTTGCCGTGCGCGGCGACCACCGCGGGCTCGATGGACTTGACCAACTCAGGCAAGTGCCCGGGAAGCTCGGCGCCATCCTTCATCACTTTGATCGCGGCATCGACGGCGCCGCAATTGGTATGGCCGAGGACCAGGAGAAGCGGCGCGCCCAAAAACTTGACCGCATATTCGAAGCTTGCAAGCCCGTCGGGATTGACGACATTGCCGGCCACACGGACGACGAAGATCTCGCCCGGTCCTTGATCGAAGGCGAGCTCAGGCACCACCCGGCTGTCGGAGCAACTCAGGATCGCGGCGATCGGAAATTGCGAGCCCGCACGCTCGGCTCGGCCGACCGCGTAGTCCTGGCACTCAACCTCGCCCGCGGCGTAGCGCGCATTGCCCTGCATCAACATCTCCAGCGCCTTGGCGGGAGGAATCGCGTTCGCCGCGCCCGGTGGCGGCTCGGCGGCGCGGGCGGATTTAATGGGCAAAGCGCTCGCGGCGAGGAGGGCGGCGCCCCCGGCCATGAGATTTCGCCGGGACAGTGAGGCAGACGATGGTGGGCAAAGCTCGCACATGAGTGGTCCTCCCTAGTTGCTCCAACCCTTCGCCGCAAGATGAGCGGGGGTCAAGTCCGGTTCGGAGCTTTGGTGAGGGAGTTGGAAACGCAACCGCCGCAATCGGCGGCATTCCCGCTAGGCCGTGCTCTGTTTCGGCTTGGAGAGGATCAGCCGGTAGCAATCGAGATTGCGGTGGAGGAACTCGTAGGTCGCGCCCCAGAGATAAAGCCGGAACTTGCGGAACTCGAAATCGCCGAAGGTCCGCGTGATGTAGTCGCGGCTGGCATCGAGGTTCCGCGCCCATTGGCGGAAGGTCAGGTAATAGCTCCAGCGGTCGTTGTGGATCACATCCACTTCAAAGTCGGTCTTCCACAGCTTGTTGAGGAAATCGTCGAGCACCAGGAAGGAGTGATTGCCGGGGTAGATATGGCGCACCATGAAGGTCGACAGCTCATATTTCTTGCTCCAGGCGCTGCCATCGAGGAAGACGCGGCCGCCGGGTTTGAGCAGCGACGAGAATTTTTTCAGCACGCGTTCGTAATCGGGCAGGTGCTCGATTACCCCCATGATGACGATGGCGTCGAACTTCTCCTTCGGCTGATATTCGTAGAAATCGGTCAGCTCGATATCGAAATTGTCGCCGAAATTGGCGAGCTTGCCGCGGAGATAGCTCTGGGAAACCTCCGAGTTGGTGATGCCGGTGAACCGCGCGCCGGCTTGCAGCGCATGTCCGGCGAAGGCGCCCCAGCCGGGGCCAATCTCCAGCACGCGCGTGCCCTTGCCGATACCGCATTGCGCGAGCGCCCAGTCGAATTTCCGCTGGAGTGCCGTCGACAGCGACTCGTCGTCGTTCTCGTACACACCCTGGCTATAGGCGGGAAAGATCGGGTCGAGGAAGCTCAAGAACAGGTTCGGGTCCGCGTTGTAGTGGGAGGAGATGGCCCGCTTGTTGGTATAGACCTGCCCGAACAGCAACGGCTCGATGAAGCGCCAAGCCGCGACCAGCGGGTGCCGGTCGTCGAGCGAGGCCCTAAGATCGAAGGGCTTCATCATGTCGCCTTCGAGGTCGATGTCGCCTTGCAGGTAGGCCTCGGCGATATTGCCCTCGTCGAGCGAGCGCAGCGCCCTTAAGGCGCGCTCGTTGCGCAAGCCGACTTCGAACTCCGGCTTGCCCTCGCCCAGCGTGCGTTTCTCGCCATCGGGCAACTCGATGGTGAAGGGCGTCGCGATCTTGCCCACGCGGTTGAGCAAGGCGTCAAGCGTCGCTGCGGCTGTCGTCATTGTTCAATCCCCCGGCTTGGCCAAGCGCCCGCGGGGGCGAACCCACGGGCCGAAAGCGTTCAGTGGCGATTTTAACGCCGGATGACCGCGAAATGAAATGGTGAGCTGAGCCTGCCCATGCCAGCGGCTGTTGCGTAACGGTCAATGGATGAGGCTATATCCGGTCCTGCAGCGCTCAGCACGGGGATTTGCATGCCAAAAATGGATGTTTGCCTCACGCGCGCGGCCCAGGTCGCGCTTACCCTTTGCCTTGGTTTTGTCCTCAGTCTCGGCCTCGGGCGGGAGGCGGCCGCGCTTTACGACGTGAAGCCGGGCGAGGCCTCGGGCAAGCCGGGATCGATCATCAGGGTCTGGCCGCTCGAGGGCGGAGGTCCTGCCGGGGGCGATGCCTTTCGCATCCTGTACCGCTCGACCAATCCCTCTGGCGAGCCGATCGCCGTCTCGGGTGCGATCTTCATTCCGTCGGGGGCGGCGCCGGCGGGCGGCCGGAATGTGATTGCCTGGGCGCACCCGACCAGCGGGGTGGTCGAGCCTTGTGCACCGTCACTGATGCCGGACGTCGCCGGCATGATCTGGGGTTTGGCCGACATGCTGCGCCAGGGCTATGTGGTGGTCGCCACCGACTATCCTGGGCTGGGCGTCGGAGGAATGATCCATCCTTATCTGATCGGCGCGAGCGAGGGGCGCGCGGTGCTCGATTCGGTGCGCGCGGCGCGCGATCTGCCCGACGCCGGCGCATCCAACCGCTTCGCCGTCTGGGGGCACAGCCAAGGCGGCCACGCCTCGCTTTACACCGGCGAGTTGGCCGCAAGCTACGCGCCCGACCTGCAGCTGGTCGGCGTCGCGGCGGCGGCGCCCGCCACCTACCTGGTCGAATTGTTCGACGCCGACAAAACAAGCTCCGAAGGCAAGGAGCTGACCGCGATGACGGTGCTCTCCTGGTCGAGGCTCGAAAACCTTCCGGTGACGACCATCGTCGAACCCGATGCGGTGCCCGCCTTCGAGAAGACGGCGCGCGCCTGCATCGAATTGCTCGCCCAGTTCGAGGCCATCAACAAGGACGAGCAGCCCTTGCAGACCCTGAAGTTTCTCAAGGCGGATCCATCCGAGACCGACCCGTGGAAAGAAATCATGCTGCGCAATACGCCGGGTCAGGCGCCGGCCGGCGCGCCGGTGTTCATCGCCCAAGGCACCGCCGATACGACGGTCCGGCCCGAGATCACCAAGCAATTCGGCGATCATTTGTGCAGCCAAGGCGCGCATGTCGACTTCGTCGAGCTGCCCGGCGTGACGCATACCTTCGCCGCCAAAAACAGCGTGCAAGCCGCGCTCCGCTGGATGGGCGACCGCTTCAGAGGCGAGCCCGCGCCGTCAAGCTGTGGGCGCTAGAACACGAGCTGGCCGGCGGAGATCGCCAAGATCAAAATGATGACGAAGACGACGAGGAAGATGACGAACAGCAGCTTGGCAAGCTGACCCGCGCCGCGGGCGAGGCCGGTATAGCCAAACGCGCCGGCGACCAGCGAGATCAACAGGCAGATCAGCGCCCATTTCAGAAGCGTCATATCCCCTCCTTCAAGCTTGCGGCTTCGACCGCTCGTCTCCCAGCGCGATGCTACAGAGGATCAGCCAAGCGGTAACGGGCGATATGCCCGCGTTGTCTCAATAGCTGATCTTGATGACCGTATTCCCGGCGCCATGACTCTGCACCAACGAATAAAGCGCCGCCGCGTTGGAGGGATGTAGCCTGATGCAACCATGCGAGGCGGGTCGGCCGAGATATTTCGTCTCGTAAGAGCCGTGGATGGCGTAGCCGCGCAGGAAGAAGATCGAATAGGGCATCGGCGAGCCGCTGTAGATCGTCGACCGGTGATAGCGCACAAGCGCAGTCGGCTTGAAGGTGCCGGTCGGGGTGTGATAGCCGGCCCGCGCGGTGGATACCGGCCAGCGGTAGCGCGGCGACCCGTCCACGTAAACCTCCATGCGCTGCGTGGACAGGTTGATCTTGGCGACGATCTGGGCCTGCGCGATGGCAGGAAACGCGAGCACCAGGCCGAGCAAACCGGCGAACAGGATAGAGCGACGCATCGATAGGTCCTCCCTCGGGATGCGGGCCTCCCCCGGTTGGCGGCTCGCGGTCTCATGTTGATGGCGGGAGGAGATGCCTCCCGATTAAGTCCATTGTTCGAACCTAACGCCCCGCGCGTGAATGCAAGCTGAACGCGGTCTGGCTGGATGCCGGCAATCCACAGGTGAGTTGAGCCGCGCCGGGCGGCCGGGGCTCGTTCCAATTGCCGCCATCATTTGTGGTAGGGTCAGTGCCTAGAGGGGTTTAGCGGAACGGGTCAAGCGCCGATGCGAAGGCTGATCTTGGGCCTCACGCTGATTTTGTTTTGTGGCGCGGTCGCTGCGCAACAGCCGGGGCCGATGAGCGCGGTCAAGCCGGTCGACAAGCCTGCGAAGCCCAAGACGGCCGCGAAGAAGCCTCCCCCCAAGCCCAAGGGACCGCCCGCAAGAGAGCTGTTCGGCAGCGCGCCCGTGCCGGCTCCCCTCGCCGCCCGCTCGATCGGCGGCTATGCCAAAGGCTGCCTCGCCGGCGGCGTGTCGCTGCCGATCAACGGACCCGACTGGCAGGTGATGCGGCTCTCACGCAACCGCAATTGGGGCAATCCGCGCCTGCTCGATTATCTCGAACGGCTGGCGAGCGATGCGCGCGCGCTCGACGGTTGGCCCGGGCTGCTGATCGGCGACATGTCGCAGCCGCGTGGCGGGCCGATGCTCAGCGGTCATACCAGCCACCAGATCGGGCTCGACGCCGATCTCTGGCTCACCCCGATGCCCGACCGCATTCTCACTCCAGAAGAGCGCGAGGACATGACCGCGGTCTCCATGCTGAAGGATCCGTTCAGCGTCGATCCCGAAATCTTCACGCTGGCGCAGGTGAAGCTGATCAGGCGCGCCGCCTCTTACCCGCAAGTCGCGCGCATCTTCGTGCACCCGGCCATCAAGAAGGCGCTCTGCCAGATGGCTCCCAAGGCCGGCAAGGATACCTCCTGGCTGGGCAAGGTAAGACCCTGGTGGAACCATCACTACCATTTCCATGTGCGGCTTACTTGCCCGCCCGGCTCGGAAGGCTGCGAGAACCAGAAGCCGCCCTCCGGCGACAATGGCTGTGGTCAGGAGCTGACCAATTGGTACGCAATGCTGAAAAAGTCGGCGATCGAGACGGCCAAGGCCCCCCCGAACGCCAAGCCTTGGGTGGGCAAGCCGCCGCTCACCATGGCGCAGCTGCCTAAAGAGTGCGGCACGGTGCTGACGGCTGGCGGTTTCGAGCCGCCACCGCAGGGCGAGGATGGCACGATCATGCCCGCTGCAGCGCTCCAGGCGCTCGAGACCAAGGACGCCGGCCCGCCGATTCCCATTCTCACCGCCGCTCAACTCAGCGCGTTGACCGGCGGCACGGACCCGGCGGGCATGCCTTTGCCCGACCGCAACCCCTTGCGTTGAGGCTTCACGCAAGCGCTTCTATCGGGCAGTATCCCCGACCATGCAGGAGCGACGGCAGGAGCCGATGTCTGCCCAGCGGAACGTCTATGGCGAGCCGCTGAAGACCTGTTCCGACCGCCCGCTGACCGGATTCTTCCGCACCGGCTGTTGTCACACCGGGCCCGAGGACGTCGGGCAGCATACGGTGTGCATCGAGGTGACGGCGGAGTTCCTGGCCTTCTCCAAATCGCGGGGCAACGATCTCTCCACGCCGCAGCCCGATTTCGACTTCCCTGGGCTCAAGCCCGGCGATCGCTGGTGCCTCTGCGCCGCGCGCTGGCGCGAGGCGCTCGAAGCGGGACACGCCCCGCGTGTCATTCTTGCGGCGACGCATGAGGATACGCTTGAGGTGGTCGAGCTGACGGACCTGAAGCGCTACGCCATCGACCTGGCCTGAGCGGTTCGTCCGCCTTTATCCGCGCTCGAGTTCGCGCGAAGCGCGGTGGCGCAAGTCCTAGACTGATGGAAGCATGAGCCGATGGCGAAGAAGAAGCAGCCCGAGACCAAAAAGCCCGAGACAGCCGCGCAGGCTCGCGCGCGGAAGAAGCGGCAGATCTTTGCCGAAGGGCATAAGCGGAAATTCCTCGTGGTGGTTGACGAGACGCCCGAATGCGAGAGCGCGCTTGCCTTCGCCGCCAGCCGCGCGCTGCGCACGCAAGGCCAGCTCGCGCTGCTCTACGTCATCGAGCCCGATGTGGATTTCCAGTGGCTGGGCGTGGAGGACGTGGCGCGCGAGGAAGGGCACAATAAAGCCAAGGCGGTGTTCCGGCTATTCGGGCGGAAGCTGAAAGCCATGGGCTTCGAGGACCTGGTCCCGGAGGAGATCGTGCGCGAAGGCATGAAGGCCGAGGAGATCACCAAGCTGATCGAGGACGACGAGGATATCGGCGTGCTGGTGCTCGGCGCCTCCAAAGACCCCTCGGGCCCGGGGCCCCTCGTCACCACGCTCGCGGTCGGCAGGCTCGCCGGCACCTTCCCGGTGCCGATCACCGTGGTGCCCGGCCATCTCTCCATCGAGGAAATTCTCGCGCTCGCCTGAGCGACGCCGGCGCCGTCAATCCCGCGCAAGTTCCAACCATCGAGGTCATTGATGATCCGCGACTATGCCGACCATGCCGCCAATGAGCGGACGTTTCTTGCCTGGCTCCGCACCGGCATCGCCGTGGTCGCGTTCGGCTTCCTGATCGAGAAGTTCAACCTGTTCGTTCTGACGCTGGCTGACGCCGCCTCGGTTGATGCGGCGGCGCGCGCGCATTTCGGTACATTGCCGGGGCCGTTCGGTTTCGGAGCCGGTCGCGCTTTCATCGTGGTCGGCATCCTCGTCATCCTCGGTGCGACCGTCCGCTTCGTGCGTACGGGGCGAATGTTGGACGATCAAGCTACCCACACGCCTGGCATCCTCCCGGACCTCGCGTTCGGTGTGACCCTCGCGCTCCTCCTAGTCGGCCTCAGCGTCTACCTGATCGTGTGACGCGGATCGGGCCAAGCGGGCGTTAGCGGCTATTCGCGATCCGGGAACGTCACGTCGATGCGGGCGTTGAACCTCACATCGAGTGAAGGAGTGCGTGATGCCGAGTGAAGCGGAGATCGAGGAGAAATTCTGGAAGGCGCTCCGGTCGGATCGCACGGTGATGCTCGGGCTCGATGGCGTCGAGAGCGCGCATCCCCGGCCGATGACGGCGGAATTCGACAATGATCGCAGCCCGATCTGGTTTTTTACCTCGATCGAAAGCGAGCTGGTTCGCGCCCTCGGCGACCAAGCGCCCGGGGTTGCGACCTTCGCCGCGAAGGATCACGACCTGTTCGCGACCATGCACGGCACGCTCAGTCGAGACACCGATCCTGAAATAATCGATCGGTTCTGGAATCGCTTCGTCGCGGCGTGGTTCCCCGGCGGCAAGGACGATCCAAAATTGGTCCTGCTGCGGTTCGAGGCTGATGGCGCGGAAATCTGGCTCGACGAGTTGAGCCTGTTGGCGGGCGTCAAGCTGCTGCTCGGTGCCGATCCCAAGGACGAGTACAAAGACAAGGTCGCCGAGGTCAGCCTGCGCTAACCCGTGGCTTCGGACCCCGGGCCATCGATCACGCCGAAATCTTGCGATCGCAAGCCCGACTCGGCGAGCGTGATGCCCTGAGAGCTCAATCCCAGCCGCAACAGCTCCCTGATCGCCGCGGCCCGGCTCGGCATCCGCTGACGAAACCGCCAATCGTCCAACGCATACAATTCCTCAGCGGAAAGCATCACTTGCAGTCGCTCTGGTCGAGAAAGATCGGACATCGGACTCTCCCTGCGTGCCGTAGCCCAAAGATAGTCACTTACTCACTCTATGTCAACGGCGCACAAAGCGTAAAAGTGGTCTTGAGCACATTTATAGCAACGAACCTGATTTACTCCTTTTCGGTGGAGTGATTGTTTTACTGAATATAGTACTTCCATATGTTGAAGGCGGTTTGCTTAGAAGAAGCCGATAGCGGCTTGCGTGATCAACTTTTATAGCGCACACTTTATTTTAGGGCGGGCTCATAAAGGCCCAGATATGACTAGAAATGGAAGTGACTGGCCGAGTCGGGCATTATTGACGACTATCGAGCGCGTGTTCGAGGCGGCCTTGCCTGTGCTTTTGGCGCGGTCCGCTGCCAACGAGCAGAAAGACACTCTCGAGGTCGCCATGGACTTGAGCCGAACGCTCGTTGAGCTCGCCTCCGACGGAATCAGCGATTACGCCCAGCTCCTAGATCGCGCCATCGGCCAGGTACAACTCGGAGCGGAACGCGCTGAGCCCTCTGCTGGCGAGCTAACAGGCTGGGCCCGTTGGGCCTCGCACGACGTGGCCGCCAACTTATCCCCGCCTCCCGCCGCCGCATTAAAATGCCCCATCCCTCATCCATGAGGACGCGAGTTGCAGACCGTCTGTAACTTGGGATCAGGATGCGGCGCCTGAGGTGCCGGCGGACAAGAAGGGCCCGATTCCATCCGTGGAAGGCAAGCCTGCGCGGCCGATCGGTGCCCCGCAGTCCTTGCCGAGGCAAGAGCCGGACGCTGCGACGCGTCGCGGCAAGAAATCAGGCATGGCCGAATGCGTGCTACGATGCCCAGGCAGCCTTGACTTTAGGTGCTTCGAAGCCAAGTATGGTCTAGAATTGTTCTAAGCTACGCGCGACTATTATCGGGCTCGCGCGTTATGCGGCAAAGAGGCATTCGATGTTCATTCAGACCGAAGCGACTCCCAATCCCGCGACCCTGAAATTCATTCCGGGGAAGCCGGTGCTCGACCAGGGCACCGTGGAGTTTCTCGATCCCAACGCCAGCAAGTCCTCGCCGCTCGCGGCCCGGCTGTTCGAAATCGACGGCGTGAAGGGCGTGTTCTTCGGCACCGACTTCATCAGCGTGACCAAGGGCGACGGCGAGTGGCAGCATCTGAAGCCGGCCATTCTCGGCGCCATCATGGAGCACTACCTCTCTGGCGAGGCGGTGACCGAGGGCGAGCAGACCGGCTCGGAAAGCTCCGCCGGGGGCGAGTTCTACGCGCCTGAGGACGAAGAGACGGTCAAGACCATCAAGGAGCTGCTCGAGACGCGCGTGCGCCCGGCCGTAGCGCAGGACGGTGGCGACATCACCTTCCAGGGCTATCGCGAGGGCGTGGTCTACCTGCATATGCGCGGCGCCTGCTCGGGCTGCCCAAGCTCGACGGCGACGCTCCGTCATGGCATCGAGAATCTGCTGAGGCACTTCATCCCCGAGGTGCAAGAGGTGCGTCCGGTTTGAGTGGGGCCCTCCCCGACGCCTGTCTCGACCAGCTGTTCCGCGACGCGCGCACCCATAACACCTGGCAGGACCGCGGCGTCCCCGACGAGCTGCTGCATCGCGTCGTCGATCTCCTAAAGCTCGGCCCGACCTCAGCCAATTGCAGCCCTGCCCGCTTCGTGTTCGTGAAGTCGCGCGAGGCCAAGCAGCGGCTCAAGCCGCATCTCTCCGAAGGCAATCGCGACAAGACGATGAAGGCGCCGGTTTGCACCATCATCGGCTATGACCTCGATTTCTATCATCACCTCCCCAAGCTGTTCCCGCACGCTGACGCCAAGAGTTGGTTCGAAGGGAAAGACGCCAAGATCGCCGAGACCGCGTTCCGCAACGGCACGCTGCAAGGCGCCTATCTGATCATGGCGGCGCGGGCGCTCGGGCTCGATTGCGGGCCGATGTCGGGCTTCGACAATGCTGGCGTCGATCGCGAATTCTTCGCCGGCACCCAGGTCAAATCGAACTTCCTCTGCAATCTCGCTTATGGTGACGCCAAGGACCTGTTCCCGCGCTCGCCGCGCTTCGACTTCGACGAGATGGCGCGGATCGTCTAAGACACCGCGATGAACATCCTCGCGCTCGACACCAGCATGGGCGCCTGCTCCGCCGCGCTGCTCGCCCTCGATGGTGCGGCGCGCACCCTGGTGCTGCGCGAGGCCTCGATGGCGCGCGGCCATGCCGAGGCGCTGATGCCGATGGTGGCGGAGGTGATGCAGGAGAGCGGCTTAGGCTTCGCTGATCTCGATCTGATCGCCGCGACGGTTGGCCCCGGCAGCTTCACCGGCGTGCGGATCGCCATTGCCGCCGCGCGCGGTCTGGCGCTCGTGACCAAGGCTAAACTGTTCGGCACTGACAGCCTCTCGGTGATGGCATGGCGCGCGCTTGCGAGCGGAACCATCGGGCCGGCTCCGTTTGCGGTGGCGGTCGATGCCAAGCGCGACAGGCTCTATCTCGGGCTGTACGACGAAGCGGCGGCCACCCTCCAAGGGCCGCTGCTGATCGCGCCGGAGCAAGCCTTGCAATTGCTGCCGTCCGATCTTCGCATGGCGGCCGGAAGCGGCGCGGAACTGCTCGCCGCGGCCGGCGCGCGGCACGGACGCGTCATTGCGGCCGTCCTGCCCGAGCTTCAGCCGAACGCCGCCGCTCTCGCCGAGATCGCCGCCGCTAGCGGCGAGACCGTGCCGGTACTCAAGCCGCTTTACCTGCGACCGCCGGATGCCAGGCCGCAGGCGCCGGCGGTTTCGAGGCGCTGATGGCGGTCGAGATCGTGGTCCATCGCGCTATGCCATTCGATGCGGCGCTGCTCGCGGCGCTGCATGCGAGTTGCTTCGCCAAGGCGTGGGACGCGGCGGCAATGGCGCATTTCATCGCCGGGCCCGACACGCTGTGCCTCATCGCCTCGGCGATCGACGACTCTGGCGGCGCGCCGGGGGGCTTTCTCATCGCCCGCAAGGCCGCTGATGAGGCTGAGCTGCTCACTCTCGGCGTGGCGCCGGCCTGCCGGCGCATGGGGCTTGGACGAACGTTGCTTCGGGACGCAACGCAGGCGTTGCGGACGGGCGGGGCGAAGCAGCTCTTCCTCGAAGTCGAGGAGGGAAACCTTGCGGCGCTACAACTTTATCGTTCGCTTGGCGCAGTCCCGGTGGGTCGGCGGCCCGGCTATTATGCGCACGGCGGCGACGCCGCGATCTTCAGTCTTGCCCTTTCGGGCGGCCCCGAAGATGATGGCGCGGCCCTAGCGAGACGGCAGGCATAGCCACCCATGCCCAAGACTGCATTGGCTGATAACAGGCTAGAGCGTCTCTGCGCCGAGAAGGGCATGCGGATGACAGGGCAGCGGCGCACCATCGCCAAGGTGCTGTCCGAAGCGGAGGACCACCCCGACGTCGAGGAGCTTTACCGGCGCGCCAGCGCGCGCGATCCGCGCATCTCGCTCTCCACCGTCTACCGCACCGTGCGCCTGTTCGAGGGCGCTGGCATCCTCGAGCGGCACGAATTCGGCGATGGCCGCGCGCGCTACGAGCCGGCCGGCCTCGGCCATCACGACCATCTGATCAACATGAAGACCGGCGAGGTGATCGAGTTCTCCAACGAGCAGATCGAGCGGCTGCAAGAGGGCGTAGCGCGCGAACTCGGGTTCCGGTTGATCGGGCATCGGCTCGAGCTGTTCGGCGTGCCGCTCAAGACCGGCAAATAGCCAAAAACGCAAGGTGATGGGTCCGGGTTTTTGGCCGGACTCCGCTGAATTTGACTCTGGGCGCCGCCAGAGCCAACGTTAAGGAGTTGTTTACCCAACAAAGGGGATGGGTGATGTTGAAGCGCGTTGTTTTGGCTGGCTTGATCGCGGTGCTCGGCGGGGCGGCTCATGCCGAACAGGATCGGGCGGCGACACCTGCGACCGGATTATTCCCGGTCACGCACGAAGTCTGCACCACGACCAATTGGGGTTTCGGCGAAATCCGCACCGATTGCCGGACCGAGGTGAGCCCGACGCCCAAGCCCAGTCAGGCGCTGACAGGTATCTGCACCACCTATTACGGACGCCGGACCTGCTACTGATCGCGAGATCGAGGCGACCGTAACGGCTAAATGAGATGAGAAGCTTGCGCGCGTTCCTGGTGCTCAGCGCCTTCTTCGCCTTGACCTTTCCCTTGATGCCGCTCCAGCTGCTGTTCGTCAGGACGGGCTCGCGTTATGCCCGCAGCTTCCCGCATTGGTATCATCGGCAAGTGTGCAGGCTGATCGGCATCCGCCTCAATATCGAGGGAGAGATTGCCGAAGAGCAAGGCGTGCTCATCATCGCCAACCATGTGTCTTGGCTCGACATCACCGTGCTTTCGGCCGTGGCCCCCGTGTCGTTCGTGGCCAAGCAGGAGGTTGCGTCCTGGCCGTTCGTGAGCTGGCTCGCCAAGCTGCAGCGCTCGGTGTTCGTCGATCGCAATCGGCGCAACGAGGTCGGCGACAAGGCCAACGAAATTCTGGAGCGGCTCGCCGGCGGCGACCATATCGTGCTGTTCGCCGAAGGGACCTCGAGCGACGGCAACAGCGTGGTGCCGTTCAAGACGGCGCTGTTTGCGGCGGCCAAGCCTGTCGGCGCCGCACCGATGGGCGCTCGGGTCTCGGCGCAAACTCTCGCGCTCACTTATCCCAAGATATATGGACTACCGCTTTGCCGCCGCCGGCGGCACGTCATCGCCTGGTATGGCGACATGGACATGGCGAGCCATGCCTGGCGACTGCTCGGGCTTGGGCCGATCGATGCGTATATCCGCATCGGTCCGCCGGTTCCGCTCGATGCGTTTCCCGACCGCAAGGCGCTCGCCCGCTACGCCGAAGACAAAGTGCGCAAGGACGTGGTCGAATTGTTGCGCGGCCCGCCAGCGGCGTAAGCCGTGGGCAACGGTGTTGCCGTTGCCCACGTAACCCGGACGAGATTACATCGCCCGGCGGAGCCGGATGGTGTCGAGCACGGTGGCCGGCGCGAAGTTGCCGTTCGGCAGTTGCCGGATCAGGCCTGCCTTCACCACGTTGAGCAGCGTGTTGTGGACGCCCCGGTCGGCGGTGTCGGCGTCGGCGAAATAGCCCTCTTGCAGCGAGAGCCGCCGCAGATCGTCACGCGACATGGCGCCGACTTCGTTCAGCTTGCGCACCAAGAAATCAGCGAGCGGCAGCTCAGGTTGAGCCGGCGCCGGGGCCTGCTGACGATGTGAAACATGCTGTACCGGCGCGGGCTGGTGGGCGACGTGTTGCGGCGCCTGGTGGCTCGGATGGTACTGCATCGGCTCGCGCGCCGGCGCCTTCGGCGCGGCGGGCGCGGTCGCCGCCCGGCGAAGCTCGACCTCGATCAGTCGGTTCACCGCATCAAGCTCGGCCTTGAGGTCCTCGAGCCTGGCGTCATGCTCGCTCTTGAGCTGATCGAGCAGCTTGTCGAATTGAGCCTCGTGGGCATTGATCTGCTCTTCAAGCAGTCCGGCCCGGTCTTGCAAATCCCCGCGGATGTCACGCATTGCTTGCCCCTCATGAGAATAGGTGTTCGGAACAACCGAGCGGGCTGACAGCAGCTTCACGCAAGACCAAATGAGAACTGCCGGCCGCCGAGCTCGGCTAGAGACAAGAGCCCGGCAAATTGCCTCGGCCGGCCCCCTGGACCCGCATATTAACCACAGCCGCGAGCCTCTGTCTCAACTTTGCAATTTCGGCAGAAAAGCACAGCATTTCCAGTCGCCTGGAAGCGATTTGCCGGCCCTTCGTCTTGGCGAGCGCCGGTGTTGCGCCAAGACGAGGCCAAGACCAGGGCTGAACAAAAAAATCGAAATCGGCGCGCGCAGAAGGGTCATCTTGGCGAAATGGCTCGGGCCCAAACGCCGGTCTCAGCGCTTTCCTCGCTTGGCGGGCATTTGTGGCTTCGCCATCTCCGGGAGAAAGGCCGCGAGCAGGCCGATCGCCGGGAGGAAGGCGCACACATGGTAGACGAAGCCGATCGAGGTCCGATCGGCGAGCCAGCCGAGAAAGGCAGCGCCGATGCCGGCAACGCCAAAGGCGAGACCGAAGAAAAGGCCTGCCACCATGCCGACGCGGCCGGGGATCAGGCTCTGCGCATAGACGATAATGGCGGGATGGGCGGATGCGAGGATCAGGCCGATGATCACGCTCAGGATCGCCGTCCCGAACAGGCCGACATAAGGCAGCGCCAGCGTGAACGGCAGCACGCCCATGATCGACCACCAGATCACGCGCCGCGTGCCGATGCGGTCGCCGATCGGACCGCCGATCACCGTGCCGGCGGCGACGGAGAACAGGAACAGAAACAAATAGAGCTGGGCGTTCTGCACCGACAGGCCGAAGGTATGGATCAAATAGAACGTGTAGAAACTGGTGATGCTGACGAGATAGAAGTCCTTGGAGAAGGTGAGCGCCATCAGGATGGCGACGGACTTCCGCACCTTGCCGTGCGTCAGCTCGTGGATCGCTTCGCTCTCGCTTGGATGCGCCGCGCGATTGTTGAACTTCAGCGTCTTGCCGTACCAGGAGCCGATGCCGGCAAGCATGATCATGGCGACCAGCGCCACGATGGAAAACCAGGCGACGCTTCCCTGCCCGTAGGGCAACACGATGAACGCCGCGAGCAGCGGACCGAGCGCCGTGCCGAAATTGCCGCCGACCTGGAACACCGATTGGGCGAGGCCGTGCTGGCCGCCCGACGCGAGCCGGGCCACGCGGGAGGATTCGGGATGAAACACGGATGATCCCATGCCGATCAGGCCGACGGCGACCAACACCAAGCCGTAGGTCGAGGCGAAAGCGGCGATGATCAATCCGAGCAGCGAGCAGCCCATGCCGAGCACGAGCGAATAGGGCGTCGGGTAACGATCAGTGACGAAGCCCACCAAAGGCTGGAGCAGCGACGCGGTGAAGGTAAAGGTGAAGGTGATCAGCCCGATCTGGCGGAAGTCGAGCGCGAGGCTCTCCTTGATCATGGGATAGAGCGCCACGATCAGCGACTGGATCACATCGTTCAGCATATGACAGATGCTGATGGCGGCGAGCACCGCCACGGCGGTCCCTGGCGCGGCCGACGCGGCCGCAGTGCTCCTTGTCTCGATCGCCATGATGCGCGTAAGGCCTGAAAGCTCGGGCGGCAGAATTGCGCCAAAGCGGGCGCTCACCGCAAGCGTTGATTTCGGTGAGGGCGGCGGATAGAAGCGCGCGGCCCTTGGCGCTATATCTCTGCGCCCGACGAGGCCAAAGCTGGACGGTGCGATGCAACCCCTCCTTCTCCTGAAGCTGTTGATCCTCGTGGCGGTGGCCAACGGAATGCCCGTTTTCGCTAAGCGGCTGCTTGGCGATCGTCTCGCCTATCCGCTCGACGGCGGCGTGGCGTTTGTCGATGGCCGGCCGCTGTTGGGACCCAGCAAGACCATCCGCGGGATCGTCCTCGCGCTCATCGCCACGCCGCTGGCCGCATGGCTCATGGGGCTTTGGTGGCCGCTCGGCGTTGCGGTCGCGGCGTTGGCTATCGCCGGAGACCTGTTTTCGAGCTTCGTGAAGCGGAGGATGGGACTTGCCTCGAGCAGCATGGCGATCGGGCTCGATCAGATTCCCAAATCGCTCCTGCCACTGCTTGGCGCCCGCTGGTTCGTGCCGTTGACCGGGCTCGACGTGCTCGTGGGGGTGGCGCTCTTTTTCGCGGGCGAACTCATTCTCTCCCGCATCCTGTTCGCTCTCAATGTGCGCGACCGACCGTATTGAGGAGGTCTCAGCGCGCCCGGTGCAGATGATGCAGGGTGATCTCGGGAGGGCAGTTGAAGCGCACGGGAACGACAGAGGAGCCCGCGCCGACCGAGGTGTAGCCGATCATGCCGCGATGCCGCCAAGCCCCCGAGCCCATTGATCGCGGCAAGACCGAATCGAGCGTGATCGGAATGCCGCCGGGAAGGCAGATCTGGCCGCCATGGGTGTGGCCGCTCAACAACAGATTGAAGTCGGCGTGGGCAGCCTGCCGATAAATCTCCGGCGTGTGCGAGACGAGGATGGAAAATTCCTCGTGGGGAATGGTGGCGGCGGCCTTCTCGATATTGTCCACGCGGTAGAAATGCGCATCGTCGATGCCCGCGAGATGGATACGCTCGCTGCCCCGCTCGATGGTCTCGGCCTCGTTGAGGAGCACCTTGATGCCCATGTCCTCCAATCCCGGCACGAGGCAGATCGTGTCGTGATTGCCGAGCACGCCGTAGATCGTGCCTTTGAGCGCGGGGCGAAGCTTCGCCAATCCGGCCAAGGTCGCGTCGTAAGGGCCATAGGTCTTGGCCCGATAGTCGCCGGTGAGGATGCAGAGATCGTAGTCGATGGCGCGCACCAGCCCGAGCACGCGTTGCATCGCCGCCTCGCTCATCTCGACATGCAGATCGCTGAGTTGAAGGATGGTATAACCGTCGAAGGCTTGCGGCAGATCCGGCGACGCCACGCGATGATGCCTGAGCTCGACCTTTGCCGCGTTGCGCAGACCGCGCCAATACAACCCCGACGCCATCAGCACCGCCCGGATCAAAGCGTGCGACAGAGTGAGATTTTCGATGTGAAAGAAGTTGATGCCCTGACCGAAAACTTGCGCCTCGTGGTCTTGCTCGATGCCGAGACGCTGGCGCGCGTACCGCCGTCCGAGGCGTTTCTCCAGAACTGCCAATTCAGCGTCGTTGGTCATGCCATGCCGCATTGAGGCGCCACACCCCGGGGCGAAGCGGGGTCGGACTGCAAGGCTCCATACCTAACCGACGCGCTGGTTGCCGTGAAGCTTTTGCCGGCACCGCGGCAAAGTGGCCCTGACCTTTTGCGGGAGGAAGTCGCGGGGCGGCCGAATAGCTCGGCGCGGCTGGAAAAAGAAAAGGCGGCGCGATGCGCCGCCTGATCAGAGCTTCAGGGGAAACGACCCGCTTAAGCTACATCTTGCTCTTGTCCGCCCCGGAAAGGGTGGGGTCAGCTTCGGAACTGTTGCCATCCGACTTCGTGCCGGGAATGTTCGCCGCGGCATTGCCGGAGTCACCAGCGCCCGTAACGGGCTTTGCGGAGTTGTCGCCCGACAGAGTCGGATCTTGCTCCGACATGTTGCCGTCGGTCTTGGTGCCGGGAATGTTTGCGGCAGCGTTGCCGGATTCTCCGCCAGCTGCCGGCGGCGCCATTTCGGATTTGTTCGCCTCGGGAGCCGTCAGCGCACTGCCGCTGTTGTTCATGTTGCCCTCGGCATTCGTGCCCGGCACGTTCTGGGGCGATTCAGCATAGGCGCCGCCCGAGAAAGCCAACACGAGCGCCGCAGCGGTCATCGATCGCAAAATCATCTTCATCATAGTCTCCTTACAGGTTGTTGTCGCAGCATCGGGAGCTAACCTTTGGCTTTCGAGACCGTTCCTTCACAAAAGGAGATGCGGCGGTGATGATCATGTCTTTTGACATGACCGAGATTTCCGTTGAGGAACTTTGCGGCGGCCAGCGTGTTGTTTATTCAGCGGGTGTGGGAATCTTACACGCCTTAACCTAGAAAACCCCAAATAAACACCGAGGAGAGACACATGGATTGGAACCGTGTCGAAGGAAATTGGAAGCAGGTCAAAGGCCAGGTCAAAGAGAAGTGGGGCAAGCTCACCGACGACGACCTGACCGCAATCAACGGCAAGCGTGACCAGCTCGAAGGCAAAATTCAGGAGCGCTACGGCCTGGCCAAGGATCAGGTCAAGAACGACGTCGACGACTGGTACGGTACGCAGTCTTGGTAGCGTCAGTCGTTTAACCGCGTCAGGATAGGCAGGAGGCCCGGCACATCGCCGGGCCTTCGCTTTGCCTGCGTCGCCGGCTGTTGGTGAGCGAACGAGCCTGAAAATAGATCAACGCGGGGTCAACAGCACATAAGCGGCGAAGCGCTTCATTCGCGCGCGGCGGCCGCGTCCGGCGAAAAGGCCGACGAGGCTGAGCCAGAGTTTCCAGTGCAAGGGCAGCGGGGCGGGCCTGCCAAGCCGCTCGGCCTCCTCCGCGATGTAGCGAACCTCCGACGCGCGCCATCCCCGCATGTCGAAAAAGGCGAACCAATTGACCGGCTCGAACCGGAACGGCGCATTGCGCATGAAGCGGGCGCGAAGCTTGCGCCCGTAGCGCAGCGCTTGCGGCGAAAAATAGTCGACGATCCAAAAGCGAATGTTCTCGACGGCGTGCAAATCGTGGGCAAGGTCGGCCACCTCCCTCTCGCTCAGGTACGGCACGACACCCTCGGTGAGGACCAAGATGTTCTTGGCGCCCGCACCAACCTCGGCGAGAAGCTGCTGCCGCAGGGCGCGGTCGGTGAGATCGAGCTTGACGCGGTCGAGCCGGCAATTGGGCCGGTGATCGGCGAGCCGCGACCCCTTGTGTTCGATCACGTGTGGGAAATCCACCTCGACCCAGCGGAGCGTCTCTGGCAATTCCATCCGGTACGGCCGTGTATCGAGGCCGGCGCCGAGGTTGAGTATCGTATCGACGCCCTGCTCGATTGCCTCTTTGATGAAGGTATCGATGATGACCGTGCGGATCACCACCGACCACGCGCCGACGAAGCTCATGGGCACCGTCGCGAGGATGTTGCGTCCATGCTCTCCGGCAACGGTCCAGGCCAAAGGATCGCGGAACAGCGGTTCCGGCTGCTCGCTCTCCAGCGCGCGGAAGCCGGCGACCATGAAGGCCGTGTCGGAAACGTGCTGAATAACTTGGGTCATGCGACTGAGTTTTCTTGTTGGCGGTAGGACTGAAGCCAAAGCCTATCTCGCTGGATGGCACAAGCGAGTGAGGGTGCGGCAGATCAGCTTGGGGTCAGCACGACATAGGCGCCGCCCTTCGCCGGGTCTTCGGGCGGGGCGCCGCGGACAAGGCGCTTTAAGCCGCGCGAGATCTTCTGGAGCGCGGAGCGTGGAAATGGTCGCCCGGTCCGCTCGGCAGTCTCGGAGAAGTAGCTGATCTCCTTCACGCGCCAACCGCGTTCACTGAAGAAGCCGAACCAATCGCTGGGCCGGAACCGGAACAGCGGCTTCGGCTGGCGGTCATGGGCGAACAATTGGTGCGCCAGACAGTCGACGATCCAATAGCGGACCTTCTCCAGCCGAAGCAGATCATCGGCCAGTTCAGCCACGTCAGCCTCGGTCAGATAAGGAATCACACATTCGGTGATCACCAAAATCTTGCTCGCATCCTTGCTCACCTTTTCGAACAGCTGCTGTCGCAGCGCGCGCTCGGTGAGATCGAAGCCGAAGCGTTCGAGCCGGCAATTGGGTCGATCTTCGGCGAGGTGCTCGTTCTTGACGTCGATGACCGCGGGAAAGTCGACCTCGACCCAGCGCAGCGTGTCCGGTAGCTGCATGCGATAGGGCCGCGTGTCGAGGCCAGCGCCGAGATTCAACACGGTGTCGACCCCTTGCGAGATCGCCTGCTGGATCAACTCGTCGATGATGACCGTGCGGATCACGACGTACCAGCCGAGATCGACCGATAGTCCGCCCTTATGCGCTGGCCGGAAATATTCGCCCGCCAGCTTCCGGGCCAATGGGTCGCGGAACAGCGGCCGCGCCCGCGCGCTCTCCTGGGCGCGGCAGGCGGCGACCAGGAAGGCCGTGTCGGCAACGTCTTTTATCGCTGGCGCCATGGGCAAAGCTGAGCCGTTGAACGTGAGATGGCGGAGGGGAAGGGATTCGAACCCTTGAGACGGTTACCCGCCTACACACTTTCCAGGCGTGCGCCTTCGACCACTCGGCCACCCCTCCTTGGAAAAAGTGCCGCACTATAACCAAGCGACCCGCCCGTTCAAGCAAACCTGCGGGATGACGCGGCCATCACGCGATCCTGAAACAGCCGCGATTTGAACATTTACCGGCAATGGCTTATGTAGGACTACAGCATCAATCCGCGCTGGGGCTCCATGCTCATCCTGCTGCGCATTTTTGGCGTCTGGCTGTTGTTGCTCGCCATGGTCGCCGCCGTCGTCGACGCCACCAAGAGTCTGGCGGGCGGCGGCGCGTGGGTGGTGACGCCGATGGGCGAGCAATGGCAAGCGCTCAACGCCGACAGCATGGCGGCGACGAAGGCTTGGATCGTGACCAATCTCGGCCCGTTCGTGTGGGACCCGGTAATGACCACGATCCTGCACGCGCCGACCTGGGTCGTGTTTGGCATTCTCGGCGTGCTGCTCTATTGGCTCGGCCAGAAGCGCAAACCCGTCGAAGTGTTCATCAATTAGGGGGAGTTTAGTAGCGTTCGGTTCGGGGGAACCAATCTCTAACGGAGACCTCCATGTTCACGCTGAAGCGCAAACCCCTTGCCATGCCCTCCGCCGACCAGGCGCTACCCGGCCGGCCGCAAGCGATGGCCACGGCGAAAACCCACTTCGTCAACGGCGCCCCGCTCAAGGGCCCCTACCCGCAAGGCGCCGAGATGGCGCTGTTCGGGCTCGGCTGCTTCTGGGGCGCCGAGCGGAAGTTCTGGGAGGTGCCGGGCGTCATCGTCACCGCGGTGGGCTATGCCGGCGGCCTCACCCCCAACCCGACCTATGAGGAGGTCTGCTCGGGACGCACCGGCCAAAACGAGGCGGTGTTCGTGGTCTACGACCCGAAGCAGGTCAGCTACGCGGCGCTATTGAAGCTCTTCTTCGAGAGCCACAACCCGACACAGGGCATGCAGCAGGGCAACGATGTCGGCACGCAATATCGCTCGGGCGTCTACTACTACTCCGAGGCGCAGCAGAAGGCCGCCGAGGCCGCGAAAACGGCCTATGCCAAAGCACTCGCCGCGCAAGGACTAGGGACCATCACCACCGAGATCCTGCCCGCGCCGGAATTCTATTTCGCCGAGGATTATCACCAGCAATATCTCGCCAAGAACCCGCGCGGCTATTGCGGGCTCGGCGGCACCGGCGTGACCTGCCAGATCGGCACCGGCGTCGAGGCTTGACGCCTTAGCTGCGAATGAAGCCGACGATGTCCTTGGTCCTGGCGAGGATCGGATCGGCGATGCCGTGCGCGCGGGCCGCGCCCTCGGCGAGGATGCGGTCGATCTCGACCGGATCGGCCATCAGCCGGCGCATCTCCTCGCCGATCGGCGTGAGCCTGGTCGCGGCAAGCTCGGCCAGCGCCTCCTTGAATTTCGAGAACGGCGCGTTGCCGAATTCGGCCAGCACCCGATCCTTGCTCGTCTCGGCCAGGCCCGCATAGATGCCGACGAGGTTGTCGGCCTCGGGCCGCGCCTCCAATCCCTTCGCCTCGGACGGTAGCGGCTCAGGATCGGTCTTGGCCTTTCTGATCTTCTTGGCGATGGCGTCGGCGTCGTCGGTCAGGTTGATGCGCGTCATGTCGGATTCGTCCGACTTCGACATTTTCTTGGTGCCGTCGCGCAAGCTCATCACCCGGGTGGCGGGGCCGGTGATCAGCGGCTCGGGCAGCGGAAAGAAGCCGCCCGGATAGCCCTCGCGCGCGATGGTGGCGGCGAAGTCGTTGTTGAACTTCTGGGCGATGTCGCGGGCGAGCTCGAGATGCTGCTTCTGGTCCTCGCCGACCGGAACATGGGTCGCGTGGTAGAGCAGAATGTCGGCGGCCATCAGGTTCGGATAGACGTAAAGCCCGGCCGAAGCCTTCTCGCGGTCCTTGCCCGCCTTCTCCTTGAACTGGGTCATGCGGTTCAGCCAGCCGAGCCGCGCCACGCAATTGAAGATCCAGGCGAGCTCGGCGTGGCCTGAGACCTGGCTCTGGTTGAAGACGATGTGCTTCTTGGGATCGATGCCGGAGGCGATGAAGGCCGCCGTCACCTCGCGGGTGTTCTTGGTCAGCTCGACCGGGTCCTGGAACACGGTGATGGCGTGCAGATCGACCACGCAATAGAGGCACTCGTGCTCGGCCTGGAGCGCCACGAATTTGGTGATGGCGCCGAGATAATTGCCGAGATGCAGGTTGCCGGTCGGCTGCACGCCCGAGAAGACGCGCGTCTTGTGCTTGGTCTCTTGCATGCTTCCGCCCTGTACGAAGGGCGGGTTATGGCGCGGGCGACGCGTGAGCGCAAGGCTCTGCCCGCGCGGGTTCAGGCACAAGCCGCTTCCATCTCGCGGATCTGCTCGGCGATGGCGACGGTGCGCTGGGCCATGCCGAAATGCAGCCGCTCGACCATGCGGCCCTCGACCACGATCACGCCCTTCTTCTCGTTCTCCTTCTGGCCGAAGGCGTCGATCACCTTGCGCGACCACTCGACCTCCTCGCGCGTCGGCGAGAAGATCTCGTTGCACGGCCAGACCTGGTCGGGGTGGATCAGCGTCTTGCCGTCCATGCCGAGCGTGCGACCACGCTCGCATTCCTCGCGCAAGCCAAGCTCGTCGCGGAAATCGTTATAGACGCCGTCGATGATGTCGAGGCGGTAGGCGCGCGCGGCGACCAGTGTCATGGCCAGCCAGGGCACGACGGCGAAGCGGTCGTGCAGCGCGCGGGCGCGCGATTCCTTGATCAGGTCGTTGGTGCCCATGACCAGGCAGCAGAGCCGGTTCTCGGCATAGACGGCGGTGGCGGCGATGGTGCGCGCGTTGAGGATCGCCATCGGCGTCTCCATCATCGCCCAGAGCCTGACTTTATCCGCGGCATGCACGCCTTGCAGGATGTTGGCCGTGCTGATGATGTCGCCGGGATGGACCACCTTCGGCACGAGGATTGCGTCAGGCTCGGCCGCACAGGCGGCAAGCAAATCGTCGACGCCCCACGGCGTTTCGAGCGCGTTCACCCGGATGACGATCTCGCGGCCGCCATAGCCGCCGCCCTTGACCGCGGCGCAGACCTGCGCGCGGGCGAGACCCTTGGCATCGGGCGCCACGGAATCTTCGAGATCGAAGATGAAGGCGTCCGCGGGGATAGCCTTGGCCTTCTCCAAGGCCCGCGCGTTGGACCCCGGCATATAGAGCACGCTGCGGCGTGGCCGGCCCTGCATGATGCATCCCCTCCGCATTTGCTGCACTGCAACATAAACGAAGGCCGGCGGATGGCAAATGGCTAGGTGGCCTGATCCTTGATCAATTCGCCGAATTTGGCCGCGCCGAACAGGTGCGCCGCGCCGAGATAGGTCAGGAGGCCCAGCCCGACCAAGGCGGCCAGGGCCAAAAACTGGACCAGCACACCGTTCGTCGGGTCGAACCACGGATCCAGGAGCCGCACCGAGGCGGACACCACGACCCCCATCGCCGCGCTCGCGGCGAGGATCCCCACCACGCGGCGGCGGAAGATCGGGTCGAAGCTGAAGCCCTCGCGCTGCCTGTGCGTGGTGAACAGGAGGCCGACGCTGATCCAGCCCGAGAGCGCGGTGGCGATGGCGATGCCGGTGGCGCCGATGATGGTGAACAGCATGATGCTCAACACCACATTGGCGGCCATGGCGATGCCGGCGTAGAGCATCGGCGTCTTGGTATCCTCGCGGGCGAAGAAGCTCGGTTGCAGCACCTTGATCAACACATAGGCAGGAAGGCCAAGCGCGAGAGCGGCGAGCATCGAGGCGGTGGCGTTGGTGTCGATGGCGGTGAAAGCGCCGCGTTGAAACAGCACGCGCACGATCGGGTCGGCCGCGAGGTAGAGCGCGATAGCAGCGGGCATCGTCAACAACAGCGCGAACTCTAATGCGCGATTCTCGCTCGCCAGCACGGCCGCATGATCGCCGGTTCTGAGCTTGTGGCTGAGCGAGGGTAGCAGCACCACGCCGATGGCGACGCCGATCACGCCTAGCGGCAGTTGGAACAAGCGGTCGGCGTAATAGAGCCAGGACACGACGCGATCCTGGAGCGTGGCGATGATGGTCGAGATCACGCCGGTGATTTGGGCGATGCCGCCGGCGATCACGCCGGGGGTGGCGAGCGCGGCCAGACGGCGCATCTCGGGGGTGAGGCGCGCCCGCTGCCAGGGCACTCCCATGCCAAGCTTGGCGGCGGCGGCGACCACGACAATCACTTGCAGCACTCCAGAGACGGTGATGCCCCAGGCGAGCGCGATGGCCGCCGTGCTTTGCTGAGTGCCGCCGGAGACGATGAAAACGAGCAGCACGGCGATCAGCACGACGTTGAGCAGCGTCGGCGTGAAGGCGGCGATGGCGAAGCGGCCATAAGCATTGAGCACGCCGGTGTACAGCGCAACCACCGACATGAAGGCCAGATACGGCAGCGCGATGCGGGCAAGCATCACGGCGAGATCGAATTTCTCCGGATCGCTGCTGAAGCCCGGAGCCAACAGCAGCATCAGCCACGGCATGGCGATCTCGGCCATGACGGTGAAGGCGACCAGCAGGACCATGAGGCCAGCAAGCGCCTGACCGGCAAACACCCTCGCCGCCTCCGCCCCCTCACCATGCAGCCGCTTGGCAAACAGCGGAATGAAGGCCGCGTCGAATGCGCCCTCGGCAAACAGGCGGCGGAACATGTTGGGGACGCGGAAGGCGACGAAGTAGGCGTCGGCCGCCGACGAGGTGCCCAGCACCGCCGCGATCAGCACATCGCGTGCGAAGCCGAGCACGCGGCTCAGGATCGTCATGGAGCCTACGGTGGCGAAGCCGCGATAAAATCGCATCAGGCCGTCAGCAATGCAGGCTCGGGCCGCGCCTGGAGCGCCTTCAGCAGCCGCTCGCGAATGGCCGACTCGCGGCTCTTGCTGGTGATTTTCTTGCCGGTCAGGTCGGTCACATAGAAGACGTCCACCGCCTTCTCGCCGAAGGTGGCGATATGCGCCGAGGCGATGTCGAGATTGAGATCGGAGATTTCGCGCGTCACGTCATAGAGCAGACCGGGGCGGTCGAGCCCGTTGATCTCGATCACGGTCAGCGCATCGGACAGCGTGTTGTCCATCACCACCTGCGGTTCGACGGTGAAGGCGGAAAGCTTCGGCTTCGGCTTGCGCTTGTTGGCGACCACCTCGGCGAGCCGCGCCTCCCCCTTGAGCAGCTGTTCGATGGTGACGGCGATCTTGCGCGCACGCCGCTCCTCGTCGTCGGCATGATCGAATTCGCGTTCGAGATGGATGGTGTCGAGCGCCATGCCGTCGCGGGTAGTCGAGATCTGGGCGTCGACGATATTGGCGCCGGCCCCGGTGCAGGCGCCGGCGAGCATGGCAAGCAGCCGCGGATGATTGGGCGCGAGCAGCGTGATTTCGGTCACGCCGCGGAACGCGTCGGTGGCGATGTGCGTGACGATTGGCCGGGTTTGCGCCTCGGCGTCGCGGATCAGCTTGGCGTGCTCGGCGACCACGGCGAGATCGGTCCGCAGCCAATACGAGGGGTAGTGACGGTCGATGAAGCGCTCGAGGTCATGCCGCGGCCAACCGGCTAGGCGCTCCCTGAGCTCATCCTGGGCGCGGGACACGCGCTCGCTGCGGCTCAGCGTGGTATGGCCGCCGCCAAGCAAGGGCTCGGTCTCGAAATAGAGTGTGCGCAGGAGCTGGCCCTTCCATCCCGTCCAGACGCCGGGGCCCACCGCGCGAATGTCGGCGACCGTGAGTAGCAGCAACAGCTTGAGCCGCTCCCGGCTCTGCACCAGCGCCGCGAAATCGCGCAGCGTCTTCGGGTCGTTGAGGTCGCGACTCTGCGCGAACAGGCTCATGGAGAGGTGATGCTCGACCAGCCAGGCGGCCGTCTCGGTCTCCGAGGCATTGAGCCCAAGGCGTGGGCCCAGCTCGCGGGCGATGCGGGTGCCGGCGATCGAATGGTCCTCGTCGCGGCCCTTGGCGATGTCGTGCAGCAGCGCCGCGACATAGAGCGCGCGGCGGCTGTCGATGGTGCGCACCACCTCGCTCGACACCGGGTGCTCCATGGCGAATTTGCCGCGCTCGATGCCCGACAAGAAGCCGATGGTGCGGATCAGATGCTCGTCCACGGTGAAGTGGTGATACATGTTGAACTGCATCATGGACACGACCCGGCCGAAATCGGGGATGAAGCGGCCGAGCACGCCAGCCTCGTTCATCTTGCGCAACACGGCTTCCGGCTCGCGCGAGTCGGTGAGCAGCTTCATGAACAGGCGGTTCGCGGTCTGATCGGCGCGGAGATTGTCGTCGATCAGGCGGAAGTTCGAGCGCACCTGGCGCAGCACCTCCGGCGAGAACGACGCCTGATGCTCGTCGGCCAGCGAGAATAGGCGGATGAAGTTCACCGGGTCCTTGGCGAAGGCATCCTTGCTGACGGCATAGATACGTCCATTCTCAATGCGGAAGTCGGAGGTACGACGAAGCTTGGCGCGGCGGCGCCAACTGAACGGCGCGAGCAAGGTGTCGAGGGCGGGCACACCCTTCAGCTGCTTCAGCTCGAGCGCGGAGCAAACGATGCCGGTCAAATCGCCGACTTCCTTGGCGACAAGGAAATAGTGCTTCATGAAGCGCTCGACCGCGCTCAAGCCGGCGTGGCCCTTATAGCCGAGCCGCTCGGCCATCAGTTGCTGCACGTCGAAACTGAGCCGCTCCTCGGCGCGGCCAGTCAGGAAATGCAGATGGCAGCGCACCGTCCACAGGAAGCTCTCGCAGCGGCGGAAGCTCCGATATTCGTGACGGTTGAACACGCCCGCCTCGACGAACTCTGCTTCCGCCTTGTCGGGATAGAGATGCTTGGCGAGCCAATGTAGGGTGTGCAGGTCGCGCAAGCCGCCTTTGCCGTCCTTGATGTTCGGCTCGACGAGATAGCGCGACGCGCCGGCGCGGGCATGGCGGACATTCTGCTCGGCGAGCTTCGCCTCGACGAAGGTGCGCGGATTGCCCTCGAGCACCTCCTTGCGGAAGCGATGTTGAAAATCGGCGAACAGCGGCGCATCGCCCAGGATCAAACGCGCATCGAGCAGCGCGGTTCGGATGGTCATGTCGGAATGGCTGAGACGCACGCATTGATCGATATTGCGGGTGGCGTGGCCGACCTTGAAGCCGAGATCCCAGAGTAGATAGAGCATGTATTCGGCGACGCTCTCGCCCCAGGCGGTCTGCTTGTAGGGAAGCAGGAACAACAGGTCGATGTCGGAGCCCGGAGCGAGCAGCCCGCGTCCATAGCCGCCTTGCGCGACGACGGCCATGCGCTCCGCCGCCGTCGGGTTCTCGACGCGATAAACGTGGTTGGTGGTGAAATCGTAGGCGAGCTTGATCAGCGCGTCCTGGAAGGCCGACAGACCGGCGGCGCAGGTGCGCCCGTCGCCGTCTTCTTCGAGTTGGCGCCTAGCGGTGCCGTAAGCGTCGTCGACCAACTGGCGCATGCGGTCGAGCAGGGCCAGGCGCAACTTCGAATCCTGCCCGGAATGAGTGCGCGCAAGCTCGGAAGCCTCGTGCCGCAGCACGTCGAGGTCGAAATAAGGGGCTGGTTTCGGTACGGTTTGGTCCATGGGAAGCGGCGAGTCTAGCACATGGGGGATTTACGCCTCGCTAGCAAGCAAAGCCTTGAGACGATAGAGGGCTTCGAGAGCTTCCTTCGGCGTCATGGCGTCCGGACTCAGCGCGGCTAGGGCCTGCTCGATGGCGGAGGCCGGGTCGGGCTTGGCATCGGCCGCGCCCTTGGCTGCCCTGAAAAGCGGCAGATCCGAGGCGAGATCGGCCGGTTTCGGCCGCCCGTCCGCCTTCTCCAGCGCGCTCAACACCTCGTTGGCGCGGGACAGCACCGGCGCGGGCAGCCCGGCGAGCTTCGCAACGTGGATGCCGTAGGAGCGGTCGGCGGCGCCCATGACCACGCGGTAGAGGAACACGATCTCGTCGCGCCATTCCTTCACCTCGACGGTGGCGTTGGCGCCATGGTCGAGCTTGTCGGCGAGCGCGGTCAGCTCGTGATAGTGGGTGGCGAACAGCACGCGCGAGCGGTTCACCGCGTGCAGATATTCGAGCGCGGCCCAGGCGATCGACAGCCCGTCGAAGGTCGCGGTGCCGCGGCCGATCTCGTCGAGCACGACGAAGGACCGCTCGGTCGCCTGATTGAGGATCGAGGCGGTCTCGACCATCTCCACCATGAAGGTCGAACGGCCGCGGGCGAGATCGTCGGCGGCGCCGACTTGGCTGAACAGCCGATCGACTACGCCGATATGCGCGGCCTTCGCCGGAACGAAGCAGCCTGATTGCGCCAGCACGACGATCAGGGCGTTCTGCCGCAGGAAGGTCGATTTGCCGGCCATGTTGGGGCCCGTCACGACCAGGACGCGCGTGCCATCGCCGAGCGCGCAATCGTTGCCAACAAAGCTCGCGCCGTCGCCGCGCCGCAGTGTCTGCTCGACCATGGGATGGCGGCCTTCATCGACGGCAAAGACCAGACCCCCGTCGATCTTGGGCCGCACGTAATTCTCCGCGACCGCAAGCTCGGCGAGGCCGGCGGAATGGTCGAGTTCGGCGAGAGCGGCACTCGCCGCCGCCAGCGCGCGCTCCTCGGCAAGCACAGTGTCAATGAGCCGCGCGAAAATATCGAGCTCGATGGCGAGGGCGCGATCGGCGGCCTGGGTGATGCGCGCCTCGAGCTCGGCCAACTCCGGGGTGGAGAAGCGCACCACATTGGCGAGGGTTTGACGGTGGATGAACAGCTCGACATGCGGCGGCTTGCTGAGCACGGTGCCATGCAGCGCGGTGACCTCGACGAAATAGCCGAGCACATTGTTGTGGCGCACCTTCAGCGATTTGATGCCGGTCGCCTCGGCATAGGTCGCTTGCAGACCGGCGATGACCTGACGGCTGCCGTCGCGCAACCGCCGGTGCTCGTCGAGATGACCGTCGGCACCGTCCTTGATAAACCCGCCGTCGCGCGCGTTGAGGGGAAGCGTCTCGGCGAGCGCCGCGGCAAGAGATGCCTCGACCGCGCCTGGGGCGGCTTCGAGGCGATCCCTGATTCCCGCAAGCTCTTGCGGGAGGCCGAGGGCGCCGGCGCCCCGCGCCAGGCTGGCGCCAAGGGCGTGAGCCGCGCGGATCGCCGCGCCAACCGCACCGAGATCGCGCGGCCCCCCTCGCCCCAGCGCCAATCGCGCCAGCGCGCGGGCAAGATCGGGAGCCTGCTTCAGCTCCTCGCGCAGACCCTGCCGCAGCCGCGGCTCGTCGGCGAGATAGGCGACCGCATCGAGCCGCGCGTTCACCGCGGCCGGATCGGTCAACGGGCTGCCAAGGCGGCTTGCCAGCTCTCGCGCGCCAGCCGCGGTGACGGTGCGGTCGATGGCGGCAAGCAGGCTGCCGGCGCGCGCGCCTTGGTTCGAGCGCATCAGCTCAAGATTGGCGCGGGTGGCGGCGTCGATGATCAGCAGACTGCCGGCGCTTTCTTTGCGCGGCGGACGCAGCAGCGGCGCTTTGCCGACCTGGGTGATCTCGACATAAGTCAGGAGGCCGGCAAGCGCCGCCAGCTCCGCCCGGGTGAATTCGCCGAACGCATCGAGCGCGGCGACGCCAAGCCGCTCCTTCAACGCGCGCTCGCCGCGCTGCGAATCGAAATGAGCGCGGGGGCAAGACGTGAGCGCGGCGCCCGCCTCCTCTACGAGCCGGCGCAGCGGCGCATCGGCGGCGAGGTCGTCGCCGGCCAGGACTTCGCCCGGCTTCAGCCGCGCCAGCTCGCCGGAAAGATCGCTGGCGCCAACCGAAGAGGCGATCAGTTCGCCGGTCGAGATATCGAGCGAGGCGAGGGCAAAACCCGGGTCGCCGCCCTCCTTGGCGGGCGCGCGGAACAAAGCGGTGAGGAAGTTGTGGGCGCGCGCATCCAGCAGTGTCTCCTCGGTCAGCGTGCCCGGGGTGACGAGGCGCACCACGTCGCGGCGCACCACCGCCTTGGGTCCGCGCTTCCTGGCCTCTGCCGGGTCCTCGATCTGCTCGCAGACCGCCACCCGGTGGCCTCCCGCGATCAGCCGCTGGAGGTAGTCGTCGGCGGCATGCACCGGCACGCCGCACATGGGAATGTCCTCTCCCAAATGCTTGCCGCGCTTAGTGAGCGCGATACCCAGCGCGCGCGAGGCGATCTCCGCGTCCTCGAAGAACAGCTCGTAGAAATCGCCCATGCGATAGAACAGGAGGCAGTCGGCATTAGCCGCCTTGATCTCCAAATATTGGGCGATCATCGGCGTAGCGGGAGACGCCTCATCCTTGCGAGAGGCGTTCGGCGCGGCTGTCCCGATAACCGAGCCGCCCCCGGCCCTCATTCCCGTCTCGGCCATGGGCAAGGCGTAGCTTCTCGCCCTCCTCCGCACAAGGGCATGGCCGCAAAGGGTTGGGGAAAGGACTTTTCCGCAAGCGTCGCCTCCTCTAGGGTGCCCGCGATTTCACGAGGAGAGCTTGCCATCGTCCGTCCTTCCAAACGCGCGCCCGACGCGCTTCGCCCCATTAGCTTCGAGCGCGCGGTGTCGCGCCACGCCGAAGGGTCTTGCCTGGTCCGTTTCGGCGATACGCATGTGCTCTGCACGGCGACGGCCGGCGAGCCGGTGCCGCCATGGCTCAAGGGCCAAGGGCGCGGTTGGGTGACGGCTGAATACGGCATGCTGCCCCGCGCGACCTCCGAACGAACCCGCCGCGAAGCCAGCGCGGGCAAGCAGACCGGCCGCACGCAAGAGATTCAGCGGCTGATCGGCCGCTCGCTGCGCGCCGTCACCGACCTCACCGCGCTTGGCGAGAAGCAGATCGTGGTCGACTGCGACGTGCTCCAGGCCGATGGAGGCACCCGCACCGCCTCGATCACCGGCGCCTGGGTGGCGCTGCATGACGCAGTCGCCTGGATGCAGGCGCGCAACATGCTCAAGGGGAAGGTGCTGCGCGATCACGTCGCCGCCGTCTCGTGCGGGCTTTATGGCGGCGAGGCGGTGCTAGACCTCGACTACGCCGAGGACTCCGAAGCCGACGCCGACGCGAATTTCGTGATGACCGGCTCCGGCGGCATCGTCGAGGTGCAAGGCACGGCGGAGACCGACCCGTTCAGCCAAGAGCAGTTCGATCGGCTGATGGCGCTCGCCCGGCAAGGCATCGCCGAGCTGGTCGCGCTGCAGAAGCTCACCGTCGCCTGAGCATGGAGGGAAAGCTCAAGCGCGGCGATAGCATCGTCATCGCGACGCACAACGAAGGCAAGGTTCGGGAGCTTGGCGAGCTGTTCGCGCCGCTCCGCATCGAATGCCTGTCGGCGAAGAGCCTGGGGCTCGCCGAGCCCGAGGAAACTGGCGATAGCTTCGCCGCGAATGCCGCGCTCAAGGCCGAAGCCGCGGCTGCCGCTTCCGGCAGGGTAGCGATCGCCGACGATTCCGGCCTCGAGGTGGCGGCGCTTGGTGGCGCACCAGGCATCCATGCGTCCCGGTGGGGTGGACCTGCGAAGGATTTCGGTCTCGCCATGCAGCGCGTGCAGCGCGAGCTTGAGGCAAGCGGCACCGACGACCGGCGCGCCAACTTCACTTGCGCGCTGGCGGTCGCCGCGCCGGGACAAGCGACCCGGACCTTCGAAGGCAAGGTTTTCGGCACGCTGGTCTGGCCGCCGCGCGGGACGCTCGGTTTCGGATATGATCCGATCTTCGTGCCGGACGGCTACAGCGAAACCTTCGGCGAAATGCACCCCGCGAAGAAGAATGCCATGTCGCACCGCATGCGCGCCTTCGAGAAGCTGATCGTCGGCCTATGACGAGACATTTGCTTCGAAGAGCCGCTTTTTCCCATGGCTAATTCCTACGCCGACGTCGTTATTTTCATGCACAGGCACGATCCGGATTTCGCGCGCGAGCATTGGTCCATCAGAATTCTCATGTCCATTTGGCGTGAGATGGGTTTGAGGGTGGCGGTTCAGCGCGGCCCAGCCAGGCTCATGCGCTCTCGCGCAAGTGTCGCCGTCAATCACGTAAGCCTTACCGTCACGCCGCCTCGCTACCTGCGTTACCTTCGCCGCTTTCCAACCGTGATAAACGGAGCGCTGACGGACACATCCAAGTCGCGATATTGCGAGGTGCTTTCGCCGACTGCCGGATATGAAGGCGCGGTGCTGGTGAAGACCAATCTCAACTATGGCGGCGGCAGCGAGTTGCATTTGCTGCGCCAAAGTCGCATGGCCCGAGGCCTGCAAGTGTTGCGGACAAAGTTCGGCAAACGCGCTGCCAGGCCACGGTCGTTCTGGAGCGACGCGGTCTATCTCAAATCACACGACTATCCGATCTTTGCGCATTCCTCGCTCGTCCCCGTCGACGCCTGGAACAACCCCAATCTGGTCATTCAAAAATTTCAGCCGGAGATAGACAGTGCGGGTCTGTACCGGCTGCGGTGGTGGTATGTTCTCGGCGACCGGGGATTTCACGGGCTGGTCACCGCCAAGCACCCGGTAGTCAAAGGCACTCGCGTCATCAGCCGGCAGGTAACGAACCAGGCGACCCCTCCGGCTCTGGAAAGATTGCGCAAAGCGATGCACATTGACTATGGCCGCGTAGATTACGTCATGATCGACGGCGAGCCGCTGGTATTCGACATCAACCGAACACCGATCAGCTCGCCCGACACGGTGAGGGCGTACGCCGCGCAATGGCGCGATTTGGCGCAAGGCATTCGAGCGTTTCAAAGCTGATCATGCCCACCATGGACGATGCCTTCGGTGTCTATGTGCATTGGCCGTTCTGCCGGGCCAAGTGCCCGTATTGCGACTTCAACAGCCATGTCCGCCATGGCGGCGTCGACCAGGCGCGGTTCCTCGCCGCTTATCTGCAAGAGCTTGCGCATTTCGCTTCGCTCGCGCCGGGGCGAGCCGTCAGCAGCATCTTCTTCGGCGGCGGCACGCCATCCTTGATGGCGCCGCAGACCGTTGCCGCAATCCTCGAGGCCATCGCGCGCCATTGGCATTTGCAAAGCGATGCCGAGATCACGCTGGAAGCCAACCCAACCAGCGTCGAGGCTGAGAACTTCGCCGGTTATCGTGCGGCCGGGGTCAACCGGCTCTCGCTCGGCGTGCAGGCGCTCGACGACCAAAGCCTCAAGGCGCTCGGCCGACAGCATAGTGCAGAAGAAGCTCTCGCCGCGTTGGCGCTCGCCAAGCGCCATTTCGATCGCGTCTCGTTCGACCTGATCTATGCGCGCGAGGGACAGACGGCGATTGCCTGGGAAGCGGAGCTACGCCGCGCGCTCGACCATGCCGCCGACCACCTCTCGCTCTATCAGCTCACCATCGAGGACGGCACGCCGTTCGCGGCGCTTCATGCCGCCGGCTCGCTGCGCATCCCCGACGGCGAGCTGGCGAGCGAACTTTATGGCCTGACCCAGGAGCTGTGCGAGGCGGCGGGGTTGCCGGCCTACGAGGTCTCCAACCATGCCCGGCCGGGATCGGAGTCGCGGCACAATCTGCTCTATTGGCGCGGGCACGATTATGCCGGGGTCGGTCCTGGCGCGCATAGCCGCATCACGACTGACGGAGCGAAGCGCGCGATGTCGGCGATCAAGTCGCCCGAAGCCTGGCTCGCGGAGGTCGAGGCGTCGGGCTGCGGCTTGGCCAGCGAGGAGACGCTGAGCGCCGCGGATGCGGCCGACGAATATCTGCTGATGGGCTTGCGCCTCAGCGAAGGCATCGATCTCGCCCGGCTCGCAGCCATCAATGGCAGCGCACTCGATGAGGCGCGCATCGGCGCGCTGGAGCGCGAGGGGCTGCTAGCGCGGCGGGACACGAGGCTCGCGGCCACCCCCAAAGGGCGGCTGGTGCTGAACCGGCTGATCCTGGAGCTTGCCGCTTAATACGACGAGGCGGTGGCGAAGGAGCTCGGCGCGGGGTCGATCACCCGCGGGCCGCCTTCGCGCACTTCGAGAATGGCGAGGCCACGCTCGCAGGTGCCGTCGGACAGCAGGCGGAACAGCCCGTCGACGCCGGTGAAGCCGGTCGGCCGCGTGAGCTGCGAGACCGTGTAACGCTGGCCCGGCGGATTGGCCGACAGCGACACCGCCAGGCTGATGGCATCGTAAGCGAGGCTTGCGATGCGCGGCGGCGCGCCGCCATAGGTCTTGGAATAGCGCTGCACGAAACTGCTCCAGCCCTTCGGGTCCGGCGCGGGGTACCAGCCGCCGAGCAAAGCCCGGTCGCCGCCGATATTGGGATAATCCCACTGCCCGGTGCCAATGAACTGGACGCGTCCGCTGGAAATCTGCTCGGAGGCGAGCAGCGGCGCGAGCGAGGGCAACTCGTCCCGGCCGGCCGGCAGGAACAGCGCATCGACGCCCTGGCCGGATTTGATCGCGTTGGCCACCTGGCGCACCGGACCCAGCATGGCGGTCGAGTCGTCGGGAGGAAACGTCGCGCGCACCGCCGCCTGTCCGCCGCCGGACGAGACGGCGCGCGCGAACGCCGTCTCGGCGATGCGCCCATAGGCCGACTGCGGGATCAGCTCGGCGAAATTGCGCTTACCTTGCGCCATCGCATAGGCGACGATGCGCGGCACGTCGCGGCCAGCCAAGAAGCTCAAGAGATAAACGCCGTTGCCGGCGACCTTCTCGTCGCTGGAGAAGGCGATCATGGGCACGCCGCCCTGCCGCGCCACCGGAGCCGCGGCCGACACCTCGGCGGCGAACAGCGGTCCGATGATCAGCTCGGCGCCCTCCCGCAACGCGTCCTCGGCGGCAATCCGCGCGCCTTCGGCCGAGCCCCTGGTGTCCTTGGGGATCAGCGACACGTTCGGATTGTCGAAGTCGAACAACGCAAGCTCGGCCGCCTGCTTGAGCGCCTTGGCCACTGCGGGGGTCGAGCCCGAGGAGGTGATGGGGAGCAGCACGGCGACCTTGACGGTGCCGGTGGAACCGGTGATGCCGGGGGCGCCGGGTCCGCCGAAGCCGCCGCCTCCGGGCGCGCCGCAAGCGGCAAGCAGAATCGCCACGCCAAGGCCCGCGAAGGCGAGCTTCAGCGTCAATAGTTGACGATCGATGCTGCGTGGCAGCCGCATGGCCCCCTTGCTCCAAGGTGCTTCCGCCCGACCGGCGTTAGCCTTGGTCCTGAGCGGCAGTCGTAATGGCCAACCCATCACTCAAGTCTTAAGCCGCTTCGCCCCGCTCGCAAAGCTTGCCCGCAAACATGGCCCAAACGTGATGGACGGAGGCCGACGATATCCCGTAACGTTTTGCTCCCTGCCAGCCTTAACTTGCGGGCGTCCGTGCAACATCAGCAAGACAAAGAGCGAATCGAAGAGGCGCTTGGCCTTACCGTGACCCGGGCGGGCGAAGTGCTGGCCGAGTTGATCGCCCGGCCGCTTCAGCCCGGCCTCTATCTGGTGGCGACGCCGATCGGCAATCTCGCCGACATTTCGCTGCGCGCGCTCGCGGTGCTGGCCCGCGCCGACCTGATCGCCGCCGAGGACACGCGCCACTCGAAGAAGCTTCTGTCGCATTTCGGCCTGCGCGGCGAGATGACGCCATATCACGAGCACAACGCCGAGCGCGAGCGGCCGCGACTGCTCGCGCGGCTCAGCGCCGGGCAGGCGGTGGCGCTGATCTCCGACGCCGGCACGCCGCTGATTTCCGATCCTGGCTACAAGCTCGTGCGCGAAGCGCTCGACGCCGAGCTATTGGTGACGAGCATTCCGGGGCCTTCGGCGGCGCTCGCCGCGTTGACCAGCGCCGGCCTTCCCACCGACACCTTCCTGTTCGCTGGCTTCCTGCCGCCGAAATCGGGTCCGCGCCGTTCGCGGCTGGAAAAGTTGAAATCCGTACCCGCGACGTTGCTGTTCTTCGAGACCGGGCCTCGGCTCGGCAAGAGCCTCGCCGACATGGCCGCCGTATTGGGATCGCGCGAGGCGGCGATCGCCAAGGAGCTGACCAAGCTGCATGAGAGCGTGACGCGCGGGCGGCTCGACGGGCTCGCCAGCGAATTTGCCGATGGCGAAGCATTGAAGGGCGAGTTCGTGGTGGTGGTGGCGCCGCCGCCAGAAGACACGGACGAGCCCAGCGACGAGATGATTGTCGAGCAGCTGACGCAGGCGCTCAAGCTCGAGAGCTTCCGCGATGCCGTGCGCTCGGTCGCCGAGGTGCTCAATGTCGGCCGCGCCCGCGTCTACGAGGTCGGGCTCAAACTAAAGCGCGATTGAGCATGCGCGAGACGCGCGTCAAAGCCTATCGCCGCGGCGTGTTCGCCGAGACGGTGACGGCGCTCCTACTCCGCCTCAAAGGCTACGCAATCGTGGCACGGCGCTACAAGACCCCGGTCGGCGAGATCGACCTGGTGGCGCTGAAGGGCAAGCGGCTCGCCTTCATCGAGGTGAAGCGGCGCAAGACGCGAGAAGACGCCGCCTGGACGGTGCCCGCCAAGCAGCGGCGGCGCATCATCAGGGCGGCGCAATATTGGCTCGCCGGGCACCCGGATTACGCGGGCCACGACATCGCTTTCGACGTGGTTTTAACCGCGCCTTGGGCTTGGCCGCGCTATATCGCCAATGCCTTTCCCGTGTAATAAGGGCGCGCCATGGCCCTCAAAGTCGCCTTTCAGATGGACCCGATCGAGCGCATCGATATCAGGGGCGATTCCACCTTCGCCCTGCTGCTCGAAACGCAATGGCGCGGCCATGACGTGTTCTATTACACCCCCAACAATCTGTCGTTGCGCGACGGCCGACTGATCGCCGAGGGCCACAGTCTCACCGTCGAGGACAAGCCGGGGGCGCATTACCGGTTGGCGCATCCGCGCGCCGTCGACCTTGCAGAATACGATGTGGTGCAGCTGCGGCAGGATCCGCCGTTCGACATGGCCTATATCACCACCACGCATCTGCTCGAGCGGCTGCAACCCCGCACCGTTGTGGTGAACGATCCGGCTGCCGTGCGCAATTCGCCGGAGAAAGTGTTCGTGCTCGACTTTCTCGATCTGATGCCGCCGACGCTCATCACCCGCTCCGCGGAGCAGATCCGCGCCTTCCGCGCCAAGCACAAGGACGTCGTGGTGAAGCCGCTCTACGGCAATGGCGGCGCGGCGATCTTCCGCATCAAGCCGGGCGACACCAATCTCAATTCGCTGATCGAGCTGATGGGCATCAGCTTCCGCGAGCCGATCATGGTGCAGCGCTATATCCCCGAGGTGCGCGACGGCGACAAGCGCATCATCCTGGTTGACGGCGAGATGGCCGGGGCGATCAATCGCGTGCCGGCGAAGGACGAGACGCGGTCCAATCTGCATGTCGGCGGAACGGCGCAGCCGACTACGCTGACCAAGCGCGACAGTGAGATCTGCGCGCGAACTCGGACCCGAACTGAAGAAGCGAGGGCTGATCTTCACCGGCATCGACGTGATCGGCGATTACCTCACCGAGATCAACGTCACCTCCCCCACCGGCATCAGGCAGATCGCCGAATTCGGCGGCGCCGACATCGCCGCCATGATCTGGGACGTGGTGGAGAAGAAGGTGAAGGCCGAACGGCGCAGGGCGAAGACGCGATGAGTGCCGACCCCAAAGGGCTCGGCGCGATGTTCGATGCGCATTGCGCTGCCGAGTTCCAGACGCGCGACATCGACGCCACCATGGCCACCATGAGCAAGGCGCCGCATATCACCAATGTGCCGACCATGACCGGCGGCACGGGGCGCGACGCGGTGCGGCGCTTTTACGCTCGTTGGTTCGTCGGTCATTTGCCGGACGACTGGATGGTCAAGCTACTGTCGCGCACGGTCGGCGAGACCCAATTGGTCGATGAGGTCGTGGTCAGCTTTACCCATGATTGCCCGATGGAGGTGTTCCTGCCGGGCGTCGCGCCGACCGGCCGCAAGGTGACGATCCCGCTGGTGGTGGTGGTCGGGTTCGATGGGGCGGGCAAGGTTGCCCATGAGCACATCTACTGGGACCAGGCGTCGATGCTGGTGCAGATCGGCCTGCTCGACCAAACCAAATTGCCGGTCACCGGCGCCGAGCAGGCGGCGCGGCTGCTCGATCCCAACTTGCCCTCCAACACGTTGATCCCAACCGCTAAGCCTTAGGCTTCTTACTGCGCGGCTTGCGTTTCGGAGCCGAAGGCGGCGTGGGCTTGGTGGCGTGCAGCTCGGGCTGCTTCGCCGCTCGCGCGCCCGGAGCGCGAAGCGGCACAGCGGGCCTCCTCCGGCCGAAGGCGGACCAGGCGTGCGGGATGAGCCCCGCGCCCCAGCCGAGCGCCACCCAATAAAACCACCACACCTTCGGCGTCACGGTCAGATTGACGAGCAGGAGCAGCAGCACGGTCGCCACATAGGCGAATAGGTGGACGGTGAAGCTTCGCGTGCAGTTATCGATGAAGATGCGTTCGCGGCGGTGCGTCTGGCGCAACAGCAACGCCAGCGCGTGTGTCGCCACCGCGATGCCCCAGCCCATCAGCACCCAGGGCCACCAGAGCATGCCCGGCGTGAGCCAGTGATTGACGCCGGCGCAGACCAGCGTGACCGCGACATAGGCCATGAGGTGGCCCAGGAAGATGCGCATCGACAAATCCTTGAACATGTCTGTGGGCCTACCTCTCCTTGCGCCGCCAATTCGTCACTCTAGACTAAGCGTGCGACAGTCTCGGGCTTTGACCGAGAACAAGTTCGCTTAAGCGGGTTGTTCTTTGCTCAAGGACGCGTCTACAATGTTCTCTGATTGTTCTTGCCGAGCGATGCACCTTTGGCTAGAGTGAAGGGGAGGTTAGACGGGGGTTTTCGCGATGTTCGCGCGGGTCACGACGGTCGCTTTCGAAGGCATCGAGGCGCGCGCCGTCGACGTGCAAATCCAAATCGGACCCGGCCTCCCGGCCTTCACCATTGTCGGGCTGCCAGATAAGGCCGTGGCGGAAAGCCGCGAGCGGGTGCGCGGGGCGCTGAACGCCATCGGGCTTGCTTTGCCGCCCAAGCGCATCACCGTCAATCTCGCTCCCGCCGATCTGCCGAAAGAGGGCAGTCATTACGACCTCCCCATCGCGCTCGGGCTGATGGCGGCGACCGGCGCCATCGCCCGCGACGCCATCGAAGCTTTCTGTGTGCTCGGCGAGTTGTCGCTCGACGGCTCGATCGCCACGGTGGCCGGCACGTTGCCCGCGGCGATCGGCGCCAATGCGATTGGCAAGGGTCTGATCTGCCCGGCCTCATGCGGGGCGGAGGCCGCGTGGGCAGCGGCCGACATGTCGATCCTCGCGCCGCAAGACCTGCTGCAGCTCGTCAACCACTTCAAAGGCTTGCAGACCCTGCGCCGACCCGAGCCGACACCCGACCCCGGCGACGAGGCGATGCCGGACTTGAAAGATATCAAAGGCCAGGAGACGGCCAAACGCACGCTCGAGGTCGCCGCGGCCGGCGGGCATCATCTCCTGATGATCGGACCACCCGGCGCCGGCAAGTCGATGCTGGCGCGGCGGTTGCCGTCGATCCTGCCGCCGCTTGAACCCTCCGAGATGCTGGAGGTGAGCATGATCCGAAGCCTCGCCGGCGACCTCGCGGGCGGGCGCATCGGCAGGGCGCGGCCATTCCGCGCGCCGCATCATTCGGCGAGCATGGCTGCCCTGGTCGGCGGCGGCACGCGGCCACGACCCGGCGAAGCGGCGCTCGCCCATCTCGGCGTGCTGTTTCTCGACGAGTTGCCCGAGTTCCACCCGCAAGTGCTGGACGCGCTGCGCCAGCCGCTGGAGACGGGCGAGACGGTGATCGCGCGGGCCAATCATCGTATCTCCTATCCCTCACGCATCCAGCTGATCGCGGCAATGAATCCCTGCCGCTGCGGACGTGCCGGCGAGCCCGGCTATGTCTGCCGCCAGGGGCGAGGCTGCGCCGAACGCTATCAGGCGCGCATCTCCGGGCCCATGCTCGACCGCATCGATTTGCAGATCGAGGTGCCCGCCGTGTCCGCCGCCGACCTCGTGCTGCCGCAAGCCTGCGAAGGAAGCGCCGAGGTGCGCGCGCGCGTCACCCACGCCCGCCGCATGCAGATCGAGCGTTACGCCGCACTCGGCCTTGCCCGCATCCGCACCAATGCCGAATGCGATGGCGCGATGCTGGAGGAGATCGCTGCCCCCGACCGCGCCGGGCTGACGCTGCTGCGCGAGGCCGCCGACGCGCTCGCCTTGAGCGCACGGGGCTATCACCGCACGCTCCGGGTCGCGCGCACGCTGGCCGATCTCGACGGGGAGGAGGCGGTCGCCCGCATCCATATCGCCGAAGCCTTGAGCTATCGCGGCGAGACCTTGCGCCGGGCGCAGGTCGCGGCCTAAGCCGCGCTTAACTAAGTAACTGAATATAATTGATTTTCTTCCGGTACTCGCCGCGGTTGCTGGCCGGCTCAAGGCTTTCTCAAACATTCTCTGCTTGAGTGCGAGAAGGGAAGCTGCCGGCAACGACCGGCGTAAAGCGAGCGCGTCAGGTGGAGTTGGAGCAGCCAGAGAAGGGCGCCAAGCGGCGCGCCGCGCGTGACGATGCGGCGGAGCGCAAGCGCGGCGTCGGCGCCAAGCTTGCTCGCGCGCTGAGCGATCTCCGCGACAACCGGCTGACCGGCATCGGGCTGCGACCAGCGCTCGGATTTCTCGCCACCGCGCTGATCCTGATCTCCTTCTTCGCCCATGGGGACGGCATCGTGCTGCTGCCGCTCCTGGTCGGCGTCTCCATGCTGGTGGCGCTGATCTCGGCGGGACCGGACAAGGCCGGCAGCGAGCGCCTTGCCGGCTTGACCAAGCGTCTCGACCAAAGCCTGGAGTCGCTGAAGGACCTGCAATGGGAGGTGCGCGAGCGCGAAGCGCGCTATCGCGATCTGCTCGATCACCAAGGCGACGTGATCCTCCGCCGCGATCGCGATCGCCGGCTCACTTTCGTCAATGACGCGTTCTGCCGGACTTTCGGCCTGAGACGCGAGACGGCGCTCGGCCACGCCTTCACGCTTCCCTTGGTGAGCGGAGAGGCGGAGGCGCCGCTGCCGGAAGGCGAAGAGCGGCAAAGCCGCGTCGTCGAGCTTACGACCGAAGTCGGCCCGCGCTGGTTTGTCTGGGAGGATTTCGCGGCCGCCGATGCGCAAGGGCGCCCGAGCGAAATCCAAAGCGTCGGCCGCGACATCACCGAGCAGCGCGCGGCGGAGCTTCAGCTGCAAGAAGCGCGCGACCAGGCGATGGAAGCGAGCAAAGCCAAATCGCGCTTCCTCGCCTCGATGAGCCACGAGATCAGGACACCGATGAACGGCATCCTCGGCATGACCGGGCTGTTGCTCGACACCGAGCTGTCAGCCGAGCAGCGTACCTATGCCCGCGCCATCTCGACTTCGGCCAAAACTCTGCTGTCGCTGATCGACGAGGTGCTGGATTTCTCCAAGATCGAGGCCGGCAAGATCGAGCTCAGGCCCGCGCCGTTCGAGATCGCCGACGCCGCGCAAGGGGTGATCGAGCTGTTGGCCCCGCGCGCCCGCGACAAAGGTTTGGAAATCGGCTGGCTGGCGATCCCCGAGCTGCCGCAGACGGTGATCGGCGATGAGTTGCGCGTGCGCCAGATCCTGATGAACCTCATGGGCAACGCCATCAAGTTCACCGAACGTGGCGGGGTTGCGCTCACGCTACAGCCCGCCCCCGGCGCGGCGCGCGAGGGAAGATCCGAGCTCATGCTGCGTTTCGCCGTGCGCGATACCGGACCCGGCGTGCCGCCAGAGGCGATCGAGCGCATCTTCGCCGAGTTCGAGCAGGCCGAGAGCGGGCCCGCGAGACGGCACAGCGGGACGGGTCTCGGTCTCGCCATTTCGAAGCGCCTGGTGGACGAAATGGGCGGCCGCATCGCCGTCGTCAGCCTACCTGGGGCCGGCGCCACCTTCACGGTGGATTTGCCGTTCGCGATCCCGGCGCAGGTGGCAAGACTTGGCGCGTCTTGGCCGAAGCCCGCGGACGACGAGAAGGTGCTGCTGGTGCTCGAAGGCGACGTGGAGGCGAGCCTGGTCGGCGATCAGCTCGTGGCCATGGGAGCTTCGGTTGCCCGTGTGCGCCTAAAGGATGCCCCGCGCATCGCCGTGGACGCCGCCGCCACCGGCGCCCCCTTCACCGCGCTGCTCACTGATCGGCTCGGCGTCGCAGCAGGAGCCGGCCGCCTCATCGAGCTGCTGCACAACGCACCCGGCATCGGCCGGCAGCAACGCACCGCCGTGATCATCGATCCTTCCGAGCGTGGCGACATCGCGTCCTTTCGCGGCGAGGGCTTCAATTTCTATCTGGTGCGCCCGGTGCGACCCCTCTCACTGCTCAACCAATTGTTCGGCGATCTCGACGAGACGCAAGCGAAGGCCATCGATGCCGCGACCTCGGCCCGGCGGCGGAGCCGTACCCCGCGCGCGGAGGCGAGCGGCTTGTCGATCTTGCTTGCCGAGGACAACGACATCAACGCGCTGCTAGCCTGCACGATGCTGGAAAAATCCGGCGCGCGGGTCGTGCGCGTGCGCAACGGCGCCGAGGCCATCGCCAAGGCTGGCGGCGCGCTTGGCCAAGCGAACGGTCATGGCTTCGACCTCATCTTCATGGATATCCACATGCCGGACATGGACGGGATCGAGGCGGCGCGCCGCATCCGGTCGCTTTACCCGGACGATGCGCGTCCGGCCCAGGGGCGCCCGCCGATCGTGGCGCTCACGGCCAATGCCTTCGCCGACGACCGCGCCGCTTATTTAAAGGCGGGTCTCGACGATTATCTGGCCAAGCCGTTCGAGAAAGCGGATCTCGAAACGCTGCTCGCGCGCTGGAAGCGTCCGGCTGTGGCCAAAAAGCCGTCTGGGCGCGGCGCCGCGTAACCTGAGCGCTAAGCGCCGGCCCGCGAGAGCCTGCTCCCTCCCCGACACCGAACTAACGCGCTGCTCAAACGTTCAAGCGCTCACGGAGACGTTGGAGCCGCGATGCTGAGCGTCATCAAAAGCAAACTGAAGGACCGCCGCGATAGGCAGGAGCTCAGCCATCTGCGCGTTACGATGGCGGACATTCAAAAGATCCTATCCGCCGAAGACGAGTTCGACCGGCGCGCTGGTAAGAATGAAGGCCGGGCTGCATTTGCAACAACGCTTGGAAAGTCGATTTGGGATCATGGGTGCGGACTTCCTGGACCCGGTGTTCACGGATGACGATCTCGAGCGTGAGCGGAAGCTGCTCGACAGGCTTCATCCGGAACGTCTTGGCGAACTTGCCGCCCAGCTCGGGCGCTCGGCAGAGAGGACTCTGCTTGATGGAGGCGATCCAGAGACTCGGAACGACGGCCCCGGTGAGTCCGCCAAGAATGCCGCGGCGATTGTTGCGCTCCGCCTATTATCGGGCTGGGTCAGATCCAAATGCATCCTTCAGACGAGCACGGACCCGAGGGTCATCGAGGAGGCGCGGGAACGCGAAGACCTTTTCTTCAGCCACATTCGAGGGCTGCTACGCAGTTTTCGCGGTGAAGAGGCTGCGGACGTTTGAGGTTAAGCGGCTGCGCTCCGATCGGTTATCAACAGGCCCGAGCAGCATTCGAGCGGCAAGTTCCCGCAGAAACCATGACATTCGTCCGCGTCCGACCGGGTTGCGTTCCCACTGTCATACGCAGTTCGAATTGGTTTGCTAACCGGCTTATGTTGTGGCCGAATTGGGGTTGCCCGCGGGTTGCGTTGCATCAGTCGCCCGCGGTGTCCCCGGGGGGCCGCTCCGGCCCAAATGCATTGGGCCGATCATGCCGATGAAGCCAATTGCCGGACGCTTTGCGGGCAGATTTCGCGGTGGCACGATGTTTCCAGGATTGATGTTCAGGCCAAGCCAGGGCGGCGCGCTGCCCCTGATCGGCCGGCGCCGCTTCGCGGTGGGAGGCTTCGGCAAGCGGTTTCAGCCGCCCAAGATCTACGGCCGGCTCGGCAACCTCGAAGTGCGCCTCGCCCGCAAGAAGAGTGAGATCAGGCGCGCGCAGCGGCTCCGCTATAAAGTGTTCTACGAGGAGATGTCGGCCACGCCGGGCGCCCTCGCCATCCTCTCGCGGCGTGACGAGGATGAATTCGACCCGATCTTTGACCATCTGCTGGTGATCGACCGCGGCGACCCCAATGACGGGCGGCGCTGGCGGCGCTCCAAGGTGGTCGGCACCTATCGCCTGTTGCGCCAGGATGTGGCCGATCTTAATGACGGGTTCTACACGCAAGGCGAGTACGATATCGCCCCGCTGCTCAGGACCAAGCCCGAATGCAAGTTCATCGAGCTTGGCCGCTCCTGCGTGCTCAAGCCCTACCGCAACAAGCGCACGCTCGAGCTGCTCTGGCAAGGCGTGTGGACCTATGTGCGCGAGCATGGCGCCGATGTGATGATCGGCTGCGCGAGCTTTGAGGGAACCGACCCCGCGCGGCATGCCGAGGCGCTCAGCTTTCTCCACCACCACGCGCTCGCGCCCGAGGGTTGGCGCGTCAGGGCGCATGAGCATCTTCGGGTCGACATGAACATGATGCCGCGCGAAGCGATCGATCTGCGCGCCGCGATGAAGGCGCTGCCGCCGCTGATCAAGGGCTATTTGCGCGTCGGCGCCCATGTCGGCGACGGCGCGGTGATCGACCACCAGTTCGGCACGACCGACGTGTTTATCATCATGCCGGTCGAGGAGATCAAATCGCGCTACTTCGTGCATTTCGGCGCCCCCGACGAGTTCGCCGCGCCCGCCACGCCGGAATTCGCGCCGATCAATTAACGCTCCGATCGTCCGCATCCTGGTTTGACGCGCCGCGAGCGCACTCCTAAGTTCCCCTCATGCGTCATACCGACCCCAATGAAGCGCGGGCGGCGGCCGAGGCCGCCATCGGACTGCGGCAGCTCAACGAGCGCTCGCGCGAGATCTTCAAGCGCATCGTCGAAAGCTATCTGGCCACCGGCGAGCCGGTCGGCTCGCGCAATCTGAGCCGCGCGCTGCCGATGACGCTGTCGCCGGCCTCGGTGCGCAACGTGATGTCCGATCTGGAAAACCTCGGCCTGATCTATGCGCCGCATACCAGCGCGGGGAGGCTGCCGACGCATACGGGCTTACGCCTGTTCATCGACGGCTTGCTCGAGGTCGGCGACATCAGCGGCGAGGAGCGCAGCCAAATCGAGAGCCGTTTCGCCGGCGCCGGTCGCCGCCGCGCCATCGAGGAGCTGCTCGGCGATGCCGGCGAGATGCTGTCGGGACTGTCGCGCTGCGCCGGCGTGGTGCTGGTCGAAAAGCAGAGCAAGCGGTTGAAGCAGGTCGAGTTCGTCAATCTCGGGCCGGGCCGGGCGCTGGCGGTGCTGGTCGGCGAGGACGGCGACGTCGAGAACCGCATCGTCACGCTTCCCGAAGGCCTGCCGCTTGCCTCGCTGCAAGAAGCTTCGAACTACATCAATGCCCGCATCGGTGGCCTACGCTGGAAGAGGCGCGCTCGCGCATCGAGACGGAGATTGAGGCGCGGCGGGCGCAGCTCGATGCGCTGACCGCGCGCGTCGTCACCGAGGGTCTCGCCACCTGGTCGGGCGACGGCGGCGACCGCAAGAGCCTGATCGTCTGCGGCCGCGCGCATCTGCTCGAGGACGTGCGGGCGATGGAGGACCTCGAGCGGGTGCGCCTGTTGTTCGAGGATCTCGACACCAAGACCGACCTGATTCAGCTGCTCGGCCTGGCTGAACGCGCCGACGGGGTACGCATCTTCATCGGCTCGGAGAACAAACTGTTCTCGCTGTCGGGCTCGGCCCTGATCGTCTCGCCGTTCGAGGACAGCGAGCAGAAAATCGTTGGTGTGCTTGGGGTGATCGGCCCGACGCGCCTCAATTACGCGCGCATCATCCCCATGGTCGATTACACGGCACGGCTGCTCGGGCGCCTGGTCCCTTGATTTTTTTCGGCTAACGGTCGATATCCCCGGTTACTCCCGTCCTGCAACGCTTCGCCGAGGCTGCCCATGCCCGACGACAAGACCGATCCCAACGAGAGCAACGAGGATCAAGCAAAGCCCGCCGATTCCGCGGACGCGGACCCAGCGCGCAAGCTTGGCGCCGATCTCGACGGCCTTCTGGCTGAGAACGCCGAGATGCGCGACCGGCTGTTGCGCACCCTGGCCGACATGGAGAATCTCCGCCGTCGTACGGAGCGGGAGAAGGCCGACACGGCGCGCTACGCCATCAGCAATTTCGCGCGCGACGTGCTTACGGTCGGCGACAATCTCAAGCGCACGATGGACCACGTGCCGGCGGAAGCCGCGGCGGAGGACCCTGCGCTGAAGAGCTTTCTCGAAGGCGTCGAGCTGACCGAGCGCGAGCTGTTGAATGTGCTGGAGCGCCACGGCGTCACTCGCATCGAGCCGTTGGGGGAGCGCTTCGACCCCAACTACCATCAGGCGATGTACGAGGCGCAGAACGCCGAGGTGCCGGACGGTACGGTGGTCGAGGTGATGCAGTCGGGCTACGCTATCGGCGATCGCTGTCTCAGGCCGGCTCTGGTTGCGGTCGCCAAAGGCGGCGCCAAGCAAGCCAAAGCGCAAGGCGACGATGCCACCGCGGCGCGCAAGGCCGCCAATGACGATTTCCCCGACGGATGGCCGGGCGACTGACGCCCACGCGAAGAGTTCACCCGAGCTTGGTCACGCGACGAAGCGTCAGATTGAATCTGCCGCCTTCGGCGAGCAGAGCGGACGTGCCGCGCAAGATGCGGTCGATCCCGTGATAAGCGAGCCGGTCGTCGCCGCCCAGCATCACCACATCGCCTGACCTGAGCTCGAACTTCTGGGTCGGGTCCCTGCGCGCGTGTCCGCCCACGCGGAAGATCGCTGTGTCGCCCAGCGAAACGGACAGCACGGGGGCCGCGAAATCTTCCTCGTCTTTGTCTTGGTGCAGACCCATCTTGGCATCGCCGGCGTAATAATTGACCAGGCATGCTTCCGGCGGCGCGGGATAACGCGCGATCTCATTCCACAAATCGAGCAGCCTGGGCGGAATAGTCGGCCACGGCTTGCCGGTCGTGGGGTGGATCCCCTGGTAGCGATAACCACGCTCTTTGTCGGTGACCCAGCCGAGCGGTCCGCAATTGGTCATCCGCACGCTCATCGGCTTGCCTGAGCGCGGCATGGTGGGGGTAAACAGCGGCGCTTGCGCGATGATCGCGCGCAGCTCGGCTAAAAGCGCGGTCTGCCCGGCTGAATTGAGCGCGTGCGGAAAATAATTCATCTCACCTTTGTTCCACCCCAAGGCTAGCTTAGTTTCTGCCATATAGCGCGGCGGCGGCGAATGAGGAGATCGATCCGGTGGCGGCAAAGGCGCAGGAAGCCAATCCCGACGGTTATGTGCATGCCCGTGACCCGAACGAGTATCAGCGCCTGCGCGACCAGGCGCAGTTGTGGCAGCGCGCGACCGAGGAGGTGCTCGACCGGGTCGAGCTCAAACCCGGCATGAGCTGCCTCGACGTCGGCGCGGGCCCAGGCGCGGTGATGCGGCTGATGGCGAACCGCGTCGGACCGCAAGGCCGCGTCACCGGCATCGAGATCGACCGCCAGCTCGGGGCCCAAGCGCTTGCCGACCTCCGCGCGCAAGGGGGCGCTCAATTCGACATGATCGACGCCAATGTGCTCGAGCTCGACACCGTGCCGGGCGCGCCCTTCGATCTCACCTTCTGCCGCTTGTTCCTCATGCATATGCAGGACCCGGTAGCGGCGCTGGAGAAGATGTTGTTCTGGACCAAGCCCGGCGGCACGCTGGTGGCGCAGGAGTTCGATTTCGGCGCCATCGCCGTCGAGCCGTTATGTCCCGCCATGGCCGAGTTCAATCGCCTGTTCGAAGGCGTGTTCCGGGGGCATGGCCGAAACTTGCGGGCAGGGCGCCAATTGCCGGCGCAATTCGAGGCGGCGGGTCTCGGCCTTCCCGACGGCACCCTGGCGGAGGTGAAATACCTGCCGCTCAAGGCCATGGCGACAATGTTGATCGGCGTTTACCAAGGGCTGTTCGCCTCCGCCGCCGAATTGGGCATCGCCGACCCAGTCCGCGCCGAGCAGTTCAAAACCGACATGGCCGACGCCGGCGCGGATGGGCGCTATTACTGCCTCACCCCGATTCTCATCGCCGCTTGGAAGCGCCTGGCGTGACACAGCTGTCCCCGGCACGACTGTCATACCCGCTTCTCCTTGCGGGCCATAGGGTTGCCTCCTATATAACCGCGGAACCCCGCCGGATGAGTTGGCGGGCTCGCCGAATGTGGGGACCGACGTCACGCCTCGCGCTGCAATGCCGGGTGCCGCTCATGGGCCCGGGACGGTCTGCCAGAAAGAGAGGTCTGTAATGGCGAAAGTGATCGGTATCGATCTCGGCACTACCAATTCTTGCGTCGCCGTGATGGAGGGAAAGAACCCCAAGGTCATCGAGAATGCTGAAGGCATGCGCACGACGCCCTCGATGGTCGCCTTCACCGATGACGGTGAGGTCATCGTCGGCCTTCCCGCCAAGCGACAAGCCGTCACCAATCCCGAGAACACATTCTTCGCCATCAAGCGCCTGATCGGCCGCCGCTACGAAGACCCGATGGTCGAGAAGGACAAGAAGCTCGTCCCCTACAAGATCGTCAAAGCCGGCAACGGCGACGCCTGGGTCGAATCCCACGGCAAGCAATACTCCCCTTCGCAAATTTCCGCCTTCATCCTGCAAAAGATGAAGGAGACCGCCGAAGCCTATCTCGGCCAGAAGGTCGAGCAGGCGGTCATCACCGTCCCCGCTTATTTCAACGACGCCCAGCGCCAAGCCACCAAGGATGCCGGCAAGATCGCCGGCCTGGAAGTGCTGCGCATCATCAACGAGCCGACCGCCGCCGCTCTTGCCTATGGGCTTGAGAAAAAAGAGGGCAAGACCATCTCGGTCTATGACCTCGGCGGCGGCACGTTCGACATTTCGGTGCTCGAGATCGGCGACGGCGTGTTCGAGGTGAAGTCGACCAACGGCGACACCTTCCTCGGCGGCGAGGACTTCGACATGCGCATCGTCGATTACTTGGCCAACGAGTTCAAGAAAGAGAGCGGTATCGATCTGCGCGGCGACAAGCTCGCGCTGCAGCGCCTGAAAGAGGCGGCCGAGAAGGCCAAGATCGAACTGTCCTCGACCACGCAGACCGAGATCAACCTGCCCTTCATCACCGCCGACAAGTCCGGTCCGAAGCATCTCACCATGAAGCTCACCCGGGCCAAGCTCGAGAGCCTGGTGGACGATCTTATCCAAAAGACCATCGGCCCCTGCGCCAACGCGCTGAAGGACGCCGGACTGAAGGCGGCCGAGATCGAGGAAGTGGTGCTGGTCGGCGGCATGACGCGCATGCCGAAAGTGGTCGAGACGGTGAAGACCTTCTTCGGCCGCGAGCCGCATAAGGGCGTGAACCCCGACGAGGTGGTGGCCATCGGCGCCGCGATCCAGGCGGGCGTGCTGCAAGGCGACGTCAAGGACGTGCTGTTGCTCGACGTCACCCCCCTGTCGCTCGGTATCGAGACCTTGGGCGGCGTGTTCACCCGGCTGATCGACCGCAACACCACGATCCCCACCAAGAAGAGCCAAGTGTTCTCCACCGCCGAGGACAATCAGAACGCCGTCACCATCCGCGTGTTCCAAGGCGAGCGCGAGATGGCGGCCGACAACAAGATGCTCGGCCAGTTCGATCTCGTCGGCATTCCGCCGGCCCCGCGCGGCGTACCGCAGATCGAGGTGACCTTCGACATCGACGCCAACGGCATCGTTAACGTCGCGGCGACCGACAAGGCGACCGGCAAGGCGCAGTCGATCCGCATCCAGGCCTCCGGCGGCCTCACCGACGCCGACATCGACCGCATGGTCAAGGAAGCCGAGAGCCACGCCGAGGAAGACAAGAAGCGGCGCGAGTTGGTCGAGGTGAAGAACCAGGCCGAGGCTCTGGTGCATTCGACGGAACGAATGCTGAAGGATTACGGCGACAAGGTTCCCGCCGGCGACAAGACGTTCGTGGAGACCGCCGTCAGCGACCTGAAGGCGGTGATCCAGGGCGAGGACGGGGACGCGATCAAGCAGAAGACCGACGCGCTTGCCCAGGCCTCGATGAAACTTGGCGAAGCCATGTATCAGGCGAGCCAAGGTCAGGCCGGAGCGGCCGGCGGCGGAGCTTCCGCCGAGGCGGGTCCGGACGACAAGGTGGTCGATGTCGACTTCGAAGAAGTCAAGGACGACGACAGCAAGAAGTCGGCCTAGGTAAGGCATGGCATTGGCGCCGGGTGAACAACCCGGCGCCGGCCCAACACAAGAGGCTTACGCGCCGCCATATCGGACGGCGGTGTAAAGGGCCGAAGGGGCGATGGCAAAACGCTGCTACTACGATATTCTCGGCGTGCAACGCGGCGCTCGCGATAGCGAGGTCAAGGCCGCTTTCCGCAATCTCGCCAAGGAATGTCATCCCGACCGCTGCAACGGCGATCCAAACGCCGAGGGCCGCTTCAAGGAATTGAACGAGGCCTACGAGGCGCTGAAGGATCCGCAGCGCCGCGCGGCGTATGACCGCTTCGGCCATGCCGCGTTCGACCCGGCGCTGGGTGGCGGGCCCGGCGGCGCGGGCTTCGGCGCCGATTTCTCGGCCTCGATGTCGGCGATGTTCGACGATCTATTCGGCGAGTTCATGGGCCAGCGCCGTCCGCGCCAGCGCTCGGCGCGCGAGCGCGGCTCCGATCTCCGCTACAACATGGAGATTACGCTGTTCGAAGCCTATCAGGGCAAGACGGCGCAAATCCGCGTGCCGACATCGGTGGTATGCGAAAGTTGCTCGGGCAGCGGCGCCAAGGCAGGCACTTCGCCTACGTCGTGCCGCACCTGCGGCGGCGTCGGCAAGGTGCGGGCGACCCAGGGCTTCTTCACCATCGAGCGCACCTGTCCCGCGTGTCAGGGGCGCGGCGAGACCATCGACACGCCCTGCCCCTCCTGCAACGCCGCCGGCCGCGTCACCCGCGAGCGGACGCTATCGGTGACGATCCCGATCGGCGTCGAGGACGGCACGCGCATCCGGCTTGCCGGCGAAGGCGAAGCGGGGCTGCGCGGCGGCCCGCCCGGCGACCTCTATATCTTCCTCTCGATCAAGCCGCACGAGTTCTTCCAGCGCGACGGCGCCGATTTGTTCTGCCGCGTGCCGATCGTCATGACCACCGCGGCGCTCGGCGGCCAGATCGAGGTGCCGACCATCGACGGCGGCAGGACGCGGGTGAAAATCCCGGAAGGCACCGAGAGCGGCAAGCAATTCCGCCTCAAGGCCAAGGGCATGCCGGTGCTGCGCTCCAAGCAGCAGGGCGACCTCTACATCCAGGTTGAGGTCGAGACGCCGAAGAATTTGTCGCGCAAGCAGCGCGAGCTGCTCAAGACCTTCGAGGAGGCCTCGAACCCGAGCACCAGTCCGGCATCGACCGGCTTCTTCGCCCGGGTCAAGGAATTCTTCGAAGGCATCGGCGAGTAGCTTCTACCCTGACGCATGGCGTTTGCCGTAGAGTGGCGCACGCCTAACGCGCCCTCTCCTTAGCGCGCGCCCATCAGAGCGAGACTGTCATGCCGGCCAAGCCAGCTTTGCGCCAACCGCCTAACAGCAGCGCGAAGGAAATACCCGTGGTGCGCTCGCGCGACATGGCGACGGCGGCGAAAATGACGGCGGCTGTGTTGGGCGTGCTGGCACTGGCCATCGGCCTTTGGTATGCGCGCACGGCGATTTTATTGGCCTTTGCCGGAATTCTGCTGGCCATCGTGCTTTATGGCGCGAGCCGAGCGCTGGCCGAGATCACCTCGCTGCCGCGGGTGCTCATGCTTGCCGCGGTCGTGCTGGCGGTCGCCCTGTTCTTCACCGTGGTGTTCGTAGCGGCAGGCCCGACGCTGACGCAGCAGATCGCCGATCTAGCGCGGGGCATCGCCGCGGGGGCCACCACCATTACCAAGGAAGTCGCTGCTTTCGCCGATCAGGCCAATCTCTTGCAGAATGTCGATCTGGTTCAGTTGCTGAGCGGGTTTCTCAGCCCCTGGGGCATCGCCACCGGCGCGACCTCGGTGGCGCTGTCGGTTGTCGGGCTGTTCAGCGCCGGACTGATCGTGCTGTTTTTCGGCATCTATTTCGCCGCCGACCCGCAGACCTACGTGCAGCTCGTGGCGCGGCTCGCGCCTGAGAAGCAGCGCGCCGCCACGGTCGAGATGATGTACGAAACCGGCGATTTGCTGCGGCGCTGGCTGATCGGCCAGGGCATCTCCATGGCGCTGATCGGCAGCTTCACCTATGTCGGCCTGTTGATCCTCGGCGTGCCGATCGCCTTCGTGCTGGCGCTGTTCGCGGGTCTTGCCGGCTTCCTGCCCTATCTCGGGCCGATCATCGGCGCGATCCCGATGGTGCTGGTCGCCGGCGGCGAGAGCTTTCATCTCGCGCTGATGGTGGTCGGGCTCTACGCCCTGGTCCAATTCCTCGAGAGTTACCTGCTGACCCCGCTGATCCAGGCGCGCGCAGTGTCGATGCCGCCGGCCGTGGTGATCCTGAGCCAGCTCGTGCTCGGCGCGATCTTCGGCCTGCTCGGCCTTGCGCTCGCCACCCCGCTGGTCGCCGCCACGACGGTTCCCTTGCGCGTTCTGTTCGGGATCGGCGGCAAGGACAAGGCTTCGGCCAGCTAACCGGAAGGAAATCGAATGCGCCTCTTGTTCTTCGCCGGCAGCACGCGGGAAGGCTCGTACAACAAGAAGCTCGCCGCGCTTGCCCGCCACATCGCCGAAGCCAACGGCATCGAGGCGGTACAAGCCGACCTCAAGGATTATCCGATGCCGCTCTATAACGGCGACCTTGAAGCCAAGGACGGCCCGCCCGAACGGGCGCGCGCCTTCAAGGCGCTGCTCGGCGAGTATCAGGGCGTGTTCATCGCCAGCCCGGAATATAATTCGTCGATCACGCCGCTGTTGAAGAACACCATCGACTGGGTGACCCGAGTGAGAGCCAAGGGCGAGACCGGGCTCGAGATCTACAAGACACGCGTGTTCGCCATCTCAGGCGCCTCGCCCGGCTATTACGGCGCGATGCGCAGCCTGCTGCATCTGCGCCAAATCCTCGAAGTAGGCGTCGGCGCGACCGTCATTCCACAGCAGATCGCCGTGCCCCGCGCCATGGACGCGTTCGAGGCCGATGGCAGCCTCAAGGATGCCGCGCAGCAGAAACTCTGCACCGACGTGGTCGAGGCCCTCGCGGTCGCCGCCGCGCGGTTCGTCGTGCCATGACGGCTGCCCGCGACAGACTAATTGTGGCGCTCGACGTGCCGAACGTCGAAGCGGCCAACGCGCTGATCGAGACGCTCGGCGACAGTGTCGGCGTCTACAAGATCGGGCTCGAGCTGTTGTTCTCAGGCGGGTTCGCGCTGGCGCAGGAGCTGGCGCATCACGCGCGCCCGGTGTTCGTCGATGCCAAGCTGCTCGACATCGAAGCGACGGTGGAGCATGCGACCGCCGCGATCGCGCGCATGGGCGCCGCGTTTCTCACCGTGCACGCGCCCGACAAGAAGACGCTTGCCGCCGCCGTACGCGGCCGCGGCGACAGCGCGCTCAAGCTGCTCGGCGTTACCGTGCTCACCAATCTCGCGCCCGCCGATCTCATCGAGCAGGGGTGTGACCATCCGCTGACCGAGCTGGTGCTGCATCGGGCCAAGCTCGCCAAGGAGGCCGGCTTCGATGGCGTGATCGCCTCGGGCCATGAGGCGGCAAAGATCCGCAACGCGGCGGGGCCGGATTTCCTCATCGTCACGCCGGGCGTCAGGCCGCTAGGGGCGGATACCCAGGACCAGGCGCGCGCGGTAACGCCGGCAAGCGCGATCGAAGCCGGCGCCGACTATCTCGTGGTCGGGCGGCCAATCACCCGCGCGGCCGATCCGCGTGCCGCCGCCGACGCCATCGTCGCGGAGATCGAGGCGGCTTTATCTCGCTAGCGCGGCAAGGCGCGCTTCGATCAGCGGCACAAGCGCTTCCGCATCGCCCTCGACCAGGACTTGCTTCATCCGCGATTTGCCGCCTTGCGCCACCGACACCGAGGAGGGAGGAAGTTTCAGCCACTGGGCGATGAGGCGTGCCAATGCTGCATTGGCGCGGCCGTCTTCCGGCAGCGCTCGCACCCGCGCCTTCAACACCATCGTGCCGCCGAACGCCTCGATACCGGTAATCTCGTCGCGCGAGGATTTCGGCGTCAATCGCACCGGCAGCATAAGTCCGGCAGCGACGCGGCGAAGTTCGAGCTTGGAGCCTCCCTCGCTCAAAGACCGGGCTGCGGCACCACGGCCGGCAGGATCCAGCCGAGCAGCACCACATCGCGCAGGAACAGCAGGAAAAGGATCAGGATCACCGGCGAAATATCGATGCCGCCGAGATTGGGAATGATGCCCCGGATTGGGCGGAGCGCTGGCTCGGTCAGGCGGTAGAGCATCTCGCCCACCGAATAGACGAAGCGATTGGAGGTGTTGACCACATTGAAGGCGATCAACCAGCTGAGGATCGCGCTGGCGATGACAACCCAGATAAAGAGGTCGATGACGAGAACGAGAAATCCGATCAAAGGCACCATAAAAAGACCTCCTGGGCTCAGCCGGGACATGTAACGGAGAGGCGGCGCGGAGGGCAAGCTTTCCCTCCCTGGCAGGCCTACGGCCAGGATAGAGAGCAGGGAACACCGCCGATTTGGGCGTTCGCTTGACAGGCCTCAGGCCCAATCCCTAAATGCCGTGCACTATGGGGCCGTAGCTCAGTTGGGAGAGCGCAGCAATCGCACTGCTGAGGTCGTCGGTTCGATCCCGTCCGGCTCCACCAAATGCTCCCGACAGGCAGGGGGACAAGGGCGTTAAGCCGGGGCCGAGTATCGCCGCGCGCCAGCAGCCGCCTTAGGGCGGACGCAAATTTAGTCGGCCGCCTTGCCCAAGCTACCTTTGTTCGCTTCGAGAACCTTCACGAGGATGTCCAATTCCTCGTTGCTCGCCAAGCGCGCGGAAATCTCGAGCGCGCCGGGCACCAGCGAAACGCGATAGCCGGTTGCCGTGGCCGGCGTCATTGCGCCCGCCGCACTTTCCTTGGTGGTCGATTGTTCGCTCATCGTCTTTGCCCTTCGCGGAACCATGCCAAGAAGGTGGGCGAGGATGGTTAACAAAAGGTGTCGCGCGCGGCGGGTTTGCCTATCGCGGCACCACCGCGGAGAGTAGCGATCAGGCGGCGAGGCTTGGGCCGTCGCCCGACGCCGGAGCGGCCGGTGACTTACCTTTGGCCGGCTTCGGGGCGCTCATCGCGCGCGGCATTTGCAGATTGCCTTGCGCATCTCGCACCCGGAACAACCACCCCATGAAGGGCACGAGCGCGAAGTCTGGTGTGAAACGTTGCGCGAACACGCTCAAGCGATTGAACCAACCGGTGACGATGATCGTCTTGCCGCGCTTGAATTTGCGGTAGCCGATGCGGGCGACATCCTCGGGCGCCATCACTGGGAACAGCTGCACATAACGGGAATGCTCCGCCCCCGCCTTGGCGTGCATCGCCGTCGTGGTCGCGCCGGGCGCCAGCGCCGCGACGCGTACGCCCGTGCCCATGGTCTCATAGGCAAGCGCGCGCGTCAGCGAGAGCACGAACGCCTTGGCTGCGGCGTAGGTCGCCTGATAGGGCACCGGCATGAAGCCTTCGACCGAGGCGACGTTGAGCACGCCGCCCTCCCCCCGCGCGATCATGCCCGGTAGGAAGCGGCGCGTCAGATCCGCCACCGCCCGCACGTCGAGCTCGACGATTTGCCTGAGCTTCGCCGGATCCGCGTCCTGGAAGAAGCCGGCGGTCATTAGCGCGGCGTTGTTGACGAGAATGTCGGGGTAAAGGCCGAAGCGCCGCAGCGCGTTTTCCAAATCGGCGCAGCCTTGTTCGGTGCCGAGATCGCAGGCAAACACCTTGACCTCGACGTCATGGGCTTCGGCCAGCGATCGCGCCGTCGCGGCGAGCTTCTGCTCGTCGCGGGCGACCAGGACGAGCGTGTGCCCATCGCGGGCAAACTCGTCGGCCAGAGCCCTGCCGATGCCCTGCGTCGCGCCGGTAATGACGATGGCAGCCGCGAATGGCTCGGTTGGTTTGCCGGGAGCGTTCATGAGTTGTCCTAAACTGTCACAAAAAGGGGGCCAGGAAAGGTGCCGGTTGGCGGCAAAGGGGTCTGGGAAGTCCAGGCGCCCACACTGTAGAATAGCCAACGCGCTGATCGGGCGCGAGTGCCAGTGTCCTTCCGGAAAGCCTTAAAATGGGCCTTCGATCTCGTTTGCGTCCGTTTCTGCTGCTGCCTTTCATCCTGCTCTGCCAACCAGGCGCCGCCAACGCGGCGCCAAGTCTTGCCGAGGCCATCAAACACGCCGACGCGAAATACCTCCAGGCACCCGATGTCGGCGGCAAGGACGATACGCCTAAGATCGAGGCGGGCAGCGGCGAGGACGACGACGGGGATGCGGACGAGGACTCGGACGAGGGCGATCCGGTCCCGCAGGAGATTTCACAAGGCGCGTTGAAGGCGGTGCTCAGCTACACCGAGGAGAAGACCGAGGACGGCGACACCATGCGCGCGCCGGTCGTCGTCGTCTTCGCCGACGATAAGGAAATCGCCAAGCTCGAGGGAGAACCCGGCTTCGGCATTCCGCCGGTGAGTGTGCAGATCGCCGAGATCGATCCTGGCAATTCCCAGCCCGAGGTGGTCGTCTCGTTCTACACCGGAGGGGCGCATTGCTGCTCGGACACCCGCGTCATCACCTCCAACAAGGAGGGTACTGGCTGGCAGACTGTCGATGTCGGCGAGTTCGACGGCGGCCCGATGCTCGCGACCGATCTCAACGGCGATGGCCGTTATGAGTTCCGCACGCGCGACAACTCCTTTCTCTACGCCTTCGCCTGCTATGCCTGCTCGGAGGCGCCGCTGGAAGTGCTCACGGTCGAGAATGGCGCGGTCAAGAACATCACCACCGACGCAAGCTTCAAGCCGGCGCATGCGGCCTATCTCAAGGGCATGATCGAGAACGTGCCCGACGAGGATGTGAACGGGTTCCTGGCCGGCTATGTCGGCGAGAAGATCCTGCTCGGCGAGAGCGAGCCGGCCTGGGCGCTGATGCTCGACTATTATGACAAAGCCTCCGATTGGGGGCTCGAGGTTTGCGACCAACCGCTCAACGACGACGGCGAGTGTCCGGGTCAGGAGCTCAAGCTGACCTTCCCCGATGCGCTCGAACGCATGTTTAAGGAAAATGGCTATAAAGTAGAGAAATGAGCCCGAAACGGCCGGGAGCCCATGCGGAACCCGGAAGGATCGGGCTCGGTTGATCTGACCCGGGCTTAAGCCAAAAGCCCTGGCTAGCCGCGCTTTTTTTCGAGGAGTATGCGTTATGGCACCCCGCGCTTTCTGGACCGGTCATTTGCGGCTTTCGCTCGTCAACATCCCGGTCAAGCTCTACCCGGCCACCAGCACGGAGCGAACAATCGCGCTGCATCAGATCCACGAGCCGTCAGGCCAGCGTATCCGCTATCAGAAGGTCGCTCCCGGCGTTGGGCCGGTCGAGAACGAGGAGATCACCAAGGGCTACGAATACGAGAAGGGCAAATATGTCCTGATCGACCCCAAGGAGATCGACGAGTTGAAGCTGGAGTTGAAGCAGACCATCGAGCTTGCGCGTTTCGTCGACGAAGACGCCATCGACCCGCGCTATTTCGAGACGCCCTATTACCTGATGCCGGACGGCGACATGGCCGACGAGGGCTACACCATCCTGCAAAAGGCGCTGAAGGACTCGGGCAAGATCGGCGTCGGCCAGTTCATCCTGCGCGGCCACGGCAATATCGTCGCCATCAAGCCGCTGGGCAAAGGTTTGATGCTCGAAGTGCTGCGCCACGCCAACGAAGTGCGCGCCGCCGAGCCGCTGTTCAAGGAGATCCCGGAGGTGAAGGTCGACAAGGAGGCGCTCGACCTGGCCAAGGAGCTGATCAAGCGCAAGACCGGCAAGTTCGAGCCCCAGCAGTTCAAGGACGAATATACCGAGGCGGTGTGGGAATTGATCAACGCCAAGATCGAGCACCGTGCACCCGAGATCGTCGAGGCGACGCCAGGCGGGGCCAAGGTGATCAACATCATGGACGCGCTGAAGAAGAGCGTGCAGCAAGGGAAGGGCGGGACCGCCGCCAAGACTGCCGCCAAGCGCGGCTCCGCTTCAGCCAAGCCGAGCGCGAAGAAGACCGCCAAGGGCGCGGCCAGACGGAAGTCCGCCTAGACCATGGCGCGGGCCGGCAGCCGAGACCTGCTCGCCGAGTACAAGGCGAAGCGCGACTTTGGCAAGACGCCGGAGCCTGGGCCGAAGCGCGCCAAAGCCAAGGGCAACAGTTTCGTCATTCAGAAACACGCCGCCCGCCGCACCCATTTCGATTTCCGGCTCGAGCATGACGGCGTGTTGAAGAGCTGGGCCGTCACTAGGGGGCCGAGCCTCGACCCCGCGCAAAAACGCCTCGCGGTGATGACTGAAGATCATCCGCTGGAATATGGCGGGTTCGAAGGAGTGATCCCCAAAGGCGAGTATGGCGGCGGCCCGGTGATGATCTGGGACGAAGGCACCTGGGAGCCGATCGGCGACCCCGACGAGGGTCTTGCCAAAGGCGACCTCAAATTCCGCCTGCATGGCCACCGGCTGAACGGCGATTACGTGCTGGTGCGCATGAAACCACGCAAAGAGGATCGCGGCCGGCAGAACTGGCTGCTGATCAAGAAGCGCGACGACTATGCCGGCGAGGGCAGCGAGCCGACCGAGGAATACGACACCAGCGTGAAGAGCGGTCGGACCATGGACCAGATCCTGAACGGCGACTCGGCCATCTGGACCTCCAACAAGGCTCAAAAAAAAACTCCGGCACCGCGAGCCAAGCGCGCGGCAACGGCAAAGCCCACGCAAAAAAAATCGCCCGCGCGCTAATACCTCAATTCGTCGCGCCGGAACTCGCCACGCTCGACACCGAGGTGCCGACTGGGCAGAGCTGGCTGCATGAAGTCAAGTATGACGGCTACCGCATTGTCGCGCGCAAGGCCGGCGACGACGTCACGCTGTTCAGCCGAAGCGGCCTCGATTGGACGGTGCGCTTTCCGGCGATTGCCCAGGCGATGCTCAGCCTGCCGGCCGACATCGCGCTGATCGACGGCGAGGTGGCCTTCGTGCTGCCCAGCGGCATCACCGATTTCAAATCGCTGCAACAGCATATCGACACGCCAAACCCCGCCATCCGCTATTTCGTCTTCGATCTGCTCAACCTCGACGGCAAGGACTGGCGTAAGCAGCCCTTGAAGGAGCGGCGCGCGCGGCTCGCCAAATTGCTGGCGACGAAGGGGGTTTCGGACTTTCTCATCTATGCCGATTACGTCGAGGGCTCGGGATCGGAGTTCTACGCGCAAGCTTGCGCGGCGGGACTCGAGGGCATCGTCTCCAAGCGCGCCGAGCGGCCCTACATCTCCGGGCGCGGCAAGGATTGGCTCAAGGTCAAGTGCACGCGTGGCGAGGAATTCGTTATCGGCGGCTATAGCCGGTCCGACGTTAAGGGAAAGCCATTCTCATCGCTGCTGCTCGGCACATTCGAGGACGGCAAGCTTACCTATTCCGGCAAGGTCGGCACTGGCTTCGACGCTGCCGATTTCGATGCGCTCGCGCGCAAATTCAAGCCGCTCGAACGCGCAAGCTCTCCGTTCGCTGAGGTGCCGCGCGAGGAGCGCAAAGGCGCGGTCTGGCTCGAGCCGAAGCTCGTCGCGCAGATTGCTTTCACCGAGCGAACCCGCGACGGTCGGCTGCGGCATCCGAGCTTCAAGGGCTTGCGCGAGGACAAACCGGCGCGTGAGGTGCATCGTGAAAATACCGACGGCGAGGAGGCCGGCATGGCCAAGACCAGCGTTGCCAGCAGCAAGCAGGGTGGCGACGCCACCTTCGCGGGAATCACGCTGACCAATCCCGGCAAGGTCTATTACCCGGGCATCGGTCTCACCAAACTCGGCGTGGCGCAGTATTACGAGGCCGTCGCTCCCGACATGCTCGCTTACGTCGCGCGAAGACCGATCAGCCTGGTGCGCTGCCCGGACGGAATCGACGGGCAACATTTCTTCCAGCGCCACGCGATGAAGGGCATGAGCAGTGCGATCAAACAGGTGCCGATTGCGGGCGGGGAGAGCAAAAAGCCGTATCTTTATATCGACGATGAAGAAGGGCTGTTCGGGCTGGTGCAGATCGGCACGCTCGAGATCCACGATTGGGGCGTGTCGCTCGACCACATCGACACGCCCGACCGGCTGGTGTTCGATCTCGATCCCGACGAGGGGCTACCGCTCCCCATCTTGAAGGCCGCGACGGTCGAGGTCCGGGAGTTTCTCGACGATCTCGGCCTCAAGAGCTTCCTCAAATCGACCGGCGGCAAGGGCTTCCATCTCGTCGCGCCGATCGTGCCCAAGCTCGGCTGGGCGGAGGTCAAGCCGTTCGCCAAGGCGATCGCCGACGCGCTGGTCGCCGCCCGGCCCGACCGCTATACGGCGAACCCGCTGAAGCGCACCCGCGAGGGCAAGATCTTCGTCGATTATCTGCGCAATCAGCGCGGCGGCTCGGCCATCGTCAATTACTCGACCCGCGCCAAGGCCGGCGCGCCGGTCGCTTGCCCGCTGCGCTGGGACGAGCTCAAGGGGCTGAAAGCGGCGTCGCCATACAGCGCCAAGACGCTGCCGGCGCGGCTGAGATCGCTGAAGCGCGACCCGTGGGAGGGATTTTTCTCGACCCGGCAGTCGATCACCGTCAAGGCCCGCAAGGCGCTCGGCCTCGGTTAGGGTTCTCCTCTATTGCCCCAAGTCGCTCATTGCCCCAAGTAGCGGGGCCGCGAATGGGAATCCAATAAGCACCGATCCCGGAGCGAAGCGGACTCCGAGGTCGAAGCCATGTTTTGACATGTCCAATCTCTCGCCTTGGCTGGTGCTGATCGCGCTCGGCGCGTTTCACGGGCTCAATCCGGCCATGGGCTGGTTGTTCGCGGTGGCGCTCGGCCTATACCGGCACAGCCGGAAAGTCGTGCTGGTCTCGCTGATCCCGATCGCCCTCGGGCATGCGGCGGCGATCGCTGTCGTCGTCTATGCCGTGATCGCGCTCGGCTTGGCGATCGATGCCAAGGCCTTCCGCCTCCTCGCGGGCGGCTTGCTGATCGCCTGGGGCCTTTATCACCTGCTCTTCGGGCATCACCACCGTCTGCACCTGGGGCTACGCACCGGGCTGCTTGGGTTGTTCGCCTGGTCGTTCGCGATGGCGACCGCGCATGGCGCCGGCATGATGCTGATCCCGGTGCTGATGCCGCTCGCCGAAGCCGGAGAGCATGCGCACCACATGCCGGCGACGGATTCGCTGTGGATCGCCACGCTGGCCGTCTTGGTGCACAGCCTCGCCATGCTGATCACGACGGGCATCGTCGCGACGGTCGTTTATGAAGGGGCGGGTCTCGACGTGTTACGGCGCGGCTGGATCAACCTCGACGCGATTTGGACCGCGGCCCTGATCGGCATGGGTCTGTGGCTAGTGCTCAGTTGACCTGCGGCTCACTGCCAGCGCGCCGGTGATGTCGGTCGCGGCAGCCGCGTGGCCGCGCGCAAAGACTGGCGCAAATTCAGAAAGCACAAATGCCGACCCAGACAAGCTCAAATGATCTTCGTCTTTGTAAAGCGCCTTGCCGTTTGCGTAGATCAGACAGCGGTCTTCATCGCAGAGCTTCTTGTGCGGGTAGACCCGCAGGATCCCGGGCGAGACCCCCACCCTGTCATAGATTTCAAACACGGTGTCTTGGCGATCTTTGAAATTGGCCAGGCGCAGAGTGAAGGTCGCCGGATCGCGCCCCGTCGCAATGAGTTTGCTGAGCGCCCTGGGTACGTCGTAGCCGATCTCAGGCACGGGGTAGACGATGACGACCGTCTTGCCCGCAGCGAGAAGGCGATCGACCGTGGCATCAAATTGGCGCTCCCATAGAGCGGCACGCGCTTGCGTATCCAACCGCTCGCCGTTCTGACCGAGCATGGCCGGTCTTCTTTCCTGCCAGCCGTCCATTGCTCCCTTGATGTACAGGGCGCCCCGCGAAATTAGGACCACCGTGCCAATGTTATGCGCCGATTCCAACGCAGCGAGATTCCTGGCATTGCGCGCCTTGCACTCAGGAAGTTTTGCGATTTGCCGGAAGTCGGTATCCATCACAGGTGGACATCCAGGTTGTACGAACACTGCAACGCCAACGCCCTGCTGCTGGGCGAAGGCATCGAGGACGGGAAGCATCGAAATGGCGTGGCTATCGCCCCAAATTGCATAGTTCGGCGTGACCGCAGCGCCGAGCACGCAGGGCCTTTCGGGGGGCTGATCCCGGCAATCGTCGAACTTGGACGCCTGGCTCCCTGACGGGCGGAGGTCGCTGGAGACGGCAAGGACCTCGGGGGAGAGGCGAGACGGCCATCCGGTGAAGCCGGTGGCGACGCCGAACGCGACAGCGATGCCCATCGCGGTGGCGGCGGAGGCAATCAGGATGCGGCGGGGAACCGCGACCGGTTTGCGGCGGAACGGCTGCTCGACATAGCGCCAGGAGAGCGCCGCCAGGATGAAGCTCGCCGCCACCACTGCCGTGCTTTGCCCGATGGTCAGCGGGGTGATGGTCCAATAGCGGGCGAACACCAGCAACGGCCAGTGCCACAGATAGAGCGAATAGGAGATCAGGCCGACGAACACCAGCGGCCCCAGGCTCAAGACTTTGCCGGTCACGGTGGTGCCGCTATCCTCGCCGGCATAGAGCAGCAGCGCGGCGCCGAGGCAGGGGATCAGCGCGGCCGAGCCGGGGAAGGGCGTGGCCGGCGAGAAGGCGAACAAGGCATAGGCGATGAGGGCGATGCCGGCGAGCGCCAGCAGCTCGCGCAGGGCTTGCGAGCCGATCCGCGGCATGATCCCGGCAGCCAGCAAGGCGCCGAGCATCAGCTCCCAGACCCGCATCGGCGCGAGATAGAACGCCGCCTCCGGATTGATCGGGGTCACCCAGATCGAGGCCGCGAGCGAGAGCAGAAACAGGACCGCGAACAGCCCGACCCAGATCCGCCGGCCCCAGGTGACGGCGAGGCTCAAGAGCAGCGGAAAGACGATGTAGAATTGCTCCTCGATCGCCAGCGACCAGGTATGCAGCAGCGGCAATGTGTCCGGCGGCGCGGCGAAATAGCCCCGGCCCGAATAAAAATACATATTGGAGACGAAGAACGTCGTGGAGAGCAGGCTTCGGTCGAAGCTCTTCAGCTCCTTCGGCATGAACAGGATGCCGGCCAGGACGATACACACCGCGAGCACGGCGAACAGCGCGGGGAAGATGCGGCGAATGCGGCGCTCGTAGAAGCCAGCGAGCGAAAAGCGTCCGTCCGCCATCTCGCCGAGGATCAGCAAGGTGATCAGATAGCCGGAGATGACGAAGAAGATGTCGACGCCGACAAAGCCGCCCGACACCTGGCTGAAGCCGGCGTGGAACAGCACCACCGGGATCACCGCAATGGCCCGGAGCCCGTCAATGTCGGCACGATGACGCACGTCCCCCATCCCTCGGAAAGGAGCCGCAGACCGTTGAGATAATTAGACATTCAACACCACACTCTGTCAATCTAGGGTTGCCTCGCCCCCGACGTTTTCCGATATGGTGTGGTACAAGGCCGACGGGGTCGCGCCGGTGAAAGGGGAGGGATCTAACGGTGTGGGGGCCTGAACGGGCAATCGGCCGACGCAGGTGTGCTCTCGCGGCAACGCTGCTGGCGGCGGCGCTGTTGCTCGCGCCGGGGGCCCACGCCGAGAGACGGGTCGCGCTGGTGATCGGCAACAATGCCTATGAGAACGTGCCGCCGTTGCAGAAAGCGGTGAACGACGCCGACGCCGTCTCCAAGGAGCTGGCCAAGCTCGGTTTCGAGGTCGTGAGGGCTGGATCGCCTTTCGCGAGTTCCAGGGAATGAAGGTCTATTTCACCCAGCTCATCACCTATCGCTGCGCGATCAAGGACGTGCGCTACGGCTTCAATGGCGCCCCGGCTGACAAGGCGTTCAAGCTGCCCGACTGCGATCCCGCCGATCCGCACAGCGTGCCCTACGAGGCCAAGGTGTTCATGACCGTGCCGGCCAAGACCGCTTCGATGTCGGTGCAACTCACTTACGTCGACGGCAGCCAGTCGGCGCTCAAAACGTTCAACGCGCCGAAATAGCGGTGGCGGTTCCAGCCGAGCGAGCAACATGTCCGCAGCGATGAAAAGGCTCCTCTATATCGGCTTTGCGGTGCTGGTATCGCTATGGTTCGCCAGCAACGCACGGACGCACATTACCGATGCCGAGCTTGTCTATGACGCCAGCCAGAACGCAAAAATCGCCTATTACCTGGTGCATAAGGGCACCTACACCTCTTCCAAGAAGGAGCCGCTTAATCCCAGCAAAGCGATGAAGCGGGAGCCGGTGCCCATCCTGGCAATCTCAGCCTTTCTCCTGCTGCATCCCAGCTTCGACCACCGATACAAGAGCGTAGATTTAGAAAAGGGGCGCCTAACCAGGACGGTCAAGCTCGTAAACCTCTTCTGGGAGTTTCTCGCGGCGCTGTTCATCTTCCTGCTGTGCTTGGAGCTTTTCCCGAACCCAATCGTTGCCGGCGCGGGAGCGCTGATCGCGCTCGCGGTCAGCGACATGACGTTGTTGTCGCTCGACGAAGTGGTCGACGCGCTCAGTACCGAGCTTCCTGCTGCCGCCCTCCTGCTGGTCACGTCCTGGTGCGCCGTCCGCTTCGTGCGCCATGAAACCATATGGCGGGCAATCTCCTTCGGCATTGCCATGGGTCTACTGGCGCTGACCAAGGCCGCGTTTTTCTCCGTCGGCATTGTTTTCATTCTGCTCCTCGTCTTTCTCGACCGGCGAAAGCTCATGCGCCAGTCCGACGCTCCGTCGCGGCGGCAGCTTAGATTGAGTTACGCCGCGCTCGTGCTCGCATTCCTCGCGACGCTGGCGCCGTGGGTGGGCCGCAATGCGATCAGCCTCGGCCGCCCGGAGATGATCGCGGGCCGGGGAGAGGGAATTCTCGGGATGCGGATGCTTTTGACCGAGCTGCCCCCACTCGGATTGCTTTACGCTGCAAGTCCCCCGCCGCTAATGCAGCGGCTTGGCCCGATGTTGGGTTATACGCCCGCGGACCTCGAGGAGGGAGGAAGGCTGAGTCTCGTCCTCGACCACTTGCCCCAATGGTGGATCTTCGAAGCGAGGATGAAGGCCGAGGGGTACCAGGGCACGGTCGAACAATGGCTTCGGCGCTCGATCCTCTTATCCATCACGAAAGACCCCCTCGGCTATCTCGAAAGCGTCGGGCTGTTTGCCTATCGGGGCATGTGGTTCATGCAGCCTTCGGGCTTTGCTCAGCAGCTTGATCCCCTGACTTTCTATGCATTGAACGCACTCTTGCTGCTGTGTCTTCTCGGCGTGTTCTTCGGCGGATTGATTGCCGGCAATAGACTCCTGGTTGCGACGTTCGGCCTGGCCGCCGGGGTTTTTCTCTTCAATTCAGCTTTTTCCCACGGATTGCCCCGCTACAACGCACCGATCACGCCGTTGGTGATGATTGCCGCGTTTTGGATCTGCGTTGCCGTTGGCCGCTATCTCGTGCGTCTGCGCGAACCGAGCTCGAGCGCCGACGCGGCTTAAGTGTTAATCCGCATTGAAAGATTGTTCAGACCCTTGGCCGCATTTTAGGGGCCATGGGGGTGAGGGTTGCGTATCTCGTAGCAGCGGGCATCGCGGTCGCCGCATGCTTGGGCGCGTTGGTGGGGTGTGGAGGCGGTGGCACCTTCAACGAAGGACGGCGCGCGCCTTGGCGCGCCGAGACCGAGCATGCCTGCCTCGCTAGTGGCGCGGTGCAAGCGTCCGCCTATGTCCGCCCCATGGAGGCAATCGACGGGCCCGGGGTCTGCGGGCTCGAACGGCCGCTGCGAGTGTCGGGCTTGGCTCAAGGAAATGTCGGGGTCTCGCCGGCCGCCACGATCGGCTGCCCGCTGACCGCTGCGCTCGACCGCTGGATCGCGGGCTCGGTGCAGCCCGCGGCGCGGCGCTATTTCGGTAGCCGCGTGGTGGAGATCACGCAGATCGCCTCGTATGGCTGCCGCGGGCGCAACGGCAACAATTACGGCAACATCTCCGAGCATGCCTTCGGCAACGCGCTGGATTTGGCCGGCTTCCGCTTGGCGAACGGCCAGAACATCGTCGTGGTCAGGGCCTGGGGGCGGGGCACGGCGCGCGAGCAGGCGTTTCTGCAAGCGGTATTCGCCGGCGCCTGCGCGGAATTCTATACCGTGCTCGGGCCTGGTAGCGACCGCTATCACTACAACCACATCCACGTGGATCTGCTGGTCTCCAACGCCAGGAATGGGCGGCATTACTGCCAGCCGTCGCCGGGCCGCATTCCCGTGGCCGAAGCTCCCTCCGACCCGAAGGCGACGGCCTCGATCAAGCCGATCCCGTTCACCGGCCCAGCGAATAACTGACCGAAAAGCTGCACACTGTGGCCCGATCGCCACGTTCAAGCCCGGCAAGACCAAGTATGCTTCACTGAGTTGGGGGGACCGCACCAGGAGAGCCGAAACAAGGCACTGACCGCAGCCATGGGGGGCGCGATGGCAGCCGAATCATTGGTGCAAATGCTTGAAGAGATCGCTGTCGGCCTCAAGGCCGGCGACGAGGAAATCTATGGCTGGCTGCGCCAACAGCTCAAAGAGTGCGGCGCCAGCGAGATTTCCGTCGAGCTGGCCATGGGCGTGATCTCCAGGCTGTTGCCGGAAGAGGCGCAAGGCAACCTGGAAGCCGCGCAAAGCTACGCGCGGCGCTGGGCGCATTAGCGGCTACACGCTGTTCGATCTTTCGACCGATGCCAGCGCGCGCTCGAGCCGTAGCCAATCCGCTTCGCCGCCGGGAAGCCCGAAGCGCAGCCATGTGGGATGCTCGGCAAAGCGCCGCACCATGATGCCCGCCTCGCCCAGCGACTGAAACACGCGGCCCGCTTCCTTGCTGCGCACCAGGCGGAACAGCGAAGTGCCGCCGATCACCTCAAGACCCGCTTTGACGAGACACGCATCGAGCTTCAGCGCCGCCTCGGCGAGCTTGCCGCGCGTCCGCTCCCGCCACTCCGCGTCGGCAAGCGCCGCCGCGCCAACGGCGAGCGCCGCGCTCGAGACGGGCCAAGGTCCAAGCGCGGTGCCGATGCGCGCGGCGATCTCCGGCGCGGCGAGGGCAAAGCTCAGCCTGAGACCGGGCAGACCGTAGAACTTGCCGAACGAGCGCAGCACGACGATGTTGCCCTCCTCGACGTGATCGCCAAGGCTTGCGCCTTCCGGTCCGACCTCCATGAAGGCCTCGTCGACCAGCAGCAAGCCACCGCGCCGCCGCAAGCGGTCGGCCAGCGCCAGCAGCGCATCCTTGGCGATCAGCCGTCCATCGGGATTGTTCGGATTGACGACAATGGCGATGCGCGCGTCGGCGAGCTGGCCGACCTCGGCCACCTCGACCACGTTGTGGCCCGCAAGCTCGGCCACCCGGCCATGCTCGGCATAAGTCGGCGCCAGCACCGAGGCGCGGCCGCGCGCCAACAAAAAGGCCGTCTGCGCCACCAGGATTTGCGAGCCCGGGCCGGTCACCACATGCGCCGCGGACGGCGCGCCGTAAGTGCGCGCGGCGGTGGCAACCAGATCGGCGAGGGCGGCGGGCTGCGGCAGCCTGGCGAACATTGCGGTCGAAAGCTGCGTGAAGGGATAGGGTTGGGGATTGATCCCCGCCGACAGATCGAGGAAAGGTTCTGGCGCGCCGGGAAACAGCTTGCGCGCGGCGCCAAGATCGCCGCCATGGGCGAGCGGCGAAGCATCGAGGGGAGGCGTCGTGGCCGCACCGCTGGCGTTACTGGCTTTGTTGATCGAGCTCATGGCCGGTTATCCGGACCGGCTGGTGCAGGCGATCGGCCACCCGGTCACCTGGATGGGCCAGTTAATCGCCTGGCTCGACCGCAAGCTCAACCGCGACGGGGCCGACGCGGAGACCCGCCGCAGGGCAGGGGCCGTGGCATTGCTGGCGCTGCTCTGCGTCGTCGGCGTCATCGCCTTCGTCGTCGAGCAAGCCCTGCTGCTGCTGCCGCTTGGCTTGGTGCTGGTTGCCATCCTCGCCAGCACGCTGCTCGCGCAGCGCAGCCTGTTGATGCACGTCGCCAGCGTGGCCGATGCGCTGGAGGAGGGCGGCGTGGATGCGGGCCGCATGGCGGTGGCGCAGATCGTTGGGCGCGACACGGCCGAGCTCGACCAGGCGGGCGTCGCGCGCGCCGCAATCGAAAGCTTGGCCGAGAATTTCTCCGACGGGGTGGTGGCGCCGACAATCTTCATGGTCATCGCTGGGCTTCCAGGAGCCGCACTCTACAAGGCGATCAATACCGCGGACAGCATGATCGGCCATCGCACCGAACGCCACAGGGATTTCGGCAAGACCGCGGCGCAACTCGACGATTTGCTCAATCTCCCCGCCTCGCGGCTGTCGGCGCTGCTGATCGTCGGTGCGGCCGCTCTGAGCAAGAACACCTCGGCCGCCGCGGCTTGGGCCGCGACCTGGCGCGATGGCGCAAAGCACATCTCGCCTAATGCCGGCTATCCGGAAGCCGCCATGGCCGGGGCGCTTGGGCTCGCGCTCGGCGGCCCGCGCGCTTACGAGGGCGCCGAGATGGAGGGCGCATGGATGGGCGATGGCCGGCGCGAAGTGGGCGTGGCCGATATCCGCGCGGCGCTCGACCTCTACACCCGCGCCGATGGACTGCTGATCGCCATCATTGCGGTGCTCGCCATGCTCATCGCGCTAGGCTGAGCAGCCGGTCGAGATCGATATTGGCGGCCAAGTGCGCGGCAAGGGTATCGAGCGTCGTATCGACCAGCCCGTCGTAGGCGATGGCGGTGCCACCCGGCGCAAAACGGGCGAGCCACGCCGCGCGCTGGCGATCGTCGGCGAACAGCCCGTGAATGTACGTGCCGATCACCCGGCCTGACGCGGACGTCGCCCCTTCGGCGCCGCCATCGGCAAGCCGAGCGAAGGGCCGCGCGCAATCGGGGCCCTGGGTCAGCCCCATATGCATCTCATAGCCGGTGAAGGGCGCGCCGTCCGAAGTCGTGCCCTCGATCTGCTCGAGCCGTTTCTCCGCGACGAGCGTGGTCTCGACCTCGAGCAAGCCAAGCCCGGCAGCGGTCCCGCGCGCCCCTTCGATTCCCTCGGGGTCATGCACCGCGCGGCCGAGCATCTGATAGCCGCCGCATAGCCCGAGCACGCTGCCGCCGCGGCGCAGATGCGCGACGATATCGATATCGAAGCCCGCTTGGCGAAACGCGGCGAGATCGGCGATGGTCGCCTTGGAGCCAGGCAGGATGATGAGATCGGCATCGCCGGGCAGCGCCTCGCCCGGCCGTACGCGCACCAGCTCGACGCTCGGCTCGGCGTCGAGCGGATCGAGATCGTCGAAATTGGCGATATGCGGCAGGAACGGCACGGCAATCTTGATGCGCGCTGCCTTCTTTGACGGGTCGCGCGCCGTCCAGCGCCAACGCGTCCTCCGCCGGCAGCAGCCGCGCCTCGGCGAGGAAAGGAATGAGGCCGAGCGGTTGCCAGCCGGTCGCCGCAGCGATCAGCGCCATGCCACTGGCGAACAGCGCGGGGTCGCCGCGGAACTTGTTGACCAGGAAGCCCTTGATCAGCGCCGCATCGTCGGGCTCGATCACCGCCTTGGTGCCGACCAGGCTGGCGATCACCCCGCCCCGGTCGATATCGCCGATCAGCACCACCGGCACGTCGCCGGCACGAGCAAAGCCCATATTGGCGATGTCGTTGGCACGGAGATTGATCTCCGACGCGCTGCCGGCACCTTCGACCAGAACGATGTCGGCTTCGCCCTTCAGCCGCGCGAAGCTGTCCAGCACGAACGGCATCAGCTCCGGCTTGATCGCTTGGTACTCGGCGGCGCTGGCGCGTCCGTAGACCTTGCCCTGCACCACGAGCTGCGCGCCGACCTCGCTTTGCGGCTTGAGCAGCACCGGGTTCATATGCACGCTCGGGCTGACGCGCGCCGCGCGCGCCTGGAGCGCTTGGGCGCGGCCGATCTCGCCGCCCTCCTCCGTCACCGCCGCGTTGTTCGACATGTTCTGCGGCTTGAAGGGCATCACCTTCAACCCGCGTGTGACGAGCGCGCGCGCGAGCCCGGCGACGATCAGCGATTTGCCGACGTCCGAGCCCGTGCCTTGGAACATGAGCGCGCGGGCGGCCATGCGATTCAGAACTCGATGCCTTGCTGCGCCTTAACCCCGGCGGCGAAATGGTGTTTCACCAGCGTCATCTCGGTGACGAGATCGGCCGCTTCGATCAACTCGGGCTTGGCGTTCCGCCCGGTGACAACCACGTGCAAGGTTGGGCGGCGCGCTTTCAATGTCGCGATCACGCGATCGAGCGGAAGATAGTCGTAGCGTAGCGCGATGTTCAGCTCATCGAGAATGACGAGGTCGATAGTCGGATCGGCCATCAACTCCTGCGCCTTGGCCCAGGCGCGCTCGGCGGCGGCGATGTCGCGGGACATATCCTGCGTCTCCCAGGTGAAGCCCTCGCCCATGGTGTGCCAGGAGACCTGATCGCCGAATTTCACCAGCGCGTCGCGCTCGGCCGTGTGCCAGGCGCCCTTGATGAACTGCACCACGCCGATCCGCTTGCCCCGGCCAAGCATGCGCAGCGCAAGCCCGAACGCTGCCGTGGATTTGCCCTTGCCGGTGCCGGTATGGACGATCAGCAGGCCCTTCTCGACGGTCTTGCCGGCGACCTCCTCGTCCTGGCGAGCTTTCCGGTTCGCCATCTTGGCGCGATGGCGCTCGGCCTGTTTCTCGTCGATCGGTTTGGTCATGGGCTTTTCACCGCGACCGGCACGCCCGCGACCATCATGATCACGCGCGCGGCCTGGGCCGCCAGCGTTTGATTGAGCATGCCTTGCAAATCGCGGAACCGCCGCGCGAGCGCGTTGTCGGGCACGATGCCGAGGCCGACCTCGTTGGTGACGAGCACGGTGGGACCTGGCCTGCGGGCCAGGACCTCGAGCAGTCTCGCCGTTTGCGCGTCGATGTCGAACGTCCCTTCCATCAGATTCGCAAGCCACAGCGTCAGGCAATCGACTAGCACCGCCGCCTCGCGCCGGCGCCGCATCGAGCGCGTCGGCGAGATCGTGCGGCGCTTCGATCGTTCGCCAGCCGGCATCGCGTCTTGCCTTATGCGCGGCGATGCGCTCGGCCATTTCGTCGTCTCTTCGCCTCGGCCGTCGCCACGTAGATCCAAGGCTGCGGATAGGTCGCGATCAGCCACTCGGCATAACGGCTCTTGCCGGAGCGCGCACCGCCCAGCACGAGCGTTACAAGCCCCTGCCCGCCAGCGTTGGGATTAGCCATGGTCAGTTGGCGTGGACGAAACGTCCGCGGAACAGTCCGGTCAATCCGCCGAGCAGCACCCAGAACAGCAACGTGGTCAGCACCACGGCAACGACGAAGCTGTGATGCAGGCCCTCGGGGATCGGCGATGCGTAGCTCGCCGGCTGCGGCGCGCCGATCAGATGCGGCGCCACCAGCAGAGCGATCGCGGCAAGGATGGCGAGCAGCGAGCGCTGATAGACCATCAGCCCGAGCGCCGTCGCGGTGCAGAGCGCCGTCGCCACCCACCAGAGTTGGCGCGCGCCCAGCTCCGCCCCCGGCATGGCGGGAAGTTCGGGCGGAAGGCCAAGCCCTGGCGCGAGCGTGAAGGTGGCAAAGCCTGCCAGCCCCCAGAACACGCCCTGCCGCCAATCCTTGATGCCGCCGAACAGTTCGCTGGCGGCGACCAGGAGCAGCGCGAAGCCGATGCCGGTGACGATATTGGCGGCGGCGGAGAAGGCGGTGCGCTCGAAGCCGTCGGCGGGCGCCCAACCGCCTTCGGCATGCTCATGCGCGCCGGCCTGCGGCGCGGCCGCATCGCCATGCTCGTGGACAGGCGCCGCGCCCTGCTCCTCGTAGATTTCAGCCTTGAGGATCAGCGGCACGGTGGAGAGCTGCTGCGCGACTGTCATGCCGAGACCGGCGATGGCGCCAGCCAGCGCGGCAACAACCACGATGTTGCGGAAATAGTCCATGTCGCACCCTCCTTAGTGGCAGGGAAACGCCATGGAATGCCGATAGTCGTGCGCGGCGTTGTGCACCGCCTCGATATGGGAGAAGCCCACGCCGCCGACGATGAACATGCCGAGCAGCAGCGGCGGCGAAGATTGGAATGGCGCGGGAGAGGGTCAGCGCCGCGAGGGCGCTGTCACCGGCTGGTTTGATCGCTTCAGTCTGCATCTTGATCCCCCATACGCCCTCCACCCGAGGGCGCGGCTAAGGTTGATGCCGGCGGCAGGTCTCCTGGCTCGCGGGTCAGTGCCTCCCTTCGGCCTTCCCGGAGCGAAGGCTCCAGTGGCAGGTGGAAGGGCGCTCGCCGCTTACAGTTGCGGGGGCAGCCGCGGAGTTGGGGAAACCCTCACCGCGTTCCCTTTTACGTCCCGCCTCATGCGGGAACCGACGACGCCAGGACTATATCCGTCTGCCCGCGCTTCGCAAGGGTAAGGCGGCTCACCTGCATTGACAAAGGCGGCGCTGGCCGCCTTAAGTGCCGCGTATCGACGGTCTCTCGGATGAGAGGAACAGGGAACGCGGGACGGGGTCCAACCCCAAATCCGCGGCTGCCCCCGCAACTGTAAGCGGCGAGCCCGAGCCAAATAGCCACTGGGAAGCACCCGGGAAGGCGGCGAAGGCTGAGACCCGCGAGCCAGGAGACCTACCGTCGATGCTGGTCGCTCGCCGGGCGGGGTGCCTCGGAGCGGTTGGTTCGCTGGCGGATTGGTCCGGGTTCCGGTCGTCCGCCGTCATGCACCCTTGAAGTCGCGACGCAAGCGTTGAGGAGCGACGTTCAGGGTGGCTCTCACCGACACGGAAGCGGACGAAGATCGGCATGCCGAGGCGGCGACCTCGATGACGGTCTATGTCTGCATCACCTGCAAGCGCGCCAGCGACCCCGAGGACGGCGTGCGTCCCGGACTTCTGCTTGCGCGCGAGACGGCACGCGCGGCCGAAGGCAGCGGCGTCACCGTGCGGCAGGTGCGCTGCCTCGCCAATTGCAGCCGCAGCTTGAGCGCGGCCATCAGACGGGACGGCGCCTGGACCTATGTGTTTGGCGGGCTCGATGAGGCGCGCGACGCCGAAGCGCTTGATCGAAGGCGCCAGACTGTTTGCGCATGCGAGCGACGGCCTGATGCCGTGGCGCGGCCGCCCCGAGATTTTGAAACGCGGGCTGATCGCGCGCGTGCCACCCATCGATTTCGTCGAGGAGGAGAGCGAATGAGCGCGCCGCTTGCCCGCGTCCCCTGCACCATCGTCACCGGCTTTCTCGGCTCGGGCAAGACGACGCTGATCCGCCATGTGCTCGCCAACGCCAATGGGCGCAGGCTGGCGGTGATCGTCAACGAGTTCGGCGATGTCGGCATCGACGGCGAGATCCTCAAAGGCTGCGGCGATGCCGCCTGTCCCGAGGAGAACATCGTCGAGCTCGCCAATGGCTGCCTTTGCTGCACGGTGGCCGACGAGTTCGTGCCGGCGCTCGATCTGATCCTCGCGCGCGAGCCGGCCGTGGAGCACATCGTCATCGAGACTTCGGGCCTCGCTCTGCCGAAACCGCTGGTGCAGGCGTTCCATTGGCCCGCCATCAAGAGCCGCGTCACCGTCGACGGCGTGGTGGCGGTGGTCGACGGCGCGGCGCTCGCCGACGGTCGGGTCAGTGCCGACCTCGAAGCACTGTCGCGTCAGCGTCAGGCCGACACGGCGCTCGACCATGACGATCCGATCGAAGAGGTGTTCGAGGACCAGATCGCTTGCGCCGATCTCGTGGTGCTCAACAAGCGCGACCTGCTCGACGCGGCCGGCATGGACAAGGCGCATGCCGCGATCCAGGGTGCGTTGCCGCGCGCGGTGCGCATCGTCACCGTGGCGGACGGCAAGGTCGATCCCGCGGCGCTGCTCGGACTCGGCGTCGGCACCGAGGCCGATATCGAGAACCGCAAGACGCATCACGACGACGAGCTCGATCACGACCACGACGATTTCGACAGCTTCGTCGTGGCGCTGGCGGAGATCGGCGATCCCGCCGCGATGGCGCAGCGCATCGCCGCCGTGGCGGAAGCGCATAACGTCTTGCGAATGAAGGGTTTTCTCGCGGTTTCCGGCAAACCGATGCGGCTGCTGGTCCAGGCGGTGGGGCCGCGCGTCAGCCATTATTACGACCGCGCCTGGGGTGGCGCTGAGCCGCGGGCCGGGAACCTCGTGGTGATCGGACTGAAGGGCCTCGACCGCGAGGCGGTGACCAAGGCGTTGCGCGGATAGGCCATGCATCTGCTCCAGACCACAGCTGCGAGCCTTGACGACAGCGTCGAACCGCTCGATCTCGGCCAGACGCCGGGCGACATCGTAGTCTTGTCGTTCGCCGACAGCGACCTCGCCGGCCTCGCCGCGGCTTACGCGGCGGAGAAGCATCTTCTGCCGAGCGTGCGGCTCGCGCATTTACGCGATCTGCGCCATCCGATGTCGATCGACCTGTGGAGCGACAAGGTCGCCCGCCACGCCAAGGTGATCGTGGTCAGGCTGCTCGGCGGTCTCGATTGGTGGAGGTACGGCGTCGAAACGCTCTCGGCGCTGGCGCGGGAGCGGAACATCGCGCTGGCCGTGCTGCCGGGAGAGGATCGTGACGATCCGCGCCTCGATGCGGCGTCGACCCTGCCTCCGCACGAGCTTGCGGCGCTGCTCGCCTATTTCCGCGAGGGTGGGCGCGAGAATTTGTGCGCTCTGCTGCGGCGCCTTGCGCACCATGCCGGGTTTGCCGGCGATCAGGCGAAGCCGCAAGCCCTGCCGCGCTGCGCCGGCTATCTTCCCGGCAAGGGCCCGGTGAGCCTCGATGCGCTCGCTGCCGCGCTCACGCCACACCAACCCGTCGTGCCGATCCTGTTCTACCGCTCGGCGCTGCTCGCCGCCGATACGGCGCCGATCGATGCGCTGTGCGAGGCGCTGGCCGCACGCGGGCTTGCGCCGGCGCCGCTGGTGATCCCGAGCCTCAAGGATCCGGAAGCCAGCGAGTTCGTGCGCAGCGCGCTTCGAGCGGCTCGCGCCTGCGGTGATCGTCACCACCACCGCCTTCGCCGCAGGAGCCGGCGATGACGAGGCCTCCGCGCTCGATGGCGTCGACGCGCCGGTGCTGCAAGTGGTGATCGCTACCACGCGGCGCGCGGCGTGGCAGGAGAGCCCGCGCGGGCTTGGGCCCGCCGATCTCGCCATGCATGTCGTGCTGCCGGAGCTCGACGGGCGCATTCTCTCCGGCGCCATCGCCTTCAAGGATAAACTGCCGAGCGACGACGCGCTCGGCTTCACCGCGTTTGCCAGCCGGCCCGAGCCGGACCGCATCGCCATGGTGGCGGATCGCATTGCCGCCCTGGCGCGGCTGCAACTCAAGCCGCGTTCGGAGCGCAGGATCGCGCTGCTGATGCCGGACTATCCCGGCGCCGCGGGCAGGACGGCTTACGCCGTCGGTCTCGACGTGCCGGCCAGCATCGTCGCGCTGATCGCCGATCTCGCCGAGGCGGGCTACCACGTCGAGGGCCAGCCGCAAACTTCGCCGGAGCTACTCGCGGCGGTGGAAGCCGGCATCGCCGCGCCGGGGCTTTCGCTGCAAGACTATCGCCGCCTGCTCCACGAGCTTCCGGCCGACGTGGCTGACCGCATCGATCAGGCTTGGGGCGCGCCAGAAGCCGATCCCGATGTCCGCGACGGTTACTTCCGCTTCCGCGCCGCGCAATTCGGCAATCTGCTGGTGGCGCTGCCGCCCGATCGCGGGCGCGCATCGGATCGCCGCGCCGCCTATCACGATCCGACGCTGCCGCCGCGCCATGCTCTCATCGCCTTCGGGCTCTGGCTGCGCCACGTCGCCAAGCAAGATGCCATCGTGCATATGGGCGCGCATGGCACGCTCGAATGGCTGCCCGGCAAGGCGGTGGCGCTCACGGCCGCATGCTTCCCCGAAGCGGTGGTCGGCCCGCTGCCGGTGTTCTATCCGTTCCTCGTCAGCAATCCGGGAGAAGCGGCGCAGGCCAAGCGTCGCATCGCCGCAATGACCATCGGCCATCTGCCGCCGCCGCTGGTGAACAGCGAGCTTGGCGGACCCGCGCAGGAGCTTGAGCGGCTGGTGGACGAATATTCCATCGCCGATGGGCTCGACCGCCGCCGCCGCGAGCGTCTGGCGCGGCTGATCATCGAGACCGCGCAACGCACAGGCCTGGCGCGCGAGGCCGGTGTCGAGGGCGACCTCAATCCCGACGAGGCGCTGCGCAAGATCGATGCCTGGCTCTGCGACCTGAAAGACCTCGCCATCAAGGACGGACTGCATGTGTTCGGCCGCATGCCAGAAGGCGAGGCGGTCGATCCGCTCGTGGCCGGCGAGCGCTGATGCCGAGCGAAGCGCGCTGATCGACGGCGCTCGACGGCAAGCGGGTGAAAGCCGGCCCAGCCGGCGCGCCGCAACGCGGCCGCCGCGACGTGCTGCCGACGGGCCGCAATCTCTACACCGCCGATCCGCGCATGCTGCCGACGCCGACCGCGATGGAGCTCGGCAGGCTCGCGGCCGATGACGTCATCCGCCTCTATCTCCAAACCCACGGCGAGATGCCGCGCGCCCTCGTCATCGATCTCTGGGGCAGCGCCACGCTCAGGACCGGCGGCGAGGAGATCGCCCAAGGGCTCGCGCTGATGGGCTGCCGGCCGATCTGGGACACGGGAAGCGGCCGGGTCACCGGCATCGAGGTGCTGCCGCCCGCCGCGATGGGACGCGCACGCGTCGATGTCACCTGGCGCATCTCGGGTCTGTTCCGCGATCTGTTCCCGGCGCAGATCGCGCTGATCGACGCGGCGGTCAGGCTGGTGGCCGCGCGCGACGAAGACAGTGACGAAAATCCGCTCGCCGCAGCGGCGCGCTGCACAGGTAGCGATGGCATCGCCCGCATCTTCGGCACGGCGCCAGGCGCTTACGGCGCGGGCGTCGAGGAACTGCTCGGCCAGGACGCCAGCCAAGCCGCGCTCGGCGCCGCCTATCTCGCTGCTACCTCACACGGCTATGGCGGCCCGGAAGGCGAGGGTACGGCACTGCCTGGCCGCTTCGCCGATCGCGTCGCCGGCGCCGATGTTCTTCTGCATGGCGGCGACGATCCTTCGCGCGACCTGCTCGAAGGCGCGGAAGACGTCGCGCATGTCGGCGGCTTTGCCGCGGCTGCCGCCTCGCTCGGGCGCGAGGCCGAGCTTGTGATCCTCGACACCACCGATCCCAACCGGCCGCGGGCGCGCACCCTCGATGCGGCGCTCGCCCGGATCGTGCGCGGTCGCGCGACCAATCCACGCTTCATCGACGGCCAGATGCGGCACGGCGCGCGCGGCGCCGCCGAGCTTGCCGAGACCGTCGACCGGCTGGTGGATTTCGCCGAGACGACCGGTGCGGTGTCGAGCGCGCTGTTCGATTGCGTGCATGACGCCTATCTCGCCGACCCGCGCGTGCGCGACTTTCTCCTGCGCGAGAACCCCGACGCCGCGCGCGTCATCGCCGAGCGCCTCGAGGCTGCGCGGCGCAAGGGGCTGTGGCACCCGCGCCGCAACGATCTCGGCGAGGGCTTGAGCGTCCTCCAGGCGGAGGTGGCGCTATGAGCAAAGCCTTCGCGCGCGGTGCCTGTCCGGGATTGTCCTCGCCCATGACCACGGGCGACGGCCTGCTGGCGCGGCTGGTTGCTGCGGCACCAATCCCGCTCGACACCTTCGTTGGACTTTGCGAGGCGGCGCGCGCCCACGGCAACGGCATCATGGAGATCAGCGCGCGGGGAAGTTTGCAAATTCGCGGGCTCAGCGCGGTCTCGGCGCCGCTGTTCGCCGACGCGGTCGAGGCCCTCGATATAGAGCTTTGCGAGACCGTGCCCATCCTCGCCGATCCGCTGCCCGACGATCCCACCGCTCTGATCGAGTCCCAGGCGATTGCCGCGACGCTGCGCCAAGCCATCGCCGATGCCGCGCTCGCGCTGGCGCCAAAAGTCTCCGTGGTGATCGACGGTGGTGGGCGCATCGGTCTCGACGCGGTTGCTGCCGATATCAGGCTGCGCGCCACCTCGACCAGCGAAGGCCCAAGATTTCAGGTTGCACTCGCCGGCGATGCCGCGACCGCGACCGAGATCGGCGTCATCTCTCCGCACGACGCGGTCGATACCGTGCTGGCTTTGCTCTCGACCATCGCCGCCAGCGGACTGGAAGCGCGTGCCGCCGATTTGCTGCCGCCGCACGATGCGGCCGCGCTGCCAACGACCCTACAGCCTCGCGCGGCGACGATTGGACTGCATCCACTTGGCGGCGGCGCATGCGCTCTCGGTGTCGGCCTTGCTTTCGGCCATGCCGAGTCCGACGCGCTCAAGGCGCTTGCCGAGATCGCTGTGGCGCACGCCGCCGGCTGGGCGCGGCCGGTTCCGGACCGATGCTTGCTGCTCGGCCCCCTCAGCGAGATGCACGCCGAGGCAATGTCAGCCGACGCGCAACGGCTCGGCTTCGTTACCAGTGCTCGCGACCCACGCCGGCGCATCGTCGCCTGTCCGGGAGCGCCGGCCTGCGCCAGCGGGCTGATCGCGGCGCGGTCGCTGGCGGCGGAGATCGCGCGCGACGTGCCGTTTGCGGGCGACGGCCTCGCGGTGCACGTCTCCGGCTGCGCCAAAGGCTGCGCGCATCCGGCGTCCGCGCCGCTCACCATCGTCGGCACCGAGCAGGGTTACGGTCTCATCGCCAACGACACGGCGCGCGTGACGCCGTCCACCATTCTCGGTCCAAGCCAGTTGATCGCCACGCTCCGAGGCGAGCCGAGCCAGACGCGCGAGGCCGTTAATGCTTAAGGACCTCGATTATCTTCGCGACGGCGCCGCCATCTATGAGCGCTCCTTCGCCATCATCCGCGCCGAAGCGGACCTCACGCGCTTCGCTCCCGATGAAGCCGAGGTCGCCGTCCGCATGATCCATGCCTGCGGCCAGGTCACGGCGGCCGAGCGCATCGAGTTCGCGCCGGGGCTAGTCGCCGCCGCACGCGGCGCGCTGGTCCGCGGCGCGCCGATCCTGTGCGATGCGGAGATGGTGGCGCATGGCGTCACCCGTGCAAGGCTGCCGGCCAAGAACGCGGTGATCTGCACGCTACGCGATCCCGCCGTGCCCGAGCTCGCGGCCCGAGCTCGGCACCACGCGGTCTGCGGCAGCGCTCGAGCTGTGGCGCGACCGGATGGACGGGGCGGTGGTCGCCATCGGCAACGCGCCGACGGCTTTGTTCCGCTTGCTGGAGATGCTGGATGCGGGCGCGCCTAAGCCCGCCGCCATACTCGGCATCCCCGTGGGCTTCGTCGGCGCCGCCGAATCCAAGGAGGCGCTCGCGGTCAATTCCTTCGGCGTGCCGTATCTCATCGTGCGCGGGCGGATGGGTGGCAGCGCCATGACCGCGGCCGCAATCAATGCATTGGCGAGGGAAGGTCTATGAACGCGCGTCTTCTCGGTATTGGTGTTGGCCCCGGCGATCCTGGGCTCGTCACGCTGAACGCGATCGCCGCGCTGCAAGCCGCCGATGTCGTCGCGCATTTCGCCAAGGCTGGGAACGCCAGCAATGCGCGGAACATCGCCGCCACGCATCTGAAAGACGGCGTCGAGGAGCTGCCGCTGCTCTATCCGGTGACGACCGAGATCCCCAAGCAAGACGCCGCCTATCGCGATGCGCTGCGCGGCTTCTACGACGCCGCGGCTGAAACGATCGCCGCGCATCTTGACCAGGGCAAGGTCGTCGCCGTGATCGCCGAGGGCGATCCGCTGTTCTACGGCTCCTACATGCATCTGCATGTGCGGCTCGCCGCGCGCTATCCGACCGAGATCGTCGCCGGCGTCACCGGCATGTCGGGCTGTTGGTCCGCGGTCGGCACGCCAATCGCTCAAGGCGACGATGTGTTCACCGTGCTTCCCGGGACGCTGCCGGAATACGAGCTGGAGCGGCGGCTCGCCGACACCGACGCCGCCGTGGTGATGAAGATCGGCCGGCATCTCGCCAAGGTGCGCCGCGCGTTGGAACGCGCCGGCCGGCTCGACCGCGCCATCTATGTCGAGCGCGGCACGATGGCCAACGCCTCGGTGATGCGGCTGGTCGACAAGCTGGATACCTTCGCGCCGTATTTCGCCATGGTGCTGGTGCCGGGCTGGGAGGGGCGGCAATGACCGGGCGGCTCTCGGTGATCGGGCTCGGTCCCGGCGATGCACGCTATCTCACACAAGAGGCGCTAACTGCTCTCGATGCCGCCGAGGCGGTTTACGGCTACGGCCCTTATCTCGACCGCGTGCCGCTGCGGCAAGGCCAGGCGCGGCATGCCTCCGACAATCGCGAGGAGGCCGCGCGCGCTGAAGCCGCGTTGCGCCAAGCCGCCGTGGGCGCGAATGTCGCTGTCGTGTCGGGCGGCGACCCCGGCGTGTTCGCCATGGCCGCCTCGGTGTTGGAGGCGATAGCGACGGGACCTGAAGCCTGGCGCGCGCTCGACATCGCCGTTGTGCCGGGCATCACCGCCATGCTGGCGGTCGCGGCGCGAGCCGGTGCGCCACTCGGCCACGATTTCTGCGCGCTGTCGCTCTCCGACAATCTCAAGCCCTGGGAGTTGATCGAGCGGCGGCTCGACGCCGCGGCCTCGGCGGGGTTCGTCATCGCGCTGTATAACCCGGTCTCGCGCGCGCGGCCTTGGCAACTCAGCAAAGCGTTCACGCTGCTGTCGCGGCATTTGCCCGGCGCGACGCCGGTGATCTTCGGCCGCGCGGTCGGTCGGCCGGACGAGAGCGTGAAGGTGATCTCGCTCGCCGCGGCTGCCGAGGCGGCGGCCGACATGGCGACACTGATCATCGTCGGCTCGCGCGAGACGCGGCTCATTGTGCGGGAGGGGCGAGCGCCCTTGGTCTATACGCCACGGGCGGTCGAGAGCGTCATCGCATGATCGAGCCAGGCAAGCACCTCCTCGACGGTCGCGACCGACGCGACCTCCGGCAGCACCGGGCGCTTCAGCATGATTACCTTGATGCCAAGCGCGCGTGCCGCGGCGATCTTGCCGTAGCTCGCCGCGCCGCCGCTGTTCTTGGCGACGATAGTCGCGATGCGGTTGGTCTCGAGCAGCGTGCGATCCTCCGGCTCGGTGAACGGTCCGCGCGCGGTGATGTAGCTCGCATGCGGCACGGCGAGCGGTGGGTCGACCGGATCGACGCTGCGCACCAAGTAGACATGTTGCGGCGCCGCGGTGAACGGCGCGAGCTCCTTGCGGCCGAGCGTCAGAAATACGCGCCGGGGCTCCGTGCCGATGGCCTCTACGGCGTCTTTGATCGTCGCGACCTCGATCCAGCTGTCGCCGGGTTCCCGCTTCCAGGGCGAGCGCCTCAGCGCCAACGACGGCACACCCGCGATCTCGGCGGCGCGTGCGGCGTTGGCGGAAATGACCGCCGCATATGGATGGGTCGCGTCGATCAGCGCATCGATATTTTCGTGGCGGAGATAGGCCGCAAGCCCGGCGACCCCACCGAAGCCGCCGCTCCTGACCGGCACGGCCTGCGGCAGCGGCTCGGCCGTGCGGCCGGCCAGCGACAGCCTCACGGCGAGATCGTCGCGCCCCGCCAATTCGTTAGCGAGCGCCCGCGCTTCGGCCGTGCCGCCGAGGATAAGGACATGCTTGATGCGCGCTGAGCCGGTCATGCCCGAACCTGCCTCATCGAGGCGCTGGCTGTCCATTGTCGGCATCGGCGAGGACGGCGTCGATGGCTTGAGCGCGACGGCGCGGGGCCTCGTCTCTGGCGCCGATATCGTGTTCGGCGGCGCGCGGCACCTGGCGCTGGCCGCGCCGCTGATCCGCGGTGTGGCCCAGCCCTGGCCGAGCCCCTTCTCGCGCGGCGTGGAAGAGGTGCTCGCGGCGCGCGGGCGCAATGTCTGCGTGCTCGCCTCGGGCGATCCCTTCTTCTACGGGGTCGGCTCGGTGCTGGCGAACCATATCTCCCCCGACGAAACCTTGGTCGTGCCCGCGCCGTCCTCGTTCAGCCTCGCCGCGGCGCGGCTCAATTGGGCGCTGCCCGACATCGCGCTGGTGTCGCTGCATGGGCGGGCGCTGGAGCGGATCAGGCCGCATCTCCATCAAGGTGCGCGCGTGCTGGCGCTTACCTCCGACAGCGAGGGGCCCGAGGCGCTGGCGCGGTTGTTGGCCGAGACGGGCTTCGGCGAATCCGAACTCACTGTGCTCGAAGTCCTCGGCGGGGCCAACGAACGCATCCGCGTTACAACCGCCTCCGCATTCGACCTCGTCGAGATCGCCGAACTGAACGTCGTCGCCGTAGAGGTGATCGCCGCGCCGGGCGCGCGCATCATCGCTTACGCGCATGGCCTCGCCGACGAGCTGTTCGAGCATGACGGGCAGATCACCAAGCGCGAGATCCGCGCGGTGACGCTGTCCTCGCTGGCGCCTCGGCGAGGCCAGTTGCTGTGGGACATCGGCGCCGGTTCCGGCTCGGTCGCCATCGAGTGGATGCTCGCGCATCCTTCGCTGCGTGCCGTGGCCATCGAGGCGCGCGCCGACCGCGTCGCACGCATCGCGCGGAACGCCGCCGCTTTCGGTGTGCCTGAACTCGAAGTGATCGAGGGACATGCGCCCGAAGCCTTGGCGGGCCTTGCCGCGCCCGACGCGGTATTCCTCGGCGGCGGTGCAAGCGAGCCGGGCGTCCTCGACGCGGCCATCGCAGCGCTCAAGCCTGACGGACGGCTGGTCGCCAACGCCGTGACACTCGAAACCGAGGTGGAGCTGATCGCCCGCCATGCCTCGCTCGGCGGCGCGTTGACACGCATCGCCGTCTCGCGCGCCGACGCCGTCGGCGGCAAGACCGCATTGCGCGCGGCGATGCCGGTGACGCAATGGGTGTGGGTGAAGCCATGATCGTGGCGGGCATTGGCTGCCGCAAAGGCGCGTCCGCCGAGGCGATCGGCGCCGCGCTCGACACCGCGCTGGAACGCGCCGGGCGTCCGCTGGCGAAGATCGAGTTGTTGGCGACCTCGACTCGCAAGCGCGACGAGGAGGGCATCGCCGCCGCCGCTGCGGCGCGCGGGGTGAGACTCATAGTCGTGGAGCAGGCCGAGCTCGAAATCGCCTCCGCCCGTGGCGCGACATGGTCGAGGCGCGTGCTGGCGCTGGCCGGCGTGCCTTCCGTTGCCGAAGCCGCGGCGCTCGCGGCTTGCGGGCCAAAGGCGAAGCTCATTCTGCCGCGCATCGTGGTTGGACCCGTCACCTGCGCGCTCGCGAGCGACGAGGAAGCGCTATGACCGTGCATTTCATCGGCGCGGGGCCCGGCGCGGCCGATCTCATCACGCTGCGCGGCCGCGACCTGATCGCGCGTTGCCCGGTCTGCCTCTATGCCGGCTCGATCGTGCCGAGAGACCTTCTCGCCTATTGCCCGAAGGGTGCGCGTATCGTCGATACCGCGCCGCTGTCGCTCGAGGAGATCGAGGCGGAGTTCGTGGCGGCGCATGCGGCGGGACAAGATGTGGCGCGGCTGCAATCCGGCGACCTGTCGATCTATAGCGCGCTTGCCGAGCAGCTGCGCCGGCTCGAACGCCGCGGCATCCCCTATACTCTCACGCCGGGTGTGCCCGCCTTCGCCGCGGCAGCCGCGGCGCTCGGCTGCGAGCTGACGGTGCCCGAGGTCGCGCAAAGTGTGGTGCTGACGCGCGTCTCGGGGCGCGCGTCGCGCATGCCCGAGGGCGAAACGCTTGCCGCCTTCGCCGCGACGGGAACGACACTCGCCATCCATCTCGCCATCCAGGCACTCGATAAGGTCGTCCGCGAGTTGCTGCCGATCTATGGCGGCGATTGCCCGGTGGCGGTGGTGGCCGATGCCAGCCGGCCCGGTGAGAGGATCGTGCGCGGCACGCTCAGCGACATCGCCGCGAAGCTCGCGGCCGAGCCGATCGAGCGCACCGCGCTGATCCTGGTTGGGCGCGCGCTGGCGGCGGAGGATTTCCGCGACAGCGCGCTGTACGACGCCGATTACCGCCGCCGCTTCAGGGGAGGGGCGGCGTGAGCCGGCGCGAACGGCGCATGGCCCACAAGCCGGCCGTCGCGGTCGAACACGGCAATCTCAATCTCGATGGGCCTGCCGGCAACGACAGCGGCAGCGGTTTCCCAGCCGGCATGCGCCACCGCATGGCCCAGCGGCACACCCTCGGCAATAGCATGCGAGAAGGCTTCGGCCGCGGTGTTGGAGGCGAGAATGCGCGCGCCAAGCTCGGGCGAGCCGCCGGCCTGTTCGACAAACTCGGCGAGTACGCCGAGATCGACCGCGCCGCGTCGCGAATGCAGGTCGAGCAGACCTTGCGCGAGCTTGGTCATCTTGCCGACGCCACCGGCGATGGTGACGCGCGGCACGGGATGCGTGCGCAGATATTTCAGCATACCGCCGACGAAATCGCCCATGTCGATCAGCGCGGTCTCCGGCAGGCCGTGCAGTTTCTGCACGGCGGCCTCGGAAGCCGTGCCGGTCGCCCCGGCGATCTGCGTGAGGCCGGAGGCGCGGGCGACATCGATGCCGCGATGGATCGAATGAATCCGAAGCCGAGCAGGAATAGGGCACGACGATGCCGGTGGTGCCGAGGATCGACAAGCCGCCGACGATGCCGAGGCGGCCGTTGAGCGTCTTCGCCGCCAGCGCCTCGCCGCCCGGGATAGCAATCTCAATTTCGACATCGCCTGTGTCGCCGTGGGCCGCAGCAATCTCGGCGATCGCCTCGCGCAGCATCTGCCGCGGCACGGGGTTGATGGCCGGCTCGCCGGGCGGAATGGGCAGGCCCGGCCGCGTGACCATGCCCACGCCTTCGCCGGCGCGGAAGCTGACGCCGCTTCCCTTCGCGCCACGGCGGATGGTGGCGAGGATCAATGCGCCGTGGGTGACATCGGGGTCGTCGCCGGCGTCTTTCACCACCCCTGCCGTCGCCGAGCCGTCGCCCAGCGAATTGGTGGCGAGCGCGAAGGCCGGATGCTGCCCGCGCGGCAAGCTCACCTCGACCGGATCGGGAAACTCCCCGGTCAGCAGCGCCTGATAGGCCGCCTTGGCGGCCGCGGTGGCGCAGGCGCCGGTGGTCCAGCCATAGCGGAGGGGGCGGTCTTGCAATGCCATGCCCTTGGCTATAGTGCCGCCAACCCCCTTCGTCACTTAAGGAAACGCGGCTGATGACCGCGCCCGGCCTCATCATCGCGGCGCCTCGCTCCGGCGCAGGCAAAACCACGGTCACGCTGGCGCTGCTGGCGGCGCTTAGGCGGCGCGGCATCGTGGTGCAGGCGGCCAAGGTTGGGCCCGACTATATCGACCCGAGCTTCCACGCGGCGGCGACGGGGCGGCCGAGCTTCAATCTCGATAGTTGGGCCATGCCGCCCTCGCTGATCGATGCGCTGGTCGCCGAGCACGCCGCGCATGCCGATCTGCTCGTCATCGAGGGCGCCATGGGTCTGTTCGACGGCGTTCCCGCGCCGCCGCTCAGGACCGGGGCTTCCGCCGATCTGGCCGCGCGGCTTGGCCTTCCCGTTCTGCTCGTCATCGATGTTGCCGGGCAATCGCAGTCGGCGGCGGCCTTGGTGCGCGGCTTCGCCACGCACCAACGTGACGTGCGGATCGGCGGGGTGGTGCTGAACCGCGTCGGCAGCGAGCGGCATGTGCGGCTCGTGGCGGAAGCGATCGCCGCGCTCGACATTCCCATCCTCGGCGCCATCCCGCGCGATGCCTCGCTCGCGCTGCCCGAGCGCCATCTCGGCCTGGTGCAGGCCGCCGAGCACGCCAACCTCGCCGCGCGGCTCGACCGTCTCGCCGACATGGCCGAGCACCAGCTCGATGTCGATGCGATCAAGCGGCTTGGCGTGCCGCCGCATCGCTCGGCTGCACGGCTGAGTGCGCCGGTTCCACCGCCAGGGCAGCGGATCGCGCTAGCGCAGGACGACGCCTTCAGCTTCGTCTATCCGCATGTGCTGGACGGCTGGAAGCGCGCGGGCGCCGAGATCGTATCCTTCTCGCCGCTGGCCGACGAGCCGCCGCCGGAGGACTGCGACAGTTGCTGGCTTCCCGGCGGCTATCCGGAGCTTCACGCCGGGGCGCTTGCCGGCGCCGACCGGTTTCGCGCCGGCTTGACGCAGTTCGCCGCGACGCGGCCGGTGCATGGCGAGTGTGGCGGCTACATGGTGCTCGGCGAAGGGCTCGAAGACGCCGACGGCGTCAGCCACCGCATGGTGGGGCTGCTCGGCCATGCCACCAGCTTCGCACATCGCAAGCTGCATCTCGGCTATCGCCAGGCGCGGCTGTTATCCGACAGTCCGCTGGGCAAGTCCGGCACGCTGCTGCGCGGGCACGAGTTTCACTATGCCGCCTTGACTGCGCCCGGTCAGGACGAGCCGTTGGCCAAGCTGGCCGACAGCCAGGGCGAAAAGCTTGGCGCGGCGGGCGGACGGCGCGGTAACGTCACCGGCACCTTCTTCCACGCCATCGCCAAAGTTTAAGCATCCTTCTCCGATACATGCGCCTGCTTGAAGGTCGCCATGCCGGTGTGGCAGGCGAGCGCGGCGCGCAAGATCAGCACGGCGACCGCCGCGCCGGAGCCCTCGCCGAGCCGCATGCCGAGATCGAGCAACGGACGAAGACCAAGCTCTTCGAGCAAGAGGCGATGGCCCGACTCGGCCGACATGTGGCCGGCGAGCGCGTGGTCGAGTGCCCCGGGGCGGAGCTTAGCCCAAGGCGCCACCGCGGCGGTGCAGACAAAGCCGTCGAGCAGGGTCGGGATGCGCCGATGGCGCGCGGCGAGCGCGGCACCGAGGATGGCGGCAAGCTCGCGGCCGCCCAATGCGGCGGCGATACGCAGCGGATCGCCGAGGATCGCCTGATGACGGGCGAGCGCCGCGTCGATCGCCTCGCGCTTGCGCTCGAGGCCGTGTTCGTCGATGCCGGTGCCGTGGCCGGCAAAGCGTGCGCCTCCACCACCGAACAATGCCGCCGCGATCGCCGAGGCGGACGTGGTGTTGCCGATGCCCATCTCACCTAGCACCACAAGATCGGCGTCAGGCGACAACGCTTGGTAGCCCGCCGAGACGGCTTCGAGAAATTCGTCCTCGTCCATGGCAGGCTCGACGGTGAAGTCCGCCGTGGGATGATCGAGGTCAAGCGCGATCACGCGCAACTCGGCGCCAGAAAGCTGCGCGAGCTGATTGATGGCCGCGCCGCCGGCCGCGAAGTTTGCCACCATCTGCGCGGTGACCTCGGACGGATAGGCGGAGACGCCTTGCGCGGTGACGCCGTGATTGCCGGCAAACACCAGGATCTCGATATTGGAAAGCCGCGGCGGGTTGCGGCCTTGCCACAGCGCAAGCCATTCCACCGCCTGTTCGAGTCGGCCGAGGCTCCCCGGCGGCTTGGTGAGCGTCGCTTCGCGGGCGGCCACGGCTGCGGCCGCTTCCGTGTGACCGCCGGGCAGATCGAGACAGGCCGAACGCAATTCGTCCAAGGAAGCGAAGCGCGTCATTTCGGAGTAGACTCTGAGTGTTGGGCTTGAGAGGAGCGAAAACAATGGCGGGGGGCGCCTCGGGCAAGGGCCTTATCACGGACTTCACCACCAGCCTAGCCTTCTGCACCCGGCTGCCGCTGGTGCATTCCGCCGTGGGCGAGGATGCCGACATCGCGCGCGCGAGTTGGGCGTTTCCGCTGGCCGGCGCGGTGGTGGGGGCGTTAGGCGCGCTCGTCTATTGGCTTGCCGACGGGCTTTACCTCGATCCAATTCTCGGCGGCATTCTGGCCGTGGCCGCAACGCTGCTGATCACCGGCGCTCTGCATGAAGACGGCCTCGCCGACACGGCCGATGGCTTTGGCGCAAACGCAAGCCGCGAACGCAAGCTCGACATCATGCGCGACAGCGAGATCGGCACCTACGGCACCTCGGCGTTGATCCTGTCTTTCATGCTGCGTGCAGGCGCGATCGTGAGTCTCGCCGAGCCGGGGCTTGCCGCGGTGGCGCTGATCGCCGCGCATGCCGGCGCGCGCGCCACGCTGCCGGTCTTCATGCGACTCGTGCCGAACGCGCGCCGCGACGGTCTCTCCGCTGGCGCCGGGGGGCCACCCCAAAACAGCGCCCGCATCGCCATCCTGCTCGGGCTGGTGGTGATCCTGCTCTGTCTCGGACTTGGCGCAACGCTGATCGCCTGCGCGCTGCTCGCGGCCGTGATGGCGCTGATGGCCTGGCTCTGCATCAAGCAGATCGGCGGTCAGACCGGCGACGTGCTCGGCGCGCTCGAGCAGGTCAGCGAAATCCTGATCCTGCTCGTCGCGGCCGCGTGGCTCTAGACGGCTATTTCTTCACCGTCGAGGTGATGGAGCCGATCACTTCGGAGGCCATCTTGAATTCCTTGTCGCGGTTGGTGATGCCGTGACGGTGCGCGATCCAGGCAAAATCCGTATAGGCCACCCACACGCCGCCGTTGGCGTCCTGATAGACCAACAGCCGAACCGGCCAGTCGAGCCCGGCATCCGGGTCGGAGGTGAGGAACAAGGTTCCGAGCGGCGGGTTGCCGAATACGAGCAGCGTCGAGGGCAGCAGCGTCACGCCGGCATCCGCCGCGAGCTTGGCCTGGTCGATCTCGTCGAAGAACTTGATGCCCTTGTCGGCGATGTCCTTTTTCATGCGCGCGATCGTCTCGGGCATGGAATAGGCGCTCTTGAACTTGACGATGCCATCATCGGCGGCTTGCGCCGCACCGAAGGGCGACAGGGCAAGCGCCCCCGCAACGAGCAGAGCGGAGCAAATTCGACGTAGGACCATGGACTTTCTCCTCTTGGCGGCCGGTCGGGGGCCGAGTTTGGTGAGGAGCAGCATGGCGAAATGGGCGGCGGAGCTGAAATGCCGCTTCGCTTTGAATTCGATGCCGCACAGCTATGGTTGGGGAAAAGCTCGGGGCGCTAACCCTGCGGAAAGGACGGCCATGCTATAGCTTTCACTGAGGATAAAGCGGGTGAATGGGCGTTAGGAGATTTTCAATGCTGCGACTCTTGATTGCTTGTGCGCTTGTTGCGGGCGCCCTTGCGCTGGCGCCAAAACCGGCCTCGGCGCTGCCTTTAGCACTTGGCGACCATGCCGCCCTGAGCCAGGAAATCAGCGGCGCTGCCGTGGAACAGGTCTCGCGCCGCTCGGTGAATGCGCGCCGCTCTAACCGCTACGCCGCCGGCCCGCGCCGCTATAACTGGACCTACTACCCCTACTGGCGGCCTTACCAGTACCGCTACTGGCAGTTCATGTATCCTTATGGCGGCCCGATGTTCTAGGCGCTGCGCCTAGGACTGAAGCCGTCTTCCAACCGCAAGCGTCCAAGCAGGTCTCAACTTCTTGTGAACCCACGCGGGTTGCCGCGCTTCTGGGCGGGAGGTACGATTCATGCGCCGGGGGAGGTTGGCATCAAGGAGACAAAAAGATGCGTTCCTTCCTCACTAGACTTGCGCCCGCGGCCATCGTCGCCGGGCTCGCCTTCGGACTGAGCCCGGCTTCCGCCGCGCCGCTCCCCAAAGTAGACGCCACCGTCAATCAGGCCCCAGCGGTCGAACTTGTCGGCCACAAATATAATCGCCGTGGCTGGGGTCCCTACCGGCACGGCTATTGGGGCTATCGCCGGCCCTACTACGGCTACAGATACGGCTATCGGCCCTATTACCGGCCGTATTACCGGCCGTATTATTGGCGCTATTGGTGGTAGGCGACAGAAGCACAATTCGAGGATCGGCGGGCGCCCGCCGGTCCTCGATTGCTTTGAAAAAATTGGCCACAAGAGGGTAACGGCGCAACTGCCCGATATGGCAGAGTGCGCGCGTGACAGCACCGATCGAGTCCAATTCGACCCGCGCGCTCCAGCTTGCGCGTCAAGGCCTCGCGCGTCCAGGCGCGCCATCCGCATTGCCGCAGCGCCTGCTGGTGGTCGACGCCGAGCGGCAGCTCGCCACCTGGTTCGAGGGCGAGGAGGCGATCGCGGCGTGGCCGGTCTCAACCGCGTGCGCCGGGATCGGCGGTGAGAAAAACTCTTACCGCACGCCGCCGGGTTGGCATCGCATTCACCAGCGTATCGGCGCCGACGCCGTGGCGGGCACGGTGTTCGTCTCGCGCGAGCCGACCGGCGAAACGTGGCGCGGCGATGCGCGCGACGACGATTTGATCCTCACCCGCATCCTCACCCTCGATGGGCTCGAGGACGGCGTCAATCGCGGCGCGGGACGCGATTCGCTCGAGCGCTACATTTATCTGCACGGCACCAATCACGAGGGTCTATTGGGACGGCCCGTGTCGCATGGCTGCGTGCGGCTCGCGAACGAGCATGTGTGCCAATTGTTCGGCAAGGTGCGCGAGGGCGATCTCGTGTTCATCGCCGCGCCGGAAGCGCCGGCCATGCCCGATCCCCACGGCACGGGCCGTTTTCATTATGCGGGGCTCGGCGGCGCCGGCATGAGTGCGCTCGCCCAGTTCCAAGCGATGCGGGGCGGCGTCGTCAGCGGCAGCGACCGCGCGTTCGACCACGGCGAGCGCGCAGGCGTGCGCCAGCAGCTCGAGCGCCTCGGCATCGCGGTGATGCCGCAGGACGGCAGCGGCTTGGGTGAGGACTGCGCGGCCTTGGTCGTCTCGACGGCGGTGGAGGAGCAGGTTCCCGACGTCGCCGCGGCGCGCGCGCAAGCCATCCCCATTATCCATCGCTCCGAGCTGCTCGCGCATTTCGTGGGCGAGCACCGCTCCATCGCCGTGACTGGCACCAGCGGCAAGTCGACCGTCAGCGCGATGGTGTTCGCGATCCTGAGCGGCGCCGGCCGCGACCCGTCCATCATCACCGGCGCCGATTTGCCGGAGCTCGAGGCGCAAGGGCTCCCAGGCAATGCGTTCGCGGGACGCTCCGACCTGCTGGTGGTGGAAGCCGACGAGAGTGACGGCTCGCTCGTGCGTTATGCGCCTTCGATCGCGGTGATCCTCAACCTCCAGCGCGACCACAAGGAGATGACCGAGGTCGCGGCGATGTTCGCCACACTGCGCGCCCGGGTGCGCGAAGGCTTGATTGTAGGCGACGCCGAGAATCTCGATCCGTTTGCCGGCGGTGCGCTGCGTTTCGGCTTCAGCGCGCGCGCCGATCTACGCGGCGAGGATGTCGAACTCGGTCCGGCGTCGAGCCGGTTCCGCGTCAAGGATGTCGCGTTCACACTGCCGGTCGCCGGGGCGCACAACGTCGCTAACGCGCTTGCGGCAATCGCCGCCGCGAGCCTGCTCGGGGTCGCGCTCGAGGAGATGATACGACCGCTGGCGAGCTTCCGAGGCATCGGCCGGCGCTTCCAGAGCGTCGGCAAGACACACGGGGTCGAGGTGATCGACGATTTCGCGCACAATGCCGAGAAGATCGCGGCGGCGATCAAGACGGCGAAGCTGCGCGCCAATCGCGTGCTCGCCATCTATCAGCCGCACGGCTACGGGCCGACGCGTTTCCTCCGCAAGGATTTCGTCGCGACCTTCGCCCGTGAGCTCGAGGATCACGATCTGCTGTGGATGCTCGAAGTGTTCTACGCCGGCGGCACCGCCACGCGCGACTTCTCCGCGGCCGATATCGTGGCCGAGATCGGCGCGCGCGGGGTAAACGCGGAATTCGCGCCTTCGCGGGAGTGGCTCGTCGCCCGCATCGCGGCGGCGGCCAGACCCGGCGATCTGGTGCTGGTCATGGGCGCGCGCGACCCCTCGCTGAGCGCGTTGGCGCGGGCGATCCTCGCCGCCGTCGACACCGCCACGGTCCCGGCGAAATGATCTGATGTTAGGCTAGTTGCCGAACAGGCCGGAAATGGCGCCGAAGCCGCCGCCGTTCCACGCGCTCCGCTTGCCTTGCTTCGACACAGCGGTGGTTGAAAGCGCCTCGGACTTGCCGAACAGCGCGTAAGCCATCTTCTTGTCCAGCCCATAGATGTCGGCGAAGGTCTGCAGCTTGCCCTGGGTGTCCAGCACCGCCGTGAAGTAGGTAAGGTGCACCGGCACCGGCTTGCTCAGCGTCACGCCGCTGTTTTTGCCCTTGGCGAGCATGTCCTTCACCTGTTGCGGCGACCAGCCCTTATCCTCGGCGAGCAGCAGCGCGGCGAGCCGGTCGGGCTGGCGCACACGAATGCAGCCATGGCTGAGCGTACGCTCGGTTTCGCTGAACAACTCTGGCTGGATGGTGTCGTGCATATAGATGGCGTGCCGGTTGGGAAAATTGAACTTGAGCACGCCGAGCACGTTGTCGGGTCCGGGCTCCTGGGTAAACGTGTATTGCCGAATGTTGGCCCGGCTCCAATCCACCGTCTCGGCGTTGATTGGCTTGCCCTGGTAGCTGACCGAGAGCTTGTTGCTGGTCAGAATGGAGATGTCGCGCGTGCCGTCGGCGCTGCCCTGGCGCAAGCGGGGAGCGAGATCCTCGAACTTGATGGTGTCAGGAACGGTCCAATCCGGATTGAATTCGATGGAGCGCATGTTCGCCGAGAACAGCGGGGTCGCGTATTTCAGCTGCCCGACAATGACCTTCTCCACATAGATCGACTTGCCATTCTTCATCACCCGCGTGACGAAAGAGGGCACGTTGTTCCAAACATAATAGTTGCCGAGATCGGCGGGCATCCAGCGCCACCGTTCCATGTTGATGACTAGCCGCTGAATACCCGGATCGGCCAACGGCTTGCGCCCGCGCGCCTTGGCATTGGCGACCGATTTGATCATCAGCTTGCGCAGGCTCTCGAACTGAGCCTGCTTGGGCTGTAGCGAGGTGAGATAGGCGGCTGGCGCCGGCGACGCGGTGATCTCCGACAACACCATCTTCGGGCTGACCAAATCGGGCTTCTGGTCGAACAACTCGCTGATTTTCCGTGGCGAGAGGCGTCCGCCCCGGGCGTAGCGCGCATATTTCAAAACCGCGAGAGCGAGCTTGACCTCGTCGGTGGCTTGCGCCTCGGTGGACGCCGGCAGATCGGACGCCGAAGGCAGGTCGAAGGCTTCTACTGAGAGACCAAAGCTACCGGCATTTTGGATCTCGGCGATCAGCGCCTGTGCCCGCGCGGTAAAGCCCATCGGCGTGACCCAGAGCGGCGCGCCGTTGCGCTCGGCGTAAAAGGCTTCAAGAGCGGCGAGATCGTCGGAATCCGCGCCCTTGCGCAGCGCCGGGTCCTTCAACTTCGAGCCGATCTCGGCCATGAGCGAATTGCCCGTCGCGGGCTCCTGAGCCGCCGAGGCAAACTCAGGCTGCTTGAACTCACTCCCGGGCGCAGACGGCGCGGCTGTCTCGGTCGGCTTGGTTTCCTCCGGTTGCGGCGAGGTCGCGGCGTCGGTGGGCTCGGGCTCGCTCGGGGTGGGCGTGGCCTCTCGTGGCCTCCGCCGGGTTGGGAAGATCATCGCTTCCGGGCGCAGCGGCAGGGCTCAGCGGCAACTCATCCTCGCCGGCCGGGGCCGGAGGCCGGATGGCGGTGTCCTCGCCGGCGGGAGACACGGCCGGACCTTCAGCCTCTTGCCCGGTCTCGCTTGGCGAGGCCGTCGGTTCGACCGGCATCGTGCTGGCAACGATATCCACCCGAGGACCCTCGGCGCGCGCGTGTAGCGCCGGGCCAATGCAAGCGAGCACGGCAGCCGCCGGGAAAACCCGCAGCGCCGCGCCAAAGGCCGCGACCAAGCCTCTTTCGCCCATGTCAAAAATCCCTCGTAGCCCCTTGAGGTTAGTCCGACCGGACGGCTCCGGCCACCCTCAATCGGGCCCCTTGCGTCATTCTGTTGCGGAGCGTTGCCGAGAAGCCTCCGTGTGCATTTTTGCGTGGCAGATTGCCTGGATAGACTTCCCCTTTGGCTTGGTTATGATCGCCGCCGCAAAGGCTCGCAAAAAGGTCAATTCCCGCATGTTCCCGGTCAGCGACGACAATTCGCAGCGGCGCACGACGCCGGTCGTCACCTTCGTGCTGATCGGTCTCAATATCCTGGTCTTCCTCGTCGAGCTTTCCGGCGGCGATCAATTCATCACTGAATGGGCTTTCGTTCCGGAGCGATTTTCTGAGCATCCCGCCGCCAATATCGCGACGGTGTTCTCGGCGATGTTCATGCATGGCGGCTGGCTGCATCTCGGCGGCAATATGCTGTTCCTCTGGATCTTCGGCGACAATGTCGAGGACCGCTTGGGCCATGGCAAATTCCTCGCCTTCTATCTGCTGGCCGGCATTGCCGCGACGTTCTCGCAATACGCCATCGCGCCGGAATCGGGCGTGCCCAATGTCGGCGCCTCCGGCGCAATCGCCGGCGTGCTCGGCGCCTATATCCTCATGTTCCCGCAAGCGCGGGTGAACGTGCTGCTTGGCCGGCAGATCGTCGCCATGCCGGCCTTCGCCGTGCTCGGCCTGTGGATCGTGCTGCAGCTGGTGAGCGGCGTCGGCACCATCGCCTATACCGACGAGAGCGCGGGCGGCGTCGCTTACATGGCGCATATCGGCGGTTTCGGCGCGGGTCTGTTGATGGCGTTCCTGCTGCGCGATTCGGGCGGGTCCGGCACGACAGCCTGACCGGCGCCTCCTGCTACATCCCCAGAAAATCGCGCTTGCCGATTTCGACGCCGAAACTCCTGATGATGTCGTAGGCGGTGGTGGCGTGGAAATAGAAGTTCGGCAGCACGAAATGCACGAGATAGGGTTCGCCCTTGAAGTGGACGTTTTGGCCGCCGAGCGTGAAGTTGATGTCGCGGGTTTCGGAGCCCTCGAGATCCTTCGGTGTGATGGTCTCGACGAATTTCAGGGTCTTGGCGATGCGCGCCTTGAGCTCGGCGAAGGTCTTCTCGTCGTCAGCATATTTGGGCACCTCCTTGCCGGCGAGCCGCGCGGGCGCGCTCTTGGCGAAGTCGGAGGTGAGCTGAATTTGCCGCGTCAGCGGAAACATGTCGGGTGCAATCCGCCACGTCAGCAGCACTTCGGGGTCGATCTTGCGCTCGGTGACGTAGCCTTCCGCCTTGTCGAGGATGGCGGTGAGGTTGTTCAGCGTTTTGACGAAGCCCGGAATCGAGGCCTGATACATTCCAAACGACATGATGGGAGCACCTTCACTGGACGGTAAGGGAAGCGCGGGACCTTAGCAGCGGGCCGCCGCCAAGCCTCATCACGTTCCGGCGACCAAGCGACGCGGGATCGGCCCGCTCAGCAGTGGAGCGCACGCATGCAAAACGACCTGAAGCCCACTTCCGCCGGCGTGAGCCGCCGTCACCTGGTCACCGGCGTGCTCGGCGCGGTTGCGCTGCCGATGGTCACGCCCGCCTTCGGCCGCGGCATCGCGGCGCCCGCGACCGAGGCCGACGCGCGTTTCATGCGCATTGCGCTGGAAGAGGCAGCGCTCGGCGACGAGCCCTATTTCTTCGGCGCAGTGATCGAGCGCGACGGCGAGGTGCTGGCGCGTGGGCGTAATCTATGGAACCAGCAGCAGGATCCGACCGCGCATGCCGAGATGGTTGCCATGCGGAGATTCCTCGCCGCGCACGGCATCGAGAAATTGAAGGGCGCGACGCTGTACGCGACAGGCGAGCCATGCCCAATGTGCATGGGCGCGAGCGTGTGGTGCGGTATCGCGCGGGTGGTCTACGGCGCCTCGATCGCACAGCTCGCCACCAAGACAGGCCAGATCATGATCACCGACGCCGAGATCGCCGACAAGACGCCGTTCGCCGATATCGCGCTAACCGGCGGGGTGCTAGCGGAAGACTCGATGAAGCTGTTCAAGTAGCGCTTGGAGGATAACGCCAATGGATGAAACCACGATCGACCGCGCGGCGATGGGGCGCTTGGCGAAGGCCTTGGTGTTCGTCTGCGGCAAAGATCACCCGACGACGGTTGCCCTACAGGCCGCCGCCGACAGCGGTTCCGAGCGGGACATCAAAAATGCGCGCGCGCTGTTCCTGAAACTGAAGTCCGGGGAACGTAAGGCGGCGTTGGCCATGCTCGGCGATTGATCGCCGCTCGCCGTCCGAGGTCCCTCTGGCGCGATGGAGAATGGTGCCGCAAGAGGGATTCGAACCCCCGACCCCATCATTACGAATGATGTGCTCTACCAACTGAGCTATTGCGGCTTAGCGCCAATCTGCGGGCGGCGCGGGCAACGGAGGCCTTCGCCCCCGTGACTTAAGGCCATTGCCGGGCGGACGCAAGATTGGCCTCGTAAGCCCAGGAGTGAGCGCTAGCGGATTTGCGCCGCGCGCAAGCGCTCCAGCGAGGTCGGGCTTTCGTCGGCCTCGGTCTGCGTCACGCCGGGATCGTCGGGCGGGCGATCCGGCACGAAGATCGCGGGCTTCAGGCGCTGCTCGGCGGAAGAACGCGGCGCTTCCTGCGTGGCGGCCTTTGCCCGCGGCGCTTCCACCACCTTGGGACGTTCCCGCTCGGATTTGGGACTGACATCGACGATGTCGGCAATTTCGCGCGGCTCGATCCGCGCGGGCTCGGCGCGCGGCGGCGCGAACGGCGCCAACACTTGCGCTGACGCCGTCACCGGCTCGGGACGCTCCTCGATCACCAGCGTGTCGTCGCCGCGCCCGATCATATCGACCGGCGCCTTCCACTCGAAGGCATCGACGGCGCCGGTGACCGGCGAGATCGGCAGCCAGCGGTCGGAAACATAGCCGTCGGCAATCCAGGCGCGGTCGCGCGGCGCGCGCAACGCGCGGGCCAGCCATTCACGCTCGCGTCCCTTGTCGCCGAGCTCGCCGGATTCGATCCGCGCCATCAGCATGCAGATGCGCGCCGAGGGGCGGTCGTCGAGATAGGGGCTGAGCGCCTCGCGCGCGTCCTGCCACTCATGCGCCTCGATCGCCGCGCTGGCGATGGCGATCTGACCTTCGATGTCGCCCGGCGTGAGGCTCGCCAGATATTTGACCCGCTTCACTCGCTCGCGCGGCGGCTCGCCCGGCTTGGCGAAAGCGTAGACCAGCGCGAGGTCCGGATGCGGCGACAGCTTCCAGGTGCGGACGATGAGGCGCGAGGCCAGCCGGCTCTCGCCCTTCGACGCAAGGATGCGCCCGGCGATCTCGGCGGCGGGCACGAGCGAGGGCGCGAGCCGCAACGCCTCGCTGGCGAGACTGAGCGCCTTGTCGGGATTGCCGACTTCCAATTCGCGCGCCTCCGCCGTGAGCAGCACGGCGCGGCGGCGCAGCGAGACGTTCTGATCGACATGGCCGTTCTGCCGGGCGATGGCGAGCGTATCGAGCGCGCCCTCATAGTCGCCGGCACGCGCCTGTAGGTCGAACAGGGCGTTGACGCCCCAGGCAAGCCTGGGATCGCGCTTCACCGCCTGCTCGGCCAGCGCGCGCGCCGCCTCGGTATCGCTGCTGCGTGCCGCCTCCAGGAACAGGCCGCGCACGCCGAGGAGGTGCGTCTCGGGACGGTCGAGCATGGTCTCGAAGGCCCGCCGGGCCGCGTCGCGGTCGCCTCTGAGCTGCGCCGCCTGCGCCCGCAGCAACGCCGTCAACGGCTCGCGCGGCAGATTGCGGCCGGCGATGCCGGCATAACGTTGCGCCAGGTTGCGGTCGCCGACGCCGATGGCAAGCAACCCGCGTGACAGCGCGTCATAGCCCTGTTGCTGCCGCCGCTCGCGCACATAGGCCGCGACCGCGGCGGGGCGCGTGAACAGATAGCGCAGCACCGCCCAGAGCAGGATCAGCACTGCAACCACCGCGGCAATCGCCAACGCACCGACAAAGGCCGAGGTCTCGACCTGATAGCCGAGCCATTCGACCGTCACGCTGCCCGGCCGGTCGGCGAACCAGGCAAGCCCGGCCGCCGCGGCGATGACACAGAAGGTGAAAACGAGGATGCGGGTCATCGAGATTATTGCCGTGGGGCTTGGGGGTTGCTGCCCACGGAGACAAGCAGGGCGCTTTCGAGCTGCATCAAGGTCTCATCGGCGCTGAGCCTGGCATGCGCCTGGCCGAGCCAAGCCGAGAACGCCTCGCGCGGCGCGCCTTCGAGCGTCTCGACCTCCTTCACGGCCGCAGCCAAATCGCCTTGATCCAATGCCGCCTTGGCGCGCGCCAGAGCGGCGCCCGGACCTTCGCCGGTCGGAGGCTCGTCGATGCGCTTGATCGTCACCAGCGACTGCGCGCTTGCCATCAACGTATCGACAATCGAACCGCCGCTGAAAGCCGGCGCCGCCGTCACCAGCGCGCCCTCCTTGGCGGCGGCGAAGGTGCGGGTCAGCTCGGCCACAGTGGGGATGCCCTTTTCGGCATAGGCCGGCAAAACGCCGAGATCGCCGACCGAGGGCACGATTGCGGTGATGGTGTCGAGCTCGGCGGCGTAAGGCCGTCCGTCGCTGATCGCGGCGCGAAGATTGGCGAAGGCGATGGCCGCCGCCGCCGCCTCGGCTCCCGCGTTCTCCTTGCCAATCGCGGCAATCAGCTCCGGCAGCGCCGCCTCGAGCTTGGCGAGGCGCTCGGTCAGCGCGGTGAGCTCCGGCCCCGCGGCAGCGCTGTCACTCGTCCCCAGCTCGGCGAGCGCGCCGATCTTGGCCTTGAGCTCGGCGATCGCGGTCTGCATCTCCTGCAACGAAGCGGCGTTACTCGCTTCGGCCTTGGCCAGCGCCTCGGCGAGCTTGGCGTCGAGCCGCTGCTCGGCGTCGGCGATCTGTTGAGCAATGGCCGCGGCCGAAGCGACCGAGCCGCCGTCGCTCGCCGATTGGGAAATGGCCTTCAGCGATGTCTCGAGTTGCGTGACGCGGTCGGCAAGGTCGGCAAGCTTGGGCGCCGTCTCCTTGACTCCCGTCTCCAGCGCTTCGACTTGCGAGGTGAGTTGCGCCACCGCTTCGCTGTCGGCGGAAGCGGGCGGCGTGGATTCGAGCTTGGCGATGCGCGCTTCCAGCGCGGCAAGATCCGGCTGTGGCCCACTCGGCTCGCCGCCGCCGAGACCGCCCCAGGCGAAAGCGAGGCCGACGACGCCGATCAGCCCGCCGAGCACGCCTGCGGCAAGGTGAGTGACGAAGCTCTTCAGCTCGCCCACGCTGGCTTGCGCGGGAGGGAGCGCCGCATCGACGCCATCTTTCGCCGCATCGCCTGCAAGCTCGGGACGAGCATCGTCCACGGCCGGCTCCGGCTCACGCGCGGCGGCGGAGTCTTCGGGGATTTCGGTCGCGGTGCCTTCGATCGTTTGGGCCGGGCGCTTGCTCATGCCGCCTGGGCCCTGATCCTGATCGCTGAAAGGGTCTGCCATACGCCTTAACCTTTACGCCCTTGAGCAGATTCGCATTTCACGAGGATGCCGCCTCGGAGTCCAGCAGCGCAAGGACATCTTGCTCGCGCGGTTGCGCCGCCACGCGCACGTCGCATCCAAGCGGCGTGACCGCCTCCGCTACCGCTTCGGAGAGACAATAGCAAACCACACTCCCTGCTTGCGTTACCACATCCTGCCGGGCCAGCAGCTCGGCGAAGATCCTTGCAGTTCGCGGCGACATCAGGATGGCGCCGTCGAGCTTGCCGGCCTTGAGCAGGCTCAAGGCTTCCGGCGGCAACTCGCGCGCCGCCACCGCGCGGTAGAGCACCGGCTGGCGCACTGCGAAGCCTGGGCTCGCAAGCGCCGCTTGCAGATCGAAGGCGAGCGTCTCGCCGGCGAGATGCACGAGCGGGCCCCGCTCGGGTTGCAACTCTTCTGAGACCAACTTGGCTAGCGCCTCGCCCGTTCCAGGCCCTGCCGTGACATCGGCAAAACCGAGCCCTTGCGCCGCGCGCGCGGTGGCCTCGCCGACGGCAAACAGGGGAAGGGCGAGCGCCTCGGCGAGTTCGCGATGCGCGGCGAGCGCCCGCAGCGCATTTTGGCTCGTCACCAGCAAAGCTTGCGCGCCCTGAAGCTGCAGCGGCACATCGGCGATAGGTTCGATGGCGAGCAGCGGCGCGAGCACGGCCTGATGACCGTGGGCGGCAAGCTTGTCCGCCTGACGGCTGGCGTCGGGTTCAGGCCGCGTGACGAGAATCCGCATCAGGCGAGGCTTGCCAGAAATTCCGGGCCGGCGCGCACGAGCAATTCCTCACCGGCGTCGGTGCCGATGCGGCCGGCATTCACGGCTCCACCGTCGAGCCCGATCTCGTGCCATTCGCTGCCGTCGGGGGCAAGGATCATCCCGCGAAACCGCAGCATGCCATCGTCGATCTCGGCAAGGCCGGCGATCGGCGTTTTGCAGGAGCCGTCGAGGCGGGCGAGGAAAGCGCGCTCGCAGGCCACCGCCGTCGCCGAAGCCGTGTCGTTGAGCGCGGCCAGCAGTCCAATGGTCTTGGCGTCGTCGGTCCGGCAGGTGACACCGATCGCGCCTTGCGCCACGGCTGGCAGCATCTCCTCGGTCGAGAGGACGGAGGTCGCATGCGAGGCGAGTCCGAGCCGGTTCAGTCCGGCCAGCGCCAGCAGGGTAGCGTCGGCTTGCCCCTCGGCGAGCTTGCGCAACCGAGTTTCCACATTGCCGCGGAAGTCGATCACGCGCAGGTCTGGACGCAGCCGCTTCACCTGCGCGGCGCGCCGCAGCGACGAGGTGCCGACCACGGCGCCCTGCGGCAGCTCGGCAAGGGAAGGGGCCTTGGGGCTGATAAAGGCATCGCGCACATCGGCGCGCGGCAGCACCGCGGCAATCGAGATGTTGTCCGGGAGGAACGTCGGCAGGTCCTTCATCGAGTGCACGGCGAGGTCGATGGCACCGCTGAGCAGAGCCTCGTCGATCTCCTTGGTGAACAGGCCTTTGCCGCCGAAATCGCGCAACGGCCCCTTGATGCGGTCGCCCGAAGTGGTGATGACGCTCAAGCCCACCTCGCCGTCGCCAAGGCCATGCGCCTCGATCAGCAGCGCCTGCACATGGCGGGCCTGCCAGAGCGCCAGCGGGCTACCGCGCGTGCCGATCAGAAGGGGCCGGGGGGGCAAGCTGAACTCCTTGAATTGCCTACGGTAAAGGCGTCAGTCTGGGCCGCATTAATGGCCCGTTTCGGCGCCCCCTTCAATCATCACCCTTACACCCTATACAAAGCCCCATGGCTGACGACGACAAGCCCGCTCCCCTGACCGTGCTCGGCATCGAGACGAGCTGCGACGAGACCGCGGCGGCGATCGTGCGGCTGAACGAGGACGGGAGCGGCGAGATCCTATCGAGCGTGGTGCGCTCGCAGCTCGACCTGCATGCCGCCTATGGCGGGGTGGTACCGGAAATCGCCGCGCGCGCCCATGTCGAGCTGCTCGATCCCGCCATCAGCCAGGCGCTGAACGAGGCCGGGGTCGGCTTCGATGCGATCGATGCGGTCGCCGCGACGGCAGGCCCGGGGCTGGTCGGCGGTCTCATCGTGGGCGTCACCATGGGCAAGGCTATCGCGCTCGGGCTCGGCGTGTCCTTCATCGCCGTCAATCATCTGGAGGCGCATGCGCTGACCGCCGGCCTGACCCATCGGCTCGCGTTTCCCTATCTGCTGCTGCTCGTCTCGGGCGGGCATACTCAACTGCTCGTGGTCAAGGACGTGGGCCGCTACGAACGGCTCGGCACCACGCTCGACGATGCGCTGGGCGAGGCCTTCGACAAGGCGGCCAAGCTCCTGGGCCTCAGCTATCCCGGCGGCCCCGAGGTCGAACGCATGGCCGCGCGCGGCAAGCCGACCGTCAAGCTGCCGCGGCCGATGCTTGGCCGTAGCGAACCGCATTTCTCATTGGCCGGCCTCAAGACCGCGCTGAGGCACGAGGCGCTGGCGCGCGCGCCGCTCAGCGAACAGGACGTCGCCGATCTTTGCGCGAGCTTCCAGGAGGCGGTCGCCGACGTCGTCGCCGACAGGACGACGCGCGCGTTCGCGCTCTACGAGCAACATGCCGGGAAGGGGGCGCAGCGGGTGCTGGTGGTCGCGGGCGGGGTCGCCGCCAATCAGCGGCTGAAGGCCGCGCTCGAAGCGACCGCGCGGCAGCACATCTTCCGCCTGGTGGTGCCGCCGCCGGAGCTCTGCACCGACAATGCCGCGATGATCGCCTGGGCCGGGGCCATGCGGCTTTCACGCGGCCTCACCGACGACCTTGCCGCCCCGGCGCGCGCGCGCTGGCCGCTCGACCCCGACGCGCCGCCGGCGCTGGGGGCCGGAGTCAAGGCGTGAGTTGGCGTCGCTCCGCAGCTCAACCCTCCCGTCATCCCGGCGAAAGCCGGGATCCAGGGCCAAAACTCCTGATTCTCGATCCTGGATTCCGGCTTTCGCCGGAATGACGATGCCTGGCGTCATCCTGTATGACTACTGCGGCAAATAGGCAGGAACTGGCATGGCGTTGCAATCGGTTGGCATTATCGGGGCGGGGGCGTGGGGGACAGCGCTTGCCGTCACCTCGCGGCGAGCCGGGCGCGACGTGCTGATCTGGGCTTACGAGCCAGAGACGCTGGCCGGCATCAACCAGAACCACCGCAACGAGACCTACCTCCCGGGCGTCAAGCTCGATCGCGCCATCGAGGCGACCGGCAAGCTGAACGAGGTCGCCAATTGCGATCTCCTGCTGATGGCGACACCGGCGCAGCATGTGCGCGGGATCGCCCAAGAGATCGCTCCCTACCTCAAGCCCGAGCAGCCGCTGGTGCTTTGCTCCAAGGGCATCGAGCAGACGACCGGCAAGTTGATCTCGCAAGTGGTCGAGGAGGTGGTGCCCAAGCCGCAAATCGCCGTGCTGTCGGGTCCGAGCTTCGCCGCCGAAGTTGCGCGCGGATCTGCCAGCGGCGATTACGCTCGCCACGGGTGAAGAGACGCTCGGCAGCGCGCTCGCCTACGCGCTGAGCCATCCCCCGTTCCGCTGCTATTGGAGTGACGACGTGATCGGCGCGGAGATCGGCGGGGCGGTGAAGAATGTCTATGCCATCGCCGCCGGCATCGTCGCCGGCAAGAAATTCGGCGCGAGCGCGCATGCCGCCCTGGTCACGCGCAGCTTTGCCGAGATGGTGCGGTTCGGCGCCGCGCTCGGCGCGCGACGGGAGACGCTGATGGGTCTCTCGGGGCTCGGCGATCTGGTGCTCACCTGCGGCAGCCCGCAATCGCGTAACATGTCGCTCGGCATCGAACTCGGCAAGGGCAAGAGCCTGGCGGAGGTGCTGGGCAAGCGGATCGCCGTCACCGAGGGCGTGCATACCGCGAGCGCGCTGGTCGAGATGGCGGCGGCGCGCGGCATCGACATGCCGATCGCGCAGGCGGTGCAGGCGGTGATTTCGGGGCTTTCGACCGTCGACGAGGCGATCGAGGCGCTGCTGGCCCGCCCGCTCAGACCTGAGGCGTGAGACTCCTCCCCCAAAAAGGGGGAGGTGGGCGCGCTTGCGCGTCGGGAGGGGGTCCGACCCCCACCCTCCCCCTTGCAGGGGGACGGAGTTGCGCAATAGCCTGATCTTTAGAGGATCCCCATGCTTTACGCCCTGATCTGCACCGACAAGCCCGGCAGCCTGCCCTTGCGCAAGGCCAACCGTCCCGACCATCTTGCTTATCTCGAGAGCCTCGGCGAGACGCTGGTGTTCGCCGGCCCCTTCACCGAGCCTGACGGGCAGACCATGAACGGCAGCCTGGTCGTGGTTGAGGCGCCCTCGCTCGACGCCGCGCGCAAGATCGGCGAGGGCGATCCGTTCGCCAAGGCCGGCGTGTTCGCCTCGGTCGAAATCCGCCCGTGGCTGTGGACCATCAACAATCCCGACGAGGAGGAGTGAGCGGGAACCGCTCGATCCGCCATGGCCTATTGGCTGCTGAAGTCAGAGCGCGAGACCTGGTCCTGGGACCAGCAGAAGACGTCCGGCGCCAAAGGCGCGGAGTGGACGGGCGTGCGCAACTATCAGGCGCGCAACAATATGCGGGCGATGAAAAAAGGCGATCTCGGCTTCTTCTACCTCTCCGGCGCCGACAAGAGCATCGTCGGCATCGTCAAGATCGTGAAGGACGCGCACCCGGACTCGACCGACCCGACCGGTCAATGGGAGTGCGTCGACGTCGCCGCCGTCGCCGACCTGCCGAAGCCGGTCACGCTCGCCGAGATCAAGGCCAATCCCAAGCTCAAGGAGATGGTGCTGGTCAGGAATTCGCGGCTCTCGGTCCAGCCCGTTTCGTCACCGGAATGGAGTATCATCTGCAAGCTCGGCGGGATTGCCAAGCCGCCTCAGGCCTAGAAGCAAAAGGGGGGAGCGATCATGCACATCAACTATCTCGCCGTGGCGGTGGCCGCGGTGGCGGGCTTTCTGCTCGGCTGGGGCTGGTACAGCGTGTTCGGCAAGGTGTGGATGGCGGGGCTCGGCAAGAAGAAGGAGGACTGCGACAAGGCCATGCCGATCGTGCCGCTGGTGATCGCCGCGGTCTCCTGTTTGGTCATGGCCTATATGCTCGCGGGGCTGATGGGCCATATCAGCCAAGTCTCGATCAAAGGCGGGGCGATCAGCGCCGTCTTTGTTTGGATCGGCTTCGTACTGACCACACTCGCCACCAACCACGCCTTCGAGGGCATGAAGCCGGTGGTGACGGCCATCGACGCCGGGCATTGGCTCGCCGTGCTCGTGCTGATGGGAGCGATCATCGGCGCTTTCGGCGCCTAGAATCCAGTGCGCCGGGAGGGCCGCCCATCGTAGTATCGAAGTAACAAGGTGGCGCCGGATAACGTCGCGTGCGTAAGGGAGGAGCGGACCGATGTCCGAGCATAAACAGTATAAAGTCGAGGCGGTGAAGGTTCCAAAAAAATGGAAGGAACGCGCCTTCATCGACAAGGACGAGTACGAGAAGCGCTACCAGAAGAGCGTCGAGGACCCCGATAAGTTCTGGGGCAAGGAAGGCAAGCGGCTCGACTGGATCAAGCCCTATACGCGCGTCAAGAACACCTCGTTCGCCTATCCCGACGTCTCGATCAAATGGTTCGAGGACGGCACGCTCAATGTTTCCGCCAATTGCATCGACCGGCATCTGAAGAAACGCGGCAAGCAGACCGCGATCATCTTCGAGCCCGACGATCCCGCGCAAGACGCGAAGCACATCAGCTATCGCGAGCTGCACAAGCAGGTCTGCCGCCTTGCCAACGTGCTGAAGGCGAACGGGGTCAAGCGCGGCGACCGGGTGACGATCTATCTGCCGATGATTCCGGAAGCGGCTTACGCCATGCTGGCCTGCGCGCGGATCGGCGCCATCCACTCCGTGGTGTTCGGCGGCTTCTCGCCGGACTCGCTGGCGGGACGCATCGCGGACTGCAAATCGCGCATCCTGATCACCGCCGATGAAGGCAAGCGCGGCGGCCGCAAGGTTTCGCTCAAGGCCAACGCCGACGCGGCGCTGAACAAGGTCGGCGGTGTCGACAAGGTTCTCGTCGTCAAGCACACCGGCGCTCAGGTGCCGTGGACGCCGGGCCGCGACCTCTGGCTCGAGCCGGAGCTCGCCAAGGCGAGCGATGATTGTCCCCCCGAGGAGATGAGCGCGGAGGACCCGCTGTTCATCCTCTACACCTCAGGCTCGACCGGCACGCCAAAGGGCGTGCTGCACACCTCGGGCGGCTATCTCGTGTTCGCCGCGATGACGCATCAATATGTGTTCGATTATCACGACGGCGACATCTATTGGTGCACGGCGGATGTCGGCTGGGTGACGGGCCACTCCTACATCGTCTACGGCCCGCTCGCCAACGGCGCCACGACGCTGATCTTCGAGGGCGTCCCCAACTACCCCGACGCCTCGCGCTTCTGGCAGGTGGTCGACAAGCACAAGGTCGACATCTTCTATACCGCGCCGACGGCGATCCGGGCGCTGATGGGGCTCGGCGACGATTTCGTGAAGAGCAGCAAGCGCAAATCGCTGAAGCTGCTCGGCACGGTGGGCGAGCCGATCAATCCCGAGGCGTGGGAGTGGTACTATCACGTGGTCGGCGAGGAACGCTGCCCGATCGTCGATACCTGGTGGCAGACCGAAACCGGCGGCATTCTCATCACGCCGCTGCCGGGCGCCACCAAGCTCAAGCCGGGCTCGGCGACGCTACCCTTCTTCGGCGTGCAGCCGGCGGTCGTGGGCACCGAGGGCAACATTCTCGACGGCGAGGCCTCGGGCAATCTGGTCATTCTCGATGCCTGGCCCGGCATCGCCCGAACGGTCTATGGCGACCATAAGCGCTTCGTCGAGACCTACTTTACCGCCTACAAAGGCATGTATTTCACCGGCGACGGCTGCCGGCGCGACGCGGACGGCTATTACTGGATCACCGGCCGCGTCGACGATGTGATCAACGTCGCCGGACATCGCATGGGCACCGCCGAGGTCGAGTCGGCGCTGGTCGCCCATCCCAAAGTCTCGGAAGCGGCGGTGGTCGGCTACCCGCATGACCTCAAGGGCCAGGGCATCTATTGCTACGTGACCCTGATGTCGGGCCAGGAGTGGTCCGACGCGCTCAAGACCGAGCTGCGCAATTGGGTCCGCCAGGAGATCGGGCCGATCGCCTCGCCCGATCTCATTCAGTTCGCGCCGGGCCTGCCCAAGACCCGCTCGGGCAAGATCATGCGCCGCATCCTGCGCAAAATCGCCGAGGACGATTTCGGCAATCTCGGCGACACCTCGACGCTCGCCGATCCCTCCGTCGTGACCGATCTCATCGAGCACCGACAGAACCGCAGATCAGCTTGAGAAAGAACGGCCATGCTCAAGAAAGCTCTCATTGGTTTCGGCGTCCTGGTGGCAATTCTGATCGCCATCGTCTTCGCGCTCGGATTTTTCACCCCCGACGGGAAATCGGTCAGCCAGACCGTGTCGATGACGGTCGGTAGCCGCACCGTCACCGTCGGCGGCCACTACAAGGACATGACCCAGGAGTCGTTGAGCGACGGCATGAAGATCACCGTCGACGGCCACGCGATCATCATCGGTCCCGATCAGCTGGAGGTCGACGGCAAGACGCAAGTGCTCGAGCCCGACCAGGACGTGGAGATCATGGTCGACGACAAAGGCGCGGTGGCCGTGAAGGTGGTGAACTCAGGCGGCGGTGCCGCCGACGCTCCGCAATAGAGCCGCGTCGCCGCCGCTGAGCGTGCGCGTGATCTGGGTGAGCAGCGTCGACCAGGCGTCCTTGGTCTCGCGCGTGAAGCGCTTCTCCAGCGATTGCTCGAGCGTCCACAACAGTGCCTTGGTCATCATGCGGTAGTGGCGGATCTTGATGCCAAGCTGGCGATGGCGGATGCCGAGCAGCTTCAGCGTCGGCGCCAGCCCGTCGTCATGGTTGAGCGAGACGATGCCGAGCTTGAGCGCCGCCATGAATTTGCGCCCCTGCGTCTGCGAGGTTCCGTCGAAGCGATCGCGAAACGCCGGATCGAGCCGGTAGAGCTTGAGGAAGAAGAGCTGGCCGACCAGGTCGAACGCCGGCTCGAGTTTGAGGATGCTTTCGCGGATGAGGCGCTTCTGCGTGCTCGTGAGGGCAATGGCGGGCGCCGGCACGCGGCGGTTCGAGGACTTTACGACGCGGGCTTCAAACGCGGTTGGCATGGCGAGGCGACTCCCGAGAATGCTACCGAGGGAGCATGCAGGGGCAGCCATTGACGAAACGTTAAGGTAACCGAAGCGGAAACCAAGGCGCTGTAGAGGGGCAGAAACCGGCCCTTCGCCTCCTCCCGCCCCGATCTTGTCGCCTGCTCAAGGGTCTCCATATTACGGCTGAGGACGCTGGTTCGCCTGCGCGGCCAAGCCGTCCCTGGAGGTCCGATGAGCTATTTGCGTACTGCCATTCTGTTAGCGGCGCTGACCGCGCTGTTCATGGGCATCGGCTTCCTGATCGGCGGCCAGTCCGGCATGGTGATCGCGCTGCTGGTCGCCGCGGCGATGAACCTGTTCGCCTATTGGAACTCCGACAAGATGGTGCTGTCGATGTATGGCGCGCGCGAGGTCGATGCGCGCTCGGCGCCCGAGCTTTACGCACTGGTCAGCCGGCTCGCCTCAGCCGCTGGACTGCCGATGCCGCGCGTCTTTGTCATGGAGAACCCTCAGCCGAACGCGTTCGCCACCGGCCGCAATCCGCGGCACGCCTCGGTCGCGGTGACCACCGGGCTGCTGAACAGCGTGAACCAGGAAGAGCTGGCCGGCGTGCTGGCGCATGAGCTCGGTCACGTCAAGAACCACGACACGCTGCTGATGACCGTCACCGCGACGATCGCCGGCGCGATCTCCATGCTCGCCAATTTCGGTTTCATCTTCGGTGGCCGCGGCAACGGCAACAACAATATCGGCTTCATCGGCACCCTCGCCCTGCTCATTCTCGGGCCGCTGGCCGCGGGCCTGGTGCAAATGGCGATCAGCCGCACGCGCGAATACGCTGCGGACCGCGAAGGCGCCGAGATCAGCGGCAAACCTTTGTCGCTCGCCTCGGCGTTGCAGAAGATCGCCGGCGCCGCGCAGCGCATCCCCAACATGCCGGCCGAGCGCAATCCGGCTTCGGCGCATCTGTTCATCGTCAATCCGCTGTCCGGCGCGCGCATGGACAATCTGTTCTCGACCCACCCGAATGTCGAAAATCGCGTGGCGCGGCTGCAGGAGATCGCCCGCGAGATGGGCGACGGTGCCACGGCTGTGAGCGCTGCTCCGGATGCGGCGGGGCCGTGGTCGGAGCCGCAGCGCCGGGTTGCGGGACGCGGGCCGTGGGGCTAGGCCTATTCAGGTCACCCCGGCAAACCACACCATGATCGCATCGGATAAGGAAGCCCGCGCGCAGGCACGCGACCGCGACGCCCAAGTCGGCCTGCCGGCGCGGCGCGCGGCGGCAGAGCTGTTGAGCGCAGTACTGCAAAAGAAGCAGCCGCTCGACGACCTTCTCGGCCGCTCCCTCGACAAAGGCGCGATGTTCAACCTGACGGCGCGCGACCGCGCCCTCACCCGGGCCATCGTGGCGACGAGCCTCAGGCGGAAAGGCCAACTCGACCACGTGCTCGGCACGTTTCTCGAGCGTGGCATGCCGGAGCGGTCCGGCACGCTTTATCCCATCCTGCTGTCGGCCGCGGCGCAGCTCGTGTTTCTCAAGACGCCGCCGCACGCGGCCATCGACCTCGCGGTGACGCTCGCCCAATACGATCCGAAAGCGAAGCGCTACGACAAGCTGGTCAATGCCGTGCTGCGCAAGGTCGCGAGCGAGGGCGACGCCATCGCCGTTAGTCTCGATGCGGCGCGGGTCAATACGCCCGACTGGCTGTGGTCGCGCTGGGTCAGCTACTGGGGCGAGACCTGCGCGCATGAGATCGCCGCAGCGCATCTGGTCGAGCCGCCGCTCGATCTCACCGTGAAGAGCGAGCCTCAGCTTTGGGCCGAGCAGTTCTCAGGCCGCGTGCTGCCCACTGGGAGCGTGCGTCTTCTGCCCAAGGGCCGCATCGAGCAGCTTCCCGGCTTCGCCGACGGCGCGTGGTGGGTGCAAGACGTCGCCGCCTCGCTGCCGGCGCGGCTCGTTGGCGACATCGCCGGCAAGCGGGTCGCCGATCTTTGCGCCGCGCCTGGCGGCAAGACGGCGCAGCTCGTGCTTGCTGGCGCTTCGGTAGTCGCTGTCGACAGCTCCAAGACGCGGCTCGGGATGCTTGCCGAGAACCTCACGCGGCTTGGCCTTGAGGCCGAGCCTGTGCTGGCCGACGCCGCCAGTTGGCAGCCCGGCGAAAGCTTCGATGCGGTGCTGCTCGATGCCCCCTGCTCGTCGACCGGCACCATCCGCCGGCACCCCGACATCCCCTATACCAAGTCGCCGAAGGACATCGTGGCGCTCGCCGGGCTGCAGGCGAAGTTGCTCGACAACGCCGCCAAACTGGTCAAACCGGGCGGCAAGCTCGTTTATTCGACCTGCTCGCTCGAGCCAGAGGAAGGCGAGGCACAGGTGGCCGCGTTTCTGGTGCGAAACGAGGCTTTTCGCGTCGATCCCATCGTTCCGGATGAGCTTTTCGGCCAAGAGTTGTGGATCGAGCCCTCCGGCTGCTTGCGCACGTTTCCCTATGAATTGCGGCTGGACTCCCCCGAATGGAGCGGGATGGACGGCTTTTTTGCAACACGACTCGTCCGCTCAGACCAAGCGTGACGTATCGGGCTTGATCGGAACCGTCCGCAGCCCGACAATGCGCCCCTCAGGATGCACGGGGAGGCCTTGCGTCATATCCGACGCCGGGCGGCAGCTTGGAGATAAGCAGAATGGCGGCTGACTCGCAGCCCTTTGAGCGTGGCGCACGCGGGGCCTCCGCGCGCCTCAGCGGCCCGGGCACGTTTCGCCGCTTCATGCTCGCGGGCATGGCGAGCATCTCCTATCCGGGCACCCGCGCCGAACAGCTCCTGCTCGCACCGCAAGAACTCAGGACCGCGGACCCGAGTTTTGCTACCGAACTGTACAACGGACATTTCGGTCTCGCCGGGCGGCTCGCAGAGGTTGAGATCGAGTTGCCGTTCGAGATCACGCCGCCGTCCGATGGGTGGGCGCGCGAGCTTTATGGATTTGGCTGGCTCCGGCATCTCCGTGCCGCCGGCAGCGAGCTATCGCGCGAGCAAGCCAAGGCGCTGGTACAGGATTTCATCGCGCTCAAGCGCTCGAATCATGGCCTCGCCTGGCAGCCCGAGATCGTCGGCCGCCGGGTCATCTCCTGGCTGTCCAACTCGGTGCTCATCCTCGACTCGGGCGAGCCCGAGGCCTACGCCAACTTCCTCAGGGCGCTGACCTCGCAGCTTCGCTATCTGTCCGCCAGCTACCGCGACGCGCCGGACGGCGTGCCGCGTCTCGTCGCGCTGATGGCGCTGATCTATGCCGGGCTGTGCATCGCCGAGCAGCAGGCGGTGGTCGACCGCTACGCGCGGCCGTTCGGCCGGGAGCTCGACCGGCAGATCCTGGCCGATGGCGGGCATATCTCGCGCAATCCAGAGGCGCTGGTCGAGCTGCTGCTCGACCTGTTGCCGCTTCGGCAATGCTTCGTGGCGCGCGACCGCGCCCCGCCGAAGGAGCTGACCGACGCAATCGACCGTATCATGCCGATGCTGCGCTTCTTCCGCACCGGCGACGGCACGCTCGCCCGCTTCAACGGCTCAGGCCCGACGCCGACCGACGCGCTCGCCACGGTGCTCGCCTATGACGACGTCGAAGGTACGCCGGTGCGCGCGGCGACCAATTCCGGCTATGTGCGGCTCGACTGCGGGACGACGCAGCTCATTTGCGACATCGGTCCGGCGCCGGCGCTCTCGCTCAGCAGCAACGCCCATGCCGGCTTCCTCTGCTTCGAGATGAGCTCCGGCAATTGTCCCATGATCGTCAATTGCGGCACGCCCTCGATCGACCACGCCGACTGGATTCCGTTCGCCCGCTCGACGCCGGCGCATTCGACGCTGAGCTTCGAGGGAACCTCCTCCGCCGAGTTCACCGCGACCGGCGTCAGCGGCAATCAGATCGCCGCGGGCTCGCCGCTCAGCGGCCCGCTCAATGCGCAAGCCGCGCTGGCCGATCAGGGCGACAATCTCCGGATCAAGGGCTCGCATGACGGCTACAAGACCGATTTCGGCGTGAGCCACGCGCGGCAATTCCTGGTCGCGCCGAACGGCCTGTTGATCTCGAGCGAGGACAAGCTATCTGCGCCCGGCGGTCTGCAAAGCCCCGACGGGTTGATCGCCGGCGAATACGCCATCCGCTTCCATCTGCATCCGACCGTGCGCGCGGAACTCGGCCCGGACGGGCAAAGCGCCCTGCTCAGGCTGAAGAACGGCGAGACTTGGAAGATTAGCTCCAACGCGCCGGAGACCAAGATCGAGGAGAGCTACTTCCTCGCCGACGCGCGCGGGCCGCAGCCGACCTCGCAGGTCGTGCTCGGCGGCATGATGGGCGAGGCGAGCGAGGTGCGCATCGTCTGGAACATCGAGCGCCTGACCGAAGGCGGCGGCGGCGGACATCTGATCGATCCCAACGAAGCCGCACCCGTCGCAGCCTGACCGCATGACGACCCGCAAGATTGCCCGCGCGCTGCTTTCCGTCAGCGACAAGACCGGCCTGGTCGATTTCGCCCGCAATTTGCGCCGGCACGGCGTCGCCATCGTCTCGACCGGCGGCACGGCCAAGCTGTTGCGCGAGGCCGAAATCGAGGTGATCGACGTCGCCGAGGTCACCGGCCTGGCGGAGATGATGGATGGGCGGGTCAAGACGCTGCATCCGAAGATCCACGGCGGGCTGCTCGCCGTGCGCGAGAACGAGGCGCATCTCAAGGCGCTCGCCGATCATTCGATCCATCCGATCGACCTGCTCGCCGCCAATCTCTATCCGTTCGAGCAGACGGCCGCGAGCGGCGCGGATTTCGATACCTGCATCGAGACGATCGACATCGGCGGCCCGGCCATGATCCGGGCCGGGGCAAAGAACCACGACGGCGTCGCGGTGGTGGTCGACCCCGCCGATTATGAACTGGTGATCGCCGAGATGGATGCGAATGGCGGCGCCACCACCCTGGCCTTGCGCAGGACGCTGGCCGCGCGCGCCTTCGCCCGCACCGCGGCCTATGACGCGGCGATCTCGACATGGTTCGCGGACCGGCTGGGCGAGACGACGCCGAATACGCGCACCATCGTCGGCAAGCTCGCCGAGGCGCTGCGCTATGGCGAGAACCCGCATCAATCCGCCGCGTTCTACCGCAACGGCGAGCAGCGCTTCGGCGTCGCCACCGCGGCGCAGGTGCAAGGCAAAGAGCTCTCCTACAACAATCTCAACGACACCGACGCGGCTTACGAACTGGTGGCCGAGTTCGATCCCAAGGCCGGCGCCGCCGTCGCCATCATCAAGCATGCCAATCCTTGCGGCGTCGCCACCGGCAAGACGCTGGCCGAGGCCTATGCCAAGGCGCTCGCCTGCGATGCCGTCAGCGCGTTCGGCGGCATCGTCGCGCTGAACCGCAAACTCGATGCGGACGCCGCGCGCGAGATCGTCAAGATCTTCACCGAGGTGATCATCGCCCCGGATGCGAGCGATGAGGCCAAGGCGATTGTCGCCGAGAAGAAGAATTTGCGCCTGCTGCTCGCCGGCGGCCTGCCCGACCCGAAGGGCGACGGCCTCACCTTCCGCTCGCTTGCCGGCGGCTTCCTGGTGCAGTCGCGCGACAGCGGCGTTGCCGACACGCTCAAGGTGGTGACCAAGCGCCAGCCGACCGACACGGAGCTTGCCGATCTCGTGTTCGCCTTCACGGTAGCGAAGCACGTCAAGTCGAACGCCATCGTCTATGCCAAGGACGGCGCCACCGTCGGCATCGGCGCGGGGCAGATGTCGCGCGTCGATGCCGCGCGCATGGCGGCGTGGAAGGCGGAGGATGCGACGCGCGCGCAGGGACTGACGCAGAGCCTGACGATCGGCTCGGTGGCGGCGTCGGATGCGTTCTTCCCGTTCGCCGACGGGCTCGACGTAATCGCGCAAGCCGGCGCCAATGCGGTGATCCAGCCGGGCGGCTCGCTGCGCGACGACGAGGTGATCGCGGCCGCCGACAAAGCCGGCCTCGCCATGGTGTTCACCGGCATGCGGCATTTCCGGCATTAGTCACGGTCCCCGAGAGGCCCGACGATGAATTTTCGGCTTGGACCGTGGCGAGCAATCTTGCTTCTGGCGGCGGCCGTAATGGCGCGAGCCGCACAGTCCGCCGAGGGCGGCGCGGCCGTGCCGCGCTTCGAGGCGGCGCCGTGCCCGAGCCTGCAAGGTGTCGAGTGGCTCGCCGAAGCGAGCTGCGGCTATCTCGTCGTGCCGGAGAATCGCAGCCAGCCAGAGGGGCGCACCATCCGGCTGCTGGTCGCGAAGCATTCCGCCAGCTCAGCGGAGAAGCACACCGATCCCATCGTTTATCTGGCCGGCGGCCCGGGCGACATCGCCCCGCTCGAGGTCGACGGGCTGATCGCCGCCGATTTCATCCGCGACCGCGACATCTATGTGGTGAGCCAGCGCGGCACCATGCTCTCGGAACCGGCGCTGACCTGCGCGGCCCCCGACGCGTTCGCCAGAGAGCTGCTCGGCATGCGCTTCTATTCCGAGGCGACCGAGCGCGCCCATCTGGCGGCGACCCAGGCCTGCCACCGCGCGCTCATGGCGACCGGCGCCGACCTCAGCGCCTATAACTCGACGGAAAGCGCAGCCGATTTCGCCGATCTCCGCCAGGCGCTCGGCCTCGACGCATGGAATGTCTATGCGACGTCCTACGGCTCCTACCTGGCGCAGACGCTGATGCGCGACCACCCCGAGGGCATCCGCGCCGTCGTGCTCGATTCGGTGTTGCCCACCACCTACAACGTCGCCCAGAATTGGCAGAACGCGAGCGACGGCTTCGGCAACATCTTCCAGGCCTGCGCAGCGGAACCGGCCTGCAACGCCGCCCATCCCCATCTTGAGCAGACCTTCACCGCTCTGGTGAACAGGCTCGAGGCCGAGCCGCTGACGACCACCGTCAAGGACCCGGCGACGAGCGAAGCCATTAAGGTCGTGATCGACGGCGGAGCGCTGATCGACTGGCTGCGCAACCAGAACTATGGCCTCCCCATGCTGCAAGCCGCGCCGGATCGCATCGATGGGCTCGCCGCCGGCCGCGCCGATGCCATCGAGGCAATCGCCTTGGATCGGGCTAGCCGCGCACCGCCGCCCGATCCGGCCGCGCCCGCGCTCGGTTATGGGCTCGCCTTTGGCGTCAGCTGCCGCGAGAGCTATCCGTTCGCGACGCCGGAGCAGCTTGCCGAGGCGGGGCGGAAAGCGTTTCCGGACTATCCGGCCTCGATCCAGCGCGAGGGGATCGGCAGCTGGGCCTATTTCAACCAAGATTGCAGCGAGGTGTGGAAAGTCCCCGCCGCGCCCGAGGCCATGCACCAGCCGGTCGCGAGCGGCCTGCCGACGCTGCTGATCTCCGGCAGCTTCGACACGCTGACCTCGCTCGCCGGGGCCAAGCAAGCGGCGGCGAAATTCACCCACGCGACCATCATCAGCATCCCCGGCGTCGGGCATTTCGTCTCGCCCGCGTCGCCTTGCGCGCAAGCGGTGATCGCATCGTTCTTCGCCGACCCCAGCGCTCCCGACACATCCTGCGTCGGCGCCCTGAAACCGGCGAGCTTCGCCGCGCCACCCCCACCATGAGGCGTTGCGCCATGCGGTCCATGGTCCTGCTCGTTGCGATCGGCGCCTTGGTCCTGGCGGCGGCGACCCAACCCGCGCTCGCCAGGAGAGCCGCACACGTCAAGAAGTCCACCGTGCGCGGCATCCGCCCATCTTTATGCTTGCGGTTCGAAGCGAGGCGGTTGGTGCTGCGGACCCAGACGCCCGGCAAGCGAGGAGACCGAACGATTGTTCGAATGCCTCCTCAGCCAGCCCTACGTGATTTGCGATTGAGCGGCAGGCGCGTTCGACGGTTTCTCCACTTCACCGCCTCGACCATTTCCGGATCGGCCTGTTCGATGAGAGCCCGCACCCGCGCGAGCGGCTAGCCGCGCCAATCACCGAGCGCCGCGATCCTCGCTCGATTAACTGAGAAGGAGAGTTCTCCGCCTTTTCTTTCCTTCGAGCCGCTCTTGCTCTTGTTCATGGTTGTTGTCGCATTCTGCACGGCGTCGGCGGCCTTTATTGCGAGCTTCGCCGACGTCTTAGGCGTCTTTTGCGCCATTGCGTTCACTCCAACTGATTGACGATCCTCGATCTGATGAACGGCGTGGATGTCCTCTGTTCGCCGGCGGCGGCCACTCTTCAGGAGTGGCCCCCGCTTTGTGTGCTCGCAAGATCCGCCGCGAATAGCGCAACGCCGAGCTCGCGAGCCTCCCCGATTTTTCCTCGCAAATCACCTCGACCTTCACCTTCGTGCACGAACTTGCTGCGCAGCTTATATAGTTGGTCGAAGGCATCCGCGCGCTGATCGTCCAGCAGAAGTCCTGAACTTCGTTAGATAGGCTTGGCGCAACGACTGTTTCTTGGCGTGCGCAAGTGTGCCTTCAAGGGATTTCCGAACAACGGTATCGAGCGTAAGCCGTGCGATGTGGTCTTGTAGAGACTGAACCGCGTCCACGTAAGTTTGAGGCAAGTCTTTCTGATCACAGAGTGCCTCAACCGCCGAGATCAACAGGACGAAGACTGCTTCGTCCTGCACGGCGAAGTGTGAATTGTTCAGCAACGCTGCGCAGGTGCGTTGGCGTTCGTTCAAAACACCCCGACCTTGTGCAATCTGTTCAAGCTCCTTCTGAAACAGAGCAAGCGGCAACGTAACAGATGCCGTCGCTTCATACGCAGAAGCGCAACGCTTCCTTCCGCGTAGGTCATGAGACCAATCATATCGCCACGCGGCTCTTTTCCGGTTTGCTCACGGACAGCGTCGCGAACGCTGGCTCCGAACTGCAGGCTCGGACGCTCGAATCCCACATCGACGCCCATGTGCTTCTGAGCACCTGCAGCCAGAAGAATGTCCCTGAATTTCCTTCCCGACTCCAATGCGGCTGCCTGGTCGTCGAAGTTGCGGCCTATGAAGGTGTAGCGACCGCCATCTGGCCGAACGCCGGCACCACCAGGGCAGCTCTTGGCCTCGTCCGCCATGCATTGCTGGACCTCCTCCTCGTAGCTAACCTCGATCGGAGGAAGACCCGGTAGCGCAATGGTCGTTGGAAATCTTACGTCGCTCAGACGGCACTTAATGCGGGTCCTCAGGCGGAAGGCATAGGTCATGTGCTGCTCCGTCATCTTAGCGACGCGCATGCGCGGGCGGGCATTGCATCTGCCACAATTTATTCCGTCGCGCAGTACTTGCGGTTCATTGTCCGCGATGGACCAGGAGCGGATGTCTGGTCAGACCGCCAAATCGGAAGGCAACAGTGTGCCGGCAGTCCCTTCGCGGCGGTCTTCGTGGGCTTGCGGGCTGATGACTGGCGTCCGCTCACGGCGTGGACGCACCCGCCCGCTCACATCGTTCGCCGGGCAACGCGGCGGCCTGCTTCACCCAAGCGGCAAGCTGAGCTTCGTCGAGCTGGTCGTCCTCATGGATGTCGAGAGTGCGCGCTGGCTGTAGTGCCTGCTGCCCTGGATCCCGGCTTTCGCCGGGATGACGAGAGGGCTTGAGTTATGCCCGCATTATCCCCGCCCGCCGAACCTCGCTTATGATGCTCCACCTCGTCCTTCTAAGGGGCGCTCTCGCGAGGCGTTGCGTCGGCGGGACGGGGTGCGGCGCCCGCGGGCCGTCTCGCAAGACGGCACTCGGGCGGCGGCGGGGCTCCCCCCGGGACCACTAGGAGTCCCTGCCAGGAGCTGGCTGAAGGGTTGCGGCGGAGATCGATCCGACCGCAAAGCTAAAGCGGGGCCCGCTGCCGCACACGCCGTGAACTGGCGCGCCGAGAGGCGCTCGCCGTGATCCGCAAGGATCGCGGATGCCATAGGTTTGCGTCTTTCGGCGCGCCATCCCCCCTCACCCCCCGGACGCAACAGCGTCGCGGCAAGGAGACCGCATGCCCGCATGCAATTCCGCTGGAGCGCCACGGCCCATCGCGGCTAAGATCGTGCGCCTGGGGCAACGCGATCGCGTGACGGGGATGATGCGGCTAGGCCTCGCGACAGCCAGTTTGACTTTCGCGCTCGCGGCAACGCCGGCGGCGGCCGAGCTGCGCATTCCGTGCCTGTGGAATCCGTTCGGCGGCTGCACCTTCAGCTTCGTCTCGCCGGAAGAGGCGGCAAAACCGGTGAAGCCGCTCGATGCGCAAGCGGCGCTGGCGGCAATCAATGCCTTCCGCAGCGAGAACGGCCTCGCGCCGCTGGTGCTCGACGAGCGGCTGACCCGCGCCGCCGCGGTGCAATCGAAGACCCAGGCGGAGCGCAGCTGGATCGGCCATTACGGGGCCGACGGCTCGACGGCGATGGCGCGGGCCGAGCGCGCCGGCTTCCATGCCAAGATCGCCTCCGAGAATGTCGCGTCCGGGCAGAAATCCTTCGGCGAGGTGATGCATTTCTGGGAGGAGAGCCCCGGCCATCGCACCAATTTGCTGCGCGCCAACGTGACCGCGATCGGCGTCGCCATGGCCAAGAATCAAAGCGGCCGCCCGTATTGGACGCTGGTGCTCGGCGCCGAATGATGCGGGGTGAGAGCTATTTGGCTTCGACGCGCAGCAACAGCAGCAGGCCGGTGACCAGAAAGAAGATGCTGGTGGCGATGCCGATGCGCTGGCTGCCGGTCGCGTGGGTGACCACGCCGATCGCGAGCGGCGCGGCGAAGGCGGTGATCTTGCCGGAGAAGGAGAAGAAGCCGAAGAACTCGGTCGCCTTGCCCGGCGGGCACATGCGCGCGAGCAGCGTGCGGCTCGAGGCCTGGATCGGTCCTGAGGCGAGGCCGATCAGCATGGCGAAGGCGAGATAGACCTGTTCGCCGACCGAAGAGAACGGCGCGCTGCCCGGAAGCTTCGGTGCGACGGCGAGCACGAACAGCACATGCTCGCGGTCGACCGACAACACGCCGATCGAGGCGGCGATGAACAGCAGCAGCGTCAGGGCGATCACCCGCTTGGAGCCGGCGCGATCGTCGAGCAGGCCACCGAGCACCGCGCCGAAGGTGCCGGCGATGGTGAGAATGATGCCGAACAGGCCGAGCTCGACCGCGCCCCAGCCGAATACGGTCGCCGCATAGATGCCGCCGAAGGCGAACACCGCGCCAAGCCCGTCGGCGTAGAGCATGCGCGCCAGCAGGAACAGGGCGATCTGGCCGTGATGGCGCACGAGATTCTTGCCCGAGCGCACCAGCTGGGCGAGCCCGGCGCGCACCGCGTGGGCTTGGTGCGGCTTTGGCGCGCGGTCGGGCGTGAACAGGAACAGCGGAATGACGAAGACGAGATACCAGACCGCCGAGAACGGGCCGACCAGGCGGTCGCCTTCGCGCGTCGCCGGATCGAGCGGCACGATCGGTTGCAGTCCGAGCAGAGTCTTGCCGGTGTGCGGATCGGCGACGATGAGGCCCGCGACCAGCGCCAGGCTGATCAGGCCGCCGACATAGCCGGTGGCCCAGCCGAAGCCAGACAGCGTGCCGAGCCGCTTGTCGGAGACGAGCGACACCATCATGGCGTTGGTGAACACGGTGGCAAGTTCGGCGCCGATAATGGCAAGACCGAAGGCGAGCAGCACGATGGGCACGAGATCGGTGCGGCCGGGCGCCGCGAGCCACAGGCCGAACATCCCGACCGCCAGCAGCACGGAGAAGAAGGCGATCCAGGGCTTGCGGTGCTGGCTCGCGTCGGCGATGGCGCCAAGTACGGGGGCAAATGCGGCGGCGATCAGCTCGGCGAGGCCGGTGGCGTAGGCCCACAGCGCCGAACCCTGCGCCGGATCGGCCATGAAGCCGTTGACGAAATACGGGCCAAACAGAAAGGTGACGACCAGGGTGTAGAAGGGCTGGGTCGCCCAGTCGAACATCACCCAGCCGAACAGAGCGCGCTTTCCCGTCGGCTCGGAGGCTTGCCGTGTCACCGGCTATGGCCGTCCGTAGGCATCGAGCACGATCAGATGGTTGGGCAGCTCGTTGTAGTCGGCTTTGCCGGGCGGAAAATGCTTGGCGAGGATCTTGCCGCAGCGCTCCACCGCGCGGATGAAGCCTTCGGTGGTCGTGCCGCGTGCGAGATGATTGGTGAGCTCGCCGACCACGTCGTCCCAGGTCGAGGCCGGCACCTTCTTATAGATGCCCTCGTCGGCGATCACTTCGGCGAAGCGCTCGGCGAACGAGGCGTAGATCAGCACGCCGGTGCGGCCCTTGGTGGTGTGCAGATTCTGCACGATGAACTGCTCGACGGCGCGTTGATGCGCGCGGGCGCGGCGCACGGATTTCGGCACCAGGGCGTAGCGCAGCCCTTCCAACTGGAACAGCACGAGGAAAATGAGGAACACCAGCAGCTGCACCAGATAGATATATTCGACCGCCCATTTGGTGGCGAAGATCAGCGGCATCGGTACGGCGAGCGCGATCAGCGCCGCCCACAGCAAGCCGAACGAGCGGTAGCCGTCGGAGGCGATCGCCACCACCACCACGATCTCGCCGCTGGTCTTCGCCTCGGCGTGGGTGATGGCTGCGGCGATGTCCGCCTCGTCCTGCGGCGTGAAAGGCTGGATGAGCGGTCTCACCATCCGCCGGAGGCTCCGCCGCCGCCGAAACTGCCGCCGCCGCCGGAAAATCCGCCGCCGCTCCCTCCTCCGCTGCTCCAGCCGCTGCCGCCCGAGCCGCTGCCCCATCCCGGGCCCGGCAGGAAGATCGGTCCGCCGCCCCGCCCGCCGGCGCGGGAGGCGTAGCGGGCGCTGCTCCACACGCTATAAGCGATCCACAAAATGATCAGCGTCCAGAAGATGATCACCAACCAATTGAGCATGGGCTCGTCGGCATCATGGCGGGCGGTGGCGCGTTGCTCGACCTCGGCCGCATCGCCAGTGAGCACCAGAATGATGTCGCGCACGCCATCCTTGATGCCGCCAGCGAATTCGCCCTCGCGGAAGCGCGGCAGGATCGCATTTTCGATGATGATCCTGGACAAGGCATCGGTCAGTGTGCCTTCGAGGCCGCGGCCGACCTCGATCCGGACCTTACGCTCGTTGGGCGCGACGATCAGGATCAGGCCGTTATCCAGCTTCTCGGTACCGATGCCCCAATGGCGGCCGAGCTGATAGCCGAAATCCTCGATGGTGTAGCCTTGCAGCGAAGGCAGCGTGACGACCACCACCTGGTCGGAGCTCTTGTCCTCGAGCGCCTTGAGGTCGGCGGTAATCGCCACCTCCTCGGGGTAGGTGAGAATATCCGCGTCATCGACGACGCGGCCGGTCAGCTCCGGGAAATTCGGCTCGGCGTGAGCGGGCGCGAGCCATGGCAGAAACGCCAAGGCCAACACCAATCCGCCGACGCGCCACCTAACGGCCATTTGGCCCCCCGACTAAGCACTGACGCTAGAACTTCACCTCCGGCACGTTCTCGGTGCCTTCCTTGACAGTGAAATTCTGCATGGGCTCCGCGTCCGGATAGAGTACCGAACGCCACCAGCGCCCGGGGATCGTCCGGATCTCCGTATTATATTTCTGGACCGCGGTGATGTAGTCCTGCCGCGCAATGGCGATGCGGTTCTCGGTGCCCTCGAGCTGCGACTGGAGCGCCAGGAAGTTCTGGTTCGACTTTAGATCCGGATAATTCTCGGTGATAGCGAGCAGCCGGCCGAGCGCGCCTGACAGAGTGTTCTGCGCTTCTTGGAATTTCTGGAACGCCTCGGGATTGTTGAGGATGTCGGGCGGCAGCTGCACCTGCGTCGCCTTGGCGCGCGCCTCGACGACATCGGTTAGCACCTTGCTCTCCTGCGCGGCATAGCCTTTGACCGTCTCAACCAGGTTGGGGATCAGGTCGGCCCGGCGCTGATATTGATTTAGGACTTGGCTCCAGGCCGCCTTGGCCTGCTCTTGCAGCGTGGGAATGGTGTTGACGCCGCAGCCGGCGAGCATCGCGGCAGCAAACATCAAGAAAATGACGCGGGCGGCAGTGCGCCCCCGCAGATGCGTCTCAGCCAGCATGATCGCCTCCCCTGAAGCACTCGAAGAACTTCGGGCCCGATGTATTGGCGCCCCCCCTCCGACGCAAGAGCTTTCCTTGCGGATGCCCGAGCATAGCATGGCCTCGGCGACTGTACGGACTTCCACCCGACCCTATTCCTGCCTTGGTCCTGTCCTAGCCTCGAACATTGACGAGGATGGCAGTGCGCCAAAGAATTTGCGGCGGCATGGCGGTTGCGGCTTTTTCCCCACACGCGCGATTGCGGCGATTGGCCGGAAATGTCTTTGTCTTCCGAGTAGCCAAGCCGAACTGTTGCGAGAATGGAACAGATAGAAGTTTATTCGCAGGGGTTCTTACCGGTCATCGTGCCTACCGAAGCCAGATTAGCGGTCCGGTTGAGCCCCGTAACATCCCGAGCTCCCGGGATTTTTATTGGGACCGAAGCGCGCGGCTTTGGGCACCAATCGGGTTGACGTGCGTTAGGTGATTAGAAGGCTTCTGCTGGTCAAATGAGGGTGCCTCTTTTACTCTGATTCGTCGAGTTGGGGAACTCAATCGGGGGGAGGCTCGCCTTGGGTCGGACCATCACGGGGAGCGTGTGAGTTGCGTAACGAGCGTATCGCCACGACGGGCAGGGCGACGAATGTCGCCAAATGGGCTTCAACCACCTTTCTGACATGGCTTGGTGTGGGAGCGTTGGCGCTCGCCATCGCTGCGGCGCCAGCCGATGCCAAGAAGCGTGAGCCGAAGGATGGCGCGCCCGACGAGGGCATCGCCGATATCGATACGTCCGAGCCGATGGTGCTCGTGGTTTCGCTCAAGCAGCAGAAAGTCGATGTCTATCGCGGCACGACTCTGGTCACGACCTCTCAAGTCTCGACCGGCATGCCGGGCCATGCGACCAAGGCCGGTGTTTTCAGCATCCTCGAGAAGCAGAGACTGCATCATTCGAACATCTATAGCGGCGCGCCGATGCCGTTCATGAACCGGATCACTTGGTCCGGCACGGCGCTGCATGCCGGCGTGGTTCCCGGTTATCCGGCCTCGCATGGCTGCATCCGGCTGCCATTCTCTTTCGCGCCCAAGCTGTTCAAGATCACCACGGTCGGCGACAATGTCGTCGTGGCGCGCGACCGGCCAGCGCCGCAGTTGATCGACCATCCCGCCTTGTTCCAGCCACTGCCGCCGCCTGCCGCGCCGGCGCTGGTGACGCAGGAGCCGCCGCAGCGTCAGTCGATGAACGACACCCCGCCGCTTCCAGCCCCGCAGAAGCCGCATCCTGGCATGCTGGCGAGAGCCGACGTTCCCGGCGCGAAAACGGATGTTCCGTCTTCGCTTGGGGTCGCTCCCACGCTTGAAGCCGATGAGGATCCGGTCGCCGTCGAGGATACCCACGCTCACGCGTTCGATCCGTTCGCCGGTCAGCCCGTAGCGGCCAAGAACCAGGCGGCCAGCACGAATGGCCATGCCCTCGACGACGAGGAGGATGGCGTCGCCAGCAAGCCAAGCAATTTTGCGGCTAAGCCGGCCGAAAAATCCCCGGTCGCGGCCCCTGCCCCGATCCTCGCAAAGGCTCCGGTGGCGGCTGCCACTCCGGTCGCCGCGCCTGCCGAAATTCAGGTCCCGGCTGCGGTGTCGATCCCGGTGAAGGTTGAGCCGGCGCCCGCCAAGCCCGAAGTCGTCGCCAAGACGACTCCCGCGGCTGAGCCGGTGGTCGCGCCCGTCGCCGCTGCCCCGGCTCCGGTGGCCGCAGCGATCCCAGTCCCCGCTCCCACCGCCGCGCCTGTTGCTGTGGCAACGCCCGCTCCCGCCCCGGTTCAGCCAGTGGCGGTACCAACGCCAGCTCCGGCCCCCGCCGAGCCAGTTGTGGCGGCTGCAACGCCATCCGCTGCCGCGCCGCCCGCGGTTCAAGCCGTGGCAGCATCGCCGCAGGTCAGCATGGCGGTGGCCAGCGCTGAGGCCGATGCGTTTCCCTCGATTAGCGCAACGAAGCTCGGCGCCGGAACCAAGGCCGCGGCCATACTGGCCGCGGAGCCTCGCTCGACGGCGCCGCTGCGCATTCTGGTGACGCGCCGGACCCAAAACGACCGCATCATCGGGGTGCAGACGCTGCTGTCCGAGATGGGATATCTCGAGGCTCAGGATTTCGACGGCACGCTGGGCAAGGCTACGGCGGGCGCGATCAAGGCCTTCCAGAAGGCAAACGGGATGGCCGAGACCGGCACCTTCAACGAGGAGCTGGTGAAGAAGGTCTATGAGGTTGCCGGCAAGGGCGAGCCTCCGGTAGGGCACCTGTTCGTCCGCCAGGAGTTCGGCCGCGTGTTCGACGGCCCGGTCACCTTCAAGGATCCCGAGACCCCGCTCGGCACGCATATCTTCACCGCGCTGAACTTCGCCCCCGGCGATACCAAGACGCAATGGATGACGATCAGTCTGCAAGGCGACGATTTAACCGCAGTGCTGGACCGCATCGAGATTCCGGCGGACCTGCGTCAGAAGATCTCCGAGCGTCTCACGCCAGGCTCATCGCTGATCATCGGCGATACGGCGATCAATACGGCCACCTTGACCAAGGGCTCTGATTTCCTGGTCTGGGCCAGGGACACGCCGGGCAAGATCACGTCAGCCAGCATCCAAAATGACGGGCAGCCGACGCAGCCGCGCAAGAAGAAGCGGACCACTGTGCGCCGTAACAATTCCGACTACACCTACCGCTATCAGCGGCCGCCGTCGCGCGGTTACCCGTCATGGCCCTGGTAGGGCGCGGAGACATTGAGATTGGAGAACGGCCCCCTCGAGGGGCCGTTTGCTTTTCCGGCGTTAACGAGGAAATTGGAGCGGGCGAAGGGATTCGAACCCTCGACCCCAACCTTGGCAAGGTTGTGCTCTACCCCTGAGCTACACCCGCAGATCCAACCCTCAATCAGGGCCCTAACGATCTAGTTGATCGTCACGCGAATGTCCACCACCCCGCGGAAAGGACGCTAACGAAGCATGGGCCCCGACCGCGAAGCGCTGTTTGTCCGCCTGCAACAGCTCAAAATCCCAACGGTCACCGTCGAGCACGCGGCGATGTTCACGGTCGAGCAATCGGCCTCGTTGCGCGAGAGCATTCCCGGCGCCCATACCAAGAACCTATTTGTCACCGACAAGGACGGCCGCAAGGTGCTGGTCGTTGCCAAGGACGACACGCGGGTCGATCTGAAGGCGCTCGCAATCCGGCTCGGCGCCGGGCGGTTCAGCTTCGCCAAGAGCGAGATGCTCGAAGCTGTCCTGGGTGTGCCGGCCGGATCGGTGACGCCGTTTGCGCTGATCAATCCGGCGGCAGCGGGAGTAGTCGTCGTGGTCGATGCGGCGCTGCTAGACTTTGCCGAGGTGAACTGCCATCCGCTCGTGAATACCGCGACCACGCGGTTGGCGACGCACGATCTCATCCGCTTCATCGAAGCGTGTGGGCATTCGGCCCACATTCTGCCGCTCGGCTGAGCGCGGCTTTCCGCCGGTTGCCAAACCGCTTGGTCCGGCCCATCTTGCGGGGCTGGAGAGCCGAGCAGTCATGAGCGTAGATACCCCCATTTTCAAGGACGGGGGCGCCGTCGGCGCCGAAACCGACCTTGTCAAGAACACCACCACCCAAGACTTCATGCGCGACGTAGTCGAGGCCTCGCGGGAGGTCCCGGTGCTGGTCGATTTTTGGGCGCCGTGGTGCGGCCCTTGCCGCCAACTCACGCCCATCCTCGAAAGGGCGGTGCGCGCGGCGAAGGGCGCGGTCAAGCTGGTCAAGCTCAATATCGACGATCACCCGCAGATCCCCGGGCAGATGGGCGTGCAATCCATCCCGGCGGTGTTTGCCTTCCAGGATGGGAAGCCAATCGACGGCTTTATGGGGGCGCTCCCCGAATCGCAAATCAACGCCTTTATCGCCCGGCTGATCGGCGATACGGCCGGCGACATCGCCGCCGATCTCGAAGCCGCCGAGGCGGCGCTTGCCGCCGCCGACGTCAACACCGCGGCGCAGTTGTTCGGCGAAATTCTGCAACAGGATCGCGAGAACGCACAAAGCCTCGCCGGCCTCGCCAAGTGCTACATCAAGACCGGCGATCTTGCCCGCGCCGAGCAGACGCTGGCGCTCGTGCCGCCGGCCAAGGCCGAGAGTGCGACCGTGGCGAGCGCACGCGCCGCATTGGAACTCGCACGCAAGGCGCCGGCGATGGGCGATATCGAGACGCTGCGTGCCAAACTCGTCGCCGATCCGAAAGACGCGCAGGCGCGCTTTGACCTCGCGCTGGCGTTGAACGCCAAAGGCGATCGCAGCGGCGCGCTGGAGGAGTTGTTGGCGCTGGTCTCAAAGAACCGCGCCTGGAACGACGATGCCGCGCGCAAGCAGCTGGTGCAATTATTCGACGCTTGGGGTGTCAGCGATCCCGCCACCATCGCGGGTAGGCAAAAGCTCTCCTCGCTGCTCTTCGCCTGAGGCCAAGGAGCGCATCTGTTGGGATTTACCGACCGCTATCGCAGTTCCGCCGACATGCCTGACGCGCTGCCGTTGTTTCCGCTGCGCGGCGTCATCCTGCTGCCACGCGCCTCGGTCACGCTCAATGTGTTCGAGCCGCGCTATCTCGCTCTCGTCGATCGCGCACTGGCTGGCGACCGCATCATCGGCGTGGTGCAGCCTACGCCCGACCTTGGCGACGCCGAATCGCCCGCGGGCAAGACATTTGCCTTGCGGCGCGTGGGCTGCGCCGGACGGATCTCCGCCTTCACCGAGCACGAGGACGGCCGCGTGGTCATCACGCTTGCTGGCATCGCCCGTTTCGCGGTCGGCGCGGACCTGCCGGGCGACGAGCCATACCGCGTCGCTCGCGCTAATTTCGTGCCCTTTGCCAGGGATTTCGTCGGCGGCTACGGCGAGGACGACGTCGACCGGCCGCGCCTCATCGCCACGCTCAGAAACTACCTCGTCGCCAATAATCTCAATGCCGATTGGGAGCGCATCAACAGCGCGAGCAACGAGCGGCTGGTGAACACGCTGTCGATTCTGAGCCCGTACGGGCCGGAGGAGAAGCAGGCCTTGCTCGAAGCCCCCGACTTGCGCTCGCGCGCCGAGGTGTTGGTGGCGCTCGCCGAGATGGAGCTTGCGGCCACCGATGACGGTTCGGGAACGTCGTTGCAATGAGGGTATGGGAGGCACGTCGATGACCGACAGATCCGAGCAAAGCGGCCAGCGGCGGCTCGATCCGAAGCTGCTGGAGATCTTGGTCTGTCCGTTGACCAAGACCACCCTCGCCTACGACGCCGAACGCCAGGAGCTGATCAGCCGCGCCGCCGGCCTCGCTTATCCGATCCGCGACGGCATTCCGATCATGCTGCCCGAGGAAGCGCGCAAGCTCGACGGGAGCTAAGGCGTCTCGCCTCTGAGCAGGCGCGGCAGCGTTCCGGTCGCGCCGGCGGCTTCGCTCACCAGAAAGCGCTTCAGCGGCGGCGCTCGGTCGACCAGCCCGAGCCCGACATCGCGCAACGCGCGCAGCGGCGCGCTGTCGTTGGAGAACAGGCGGTTGAGCCCATCCATCACCGCGGCCGAAAAGGCACTGTCGAAGCGGCGCCAACGCGAGTAGCGCTCGAGCGTGGCAGGGGAGCCGATATCGAGCCCGAGCCGCGCGGCCTCGACAACCGTCTCGGCGAGCGCGGCAACGTCGCGCATGCCGATATTGAGCCCCTGTCCGGCCAAAGGATGCACCACATGCGCCGCATCGCCGATCAGCGCGAGCCGGTCAGCTACGAAAGCGCGGGCGATCTGCATGTCGAGCGGAAAAGATTGGGGCGGACCCGAGAGCGAAATTTCGCCGAGACGCCAGCCGAAACGCTTGGTGAGCTCGGCGAGGAAGTCCGCTTCGTCCAAGGCCATGATGGCCTCGCCAGCCGCTTTCTCTTCCGTCCACACGATCGAGCAGCGGTTGCCTGGCAGCGGCAGCATGGCGAACGGCCCAGAGGGAAGAAAATGCTGGACCGCCTTGCCATGATGCGGGCGCGCGTGCGCCACGGTGGCGACGATGCCGATCTGCGGATAGGACCAGCCGACGCATTTGATCCCAGCGCGCTCCCGCAACCGCGAGCGCTTGCCGTCGGCAGCGACGAGCAGCGCCGCTTCGATCGTCTTGCCGCTGCCGAGCGTGACCACCACCTTGAAAGCGTCCGCGGTGAAATCGATCACCGTGTCGGGCGCGAACAGCTCGATTGCCTTGTTTCTTGCCACGGCGCCGGCAAGCACGCGGGTGATCGCCCCATGCTCGACAATATGCGCCTTGGCGCCAGCCTCCTTGAGCTCGGCATCGAAGCCGAGGAAATGCGGACGCAAAGACGCGCCCAATGGGCTGTCGGTGATCTCGATCGCCGCGATGGCCTGCGCCGACGGCGCCAGCTCATCCCATAGACCGAGCGCGGCGAGGAGGTTCCGCGTGGCGGCTGTCAACGCCAGCGCGCGGGCGTCGGCGGCGCCACTTGCTTGCACCGGCTCGGGGTCGATGAGCGCGATGCGAAAGCCTGGCGGGGCAAGCTTGGCCAGCGCGAGCGCGAGGCTGCGTCCGACCAGGCCGCCGCCGGCAATCGCGACATCGAAGCGGTCCTGGCCTCTTGCGCTGGCGTCGAGCATCGTCCAGCAATGCCACGTTCCGCGCTTTCAGTGAACCTGCTAAAGGCGGGGCTTGGATCAGGAAAGGGTCCCGCATGAGCCGCGCGCTGGAAATGCTGCTGTCGGTCCTCGACATCGAAAAGCTCGAGGAGAATTTGTTCCGGGGCTTGAGCCCGCAGGTCGGCTGGCAGCGGGTGTTCGGCGGCCAGGTGATCGGGCAGGCTCTGGTCGCGGCCCATCGCACGGTGACGGGGCGGCTGGCGCATTCGCTGCACGCTTATTTTCTGCGTGCCGGCGATCCGGCCGTGCCGATCATCTACGAGGTGGACCGCATCCGTGACGGCGGCAGTTTCTCGACCCGCCGGGTGGTGGCCATCCAGCACGGTCAGGCGATCTTCTCCATGGCCGCTTCCTTTCATAAACCGGAGGAGGGACTCCAGCACCAGATGACGATGCCGGAGGTGCCGCCGCCGGAATCCCTGCCAAGCGAAGCTGAGCTCAAGGCGTGCCTCATCGACCGCGTGCCACCGCAAGTCAAAGCCTATTGGGAGCGCGAGCGGCCGATCGAGATCCGGCCCGTCGACCTTTCGCGCTATCTTTCGCCCGAGAACCGGGCGCCTTCCCAGCAAGTGTGGATCAGGGCCACCGGCAAGCTCGGCGATGACCTCGCGCTGCATCAATGCGTGCTCGCTTATGCCTCGGACTTCACGCTGCTCGATACGGCGCTGATCGCGCATGGCCGCTTCGTGTTCGACCCGCGTTTGATGCTGGCGAGCCTCGACCATGCCATCTGGTTCCATCGGCAATTCAGGGCCGATGACTGGCTGCTTTACGCCCAAGATAGCCCGACATCCGGCGGTGGCCGCGCCTTTTGCCGCGGGACTTTATTCACCCGGGAAGGCTTGTTGGTCGCCTCCACGGCCCAAGAGGGCCTGGTGCGGGAGCGAGACAACCGAAAATTGGCCTAATTCATAGGCAACTGGCTTTTTTTGCCTACTTTCTAGGCCATTCTGACCTCGCCACGAGTTCCACCCAACCCCTACCGCCTGAAAAAGAGTCACAAAACCCAAGCACTTGCCGCGCCGCACGCGAGTTGGCACGGGGCTTGACTGTGCTTTCGGGTTCGCACGGCTGGAACCGACCTTAGAGGCAAACACCCGGCAGCCGTAAACATGGAGGGGTTAGAAACATGAAGCTGGTGATGGCAATCATCAAGCCATTCAAGCTCGATGAGGTGCGCCAAGCCCTCACCGAGCTCGGCCTGCAAGGCATGACCGTGACCGAAGTCAAAGGTTACGGCCGGCAGAAGGGCCACACGGAGATCTATCGCGGCGCGGAATACGCCGTGAACTTCCTGCCGAAGATCAAGATCGAGGTCGTGGTGCCTGCGAAGCTAGTGGACAAGGCCGTCGACGCCATCGTCGCCGCGGCTAAGACCGGACAGATCGGCGACGGCAAGATTTTCGTCGTTCCCGTCGAGCAGACGGTGCGCATTCGCACCGGCGAAACCAACGAATCAGCGCTCTAGAGGGAGGCGGAAGATGAAGTTTGCCAAATATGCATTCGGCGCGGTCGCGGCGCTCGCTGCGCTTGCGCTCGCCCATATCGACCCGGCGCTTGCCCAAGAGGCTGAGGCGGCGGCGGAACCAGCCGCGCCGACGCTGAGCGCGGGTGACACGGCGTGGATGATGACATCCACCGCCCTCGTCCTGATGATGACCATCCCTGGCTTGGCCTTGTTCTATGGCGGCATGGTGCGCAAGAAGAACGTGCTCGCCACCGTCATGCAGAGCTTTGCCATCACCTGCATCGTTACCGTGGTGTGGATGGTGATCGCCTACTCGCTCGCCTTCACCGACGGCGGAAGCATGAATGCCTATATCGGCGGCATGGACCGCTTCATGCTGAAGGGCATGGAAGTCGACACGCTGAAGGGCACGATCCCCGAATCCGTGTTTATGTGCTTTCAGATGACCTTCGCCATCATCACCCCAGCACTGATCTGCGGCGCATTCGCCGACCGTATGAAGTTCTCCGCCTTGGTGATCTTCATGGTGCTGTGGCAGATCGTCGTCTATGCACCGATCGCCCACTGGGTGTGGGGCGGCGGCTTCCTCGGAGGCCTCGGCGTGCTCGACTTCGCGGGCGGCACCGTGGTGCATATCAACGCTGGTGTGGCGGGTCTCGTCTGCGCGATCTACCTTGGCAAGCGAGTAGGCTACGGCACCGAGAACATGGCGCCGTACAACCTGGTCTATGCCGTGATCGGCGCCTCGCTGCTGTGGGTCGGCTGGTTCGGCTTCAACGCCGGTTCAGAGCTCGCTGCCGATGGACGGGCGGGCTACGCCATGACCGTCACGCAAATCGCCACGGCGGCCGCGGCATTGGCCTGGATGTTCTCCGAATGGCTGGTGCACAAGAAGCCAAGCGTACTGGGCATCATCTCCGGCGCCGTTGCCGGTCTGGTGGCCATCACGCCGGCGTCGGGTTATGTCGGCCCGATCGGCTCGCTATGGATCGGCGCCGCTGCCGGTATCGGCTGCTTCTTTGCCGCCACCACGATCAAGCGCGCGATCGGCTATGACGACTCGCTCGATGCGTTTGGGGTGCACGCCGTAGGAGGCATCATCGGTGCGTTGCTGACCGGCGTGTTCGCCTTGAAGGCGGTGTGCGGGACATCGGGCCTGTTGGAAGGTAATCCGGGTCAGGTGTTCATCCAGCTCGAAGGTATCGTCGCCACCATCGTATGGACGGCGGTCGCAACCTTCGTGATCTTGATCGTCACCAACATGCTGACCGGTGTCCGGGTCAGCCAAGCGGTCGAGATCGAAGGCCTCGATATCAACCTGCACGGAGAGGTGGTTCAGTAGACATCACGCGCGGTACTAAGCGAGGGAACAGGACCGCGTAGAAACAGAGCTAAGTCGTCTCCTCCCTGGACTTCTGCTCGCTACAAGCCCCGGCCTTTCGCCGGGGCTTGTTCATTTCGAGGAGTAGCGACGGCCATTGCCGCCAACGCCGCCATCCCGTAACACCGGCCGCATGACGCCCGACCTCGCGCCGAATCGCCTCGACGAATTGGTCAGCTCGCCGTTCGCGCGCCTGGCTCAGCTGCTTGAAGGGCTCGCGCCTGCCCTGCCGGCGATCGACCTTTCGCTCGGCGAGCCCAAGGCGCTCATCCCATCCTTTCTCGGCCCGACGCTCGACGCGCATCTTGCCGAGTTCGGCCGCTACCCGCCGATCAAAGGCATTCCCGGGCTTCGCCAGGCGGTCGCCGCTTGGCTGGGCCGCCGCTATCCGGTGCTGGATGGGCGGATCGATGCTGAGACACAGGTGCTGCCGCTGAACGGCTCGCGCGAAGGTCTGTTTTCGGCGATCTTTCCCGCGCTCGCGCGAAAGCCTGGGGTCGAGCGCCCGGCGGTGTTGATCCCCAATCCGTTCTATCAGGCGTATGCCGCAGCCGCGGCCGCTTCGGGCGCCACGCCGGAGTTCCTGCCGAGCCTCGCGGGGACGGACTTCCTGCCGGAGCTCGACCTAATCGACGAAAGCCTGCTGCGGCGGACCGTCGCGCTCTATCTCTGCACGCCGTCCAATCCGCAAGGCGCCGTGGCGGATCGCGCCTATCTGGCCCGCGCCATCGCGCTCGCGCGGCGTTTCGACTTTCTCCTCTTCGCCGACGAATGCTATTCCGAAATCTACAACGAGACGCCGCCGCCTGGCGCGCTCGAGACAGCCTATGCCGAGACCGGCAGCTTGGCCAATGTCGTGTCGTTCCAGTCGCTGTCCAAGCGCTCGGGGCTGCCGGGGTTGAGATCGGGATTCGTCGCCGGCGACGGCGAATTCATCGCCGCCTTCCTCCGCTTCCGCAACGTCGCTTGCCCGCAAGTGCCGCTTCCCGTGCAGCATGTCTCGGTGGAGGCCTGGCAAGACGAGCGGCATGTCGAGCGGGGCCGCGCCCTTTACCGGGAGAATTTCGCCTGCGCCGATGCGGTGCTGGCCGGCCGATATGGCTATCGGCGCCCCGAGGGGAGCTTCTTTCTTTGGCTGAATATGGCCGCTTTCGGGGGCGGGGAGGCGGCGGCGAAAACCCTTTGGAAAGGGTGTGGTGTCAAAGTGCTGCCGGGAGCTTATCTGGCACAAGCCGAACCCGATGGCGTCAATCCGGGCACGGACTACATCAGGGTCGCGCTCGTGCACAACGCGGATGTTACCCGCGAAGCCTTGACGCGTATCGTCACGACATTGGGTTGAGGGATGGCCACCAGAGGAAGAACGAAGAGCCGGCGCAAGCTTTTGCCGGGAGCGGTTGAGTCCGGCCTAAGGCGGCTGATGCTCGGCAGTTACGGTTTGTTAATCGTTACGGTCGCCTGCGCGGCCTGGGCGAGCCTCGCCACCTGGTCGGTGCACGATCCGAGCCTCAACAATGCGACCCGCGCGCTGCCCCGCAACGTGCTGGGCAGCTGGGGTGCCGTGGTGGCTGACCTGGCCATCCAGTCGCTGGGTCTCGCCTCCATCATCCTTTTCCTGCCGCTCGCGGCCTGGGGCTGGCACCTCGTCTTCCACACCACACCCACGCGCCGGCGGATGCGGCTTCTCGCTTGGCCCTGCTCGGTCATCCTGCTGGCCGCGGCTTTGGCCGCGCTGCCCCAGCCAAAAAGCTGGCCGCTACCTAACGGCCTCGGCGGCATTTTCGGCGACTTCTTCATGGCCGGCGCGCATGTGATCGGTCCGTTTCTGCCCGATGCGGCGGTGTCGTTCGTGGCCGGCATCACCTTCTTCGTCATTGGCACCATGATGCTGCTGTTCGCCTGCGGCACCAGCACCTCGCGGCTGATCGCGCTTTGGGCGCCACGGAGCGGCGCTGCCGGCGAGTGGGCCAATGCCTGGCTCGGCGCAGCCATGCATTACGTCATGCATGCTGGCGGCAAGCTCAGGCGCTTGTTCGGTCGCCGGCGCGATGCGGACGACGAGGATGTCGACGAGAGCGACGACGCGGAGGATTGGCAGGAGGAGCGCGAGCCCGACGCGGAGGGCCGCATCGAACCACGCTTCGGACCCGCGCCGATCGGCGAGGAGTTCGACGACGAGGAAGACGAGGATGACATCACCTCGCCGAACTATCGCATCACGCGAACCAATTCGGACGCCAAAAAGAAAAAGCACACCGGTCTAACGCGCAACGCGCAGTCGGACGAGCCGTACGAAACGCCGTCGACCAAGCTGCTGCAGCAGGCCCCGCGCTCGAGCAAAGGCCGCGGCGTCAGCGACGAAGTGCTGCAAGAGAACGCCCGCGAGCTGGAAGGCGTGCTGCAAGATTTCGGCGTCAAGGGCGAGATCACCAATGTTCGCCCCGGACCCGTGGTCACGCTCTACGAGCTCGAACCGGCCCCCGGCACCAAGTCCTCGCGGGTAATCGGCCTTGCCGACGACATCGCCCGTTCGATGAGCGCGGTCGCCACCCGCGTCGCCGTCGTGCCGGGCCGCAACGCCATCGGCATCGAGCTGCCCAACGATCGGCGCGAAATCGTCATGCTGCGCGAGATGATCGAGTCCGCCGATTTCCAGGAAGCCGACCTCAAACTCGCGCTCGCGCTCGGCAAGAATATCGGCGGCGAGCCGATCGTCGTCGATCTCTCGCGCATGCCGCATCTTCTCATTGCCGGCACCACGGGATCGGGCAAATCGGTCGGCATCAACACCATGATCCTGTCGCTGCTGTACCGGCTGTCGCCCGAGCAGTGCAAATTCATCATGATCGATCCGAAAATGCTCGAGCTGTCGGTCTATGACGGCATTCCGCATCTGTTGGCGCCGGTCGTCACCGATCCGAAGAAGGCGGTGGTCGCGCTGAAATGGACCGTGCGCGAGATGGAAGAGCGCTACAAGCGCATGTCGAAATTGGGCGTGCGCGACATCAAGGGCTACAATTCCCGCATCCTCCATGCCGAGGCAAAGGGCGAGGTTTTGACGCGGACCGTGCAGACGGGCTTCGACCGCGCCACCGGCCGCGCCATCTACGAGCAAGAGGAGATGGACTACGACACGATGCCCTACATCGTGGTGATCGTGGACGAGATGGCCGACCTGATGATGGTCGCCGGCAAGGACATCGAGGCCGCGGTGCAGCGTCTGGCGCAAATGGCGCGCGCGGCCGGCATCCATCTCATTACCGCCACGCAGCGTCCAAGCGTCGACGTGATCACCGGCACGATCAAGGCGAACTTCCCGACCCGCGTCAGCTTCCAGGTCACCTCCAAGATCGACAGCCGCACCATTCTCGGCGAGCAAGGCGCCGAGCAGCTGCTCGGGCAGGGCGACATGCTCTATATGGCGGGCGGCGGCCGCATCATGCGCGTGCATGGACCGTTCGTCGCCGACGAGGAAGTCGAGAAGGTGGTGCGCCACCTGAAGAAGCAGGGCACGCCGGCCTATCTTGAGGCGATCACCGAGGAAGAGGACGATGGGGGCGAGGAGGGCGCTTCGGGCGAGGAATATGGCGACTCCGGCAACGAGCTTTACGACCAGGCCGTGGCCATCGTGCTCCGCGACCGCAAGGCCTCAACCAGCTATGTCCAGCGCCGGCTCGGCATCGGCTATAACCGCGCCGCATCGCTGGTTGAGCGCATGGAGAATGAAGGCCTGATCGGCGCCGCAAATCATGCCGGAAAGCGTGAAATTCTCGTCGGTAACGACGAAGCGGAACGGCCGTATTAGTTGTCCTCCGCCAAGAAGTTGACCAGATTTGCCTGAATCATCTATCGGTTGCCTTTCTTGGGTTCCACAGCAGCGGTCAACGGAGGGGGGTTTATGACAAGCCGCACAGTCGCCGGGCTTTCCTTTGCGTTGCCGATCGCCTTATGCCTCTCGATCGGACCGGTGGCCGCCCAGGATGGCGGGACCACGGTGGTCAAGCGGCCAGCGGCGGCGTCTACGCCAATTACCGCGCCGCAGGGCCTGACCGAGCCCGAAGATCAGCTTAGGCCCTCACTTGGCGATGAGACCGGCGCGACCGGGGCCACTCCTCCCGACGATGAGATTACACCCACGGCCCAGGACGAAGGCGCCGGCTGGGAAGCGGCGGTCGAGGCGGCGCAATCTGCGACACCATTGATCGGCGAGGAGCAGACCAAGGCGGTTGAGCGGATCAACGCTTATTTCAACGGGATCACCAATCTGCAAGGCAGCTTCGAGCAGGTCGATGCCACCAACAAGCGTTCCACCGGGCGCTTCTATGTGCAGCGGCCGGGCAAGATCAGATTCGATTACGCGCCGCCCAGCGGCCTGCGTATCGTGGCCGACGGGTCTTCCCTTGCCATCGAGGATTCCGACCTGCGGACGGTCGAGAAATATCCCATCCAGTCAACGCCGTTTCGGCTGCTTCTGTCGGACAACGTCGATCTTGCGCGCGATTCCCGGATCGACGGGGTCGAGAGCCAGGAGGGCACGCTCTCCATTTCGCTCGAGGACAAATCAGGCGATGCGGCGGGCAGTATCAGGCTCGTATTCGACAGCGGCAGCGAGCTTCAGTTGAAACAGTGGCTGATCACCGACGCGCAAGGCTTGACCACGCGGGTGAACGTCACCGATATCGTCTCGGGCCGCAAGGTCGCGACCGACTTTTTCACCTCGAAAGACGGCTTCCAACCCTTCCATTGAGGCAAAAGGCACGTAATTCCAGCCGGAATTGCCGGTTCGGCCAAGCCTTGGCGGAATCCCCGGGAATCGGGGGAAAACAATGCCGAATCAAATCCTTGTCTCAAGGGCGAGGCTTTCTATTTACGCCGCGTTAAATTTTTCGCGGAGCGCCGGTTGAAATCGATCTGAAATCTACTTATCTCTGGACCCTAGAAGCGAGCCACATCGCATTCATCGGTAGTGCCCCCCGTCTAGCCGAAGATGTGGTTCGCTCGTGCCGGCTTCCCTCCCGGCACGCGCGCGAAACAACGCGCTTCTGGCGCCCAACCACGCGCAGCGGTTGGGCGCCTTTCTTTTTGCCTACTGCTCCTCACCCTCAGGGCTGCTGGCCAGCAACTTGGCCGGCGTTAATATTTACTGATGCGGCAAAAAGACATCTCGGTCCCCGGCGATAAGTGATATGCCGCTTCTGTGGTGGGCTTCCCTCCCCATCACAGGTTCCCCCCAATAGGAACCCGAAGAAGCCCCAAGTCCCCCGTCTCTGGGGCTTCTTCTTTATCTGCACTCCTGTTTTTCGCACTGAGCATTCGGTGGAGGGCGGCGGCGGTCGCTTGCTTTTCCTTATCGCCGCACCGATCTTTGCCGTTCCCATGCGCTTCCGCCTCGCCACCTGGAATATCAACTCGGTCAGACTGCGCCTCGATCTTGTCACCCGCTTCGTGCGGGCGCACCGGCCCGACGTGCTGTGCCTGCAAGAGATCAAATGCATCGAAGGCAAGTTTCCCGAGCTTGAGCTCCGCGCGCTCGGCTATCCGCATATCGCAGTGGCGGGTCAGAAGGGCTATCACGGCGTCGCCACGCTCTCCCGACTTCCCTTCACCTTGCAAGAGCGCCGCGACATTTGCGGCAGAGGCCACGCGCGACATCTCTCCGTCAAACTCGATGCGGCAAATAACGCGGCCAAGCCTGTCGTGCTGCACAACATCTACGTGCCGGCGGGCGGCGATCTGCCGGACCCTGCGCTCAACGAGAAGTTCCGCCACAAGCTCGATTTCCTCGAGGCGATGGGCGCTTGGTTCGGTGGCATGCACGGCAAGGCGAAGAACCGCATGATCGTGGTGGGCGACCTGAATGTGGCGCCGCTACCGACCGATGTCTGGTCGCACAAGCAATTGCTCAAGGTGGTCAGCCACACGCCGGCCGAGACTGAGCGCTTCGCGCGCGTGATCGCCTCGCACGATTGGGCGGACGTGATGCGGCGGCACGTGCCGGCGGAGGAAAAGCTCTTCACCTGGTGGAGCTATCGTAATCGCGACTGGCGCGCGTCCAATCGCGGCCGGCGTCTCGACCATATCTGGACCACGCCGGCGCTCGACGGCGCCGCCGTCTCGATGAAGGTTCTCGATGAGACGCGGGACTGGCAGCGCCCGTCGGACCATGTGCCGGTGATCGCCGATTTCGAGATCGAGTAAGCGAGTTAGGGGACGAGTTTGTAGCCGCCGGTCTCGGTGATGAGCAGCTCCGCTTGCGAGGGGTCCTTCTCGATCTTCTGGCGCAAGCGATAAATATGCGTCTCGAGCGTATGCGTGGTGACGCCAGCGTTATAGCCCCACACCTCGTGCAGCAACACGTCGCGGGTCACGACGCGCTCGCCGGCGCGATATAGATATTTCAGGATCGACGTCTCTTTCTCGGTGAGCCTGATTTTGGCGCCATTGCCATCGACCAACAGCTTGGACGCCGGCCTAAACGTGTAAGGGCCGATGGTGAAGACGGCATCCTCGCTCTGCTCGTGCTGCCTGAGCTGCGCACGGATACGGGCGAGCAGCACCCCCAAGCGGAACGGCTTGGTCACGTAATCGTTGGCGCCGGATTCCAGTCCAAGGATCGTGTCGGAATCCGAGGCCTGTCCCGTCAGCATGACGATCGGACCCTTGAATCCCCCGCGGCGCAGCAGCTTGCACGCCTCGCGCCCGTCGAGATCAGGGAGACCGACATCGAGCAGCACGAGATCAACATGACCGCTGCGCGCCTGCTTCAGGCCTTCCGACGCCGTCGCCGCCAGGAGTGTGTCGAATTCCTCGTGCAAGCTGAGCTGCTCGCTCAAGGACTCGCGCAACTCGTCGTCATCGTCGATGATGAGGATCTTGCGCGCATTGCTCATCGGGCGCCCCTTAGACTTCATACCGCGCTGAGAGTTGTATTCGGGGCCAAGCTCTAGGACAAGCGTGTCGCGAAGCCGCCTGGCGAAGAAAAGGCTTGCTATCATGAGGGTTAAGCGTTCCCGAGCGATCGTCGTGCGCCGCGCGCCTGGGAATGCGGCAACGGCGCGGGTCGCGCTCGGGCACGGCGTGCGGCCGGCGGCGCTTGGACGGGGAGGCATCCGCGCCTTGAAGCGCGAAGGCGACGGCGGGACCCCGCTTGGCCGCTATCCTGTCCGCCAGGTGCTTTACCGCGCCGACCGGATGGCGCGGCCGCGCACGTCGCTGCCGGCGCATGCGATCCGCAGCGATGACGGCTGGTGCGACGATCCCGCGAGCCGCAACTACAATCGGCTGATCAAACTGCCGTCGCGGCGAAGCGCGGAAGGATTGCAGCGCGAGGACCATCTCTACGATCTCGTGCTTGTGCTCGGCTATAACGACCGGCCGCGGGTGAGGGGGAAGGGCAGCGCGATCTTTATGCATCTGGCGCGACCCGGCTTCACGCCGACCGACGGCTGCGTCGCGCTTTCGCGGCACGACCTCACGATGTTGCTTGCGGAAGTCAAGCGCGGCACGCAGGTCGTCATTACTCGATAGCGCGCGCGCCGAAGATGGCGGTGCCGACGCGCACGAAAGTGGCGCCGAACTGGATGGCGCGCACGAAATCGCCGCTCATGCCCATGCTCAACTCTCGGAGGCCGAGACGCTCGGCGAGCTTGGCGAGCAGGGCGAAATGCATCGCCGGCTCTTCGTCGAAGGGCGGGATGCACATCAACCCGTCAATGGAAAGCCCGAACGTCTCGCGGCACAGCGTGACGAAGGATTCCGTCTCGCCGGGGGCGACACCTGCCTTTTGCTGTTCCTCGCCAGTGTTCACCTGCACGAACAGACGCGGGGGCTTGCGCACGCGCGCCATCTCCTCGGCGAGAGCGCGCGCGAGCTTAGGCCGGTCGACGGTCTCGATCGCATCGAACAGGCCGACCGCCTCGCGCACCTTGTTCGATTGCAACGGACCGATCAGGTGGAGCTCGAGACCCTTGTGCCGCGCTTTCAACGCCGGCCATTTGGCGTGCGCTTCCTGCACGCGGTTCTCGCCGAAGCAGCGCTGGCCCGCGCCGATCGCCTGCTCAATGACGTCGGCGGGGACGGTCTTGGTCACGGCGACAAGCCTCACGCTTTGAGGTTCACGTCCGGCGGCCTCAGCGGCGAGGGCGATCTCCTCAAGCACCAGGCTGAGCCGCGCGGGCACCTCGTTTGCAGTAGGCGGATCGGCGCTCATGTATTGCTCTCTAGCAGCGGACAGGGCAGAGCGTAACTTGACCGCTCTCACCATTCTGGTTCATTCCCCGCGAGCACACGAGCACCAACAGGCAAGGATCATGGCGGCGGACCGTTACGACGCGCCGAAACGCGAGAAGCATTGGCAGGCGGCATGGGAGCGCCGCGGCATTTTCCATGCGTCCGAGGGCGACCCGCGCCCGAAATATTATGTTCTTGAAATGTTCCCATACCCCTCCGGGCGCATCCATATGGGCCATGTGCGCAACTACACGATGGGCGACGTGGTGGCCCGCTATATGCGCGCCAAGGGCCACAATGTGCTGCACCCGATGGGCTGGGACGCGTTCGGCCTGCCGGCCGAGAACGCTGCCATCGAGCGCGGCGTGCATCCCGCCAAGTGGACCTACGACAATATCGCCGTGATGCGCGGCCAGCTCAAAAGCATGGGGCTGTCGCTCGACTGGAGCCGCGAGCTCGCCACCTGCGACCTCGATTATTACCACCAGCAGCAGCGGCTGTTCCTCGACATGCGCAGAGCCGGCCTGGTCGACCGCAAAACGCGGAAGGTCAATTGGGACCCGGTCGACCGCACCGTGCTCGCCAACGAGCAGGTGATCGACGGGCGCGGCTGGCGCTCCGGCGCGCTGGTCGAGCAACGCGAGCAACCGGAATGGGTGTTCAAGATCACCGACTATGCGCAAGACCTGCTCCAGGCGCTCGAAGGGTTGGAGCGCTGGCCGGAAAAGGTCAGGCTGATGCAGGCCAACTGGATCGGCCGCTCGGAAGGCTTGCTCGTCCGCTTCGAGATCGTGCCAGGAGGGGCGCCCAAGGGCCACAGCCTGATCGAGGTGTTCACCACGCGGCCGGACACGCTGTTCGGGGCGAGCTTCATCGCCATCGCCCCCGACCATCCGCTGGCCAAAACTGTTGCCGAGAAAAGTGCAGACGCCGCGGCGTTCATCGACGAGTGCCATCACCACGGCACGAGCGCCGCGGAGCTCGAGACGCAGGAGAAGAAGGGCTTCGACACCGGCTTGCGCGTGCGTCATCCGGTGATCGACGGCGCCGAGCTTCCGGTGTTGATCGCGAATTTCATCGTCATGGAGTATGGCACGGGCGCGATCTTCGGCTGCCCGGCGCACGATCAGCGCGACCTCGAATTCGCCCGCGCCAAGGGTCTGCCCGTCATCCCGGTCGTGCTGCCGCCGGATGTCGATCCGGCGAGTTTCGCCATCGGCGAGGAGGCCTATACCGGAGACGGCACGCTGATCAATTCCGGCTTTCTCGACGGGCTCGGCGTCGAGGCGGCCAAGACGGCAATCTCCAATGCTCTCGCCAACAAGAAGGTAAAGGGCAGGGCAGTCGCCGAACGGCAGACGCAATATCGCCTGCGCGACTGGGGCATCTCGCGGCAGCGTTATTGGGGCTGCCCGATCCCGATGATCTATTGCGAGGTTTGCGGCATCGTGCCGGTGCCGGACAAAGATTTGCCGGTAAAGCTTCCCGACGATGTGAGCTTCGACAAGCCGGGCAATCCGCTCGACCGGCATCCGACCTGGAAGCATGTCACCTGTCCCAGCTGTGGCGGAGGAGCGGTGCGCGAGACCGACACGATGGATACCTTCGTCGACTCGTCCTGGTACTTCGCGCGGTTCTGCTCGCCGCGCTCAGGCGTGCCGACCGATTCGAACGCCGTCGGCTACTGGCTGCCGGTCGATCAATATATCGGCGGCGTCGAACACGCGATCCTGCATCTTCTCTATGCGCGCTTCTTCACCCGCGCGATGCACAAGACCGGTCACGTCACCATCGACGAGCCGTTCAAGGGTCTGTTCACCCAAGGCATGGTGACGCACGAAACGTATAAGGACGTACACGGAAAATGGGTGCTGCCGGAGGAGGTGAGCCGCAAGGACGGGATCGCGGTACACAATAAGACCGGTGAGTTGATTACCGTCGGCGGCGTCGAGTTGATGTCGAAATCGAAGAAGAACGTGGTCGACCCCGACACCATCATCGCGGCGTACGGCGCCGACACCGCGCGCTGGTTCATGCTGTCGGACACGCCGCCCGAGCGCGATATCGAGTGGACCGCCGCCGGGGTCGATGGCGCGTATCGGTTCCTGCAACGCGTGTGGCGGCTGGTGCGCGATGCGGCTGCCAAGGGCGCCAAGGCTGGAGCTCCGAAGCCGCCGCAGTTCGGCGCCGAGGCCGAAGCGCTACGCCGCGCGGCGCATCGCAACGTGGCCGCGGTGACTGGCGCTATCGAGAGGCTCCGGTTCAACGCGGCGGTCGCGCATATCTACGAACTCGCCAACGCGCTGTCGGCAGCCTTGCAGGCCGCGGGCACACAACCCGGCGTCGACATCGCCTATGCGCTGCGAGAAGCGGCGGAGCTTCTGGCCCGAATCGCGGCCCCCATGGTGCCGCATTTGGCGGAGGACGCCTGGGCCGAACTCGGCCATGACGGCCTTGTCGCCGAAGCGCCATGGCCGGTCCCAGAAACGGCCCTTTTGCTGGAAGAAACTGTCACAATTGCCGTCCAGGTGAACGGCAAAAGACGGGACGAATTGACGATTGCGCGGGACGCCCCGAAGGAAGATATTGAAGCTGCGGCGCTAAAGCTCGACAATGTCGTGCGCGCCATTGGGGGACGTAAGATCAAGAAGGTGGTGGTCGTGCCGCAGAGGATCGTCAATGTGGTGGCGTAGCCATGCCATGATCGTGGCGCTTTGCGCGAGCCTCGCGGCCTCGGCGCTCGCCGGCTGTGGCTTCCAGCCGCTCTATGGAGGGACCACGGCCGGAGGCACCAAGCTTGTCGAGGTGATGAAGGGCGTAGACATCACGCCGATCCCGGGCCGGGTCGGGCAGAAGCTGCGCAACGAGCTGATCTTCGCCACGACGGGCGGCGGCGACCCCGCTCCCACTCGCTACAAGCTCGACATCGTCATCAAGGAAAGCGTGACCGACCAGCTGGTCCAGATCACCGGCGACGCGACCGGCCAGATCTACCAGATCGACGCCACGTTCAAGCTGGTCGATTCCGCGAGTGGCAAAGTGGTGTTGCAAGGCAAGGGAATCGCGCGGGCGCCCTATAACCGCTTCCAAGAAATCTTTGCCAATGTCCGCGCGCGTTACGATGCCGAGAACCGCGCCGCCCGAACCGTCGCCGAAAGCATCCGCACGCAGCTCGCCGCCTTTCTGGCTAACGCCGCCTAGGCTTTCGTCGCTCACGCGCAAACCCGCGTCATCGCTGCTTTCGCCCATGGTCGCATACAAATCGTCAGCGGTGCCCGGCTTCATGAGGTCGCCGGACCCCAGTTGCCGCGCGATCCTCCTCTACGGACCCGATGCGGGGCTGGTGGCGGAGCGCGCGGTGGCGCTGGCGCAAACCTTCGTCAAGCGCGGCAAGGGCCAGACCGAAATCGTCCGTCTCGACGATCGCGATCTCGCCGAGGATCCGGCGCGACTCGAGGTCGAGCTCAAGACCGCGCCGATGTTCGCAAGCCAGAGCGTGATCCGCCTCACCGCTGGCGCGCGGCTCGACGTGCCTTCGCTCAAGGCGTTGCTCGCCACGCCCGCCGACAATGTCTTGATCGTCGAGGCCGGCAATCTCCGACCCGATTCTGGTCTGCGCAAATTGTTCGAGACGCACAAGAGCGCGGCGGCGCTGCCTTGCTACAGCGACGAGAAATCTCTGCTCGGGTTGATCGACGCCGAGCTCGCCGGGGCGGGACTTAGCATCGACAGGGAGACGCGCGACTATCTGATGACGCGGCTCGGGGCCGACCAGGCTTTGTCGCGGTCGGAACTCGTCAAGCTCACCCTCTACGCGCAAGGCGGCCAGCGTATCGAGCACGAAGACATCGAGGCAATCGTCGGCGATGCCGCCGAGATGGCGCTGGACAACTTCGCCTATGCCGTCAGCGGCGGCGATACGAAGGCGGCGCTGTCGGAGCTGATGCGACTGGCGGCGGCAGGCACCGACCGGTCGGCGGCGCTGTCGGCGCTTGGGCGGCACTTCACGCAGTTGCATCGCGTCGCGGCGGCACAAGGCTCGGGCGGCAGCCTCGAGCAGGCCGCGAAGTCGCTGAAGCCGCGCCTGCATTTCAAGCGCGAGCCGGTGTTCATCGCGCATTGCAAGCGCTGGGGCGCGAGCCGACTCTCGCATGCGCTGCCGCTGATCCAAGAGGCGGTGAGGCGCTCCCGCCGCTCGCCCGATCTCGAAGGTGCCTTTGCCGAGCGGCTGGTGCTCAAGCTCACCTCGAGGATTTGACGGCATCGCTCGTCGTTGTATGCATGTCTCGCTGAAATATGAGGTGCGGCCTTGACCCAGCGTAGCCACGATCCGCACACGCGGCAGAAGCTGTTCGCGATCCTGAAGGAGAAGGCGTTCAGGCGCGGGCGCATCACGCTCGCCTCTGGCCGCGAAAGCGATTTCTATTTCGACATGAAGCCGGCGATGCTCGACCCCGATGGCGCAACATTGTTGGCCGAGCTAATTCTCGAAGCAATTCAAGATGTTAAGGCAGATTGCGTGGGTGGGTTGGAGATGGGAGCGGTGCCGCTGATCGCGCCGGTCGCCATGAGGGGCCTCGATTTCGGCCGCCGCCTTCCGGGCTTCTTCGTGCGCAAGGCGGTGAAAGATCACGGCACCAAGAAGCGTGTCGATGGCAACGACATCGCCGGCAAGACCGTCATCATCCTGGAGGACGTGACCACCACCGGCGGCTCGGCGATGGACGCGGTGAAGGTCGTCACCGAGGCGGGGGCGCAGGTCGCGCTGGTGATCTCGATTGTCGACCGCGGCGAGGGCGCCGCCGATCTCTATGCCGAGGCGGGCATCCCGTTCAAATCGCTATTCCGCGCCCAGGAGTTTCTGGCGGTCGCCTAGTATTTCGGACGGCGCAGCAGGCGGTGGCGCACGTCCTCGAGCTGATCGAGAACTCGAGTAGCGGATGCGCAGTTCGCCCTTCTCGCCTTTGCCTTTCTTGATTTCGACATCGAGGCCGAGCGCTTCATGCAGCTCCGATTCCGCAGCCTTGGTGTCGGCATCCTTGCTCTTCTGACGCTGCGGTTTGGCGGGCGGCCGTTCCGACGTCAGTGCCTCGACCTGGCGCACGGTCAAGCCTTCCTTGACGATGCGAGCCGCGAGTGCGGCGGCGTCGGGCCGGCCGATCAGCGCGCGGGCATGACCCGCGCTCAGCTCGCCCGTGCGCACCAGGTCCTGCACGCCGTCGGGCAGCTTCAGCAGACGCAGCGTGTTGGCGAGATGGCTGCGGCTCTTGCCGATGACCTTGGCCAGGTCTTCTTGGGTGTAGCCGTGGCCGTCCATCAGCAGCCGATACCCCTCCCCCTCCTCGATGGCGTTCAGGTCCTCGCGCTGGACGTTCTCGATGATGGCGATCTCGATCGCCTCTTGATCGGACAGCGCGCGCACGACGACTGGCACATCATGCAGATTGGCGAGCTGCGCCGCGCGCCAGCGGCGCTCGCCGGCGACGATCTCATAGGTGTCGCCCAAGGATGGACGCACCACGAGCGGCTGTACGAGTCCGCGCTCGCGGATCGAAGCCGCGAGCTCCTCGAGTTGGCCTTCGGCGAAGTTCCGCCGCGGGTTGAAGCGCCCCGGCTTCAGCGCCGCGAGCGGAACGCTGCGCTGCTCCTCGTCGGCGCCCCAGGCCTGTTCCGGGCGATCGCCGATCAGCGACGCCAGCCCCCGCCCCAGCCTTGTCTTCTGCGCGCCTACCGCCATGGCGAGCCTCCTCCCCGTAAAGTCAGTTCCAGCCTCATGCCGCACGCATCCGCCGCTCGCGCTCGATCACCTCGGAGGCGAGTTGAATGTAAGCCTGGCTGCCGGAGCATCGATAATCGTAGAGCAGCACCGGCTTGCCATGCGAGGGCGATTCGGCCACTCGCACATTGCGCGGAATGATGGTCGTGTAGACCTTCTCGCCCAGCACGCGGCGCACGTCGTCGACCACCTGGTCCGACAGGCTGGTGCGCTGGTCGTACATGGTGAGCACCACGCCGTGGATCTGGAGCTTGGGGTTGAGCCGGACCCTGATCTCCTCGACGGTGCTCAGGAGCTGCGCCAGGCCTTCCAGCGCGAAGAATTCGCATTGCAACGGCACCAGCACGGCGTTGGCCGCGGCCAAAGCGTTAACAGTTAGTAAATTCAGCGAGGGCGGGCAGTCGATCAGCACATAGCTCGTCGCCATGTCCTGCTCCTCGCTCGCCGTCATGGCGGCCAGGCAATCGCGCAGGCGATAGTGCCGGCCACTCGAGTCACCCGACTCGCGCTCGAATGACATCAGATCGATAGTCGCCGGCACGATCGAGAGCCGCGGCACATGCGTCGGCACCCTCGCCGCGGCGATGGTCGCCTGCCCGGCCAGCACGTCGAAGGTTGACAGCGGACGCTCGTCGACGCCGAGCCCAGTGCTGGCATTGCCCTGCGGGTCGAGATCAACAATCAGCACCCGCTCGCCGACGGCTGCGAGCGCCGTGCCGAGATTGATGGCGGTCGTGGTCTTGCCCACCCCGCCCTTCTGATTGGCAAGCGCGATGACCCGGGTGCGTCTTGTTCCGAAGGCGTTCATGGCGCGTTCGCTTCGCGTCTACGCAGCGACGTCACCTCGACGATATGCGAGTTCGGCGAAGTCAAACTCGGATGCAGCCTCGCGGCAAAATCGAAGCTCGCCCGCGCCGCCTCGATTTCGGATTCAGCTTCGCGACCTTTCAAGAACAGCCCCCTGGTTGCCGGCCCGAAGAACGGGCTGGCGAGCTCGAAAAGACGCGGGCACGGCGCGAGCGCGCGCGCGCTCACCACGTCTGGGGTAAGGCTCTGGGCGCTTTCGGCGAGGTCTTCAATGCGCATTGCGTGAATGTCCACAGCGGCCTTGGTCTCGCGCGCGACCTCGGCGAGAAACGCGCATTTTTTTCGGTTGCTCTCGACGAGATGCATATGGAAATCCGGCCTCCCGGCTTCGAGGATGGCGACGACCAGCCCGGGAAAACCTGCCCCTGACCCGAGATCCAGCCAGAGTCGGGCGTTGGGCGCAAGAGCGCGCAGCTGGGCCGAGTCGGCAAAGTGCCGGGACCACAATGCGGGCAGGGTGGAGGGGGCCACCAGGTTGGTGCGGGCCTGCCAATGGCTGAGCAGTTCGGCATAGCGGGTCAGCCTGTGGATTGTTTCACGTGGAACTTTAAAGGCTTCCGCGAAATCCTGAGGTCCACTGATGGTTGCTGGGGCGTGGTCGCCGGGCATCTCCCCTCGCCTTCTCCGGCTCAGGCGCTCTTGGCCGAGACGCCCTTTTTCAAATGAGCCAGTAGCAGCATGAGCGCGGCCGGCGTCATGCCGTCGAGTCGCGCCGCTTGGCCGAGACTTGCCGGGCGATGGCGCTCGAGCTTCTGGCGGAGCTCGGCCGAAAGACCTGGGAGCGCGTCGTAGCCGAAGCTATCAGGGATGGTGATCAACTCCTCCTTGCGGAAGGAGGCGATGTCGAGCTCCTGCCGCTTGACGTAGACTGCATAGCGCGCATCGACCGCGAGCTGCTCGGCGATGCCTGCATCGAGCCTGTCGATCTCGGGCCAGATCGATGCGAGCCGCGCGACATCGACATCGGGATAGGACAGCAGCTCGAAGGCGCTTCGCCTGCGCCCGTCGCGATTGATGGTGAGGCCATGCTTGGCGGCCTGGTCCGGCGTGAGCGCCAGGCTGCGCAGCAGAGCCGCCCCCTCGTCCAGTCGCTCCGACTTCGCGGCGAAGGCCGCGCTGCGCGCGGCGCCGACGCAGCCGACGTCGATGCCCAGTGGGGTGAGGCGCCGATCGGCATTGTCGGCGCGAAGCGTGAGGCGGTACTCGGCGCGGCTGGTGAACATGCGATAAGGCTCGGTCACGCCGCGCGTCACCAGGTCGTCGATCATCACGCCGAGATAGCCGTCGGCGCGAGTGACGCCGAAGCGGCGCGTGGAGCCCGACGCCACCAGCGCGGCATTGATCCCGGCGACGAGCCCCTGCCCCGCCGCCTCCTCGTACCCGGTCGTGCCGTTGATCTGACCGGCCAGGAACAGACGCGCGACCGCCTTGGTCTCGAGCCCCGAGGTCAGCTCGCGCGGATCGACGTAGTCGTACTCGATGGCATATCCAGGCCGAATGACCCGCGCGGTCTCGAGCCCCGGAATGGTCTTGAGGAAGGCGTGCTGCACGTCCTCAGGCAGCGAGGTCGAGATGCCGTTCGGATAGACGGTGTCGTCGTCGAGGCCTTCCGGCTCGAGAAAGATCTGGTGGCTGCCGCGCTCCTTGAAGCGGACGACCTTGTCTTCGATCGAGGGGCAATAGCGCGGGCCGACGCTCTCGATGGCGCCGGAGTACATCGGCGCGCGGTCGAGATTGGTGGCGATGATGGCGTGGGTCGCTTCGCTGGTGTGAGTGATGTGGCAGGCGATCTGCGGCGTGGTGATGGTCTCGCTCAGGAACGAGAACGGCCGCGGCGGGTGGTCGCCATGCTGCACCTGGAGGCCGTCCCAGGCGATGGTGCGGCCATCGAGGCGGGGCGGGGTGCCGGTCTTGAGACGGCCCATGCGCAGCCCCAGACCATAGAGCCGGGTAGAGAGGCCAAGAGCTGGGGCTTCGTCGATGCGGCCAGCCGGGATCTTGCGCTCGCCGATATGGATCAGCCCGCGCAGGAAAGTGCCGGTGGTGAGCACGACGGCGCCAGCCAGAATATGGCGCCCCTCGGCGGTGAGCACGCCGTTAACCATATCCGTTAACGCGCCGTTAACCATACGGCGCTCGACGCTGAGATCCTCGACCGCGGCCTCGATCACTTCGAGCCCCGGCGTGGCCAGGATCGCCTCCTGCATGGCCCTTCGGTAGAGCTTGCGGTCGGCCTGGGCGCGCGGGCCCTGGACGGCCGGGCCCTTGCTGCGATTGAGCACCCTGAACTGGATGCCGGCGACGTCGGTGACGCGGCCCATCAGGCCGTCGAGCGCGTCGATCTCGCGGACTAGATGCCCCTTCCCCAGGCCGCCAATGGCGGGGTTACAGGACATTTCGCCGATGGTGGCGAAGCGATGGGTGACCAGGGCCACGCGCGCGCCCATGCGCGCCGCCGCGGCCGCCGCCTCGCAGCCCGCATGGCCGCCGCCAATGACGATGACATCGAAGCCCTTGCTCATGCGCGGTAGGTAATGGGTTCGCCTGCTGGCGTCCATTGTTTCACGTGAATCACTCAGGACCGCCCTGCCCTACTTGCCGATGCAGAACTCGGCGAAGATGGCGCCGAGCACCTCCTCGACATCGATGCGGCCTGTGAGCCGACTTAGGTGGCGGGCGGCGAGGCGCAGCTCCTCAGCCTTCAGCTCTGGGACGAGTGCGGACCCGGCGAAGCGCTGGAGAGCAGCCTCCGCCCCTTCGAGTTCGACCCGATGGCGGGCTCTGGTCATCAGCGGTGAGGCTGCGTTCGCCTCAGCCAGGTCGGCCGCCCTCGCCTGCAACACTGCGATCAGCCGGTCGAGCCCCTCGCCCGTCTTGGCCGAAATCTCGATACGCTCCGAACCGCCACGAGACCCCTGCACGCGCGCCGCATCGATCTTGTTCACGATGCAAATTTGCGTTCCAACGCCGCTCATTGCCGCGCATCTCCGCGCATCGATGTCCGGCGGCGCGGTCCAGACCGGCGCGGTCGCATCGACCAGCCACAGCACGAGATCGGCGTCCTCGACCCGCGCCAATGCGCGCTCGATCCCCTCGGCTTCGATCTTGCCCTGCGCCTCGCGTATCCCCGCGGTATCCACCAGGATCACCGGGACGCCGCCAAGATCGAGATGCACCTCGATGACATCGCGCGTGGTGCCCGCCTCCTCCGACACGATCGCCACGTCGCGCTTGGCGAGCGCATTCAGCAGCGACGACTTGCCGGCATTCGGCGGTCCGGCGATGACGATGCGGAAGCCATCGCGCAAACGCTCGCCGCGATGATCGGCGAGATGACGCGCGATCGAGGCCCGTAAGGGTTCGACGAGGGCGCCGGCCTTGGCCGAGACGTCGATTGCCACATCGCCTTCATCGGCGAAGTCGAGCCCGGCTTCCATCAGCGCCTGCGCTTGCAGCAACTCGGCGCGCCAGCCCTCGTAGAGATTGCGCAGCGAGCCTTCCGACTGCGCCAGCGCCTGACGCCGCTGCGCCTCGGTCTCGGCATTGACCAGATCGGCGAGACCTTCGACCTCGGTGAGATCGAGCTTGCCGTTCTCGAACGCGCGGCGCGCGAACTCGCCGGGCTCGGCAAGGCGGATGCCGGGCCGGGCGATGAGCGCATCGAGCACGGCCCGGATCACGGCGCGGCTGCCATGCAGCTGGAGTTCGGCCATGTCCTCGCCGGTGAAGCTCGAAGGCCCCGGGAACCACAGCACCAGACCGCGATCGAGCTTAGCGCCGCCAGCACCGATGTCGCGCAAGGCCGCGTGACGGGGAGGGGGCACGCCACCGCACAACGCCTCGAGCGCGTCGCGCGTGCGCGGCCCCGAAACCCGGATGACGGCCACGGCCGCCAGCCCAGGCCCGCTCGCCAGCGCAACGATGGTGTCGTTTGGGGGGACGATCTTGCCGGCCATTGCGTTATCCTAGGGCGCAACCGAAGGAAGGGCCATGCAGGAGCGGATCGAAGGTAACCGGCTGTCGCAGGAGACGAGCCCCTATCTGCTCCAGCACAAGGACAACCCCGTGCATTGGCGCGCCTGGGGCCCGGCGGCCCTCGCCGAGGCCAAGGCGACCGGCAAGCCGATCCTGCTCTCGGTCGGCTACGCGGCCTGCCATTGGTGCCACGTGATGGCGCATGAGAGCTTCGAGGACGAGGCGACCGCCCGCGTGATGAACGAGCTATTCGTCAACATCAAGGTCGACCGCGAGGAGCGGCCCGATGTCGATGCGATCTATATGGGCGCGCTGCATGAGCTCGGCGAGCAGGGGGGCTGGCCGCTCACCATGTTCCTCACCTCCGACGCCGAGCCGTTCTGGGGCGGCACCTATTTCCCCAAGGAGGAGCGCTACGGCCGGCCGTCATTCGTCCGTGTACTGAATGAAGTCGCGCGCATCTATCGCGACGAGCAGGACAAGGTGCGGCAGAACGCCGACGCGCTGAAAGACCGGCTCAAGCCGCAGCGCCGGCACGATGCAGGCGCGCCGCCGCCCGAAGCGATGCTCGCCGAGCTGGCGCCGCGTCTGGTGCAGGCGGTCGATCCGATGCATGGCGGCATCAGGGGCGCGCCGAAATTTCCCCAGCCGCAATTCTTCGGTCTCTTGTGGCGTGCCGGCTTGCGCTTCGGGCTGCCGCATCCGCTCGAGGCGGTCGACCTCACACTCACCCAGATCGCCCAAGGCGGCATCTACGATCATCTCGGCGGCGGCTTCGCCCGCTACAGCGTCGACGAGCAATGGCTGGTGCCGCATTTCGAGAAGATGCTCTACGACAACGCGCAGCTGGTCGAGATGATGACGCAAGCCTGGCGGGAGAAAAAATCGCCGCTCTACGCGCAGCGCGTCGAAGAGACGATCGGCTGGTTGCTGCGCGAGATGACGGTCGAGGCGACTAGTCCCCAAAGCGGCGGCTTCGCGTCATCGCTCGATGCCGACAGCGAGGGTGAGGAGGGCAAGTTCTATGTGTGGTCGCTCGCCGAGATCGAAGACGCGCTTGGCGCTGCCGACGCGAAACTGTTCGCCGAAGTTTATGGCGTGACGCGCGAAGGCAATTTCGAAGGCCACAACATTCTCAACCGGCTCGGCTCGGTCGAATTGCGCGACGCCGAGACCGAGTCGCGACTCGCCGCGATGCGCGCCACGCTGCTCGAACGGCGTGGCTCTCGCATTCGTCCTGGCTTCGACGACAAGGTGCTCGCCGACTGGAACGGGCTGATGATCGCCGCGCTCGCCAACGCCGCGGACGCGTTCGAGCGCGCGGATTGGCTGGACGCCGCTGAGCGCGCCTTCAACTTCGTCTGTACACGGATGACTGCAACGGGGCGACTGCTGCACGCCTATCGCAACGGTGAAGCGAAGTCGCCGGCCACGGCCAACGACTACGCCAACATGATCAAGGCGGCTCTGGCGCTCGCCAACGTCACCGGCAAACCGGGCTATATCGATCGCGCGAAAGCGTGGGCGGATGTGCTCGACCAGCATTACTGGTCTGAGAATCTCGGCGGCTATTATTTCACCGCCGACGACACCGCGGATCTCATCGTGCGGCCGTTCAGCGGCCAGGACGAGGCCACGCCGAACGCCAACGGCACGATGGTGTCGAACCTGGTCGCGCTCTATCTGTGGACCGGCGAGGAGCGCTACGCCGAGCGCGCCGATGCGATCCTGCGCGGCTTCGCCGGGACGATGGCCGCCAACGTGCTGGCGCATGCGGGGCTGCTGGCGGCCTCGCTCGACGCGATGGCGCCGACGCAGATCGTGCTGATCGTGCCCGAGGGTGGAAGCGCGCGCGAGCTGCGCCGCGCGCTCAGGGATGTGTCGCTGCCGAATGCCGTGGTGCAGGAGGTGGGGGCAGGGGAGACGTTGCCGGCATCATCGCCGGCGCATGGCAAGACCGCGATCGACGGCAAGCCCACGGCCTATGTCTGCATCGGGCCGCAATGCTCATTGCCGGTGACGGATGCTGCGGCGCTGGTCGAGACAGCGAAGACCGCCCGGCAAAGTGCCATGCGGGCGTAGTGCTTCTGCACAGGCAACTCTGCTAGGAAAGGAGCCACTATTCGGGAAGCTGACGACAATTCCTAGCCGCTACGAGTAGAGCCCGCAGTTGGAAGTCTACGCGCCGCAGCCCAGAGCCGAAACCGGCGAATTGTCACCAGGTCGCTGAGGCGGAAATTGGCTGCCCATTGTTGTAGCAGGGATGCTGAAATTCAGCGTACCACGTGCACGTAAAGTCCCCAAAAACAGTCCCCCCAAAGTCCACCGACGCTTTGCAAAAACTCGCGTTATTGCATGTATTCTCGCCTAGGGCAGTGAGCCCACCGAGCGTGGGCATGGAGACCCTCGTGTAAATTCGGGGAACATCGTATGGGCCGTTGCCATCAGGCAATTGAACGACCACTCCCTCTCCTAACGCTTCGCGATAGAGCACCTTGTATTCCTTGTGTTTGTTTAGCCACAACCACAAGGTCTTCGGAACATTGTTGCACTCAGTTGATGCCGTAGGACCCTCGGTTCGCTCGATTTTCATGAGCAGTCTATTTTCGTCGGAAGACCCCGTTTCAGGTTGCTGACCTGTAGGTTCCGCCTGCTGCGCTAGCGCCGGAATTGACGTGGTGAGCGTGGCGGCCAACAGGATGGTCTTAAGCATGATGGGTCCCTCCCGATTTGTACTGACGTGCTCGCGCATGACTGCCCTCAACTATACCGTGCAAAGGTCACGGCACCAATAATTAAGGCAATCGAGCCTCGGAAAACGTATGCGGCCTAATCTCCCGTACAGGCCTTAACGAATTGAGCGCCGAAGTCAGTTAGGCGGTATTCGGAATTTACGCGGACCGCGGTTTGGCTCCCATCGCTATCACGCAGCGCCTCCTGATTGCCGACCTGGTAGATCCCTCCAAGGCCCAGCTCGTGCAGATGGTCAATGTAAAAACCAATGTTTTCCGGAAACGTGATCTCGTCGCGGGGGAACTCATCAAGCTCGATTTTCTGCGGTCCAATGAACAGGTTCCGATCACGGTCATAGTTTCGCGTAAACACGTGCTTATAGGTGCGGCTCCTAAGTAGCTTTAGGATTTTAGCCTCATCGGGCGACAACTGCCTGATTAGGATCGGGTAAGCGGGATGGGCCTGATTCAGGCTCTCCCGATCCATAGACTTGCTTAGAAGCTCGGAAAACATTTCGTCGATAGGCGTACCTTCTGGCTCGTATCGTATTCCCTCAAGCACTGGGCCAAGTATTTGTGGCGGTGGCGCAATTCGCCTGTCCTCGGGGACTCGCCTAACCGACTGATCAAGAAATCGCTTGTAGCGATCCTGGAGTGCTGCAAGAGCCTGCACGGGTGCTAGTGCAAGCCGCAACACCTTCATCACGTCGGCAAGCGTGCCTCCGATCTCCCGAACTGCCGGGGAAAGGCCTTCCTTATAGACCCTCTTCACCGGAAGCTGCTTGGCAAGCTCCCTCGCGGCAGCTGTAATCGGGTCGTCTCCCTCGCTCATTCTCATTCGCCCTTCCTGGCGGAGGAATTGTCTCGCGAACCACTATTCTAGCGGTCCAGCCACTCGGTTTGCCAGTGCGGGGACGTTGATCATCCCGCGAGCGCGAGGTCGCTGGTGGCGCGCGGGATCGAGCCGCTGAGTGTCAGAATGGTTGATAGTCCGCATTGGATGGCCGGGACAAGCCCGGGCTGGCGGGCCGCCGGCGGCTAGGTATTCATCGAGTTCGAAGAAGTCGCGAGTTGGTCTTGGTCTGCTTCAGCTTGTCGAGCAGGAACTCGATGGCGTCCATCGTCCCCATCGGATTGAGGATGCGGCGCAGCACATACATCTTCTTGAGCTGATCGGGCGGGACCAGCAGCTCCTCTTTGCGCGTGCCGGAGCGTGCGATGTCGATGGCGGGGAACACGCGCTTGTCGGCGACCTTGCGGTCGAGCACGAGCTCCGAGTTACCGGTGCCCTTGAACTCTTCGAAGATCACTTCGTCCATGCGGCTGCCGGTATCGATCAGCGCGGTGGCGATGATGGTCAGCGAGCCGCCTTCCTCGATATTGCGCGCGGCGCCGAAGAAGCGCTTCGGCCGCTGCAAGCGCGTTGGCGTCGACGCCGCCGGTCAGCACCTTGCCGGACGACGGCACCACGGTGTTGTAGGCGCGGCCGAGCCGGGTGATGGAATCGAGCAGGATCACCACGTCGCGCTTGTGCTCGACCAGGCGCTTGGCCTTCTCGATCACCATCTCGGCGACCTGCACGTGGCGCGAGGCCGGCTCGTCGAAGGTGGAGGAGATCACCTCGCCCTTCACCGAGCGCTGCATGTCGGTCACCTCTTCGGGCCGCTCGTCGATCAAGAGCACGATCAGATAGCACTCGGGATGGTTGGCGGTGACGGCGTGGGCGATGTTCTGCAGGATCACAGTCTTGCCGGTGCGCGGCTGCGCCACGATCAGGCCGCGCTGGCCCTTGCCGATCGGCGACACGATGTCGATCACACGGCCGGTGTTGTCCTTGCGGGTGGGGTCCTGGGTTTCCATCTCCAGCCACTCGTCGGGATAGAGCGGCGTCAGATTGTCGAAATGGATCTTGTGGCGCTGCTTCTCGGGGTCCTCGAAATTGATGGTGTTGACCTTGAGCAGGGCGAAATAGCGCTCGCCGTCCTTCGGGCTCCGGATCTGGCCTTCGACGGTGTCGCCGGTCCTGAGACCGAAGCGCCTAATCTGCGAGGGCGAGACGTAGATATCGTCGGGACCGGCGAGATAGTTGGAATCGGGGGAGCGCAGGAAGCCGAAGCCGTCCTGCAGCACCTCGACGACGCCGGTGCCGGTGATCTCGACATCGCGCGCCGCGAGTTGTTTCAGAATCGCGAACATGAGCTCCTGCTTGCGCATGGCGCTCGCGTTCTCGACCGCGACCTCCTCGGCGAAGCTCAACAGCTCCGTCGGCGATTTGGTCTTCAAATCTTGCAGCTTCATTTCTTGCACGCTGCTACTCCAAAAATGGGAATGGTGACTTTGGTGTTTCGAATTCCGGGCGGGTGAGCGCGCGGATTTCAGGGGAAGGGGGTAGGAGACGCCTCGGCGGGAAGGCGAACGAGCGCGCCTGCTCCAGTCCGGGTGACCCGATCTTTTGGTGGGAAAGGCCGGGCCGCGACAGCGTCCCGAATTGGATGCGACTCATCTATAGCAGACCCCGAAGGCGGTAGGAATAGGCTTGGAAAGCCCTTTAAAAGGGCCGGACGATCACCAAAATCACGATGCCGATCATCAGCAGCGTCGGGATTTCGTTGGCAATCCGGTAGAAACGCGCCGAGCGGGTATTGCGATCCAAGGCGAAGTCCTTGGTCCATTTCGCCAGCAGACCGGAAAAGGCCGAGAGCGCGATCACCAGGACCAGCTTGGCGTGAAACCAGCCGTCGCGCGACCAGTCGATCGCCCCGGAAAAGGCCAGGATCAGCCCAAACGCCCAGCTCGCCAGCATTGCCGGCGTGGTGATGTAGCGGAGCAACCGCCGCTCCATCACCTTGAAGGTCTCGGACTGCTCGGAGCCGGGCTTGCTGCCTGCGTGATAGACGAATAGCCGCGGCAGATAGAGCAGGCCGGCCATCCAGGCGATGATGGCGATGACGTGGAAGGCCTTGATATAGGCAAGCAGCATCGAGAGGGCCAGGGGTTGGGCTAGGAGGCGCGCCCTTTCACCAGGTCCAATAGCCGGGTGACATGCGCAATCGGTGTCTCGGGCAGAATGCCATGGCCGAGATTGAAGATGAAGGGTTGTTGGCCAAGGATCTCCAGCAGCGCGCGGACGCGGGCGTCGAGCGCGGGCCCACCGGCCACCAGCAGCAGCGGATCGAGATTGCCTTGCACCGGGAGATGCTCCTGCAATCGCCGCATCCACCCAACCGGCATGCTGGTATCGCAACCGATCGCATCGATGCCCGTCTCCCGCACGTAGCGTTCGGCCAGCACGCCGGCGCCGCGCGGAAAGCCGATGATGGGAATCTCGGGCAGTTGCGCCTTGACCCGCTCGACCAGGCGCTTGGTCGGGGCGATGCACCAGCGCTCGAATTCATCCTCGGGCAGGCTTCCCGCCCAGCTATCGAAAATCTGTAGCGCCCGCGCACCGGCCTTGACCTGGTGCACCAGATACTCGGCCGAGCTTTCGACCAGCAGGTCGATGAGGCGCTGGAAGCTCGCAGAGGTCACGATAGGCGAATAGACGTGCCGAGGCCTGCTCCTTGCTGCCGCCGCCTTCGACCATGTAGGTCGCAACCGTCCAAGGCGCGCCGCAAAAGCCGATCAGCGGCACACCCTTAGGGAGTTCTGCCACCACCCGCTCGATGGTCTCGTAGACCGGTGCTAACGCATTGTCTGGGTTAGACTTTTCCAACGCGGCAATCGCGTTGCCATCGCTCACCGGCTCGAGCTTGGGACCTTCGCCTTCGACAAACTCGACCTTCTGCCCGAGCGCGTAAGGGATGATGAGAATGTCGGAAAACACGATCGCCGCATCAAAATCGAACCGTCGCAGCGGTTGCAGCGTTACTTCGGCTGCGAGCTCAGGAGTGCGGCACAGATCGAGGAACGAGGCGACCTTGCTCCTCAGCTCCCGATATTCCGGCAGATAGCGCCCAGCCTGGCGCATCAGCCAGATTGGCGGTGGGCTGTTGGCTTCGCCGGAAAGCGTCTTGAGGAACGAACTGTCCAGAGGGGGGGTACGCAATATCGGCTCTCTCTAAATACTAGAAGAGAGATTCTCTCTAGGTTTCTACTGTTACTGTTATGTCGTGAATAGCGGACATTCAGCGTCGTCACCAGCCTGTCTACAGAACGCACAAGCGCATGCTGTCGATGGGAGCGGGGCTGGGATCTGGGCTGTGGCTAACTCCGTTGTGCGGCGCAAGCAAGCCAAGCCCGGCAAGCGGCTCAGGCTGACATAGGCGATCGACGCCGGGCTGAACCTCCTGTGGAGGAGTGGCGGATGGCCCTGGGGACCGCGCAGGGTATTGTGAGCATCCGCGCGCCGGCCGTCATTTTTTCGACATCTGCGAATCTGTGCAGAAGTTACGCCTATTGCCAGCCGGCCGGAGGGAGAGGACGGGTGAGCGGCGTAGTTGCTCCCTTAACTCATCGAGGTTATCCAGAGGGATTGCCATGGATATCCCGCGAAGTTTCCACCTGCACATGATCTCCGACGCGACCGGCGAAACGCTGATCACGATCGCCAAGGCCGTGCGGGTGCAATACGCCCAAGTGCGCGCGATCGAGCATCTGCACCCGCTGGTGCGGAGCCGCCGCGAGCTCGAGCGGGTGGTGAAGGATGTCGAGGCCGCGCCCGGCATCGTGCTCTACACGCTGTTCAACCGCGAGTTGGCGGATGAGCTGGAGAAGTCGTGCAAGCGGCTCAATATCCCTTGCGTGCCGGCGTTGAAGCCGATCCTGCAAGTGTTCGAGTCCTATCTCGGCACGCCGTCGACCCCGACCATCGCCGGGCAGCATGTGCTCGACGCCGATTATTTCCGGCGGATCGAGGCGCTGAACTTCACCATGCTGCACGACGACGGGCATTTGCCGGAGAATCTCAGCGAGGCCGATATCGTGCTGGTCGGCATCAGCCGCACCTCCAAGACGCCGACCTCGATCTATCTCGCCAATCGCGGCTTCAAGACCGCCAATTTCCCGCTGGTGCCGGGCGGCCAGTTGCCGCCGCAATTGGAAACGCCGGGCAGCGCCTTCGTGGTCGGACTGGTGGCGAGCGCCGACCGCATCGCCCAGGTGCGTCAGAACCGCGTGATCGAGCACGCGCATCACCACCTCGAAGACTATGTCGACCGGGAGACGATTGCTGCGGAGATCGCCCAGACGCGGGCGCTTTGCGCGCGGCATGGCTGGCCCATTATCGACGTGACGCGCCGTTCGATCGAAGAGACTGCGGCGGGGATCATCCGCCTCTATCACGACCGTGAAGCGCCGGTGCTGGAGGCATGAGCAGCTTCCTGCAATCGGGCCGGCCGCCTTTGATCCTCGCCTCGGGCAGCAAGTCGCGCGCGCGCATCCTCGAAGCGGCGGGCCTCGCCTTCACCGTCGAGCCGCCGGGACTCGATGAGGCGGTGATGCGCCAGGCGGTCAGCGGGGAGGGGTCGCTCGGTCCGCATGACGTGGCCGAGCTGCTGGCGCGGGCCAAAGCCGAAGCGGTCAGCGATCTCGCCCAACCGGCCTATGTGATCGGCGGCGACCAGGTGCTTGCGCTGGGCGACACGATTTTCTCCAAGCCCGACAGCATGGAGGCGGCGCGCCGGCAATTGCTCGATCTCAGCGGCAAGACGCATACGCTCCATACCGCGGTGGCGATCGCGACCAATGGCGCGACCATCTGGGCGGAGACGACGATCGCGTCACTGACCATGCGCAAGCTCTCGCCCGAGTTCATCGGTCGCTACCTCGCCGCCGCCGGAGAAGAGGTGTTAAGCTCGGTCGGGGCCTATCAGCTTGAATCGCTCGGTGTGCAGCTGTTCGAGAAGCTCGACGGCGATTATTTCTCCATTCTCGGGCTCCCTCTCATCCCGCTCCTCGATACGCTCCGGCGCGAGGGCGTTATCGAAGGCTGATCCATGCGGCGCGCTTGCGTCATCGGCTGGCCGGTCGAGCATTCCCGCTCACCGCTGATCCATCGCTATTGGTTGAAGCAATACGGTATTGACGGCGCCTATGAGAAAGAGGCGGTGCGGCCCGAGGCGCTGGCGCAGTTCCTGGGCTCGCTCGGCGCGCAAGGCTTTGTGGGTGCCAATGTCACGCTGCCGCACAAGGAGGCTGCTTTACGGCTCGCCGCGGTGGCCGACGAGGCCGCGCGCGCGATCGGCGCCGCCAACACGCTGTGGCTCGACCAGGCAGGGCGGCTCTGCGCCAGCAATACCGACGCCTATGGCTTCATAACCAATCTGAACGAACAGGCGCCTCCTTGGAACGAGGGTCGCCGGCCGGTGCTGGTGCTTGGCGCGGGCGGCGCGGCCCGGGCGATCCTGCACGGCCTGCTGGCTGATGGCGTCACGCGCATCTTGCTCGCCAACCGCACCCGTGATCGTGCCGAAAGGCTGGCGCAAGCCTTCGGTCCCGCGATCGAGGCGATCGATTGGACGGACCGCAACCGGGCGCTGTCCGCCTGCGGTCTGCTGGTCAACGCCACCAGCTTGGGGATGACCGGCAAGGAGCCGCTGGAGATCGATCTGGCGACGCTGCCGACCGACTCGGTGGTCGCCGATATTGTCTATAGCCCGCTCGAAACGCCGTTGCTTGCGAACGGGCGCGCCAGGGGCAACCGGGTGGTCGACGGACTTGGCATGCTGCTGCACCAGGCGGTCCCGGGCTTCGAGCGCTGGTTTGGCGTGCGCCCCGACGTCACCCCGGCGCTCAAGGTTCACATCGCCGCTTCGCTCGGGGTGGCATGATGCTGGTCATCGGTCTCACCGGCGGCATCGGCATGGGGAAGTCGACGGCGGCCGAGCACTTCGTGCGACGGGGGGTGCCCGTGTTCGACGCCGACGCCTGCGTGCATGGCCTGTATGAAGGCCCCGCGGTCGGGCCGATCGAGGCGGCCTTTCCCGGCGTCACGCGCGGCGGCAAGGTCGATCGCAAATTGCTCAGCGAAAAATTGGCGGGCTCGCAAGCGCGGCTCAAGCAACTCGAGGCCATCGTGCATCCCATGGTGGTGGCGGCCGAGATCGATTTCCTGATCGCGCAGGAGGATGCGGGTGCCAAGCTTGCGGTGCTGGAGATTCCGCTTTTGTTCGAGACCGGCGCCGAGAGCCGCGTTGACGTAACGATCGTGGTGACGGCGCCGGCGCAGGTGCAGCGGGACCGCGTGCTGGCCCGGCCCGACATGACGGTGGACAAGCTCGAGCATTTGCGCGCACGCCAGCTTCCTGACGCCGAACGGCGCGCGCGCGCCGACTACGTTGTGGACAGCGGCACGAGCCGCGAAGACATGCAGGCGATGCTCGATAAACTTATCGAATCGCTGCAACATCACCGGGGGCGCGTGATGCAGCGACTGCGCCAGTTGAAGTAGGATCAATCCAAGAATTCGCGTCATCACCCGCGCAAGCGGGTGATCCAGTAACCACCGACTTTCGTAATCGGCTGAGGCCTGGGTGACTGGATTGCCCGGTCGAGCCGGCAATGACAACAAGGGGACAAGTAGCGTGCGCGAGATCGTGCTCGATACGGAGACGACGGGGCTTGACCCGTTCGATGGCCATCGCGTGGTCGAGATCGGCTGCGTCGAGCTGGTCAATTGCATCCCGTCGGGACGCGTGTGGCATTACCATCTGAACCCCGAGCGCGAGGTGCCCTACCAGGCGTTCGAGGTCCACGGGCTGTCCACCGAGTTCCTGCGCGACAAGCCGCGCTTCGCCGAGCTCGCCGACGACATGCTGGCCTTCCTCGAGGGCGCGGTGCTGGTGGCGCACAACGCGGCGTTCGATTTCGCCTTCCTCAACGCCGAGCTTGAAAGGGCCGAGCGGCCGCTGCTCAAATGGGAGGGCGTGGTGGATACGCTGGCGCTGGCGCGGCGGCGGCATCCAGGTGCGCCGTGCAGTCTCGATGCGCTGTGCAAGCGCTACGGCGTCGATCTGTCCGAGCGCGAGAAGCATGGCGCGCTGCTCGATTGCCGGCTGCTCGCCGCCGTCTATGTAGAGCTAGTGGGCGGGCATCAGGCGCGGCTCGATTTTGCCCTCAACGGGGCGCAGGCGGCGCTGCTTGGCGGCGGTGGCGAGGCGATCCAGCCGCGGCCGCGACCGTTGGCGCCGCGGCTGTCGGCGGCGGAGATCGAGGCCCATCGCGCTTTCGTGGCGACGCTCGGCGCCGGGGCGCTCTGGCTCCGCTATTAGTTCTTGGCTTGCTGGCCGGCTTGGCCTTGCGCGAGGTTCTGCGTGTAGAGTCGGCCGAAATCGATTGGGTCGAGCATCAGCGGCGGGAATCCCCCATCGCGGATCACGTCGGCAAGCACGCGGCGCAAGAAGGGGAAGAGCAGCGTCGGGCAATCGACGAACAGCACCGGCTGGAGGAGATTTTGCGGAACCCCGGTCAGCCGGAACAGTCCGCCATAGACCAGCTCGACATTGTAGATGACGCCCTGGTCGCTCTTGGCATGCACCTCGAGCTGGAGTGCGACTTCGTAGGCGTCGTCGCCGCGCCCACCGGCATTGACGTTGACGCTGACCTTGAGCTGCGGGTTCTGCCCCGGGCCCTGGAGCGATTGCGGCGCGCTCGGGCTCTCGAAGGAGAGGTCCTTGATGTATTGGGCAAGCACGGTGAGCTGGGGCTGCTTGGCGCCACGCGGCGAGCTTTCCGGCACTTGCGGCGGCGCCTCGGAGGGGCCGTCGCCGTTGGTCTTTTGGGTTTCGCCTTCAGCCTTCTTTTTCGCCATCTCGGGTTCCAACCTTCCAGCGTGCTGGCTAGCACGGGAGCGACGACCGCCGCAAATTCCGCGTTAGGCGGCTTTCCCGGTTGCTGCGGCAAGAACGAATTAAGCGCAAAGGCGTTTACAGTTGGCTTGGAGGCTACGAATGCCCTAAGCTTCAAGCGCGGCAGGGGTGAGATATCCTTGCCACGCGCGAGTTTTTGGGCTCCCGCTAGCAAATCTCTCGGGGTACACCATATCCCCGCTTAGAGAATTCCGCATGACCGCGGCCCCTCCATGAACGCGGGTCTTGGCAGAGCATGAGTGAAGCTTTCGACATCTACACATTGCTGTTTCTAGTGCTCGCGGTGGTCATCTTCATCCGGCTGCGCAATGTGCTCGGACGGCGCACGGGCAGTGAACGCCCGCCTTACGACCCCTACACCACGCCCGACGCCAAGCGCGCCGGCGCGCCTGAGGCGAATGAGCCGGTGGTGGCGCTGCCGCGCGGCCGTTCGGCACGCGCGCCGGTCGAGGCCTCCGGGCCGTCGATGGAGGACATCGAGACGCGGCTTGGCCGCTACGCCACCAAGGACAGCCCGCTCGGCCAATCGCTGACCGGCCTGATGCGCGCGGACCCGGGTTTCGACCCGGCGCAGTTTCTCGACGGCGCCAAGATGGCCTATGAGGCGATCGTCATGGCGTTTGCCGAAGGCGACGTGGCGACGCTCGAGCAGTTGCTTGGCGCGGATGTATTCGAGGGCTTCGAGCGCGCCATCCGCGAGCGAGACACGCGCGGCGAGAAGGTGCTGTCGAGTTCTGGTCGGCATCGACAAGGCGGACATCATCGAGGCCGAGGTCAAGAACCGCACCGCCTATGTCACGGTGAAGTTCGTCAGCGAGCTGATCTCGGTGACACGCGACGCCGATGGCGAGGTGATCGAGGGCGACCCCAAGAAGGTGCGCGAGGTCACCGACATCTGGACCTTCACGCGCGAAGTCGGCTCGAAAAATCCGAACTGGAAACTGGTCGCCACCGAAGCCGCCAATTAGCCCGAATCTGTCAAAGTGGTTGTTGCCGGTTGCGGCAATCGGGGTCGCGATGGCCCTCCTTGTTTGGAGGTGCGGGGTGGACACTCAGATCAGCCTTACGCCGGTCAGCTTCGCCGAAATCGAGGGCTGGGCCGCGGACGATCACGCGGCGGCCTTTGCCGCGCTGCTCAAGTCCTGCGGTAAGAAATCGGCGCGCGGCGAGCCGGCTTGCAAGGATGCGCTGGCCCTTGGGGATAAGCCCGGACGCGATGCCGCGCGGCGTTTCTTCGAGACTCACTACATTCCGAACCGCGTCGAAGGCGTGCCGCCTGGCCTCGTGACCGGCTATTACGAGCCCGAATTGAATGGCTCGCGCAAACGGAGTGGCAAGTTTCAGGTTCCGGTCTATGCCCGCCCGGACGATTTGGTTCAGGTGAAACCGGATCTGTTGCGTGCGCTTTACAACGACAGCCGAAGCGTGATGCGGCAGGACGGCGAGCACCTGGTGCCGTACTACACCCGCGCGGAGATCGAGAGCGGCGCACTTCGGGGCAGGGGGTTAGAGCTGCTCTATCTCGACGATCCGGTCGAGCTGTTCTTCATGCAGGTGCAAGGCTCCGGCCGCGTGCATCTGACCGACGGGTCATGGGTGCGGCTCGGCTATGCGGCGAAGAATGGGCATTCCTATACTTCGATCGGCAAGCGTCTCGCCGCGCGCGGCGAGAAAGGTCCGCTGACGATGGAAGGGCTGAAGAGCTGGCTGCGGGCGGACCCGAAGCGTGGCCGGGCGCTGATGCGCGAGAACGAGTTCGTACGTGTTCTTCCGCGAATTGCCCCAGGCCGAAGCGGGCGCGGGGCCGGTCGGCGCGCAGGGCGTGCCGCTGACGCCAGGGCGCAGCCTCGCCGTCGATGCCGCCTATCATAGACTGGGGACGCCGGTGTTCGTCGCGGCGCCGGAGCTTGCGGTCGAAGGGGCGCCGTTGCGCCGGCTGATGATTGCGCAAGATGTCGGATCGGCGATCAAAGGGCCGCAGCGCGGGGACATCTATTTCGGCAGTGGCGCGGACGCGGGCGCTATCGCCGGCACGACCAAGAAGCCGGCGCGCTTCTATATCTTGCTTCCCAACCGTTAAGCCGGCTTGCGCTATGCTTGCCGCATGGGCAAGCGCGATGCCGACATGGAGACCGACGCCGAGCTTTGGGCGCGCGTGGCGCGCAGCGCCCGGCCGCTGGGAAAGGGCCGGGTTGCGCCGGCGGTCGAAGCGCCGAAACCGCGCGCCAAGCCACCGGCCACGGACACTCCGCCACCTCCAGTCAAACCCGCGCCGAAGCCGGTGGCGAAACCCGCTCCGGCCGCGCGGGGCGAAACGTTGAATCGGCAGACGGCGCGGCAGCTCGAACGCGGCAAGCTACCGGTCGAGGCGCGGCTCGATCTGCACGGCATGCGCCAACGCGAAGCGCACGTGGCGCTGCGGCGCTTTCTAAAATCGGCGCAAGGCAAGGGCTACCGGCATGTGCTGGTCATCACCGGCAAGGGTGCGGTGTCGGATACGACCAGGCCGTTTTACGAATTGGACGAGCGCGGCGTGTTGCGCCAGGCCGTGCCGCATTGGTTGGCTGCGCCCGACCTCGCATCTGTGGTGCTGAGCTATGCGGAGGCGCCGCGGCGATTGGGCGGCGAAGGCGCGCTCTATGTGCGGCTGCGGAAGGGCTGAAGTTCCCTACAGAATAAATTTCGACAAATCGGCGTTCTTGGCGAGGTCGCCGATATGCTTCTGCACATAGGCGGCGTCGATCACCACCTTCTCGCCCGCGCGGTCGCCGGCGTCGAAGGAGATGTTGTCGAGGATGCGCTCCATCACCGTCATCAGGCGGCGCGCGCCGATATTCTCCACCGCCGTGTTCACCTCCACCGCTATGTCGGCGATCGCCTCGATGGAGTCCGGGGTGAATTCGAGCTCGACGCCCTCGGTCTGCATCAGCGCGACATATTGCTTGATCAGACAGGCCTTCGGCTCGGTGAGGATGCGGCGGAAATCGTCGCGGGTCAGCGCGCGCAGCTCGACGCGAATCGGCAGCCGGCCCTGGAGCTCGGGCAAAAGGTCCGAGGGCTTGGCGATGTGAAACGCGCCGGAGGCGATGAACAGAATATGGTCGGTCTTCACCGGCCCATATTTAGTGCCGACGGTGGTGCCTTCGATCAGCGGCAACAAATCGCGCTGCACGCCTTCGCGGCTGACATCGGCGCCGACGCGCTCGGAGCGGGCGCAGATCTTGTCGATCTCGTCGAGAAACACGATGCCGTTATTCTCGACGTTGCGGATCGCTTCTTGCACGATGGTGTCGTTGTCGATCAGCTTGTCGGATTCCTCGCCGAGCAGAATGTCATAGCTGTCCTTGACGGTGACGCGGCGCGGCTTGGTGCGGTTGCCGAGCGCCTTGCCCAACATCTCGGAGAGATTGATCATGCCGACCTGGCTGCCGGGCATGCCGGGAATCTCGAAGGATGGCATTGACGGCATGTCGGCGACCTGGATCTCGATCTCCTTGTCGTCGAGCTCGCCACCGCGCAGCCGCTTACGGAAGGCCTCGCGCGTCGAGACGGCGGCGCCCGAGCCGACCAGCGCGTCGATCACCCGCTCCTCGGCGTTGAGCTGCGCCTTGGCGGCGACCTCTTTGCGTTTCACGTCGCGCACCAGGCCGATGCCGGCCTCCAACAGATCGCGCACGATCTGGTCGACGTCGCGGCCGACATAGCCGACCTCGGTGAATTTGGTGGCCTCGACCTTGATGAAGGGAGCGCCGGCGAGCTTGGCCAGGCGGCGCGAAATCTCGGTCTTGCCGACGCCGGTCGGGCCGATCATGAGGATGTTCTTGGGCAGCACTTCCTCACGCATCTCCTCGTCGAGCTGCTGGCGGCGCCAGCGATTGCGCAAGGCGATGGCGACCGCGCGCTTGGCGTCGCGCTGGCCGACGATGTGGCGGTCTAGCTCGGAGACGATCTCGCGGGGTGAAAACGATGTCATTGCTTGCTTCTAATCCTGATCCTCAACTTACTCCGCGTCATTCCCGCGAAAGCGGGACTCCAGTAACCCCTGCATCGGTTGTCAATCAGCGCCTCGGTACTGGATTGCCCGGTCGAGCCGGGCAATGACAAGTCAATCATTTGGCAGCGTCGAGGGTTTCGACCACCACCTCGTCATTGGTGTAGACGCAAATCTTGGCGGCAATGGACATGGCCTTGCGCGCGATCGCCTCGGCATCGAGGTCCATGTCGAGCAGGGCGCGGGCGGCGGCGAGCGCATAGGAGCCGCCGGAGCCGATCCCCATCACGGCATCGTCGGGCTCCAGCACGTCGCCGGTGCCGGTCAGCACCAGGCTTTCCTCGGCGTCGGCGACGATCATCATGGCTTCGAGCCGGCGGAGATAGCGGTCGGTGCGCCAGTCCTTGGCGAGCTCGACGCAGGCGCGCTTCAACTGATCGGGAAAGCGCTCGAGCTTGGTCTCCAGCCGTTCGAACAAGGTGAAGGCGTCGGCGGTCGATCCGGCGAAACCGGCGATGACGTTGCCTGAGCCAACGCGCCGCACCTTGCGCGCCGTGCCCTTGATGATGGTCTGGCCGAGGGTCACCTGGCCGTCGCCGGCGATCACTACCTTGCCGCCCTTGCGGACGGTCAGAATCGTGGTGCCATGCCAAGTGTCGGGGGAATTGGGAGGGGAACCCATCGTGCCACGCGATATCGGAAGTTAGGGCCGGTTCGTCAAGCTCAGGCGCGTTAACGCTCTGATAGCACTCTCCAGTCGGCTGCCGTATAAGCTGGCGGCGCTCGGAAGCGAATTGCTAAGAGCCTTAAGGTAGTCTCTTACCATGCAGAAGCGGCACAAAGACACCGAAGCCCGCAGGGCGACGGTCGAACGCAAGACCAAGGAGACGGCGATCTCGGCCTCGGTCGATCTCGACGGCACGGGCGCCTACGAGGTCGCGACCGGCGTCGGCTTCCTCGACCACATGATCGAGCAGCTGGCGCGGCACTCGCTGATCGACATTACCCTCAAGGCCAAGGGCGATCTGCATATCGACGACCACCACACGACCGAGGATGCGGGCATAGTGCTCGGTCAGGCCGTGGCCAAGGCGCTCGGCGATAAGACGGGCATCGCCCGCTATGGCTTTGCCTATCTGCCAATGGACGAGACGCTGACCCGCGTGGCGCTCGACGTGTCAGGGCGGCCGTTCCTGGTGTGGAAGGTCGATTTCACCCGTTCCAAGATCGGCGAGATGGACACCGAGCTGTTCCGCGAGTGGTTCCAGGCCTTCGCCCAGCATGCCGGGCTGACGCTGCATGTCGAGACGCTGTACGGCGAGAATAGTCACCATATCGCCGAGACCTGCTATAAGGCGCTCGCCCGGGCGCTTCGCCAGGCCGTCGCCATCGACGAGCGCCAAGGGGCCCGCGTGCCCTCGACCAAGGGCCAGCTTTAGGTCATTAAGGAATTGGAACAGGTCATCGCCGGGCTCGACCCGGCGAGCCATTCCAATGGCGCTTCAATCTGCTGAGGCGTAACGGCATGGATGCCCGGGTCGAGGCCGAGCATGACGAAGTCGAGATGATGCGAAGAAGATCGCCGTGACCGTCTATTCCGTCTACGAACCGCCGGCAGAGGCGCCCGACCTGATGCGGCGCGCCGAGGGGCTCGCCTTCGTCAAGGAGGGCTTCTCCTGGCCCGCTCTCTTCGTGCCGCTGCTGTGGCTCGCTTATTACCGCATGTGGATCGAGCTGATCGTGCTCGGCCTCATCTATGTCGTCGTGCAAGTCGTGTTCGGCTCCGATACGCAAGGCCAGACGCTGGCGTTCTGGGCGAGCTTCGCCATCGGCGTGCTGTTCGCCTTCGAGGCCAACGATCTCCGGGCGGCTGCGCTTGGACGGCGCGGCTACCGGCTCGCGGGCGTGGCGAGCGGACGCGACCGCAGCGAAGCCGAACGCTCGTTCTTCACGGCCTGGCTGCCGCAGCAAGCGAATGTCGCGCGGGCGCCGTCGCGCGGGGCCGAGCCTCGCCGCGAGCATGAAACGGCGCCGCCGGTTCAGCGCGGAGAGGGCGAGGAGGTCATCGGGCTCTTCCCGCAGGCTTGATCCGACATGCACGTTGCCATCATCGACTACGGTTCGGGGAACCTGCACTCCGCCGCCAAGGCCTTCGAGCGCGCGGCACGGGAGAGCGGCTCGCCGCTCGCGGTCAAAGTCACCTCCAGGCCGGACGATGTGCGCGCGGCTGAGCGCATCGTGCTCCCGGGCGTCGGCGCATTCGCTGACTGCAAGGGGGGGCTGGTCGCCATTCCCGGCATGATCGAAGCGCTCGAGGAGAGCGTGCGAAGCCAGGGTAAGCCGTTTCTCGGCATCTGCGTCGGCTTGCAATTGCTGGCCGAGCGCGGGCTGGAGCATGGGATTACGCCGGGGCTCGGCTGGATCGAGGGCGAGGTGAGGGCGATCGAGCCGGCCGATCCCGCGCTCAAGATCCCGCATATGGGCTGGAACACGCTCAAGCTCGCGCGCGAGCACGCTCTGTTCGAGGGCATCCCGACCGGTGAGGCGGGGCTCAACGCCTATTTCGTGCATTCCTACCACTTCGTGCCGGCGCGCGCCGATGCGCTCGTCGCGACCACCGACTATGCCGGGCCGATAACGGCTTTCGTCGCCAAGGACAATCTTGCCGGAAGCCAGTTCCACCCGGAGAAGAGCCAGAAGCTGGGGCTTGAGCTGATCGCCAACTTCTTGAGATGGATGCCATGATCCTATTCCCGGCCATCGATCTCAAGGACGGGCAATGCGTACGGCTGCGCCAAGGCGAGATGGAGCAGGCGACCGTATTCAACGCCGATCCCGCCGCGCAGGCGCTCGAATTCGAGGCCCAGGGCTTCGAATGGCTGCATGTGGTCGACTTGAACGGGGCGTTCGAGGGACGACCGGTGAATGAGAAGGCGATCGAAGCGATCTTCGCGGCGGTGCATCTTCCCATCCAGCTCGGCGGCGGCATTCGCGATCTCGACACCATCATTGCCTGGCTCGGCAAGGGCATCGACCGGGTGATCCTCGGCACGACGGCGGTGCGCGATCCCGCGCTGGTGCGCGAGGCGGCGCACGATTTTCCCGGCTGCATCACGGTCGGCATCGACGCGCGTGACGGCAAGGTCGCCATCGAAGGCTGGGCCGAGACCAGCGAGATGACCGCGCTCGATTTGGCGCGGCGGTTCGAGGACGCGGGCGTGGCCGCCATCATCCATACCGACATCGCCCGCGACGGCGTGCTGCAAGGCCTCAATCTCGACGCGACCGCGGAGATTGCCCGGGCCGTGACTATACCGGTGATCGCAAGCGGCGGACTTGCCGGGATCGACGACGTGAAGCGGTTGCTCGACCCGCGCTATAAGATGCTGGAAGGGGCTATCGCCGGGCGCGCGCTCTACGACGGACGGCTCGATCCGCGCGAGGCGCTGGCGGTGCTGAAACCTCGCCGCGAGGCGCAGAAGCGAAGCAGGGAATAGACGGTATGCGCGCGCGGATGGTCTTTATCCTGTTGCTGATCTGCATCTTGCTGATCGCGTTCGGGCCGGCGTTGACCGCGGTAGTGAGCCAGACCGTTGCCGAAGGGTTCGGCTGTCAGGTCGATCTCAACCGGGTGATTCCCTGTGTCATCGGCGGCAAGGACTATGGGGAGACCTTCTATAATCTTGGCTTCGCCATCTGGTACTCCTATCTGTCGATCCCGGCCGGTCTCGTGCTGTTCGTGCTCTGGGCCATCGCGGCGGCAATCGTGTTTTTCGGTTGGCTCGGCGACCGCGGACGCAAAGCCTCGTAGCGAGAAAAGGGGCTGACCATGGCAAAGAATGCCGTTCCGGACTCATACAAGTGGCAACTAGTCGAAGCCTTTCGACTCAGAAGCCAACAGGCGGCTGATTACCTCCGCGCTCTTTTGTTTGCGATGTCTGCTGGTGCAATCGCATTTATTGCGAACCAGTCGAAGCTCGGATGGCTGCAAGGCGTCGCCATTCTCCTGTTCGCGTTCGGGATTGCTTCCCTCGTTTACAGCTGGGATGTGCAGAAGGCGAAGTCGATAGAGCGGATGAAGAAAATTCGTGACGAGGGATATGAATCATACATCAAGTACGAAAAGGAGATGGAGCGACCGAATCCAAGAGCGAACTACTTAGTCGATAGGTTGGCCTACTGCTTCATTACCGCAGGTGCTGTGGTGGAGTTCGTTGCGCTGTTCAAATGCTGAAGATCCGCGTCATACCCTGCCTCGACGTGAAGGAGGGCCGCGTCGTCAAGGGCGTCAACTTCGTCGATCTCCGTGACGCCGGGGATCCGGTCGAGGCCGCCGCGGCTTACGACCAGGCCGGCGCCGACGAGCTCTGCTTTCTCGACATCACCGCGAGCCACGAGAAGCGCGGCACGATCCTCGACGTGGTCACCCGCACGGCCGAGCGCTGCTTCATGCCGCTGACCGTCGGCGGCGGCGTGCGCAGTGTAGAAGACGTGCGCGCTCTGCTGGAGGCCGGCGCCGACAAAGTTTCGATCAATACGGCGGCGGTGCAGGACCGTAGCCTGGTGCGCGCGGCGTCGGAGAAATTCGGCGCGCAATGCATCGTCATCGCCATCGACGCCAAGCGCGTGCCGGTGAACGGCGAGGCGCCGCGCTTCGAGATCTTCACCCATGGCGGCCGCGAGGCGACCGGCCTCGAGGCGGTGAGCTATGCGCAAGAGGTGACGGGGCTCGGCGCGGGCGAAATCCTGCTCACTTCGATGGACCGCGACGGCACGCGCAAGGGCTTCGACCTCGAGTTGACGCGGGCCATCGCCGATGCCGTCACCGTGCCGGTGATCGCCAGCGGCGGGGTCGGCACGCTCGACCATCTGGTCGAGGGCGTGCGTGAGGGCCATGCCAGCGCCGTGCTGGCCGCTTCAATCTTCCACTATGGCGAGCATTCGATCGGCGAGGCTAAGCGCCATATGGCGGCCGCCGGGCTGCCGATGCGACTCGACGGCGAGCGGCTGGGGCGGGGATAGAAACACCGCGCGGCGATGCGTCTGCCGGGCAATTAGGCAGATGTCATACTTTTGGTAGGGATTTCCCGGACCTGCCTATTCCCTCTCGGGGCGCGGCAGTGTATGAGCCAAGACATGACCAATGATGTGTTGTTCCGGCTTGCCGCCACCATCAAAGCACGGCGAAACGCCAGGCCCGAAGACTCGCATACCCGGCGGCTGCTGGATGGCGCACCGATCAAGCCGGCCAAGAAGCTCGGCGAAGAGGCGGTCGAGGTGGCCATCGCCGCGCTGGCTCAGGACAAGAAGGCGCTGATCGCGGAGACGGCGGACCTGCTCTATCACTTGCTGGTCGTGCTTGAGTCCCGGCGCGTCGCGCTGGACGATGTGCTTGAGGAGTTGGAGCGCCGCATGAGCGCGACGGACCTCGAACAGAAGAGGCGGAAAGCCGCGTCGCGCTGACGCGTGAGCGCTGTTGCATGAACCCGCGTCCCCACGTCGCGTTCTCTCCTTACGCCGTCTATCTGCGCGAAGAATGGGCGCGGCTGCGGGCCGACACGCCCATGCCGCTCACCGAGGCCGAGCTCGACAATCTGGCGAGCCTGACCGAGCGCGTCTCCTCGCGCGAGGTGGTGGACATCTATCTGCCGCTCAGCCGCCTGCTCAACCTCTATGTGGAGGCGACGCAAGGCCTGCACGAGAGGACGACGCAGTTCCTGCGCAAGAGCGACGGCAAGATGCCGTTCATCATCGGGCTCGCCGGCAGCGTGGCGGTAGGCAAAAGCACCACGGCGCGCGTGCTCCAGGCGCTGCTGGCGCGCTGGCCGAGCCACCCACGCGTCGAACTGCTGCCGACCGACGGGTTCCTATTTCCGAACGACGTGCTCGAAGCGCGCGGGCTGATGAACCGCAAGGGGTTCCCCGAGAGCTACGACCTGACCAAGATCCTGAATTTCTTGGCCGATGTGAAATCGGGAAAGGACAAGATCGAGGCCCCGGTCTATTCCCATTTGATCTATGACGTGCTGCCGGATCAGAAACTCAGCATCGAGCGGCCCGACATCGTCATCGTCGAGGGGCTGAACGTGCTCCAGCCCGCCAAGCTGCCGAAAGACGGCGAGGCGATTCCGTTCGTCTCCGACTTCTTCGACTTCTCGATCTATATCGATGCCACCGCCGAGTTGGTGGAGAGCTGGTATGTGGAGCGGTTCTTGCGGCTGCGACAGACGGCGTTCCGCGACCCCGCCTCCTATTTCCACCGCTACGCCACGCTGTCGGAGGAGGAAGCGGTCGCCACCGGCCTAGGGATTTGGCGCTCGATCAATCTCGTTAATTTGAACGAGAATATTCTGCCGACGCGCCAGCGCGCCGATCTCATCCTGCGCAAGGGCGCCGATCATGCGGTGGAGACGGTGGCGCTCAGGAAGCTCTGAACGAGCAATCGGCTATTTGATCGGCTCTGGATAGAGCTGCTGCGAGCCGAGCCCGATATTCAGCCGGAGCATGGTGCGGGTGGCGAAGGCGTCGTCGTCGCCAATGCGCGTGGTGCCGCCATACTTGGCATATTGGATGTCAGGAACCGAGGAGATGTATTCGTAGTCGGTCCACAGCGACAGGCTGGTGCGCGCACCGAGCTGCTTGCGCGTCTCGAGCGAGAGGGTGCCGATGAAGGCGAGATCGTCGCTGGACTTGGAAAGCTTGGAATTGAAGTCGAAGAAGTCGAAAGCGAAGCGACCGTCGTAGTCGGTCTGGGCGGAATAGAGGCCGGCACGCGCGTTGAGGAAAGTGCGCAAGCCGAGGCGATCGTAAATCCCGCCGACGCCCTTCACGGCGGAGCCGATGAACGGGATGAAGCCGAAGCTGTACTCACCGCCGAAGCCGATATAGCCGCCGTAATAGGTGGTATCGAGCGTCTCCTTGTAGGTGAAGATCGGATCACCGTCGAACTTGCCGTGAATCTTGATGTCCTGGTCGATGCCGCGAATGTCGGCGCCGACGATGAAATAGTCGTTGCGGTAGAAATTCGGCTTCTCGTAAACGGGCTCTGCCCGGCCGAACTTGAATTCGCCGGACCCGCCCCAATAATCGACGTCGCGGCTCGTCCGGTTTATGAGATCCGGCGGCCCGAAGGCGAACGTCTCGCCGGTCGGATCGATGATGATGCAGTCGGCCCTGCGGCAGGTCTGGCGGTCGCTATTGTCGACATTGGTCCAGAAGCCCTTGACACCGCCGGTAACGCGATAGCCGCCCCAGAAGCCGAGCGCGGTCTCGATCCCTGCGCCGGCGCCGCCACCGTATTCGCTGAAGTCGCTGTTCTGCTGATGATGGAACTCGGTGATGTCGCCGGCGTCGTTCACCTTGCCGCGGCCGGTGAACTTGATGTCGGGGAGCGACAAATATTGGAACCCGCCGCCGAGATAGATGGTCGTGCCGGCGAAGCTGTAGGTCGTCATGTCTTGGGCGCGAGCCGCCGGCATGAATGAAGCGGACCCGATGGCGGCCAACGCCAGTACACGAATCGGCAAACGCATAGAAGCCCCCGCATCAAATCGAATTGCGCGGCCAAGATACCAGCGTTCGCGATTGCGAAGGTGTTATCTCCAAGCGCCGCTTGACGATTTTGGCTCCACGTGGCCGAAAAGCCACAAGCTGGCAGGGTTGCCCGTTAGGCGATCAAGTCGCGCTCCCTTGCGAGCTTTCGCAAGGAAATCTCGGGCCTTGCACCGATATGGGCGATCACCTCGGCGGCAGCGAGGCTGCCCAGGCTGCCACACACGGGAAGGGGCTCGCCCTTGGTCAGCCCATAGAGGAACCCGGCGGCGTAGAGGTCGCCCGCGCCCGTGACATCGACCACGTGGGCAACCGATTCGGCGGGGATCTCGATGGTTTCGCCTTGGGCGACGATCACTGAGCCGGCTTCGGAGCGGGTCAGGACCGCCATCTCGCAGTCCTGCAGCGCCATGTCAGCCGCCTCCTCGAAGCTGTTCACCTGATAGAGCGTGGTGATCTCCTTCTCGTTGGCGAAGACGATATCGGCGCCTTCCCGCACCAGAGCCTTGAAATCCTCGCGGTGTCGATCGACGCAAAAAGCATCGGACAGGCTGAGCGCGACCTTGGCGCCCGAGGCCTTGGCGAGCCGCGCCGCCTCGCGGAAGGCGGCCTTGGCCTCCTCGCGATCGAACAGATAGCCCTCGAGATAGACGATCCTCGCGGAGTCCAACAGCCCCGCGTCGAGGTCGTCGGCGGTGAAGTCGACGCTCGCGCCGAGAAAGGTGTTCATGGTGCGCTCGCCGTCGGGCGTGACCAGGATCAGGCAGCGCGCGGTCGGCGCTCCGTCCGTGGCCGGCAGCGTCTCATAGTCGACGCCAAGCGAGCGGATGTCGTGGCGGAAGATGCCGCCGAACTGGTCGGCGGCCACCCGGCCGATAAAGCCGCATTTCGCCCCGAACGAGGCGAGCCCGGCGATGGAATTGGCCACCGAGCCGCCCGAACGCTCGACCGCGGGGCCCATCGCCTCGTAAAGGCGGTTCGCTTGCTCGCCGTCGATCAAACGCATGAAGCCCTTGGCGAGGTCGTGCTTGGTGAGGAAGCCCTCGTCGCAGCGGGCGATGATGTCGACGATGGCATTGCCGATGCCGACCACGTCATAGATTTTTTCGGCCATCTCGCTTGCATTCCTTGCCTTGAGCTTCGCCCTGGCGTCTTGACTTGGCGCCACTATATTCACCCGCCGGTCTCTCGTTTGAGCTCTGGGAACACGTCATGCTAACCGCCGCAGGTCAAGCCTTCAGGGAGATGTTCACGCCGCCATTCCGCGCGGTGCTATTCAAATGCGTGGGCTTCACCATCGCGCTGCTGGCTCTGCTCATCATTGGCGTCGAATGGACCTTCAGCCATTTCGTGCACTGGCCGGACTGGATCGAGACCGCGATCGAATGGCTCGGCGGGCTGGCGCTGGTGGTCGGCTCGATCTTTCTGATCCCGCCGGTCACCTCGCTGATCGCCAGCCTCTATCTCGACGACATCGCGGCCGAGGTCGAGCGCACCAACTATCCCTTGGATCCGCCGGGCAAGGAGCTGCCGACGCTGCCGGCGATCGGGCTCGCACTGAAATTCTTTCTGGTCGTGCTCGCAGTCAACATCGTGGCGCTGTTTCTGCTGCTGGTTCCCGGCGTGAATTTGATCGCGTTCTACGTCGGCAACGGCTATCTGCTCGGCCGTGAATATTTCGAGCTCGCCGCGATGCGGCACGTTCCGCCCGCCGAAGCCAAGAAACTGCGGCAAGAGAACGGGATCACCGTATTCTTGTGCGGGCTGATCATCGCCGGCATCGCCTCGGTGCCGATTTTGAACTTCGTCACACCGCTGTTCGCCACCGCCTTCATGGTGCACATGTACAAGGACCTTGCGCGACGCGCTGGTCCAAGGATCGCGCTGCGCCCGGCGTGAGCCGATCAATACAGCAGGCGATGCAGCCAAGTGTGGAAGATCGAGGGCTCATAGGAGTAGACCATGAAGCCCGCAATGAAGAGGGCGACGATCAGGCCCACGATCCAATCCCGCATGGCCTCTTCTCCCGCGTGCAGAGGCTTCGCGAACTTTAAGGCAAGATAGCTTAGTCCGGTAGGCGCAATGCGTCGCGGCGCTAGGCGCCGGGAGCGGGAGTTTTCGGCTTGAACAGGCAGATGTCCGCGATGATGCAGCGCCAGCATTCGGGCTTGCGCGCCTTGCACACATAGCGGCCATGCAGGATCAGCCAATGATGCGCGTTGTGTTTGTAGCGCTCGGGCACCACGCGTTCGAGCTTAAGTTCGACCTCTAGCGGCGTCTTGCCGGGCGCGATCCCGGTGCGGTTGGCGACGCGGAAGGCATGGGTGTCGATGCCGATCGTGTTCTGGCCGAAAGCGGTGTTGAGCACGACATTGGCGGTCTTGCGCCCGACGCCGGGAAGCGACATCAGCACATCGCGGGTCTCGGGCACCTTACCGCCATGCTCGGCCAGGAGTTGCTTGGCGAGAGCGATCAGGTTTCTTGCCTTGCTGCGATAGAGGCCGATGGTCTTGATCCTGGCCTCGAGCCCTGCCTCGCCAAGTTGCGCGAGCTTCTGCGGCGTGTCGGCGATGCGGAACAGTTCCGGCGTGGCTCGGTTGACCGAGGCGTCGGTCGCCTGGGCCGACAACACCACGGCGACAAGCAGGGTAAACGGATCGTGATAGTGCAGCTCGGTCTTGGGATGCGGTTCGAACTGGTGGAAGCGGCGAAAGATCTCGTCGATCTCGGTTTGCGTCAGCCGCGATCCCGGCGCGCGCTTGGGCTTGGCTCGGGCCTGTTTCCCGACTTTCGCTTGCACCGCCACGGGTCTTGCCTCCCAACCATCAGGGGATTAGCTGTTAGGTTGCTATGACAGAGGCAAACACCCCTTCACAAGAGCCGTCGCGCTTCAGCGCCGTGCTCACGCCGCACCGCTCGTTGGGGCCCAAGGGCTTCATGGTGCTGATGGGAGCGGTGGGCGCCGTCAGCTTCGGCACCGGGCTGTTCTTCTACCTACTTGGCGCCTGGCCGGTGGTGGGCTTCATGGGGCTCGACGTCGCCCTGATCTATGTCGCCTTCAGGCTCAATTTCCGCGCGCTGCGCCTCTACGAGACCGTCGATCTCGACCAAAGCGCGCTGACCGTCACCCGCGTCCCGCCCTCGGGCAAGGCGCAGTCGTGGAGCTTCAGTCCCTATTGGGTGAGGCTCAGCCTGGAGCCGCGGCACGGGCGGTCGAGCGAGCTGTCGATCGCCTCGCACGGCAACCGATTGGTGTTCGCCAGCTTCCTCACCGACGGTGAGCGTGAGGATTTCGCCGCCGCATTGGCGAATGCGCTGTCTTTGACGCGACGCGAGGAAGTAGCCTAAGCGGCCAGCGCGTGCTTCTCGGCGACCGAGCCGTCGGCATTGAGCCGGTAGACCAGGGGGCTGGCGGTGGGGAGCTCGACCTGCATCACCTCGTCGGGCGACAAACGATCGAGTTCCATGATCAGCGAGCGCAGCGAGTTGCCGTGGGCGACCACGATCACGCTCTTGCCCTTCTGCAGCTCGGGCACGATCCATTTCTCGAAGAACGGCACCACGCGCAGTGCCGTGTCCTTCAGTGACTCACCGCCGGGAGGGGCGATGTCGTAGGAGCGCTGCCAGATATGCACCTGATCGGCACCCCAGCGCTTGCGCGCCTCTTCCTTGTTGATGCCGACCAACTCGCCGTAATCGCGCTCGTTGAGGGCTGCGGCCTTGAGGGTGGGGATTTTGTCCTGGTCGCTCTCCTCGAGGATGATGTCGAGCGTGTTGTGCGCGCGCTTGAGCGTCGAGGTGAAGGCGGCGTCGAAGCGATAGCCGGCTTCCTTGATCATGGCGCCGGCGCGATGCGCTTCCGCGGCCCCTTCCTCGGTGAGGCCGACATCCTTCCAGCCGGTGAAGCGGTTGAGCCGGTTCCACTCGCTCTCGCCATGGCGGACGAGAACGAGGACGTTGTCCCCTGGAGTGGGTCTCTTGCTGTCGGAGATCGGCGTCATCGCAGGTCCCGATGCTGAACTCGGAGCGACTCTTTCATATTGCGTGCCAGCTCGAAGCATAACCAAAGAAGGTTAAGTCCGGCCTCATCAATGGCCTCCGTTTCGGGCTCAATTCCGGCGCCGGCATCCTGCCTTTTAGGCATTTGCGCACGATTTGGCCAGATTCAACCATCGCGCTTGGGTGGTAGTTCCTCATAGACCGAGCACGTCCCGCATCGAGTAGAGGCCCGGTTCCTTACCGCGCGCCCACAGCGCGGCCTTCACCGCGCCGCGGGCGAAGATGCCGCGATCGGTGGCGACATGCGCCAGCTCGATGCGCTCGCCGGGACCGGCGAAGATCACTCGATGCTCGCCCACCACGTCGCCGCCGCGCAGCGCGGCAAAACCGATATCGCCCTCGCGCCTTGGGCCCACATCGCCATCGCGAACCTTGACGCCGCGCTCTTGCAGCGACACCGCGCGGCCCTCCGCCGCGGCGCGGCCGAGCATCAGCGAGGTGCCCGACGGGGCGTCGCGCTTATGGCGGTGATGCATCTCCAAAATCTCGATATCGAATTCGGGGCCGAGCGCGCGGGCGACTTGCGCGGTCAGCACGGCGAGCAGATTGACGCCCTGGCTCATATTGCCGGCCTTGACGATGGTGGCATGACGCGCGGCGGCCTCGATCTTCGCCTCATCGGCGGCCGAGAGTCCGGTCGTGCCGATAACGTGGACCACGCGCGCCTGCGCCGATAGCGCGGCGAAGGCGATGGTCGAAGCGGGTGAGGTGAAATCGAGCACGCCGTCGACCTGGGCGAACACCGCATGCGCATCGTCGGTGATGGCGACTCCGAGGGGTTCTAGGCCTGCCACCTCGCCAATGTCGCGGCCGAGAGCGGGCGAGCCCTTGGCCTCGATACCGCCGGCGACTACGCAGCCCGGCGTCTCGGCCAGCACCCGCGTCAGCGCCTGGCCCATGCGCCCGGCGGCTCCCAGCACGGCAATCTTCATCTCGCTCATGGCTGAACCGTCAAATTCATGCAGGAAGCGGGGCCGCGCCGGCGACGCCGAATCCCATCGGAAGCGCGTTTCTATGCCGCAAGCCGCCCCGCTCACAAGCCCTCGTCTAAAGTTTGCCCTAGCGATTCCTTCAACACGAAGAAGTGAGCCCCCTGCGCCACTTGAGCCCATGGCTCGCCGCAAAGCCGGGGGCTCATAGTCTCTCGTCGCCAAGCCGTGGCGTTTCGGGGACCGGGCCGTGCTCAAGACCGCCACCAGGGCGAAACAGACCAGCCAAGCCGCGCGGCCGCTCGATGTCGAGATCGTGGGCGTCGCCACGGCCGTGCCAAAGCACAAGGTCTCGCAAGACGACGTCGCCGAACGCGCCAAAATCGTGTTTCCGCATCTTGCGCGTCTCGGCGCGCTCTATGGCAATACCGGCATCGAGACCCGCTACGCCTGCCAGCCGTGGGATTGGTACTATGAGCAGCACGGCTGGGAGGCGCGGACCGAAGTCTTCCAACATCACGCGCTGGCTTTGTTGGAGGAGGTCGCGCACGCCTGCGTTGCCGCCGCGGGCATCAGCCTCGAAGATATCGACGCGCTGATCGTCAACACGATCACCGGCCTCGCCATTCCGAGCCTCGATGCGAAGCTGATGGATCGGCTTTCGTTGCGCAGCTCGGTGGAGCGGCTGCCGATCTTCGGGTTTGGCTGCGGCGGCGGGGTGGCCGGATTGGCGCGCGGGGCCCGCTACGCTCACGCGATGCCAGGCGGCCATGTGCTGTTTCTGACGGTCGATCTGTGCACCCTTTGCTTGCGCATCGCCGATCCGAGCAAGGCCATGTTCGTGTCGGCGGCGCTGTTCGGCGACGGCGCGGCCGGCGTGGTCTTGCGCAACATCAATGGCGCAAAAGGCGCCGGCGGGCGCGGGCGGGTCCTGGCCGTGGGCGATCATTTCTGGCCCAACACCGAGCGGATCATGGGCTGGGACATCAAGGAGGACGGTTTCGGCGTGGTGCTGAGCCCCGAGCTTCCGGCCTTGTTGCGCAAGCGGCTGCTGCCGGCGTTGCGCGGCTTCCTCGATGCCAATGGCTTGAGCCTCGGCGAATTCACCGGCTTCCTGCTGCATCCGGGCGGCGCCAAGATCCTGAGCACAGTGCGCAAGCTGCTCGGGCTGAGCGAAGAGGATCTCGCGCTCTCGGCCGGCGTGCTGCGCGATTTCGGCAATATGTCCTCGCCGACCGCGCTGTTCGCGCTCGACCGTGCGGTCAAGGCCGGCGCCAGCGGCCCGCATCTGATGGTCGCCTTCGGTCCAGGCTTCTCCGCCTATTTCGCCGCGGTCGAACTCTGAGCCGAATGACGGGCGGCGAGCGCCTCGTCCTCCAGCTTGATCTTGACGCCGAGCACCACCCACCACAGCGCCGTCATGATGGCGGCGAGCGCCAGGGCGCCGAAGGCGAGCGGCAACACGAAGGTCTCGACGATCGTCACCGCATAATTGGGATGGGAGAGATAGCGATAGGGGCCGCTGCGGGCGATCGGCGCGCCGGGAAGGGTGACGATGCGGTGAGTCCAGAATGGACCGAGGCTGGCGATCACCCAATAACGCACGACCTGGAGCGCTACGTAGTAGGCGATCAGCGGCCAGACGATCGGTGCGGCAGGCGGGATCAGAAAAAACAATCCTGCGATCCAGGCGAGATGGGTGGCGGCCACCACGGGATAGTAGGCGCTCCCCACCTCGGTCGCGCCCAAGGCCATCAGGCGCCGCGTGTTGCGCGCAGAGTGCAGCTCCTCGAGGCCGCGCTGACCGAGCACGAGCAGGGCGGCGAGTTGGGGAGCGCCGATAAAATCGGAAAGGCTCATGGGCCGCGGACAGTCAGTCCAAACTAAGGCGTGGATTGGTCCGCGCTCGCGGGCGAAAGACTTGCGCTAGGCGACCAGGGGGCGGGTCTCGGTGGTTTCCTCGGACTCCGGCACGTCAGCGTCGGGCCTGCCGTAGTAGAAGCCCTGCACCTGATCGCAGCCCCATTTCCGCAGCATCGCGGCCTGGCCTTCGGTCTCCACGCCCTCGGCGGTGATGGTCACGTTGAGCGACTGGCCGAGGCCGACGATGCTCGACACGATGGCCGAGGTCTGCGGGCTGGTGCCGAGCGTGTCGATGAAGGAGCGGTCGATCTTGATCTTCTTGACCGGAAAGCGGGTGAGGTAGGACAGGCTCGAATAGCCGGTACCGAAATCGTCCATGGCGATCGAGACGCCAAGCTGGTCGAGGCGGGTGAGCGTATCGAGCACCGCGTCGGTATTCTGCAGAATGATGCCTTCGGTGATCTCGAGCTCGAGCCGCTGCGGCGCGAGACCGGTCTCGGTCAGCACCCGGCGCACAAGCCCATAGATGTCCTGGGTCTTGAACTGCGCCGGCGACAGATTGACCGCTAGCTTGGTGTCGTCCGGCCAGGTAGTGGCGTAGGCGCAGGCTGTCTTCAGGATCCATTCGCCGAGCGGCACGATCAAACCGGTTTCCTCGGCGATCGGGATGAAGGTGGTGGGCGGGATCTCGCCCTCGCTCGGATGCCACCAGCGCACCAGCGCCTCGTAGCCGGTGAGCCTGCCGTTCACCAAATCGAACTGGGGCTGATAGTCGAGATAAAGCTGGTTCTTGCGCAGCGCGTTGCGCAGATCGTTCTCCAGCCGGCGGCGCTTCTGGAGCGCTGCGTCCATCGCCGGCTCGAAGAAGCGGAAGGTGTTGCGGCCATCCTCCTTGGCGCGGTAGAGCGCGAGGTCGGCGTTCTTGAGCAGGATTTCGGGAGCCTCGTGATCGAGGGGGCCGATGGCGATGCCGATCGACGCTGAGCTGGTCACCTCGTGACCGTTGACATGATAGGTCTCGCCGAGCGCGGTGCAGACGCGGCGGGCAAGCCGCATGGCGTCCTCCGGCGCTTCGAGATCCTCGGCGACGATGGCGAACTCGTCGCCGCCCAAACGGCCGACCAGATCGACTTCGCGGGTGCTTTCCTTGAGCCGCGCGGAGACTTCGGCGAGGAGCGCATCGCCCGTCGGGTGGCCGAGCGTATCGTTGACGTCCTTGAAGCGATCGAGGTCGAGGCAGAACACCGCCATCAGGTGGCCGTGCCGCTTGGAGCGCGCGACGGCGCGGTCGAGATGCTGACGCAGCTGAAGCCGGTTGGGCAGGCCGGTGAGCGAATCGTGCATGGCGAGGTAGCGGATCTGGTCCTCGGCGAGCCAGCGCTCGCGGATGCGCCGCGAGGCGATCGCCGCGGGCACGGAGAAGCCCATGACGATCAACAGGCTGGTCGTCAGCGTGACCACGGTCAGGGCGAGATTGGTGAGCCCGGCAGCCGCGGTCTGATCCACCGTGAAGGCGTAAATGCGGGCGACCTTGCCGTTCTCCATCGCCGGAACAAAGGTGAGGCGGACATGATTATCGCCGGGCGAGGCCGCGACCACGGCATCGTCGCGTACGGACTGCGTCAACGCGGCTTGGTTGCCCTCTTGGCCAAGCATCGCCGTGAGCGCGGCGGGTGTGAGCTTGCCGGCGACGGCGAGCGGGGTTTGATCGGGAGCCAGCACGGCAAAGCCTTCCAGCTGACTCACGAAGTCGCTCTGCGAATTGTACATGTGGCTCAAGGCCCAGCCTGTGGTCAGGCGATCGATCTGCTCGATGAGGGGGAAGTCGTCCGTGGCGCTCGAGCTGGCGGGGAGCGTCGCCGGCTTGCTAGCCTGGTTGGCGAATGAATCGGCGTTCAGCACTTCGAGGTCTTGATCGAGAAGCTGCGGCGCGTGCGGGCCCTGCTCGGCAAAACTCTTGTTGATCTGCCCCGCCCAACTCAACGCGGCTTCGCGCGCATCCCTGCCGAGCACGTAGTTGATGGTCGATCGTCCAGAGAGAACCCCGGCAATGACGGTGAGCAAACCGAGCAACACGAGACCGGTCATGACCAACCGGTCACGGGCCCCGACTTCAGTCATCGCGCTCTCTGCCATGGTGCCTCCCCACGAACTCCGAATGGAGGTTTATAGGCGAGTGGCGTTAAGGGCCGCCGAATGTTTCCGGTAAACGCAACGTTAACGTGGGCGTCAGGTCCAGGCGAACGCCACCTTGCGCAGCGAGATATCGCCGAAGCTCTCGGCGCCTTCGGCGATCGGCTTGCCGCCGAGCCGCAGATAGAAACCGCAGGCGGCATCGTTATCGGCGAGCGCCCAGATCAGCAGTCCTTTCAGCCGAAGCTCGGCGAGCCGCGCGCGCGCGCCGTCGAACAGCTTCTCGCCGAGGCCGAGACCCTGATAGATCGGATGCAGATAGAGCTCGAAGATCTCGCCTTGGAACGGCGCGCGGCCGAGACGGCAGCGGCCATAGGTGGCATAACCCGCCGCCTCGCCGCCGAAGTCGAGCACGAGCAGTGGCGTTCGCTTGCGCAACGCGCTCTCCCACCAGCGAATCCCGCGTCGCGCGAGCATGCGTTGCAGCGAGATATGCGGGATGATGCCCTGATACGCGCTGCGCCAAGCTTCCTCATAGGCGGCGGCCAGCGCCGCGGCATCTTTCAATCGCGCGGGCCGGATATGAGCGACATCGACGGGCATGACCGCAGCCTAGCGCAGGATGGCAGCGCTCGGCAAAGGGGTCGTCGGAATTTTCCCGAACCAGATGCGCAAAAGGCGAGCCGACGATGCGCCGGCTCGCCTTTTGGTTGTCATGTCGCGGCACCGTGCAACGGCGACCTCGACTTTAGTAGCGCGAGATCAAAATGACCGTGTAGTCCTTGTCGAGCTTGATATCCATCGTGCCCATCGCGCACTTGGCATCCTCGATCTCGTAGACTCCCGAGTCCTCTTTCTCGATTCCCTGATAACCCTTGCAGCCGAGCGTGGAGAGAATGCCCTCGATCTTCTCGACCTCGGCGGCGGGCACCTTATCGTCATCGTCATCCTTGGCGTAGGCGCCAGTCGTGGCGATCAAAGCCAAAGCGAGTGACAAACCAACAGCTTTAAGCATTTGAGTTCCTCCGGATGAGTCTAATGCGCGCCGGCGATTGCCGACGTGGCGCAAATTACCTGCGCACCGCAAAGACAATGTTGGGGTGGATCAAAAGATGCAGGGCAATACTGGAAAATTGCTATGCCGAGTAACGACAATAGTTGCCGGGAAGGTTAGGCAACATCCTCGGCAAGGCGCTGGCGTTCGGCCTTTTTGCGCTCGTTCGGATCGAGATAGCGCTTGCGCAGGCGGATGGATTTCGGCGTGACCTCGACCAGCTCGTCGTCCTGGATATAGGCCAGCGCGCGCTCGAGCGTCATGCGCACGGGCGGCGTGAGCCTCACCGCCTCGTCCTTGGAGGTGGTGCGGATATTGGTGAGCTTCTTGCCCTTGAGCACATTCACTTCGAGATCGTTGTCGCGGGTATGCTCGCCGACGATCATGCCGCGATACACTTTCCAGCCCGGCTCGATCATCATCGGCCCGCGGTCCTCGAGATTCCACAGGGCGTAGGCCACCGCCTCGCCGGCGTCGGTGGAGATGAGCACGCCGGCGCGCCGTCCCTGGATCGGACCCTTGTGCGGCGCGTATTCATGAAACAGGCGGTTCATGATGCCGGTGCCGCGGGTGTCGGTGAGGAGTTCGCCCTGATAGCCGATCAGCCCGCGGGTCGGCGCGTAGAACACGAGACGCTGGCGGCCACCGCCTGAGGGGCGCATCTCCACCAGCTCGGCTTTTCGCTCGGACAGCTTCTGCACCACGATGCCGGAATGCTCCTCGTCGAGGTCGATCACCACCTCCTCGATCGGCTCCAGCAGCATGCCATCGGGCGCGCGCTGGAACAGCACCTTGGGGCGCGACACTGACAGCTCGAAGCCCTCGCGGCGCATGGTCTCGATCAAAATACCGAGCTGGAGCTCGCCGCGGCCGGCGACCTCCATCGAATCGCGCTCATCCGACTCCGTGATCCGCAGCGCGACATTGCCCTCGCCCTCGCGCAACAAGCGGTCGCGGATCATGCGGCTCGTCACTTTGGTGCCTTCGGTGCCGGCTAGCGGCGAATCGTTGACGCGGAAGGTCATCGATAGAGTGGGCGGATCGATCGGCTGCGCCCGCAGCGGCGCGCTGACCTCTGGATCGCAAATGGTGTGAGAAACGGTGGCGTTGGGTAGGCCGGCGAGGGAAACGATATCTCCCGCACTCGCCTCCTCGAGACCGACCCGCTCGAGCCCGCGGAAGGCCAGCACTTTGGTCACCCGGCCCTGCTCGACCAGTCTGCCGGTGTGGTCGAGCACCTTTACCGCCTGGTTCGGCGCGATCGAGCCGGAGCTGATGCGGCCGGTGACGATCCGGCCAAGATACGGATTTGCCTCAAGAATCGTGCCCAGCAGACGGAACGGACCCTCCTCGATCTTGGGCGGGGAGACATGCGTCAGCACGAGGTCGAACAGCATCTGCATGCCGAGGTTTTTCGGGCCCTCGGCGCTGGCGGCCATCCAGCCCTCTTTGGCCGAGCCGTACAAAATCGGAAAGTCGAGCTGCTCGTCGGAGGCATCGAGCGCGGCAAACAGATCGAACACCTCGTTCACCACTTCTGCCGGGCGCGCGTCGGGGCGATCGACCTTGTTGATGACGACGATCGGCTTCAGCCCCATCTTCAGCGCCTTGGACACGACGAACTTGGTCTGGGGCAGGGGACCTTCGGCGGCGTCAACTAGCACCAGGGCGCCATCGACCATATTCAGAATGCGCTCGACCTCGCCGCCGAAATCGGCATGGCCCGGCGTGTCGACGATATTGATGCGGGTGCCCTGCCAGACGATCGAGGTGACCTTGGCGAGAATGGTGATGCCGCGCTCGCGCTCGAGATCGTTGGAATCCATCGCGCGCTCGGCCACCCGCTGGTTATCCCGGAACGAGCCGGATTGCTGCAGCAGGCGGTCGACCAGGGTGGTCTTGCCATGGTCGACATGGGCGATGATGGCGATATTGCGAAGATGCATGGGGGCCTAATGCTAAACGCGGGCCAAAACGGCCCGCGCTTCCTATGGCGGGGATATATAGATGGTGTGACGGCGGCGCAATGGCAGGAGCGAGATTAGCGCCCAAGCGGCTCAATCCGGCGATTTCTAATGGTTTGCCGCGCCGGCCTCCTGGGCACCGTTGCGCAGCGTTAGGAAAAACTTGCTCCAGCCCTTCTGGTCGTCGTTCAATTTGCCGTCGGCATCGAGCTTCGCCAGGATCTGTATGCCCTCGTCGATGACGGCGTCTTTCCGCTCTCCCGCCGCGGCCGTGGCGACCTTGTAGAGTCCAACCACGAGATCGGTCTGTGCCTCGGCGTCCTCCTTGCGCGACTCGGCAAGGGCGCGCGACAGCGCCAGCCGCTCCTCGAAGGCGGCCAAGCCGCCCGGAACGTCGCCCAACGCGATCTTCGCATCGCCGACCCGGTTAAGAGAGAACAACACATCGCGCCGCAATTGCTCGTTGGCTTTGTTGGCGTCGGCGAACTTCTTTCTCAAGCCGAGGCCTTCCTCGAAAGCGGCAAGCGCGCCCTTGGCGTCGCCCGCTTTCAGTTTCACATCGCCGGCCTTGTCGAGGCTGAAAGCAACATCGCGCTCGGAGCGCGGGTTGGCCGCGTCCTTCTCGAAGAGCTTGCGGGCCATGCCGAGCCCTTCGTCGTAATCGGCCAGCGCTCCGCTCATGTCGTTGAGGTCGAAGCGCACGTCGCCGACCTTGTTCACGCTGAACATCACTTCGCGCTCGCGCTGCACATTGCTGGCGTCCGCCTCGGCGACGCGGCGGTCGATGGACAGCATCTCCTCATAGGCCTGAAGCGCGCCCTGCTTGTCGCCGGTGTTGGATTTGATGTTGCCGAGCTTCTCCAGGCTGACCGAGATGTCACGCTGCCATTCGATATTGTCTGGCTCGGTCAAGACGATGTGGCGGGCGATGTTGAGGCTCTCCTCAGCAGCCGCGAGCGCGCCGTCGGTGTCGCCGGAGTCGAGTTTCAGACTGGCAACCTTGTTGAGATCGACCGACACCCAACGCTGGCGCTTGGTATCGCCGATATTGGCGGCGGCAACCTCGCGGTCCAGCCCGAGCATCTCCTCGTAGGCGGCGAGCGCGCCACCGTTGTCGCCGAGGCTGCGCCTGATGTCTCCCACCTTCTCGATGACGAAGGAGAGTTCCTGCTTGAGCTTCTCGCTGCTGCGATCGCCCTCGAACAGGGTGCGGCGAATGCCAAGGCTCTCTTCATAAAGAGCGAGCGCGCCGTCGGTGTCGTCGGCATCGAGTTTCATCTTGGCAATCTTTTGCAAGCTGATCGCCACGTCGCGCTGCCGGTCAGGCACGTCGGGATTGGCGGCGGCGAGCGCGCGATCATTGGCCAGCATCTCGTCATAGGCGGCGTCCGCGCCAACATCGTCCTTGGCGGCGAGCTTGAGGTCGCCGATCTTTTCCAGCGTGATGGAAACGTTTTGGTGCCATTTGGTGCCGGTCTTCTCCGCTTGCGCGAGGCGGCGGCGGATGGCGAGACTTTCCTCATAGCCGGTCAGCGCACCGGGCGAGTCGCCCGACTTGAGGTTGATCGAGGCGATGTTCTCGAGCAGCGTCGAGATATCGGCCTGATAGTTGTCGCCCTTGCTGCCTTCGGCCAACCGCCGCGCCAGCACCAGACCCTGCTCGTAAGCAGCCAGCGCGCCGGCGCTGTCATTGCTTAGCAGCGCATCGCCGATTTGCCGGCGTGCATCCATGCTCGCCACATAGGTGGCGAGCGAGCCCGCCTTGTCGCCGGCATCGCGCTCGAGGTCGCCGATCCGCTCTTGCGCCGTGGCAATTTCAACCAGCATGAGTGTGTTGTTGGCGTCGGTCTCGGCCAGTTTCTGGCGGATGGCGACGCCTTCCTTGAACGCGGTCAGCGCTCCGGGAGGGTCTTTGGCGGCCGCGCGCGCCTCGCCCAGCTTGCTCAAATAGATGGCGAGGTTCCGCTTCCATTGATCCTTGTCCGCGTCCATCGCCACCACGTCGCGGGCAATCGTCAGCATCTCCTCATAAGCCTTCAGCGCGCCGTCGAAATCGCCGGCGCTGCGCTTGAGGTCACCGATTTTCTCGAGATTGATCGCGATGTCCTGCTGCCGCTGCACCGTCTTTTCGGCCTGGGCCAGACCGCGGCGGACGGCAAGTCCCTCTTCGTAGAGGGCCATAGCCGCCGTCGCGTCGCCCAGCGCGAGCTTGCCGTCACCGACGCGGTTGAGGCTGATCGACATGTTGCGCTTCCACTGCGCGTTGGCGGCATCGTTGGCGACCATGGTGCGGTCGATCTCGAGCATCTCCTCGTAGAGCTTGAGCGCGCCTTCCTTGTCGCCGGCGGCGAGCTTGAGATCGCCGATGGTCTCCAGATTTTCGCCAACGTCGATCTGCCATTTGGTGAGGTCGGTTTGCGGCAACGCGCGGCGTATCGCCAGGCTCTCTTCAAGCGCGGCGAGCGCGCCGTCGCGATCGCCCAAGTCGCGTTTCGCTCCCCCGACCTTGGTGAGGGTCAGAGCGAGCTCGCGCTTTGTGTCGGGGCCTGGGTTCTCGTCGGCGAAACCACGGGCGATGGCGAGAGCTTCTTCGAAGGCCGCGAGCGCGCCCTGGTTGTCGCTCGACGAGCGCTTCAGGTCGCCGATCCTTTGCAGCACATAGGCTTGGTCGGAGCGCCATTGCGCATTATTGGGAGCAGCCGCGGCGAGCCGTCGCCGGATGGCTAGGCTTTCGTCGTAGCTGGCGAGTGCGCCCTGGGTATCGCCCGAATCCCGCTTAACATCGCCCACGCGGTTGAGGCTGATGGAGAGATCGCGCTGCAAGACCAAATTGTCGGCGTTGAGCTTGACGAGCTGGCCCGCGATGGCGACCCCTTCCTCATAGGCCGCAAGCGCATTCGGCTTGTCGCCGGCATTGAGCAGCGCATCGCCGATACCGCTCAAGGTGGCCGCGATGTCGCGCTGCAGTTCGGTGTTGGCGGTATCGACGACGGCGAGCTGGCGGCGGATGGCGAGGCTTTCCTTGTAGGCCGCGAGCGCGCCGTCATTGTCGCCGGAGTCGAGTTTGGTGTCGCCGATGCTTGCAATCAGTAGTGCCAGATCGCGTTGCTTGCCCTGGTCGCTCGCGTCGGCCGCGACCAGCTTGCGCGCGATGGCGACACCTTGCTCGTAGGAGGCCAGCGCTCCCGGATAGTCGCCGGTGCGAAACTTGGCATAGCCGAGATTGCTCAGCGCCAGCGACAGCTCGCGCTGCGTGGCTTGGTTGTCCCCATCCTGCTTGGCCAGGCTGTTTCTGATGTCGTAGCACTCTTGATAGGCCGCGAGCGCGCCTTGCAGGTCGCCGGAGCGGAGCTTGAGGTCGCCGATGGTGGCGAGCGGCACCGCCACGTCGCGCTGACTCTCAGGGCTGGCGCCATTCGCCTCGGCGGTCTTTCTGCGATTGGCGAGAATCTTCTCGTAGGCGGTGAGCGCGCCCGCCGCGTCGCCGGCGTCGAGCTTCAACTCGCCGATCCGCTCCAGCGTCGCCGCGGCATCCTGCTGGCGCTGATTGCCCTCCGACATCTCCTCGATGCGCAGACGGATCTCCAGGCTCTTGGCCGTGCTCTCGGCGGCCGCCGCCTGCTCGCCCTCAGCCTCGTGCGTCGAGGCGAATTCCTCCTCCATCGAGGCCTGCATGCCGAGCAGTTGCGCGTCGTCCGGGGATTGGTTTACCGCCGTCTCGAGCGTTTCCCTGACCTGATCGAAGATTTTCTTGCGCGCCTCGACGCGCACGCCTTCGACATTGCGCAAACCTTGGGCGACGTCCTTAACCAGCGCGCTGGCGACGTCGAAATTCCGTCTCGCGGTCTGCTCGGCCCGCCAGGCGCGGATGCCGGCGACCGTGGCGCCAACGGCGAGCACGGCGAATAACACGGCGGTGGCGCCGACCAGGCGCTGGCGGAAACGCGCGCGCTTCCCCGACGCGGCGATGAAGCCGAGCGTCGTCGCCCCCAACTCGTCCGGATAGCGCTTGGCGATGCTCTCGGCCTCGGCGAGCGGCACACCTTTGGGAATGAGCAGATCGCGCTTCTTGCTGCTCTTGTCCCAGCGCCGGCGCAACGCCTCGACATCGTCGCGGATGCGGAAGAACTCGGCGTTGGCGGCGACGATCTCCTTGGCGCGCTTCCAATTTTCCAACACGCGCTGGTGCGCGAGCCGGATCGAGGCGTTCTGCTCGCTGCCGGAGGAGAGCAAGATGCGGGCATCGACCAGCGCCTTGACCAGGCGCTGGGAGGCGGGGTCGTAAGCGGCCTCGGCGAGCGGCACGGAGCGGATCGAAAGCGCTGCGGCGGCGCCCGCTTCGCCGCTCGGCGCCGGCGCCGCGAGTTGGCGGAGCAACCGGGGCAGGCGGTCCCGCTCGTCCTTGCCGAGCGGCGCCATGGCGCGCTCGGCCTCCTTATCGATCGCCCCGGCGAGGCCTCCCAGCGTGTCATAGGCCTTGTAGGCGAGCAGCGTCTGGCCGTCGGCGGTCACCCGCTGCTCGAATAGAAAATCGAGGGCGAATTGCAGGAGCGGCAGCATGTCCGGCCGGTCGACATCGCCGATCAGGCGATCGTCGAGGCTCTCGCCGCTGCTTGGGTCGGTCTCGTACACCAGCCCCGCGGCGATGGCCGGCCCGCGAATGATCTCGTCGATCTCGGTCGCACCCGGAGGCGCGAGATCGTAGGTCGCGCCTTTGGTCTTCATCGCCAGAAGATCCGGCTCTTTCAGGAAGCGCTCATAGAGGTCGGCGCGCAGCGTGGCGATCACCCAGACGCGGCCGGTGGCCACGAGACGGGCAATCAGCTTGGCGAAGCGCGTGCGATCGGCCTCGCTGACTTCGCTCGCGAACAGCTCATCGAGTTGATCGATCACGATCAGAAGATCCGCCCTGACCGGCCGGTCGTAGCCGCTCTGCTGGCTCGCGTCGGCGGCGATGCGGTCGAGCGCCTTTACGATGGGATTGGCGCAACTTTCATCGGCATGGTCGAGCAGCTTGGCGAGCTCCGCTGGCGTCGCGTAGTCGCTCGACGCCATCTCCGGCAGCGCGGGCAAGGGACACTCGTCCTCGTTATCGGCTGCGGTTTCGAACAGACGCGCGGCCAGCGCCGCCACCGGTCCGCCTTCATATTCGCCGGGACGCATCACCGCCACGCGCCACAGATCGACGGCAGGCACCACGCCCGGCGCGGTGAGCCGCGGGATGAGACCGGCCAGCGCCAGCGAGGATTTGCCAGACCCGCTCGCGCCGACGATCAGCAGAAACGGCGTCTTGCGCGACCCCGCGTCCTTAATCGCATCCACCGCCTTGGTGATGTCGCGCGAGCGGCCGAAGAACACGGGCGCGTGCTTGGCGCCGAATGCGGCCAGCCCGCGGAAGGGAGAGCCCTTGGTGTCGATCGGCCACAGCACCGAGCGGCCCTTGAGGATCTTCTCCTCGAGCCAGCCGCGTAGCAGCTTCTCGATCTCGCCCTCGAACTCGTCGGTACTGTGGAAGGAGTGGAAGGCGAGCTTGAACTTGCCGTCCTGGGTCTGGAACCAGGTCTTGAAGAAGCTCTTCAGCCGGTTCCATTGATCGCTGACGAGCTGGTTGGTGGTCTCGTCGTCGAGCTTGACGGTGGGCGGCTCGCTGTAGCGGAACACATAGACGTCGGGGACGGATTTGTTCTTGCTCGCCTCGATCGCCGAGAGGATCTCGTAGGCGGTCCCCGAGGGATAGCGCTCGCCGTTCGGCAGAGTGGGGAAATCGTCGGGGAGCTCGGTGCCGAGCCGGTGGCGCAGGATGGCGATAACGAGATCGCAGTCGGCGGCCTCGGGGATCTGCTGCTGGAAGGTGGCGCGGGCCTGGTAATATTGGGTCTCCCAGCGAATGGCCTCGAGCTTGGCCACGCCGGAAAACTCGCCGTTCAGACGCTCGACCACGCGCTCGACCCGCATGCGCTCGAAATGCGTGTCGCCGGGAGACGAGACGAAGACGCGAACGGACTTAATCGTCGGTGGGGTCATACCGGAGCTTAGACCTTCAAGACCAACTCTTAGCCTGAGTATAGTCCGTGCGAACGTCTTCCCATAGACGTTCGATTTCGTTGGTTAGTCTTCGCTCCTGGCAGTGTTTCACCCGCAAACTATGGCGGGACCGCGGCGCTGGACGTTGCGATCATTCCGGCCTCTTCGGCAGAGCGCTGGTCTCTTGGGTGCCGATGCGCTTGGCTTCGTTCAAGAGCACGTCGAGATCGGGGTTCTCCTTATCCATGAGTGCCTGGAGATCCTTGACCACTTTCTCCTGCTGTTCCGGTGTCGCCTTGATCGCGGCGCTGTGCTGGCCGGGCTGCGTGCCCGGACCCCAGCGCGGGCCGAACAGATACACCGCGCCATACATGATCTTGGCGGTCTTCTCGTCGACATGGGCGGCACGCATAGCGAAATAGAACACCCTGTGCGTGTCCTGCCAGCTCTGCCCTTTGTTGTCGCAGTAATAGTCGTGGATCACGGCGGCAGAGCGGTAGTTGCCGGTGAAGGGCGGGTAGAGCGCCCATAGCGCCGCCGGCACCGACGCGCCGTCGGTCTTATAGCCGTCGGGCACGTCCCACTCCTTGCCGTAAGGGTCGATGAAGCCGAACGGCTCGGTCAGCGTGACCTTGCGGCCGTTATCCTCCTCGCTGAACTCGGCGACGAACTTGCCGATGAATTTGCCGAAATAGGTCTCGGCAGCAGCCGTGCGCGCGTTCATCGCGAGGGCGGCGGCGATCAGGAGAATGCCAAGTCTGGCGGTTGCGGGCTTCAAGTCCTGAAATCCCTGACGCGATAGCTTGGTGCGGTCCGAGGATTTATAGCGCAGCCGGCGCCGGGGCGTAGTTACGATTGTGCAAGGTTAAGAGGCGGGCGCCTTCTTCTGGCTGACATGCATCGCGGTGGCGACATAACGAAGACAGCCGGTTCCGGCGAGGAAGGGCTGCTGCGCCCACATGCCGAAACAAGGCGGCGCCGAATATTTCATCACCGTGCTCTTGGCCGGCAAGCGCTGTTGGGTGGCGCGGTTGAAAAAGGTGCGGGTCACGGTGAGGGCGCCGAGCTTGGCGTCGGCTTCGGCGAGCGCACGGTCGAGCGCGCTTTGCGTCGAGTAGTCGGCATTCTGCAAGATGCCGAGGAACTCCTGATAGGCGGCCTTCACCCGCTCCTTGTCGGCGTCGTTGGTGATCTCGTTGTACCCCGCCTTGGAGAGCAGCGAGGCCGCTACTTGCTCGCTCGACAAGAGCCCGAGTAGGAGGCCGGTTGCCGCCTTGGCGGCGACGCCGGCGAGCAGCGCCTGCCCCCCCGGCGTGGTTGGATCGCCGCCGATTAACTGCTTGACCGAAGTCTTGACCGCGTCGTCGCCTTGCGCGTAGGCGCGGCCGATATCGGCGGCGACAGCCCGCGCTACCGCGTCGCGCGGCATATAGAGGCGCAGCAGTGCCCAGGCGATGGTAGCCACGGTCATCGGGCGGGCGATCAGCGCTTCGTCGAGCTTCGGCCGGTAAGCCTGCCAGCCCTTGATGTCCTCGGGAATCCAATCGAGCGCGACGCCTTGGCGGTCGGTGGCGGTGAGGATCAGGCCTTGCGTGGCATCGATGCCGCCATGGTCCGGACCGAGCTCCAGCAGATAATCCCAGCCGATCGATGGATTCTTCTCGCGCTGCTCGGCTGACAGGCCGGCATAGCCTGGCGCGTTGATGAAATTCCCGATCAGCCGGCCGAACGCGGTCTCGCCGAAGCGGCTTTTCTTCAACAGCGTGCCGCCGTTCTCGTCTTCCTGCGGCCCGAGATTGGCGACGACATACTGGCCCTCGGCGCAATAGAACGCGCCATGCTTCTCGAAGAAGTTGCGCTCGTCGAGCGTGGCGAGCGCGGCGGCGACGTCGCGCGCCGATTGTTGGTCGAACACTTCCAGCGGATTGTACATATAGTCGCGGAACTTCGGGTCGGGGTCCTGGTCGGCGAACGGCACGAGGATCGCCGAGGCGCAGTCCCACATATCCGCGTTGTGGCAATAGGCTTTCAGCGTCGCCTCGGGAATCTCATCCTGGACGCCGGCGCTGTAATCGATGGCGATGAGATGGGCGTTGTAGGTCTTGTTTGAGTCGCCGAGCTGGCCGTAATTGCTCGGCCAGTCGCTCTTGATGGCCATCGGCTTGCCGTCGGCGTTGTAGCCGGCCGAGAAGCCTCCGGCATGAGTCGATCCCGCCGCGCCGTCGGCGACGATATCCTCGGGCTTGCCGCCTTGCGCCGGGCGGTCGAAATGCACCATCTGCTTGATCAACCGGAAATTCTGCTTGGCCAGCTCGAACACGACTTGGTCGATGTGAGCATGGCCGATCTCGATCTCGGTGCCGTTGACCGCGGTGTCGCCGTAAAACACGACGCGATTGCCGAGCCCGCCGCCCAAGCGGAACTGATGCGCCGGCGTGTGGATCGCCACGATCTCGCTCAACGCGTCGACTAGCGGCTGGCTCGCGGCAGCGGGCACGCCCGCGGCCTCCGCCATCTTAGCGACGACGAAGCGAACCGGCAGCAGCGTCTTGCCTTGATAGAGCTCGCCGCCAGCGGTGAAGGGGCCGAGCAGCGGCGTTCCGCCGGGCCCGCGCGGATCGGCAAGGAAGGGATTGAAGTCGCGGTTCAACACTTCCAGGCTCAAGGCCTCGTCGGCCGGCGCGACGATGCCGTCGAGCGCGGGCGGAAGCTCGACCGAGACACCGACCGGATCGAGCTTGCCGGTCTCGATCTTGCCCGAGGAACGCGCGACCTCGATGCCGCCGAGATCGATCGGCGAGGAATCGCGCAAGGTGGAATTCAGCCGGGCTTGCAGGCTCTTGTCGACGATCTCCCATTGGCTGGGGACGACGAAACGCCAGTCGGAGGGAAGGCCAAGGCTCTGCGCCTGCTCGGCCGAGGCGCCGGGGAGGGAAGCGTCTTCCGCGGCGACGGCTTGGCCGAGCGCCTTGCGCGTCAGAGAGGACAGAACGACGCCCGAGACCGCGAGCATCCTTAGCACGCTACGCCGATGCATACCGACAGTTCTCCGACATCACGGCCAGGCGGGCCCTTCGCCCGCAAGATAGCATAGACGAGCGGCAAGCAAATCGGGCGGCGGGGCTTGCGTTGCCGGACCTCAAGTCTTGGCGCCAGACCCGGTGAACACCTCGCAGCGGCCCTTGCCGATCTCGTAGTCCGCGGCGAAGGCGGCGATCGCGCTCGCGATCTTGGCGCCGCCGATCACCGAGGGCTCGATGGGGTTGGCGAGATCGGCGTCCTCGGTGCAGATCAGCCGAAGATCGATCAGCGCCAAGCCCCGCGCCGCGGCCTCGCGGATGATGGTGTCGTTGAACACGCCGAGCCCGATCGCCGCGATGCGCCGCTGCTGCGCGTCGGGAAAGCGCGGGTTGTAGACGGTGCAGACGGCTACGGGGAGACCGCGCGCCGTCACATCGTCGAGCATCGCGCGGTAGTCCTGCTCGAATTTCTCGCGCACGGCGGCAAGCTTGCCGAGGGCTTCGGCCACCGACGACGCCTTCTCCTCGAGCAGTCCTGCTTGGTGCAGCGCGTCGTTGCCACCGGCGCTGATGACGAAATGCGTGGCGTCAGCCGGCGCGATCTGGAGCTGGAGACGAACCGCCGAGGCCACCGAGCCGTCCATCGCGTTCAGCGTGGCGCGCGCGCCGTCGGGGAGGCGCCGTTGCAATTGCGCGATGACATCGGGACCGTCGCCGACATAGGCGCCGTTGGCCAAGATCGAGTCGCCGAGCAGGACGATATGCTTTGGCGCGGTGGAGGCCTTAGCCGTGGCCCGGGCGACGGGCAGGGACAGGGCCGTGACGGTGACGAGCGCTCCTCGCACGAAGGAGCGGCGGCTTGCGGGTTGGTCGAACATGGTGCGGTCTAAATTAGCTCCCTGCTGGCGTGACACAGAGCAGCGATCTGCTCCTACTCTTAGAAAAAAGGCGCGGGCGCAAGGTGGGGGAAACCCTGCGCCCGCTACGCTGAAAGGGTGGACTACTGACAGGCCGGGCAGGAGCGGACCCAGACCGTTTGTTCCCTCTCAGCTCATCGGCGCCGGCTCGGTGGGACAAGCGGCCCCGATAGGGTGTTACGCGAACACTTCGTTTTGGTTGGCCTGAGGAGCTAGGGACCCCTTTTGGCAATGAGACAGGTGGGAGGGCGCGCGCCCGCTCTTTGTGAGGAGCCTCACACAGATGGCGGCGCTTAACTCTTCCAGCATTTCCCGGGGGAGCTTGGCGTGCGGGGCGTAGCTTGGCCTCCGGCCGCGCCTTAAGATAAGGCTGTCCCGCTGGGGTGGGTCGCCATGCCGGTCTACGACGCGTTCGTTTCCTATAGCCACGCCAAGGACAAGCCGATCGCGGCCGCGCTGCAATCGGTGATCCAGAAGCTCGGCAAGCCTTGGTACCGGCGCCGCGGATTGCGCGTGTTCCGCGACGACACCTCGCTCTCCGCCACGCCACAGCTTTGGCCGTCGATCGAGCAGGCGCTGGCGCAGTCCCGCTATCTGCTCTTGTTGTCCTCGCCTGAGTCCGCGGCCTCGCCGTGGGTCGGCAAGGAGGTCGAATATTGGCTGGCCAATAAGAGCACCGACACGCTGTTGATCGGCGTGACCGATGGCACGCTCGACTGGGACGGGAACAAGGGCGACTTTCGCTGGGAGCCTCCGCCGCCGCTGCCCTCGGTTTTGCAGGGCCGGTTCGCCGCCGAGCCGAAATGGGTGGATCTCAGCGCCTATCGCGAGGGCGCCGATGCGCGCGACAACCGCTTTCTCGATCTCGGCGCCGATTTCGCTGCCGCCATCCACGGCATGCCGAAAGAGGATTTGCTCTCGCAGGAGGTGCGCCAGCAGCGCCGCGCACTGACGCTCGCCATGTCGGCGGCGGCGCTGTTGCTGGTACTGGCGGTCGGAGCGGTGACGGCGGGGATCATCGCCAAGGTGCAGGCTGAGCGCGCCCAGCGCAACTTCGCCGCTGCCAAGAGCACCGTCGATGGGCTGATCTTCCAGATCGCGCAGGGTCTGCGCGATGTCGAAGGCATCAGGGTCGAAAGCCTCGACAAAATCCTCGAACAGGCCCGCAAGGCCGTGGAGCGGCTGACCGAGAGCGATCCCAGCAATCCGGATTTGCTGCGCAGCAAGGCGGTGATGCTCGATGAGTTCGCCAAGACCTATCTCGCGGCGGGCAATCTCTCCGCGGCCGAGAAGAACGCGGAAGAAAGCCGCGCGATCTTGACGCGTCTCGCCGAGACAGGAGACGCGGACAAGGATTCGCTGCGAAACTTGTCTGTGGGCCTCATTCGCCTCGGCGACGTCAAGCGCGCTCAAGGCGAAAGCCAGAAGGCGTTGCAAGCCTATGAACAAAGCCTCGCCAACGATCGCAAGCGGGCGGAAGCCGACAAGGCGAACACGCAGGCTCAGCGAGACGTGACCGTCGATCTCGACCGCATCGCCGACACCAAGCTTTACGCCGGCGACAGCAAGGGCGCGCTCGCCGCCTACGAAGAGAGCCTTGCCATCCGGCGCAATCTCGCCAAGGCGGAGCCCGAGAATGACGATTGGCAACGCACCATCTCCGTGAGCCTCGGCAAGATCGGCGACCTCAAGCGCGATGCGGGCGATGCGGCAGGCGCGGTAGCCGCCAACGAGGAAAGTCTCGCCATCGCGCGGCGACTCGCCGCGTCCGACCCCGGCAATACCGAATGGCAGCGGGACATCGCCATCGAACTGGAAAGGCTCGGTGGATTAAAGCTCAGCGGCGGAGACAGTGCGGGCGCGCTCGCCGCTTACGAAGAAGGCCTCGCCATCCGCCGCAGACTTTCCGCGCTCGATCAGGGCAACACGCTATGGCAGCGCGATGTCGCTATCGGTCTGGGCGAAATCGGCGACGTGAAATCGACGCAGAACGATGCGGCCGGAGCGCTTGCAGCACTCGAGGATGGACTTGCCATCTTCCGCCGCCTGACCGACTCCGACAAAGCCAATGCCGAGTGGCAGCGCGACGTCTCGGCGGCTCTCGACAAGATCGGCTATCTGAAACTGCGCGGCGATGACAAGACGGGGGCGCAGGCGGCCTATGAGGAAAGCCTCGCCATCTCCCGCCACCTGACCGATACCGATCCGCGCAACGCCGTCTGGCAGCGCGATCTCTCCGTCGCTCTCAACAAGATCGGCGACATGAAATATTTCGCGAACGAGGACGCCCAGGGCGCGATCGCGTCCTATGAGGAGAGCCTGGCCATCTCGCGGCGGCTGGCCGACGCCAATAATAGCAACACCCAATTGCAGCGCGATATTTCGATCAGCCTCGACAAGATCGGCGATGTGAAGCGCTCGCAAAACGACATCGCCGGCGCGCTCGCGGCCTATGACGAGAGCCTCGCGATTGCCCGGCATCTGGCCGTTATCGATTCGGGCAACGTGCAGTGGCAGACCGATCTCGTGGTGAGCCTGTACAAAATCGCCCTGCTGGCCGCCGGGGAGAAAAAGAGTGCGGCGGTCGACGAGGCGCTAAAAATCGTCGAGCAGCTTGACGCCGCGGGCAAGCTGTCGCCGGACAAAAAGAATTGGCGGAACATGCTGTTGGCGCTGCGCGGTCCGAATTGAGAGGCGTCAGCCGACCGTGCCGCCTCTGTGATGCCCCTCACAGAGGTCTTGTCCGCTCCGTGTCACCTTTGGGTCTGAGCGGTGGGCTTACACGGCGCGCCGCGCGACTCAAAACAGGAGATTTCCAATGCTTAGCCTTCGCAATGTGACGTTCGCCGTGCTCGCGCTGCTTGGCGCATCGGTGCCGGTGGCGGCCTATACCGGCTATTACGCGCCCGCTTGCGGCTTCGCCACGGTCTGGAGCCTTTCCGGAGCCCACTATCAATATCTGTGCTTCTGACCATGCGCGGCTCGCTCATGCTTGCGCCCGTGGCCGGGTCGCGGGAAATCGACTACGCTCCCCTGCTGCCGGCCAAGGTTCCGACCAGGATGAACGAGACGCTCCCAGACCAAGTTGCCGGGTCAGCGCTGATGCGCGGGACTGGCGACGCCGCGCATCAGCTGATCCGCCGCGCGCGGCTGCAACTGCGCGCGCTTGCCGCCGGCGAATGGGTGTTCAAGCCGGGCGACCCGGCCGACGCCATCTATCTTCTGCTCGGGGCGCGGGCCGCGGGCGAGGGGCTGCATGTCGATCCGCTGGTGCAGATCGAGCTCAAGCCCGAGACCGGCAAACGCTCGCTCCGGTTCGAGCGCATCGTGCATGGCGAGGTGTTCGGCGAGCTCGAGCTGTTGGAGCAGGGCTTGGCGCCCAAGGGCGTCAAGCGCACCACCTCGGCCTTCGCGCTCACGCCGTCATCGATCGTACCGCTGCCGCTGTCGCTGGTTGGCGCGCTGGTTGAGGCCGACCACGTGTTCCGCGCGCGGCTGATCCGCATCGGCTCGCAGCGGCTGCTCACCACGCTCAAGCAGCAACACGACAAGGCGCGCGGTTCTCCCGACCTGCTGCTGGCCGACTGGCTGGTGGAGCTGTCGGCGGATATCGGTATCGCCGAGGGCAATCGCGTACGCTTTCCGCGCAAGATCGCCCAGGAGCACATCGCCGCCGATCTTGGCGTGAGCCGCGAGACCATCAGCCGCCGGCTGAATGAATGGGAGCGTTCGGGTCTGCTGCGCACCGGCGCGCGCAGCCAGCAGATCGAGATTCTCGATTATCAACGCATCAGCCGGTTGGCCAGCCTTCGCTCGTCGCGCAGCCGCGCCGCGCTGGAACGCACCATCGATGATATCGACGCGGCGATCGCCTGCGGCGACTTGATCCGCGCGCGCAATATCGGGCTCGACATTCTGCGCTACTACCCCTCGAGCCCCGAGCTGCATCACCGCACGGCGCTCGCCGCCGCGCGCAGCGGCGATGCCAAGGGCGCGCTCGAATTGCTATCGCGCTCGGGCTTGCCGATGACGGAAGAACTCGGCGCGCTGGAGGATGCGGTGCGCAAGGCGCGGAAGAACCCCTTCCTGTCAATGGAACGCATCATCGGCGATCCGTTCGTCGACGAGGGCTATGGCGAGGACGAATCGGCGCCGTTGCGCGGCTCGAACGGCGCGCGCGATGCTGAGCGCGAGGCGCAGCTGGTCGAGGACCTCGCGGCGCTCAATGCGCGGCTGCTCAAGGAGCGCGCCTTCGAGGCGCGGCCCGGCAATGGAAGGTCGAAGCAGGCGCTTGCGTCGTTTGCGGCGTATCACCGCCTGTTCGAGCACCGGCAGGGCTATTACCCGGGCATCAATGCCGCGACCATGGCGCTGATCGCCGGCGAGGGCGACAAGGCGCGCGCGATCGCCGGTCAGCTCGTCACCGCGCTGTCGCGCGATGCCGAGGACTATTGGCCGCTGGCCACTTTGGCGGAAGCGCTGCTGATCTCAGGCGATACCGCGCAGGCGAAGACGGTGTTGGCGAAAGCGCGGGCGGCGCGCGGCGGCGACGATGGCGCCAAGGCGTCGACCATTCTGCAATTCCGCAGACTTGCCGAGGTGCTCGGCGCCGACACGGAGGCCTTGGTGGATGAGCTTGGCGCGCGCACCGTCGCGGTATTCTCCGGCCATCTGTTCAGAGGCAACGAGATGGATGAGGCGGCGCAGGAGACGGCCGAGGCTGAGATCAGGCGGCGCGCCGAAGCGTTGTTCAAGACGCAGCATGTCGGCATCGTCTATGGCGCGCTCGCAGCCGGCACCGACATTATTCTCGCCGAGACCGCGCTCAAGCTCGGCGCCGAGCTCGACATCGTGCTTCCCTTCGCCACCGAGCGCTTCATCGACACCTCGGTCCGGATCGGCGACCCGCCGGGGTTCGCCGGCAAATGGGAGAAGCGCTTCCGCGCCGTTCTCGACGGGAGCCAAGGCGCCCGCTCGCTGACCATCATGGAGCCCACCGAGCCGGCCGATCGCGATCTCGACGGCTATTTCTTCCATGCGTTTCGCTATGCGGCCGGGTGCGCGCTGCAACGGGCGGCGATGTTGCAGACGTGTTGCCGGCTGGTGGTGGTGTCCGACGACGGCGCGCCTGACACCATCGCCGGCACCAATCGCGCGGTCGCCGATTGGCGGGCGCAGGGACGGCCCCTGGACATCATTCCGTTTCCGCATGCGCGCCAGCGGCGGACAGCGAAGCAGAGTAACGCTGATGCGTTTCGTCCCGTGATATTTCTGTGGGACGCGGCGCTGGACGGCAAGGACGCCAAGGCCGTGCTCGACAAATTCGCCAAGCTGGCCGGCAAGGGCCTCAAGCGCATCGATCGCACGCATCGCGACGGCAGGCTGGGAACCTGCCTGATCGCCAGCTCGACCGAAGAGGCGCTGGCGGCAGGAGCCGCGCTTGCCGATGCGGCGCGAAAGGCGAAGCAGGGGCTGCGGATCATTTGCGATTTTGGGCATGTGCTGGGCGGAACGCTCGCGCCCGATAAGAAGCTCGTGGTTCGCTTGCAGTCCGCCGACGATCTGCCCGGCCTGCCGCTCGATTGCGTGCTGTCGACGGAAGCATTCGCGGCGCAGGCCAAGTTCGATCTCGGCGAGACCGTTGTGCTGGTCCCGGTTGGCCGTGCCGAGATCGCGCCGGCGGCGGATGACGGCGAACGCCAGGCGATGCGCAGCCGGCCGTCGCTGCCGATCTTTACGGCCGAATAGGCCAAAGGTCGCGTGCCAAGTGTTGCGGAAATTTAAGGCCGAGCAGGTTATTCCGGTCTTGACGCCGCAAGCCTCGCGTAATCCTATCGGCTCGCCCGCGCTGTCAATCGATCGGCGTTCCCGTGTCCATCACCATTAAGCATCTCGACGGTCCGCTCAAAGGCGAAAAGAGTTTCGGCGACGAGACCAACTCGATCCTGGTCGGCCGCGCCGCGGAAGCGGAGATCGGCTATCCGGAGGAATGCATCGCCGTCGATGGCGAGCATTTGCGGCTCAATCGCGAGGGCGACGGTAGCTACTCGATCGAACTCCCCGGCTCGTGCGACGTCGAGATTGACGGCAGGCCGGCGGAGACGGGCGATGCGATCAAATCGGGAAGCGTCATCACGGTGGGCGTGGGCGGCCCGCGCTTCGAGGTCCTGCTCCCGGGCTTGACCATCAAGCATCTCGAGGGCCCGCTGGCCGGGACGCAGCAGCGCTTTCCGCTGGGCACGGAGAAGATCGTGTTTGGGCGTCCGCCCGAGCAGACTCGACGTCACCTTCCCGGCCGATTACGCGGCCGTGGGACGCCTGCATTTCAGCCTGAAGAAAACCGAACTTGGCAATTATTGCGTCGAGCTGACTCCCAAGCATTACGTCGAGATCGATGGCGAGCCGGTCAAGAACCAAGCGACGGTCAAATCGGGCAGCACGTTCCGGCTCGGCGGCGCCAAGGGCCCGACCTTCGCGTTGCTGATCGACCAGCCGGTCAAGCAAGGGGTCGTCACCGAGGCCAACTACGAACCGCCGTCTGAGTTCAAGCTGATCAAGCAACTGCAACGCGTCGCGGCGGTCTTGTTTGTGGTGCTCCTCGCCGGCGGCTCGCTCTTCCTCTACCGCGATTGGCAACACGACCGGGATGTTCGCGCGCTGGCGGCAGATCTGGCGAAGGCCGACGCCAAGCTAACCGCGATTGCTGAGAGCACGATTCCGAAATCCGCGCAGGAAAATTTGCAGAAGGCAGTGTATCTCGTTGCGAAAGTGAACGGCGATACCCTCGTCGGCGCGGCCACGGCATGGGCCTTCGGCCCCGATTTGCTTGCGACCAATGCGCATGTCACCAGCCAGATGCGAAATGTCGATGATTGGGTCCTGATCGGCCCTAACGGCGAACGCATCAAGGTCAAGAGCGTCGACACGCATCCGGGCTACGCCAAGTTCAAGGATTTCTTGAAGACCGTGGGGAAAATGAGCGGAGACGAGCTCAAGCAGCTCGATGTGATCAACGAGTACGATGTCGGCATTATCCACACGGCCGATCCGTTGCCCGCCGACCCCGACAGCAAAAAAGTCGTCACCCTCAAGCCTGCGAGCGAGGATTATGTCGAAAAGCTCGAGCCGGGCGCCGCGGTAGCGGCTATCGGCTTTCCGATCGAAGGCATGACCGCAACCATGGTGGTCACGGATGCACCAGCCGCGCTGCATTTCGGAAATATAAGCTCTTTGACCGACATGTTCATGTGCCGGGCCAAGGATGCCGACGACCAATTGCTCATTCAGCACACCGTTCCCGTCACCGGCGGGATGAGTGGAAGTCCGCTGATCGACAAGAGCGGCGACGTGATCGGCATCGTCAGCGGCGGCAATACCGCGAGCCTGGTCAAGGAGGTTACGGTCACCAAGGACAAGGGTGGTGAAACCAGCAAAGGCAAGGTCAATATCGAGATCGACGGCGTGCGTATCCCGAGTGCGGCTCTGGTTAATTTTGCGCAGCGGATCGACCTGCTCGAGGACCTAAAGGGCGGCGTAACCGAGGCCGATCGGAAAGTGGCGCAGGATTGGAACTATTGGGAGGAGGCCGCGCAGAAATATGTGCGGTATTTCGAGAACGCCGCGGATCAGCTTGCAGACCTAGCCAAAGAGCATTACGGCGTCGCCGACGCAGCCAGAGAGCAGGTGGGAGAGGGCACGCTCACGCCGAGCAAGACCGGATCGGCGTCATACGACTCGAAGAGCTATAGCCTCACCTTGCAACCGGGACATGTCTACGGCTTCATCGCCAACAGCAAGGGCGGCATCCCGATCGCGCTCAACGTCAAGAAGCACGGCACGTCGGAGTTCCTCAGAGACAAGACTGATGCCGCCGGTCCTGGGCAGGCGCCGCTGGCACCTGCGGCACGGGTGACCGTCGACCAGGAGACCGAAGTCGACGTCAATGTGTTCGGCATGATCAGCGAGCCCGCCGGGTACGAGCTCTATGTCTATGATTGGGTGAAGCCGGAGGAAAAACCCTCGGCCGACGCTTCGGCTAAGCCTCAGCCTTAAGCTCGTGCTCAGGCTTTCAGCGTCTTGCGGCAGGCGTCGAGTGCGGCCTTGACCGCATCGAGGGTAGGGCGCTTCTCCGGCTTGACCTGGAGCATTTGCTCGACGATGCCGGCAAGCGGCTTGGGGATGGCGCCATTGCGGCCCTCGCCGACCCATATCTCCGCGATCATCCTGCCCAGCGGATAGATGTCGGCGCGGCCGTCGACCTGCTCGCCTTGCGCCTGCTCGGGCGCCATATAGCCCGCCGTGCCGTATTGTTTCAGGACGTCCTTCTCCGCATCGACCAAGGCGATGCCGAAATCGATCAGCACTGCCTCTTCGCCCTGGCGGCCGCGGCGGACCATGACGTTGTCCGGCTTGAGATCGCGATGCACCACGCCATTGGCATGCAGCGTGTCCAGCACATCGGCCACTTGACCAAGTAGCGGCAGAATACGCGCCGGCGCCGGCTCCGGCGTGTAGAGTTTGGTGAGGCTCGACCCCTTGATCAGGTCCTGCACGATGAACAGCGTGCCGTCCGGGTCGCTCAACAGGCCGCGCACATTGGCGATGCCGACATTGTCCGGTAGCGTCACGGCCACCGCATATTCGTTGCGCACCGAAGCGATGATCTGCTCCCGCCTCTCTTTGCTGTGCGTGGCGAGGCTGACCTCTTTCACCGCCACCTCTTTGCCGTCACGCAGATCGATGGCGCGATAGACCTTGCCGCCGCCGCCTTCGCCCAGCGATTCGACGCGGATCAGCTGGCGGTCGATCGACCATTCGCCGCCAATGGCATCGAGCGCGCGCGTGTTCTTCAGCATCGCGTCGAGATGCTTGGCGCCTTCGCCTTCGAGCATCTCGCTGCGGATGCGCTGGGCGAGATCGGGCAGACCGGCAGTGACCGCGGCGGCGAGCGCTTCAGCCAGCAGCCGTCCTGCGTCTTCCGCCTTGCCCGTCTTGAACAGGACGCCCGCCGCAACGATACGGAGATTGGCGGCGCGCACGGTCAGATCGGGCGCGGTGTATTTCTTGGCGAGTGCCTTGAGGTCCTCGATGGCTGTCCAGTCTTGTCGGGCAAGCTTCAGCTCAGCTTCCGCCTCGCGGAGTTCGTCGTGCTCGAACTTGTTCGGGTCGTTCGGCAAGAGCTTTCGTGCGTTATCGAGACTCGATGCAGCCTGATCGAGCGCTTGCAGACCGGCATGCGCTCGCGCGCTCTCGAGGAGCGTCAGGAAAGCGAGGCGATCGTGATTGGTGGGTGGCTTGGCAACCAGACTTTCCACAAGCTGCAACACCTCTTGGTGTCGGCCGAGCCGATTGAGCGCTTGGCAGAGATTGATCTTCGTGCGGTAGAGCTGATAGTCGTCGAGCCTCTGCGGCGTCTCGCTAGCAATCAGGCGGAATAACCTCTCGGCCTCGTCGAAACGCCGCGCTTCAAGCTCGATACGGCCGGCTTCGCTCAAGGCCAACGCCGTTGCGACATGATCGTTGTGGACACAAGCGACCGCCACGGCACGCAATAGCGCGAGGGCGGCGTGCAAATCCTCGCCGCGCCAGGAATGCACCACGGCGATCTCGCGGCCGCTCTCGATGATCTCGGCGGGATTGGCTTGCTCGATCGCGGCCTGCCGCGCCTGCCGCAAGACGGCGAGCGCCTTCTTCGGATCCTTAAGCCGGTTCAGCACGATACCCCTGAGCCGCAGGGCTCGGGGCCTGAGCTTGGACTCCTCCGGGATCTCGTCGGCAAGCGTGCGGAGCGCCGCGGCCAACTCCTCGGACGGCTTGCGGTCTTTGACCTTGTCCTCGAGGTCCTTAAGGTCGGCTTCCCATTCGGCGTCGGTTCGCATCGTCATCGCCAATACCTACGCGGGCCTCGTTGTAAAACTCAAGAAAGTTTAATGTACAGGCTTGGTGACCGGAGATAAAATGCGCCGCATCCAATGCCCGTCAACGATACGCGCAAACCCCCCACAACAAACATCGAAGTTAAGATCCCGGAGAAGATCACATGAGGCGAGTCAACGTCCCTGTTACCCGGTTGCTGTTGCTTGCCGGCCTTATGGTCGGCGTGAAATGGTCAAGCCTTCGGCGGGACCGATACCGAGATGATCGTCGGGGGAACCGCAGCGCCGGACGGCAAATATCCGTGGCAGGTCCGCCTTTACAGCAACATGGACGATGAGGTCGGCTTCTGCGGCGGTTCGATTATCGCCCCACAGTGGATTCTCACGGCCGGCCATTGCCTGATCGATAGCGACGCGGTGGTGGTCGGCTATGGCAGTAACGATCGCACCAAGACCAAGAAGATCGACAGCGAGATGGTCATCGTGCATCCCGGCTATATCGCCGGCGAGAAAGCCGACCTCGCGCTGGTCAAGCTGAAGCAGCCGATTCCTGATGCGGTGCCGATCGGCTTCGCCGATGCCGCCAAGGAGCAAGCCCTGATGCCCGCGGGCGCCCCCGTCACCGTCACCGGCTGGGGCGCGATCTGGGACTTCCAGGCGTTCCAGAATGCGGTCGATGTCATGGCTGGTCGCAAGTCCGTGTCGGAAAAGAAGCTGCTGACCAATGAGGAATTGGAGGCGCCGCGCAAACTCCATGAGGTCGATATCGAGGTGATCGATCCCAAGGAGTGCAAGGCGGTGTATGAATTGCTCCAGGTGCCGGATTTCGCCATCGGCGACACCGAGATTTGCGCCACGAGCCCGTCCGGCGGCAAGGATTCCTGCTTCGGCGACAGCGGAGGTCCGCTGATCGTGGCCAATAAGGGCTACGGCAGTGGTTACACCCAGGTCGGAATTGTGAGCTGGGGCCCGCAATGCGGCAACCCGCTGTTCCCCGGCGTCTATACCCGCGTGTCGTCGTTCTCCGATTGGATCGAGCAGAACGTAAAGGGCGCAACTAGCCGGTAGAGCTTCGTCTCGTGTCAGGCGGCGGAGGGCGGATGCTCTTCGCCGCTTGTGTAGTGAGCCGGGATCATCGACTCGCGCGGCACATCTGCGCGCGGATCTTGCGGGGCTACGATCGGCAGAAGCTCGATGCCGAGCATCCCCCGGCATGAGTTCGAACTGCTCCAGCACGTCGGCGAGGTCGCGGCCCCCCAAATTGACGATGCCATAACGATAGCTCTTTCCATCCTGGAATTCATCGGACAGCTTGCCGCCCGGCGTGGCATGCAGCTCAACCCTGATATCCGGATAGATGCCGTCGAGGCGCTCGATGTCGGCCTCGCTCGGCACAGCGAGCACCAGAGCGTCATGGAAGCTGCGCAAGACACAGCTCGCGGCAAATGCGAAGCGTCCCTGCCGCCGCGTGAAGCGAGGCGGTCTGCCTTGAGCGATATCGAGCAGCACGGTGTAGCTGCTGGTGCCGTCCACCTTCTCGTAAAGATCGGCGAATTGCGAAGCCATACGCGGGTTGATCTCGATGATCGAGATGCGGCCGGTTTCAGCGTCGTACATCATCTCGATGTTGAAGATGCCGTTGTCGAAGCCGAGCCCTTGCATCAGCTTGGCGGCGATCTCGCCCATGCCCGCCTGCACGTCTTGCGGAAGGCGTGACGGATAGTCGAAGCGCGAGAAGGCGAGCGTTCCGGGGAACATGATCGAGTCCACTACGCCGAACATCGTGGCCACGCCGCCATGCACATAGCCTTCGACGGTGACTTGCTCGCCGTGCAGCAATCCTTCGGCGATGAGCCGCTTGGTGCCGATGGTAGCGCCGGCGTAGCGCTCGAGCATGCGCTCCAGCGGCTTGAAGAACTGATCGAGATTGTCCCAGTAAGGCAACAGCGCCGCCAGCTCGGCGATCGAGTTCACGCGCTCCGCGCCGATCGAGAAAAACGACTTCACCGGCTTGACGAATAGCGGGAAGCGCAAGTCATCGGGCAGCGGCGCGTCGTCATCGACATCGAGCAGAGCAAAAGACGGGACGGCGTGCGGCACGTGCTTGGCTTGCTCCAGCCGCGCTAGATATTTGTGTTGGCAGAGCACGGCGACTGTCGGGTCGGGGGCGGGGAGGCCAAGCCGTTGCGCGACGGCGGCGGCGAGCGCGGCGCCAGGGTAATCGTCGCTAGAAATTACCCCCGCGAGCTCGAGCCCCCGCACCTTGGCGAGGATCGTCTCGATCTCGTCGAGCGGGTCGGCCGCAAGGTCCTTGGCGCGGGCGGGATTGCTGACCAAATCCTCGAGGCTGGTGCTCGCATAATCGTGGAAGATGTAGTGGATGCCGGGAGGGGAGATACGCGGCAGCTCGCGATAGTCGCGATGGGTCGGGCAGACGACGAGGATGTTGCGATCCGGCGTGCTTTCCATGGCCGCTTCTCGTGAACCCCTAGCGGGGGCGGCGGCGAATATGGCATAGGCCGGATTGATCGGCATTCACGACTTGGCTATCGTCACCGCCTGCGACGAAGGACCTCACATTCATGCCCCTGCATTTCGGCAAGATTTTCAGCGCCATCGCGCTTCTGACCGTCGCGGCCTTCGTGGCGTGGCTGGTGTTCACCACTTTCTTCGCCACCGAGGAGGCCGACCAGCAGATCGAGCGGTCGGGTGCCGCGGAGCTTGGCGGCAGCCTAAGCTAGGCGGGCGCACGCCGAGGCGAGCCGATCCTGCCCACGAGGAAGAGGGCGTCGGTCCTTAACCCGCTCAATCTTTCAAGCACGATGGCGCAGGCCAGCAGCCAGAACAGGGTGGCGAGCGCCACCGCGATCGCCGCGCCGAGCACCCCGTAGAGCGGCGCCAGCACCAAATTCGCGCCAGCCAGCACGATCAGCGCGGCTATCGCGAGGGTTGCATTCTGGCGTTGCGCGCCGATCACGGTCAGCAGCAACACGCTCGGCCCGAACAGGGCGCGGGCGAGCTGGCAAGCCATCAGGATCAGCAGGGGCAGCTTGGCGGCGGTGAATTCGGGGCCGAAGATCGAAAGCAGGCTGTTGCCCCAAAGCGCCACCACCGCCATGGCGCCGACGGTGATGGCCAGCGGGAAGGCGAAGGCGCGCGACACGGCTTCGCTGATCTGAGCCTTGTCCTTGCGGGCGCGGGCATCGGCGAGATCGGGCACAACCACCTGATGCGCCACCTGCACGGCGAACCCGACCAGCATAGAGAGTTTGAGGCAAAGACCGAGCGCGGCTACCTCGGCGCTCGGCAGCAGCGGCGTGGCAAACAGGATATCGACATCGGCGAAGTAGTTGGTGAAGAGAGCAACGAGGATGAGCGGGTTCGCCTCGCGCCGCCAAAGTCTGGTCAAGCGAGGCGGGGCCGCGGGACCGGCGCCCTTCGGCAGGTCCTTGCGCAACAGCGCATATTGCACAATCGCGAGCGCGGTCAGGATTAGCGTCAGCAGCCAGGCGGCCACGCTCGCCGTGAGGGTGACACCGCAGGCAATCAGCACCAGCACGCCGCCGAGCAGAAGAAACGGTCTGATGGAGGTGTCGGGCAGGTAGCTCAGCGCAAAGCGGCGGATTGCGGCGGCGAAATAGCCGTTCAGCCGCAAATAGGTCTGCGCTGGGATCGAAAGCGCGGCCGCGGCCAGAGCGAGCCGAGCGTCGATGTCGAAGGCGGGCCACAGGGCCGCGCCTCCGAGCACGACGAGGGTGGCGATGACGACCGAGATCGCCGCTACGCGGAACGACTCGCCGACAAACGCCGCGATCAGGTTCTGCTTACCCTGCGCGCGATAGCGCGACACGAAGCGGGCGGCGATGGCCGGATAGCCGTGCGCGCAGATCAGCCCCACCACGGCGGCGAGGCTCGTGACCGAGAAGAATATGCCGAGCGCGTGCGCCTGGAGCATGCGTGCGAGCAGCACCTGGGTCGCAAACCCGGCCAGTGCACCAACAATTCTCGCCCCGGTGAGAACCGACGAGATCGAGACAAAGCGGCGAAGTTTGACCGGTAGGCTCGTGGCTCCGCTTGGATTGGCCGAGCGCGCTTTCATGGCGTCCGCCTAAGCTCCACCATCTTTGTCGGGGTGCCAGTCGGCGACGAGCTTGGGACCGGCCTCGACCTCCCAGTGGCCTGGCTTGCTTTCGCGGCCAAGGGCGAGAGTGAGGTCGCGCAAATAATCTCCGCGCGGGATCACGCGGAAACCCATTTGCAGCGTGGCGGGTGTCGGCAGCTTGTTGTCGCTCATGAGGAAACCCCATTTGGCGAGGTGCCAGTTCAGCACCGAGAAGCCAATCTTCGAGGCGTTGGACTCATGGGAGAATTGCGACTCGATGACGAAGACACCGCCGAGCACGACGCCGTAGCCGCCGCCGACTAGCTCGCCGTCCCGGTTCCAAACCTCGAAGGAGTGGGCGTAGCCCGCGTCGTAAAGCTCGGCATAAGCGCGCATGATGCGCGGCGTGATCCAGGTCAAATGCCAGCGGCCGGAGCGCGGCGCGGCGCAGGCCTTGACCACGCCCTCGAAGTCGCGGTCGAAAGTGACCGTGTACTTGTCCTGTCGCATGATCGAGCGGATGCGGCGCGAGATGTGATACGCGTCGAAGAAGAGGACGCAGCGCTCGCTCGGTGATACCCATTTGAGCGGGCCGAAATGTGCCTTGGGGAACAATCCGCGTTTATAGGCGGCGATCAGCGTCGCCGGCGAGAGGTCGTGCACCATCCCGGCAAAGTCCGCATGCGCAGCGGGAACTTCGGGGTTGGGCAAGCCGGTGGCCGGAGCCACAAGATCGGATAGCCAAACGCGCGCGAGCGGCCAGAGTTTGCCGATACGTCGCGGCCGCAGCGACCACGCCGTGCCGAGCGCCACCCGCTGGCATTTCTGCCAAGCCGTCTCGCGGAACAGCGCGTCGCGGCGATCGACGATCTCCTCCCGCTGCTCGATAGAGACCCGGGTTGCTTGCGGCGAGGTGTGGCTGATGAGCGACAAGGAAGCCTCCGATCTGCCTATTCGCCCCGTCGGCGGACTCGCGCGCCCAGCGCGCGCGCGTCTTGCACCGCCGAGAATAGTCTCGGGTTGCGCTTGATATACCGCATCGCGACGCCGGTGAGCTGCATCAGGCCCGCGTAGAGCCGGCCCTTCGCGTTGATCGCGTAGGTGACGTCGAACAGCTTCGCCACGCCGTTGGTCCAAACCTTCTTGGATCGGTTCGGGCCCACGCCGAAATCGAAGTCGGTGAAGCCGCGCCGGCAAGCGTCGGCCAGCACCTCGGCGATGAGATATTCGCTCGGCGAATATCTGGCCAAGGGGTCGTCGCCATCGAAGGACTGAACCATCAAGGCGTATTGGTCCTGGTGGCGCGCGCCCGCGCGGACGGCGAGCAGGTGACCGTCTGGCGAAGCCAAGGCGTGGAACTCCATGCCGTCCGGTTGGTGCACGCCGCGCAGCGCGGCATCGCGGAAGAAGGCCTTGATCCCGGGCGCGGCGAACGGATCATCGAGGCCCTGTGCGGCGAGGCGCTGCGACTTCTGCAAGGTGAAGGCGTCGATAAACCGCTCGACGTCTTGCGGTGTGGTTGCGCGAACCGTGCGGGCCCCCGCTTCGGCGAATTTGGCCGCTTTGCGCCGGAGTTCCGACCGGGCCTTGCGTGCGACCTCCGTGGCAAGGAATCTCGGAAAGTCGCCGCCGTCGATGCTGATCAGGCTGATGTCGTCGGGCGCGTCGTGATGCGGCAGGCAAAGGAAGGGGTGCGGTTTGCCTCTCCAGGCGACCGGCTGATGGAACAGATGCAGCAAGTCGGCGCCGGTGATCCGGCAATACGCGTCGAGGATTTGCACGATCGAGCCAGGTCCGAGATCGAGGCTCGGATCGACCAGCGGGAGGTTCACGTTGAAATGCGAGCCGCCGAGATAGACCCCGACCGCCGTGCCGAGGCGGTGGATCAGGCCGAAGGGGAGGATCATCGCCACCTCGCCCTTGGCGTTGCGCAGGACGCCGATGCGCGGCTCGAAGCCCGCGGCGCCGGCGGCATGCAACAGCCAAGGCTCGGCAAGATCGAAGCTCTGATAGGGACTAACCGGCGCGCGCTGTTGCAAGGCCTGCCAGTCGCCAGCGAGAGCTTCGAGCGTGGAGACGACGGCGAGCGACAGAGGCTCGCCCGACTCCGAGCAGAGGCGTATGTCGAGCGCCGCCCCACTTGGGCTCATGGCCTGTTTTGTCGCGCCGCGCGCCGATTCTGGATCAACACTGAACATTCGTCTGGCCTTCCGGTGTACCCCGCATCCCTCGTCGTGCAGCGCTGCCGAATTTCGAGGCACGCCGCGCCGCGCCGCGGCCCGGTCAGAGGCTTTTCTCTTAGCCCTTCAGTCCTTAACAAAGGCAGATAACCGGCCTCGCCGCGCTGACGCGTTTACCTTATGCAATCGTAAACGCCACGCTTCGGGACCGCTGAGGAGCCACGCGCATGGATTATCGCGAGCTTGGCCGTACAGGCCTCAAGGTCTCGACCCTTTGTCTCGGCACCATGACATTCGGCGAGCAGAACAGCGAGGCCGACGGTCACGCGCAGATGGACTACGCGTTCGAGCGCGGCATCAACATTTTCGACGCCGCCGAAATCTATCCGGTGCCGCCAAAGCCCGAAACGCAAGGACGCACCGAGACAATCATCGGTACCTGGCTCACCGCGCGCGGCATGCGAGATAAGGTGATGATCGCGACCAAGGTTGCCGGCCGCGGCAAGATGACTTGGCTGCGCAAGGAGGGATCAAAGACGCGACACAGCGAAGCGCAGATCGTTGAAGCGTTCGAGGCGAGCCTCAAGCGCCTGAAGACGGATTATGTCGATCTCTATCAGCTGCATTGGCCGGATCGGCCAATGCGCATTTTTGAGGGCCACGACTATTTGCATCTCCAGGGCGACGCCCATCCGATCGACGAGATTCTCGGCGTGTTGGCCAAGCTGGTGGCAAGCGGTAAAGTGAGGTTCATCGGTCTGTCCAACGAGACGCCGTGGGGGGTGATGAGCTTCCTCAAGGCATCAGAGCAGCATGGACTGCCGCGGGTCGTTTCCATCCAGAATGCCTATAATCTCGTCAATCGCTCGTTCGAGACGGGCCTGTCGGAGATCTTCCACCGTGAACAGGTGAGCCTGCTCGCCTATTCGCCACTCGGCCAAGGCTATCTCAGCGGCAAATACGAAGGCGGCGCGCTGCCCCCAGGCTCGCGCAAGACGCTGTTCAACCGGCTCGGGCGCTACGAAAAGGGCAATGGTCCCCGCGCGATTTCCACCTATATAGGATTGGCGAGGAAGCACGGGCTCGACCCGGCGCAGATGGCGATCGCCTTCGCGGTTTCGCGTCCGTTCGTGACCAGCACGATCATCGGCGCCACCGCCATGGGGCAGCTCAAGAGCGATATTGCCGCGGCCGAGCTCACGCTCGCGGACAACGTGCTTGAGGACATCGAGCAAATCCATCTTGACTATCCGAACCCCTGCCCGTGACTCTGGTGCTAGTCAGCGAATCCCAATGCCAAGACTTTTCTCCGCGATCGAAATCCCGAGCAGCATCGCCGAGCGGCTCACGCTCCTGCGTAGCGGACTCTCCGGCGCGCGTTGGATCGATCCCGAGAACTATCATCTGACGCTGCGCTTCATCGGCGATGTCGACCGGCACACGGCGCGGGATTTCACCTCGGCCTTGGGCGAGATCATCGCTGACCCGTTCGAGCTCAGGCTGAATGGACTGGGCAGCTTCGGCGGCGGCAAGCCGCGGGCGATCTTCGCCGGCATCGCCCCGTCGGAGGGACTCGATGCGTTGCGCCGCGCCAATGAACGTGCGGCACGGGAGGCCGGGCTGCCGCCCGAGGGACGCAATTTCAAGCCGCATGTGACGCTGGCGCGGCTCCGCGGCGCGCGGGCCGACGCCGTTGCGCAATATCTCGAGCACCAAGGCGGGATCGCGGCGGAACCGTTCACGGTCAGCCGCTTCGTGCTCTACTCCTCGCGCGATTCGGTCGGCGGCGGACCCTATGTGGTCGAGGCCGCCTATCCGCTGGAGGACTAGGCGCCCCTTTTCGCGGGTCGCGCCTCCGAGGCGAGCAGCTCGGCGAGAAGGCCGCGCGACGCTGCCTCGATCAGATCGAGCGCGTGATCGAAACCCTCGCTGCCGCCGTAGAAGGGATCGGGCACATTGCGCGTGCCAGCTTCGGGCGCATAGTCGAGGAACAGACGCACTTTGTGCAGCTCAGATCTTGGCGCGAGCCCGATCAACTCATCGTAGTTGGAATCGTCCATGGCAAGGATCAAGTCGAAGCGTCCATAGTCCGCGGCTGTCACCTGGCGTGCACGCTGGCCCGCGATGTCCATCCCGCGATTGCGTGCCGCTTTCTGTGCGCGCGTGTCGGGTGCCTGACCGACATGCCAATCTCCCATGCCGGCTGAGTCGAGCTCGAACCGCTCGGCAACGCCCTCTTCCTCGGCGACGCGGCGGAACACGCCTTCGGCCATGGGCGAGCGGCAAATATTGCCGAGACAGACGAACAGGAGACGATGCTGTGCCATGTGGGGCCAGAGATGGCATTTGGGCGGCGCCGGTGCAAGGCGCTGGAAGGCTCTACCCAAGCGAACGGCCGGCGACCTATAGTTTGCGCCGACGCTTGGGCTAGCCGTTCCTTTCCTCGATCAATCAACAAGCGCCTGCCATGGCAAGGTTGTTCATTTCCTATTGCAGCGCAGACCAAGCGCGTGTCGAAGGTCTAGCGGGAACGCTTGCCGAGGCAGGCTTCGAGGTCTGGTGGGATCGGGAGCTCATCGGCGGGCAAGACTTTGCCCAGGTGATCGAGCAGCGTATCCGCGACGCCGACGTCGTGATCGTCGTCTGGAGCCGCGATTCGATCGCGTCGCAATGGGTGCGCGCCGAGGCACAGAAAGCAGGCACGAAACTTCTGCCGCTGCGCATTGAAGCCGTGGAGCCGCCGGCGCCCTTCAACGCGCTGCACACGATCGATGCCGCGAGACTGAAGCCCGCGCGCCTCGTCGAACAGGTCAAGGCGCGGCTCGGGCAGAGTGTGCCGAGGCCACCCGTGCAACGCCCAAAAACGGCACGCATGGCTGCCGCTGGCATTCTTCTCGCCCTGCTTGCAGCGCTCGGCCTATTTGTTTTGCACGGCAGAATTCCCTCGCCAGGACCGAACGACCCGGACCCCGAGCCGTTCGACGTGCGCGTTGAGAATTTCGACGTTACGCCGAAGGACGATCCTTACGCGCTGTTCTTGAAGACCAAGGTCGAGCGGAATTTCGTCGAGTATCTGTCGGACAAGGGCTTGAAAGTGGGGCATGCGGTCGCGGCCGAGGGTCCGGGGGAGGGAGCGAAACGCGTCATCGGCGGCGCTATCGTCAAGACGCCGTCGGGTTGGACGGTCTCCTCGGACCTCACATCGGCCGCTGGCGTAGAGCTTGCCGGCGCAAGCCTCGATGCCCCCGCATCTCTCCTCAACGAAACCTACCGGTCGATTCCCGACGCGCTGCTGTTCGGCATGCGGCTCGATGCAAAGCTCAATCACGTGCAGCCCGCTAAGCCTCTCACCCAATCGACCGAGGCCTATCTCGCCTTTCTCGGCGCGCAGCGCGACATCCGCATCGGCCGGGAGCACGAGGCGGTCGAGCTCGTGGATCAGGCGATCGGCTTCGATCCGCACTTCGCCGCTGCGATTTGGAGCAAGGGGGACTTGCTCGTCCGCCAGGGCGATCGTGAAGGAGGCGAGGCGCTCAAGGTCCAGGCCGACGAGATCGATCCCGACCATGCGCACATCTCTCTGCTGCCGAACACGGCGAATCCCATGCCCGCGCTCTTTGCCGCGGCTATGGAAGCCGAATGGACCGAACTCGAACCGGGCCTTGCGCAGCGTGAGATCGAGGCCAAGGCCTATGGTATCCGCGTGACGGCCTGGTCGGTCGATCCCGGCCTCCTCCTTATCGAGGTCGTCCACGCCGATGGCGCATTTGGCGCGACAGCCGCTGCCCTCAGGGAGAAAGCGGGGGCGCTCCTGATCGTGAATGGCGGCTATTTCGATCTCGACGCTGATGACAGGCTGACGCCCTCGGGTCTGCTCATTATCGGCGGCCGGCTACTGCGTGACGTCGAGCCGCACGCAGGCTCCGGCGTGCTCGTGACACGCGCCGGCAGCGTGATGATCGAGCGCTCGAAGGATTTCGCTATTTCGCCAAGCATCGACGGCGGATTCCAATCTGGTCCGCTGCTGGTCGACCCCGGCGGGGTCTTCGGCATCGGCTCCAACGACTTCAACCGCGTACCGCGGAGCGCGGTCTGCGTTGCCGGAGACAAGGTCATCTTTGCGGTCGTCGAAGGCGGCCTTTCGCTCTTCGAACTGGCCAAGCTTCTCATCGCGAGCCCAGCCCAAGGCGGCTTCGGCTGCGAGCGAGCGCTCAATCTCGACGGGGGTCCATCCACGCAAGCCTCGCTTGCGGCTGGCACCGCAACCTTCGAGGCTGCCGGTAAATGGAATGTGCTGAGCGCGCTCGGTGTGCGCCGGCGCTAGCGCGACACCCGGGCTTGCGAGGCCGCGAGCAAGGCTGCGCTGCTTGGCCTTTAGCGGTTGCGGAACAGGAAGAAGCGGCGCTGCGGCGGATCGTTGCGGGCCTGTGCGCCATAGCGCGCGGCGCGCAGCCAGCCGAACAGACCGCGATTTTGCTCGACCTTGACCCTGGCATCGCGCGCGCGCGGCGGCCGCTGCGCCATCTTGGTATCGGTTTCGGTCAGGAGTGTCGCCACCATGCCGGCCCCCGCGGCAACGATGCGCTCGGCGCGCGTCCGCGTCGCCAGTGCGGCGCGGCGCGCATATTGCGCCTTGGCCTCGGCGCTCCAGGGTTTGGGTCCGCAGGCGCAGGCATTGAGATATTCGTTGCGATAGCGGAATGCATTGGGCAGATCGGTGTAACGCTCGCCCGTCAGCGAGACCATCTCGCCGGCATCGTCGCCGCCAGGGCGCGGCTGATAATAAAGTCTTGCCGGCACCGAGCAGGTCGATTGGCACATCTTGTCTTCGGCGAGGAAGCTGCCGGGGCGCGAGGCTTCGTTGACGGGATAATAGAACCCGTCGCACAGCCGCACGCAGACGGTGCGGTAGGTCGCGCGGGGCTCGGTCCGCCAGCGATAGGTGTAGGGTTTTGGTTCGATCGGCGGGGTGTGCGGGCCGCCGGCTTGGACCGCCTCCTGTTTTTCCAGCGTCCAGCCGGCGCGAGCCTTGAGTTCCTCGATCTCGGCTTCGAGCCCGCGCGCATTGGCGTCGAGCTGTTGGCATCCCTCGATGCTCGCATCGTCGGCCGCATAGTCGCAGCCGGCTTGCTCGATGTCCGCTTTGAGGGCGTCGAGTTGGCGCAGCTTACTGGCGACGGTGGCGTCAAGGGTGGTGAGGATCCAAGGCGGTGCTTGCTGCCCGGTCATGGCGTCCGCCGGCAGCATGGCCGCGCAATACAGCGCGGCGAGCGCCGCAAGCAGCGCGCCGGCAAGGATCGGCAGGCGGCCCACCTTGAGCAAAACGCAAGACCTCACTCGACCAGGACCGCTCGCGAGATTGCCGGAAAAGTGTGAAATTCAAGGAAACGGATGCGGGCCCCCTGCGCCTCTGTCGCCCCAGGCTTGCGCGGAAGGTCCGGCGAGCCTATTTTTCCTCTAGTGATTCCTGGGGTTAGATCGCCTCGAGAGGTAAAGCACGATGATGGCTTTCAACCAAGCTAGCGAGCTCAAGGACGCCGCGTTCGGCCGGCAGCTTTCGCTTTCCGCTTTTGCCGAGCGGGAGCGCAAGGTCCGCCGCGACTTCTGGGCCAAGCTCAAGCGGGTCGCCGGAATGATCCCCTTCGTGGAGGATTTGGTCGCCGCCTATTACTGCGCGCTCGACCCGGCGACGCCGATGCGCGTGCGCGGCATGCTGCTGGCGGCTCTCGCCTATTTCATCCTGCCGATCGACATCATCCCCGACATGATCGCGGGACTCGGCTTCGCCGATGATATGGCGCTGCTGACGGCGGTGATCGGTCTTGTCGCCTCGCATATCACTCCGACCCACAGGGCGGCGGCGGCGCGCGCGCTCGACAAGGAGCTGCCGGCTCGCACCTAACGCTGCGGGTTGACGATCACCTTGCCGGTGACCTTACGCTCTTCGATCAACGACAACGCCGTGGCGGTCTCGATCAGGGCGAAGCTGGCATGGATGTGCGGGGTGATCAGCCCGCGTTTGCACCAATCGAGCAGCTCAACCATGTTGGCGCGGTGTTTTTCGGGATGGCGTTCGACAAACGCGGTCCAGAACACGCCGAGGATGGCGCAGCCCTTGAGCATGACGAGATTGAGGGGAATTTTCGGGATCGTGCCGGAGGCAAAGCCGAGCACGAGATAGCGGCCTTCCCAGGCCATCGCCCGCAAGCTCGGCTCTGCATAGGTGCCGCCAACCGGATCGTAGAGCACGTCGACGCCTTTCGGCGCCGTGAGCTGCTTGAGCCGTGTCTTGAGATCCTCCGACTCGTAATTGATCCCGTCCTCGGCGCCATGCTCGCGGGCAAAGGCGAGCTTCTCGGTCGATGAGGCCACGGCAATCACCCGCGCGCCCATGAGCTTTGCAATCTCGATTGCGGCGACGCCCGCGCCTCCGGCGGCGCCAAGCACCGCCACGGTTTCGCCAGCCTGAAGATTGGCCCGATCCTTCAATCCGTGCAGCGCCGTGCCATAGGTGATGGGGATCCCGGCGGCCACTTCGTCGCTGACGCCATCGGGGATGGGAACCACGTTCTTAGCCTTGGTGACGACCTTCTCCCGGCAGCCATTGCCGCCGATAAAGGCGAGAACGCGTTGACCCAGCTCGAGACCGGCGACGTTGGCGCCAAGGGCTTCGATGCTGCCGGCGATTTCCGCTCCGGGCGAGAACGGGAGCGGCGGTGTCACTTGGTATTGATTGCGCAGCAACAGCGTGTCGAAGAAGTTGAGGCCGACCGCCGTTACCTTGATGAGGACGTCGTCGGGGCCCGGGCTCGGCTCGGCCACCTGCTCGAGGCGAAGCGCCTTAGGCCCACCAAATTCGCTGAATTGCGCTACCCGCATCGACGCTCCGTCCTTTCGTTAGTTCGGCTCCCCTTTTTCTCTCATTCAGCCTGTGGCAGACAAGACTTGTGAAAACCCTACTTCCCGTCTCCCGGGGCTATTTCGCCATCGGCGTCGAGGGTATCTCGAAGGCCGTCAATCTGGGCAACCTCTTGCGCTCGGCGCATGCCTTCGGCGCGAGCTTCGTGTTTACCATCGGCGCCGACGAGGGGGCGCTCCAGATCCACCACGACACGTCTAAGGCTTGGACGCATCTCCCGCTCTACCATTGGCGGAGTCTCGCCGATCTCAAATTGCCCAAGGGCTGTAGCCTGGTCGGGGTCGAGATCTTGGAGGCGGCGCATGATCTGCCAAGTTTTCCACACCCGCTGCGCGCCGCCTATGTGCTCGGCCCCGAGCGAGGCGCGCTGTCGCCAGAACTCGCCGCGCGCTGCCAGCATCTGGTGCGCATCCCCGCCGCCTTCTCGCTCAATGTCGCCACCGCCGGGGCCGTCGTCATGTATGACCGGCTGCGCTCGCTTGGCCGCTTCGGCTCGCGCCCTGTCGCCGAACATGCCGAGGCGCCGGAGCCCCGGCCGCATGTGCAAGGACCGCCCAAGCGGCGGCGCCGGCAGGGTTGAGGGGTTGTGGTTAAAGTGAAATCGAGGCTTAATGCGGCACGCCTGCTCACGAATCGGGGACGGGGAGATGCACCGAGCCGTTCGAGCTGTCTGCCTCATCGCGACCCTTTCGGCCACGCCAGCCTTGGCGCAGGAGGTCAAACTCCTGGAGAAATTCAAGGATTGGTCCGCCTACGCCGCGACCGGTCCCGCCAAGGTGTGCTTTGCCGTGGCCAAACCCACCTCCTCCAAACCCGACAAGGTCAAGCGCGGACCGATCTTTTTCTACATTTCGCGCTGGCCCGGGGAAAATGTGACGAGTGAGATCAGCGTGAAGATGGGCTATCCCTTTGCGGAAGGCGCTAAGGTCACCGCGACCATCGGCACCGCCAAATTCGAGCTGTTCACCAAGGACGAGGGCGCCTTCGTCGAGAAGCCGGACATGGAGACGAAGATCGTCGAGGCGATGAAGGGCGGCAACACCATGAAGATCGATGGAAAATCGGCCCGCGGCACGGCCACGAGCGACACCTACTCGCTCAACGGCCTGTCGGACGCGCTCGACCGCGCCGCCAAGGAATGCAGCGGTTAAGCTCCCGCTTATCCTATCCAGCACAGCTGCTTTCGTCTGACATCGAGCCGCACTACCGTCGCGCGTGCCCGCGGCCTTCGCCGCCAACTTTGAGGACCTCCATGAAGAGTTTCGTCGTCACCATGCTTGCCACCTCGGCGCTGCTTGCCGCCAAGCCCGCTTTCGCCGCCGAGGCCATCGACGTGTCCAAGCTCAGTTGCAAGCAGTTCACCGCGTACAACGACGACAACAGGGGCCTGATCATGATGTGGTTCGAGGGCTATTACACCGAGGAGGATGAGCCCGCGACTATCGACTTCGGCAAGATGGCCGGCCATCTGGCTCAGATCCTGATCGAGTGTCAGGCCAACCCCGACAAGAGCGTGCTGGAGGTCTCCGAGGAGGCCATGGACGACTAAGTCCTCGGCTTGCGGGCTTTTCCGCCTGCCTGTTGGCATTTCTCGCCGCCGACATGATATGAGGGCAACGCCGGGACCGCTCCCGGCCAAGCCAATGTCATGACCATGTCCATCCTTCCAGCGCTTGCCAAGCCGACCCAGGACGCGCCAACGCGCAACGAGACTTTGATCGGGCTCAGCCGGTACGAGCTTGGCGCGCTCTTGCTTGAGCTCGGCGTGCCCGAGCGGCAGACGCGCATGCGCGTGCGCCAGCTCTGGAGCTGGCTTTATGTGCGGGGCGCGACCGATTTCGCCGCCATGACCGACATTGCCAAGGAGCTGCGCGGCGAGTTGGCGCAAGTCTACACGCTGGCCCGGCCTGAGATCGTGACCGAGCAGGTCTCGGTCGACGGCACGCGCAAATGGCTGCTGCGTCTCGCCGACGGCAAGGAAATCGAGACCGTCTATATCCCGGAAGAGGATCGCGGCACGCTCTGTATCTCGAGCCAAGTCGGCTGCACGCTGACCTGCTCGTTCTGCCATACCGGCACGCAGCGGCTGGTGCGCAACCTCACACCGGGCGAGATCGTTGGCCAGATCATGCTCGCCCGCGACCGGCTCGGCGACTGGCCCGGCGGCGCCGCGCCAGACCCGCGCGGTCTGCCCGATTCCGAGCGCAAGATCACCAATGTCGTGCTGATGGGTATGGGCGAGCCGCTCTACAATTTCGAGCATGTGCGCGACGCTTGTCTGCTCGCCGCCGACGGCGAGGGGCTCGCCATCGGCAAGCGGCGCATCACGCTGTCGACCTCGGGTGTGGTGCCGGAGATTCCGCGCTGGGGCGAGGAGGCCGGAACCATGCTCGCCATCTCGCTGCATGCGGTGCGCGACGAGCTGCGCGATCAACTGGTGCCGATCAACAAGAAATGGCCGCTCAAGGATTTGCTCGCGGCGTGCCGCGCCTATCCCGGCCTCTCCAACGCAAAGCGCATCACCTTCGAATATGTGATGCTGAAGGGCGTGAACGACTCGATCGCCGACGCCAAGGTGCTGGTGCGGCTGCTCGCCAAAATCCCGGCCAAGATCAACCTGATCCCGTTCAATCCCTGGCCCGGCGCGCCGTACGAATGTTCCGACTGGGAGCAGATCGAGAAATTCGCCGAGGTCGTGAATCGCGCCGGCTATGCGAGCCCGGTGCGGAGCCCGCGCGGGAGGGACATCATGGCGGCCTGCGGGCAGTTGAAGAGCGCTAGCATCAAGCAGCGCGCCAGCACGCGGCTCACAACCCCGGCCTAAGCGCGCTTCGCCCAGGCAACCGCGGCTTCGAGCCGGTCGTTGCCCCAGAACACTTCATCGCCGACGGTGAAAGACGGTGCGCCAAACAGGCCGCGCGAAGCAGCCTCCTCGGTCTGACGCTTCAGCGCGTCCTTGTTCTCCGGCGTGTTGGCTGCTCCGAAAGCGGCATCGGCATCGATGCCCAGCGCGGCGAGAATGGCGCGCAGCGTCGCGTCGTCGCCGATGTCCTTCTGCTCGGCATAATTGGCGGCGAACACGGCGCGGGTAAAGGCGGGGGTCCAGCCCTCGCTCTCGCCGATCAGCGCGAGCCGCGCGGCCTTCAGCCCATTTTGTGGAAAATGAACCGGCGGGAGGGCGAGGGCCAGGCCTTCGGCCGCGCAGACCCGCTCGAGGTCGCGCCACATATAGCGCCCCTTGACAACAAAAATGTTGAACGGCGAGTCGTTCAAGCCCTGCTGCTTGAGGATCGGCCCGAGCAAGAAGGGGCGCCAGAGCAAGGCAAGGCCGGCATCGGCGGCGAGCCGCTCGACGCGCATCGCCGCGGGATAGGAGTAGGTGCTGGCGAACTCGTACCAGAACTGGATTTCTGCCATTGCCCACCCTCCCGCCTCGATGCCGATGTTATAAAGCCTTCAGGCTCGGAGGCGAGCGTTGACAAAGAGGCGGCGCAAATGATCCCCCGCATCATGTTCCGCGCGATCTTGGTGGTGGTGGCGTTCTTCGTCGCCGTCGCGGTTGCGCTTGTCGTGCTGTTCGCGCTGGGCGCCATCTGGGCGGGGAACGAGCTGAGCGCCGCAGCGCCGCAAGGCTCCCCGGTGCACCAGGCCGCGCCGATCTTCGGCATGGTGCTGTTCGCGGGCACCGTGGCCCCGGCGCTCAACGCGCTGCCGGCGCTGCTCGCGGCGGTGGCAGGCGAAGTCTTGAGGATCCGATCGTGGATGTATTACGTGCTGGCAGGCGGGGCGTCGCTCGCGGTCATTCCCATCTTGGCCGCGCCTGAGAGCGTCGACCTGCCCGAGGTGCTGGCGAGCCCGTATATGACGATCTTCGCGGCGGCGGGCTTCGCCGGCGGCTTCGTTTATTGGTTGCTTGCCGGCTCGCGGGCCTAGGCTTCGGCTTCGATATCGAGTGCGGCGATCCTTGCCTGCAAGGCTAACCGCGCCGCGGACCAGTTCTCCGGCATATGCTGCGTCAGGGTCTCGCGCCAAGCGGCCTCGCGCTTAGATTTCTTGCGACGGGTAAGAAACCCGAGGCTTTTGACCTCCGCCAAGGGACCCACATGGGGCTTCTTGATTTCAGTGTGGTGCTCCAGAGGCATGTGCCTGCCCTCCCGAATGTGTTTGCCGACTGGCCTGATCCTTCAAACGCCGTCCCTGCCATCGGGTTCCGGCCGAGAAGAGTTGATTTCGGTCTTTGCCATGAGGCCCGCCTCCCCGATGGTCGACACTGACCGGGATCAAGGCTGTCATTGATTCGTTACCAGGAGGTGGTCTCGGCAGCGCCGTAACCGCCTCGCGCTCGACCGGCCAGCACTTGCACAAGCGCGTCGCCTGCCTATAGTCCCGGCGGGTCCCAGCCTTTAAAGGGACCGCGTGAGGCTTTTCCCATGGCGACCGACATTAAGAAGGTGGTGCTCGCTTATTCCGGCGGGCTCGATACCTCGATCATCCTAAAATGGCTGCAAGAGACCTATGGCTGCGAGGTGGTGACCTTCACCGCCGATCTCGGCCAGGGCGAGGAACTGGCGCCGGCCCGCAAGAAGGCCGAGCTGCTCGGTATCAAAGAAATTTACGTCGAGGATTTGCGCGAGGAGTTCGTGCGCGATTTCGTCTTTCCGATGTTTCGGGCGAACGCGCTGTATGAAGGCGTCTATCTGCTCGGCACCTCGATTGCCCGGCCGCTGATCGCCAAGCGGCAGATCGAGATCGCGCGGGAGACCGGCGCGGATGCGGTAGCGCATGGCGCCACCGGCAAGGGCAACGACCAGGTGCGCTTCGAGCTCACTTATTATGCGCTCAACCCCGACATCAAGGTGATCGCGCCTTGGCGGGAATGGGCCTTCAAGTCGCGCAGCGACCTGATCGAGTTCGCCGAGAAGCATCAGATACAAGTCGCCAAGGACAAGCGCGGCGAGGCGCCGTTCTCGGTCGACGCCAACCTGTTGCACTCCTCCTCCGAGGGGAAAGTGCTGGAGGACCCGGCGGTCGCGCCGCCGCCTTACGTCTATCAGCGCACCATCGCGCCGGAGGATGCGCCGGACAAGGCGACCATCATTACCGTCGGCTTCAAGAAGGGCGATCCAGTCTCGGTCGACGGCAAGGCGCTGTCGCCCGCTTCCTTGCTGACGCGGCTGAACGAGCTTGGCCGCGACAACGGCATCGGCCGCGTCGATCTGGTGGAAAACCGCTTCGTTGGCATGAAGAGCCGCGGCGTTTATGAGACGCCGGGCGGCACGATCCTCTATGTGGCGCATCGGGCGATCGAGTTGCTCACGCTCGACCGCGAGGCGATGCATCTGAAGGACTTGCTGATGCCGCGCTATGCCGAGCTGGTCTATTACGGCTTCTGGTTCGCGCCGGAGCGGGAGATGCTGCAAGCGCTGGTCGACAAGAGCCAGGAACATGTCGAGGGTGAGGTCACGCTCAAGCTCTACAAGGGCAATGTCATCGTCACCGGCCGGTCCTCGCCGAAGTCGCTCTATTCCGACAAGATCGTCACCTTCGAGGACGATGCCGGCGCGTATGATCAGAAGGACGCGGCCGGCTTCATCAAGCTCAACGCGCTGCGCTTGCGGCTGCTCGGCAAGCGCCGGGATTCCAAGAGCTGAGAGCGATGGCTTGGCCTGACCGACGGCTGCTCGAACTGTTCGGCGTTGATCTGCCGATCGTGCAGGCGCCGATGGCGAACTCCACGGCCGCAGATACGGCGGTCGCAGTGGCGGAGGCGGGCGGGCTCGGATCGTTCCCTTGCGCCGGTCTGAGCGACGATAAAGTTCGCGAAGGCGTTGCGACGATCAGGTCGCGGACGCGCAGGCCGATCAATCTCAATTTCTTCTGTCATGAACAGCCGGTGCAAGACGTTGCGCGCGAGGCGGCATGGCTCGATCGGCTGGCGCCCTATTACGCGGAGCTTGGCGCGGAGCTGCCCAAACCTCCGCTCAAAGCCACCATCTACCGCTTCACCGACGGCACCTGCGCCGTGGTGGAGGAATTGCGGCCGGAGGTGGTGAGCTTCCATTTCGGTTTGCCCGCGCCTGAACTTGTTCAGCGCGTGAAGCGGGCCGGCTGCAAAGTCGTTTGCTCGGCGACGACCCGCCGCGAAGCCGTCTTTCTCGCGGAGCGCGGCGTCGATGCGATCATTGCCCAAGGCGCGGAAGCCGGCGGGCATCGCGGTATGTTCCTCGAAACCGATGTTGCGACGCAGATCGGCACGTTCGCGCTGGTGCAGCAGATCGTCGCGGCGGTGAAAGTGCCGGTGATCGCCGCCGGCGGCATCGGCGACGGGCAAGGGATCGCGGCTGCATTTGCTCTCGGTGCTGCCGGCGTGCAGCTCGGCACGGCCTATCTGTGTTGTCCCGAGGCCACGACTTCGGCCCTGCACCGACAGGCGCTCGCCGAGCCTGGCCGCGAGACGGTGATCGCCGACATGTTGAGCGGGCGCCCGGCCCGGGAAATCTTGAATCGCTTCATCAAAGAGCAGGGGCCGATCAATCCGGCGCACCCGGCCTATCCTTTCGCCACGCCGGCGCTCGCGCCGCTGCGCAAGGCAGCCGAAGCGATGGGCTCGGGCGATTTTTCCTGGTTCTGGTCGGGGCAGGGGGCGGTGCCGCCGTCAGGCATCGGCGCCGCTGAGCTGACGCGGAAACTCGCCGAGCAGGCGGAAGCGTGTCTCAAGTCGCGCTAATGCGCGCGGCCGCAATCAGGCCACGGCGCGGGCCGTTGCGGGGTTGCCGCTGGCGTTGACCTCCGGCAAGTCGCACAGGCCGCCGCCGAGATAAAGGTGGTGCCAAAGCTGGGTGGCGACCACGCCGCCTAGGCCCAAGCTCGTGAAGGTGCCGAGTTCCTTCTTGTCCTCGCCTCGCGCCATCGCCGCGCAATCCTGGGCGACGGCGGTGGCATCGAAATAGCCGGTCCGCGCCAGACTTTCCGGGCTCAAGAGATCGCGCACGAAGGCGGGCGGATGGGCGAGAAACGTCTCGGCGTGCGGCGCCCGGAACATCAGCTTGGGCCGCTCGGCCACCGATTTCGGCAGCACGCGGCCCGCGGCCTGCCGCAACAGATATTTGTCCTTGAGGAAGCCGCGCAGCTTGAAGCGGGGATGCAGCCGCGCGGCGAGCGCGATCACATTCTCGTCGAGGAATGGGTAGCGCGTCTCGACGCTATTGGCCATGGCCACTCGGTCGCCCTTCTGGCTGAGCAGAAGCCCAGCGAGTTGAACTTTATAGCCGAGATAGAGCGAGCGGTTGAGCGGATGCCAGCGGCGCATGCGATCGAGGTCCAGGCCGAGATCCTCGTAAGCCAAATGGCCGCCGAGTTCTTCCCGCATTCCAGCGCTGTAGTAGCGCGTGCGTGCGGTCGCCACGAGATTGTAGAGGATCGACTGCGCGTGCGGGCCGCCGATCAGGCCATCGATGTGCGCGAACTCTCCGAAGGAGAGATTTGGCGCCGCCCATTTGCGCGCCACGCGGCTGATCGCCGTGCTCGGGCGGAACGCATCGCCGATGTCGAGTAGACGCGCGGCCTCGCGGATCTTGAACCAGAAATAGCCGGCGAAGCCTTCGTCGGCGCCTTCGCCGGTCAGCACCACCTTGTAACCCTGCCGGCGCACTTCACGGGCCAGCGCAAACAAAGCCGCACAGGACGTGTCGAGCACCGGGCACTCAGCCGCGGTGACCAGGGGAGCGTAGGCATCGGCAATGAGACCCGGGCCGGCCTCGACGACTGTTGGACGGCCGCCGCCGATCACGCTTGCTGCCTCCACCGCCTCGCTTAACTCGTCCAACGCGGGGTCGGTCACGCGCACGGTGAAGCTCGGCAACGCACGGCCGGCCACACGCGCGGCGGTCGCCAGCACATAGGCCGAGTCCACACCGCCGCTGAGATATCCGACCACGGGCACGTCGGCACGGAGCCTGACTTCCACCGCGCGGGTGAAGGCCTCCTCGAAGGCGTCGATGGCGGCGGACTCGGATGGATTGTCCTCATCGCCCCAATCGGGGAAATCGAAGTCCCAATATTTGCGCTCGACCGGCTCGGCGACGCCGCCATCGGTCCGGAACGCGATCTTCACATAATGCCCCGGCGCGATCGCCTGCACGCCCTGGAACATGGTGCGTTTTCCGCCGAGCGCGAAGAAGGTGAAGAGGTGATCGAGCCCGCGCGGATCGGCCCGCGGCGCAACGGCGCCCGAAGCGATCAGGGCCTTGATCTCGGAGCCGAAATAGAGAGTGTCGCCCTGCCGCGACATGAACAGCGGACAGATCCCGACGCGATCGCGTGCAAGCAGCACGATGCGGCGGCGCAGGTCGACGAGTGAGAAGGCGAATTGGCCTTGCAGGCGGTGGATGAATTCCTCGCCGTATTCCTCGTAAAGATGGACGATCACTTCGGTATCGGTGCTGGTCGAGAAGACGTGCCCCTTCGCTTCCAAAGCAAGCCGCAGTTCGGGGTGCTCGAACAGCTCTCCGTTGCAGATCACGGCGACAGTGCGATCTTCGTTGAAGATCGGCTGCTGCCCATTGTCGAGACCGACGATGCTGAGACGGCGATGGGCAAGACCGATGCCGGGAGCGACAAGGAAACCATCGTCGTCGGGTCCGCGGTGCCACAACGCATCCGCCATACGCTGCAACATCACCCGATCCGGCCGCCGGCGGCCTCTAAGATCGATCACACCAGCCAAGCCGCACATAGACGCTCCCTCGCGCAAATACTCGGCGCGGATAATCTGCTAGGCGTCGCTATTTAGGGCGATGCAGCGCAGGTTTCTTTTGTTGTGGCCGAAGCCTTCCCCACCATAAGGCGACGCGACCCTCGCCGGAGATGACGAGCCTAGCCACGTTCCATGGGCTACCTTACGCGTAACTTACGCGACTGTGACCAGGGTATTTTGGCCGCCAGATAAGGCCTTATTCGGGCATGATTACTGCGTCTTTGGGGAATTTGGCGAAGACGCTTTCCGGCACACCGAAATTGGTGGAGAGCAGGAGATCCGGATTGGCGGCCATCCAGGCGGTGATGGAGATCGACTTGTAGCTGCCGTTGTTGAACACGGCCAACATCTCAAGATCGCCGCTGCCGGTATTTTCGATATAGTGACCGTAGCCCTGCGGCACATAACCGACGTCGCCGGCGGCGAATTGGTCGGTGCGTGCGCGGGCGTGGCTGCCGAATACGGTCATCTGACCGGTGCCCTTGATGTAGTACTGCCATTCGGCGGCGTGCGGGTGCCAGTGCAACTCGCGCAGTCCGCCCGGCTCGATCACCAGCAAGGCGCCGGTCATGGTGGTGGAGATGGGAAACTCGGTGGCCGACACGCGCCGCAGCGTGCCTCCCACGTAGGTCTCGGGCTTGGCCGCGAGTAGCCGGTAGCGATGCGTCAGCGGCGGCTCGTTCTGCGAGCCCGGCGCGGGATCGGCGGCCAGCGGCGGCGGTACGGGCCCGGTGGCGATATAGACTTCCTTCTTGGGAAAGTCGGCGAAGGTCGAAGCGGGCAGGCCGAAATTCCTGGCGAGCACTTCGGCCGGCACATGACCCAGCCAGTCGGTGATGGAGAAGGTGCCGAACTCCGAGAAATAGCCGTTGTCGAACACGAGTAGGAAGGTGCAGGTGCCTGGCCCAAGGCCCTGGATCGAATGGCCATGACCGCGCGGGAAGTACCAGACGTCGCCCGGGCCGAAATCGACGATCTCGCATTGGCCAAGCGGGTCGATGGTGGTGACCCGGCAATTGCCCTCCAGCACATAGGCCCATTCGGCGGCATTGGCGTGCCAGTGCAGCTCGCGCAGAGCGCCCGGCTCGAGCGTCATATAAACCCCGGCAAGTTTTTCCGACACGGGGAAGCCGGTGATATTGGCTTCCTTGGCGGTGCCGCCGTTGAATTGCTCGGTCTTCTGCGCGCCGAGCGGATAGCGGAACGAGGGAAGCTCGGGGCCGTCGAGAGGTGCGGGCGCGGGACCGTATGGGGGTTGCCGCGACTCACTGCTGAGCGCGGCGGTGTTCCAAAGCAAACCGCCCATCGCCACACCTCCTCCTAGCATATTGCGCCGGCTAATCTCGACCATGGCAAAGTCTCTCCGCCAAGCGTGCTCGGACACGCCGCCAGACATTGCTTCAGGATTGCTAAGGAAGACTTTAATCGCGGGCCAGGACAGCGTCAGGAGACAGCCGCGTGGCTCGTTGACGGCTTGGTCAAAGCCGCGAACAGCTCCTCATAGAGCGCGCGGTACTGAGCAACGCAGGCATCGAGCGTGAAATGCGTCGCCGCTCTCGCTCGTCCGGCCTCGCCGAGCTTGTGGCGCAGCGCCGGATCTTGGGCGACGCGCAGCAGCGCCTTGGCGAGGGCGGCAGGGTCGGCGGGCGCAACCACCAAGCCCGTCGCACCATCGACAACCGCTTCGGCATTGCCGCCGACGTCGGTCACAATCATCGGCAGACCCGCTCGCATCGATTCGAGGATCGCGTTGGAGAAGCCCTCATTGGCGCGCGAGGGCAGCACGCCGAAATCGGCCGCGTCAAGCAAACGGCCGACATCGGTGCGCCGTCCAAGGAAGCTCAGATGGCCGGAGAGCCCCTTCGCAGCGGCAAGCGCTTCGAGTTCTGGCCGGAGATCATTGTCGGCCCCGACGCAGAGCACCCGCCATGCGGGCGGTAATTTGGACGCGGCCAGCGCCAGCGCCTCAATCAGGTCGCGATGGCCCTTATAAGGAATCAAATTGGCGACGACGATGCCGATCAAGGCATCCGCATCGAGACCGAGCGCCGCACGTGCCGCACCCTTGTCCTGCGCGCGGCCGGATGGCTCGATGCCGTTATAGATCAGACGCAGCTTCGCCTCGGGCACGCCCTCGGCCATCAGCTCGCGGAGGATGGCGTTGCAATTCCCGACGATCGCGGTCATGCGGGAATGCAGCAGCCGTTCCACTTGGCGCGCGCCCCTCCAGTTCTGCTGATAGTGAGCGAGACTTCTCCGACTCATGACTTTGATGGGAATCTGGGCGGCCATCGCGATCGGCGCGCCGAGCAGGTAAGGACCCGGCAGGAAGAAATGGGCGACGTGCGGACGCCATTGCCGCGCGAAGGCATAGAGCGCCGAGCAGTCTCGTCCGGCCTGAAGCGGGTAAAGCAGACGTCTCTCCCGCCTGCTGGCGAGCGGCGAGGTGGCGAGTACGCGTATTCCGGCCTGCTCCAACTCCACGGCCCTCGGTCCGCGCTCGGCGAGGCAGAAGACGGAGATATCCAGGCCGGCTTCGGCGAGGCGGGGGAGCACCGTCACCAAGTGAGATTCGGTGCCACCATAGCCGAGCGCCTCGGCGACGATCAGGATGCGGCGCTCTGGCGAGGTGTCGAGCATGGGAGATCAGGCCTCGGGCCTAGAGCTGGCGATGCGCGCGCTTGCTCCAGCGTTCGACGTCCACACCGGCAGGCAGTGTCTCGTCATAATATTTGAGGGCGTCGTCGACTTTGCCGAAATAGGCGACCCGCCCGGCCTCGATCACCAGGCCATGCGTGCAAATCTCGGTGAGAATCGGCTTGCTGTGCGAGGCCAGCACCAGCGTGCGACATTGGCTGATATGTTGCTCGAGGCGTTCTTGCGCCTTCGCCACGAAATATCTGTCGCCGGCGCTGATCCATTCGTCCATCAGAAGGATATTAGGCACGTGCGCAAACACGAGCGAGAAGGCCAAGCGTGCCCGCATTCCCGCCGAATAGGTTTGGATGGGATCGTAAATGGCGTCGCCGAGTTCGGAGAACGCCACAATCTCGGGCAGCTTCTCGCCAATCTCGCCAAGAGTCATCCCCATCGACAAGCCGCGAAGGTAGACGTTCTCGAGGCCCGTCGCGGGACCCTTGAAGCCGAAAGAGATGTTGAGCAGCGCCTGCACCTCACCACGGGTGATGATCACACCGCGCGTCGGGCTGAATGACCCCGCCAGCAGCCGAAGCAAGGTGGTCTTGCCGGCGCCGTTGCGGCCGATGAGGGCGAGGCGATAACCGTCCTCAATCTCCAAGGTCACATTATCGAGAATGGTCCTCAGCTCTCTGTGTGTCTTTCCTGGCGCATAGAACGCGGCCAACAGCGACAGCGGGTCGGTGGTCAGCGATTTAGCGCCCTTGCGCACCATGGGAATACGCAGCGTGACCCCGCGTAAGGAGATCGAGGTCGACGGGCTTAGCTCTGATCCAATGCCATTTAGAGCCATAGCGCCACCGACTCGCGCGTGCGCGCATACAGGTAGCTGGCGATCAGCCATCCGATCGGGAGCGCGATGACGAGAACCGAGATCTCAAACCAAGGGATGGTTCCGTATAGCAGCGGCTCGCGTACGACCTCGATGAAATAGTAGAACGGATTCAGGTACAGCATGGCGTCGACATACGGGCCGCGGATACCGCGATGCGGAATCCAGAGAATCGGCGTGATGAAGAATACCAAGCGAAGCGAGGAGTGCAGCAGCTCGTCGAGATCGGCATAGCGTGTTCCGAGGATCGAAACGACAACGCACATCCAAAGAATGTTAGCCAGGACGAGCGGCATCGTCAGCACGACGATCAAGGCTTGGAAGCCCGGCGCGAGCCGGAGCCATAGGAAGACTAGAACGATGATGACCGCGTTGTGCGCGAACAGGATCAGATTGGTCGTCAACAGCTTGAGCAGGAGATCGGTGTAGGTAATGGCGCCGTCCAGCAAGACGGCCCGATTGTCGAGAAAGAGCGTGGTGCTCTTGACGATGCTTTGGATAATCAGGAACCAAAGCGTCATGCCGATCGCGAGATGCGCGAGATAGATGTTGGATCCGCCGGCCAGGATCACGCGGTTGTAAAGCGTGCCGACGGTGATGACGAAGACGCCGGTGCCGACCACGATCCAAAGCGGGCCGAGCACGGTCGAACGATAGTTGAGCAGGATCTCCAGCCAAGCCGAATAGAGCCAAAATCCATAAGCCTTGGTGCTGCGATAGAGATCGTGGAGCAGGAGCGACCACTCCAGCCTGGTCGATGGCCGAGAGATTTTGATCGGCAGCTCCGCGGCGGCTTGCGCCGGAAAGGGTATCTGTTCCACTTGGGTCAACGTCTCGAACCTAGCTTCCTGCCGAGTAGGAGGTCCACGACCGGCGCCCATTTCCGGCGCTTTGTTGATGATTTTTCCTCAGCCGCCGGAAAGCGCGATTGGCCGCCCGATCCCTCCGGCCTGCAGCTTATACACAGTGAGAATGCAGAATGGTCAAGCCATCATTCCGTCGCGCTTGGCAAGCCTCGCACCGAGATCGGCTGGAGCGTGAATGGACAAGCCGCCTGCGAAAATGCTCTAAATTCTGGAGTTTCGGTCTGTAGACGGGTGCCTCCGGGCGAAGCAAATGTCACGAGTCCTAAGCTTTAGATTTGACACGTTCGGCGATGTCACGACCGCGAGTTCGCGGTTGCGGGCGTGGAAGCTTAGCGAGTTCCTCAAGATGTCCGGTCACCGGGTGACGATGAACGAAGGCGCGCAGTGCGACGTCTATGTCTGTCAAAAAGTCAGGCCGTTCGCTTCGCTTCGCGCCTTGCGAAAGGCCGGAGCGCTGGTGGTCTACGATTTCGACGATCATCTGTTGCTGGAGGGTGCGGAGGGTCACGGCGTTAGGGATGAGGTCGTGGCCTTCATGAATTCGGCTGATGTGGTGACGGTCGGGAGCGAGTATCTCAGCGTTGACGCAAGAAATTTTCATCCCGACATTTTCGTTCTCGAGAATCCCGTCGACATCGAAGCGGACGAGCTGGTGCGCAATCAGCGGGCCGAGCTGAAGCGCGTCGGCTGGTTCGGAACCTCAGCCGGCTTGATCGACCTACGCGCCATCGAAATTTCCGAACCAGTCGAGACGATCACCCGCGGCGGCGATATCGAATTTGACTTGAAGAGCATCGACCAGACGCTCATCGGGTTCGATCTGCTGTTGCTTCCGGTCGAGCCCAATCGCTGGAATCTGGCCAAGAACGCGAACCGGATGACGAAAGCGGTGGCTCTCGGGGTCCCAGTGCTCGCGACCGCCACGCCGGCGCATATCGCTACCGCCGCTCAGCTCGGTCTCGACGACCGGTTTCTGGTGCATGAAGGGGAGGCCTGGGACGACAAGATCGCCGGCCTCCGCCAGGATTTCGGCGCCCTCCAGGACGCTGTTCTGCGCGCGCGAGGTAGGGCTATCGACTTGTTCTCGATGCAACGCATCGGCGGCGATTGGCTCCAGCACATCGAGCATGCGCTCGCTGCCAAGGCGCCATCCGCGTCGACGGATCAGGCGCTCGAGGATGTTGCCCTGGTCACGCTCGCCTACCGTATGACCGAGCCTCCGTCTTCAGCCGGACGGGTGGCCGCCATTTCCTTCGGCAGCCGCCACTCCGTGTTGCCGCAGGCCGCGAGCGACTATCTCGAGCTGTTCGAGCGAGTGTGGGATACGGTCGCATCGGTCGAGCAAGAGTGGATCCTATTCAAGCCGGAGGGTTTCCATCCCACGCTTGGCTTCGCCGGTGAGGTCAGGCGGGCGTTGCAGCGTGGGCCGCGTGTCCAGCTCTTGATGATGCGGAGCCAGCAGCCCGGCTTTCCCGCCGACGACTGGGCGGCCTATGCCAAGGATCTGCGCGGCACGCTTTGCCGGCCGCGCGATCCCGGTATCGTCTTGGTGCGCCGGTCTTGGCTCATGCAGCAGCCTTGGCGGCCGGAGAAGTGCTTTAGCTTTTGGACTTGGATTTTGCTGGTGCAGGCGCTGAGCGAGGGGGTCGCCGGTGTCGTCTCAACCCCGGTGGTGTTGCGCGACAACGACGCAGCCATCACCAATATCTGCACCGAATATGCGAGCTGGACGAAGCTGCACGGCGAGCGGCCGGTGGAGTTGCCTTATCCCGACACGCAATGGCGCCGCCTCAGCATCGACGTTCTCGGCGCGCTGGCGGAGCGATTGCCTGTGCCGGCCTCGGCGGCATTTGCCTGGATGGCGAGCGATTCCGAAGCCGCGGTCAACGGGAGTATCAACAAGAGCACCGATGCGCTCGGCCGTGCGCAGCAGGAGCTCCACACGGTTTACGCATCGGCGTCTTGGCGGCTGACCTCGCCGCTCCGTGCCGCAGCGAAGATCGCCCGACGCATCGGCGCGCGAGCTCGGGCTGTGAGGTCATGATCTCGCCAACACCCATTCGCGGACCGTCCAGCGACAAATCTCGCCGCCTGACGCTCGCGCTGTGTCCGTCCGATACCGCCTACGACTACGAGCTCGCCAAGCTGCCGCATGATATCGTCCTAGTGGGGAACACCCACAACCAATGGGACAGCGCGACCCGGCCGTTGCCCGACAAGGTTCGCGTGAGCTACGCGATGGAGGATATCGGGGCCGACGTTCTGATACTGGGCATCGATCAATGGAGTTTCGACGAGATCGAGCGCCGCTCGCTCTTCCTTAGCCTGTGCGACCGCTTTCGTGGCCCAAAGATCGTCGTCAATCACGGCTGCAACATGGTCGATGGCTGCTCGGCGGAGATCATGCGGAATTTGGTGGGAGACAACATCATGGTCTCGCGCACGCCCACCGCGGCGGAGCTTTGGAATGTCGAGCGTTCGCGGGTGGTGACGCCAGGCTTGTCAGCGAGCGAGTGGCCCGAAAGCGATCAAAGTCGCGGTAACGTGGTTGCGCTGCAGCCCTGGGACCATCCGCAGTTTTATAATGCTCCGGCGGTGATCGATCTCGCCAATAAGATCGAGAAACGCCTGAGTCGCGTGGGGCGCGGTCGTGGGTCCGCCAATTTCGACGCCTATCGATCGCTGCTGTGCTCTTCATCGATCTACTTCAATCCCTCTTACGCCGCGCCCGCACCGCAGCCCATGGTCGAGGCGCTGCTATGCGGCTTGGCCATCGTCACGACCGACCGGCACGGGGAATCCGGCTATATCGTCAACGGTGAGAATGGCTTCGCCTCCAACGACCTGGACGAACTCTACGCGAAGGTGAGGTATCTCTTGGCCCATCCAAAAGAGGTTCGGCGCATTGGCGCTAACGGCCGCCGCACCGCGCGCCAGATTTTCGGCAGCGAACGGTTCCTCGCGGCGTGGGACGCGCTACTCGCCGAGGCCGTGGGTGGCGCCAAGCTGAGCGCCATTGCCGGCAGGGGTGGCGAGTAGAATCGAGATGCAAAGGGCCGACCAGGATACGGCGACGCGGTTGACGCAGACCACAAGGCCAAAGTGCGTCACCTTGGTGATCGCCCATCTGGGGGCGGGCGGCGCGCAGCGCGTGGCGGCAACCGCGGCGAACGCGCTGGTAGAACGCGGCATCGAGGTTCACCTCGTCAAGGTGTTCAATGATCCCGGCGATGCTTACACCGTCGATCCCAGGGTGCACCGTTACAGTTTGGGCGCGCCAATGCGATCGCAGCGGCTGCAGCAGAACTCACTTAAGGAAATGCTCGATGCGCTTGCCCGCAAGATTTGGGAGTTTGAGTTTGTCGAGCGCGCGAAGAGCTTACCGTTTGTCCGTCGGCCGGCTGCGGTGGTGGGCTTTGGCCTGGAATTGCGAAGGCGAAGCCGAGGGCTGCGCCGCAGGCTGCGTGCGATCGCCCCTGACGCGGTTCTCTCCTTCCTGACGCAAACCAATATCCTTACCCTGATAGCCGCGCGGGGATTACCGATGCGCGTCGTCATTTCCGAGCGCAACGATCCAGCTAAGCAACGCCATAATTTGCGCGTCGTACTGCTGCGTAACCTACTCTATCGCCGGTCTGACATGGTGACCGCCAACAGCGCCGGGGCCGTCGAATTGCTGGCGCGCATCGTGCCGCGGGATAAGCTGGCGCTGCTGCCCAATCCGCTCAGCATGTCGGAGCGCGGAGCCGCCGTGAGATTCGACGCCCCGACCTTCATCACGGTCACGCGTCTCGTGGGACAAAAAGGCATCGATGTGCTGCTCAGGGCCGCGGCGATGGCGTTCGCGAAGCTGCCGGAATGGAGACTCGCGATCGTCGGCGACGGACCGCTCAGCGATGAGTTGAAGTCGCTCGCGCACGATCTCGGCATTGCCTCGCGGATCGATTGGCTCGGCTATCTCGACGAGCCCATTCCTTATCTGCGGGCGGCGAAGTTCTTCGTGCTCACCTCGCGGTTCGAAGGCTCTCCGAATGCGCTGATCGAGGCGATGGCCTGCGGGCTTGCTTCGGTCGTCTCGGATGCTTCACCCGGTCCGTTGGAGCTTATCGGCGACGATGCGGGTTTGATCGTCCCGGTCGAGGATGCCGAAGCGACCGCCGCCGCGATCGTGGCCCTGGCCAATGACGAAGGTCTCCGCGCACGCCTTGGCGAGGCGGCGATCGCGCGCACGGAAATATATCAGGTGGATCGGGCCATGCGCGTATGGCTTGAGCTGCTCGACGTCGCCTAGAGGCATGCGGATTGCCTTCATCCTGCCAACCTTCACCGCCGGCGGCGCCGAGCGCGTCGCGAGCCTGTTGTGCAATTATTGGGCGGAGCAAGGGCATGACGTCACCGCGCTCACTTTCGAGGGGGCGGGTGACGAGCGGATCTATCGCCTCGACGATAGAGTGACCCTGCGCGGCATCGATGCTCTCAATCGCAACCGACGACTCACAGCGCGCGTCGGCGGCAATTTCCGCCGCCTCGCTCGCCTCCGCGCCGCCCTGAAGACGTTCAAGCCGGATGCGGTCGTGGCCTTCACCACGGAGGCGAATGTGGTGGCCATCTGGTCGGCGTTGGGGCTCGGCGTTCCCGTCGTGGTCTCGGAGCGCAACCAGCCTGATCGGCCGGGATTAGGGCGGTTCACCCGCGCTGCGCGACGCTTGAGCTATCCTTTGGCGGCGGCGGTGGTGGTGCAAACCGAGGCCATCGCGCAATGGGCACGCGCGCGCTTTGCCGGTCCCGTGCACGTGCTTCCCAATCCGATCCGTCTTGCGTCCTGGGGTGACGTTGCAGGTGCCGTGAGCGCGACGAAGCGTATCGTCGCCGCCGGACGCCTCGTGCCGCAGAAGGGCTTCGACGTGCTCATTGCCAGCTTCTCCGCGTTGGCTGATGCCTATCCGGATTGGCAGCTCGTGATCTATGGCGACGGCGGGGAACGCGAAGCTCTGGAAACCCAAGCGATGCGCTTGGGGCTCGGCGACAGGGTGGCGCTTCCGGGTATCAGCCAGGATCTGCGCGCGGCCTTCGCCGAAGCCGACCTGTTCGTGCTGCCGTCGCGCTACGAAGGCTACCCCAACGTGCTGCTCGAGGCGCTGGCGTCGGGCTGCGCCGTGATCGCCACCGATTGCCCCGGCGCTACGGCCGAGATCCTCGAAGGCGGCAGATATGGCCTGTTGGTCGAGCCCGGCAGCGAGGCGGCATTATCGACAGGGCTTGAGCGCATGATGTCCGACCAGGCGCTGCGCCGGCGGTTCGCCGCTCAGGCGCGAGAGGCCGTTTCGGCGCTCGATGTCGAAGTGGTCGGACGGCGTTGGCTCGAGCTGTTCGCATCGCTCGGCGGCTGAATTGGCCGCACACATCGGTCGACCAGAGACCGCAAGCGAGGAAATCGCCGATAGGCTGCGCGCGCCAGCGCGGCGATAAGCCAGAGAACGGAAAGAATGACAAACGGCGTCATGGGTGAGGTGTAGCGTGTCAAGGCGTGGGTAAAAATCGCGATGAAGAAGAACAGACCTGCGGGCAGCCCGAAGGTCGCGAGCAGAACCTGGTCTCGGGTGAACAGGGCGCCGAAGAAGACGCCGAAGAAGCAGAGTAGCGCCAGGAGATTGAACTGCGGTCCGGCGCGCGTCATGAACCACATGCCCTTATAGGCAAACACGCCGATGCTCGCGACATAGCGGAGCGGATGCTCGGCCACGTAATTGAAGACCTCGTCTTTCACCCATGCGCTTTCGAGGCCCTGATGTCCCTCGGCCTGCATGCGTTTGGCAAAGGTCGCGTGCCGGTTGGCTTTCGCCGTCGTGGCTCCCTCCAGTCGTCCGCCCGGCTTCAGGTCGTCTTGGCTATACCCGGTCAGGGGTCCCACCAGCCGCTGCTTAAATGCGTTGGGGCTATAGAGATAGAGCTGCCCGAGAAGCGGCTGTTCCATCAGTAACATTCTGATCCCCAGCACCGATGCGTCGGTCCCCGAGGCGATCTGCGGGTTCCCAAACACGATGGCGTTGCGGGCGACCCACGGCGCGATGGTCGCGAACATGGCGAGAGCGATCACGGCATAGGTCAAAAGGAAATTGCTCCAGGCCGACATTTTTTCGGATGCCTGAAATTGCTTCGGCCGATCCGTCACGAGCAGCAGGACGATGAACCCGAGTCCAATGTAAAGGAATGCGGCCTTGCACAGGGCAAGCAGGCCCAGAGCCACACCGAACCACAGCGCGCGGGATTTGGTCTTGCCGCGCACGAATCTGACGGCGGCCCACGACGCGAGCAGCATCAGGGCCACTTCGGGCAACTCGGTATATAGCCGGTCGACGATGCCGGGTCTCGACAAGAAAAACAACTCGCTGACGACGAGACAGATGAGCGCCATGACGGCTGCGGCACGCCGGTCGGCAAACAGCTCGAAGCACAGCAGAAACAGAAAGATCGCCACAAGAAATCGCCAGAACGCGTTCAATCCTTTCAGCGTCTCAGCCAAGCGTCCTTCCAACAGCTCGGACATGGCGTGGGGCTGGTTGAAGGCGGGATGCAGCAAGAGAAAGCCCGCGACGGCGACGATCGGCAGCGGTTCGCGGCGCATCTGCGGGCTGGGCGCTTCGCTCTCCTGCTTATCGGCGCTAATGACGCCGTCATGGACGAGATGATAAGCGGCACGAGTAATCTGCGCGGCGTCATCCAGGATCGGATTGCGGGTGGTGTAGCCAAACGTGAGATAGGCAAACACAACGGCCACGCCCAGGGCGAAGACCGAGTAAGCGATGTCAACCGAGCGCTTAGACACGCGCCGCTCCAGATCCTGACGTTGCCGCGCCCGACGTGGCTATGCACGGCAGGAGCGCGTCGAAAGAGACACCCTCGGTTGCCTCCGGAGTTGGCAGGTCAGCGGACTTCGATCCGCTTCTCATTCGGGCGACGGCGTCGGCCACAAGAGTGGCCACTGAGTCCAAACCGATGGCGATGATCACGAATCCTACCCATTCGACCGGATGCAGGTAACGTCGCACCGCATCCCCGACGCCGAAAATCGCCAGCAGGTAAATCGCCACGGGGAACCACAGCAACGCCCGGCAAACAAAATGCCGCGGCGCGAGACATGCGACCAAACCCAGCGCCAGCAGCCATCCCAGCACGGTGAGGCCGATATTGGGGTCTTGCCCCGGTGCGCCTGGCCGATATTTGGTCCAGTTGAGCATTTCGGACAGCGTCCCAACCGTGGACGTTAGCCAGGTCGTCGCTGTGCGGCGCTCCGCGACCAAGCGGTGATAGTCCTCGATCGACATTCCGTAGACCAGTTCCAGTTCGCCTGCCCGCTGCATGCGCCCGGCATTGTTGCGCTCTTGCGCCGCCCAGAATGCCTCGGGCGATATCTTGCCGGGACTCATACTGGAGGCGGCGGCGGCGATCTTTCGCAGCACGAGTTGCGCGTATTCCAGGGGATGGGAGATGACGCCTTCGATGGCAAGGCGGGTGGCGACCTTTTTGTAGAGATCCTTGTTCTTCGCCAGCTTGGGCCACTCCTCGCCGAGATCTGGGCGTGATCCGTTCAAAACCTTTTTGTAGCGAGACTGCTGCGTCGCATAGTTTGGCATGTCGGCGCGCGCCTTCTCGACAAGCGGGCGCAAGATGGCGCGGTACTCGGCATAAGGCTCTCCCTCGGTCTGCACAAAGGGAAGCGTCGTATTCAAGAACAGCCAGCTCCCCTGCTGCCCGCTGCCGGAGGTGAGAATGATCAGCACGGCGAAGGCCACAACCGCCAGACTCTTCTTCTCCCATTTCAGCGGATTGCCGGCCATCGCCACCGCCACCACCATCAGCCCGAGCCAGAGCGGCCTGCCGTGCGGCTTACACGCGACGATGGCGGCGGTGGCGAGAAGAAACCAAAACAACCGTTTTGGGTCCTTGAGCGAGCCACACGGCACTGCCAGCGCAACCGCGACAACGAACGCGGCAAGCAGCCAGACTTCGGCGATCATCTCATGCTCGTACCAGAGCATGCGCGGCCAGACGGCCGCCAGGCAGGTGGCCAAGGGCACCCACAGATAAGGAAATCGCGTCATCTGCGCGACGACCCAACCGATGCCGACGATGACGATCAGTCCAAGCAGGTGCTGAACGACCGCGGTGCCGACCGCCACGCTGCCAGGAAGTAGGGGCATGAAAATGAGGGCGATCGGATAGAGGAAGCGCCGCTTCGGGTTGAGGCTGAGATCCCCTTGGGTCCAAAGCTTCCAGGCGGCATCGAAATAAGAGTTGCTGTCTGCGCCGTAATAAACTTCGGGGATCGCATGCAGAAAGGCGATGCGAAACACAAGCCCGAGGATCAGCGCGGGCACGCACAGCAGCAGCACCTGTTTAAACGGTACTGCCGGTGGCTGCGCCGCGCTCGTGGCGTGAGGCATCGCGAGCGTCATCATGGCCTCGTCGGCCCCGCTGGTTGGGTCATCGAGGAGCCAGGCCTCACACTGTCTGCAACTGTTTCTCGGGATGGATGAAGACGAAAATCTTGTAGACGAAAAACTTGAGGCAGAACGATAGGAACAGCACCGACGCGTTGGCGATCATGTATTGGACGCCAAACGCATTATGCAAAACCAAAAATGCTAGATACTCGCTGGAACGAAAGGCAAAGCTGACCAGCGCGAAGCGTCCGAGCTGCTGCTTGACCGATCCCTTCTTCCTGAACACGAACAGCCGCGCCGTGAAGAAATTCATGATGAAGGCGGCGGTGAGGCCGCACCCCACGGCGATATCAGGGCGGACGGCAAACACCTCATGCAAGACGAATGGGACACCTAGCGATAGCAGAGAGCTCAAGCCGCTCATCACCAGGTAGCGAAATCCCTCGAACAGATGCCCGGCGGACGTGAAAGCTTTCATCCCTCGCCAACCCCTAGCCGGCCGAACGCTTATCGATCATATCCGCCAACAGCGTGAGCATGCCGGTGTTCATTGCAAACAGAAAGAGCAACAGAGATGTATCGGTGATGTCATCCAACACAAAAACGTCATAAGAGAGACGCGCCAACGCGAACAAAGTCAGCACGAGGGTAATGGGTCCGAAGAAGCGGACGGGGGCGAAATAGACGCCAGTCCGCAAAATCAGCAAGATGAAACGCAACGTGTCTCTGATTGGCTTGATCTTCGATTTGCCGAGACGCGGGCTATAGCTGATCGGGACGAACAGCACCGGCTGATAATTCGTCAGCATCGCAAGCGTGATTGTCACGGTGAAGCTGAAGGTGTCCGGCAGAATGCCGAAGAACCGTTCGACGATAGGCTTTCTGAAAACCCGCATGCCCGAATTGATGTCCGGGATATTTTGCTTGGCGATCCAGGACATCCAGCGCCGCAGAAAATATTTAGGGATTGACCGAAGCTTGGAATATTGGACGTTCTCGCCCGTTCGCGCGCCGACTACCATGTCGTATTGGGCGCAAGCGGCGACGAGTTCGGGCAGGCGCTCGTTCGGATAGGTCCCGTCGGCGTCGGTGATGGCGATCAGCTCGGTCGACGCCGCGCGAATGCCAGTCTTCAAGGCGGCGCCGTAGCCACGGTTGCGGATGTGCTCGAGGATCAAGAGATCGTCCGAGCGCGGAATCCGGTGCAGGATCTGCTTGGTGTCGTCGGTCGAGCCGTCGTCGACGACGATCATGTGAAAGCGCGTTCCGCCCGGCACCGCCTTGCGGAGCTCTTCGATGGTCCGCTCGATGGCGCCCATCTCGTTGTAACAGGGGATGACCACGGTAAAGTCCGGCAGCACCGTCTCTGTGGTGGCGCGGCCCCGCGCGTCCGTAGCGGGGAGTTGCGCCTGAGACGGCAAATCATCGGTCGTGCTGGATTTCATGCTCATCTCAAAACGAAGCGACGTCAAAAAGAAACCCGAATGAGGAGGGACACTAGCCTGAAATCGTGCCGCCACGTCCCCGCCAACGCCGAGGCACCGTGCCCCGAAGCAACCTACATGACGACGACAATCTCTGTCATGCAGATCGAGCTTTCTGGCAGTCTTGGCCGCCGCGCACAAGCCTTGCAAAACTGCGGCCGATGCGCGCCGCGCGTGGGCGGTTCTGGTCCGGGGGTTGCAGCCTGGGGCCATAAACCGTAGAGAGGTATCTTCGCTTCCGGCCTGATAGCGTGAGGGGGTCGCCGTGAAAATTTGCATGGTTGGCGCGGGTTACGTTGGCTTGGTTTCCGCCGCCTGTTTTGCCGACTTTGGCTGGAACGTCATCTGCGTCGACAAGGACGAGGATCGCGTCGCCCGCCTGAAGAAGGGCGAGATTCCCATTTATGAGCCGGGCCTCGACGAGCTGGTGGCGCGCAATGCCGCAGCCGGCCGCATGCATTTCGTCAGCTCGCTGAGCGACGGCGTGCAAGGCGCCGATGTCGTGTTCCTCGCCGTCGGCACGCCGATCCGTCGTGGCGACGGCTACGCCGATCTCAGCTACGTGTTCGAGGCCGTCGCCGAACTCGCACCTCACATCTCGCCCTCTACCGTCATCACCACCAAATCGACCGTGCCGGTCGGCACCAGCCGGGAGATCGAGCGGCGCCTGAAGGAGCTGCGTCCCGATGCCGAATTCGCGGTGTGCTCAAATCCGGAATTCCTGCGCGAAGGCTCCGCCATCCGCGACTTCACCCACCCCGACCGCGTGCTGGTCGGTTGCGACAGCGAGCGCGGCCGCGAAGTGTTGGAGCGGCTGTACGAGCCGCTCGCTCTGCGCAAGTCCCCGCTGGTGTTCGTCAGCCGCGAATCCGCCGAACTGGCGAAATATGCGGCCAATGCCTTTCTCGCCATGAAGATCACTTTCATCAACGAGGTCGCCGATCTCTGCGAGATGGTGGGCGCCGATGTGGGCGAGGTGGCCACCGCGATCGGCGCGGACGGGCGTATCGGCGCGAAATTCCTGCATGCCGGCCCAGGCTATGGCGGCTCCTGTTTCCCCAAGGATGTCACCGCGCTGATCCGCACCGCGCGTGAAGCGAAGTCGCCGCTTTCGCTGGTGGAGCAAGTCGAGAAGGTGAACACCGAACGCAAGATCGCCATGGCCGGCCGCATCGAGGAAGCCTTGAGCGGATCGGTGCGCGACAAGACCGTCGCCGTGCTCGGCGTGACCTTCAAGCCCAACACCGACGACATGCGCGAGGCGCCGAGCCTGGTCATCTTGCCGATGTTGCAAGCGCGGGGCGCCCGCATCAGGGCGTGCGATCCGCAGGGCCGGTCCAAGGGCGAGGAGTTGCTCCCCGGCATCGATTGGTTCAACAGCGCGATCGAGACGGTCGAGGGGGCGGATGCTCTCGTGGTGTTGACTGAGTGGAACGAGTTCAGGGCCGTCGATCTCAGGCATTTCCGCAACAAGATGCGCGGCAATGTGCTGATCGATCTGCGCAATGTTTACCAGCAGGCGCTGGCGGAGGCCGCGGGCTTCGTCTATCGCGGCGTCGGCCGCGGCGTGGCGCGCCAGATTGGCAACGGGACCTCGCACCGGCCGCGCGAGCGCGGCTATGAGGCCGAGGGGAGAACCCGGGTCACGGCTGCCTAGCGGTTCGCGCCATTGGTCACGGGATCTTCTGGCCGAGCAAGACGTCCAGGCATTCGCGCAAGCTGTCGCGCAGTGGCCTTGGTTCGATGCCGAACCTCTGCGTGAGCTTCTCGGTGGACAGCACCGAGTATGCGGGCCGCTTCGCCTTAGACGGAAAGCGAGTGGTGTCTATCGGGGTGAGACGCGGCGCGGGATGGCCGTAGCGCGCGGCTTGCTCGAAGATCAGCTTGGCGAAGCCGTGCCAGGTGAGGGTATCGCCGCCGCGATAATGGTAAGTTCCCCAAGCGGTGAAGCCGGGCTCAGCGGCATGGGCCAGCACCACCAGAATCGCGCCGGCGAGATCGGCGGCGGCGGTGGGGCATCCGGTCTGGTCGTCAACGACCTTGAGCTCCGAGCGTTCGGCGCCGAGCCGGAGCATGGTGCGCACGAAATTTGTGCCGTAAGGGCTGAACATCCATGACGTGCGCAAGATCACATGTTGCGGGCATGTGCCGCGCACCAAGCGTTCGCCCGCTTCCTTGCTTTGTCCATAGACGGTGAGAGGCCCGACCGGATCATCCTCGCGATAAGGTGTCCGCTTCGCGCCGTCGAACACGTAGTCGGTGGAGATTTGCACCAGCGGCACGTTGGCCGCAGAGGCGGCCTCGGCCAGCACCGCGGCGCCGTCGCGATTGGTGCGCAGGGCCGCATCGCGTTCCGTCTCGGCTCGATCGACGGCGGCATAGGCCGCGGCATTGACGATCGCGGACGGGGGGTGTGTGGCGATCGCTTGCCGCACCGCTGTGGCATCGGCGATGTCGACGGAGGCGCGGGTAAACCCCGTGGCAGCTTCGCCCGCCCGACTCATGATCTCGCGGCCTAGCTGGCCGTTGGCGCCAAAGATCAAAATCTTGCGCTGCATCGCCCGCCGCTCAGTCCTTGATTGATTGCACTATCGTTGCGAGCTGCGGCCCGGTCTGGCCGGGAGAGCTTCGGCCTTGCGGGGCAAACCGATGCGCTCCGCTCGATACCCCGCGTCGAGAATCGACTGCCACCAGGCGCGGCATTCCAGATACCAGCGCACGGTCTTGGCAAGTCCGGTCTCGAAGGTCTCGACGGCATGCCAACCAAGCTCGCGCTCGATCTTCGACGGATCGATCGCGTAGCGCCGATCGTGACCCGGCCGGTCGGGCACGAAGGCAATCAGTTCCTCACGGCAGCCGTCGCGCGAGGGCGCATGGCTGTCGAGCAGCCGGCAGATTTCGCGCACCACATCGATATTCCTGCGCTCCTGCCGCCCGCCTATATTGTAAGTCTCGCCCGGGACACCCCGCTCGGCGACAATGGCGAGCGCGCGGGCGTGATCCTCGACATAGAGCCAATCGCGCACATTCTCGCCGTCGCCGTACACCGGCAACGATTGCCCGGCGAGACCCCTGATGATCATGTGCGGGATGAGCTTCTCGGGGAAATGATAGGGTCCGTAATTGTTCGAGCAATTGGTGAGCAGCGTCGGCAAGCCGTAGGTCTCGCGCCAGGCGCGAACCAGATGATCCGACGAGGCCTTCGATGCGGCGTAAGGCGAGTTCGGCGCGTAAGGCGTCGTCTCGGTGAACAGGCCCTTGGCATCGAGCGAGCCGTAGACCTCGTCGGTCGAGATGTGATGAAAGCGGAAGCGGCGTTGTGCCGCGGGATCGAGCCCGCGCCAATGACGCAGCGCCTCTTGGAGCAGGGTGAAAGTCCCCGCGATATTGGTCTCGATGAATTCGGCGGGACCGTCGATCGAGCGGTCGACGTGACTTTCAGCGGCGAGATTCATTACCGCATGCGGCGCGTGGGTCTCGAACAGGCGCCGCAGCTCCGGCCCGTCGCAGATATCGACGCGTGCGAAGCGATAGCGGGGGTGACTCTCCGCTTGCGGAATCGAATCCAGATTCGATGCGTAAGTGAGCTTGTCGATATTGACGACGTTGGCCTCGGTCTCGTCCAGCAAATGCCGGATCACGGCGGAGCCGATAAATCCCGCGCCGCCGGTAACGAAAATTGTGATCCCGCGAAGCCGCATGCGATCAGAGCTCCGTCAAGCGCGATTGCGAGAACGAGCGGTGGATGGTGAGCAGATACTCGCCATAGCTGCTCTTGGCGCAACGCTCGGCCAGCGCACGGAAATGGTCCAGGGTGATATAGCCGAGCCTGAGCGCGATTTCCTCCGGGCAGGCGACGCGCATGCCCTGGCGCTGTTCCAGGATCTGGATGAAATGGCTCGCCTCGACAAGCGAAGCATGCGTGCCGGTGTCGAGCCAGGCGAAGCCGCGGCCCAGCACCTCGACGTGAAGATCGCCCCGCTCGAGGTAGGCGCGGTTGATGTCGGTGATCTCGATCTCGCCGCGGGCCGATGGCTTGAGCGCGGCGGCGATCCGCACCACGTCGTTGTCGTAGAAGTAGAGCCCGGTGACGGCGAGGTTCGACTTGGGATGTGCGGGCTTCTCTTCGATGGAGACGGGGCGCCCCGCGCCATCCAGCTCGACCACCCCGTAGGCTTCCGGCGTGCGCACGACATAGCCGAAGATGGTTGCGCCGGAGCCGCGCAGGCTGGCGCGCGCCAGCGCTTCGGGCAGCGAATGGCCATAGAAGATGTTGTCGCCGAGCACCAGCGCCACGCGGTCGGCGCCGATGAAATCGGCGCCGACGATGAACGCATCGGCAAGCCCGCGCGGCTGCTCCTGGACCGCGTAGGTGAAGGAAAGTCCGAGATCGGAGCCGTCACCCAACAGGCGCTCGAACAGATGCTGGTCCTGCGGCGTGGTGATCAGCAGAATGTCGCGGATACCGGCAAACATGAGCGTCGCCAGCGGATAATAGATCATCGGCTTGTCGAACACCGGGAGCAGTTGCTTGGAAACGACCGTGGTCACCGGGTAAAGCCGCGTGCCCGATCCCCCCGCCAGAATGATGCCTTTCATCGCGCAACTGTTACCCGTACTTGACGTCTCCCGGCAATATTAGCCGGTACACGTCGGTTCTGCGCAAGAAATGCGCGGAGTGAGCGTGCGCCGAGCGCGTGCTATCTTGTGGTCCCGGCCAGTTTCCAGAGACGGGGGAAGGAGCCTTGGCCCGAGCCAATTTGCATATTGTCGAGACATCCATTCCGGGTGTCGTGGCCATCGAACCGCCCGTGTTCGGCGACGAGCGCGGGTTCTTCATGGAGCTGTTTAATGCCGGCCGCTACGCGGCGGCGGGGATCCCGGTCGCGTTGGTGCAGGACAATCTCTCGCGTTCGTCGCGTGGCGTGTTGCGCGGGCTGCACTTCCAGAATCCGCATCCGCAGGGCAAGCTGGTGATGGCGCTGCACGGATCCGTGCTCGACGTCGTTGTCGATGTGCGGTTGGGCAGCCCGAGCTTCGGTCGGCACGTCGAGATGGAACTCAGTGAAGCCAACCGTCGGCAGCTTTGGGTTCCACGCGGCTTCGCCCATGGCTTCGCCGTGCTCTCGGAGTTCGCCGAGGTGTTCTACAAATGCGATGATCTCTACAGCCCTGCCGATGAGCTGGTGCTGCGCTTCGACGACCCGGAGCTCGGCATTGATTGGGGGATCGGTGCGCCGATCGTTTCCGAACGCGATCGCAACGGCAGTTCGCTGTCGGAACTCAGGGATCGGCTGCCGGTCTACACAGGACCCCTCAGCGGCTAGATGCGCGCGTGGCTCGCGGAGGGCGGCAGGATGCCCTTCAGATCGTAGATCAGACCGCCCGGAGCGAGCAGAGCCTTGATGCCTGTCTCGCCCAGTTTCGCGATCGCGTCGTGCTTGACGGCGAGAATGACCGCGTCGAACGGTCCACGCGGCAGGTCGTTGGTCAGTGTGAGCGCGTATTCGTGCTGGGCCAGCGCGACATCGGCCATCGGATCGTAGACCATGACCTCGGCGACGAAGTCACGCAAAGTGCGCACGAGATCCGCCACTTTGGTGTTGCGCGTATCGGGCACGTTCTCCTTGAAGGTGAACCCCATCACCAGCACGCGGGCTTGATCGATGCTCTGCTTGCGCTTGAGCATGATCTTGATCACGTCGTTGGCGACATAGGCCGCCATGGCGTCATTGATACGGCGGCCGGCGAGAATCATCTGAGGATGGAAGCCGATCGATTCGGCCTTGTGCGTGAGATAATAGGGATCGACGCCGATGCAGTGGCCGCCGACAAGTCCGGGCCGGTAAGGCAGGAAATTCCATTTGGTGCCGGCGGCCTCCAACACTTCGCGCGTCTCCAGTCCCAATTGCTTGAACAGCATGGCGAGCTCGTTGATCAGCGCGATATTCACGTCGCGCTGGATGTTCTCGATGACCTTGGCGGCTTCGGCGATGCGGATCGAGCTGGCGCGATGCGTGCCGGCGGTGATGACCTTGGCATAGACGGCGTCGACCAGATCGGCGGCCGCCGGCGTCGAGCCCGATGTGACCTTGATGACGTCGGGGAGACGGTGGGTCTTGTCGCCGGGATTGATGCGCTCAGGCGAATAGCCGGCGTAGAAGTCGCGGTTGAACGCGAGCCCCGAGGTCTTCTCGAGCACCGGCACGCAGACCTCCTCGGTCGCGCCAGGAAACACCGTCGATTCGTAGACCACGACATCGCCGGGCGAGAGCACGCTGCCTACCACATGACTGGCGGCGACGAGCGCGCTCAAATCCGGGCGTTTGGCCTGATCGACCGGGGTTGGCACCGTGATGATGTAGAAATTGGCGTCCTTCAGGCTCGCAACATCGGCGGAGTAAGCGATCCGCGCCGCATGCGCGAACTCATCCTCGGTCACCTCGCGGGTGCGATCGACGCCACCACTCAACTCCGCGACACGCTCTTTGTCGATGTCGAAGCCGAGCACAGGAAAATGACGCGCGAGATAGACCGCGAGCGGCAGCCCGACATAGCCGAGGCCGATCACGCCAATTCGTACATCCTTGAGGGGAGGCAGCGGCATACTTGCTCTCGCCGTGACGGAGATGGACTAGGCGCGAGATTGCGCACGGGCCGTCAGTGTTAGCGTCTAACCGGGCTCAAGGTCCAGCCGAACTGGCGGTGGCTGGACCTTTGCGATCGGTTCCCGAAAAAGGCCGTCCGAGGCCGATTTTCGACATGATTGGGTGCCAGGGAACGCCGGCGGGGGTGCAGCCGTTCTCGTATGAACGCGCGCTGAACGGTGCGGATGGAAACGGTTCAGGCCGGTCGGCCTAATGGTGTTGGCTGGCGATGACCGTCACGGAATCGCCGAGTGGATTTGCGAAACCTCGAAATAGGAAAGCCAGCATTATGAGCTTCATCGAGAGCAGCCTTCGCCGGTTCGCCGTCGCCTTGGCCGCCGCAGTCGTCACAACGGCAGTGATGATGCAACCGGTCCAGGCGCAAGCGCCGCGTCCCAACGGCTATCCCGTCACCAATGTCAATCTCAGGGCGGGGCCCGGCACCTATTATCCGGCGCTGCTCGTCGTGCCGTCGCACGCGCCGATCGCCATTCTCGGCTGCCTCGGCGACTACACTTGGTGCGACGTGTTCTTCCAGGGCAATCGCGGCTGGATGCGCTCGATCTATTTGCAAGGCTGGTATAGCGGCTACTACTATTCGCTGCGCGATTACGCGCCGCGGCTCGGCTACCGTGTGGTTTCTTTCGATCTCGGGCCGTATTGGGATGCCAATTATCGCGGCCGGCCATTCTACGGCGATCGGGCGCGATGGGGCGGCGGAACGCCTTACGGCGAAGGCGCGACCAATCGGGGCGCGTTCTACAACCGGCTTGCGCCTTACGGCAATTGGATCTGGCTGCAGGGCCAGTATGTCTGGGTGCCGCAGAATGTCGGTCCCGCATGGCGGCCTTATACGGTCGGTCGGTGGGCGTTCACCGACCGCTATGGCTGGATGTGGGTGTCCAACGAGCCGTTCGGCTGGGCGACCTACCATTATGGGCGCTGGGGATTCTCGAACCGCGTCGGCTGGTTCTGGGTGCCGGGCAATCGCTGGGCGCCGGCCTGGGTGTCGTGGCGCTCGTCGAACGACTATCTCGCTTGGGCGCCGCTGCCGCCCGCCTATGACGAAGGCGTCAGCATCGAGATCAATGCGCGTGGCGTGCCGGATTATTATTGGCAGGTCGTGCCCAACCGGGACTTCTTGTCCGACGATCTGCCGCGACGGCTCGTGCGCGACAGGAATCGCTTCAACCCGATCCTGCGCGAGACGCAGCCTTTGGGCAACGTCACGATCACCAACAACAACGTGGTCGTGAACAAGGTCGTCAACGTCACCTACATCGAGCAAAAGACCAACGAGAAGGTCGTCGTCCACAAGGTCGACAGAACCAGGGACGAGAAGAGATCCGGCAAGGTCCAGGGCGACTCGATCGAAATCTTCCAGCCCGCCGCCGACAAGTCGCCAGACCCAGTGGCACCGCCAAAGCCGAAGCAGATCGACGAGGTCGCGGCCGAGAGCAAGACCAAGGAGCAGGGGGGCGGCGCCCCCAGCACGGATCAGCTGCTGGTTCCGCCGGAGGTGAAGACACCACCGTTGCCCGAGGCTGCCGAGACCGGTCCAGACGCCGCCCCGGCGACCAAGGACGGCAAGCCGGCTAGCGGCGAAGCCACTCCGACACCACCGCCACCGCCTCCTCCGCCGCCGGAAGGGACCGCGCCTCCGTCTTCGGCCGACGAAGTCGTGCCACCTCCGCCGCCTCCACCCGCCGACGAGGCTGCGGCACCGCCACCGCCTTCGGCCGAGGAAGCGGCGCCACCCCCTCCGCCTCCGGCTGAGGAGGCCGCCCCGCCGCCGCCGCCTCCGGCGGAAGAGTCCGCACCGCCCCCGCCTCCGGCAGAGGAAGCGACGCCTCCCGCGCCACCGCCACCACCGGCTGAGGAAACAGCGCCGCCTCCACCGCCCGTGGAGGAGTCCAAGCCGCCACCGCCTGCTCCTCCCGTCGTGGACGAGACGCCTAAGGTGAAGAAGGGGAACCAGTCGAAGGATTACTCTCCGCCTGACGAGGCCTTGCCGCCGCCTCCACCTCCGCCACAGGAGGAGGAGTCCGCGCCGCCACCGCCCGCGAACCAACAAACTCCCAAGCCTCACGATAAGCGTAAGGACAAACACAACGGCAACGGCCAGCAGATGCAGCCTGAGGACGTGCCGGGTCAGCAGATGCTGCCGCCACCCCCACCACCGCAGGAAGGGACCATGCCCCCGTCACCGCCTTCCGGCGACGCGCCGCCCGAGGCGACGAAGAAGGACGGCAAGGGCAAGCACAGGAAGGACCACGGCGAAACGCCGTGTCCCGAGGGTGCGGTTCAGCTCGACGACGGGAGCTGCGTGGTGCCGCAATAGCGGCCGATCGCGCAAAATTTCGGGGCGCCGGATCATCGACGGGCGCCCCAAGTTTTTGCTCAGGCGCGCACGCTAGCGGCGGCGCGCGAAGGCTCACGCTAGTTGTCGATGCTGCAATGATCGCGGTCGGGCTTGGACGGCCAAACGCAAACGCTCACATAGGTTGATCCGGCGGGTCCGCCGGCGTTGATCGACAAGTAGCTTGCACCATTGGTCGCTTGCAGACCGGCATTGCCCCCATATTCGGAGCCGCTCGCGCCGCTCGATGTGACGGTCCAGCCTGACGTGGGCAGCGCCAGGGTATACGCGTCGATGACGGCCACCGGGTTGGCCGAGGTCAGGTAGTGGGTAAGCTGGCCGCCGGAACCGATGTCTTGCTTGCGAAGGATCTGGCTGTCCGGCGGTGGGGGCAGACCGCCCAAGAGGTCGTCGCCGGTGACGGCATAGGCTGCGGAAACGGCAAGCAAGCTGGGGATGAGAACCGTAACGAACCGCTTCAGCATGGGTCGCTTCCTTTGTGGATCGAACAGCGTTGGCCAGGAAGACTAGAGAACCCCGGTAAACGATCAGCGTTACCGGGGTTCGCGACTTTGTAACGAATGCATATAAACTCCCTCGTCTCCGCCCCTTTGCGCCGGGCAAGGGCGTGCCTAAATCCAGGGGGCCGGTTTGCGTCTCGTCCGAGTTCTTCCAAAGGAGCGGTCATGAACGGATATCTCCCAAGCGGCCTGGCGACGGTCTCCGTCACAGCGCTGTTGGCGCTGGCTGCGACTTCGCCGGCGGAGGCACGCATTCAGTGCCAGGGCAATTTCCAGGTCACCAAGCAGAACGGTTTGATCGCGACGCCCTATTGCGAGGAGGAGAACATCGCCCGGGTCGCCCAGAGCTACGGCATCAGAGTGACGCCCGACGAGGTTCACCGCAACGCGCTGAAGAAGGTCTATCTCTGTCAAACCATCGGCGACGATAGCCGGCTGAAGGGATCATGCGCCGGTTACGCTCCGGATCTCTATGGCCGCTAGATTTTTCCGCTAAAGCGACAGCGGAATGCTCTGCGGAAAGCGGAACAGATTGCCGGGGTCGTAGCGTCGCTTGATCTCGACCAGGCGCTCCAGATTGGCGCCGTAATAGGCGCGCAGGTAATCGGTCTCCGCGCCGTCAATGAAATTCTGGAAGCTCTCGTCGGAGGTGAACGGGCGCATGGCGGCGTGGAATTCGTCGAGCCACGCCTCGTTGTCAGCCACCGCCGCCGCGCTGTCCTCGGGCATCCAGGCGAGGTCGATGGCGCTCAGCATCAAGGCATTGCGATGCACGAAGGCGGTGGCGGCGGGCGCGACCGAGGCTACGGCGGCGCCGGCCAAGAATATCTTCCATTCGGCGCCGTCATGCGTGCCCGGCCAGCGGCGCAAATGGTCGAGAATTGTGGCGACGCCTTCGGCGGGCAGCGGGCGATAGATGTAACTTGAGCGCTCATGCGAATATTCGGGGGTGCCTTCCTCGACTAGAATCTCTTGAGATAGCCAATAAGGCAGCACGCTGATCGCCTCTTCGCCCGGTTTGGCGATCCGGTAGAGCGGGGCCAGCAATTGCGCGAGCTCGGCCTGGGTGCCGGCGAGCTGGCCCAGAAGATTGAGCGCAGTCTTGCTGCCGGCCTTGACCTGAAGCTTGCAGCCGAGCCGGTCGGGCATCGACGGCAAGAGCTCGAGCGCGGCGGGTAGCAACTCCTCGATGCCTTCGCTCCAACTCAGCCTGAACACGGTGTAATCGCCGACCAGGAAGGTCCGAAATGTCAACGAGACGTTGACGCCGAAATTGCCGCCACCCCCGCCGCGGCACGCCCAGAACAGATCGGCGTTCTCGGTGGCGTTGCAGAGCAGCCGCTCGCCCGAGGCGATGACGATCTCGGTCTCGACCAGCTGGTCGCAGGTGAGTCCGCGCAGGCGCTGACTGAAGCCGATGCCCCCACCTAATGTGAGGCCGGCGACGCCCACGCCTTTGCAGCGGCCATGAGTGATCGCGTGATTGCCCGCGCGCAGAACGGCAAAGACATTGGCGTTGCGCGTGCCGCCGCCCAGGCGCAGGAGGCCCTCTTCGCTGAGGTCTTCGACTGCATTCATCGGCGATACGTCGATCATCAGACCGTCGGTGGTTGAGAAGCCCGCATAAGAGTGTCCGCCGGAGCGGATCGCGATCGGCACTTCGTTCCTTTGCGCCCAGAGCAGGCAGATGCTGACATCTTCGGGCGAGGCACAGCGGGCGATGCCGGCGGGAACGGTCGAGGCAAAGCGCAAGTTCCACGGCGTGGCGATGCGGGCGAAGTCCGGCGCATCCGATTGCAGGAGTTCGCCGCTAAGCAGGCGGGATAGCTCTCGCCAATCGGGCGGTGGCGACACGACCACCACGGGCATCTGGGCGCGGGCAGGCCCACGCAATTGGCTCGCGCCGAGCGCCACGCCGGCGGCGCCTCTCAGCAACTGTCTTCGGGTCAATGCGACGGACAAGCGGCACCTCCCATCAAGGTGATCGCTAAACGCGGGGCATGATCGCTTCCTTATCCTTTATTTTAGGATTGGCGCGTAATTCGTTAACCAACCGAATTTTTCAGCTTCGGAGGGGCACGTGCGGATTACGCTCTTCGGCCTAGCGGCCATCGCCATTATCGGCGCAATCGTCATCTTCGTCGGACCGCTGTTCATCTCCACTGACGGGTTGCGGAACAGCCTGTTCGCGCAGGTCGAGTCGGCGACGGGCTATCGCTTGCGCGTCAGCGGGCCGGTGCAGGTCTCGCTGTTCCCCTCGCTCGACCTGGTGGCGGAGGATGTCGGCATCGCCAAAAGCGGTGCGGCGGCGACGTCGGAGATGGCGACAGCCAAGTCGCTGCGTTTCGGCTTGCAGCTGTCGGCGTTGATCGGCGGCAAGGTCAAGATGACTGAGGTCACGCTGATCGATCCCGTCATCGCTGTGCCCCAGGTGCAGCCTGCTGCCAAGAGCGCCGAGGATTTGGCTCCACCGCCAGCTGACAGCGGATCGCCCACGGCCGCGCTCAAATCGCTCAGCCTCGACAAGCTCCTGATCAAGAACGGCACGCTGATCCTGCCTGGCTCGGGCGGCGCGCCCGGCAAACGCATCGAGGCGCTGACCCTAGAAGCCTCGATGCCCGCTCCCGACGCGACGCTGGCATTTGATGGCAGCGCTTCGCTAGACGGACAGACGATCAAGGCTTCGGGCTCGCTCGGGGGTCTGGCACAGCTGCTCGACGGCAAGGCCGTCCCGGTCTCGCTCGACATCGACGCTCCGTCCTACCTCGACGCGAAGGCCGCTCTGACAGGCATCGCCAGCTACCAGGGCGACACCTTCGCGCTCAGTCAGTTCACCGCGCGGGCCGGCGACAAATCCTTGGCCGGCAGCGGCAGCTACAAGGGAAGCCTGCTCACGCTCCACCCGCTCACCGTGAACGCGGCCGGCAACAGTCTGGCGGGCTCGATGGTGGCCGACCTTTCAGGCGCGGTTCCTGCGATCAACGCCGCGTTCACCGGCCAAAATCTCAACCTCGATGCGTTGCTGTCGAAGCCCGCCGCGGCGCCTTCCGCCACTGGGGGCAGTGGAAGCAGCGGCGGAGAGGGTGGCTGGAGCGATGCCAAAATCGATTTCTCGGCGCTGAAAGCCGTCACCGCCAAACTCAAGCTCACGGCGGCCACGCTCGTCTACAACAACATCAAGCTCAGCAACGCCACGCTGCAAGCCACAATCTCCGGCGGCAAGCTCTCGGCATCGCTGCCAAGCTTCCAGCTCTATGGCGGCGCGGGCGCCGCCGCCCTCGATGTCGATGCGAGCGGCAAGATCGCGGCGCAGCGGATCCGGCTGTCGCTGGCGAAATTCGATGCCTATCCCTTCCTCAAGGACAGTGCCGGATTTGAAAGCCTCGAAGGCACCGGCGCGATCTCGCTCGATCTCGCCGGCAACGGCGTAAGCCAGCATGCCATCGTTTCGGCCCTAAATGGCTCGGCCAAGTTCGAGTTCAGCAACGGCGCGATCCGCGGCATCAACATCGCCAAGACCATGCGCGGGCTGACCACCGGCATCCTATCGGGATGGCAGGAGAATGCCGCGGAGAAGACCGACTTCGCCACGCTCGGCGCGAGCTTCAAGATCGCCAAGGGGCAGGCACAGACCGCCGATCTCCGTCTCGCCGGACCTCTGGTACGGCTGGCCGGGGCGGGCACGGTCGATCTGCCGGGCAAGGCGCTCAAATTCCGCGTCGATCCGCAGCTCGTGGCCAGCCTCGAGGGGCAGGGCGGCAAGAGCGACCTGCAAGGCCTCGGCGTGCCGATCATGATCTCGGGCCCTTGGGCTAAGCCATCGATCTATCCCGATATCGAGGGCATCCTCAAAGACCCGGCCGCCGCCTATGAGCAGCTCAATCGGCTGGGCGGTGGCCTCGTCTCTTTGCCTGGCGCCGGCAACACCGGAAGCGTTTCGGCCCTTGGCGGGTTGATCAAGAACGGCAAGGCCGGCACTGGCGCGCTCCAGCAAGGCGCGCTCGGCGGCATTGGCGCGCTGTTCGGCGGTCAATCGCAGCAATCCGCCGACGAGGCCGTGGCACCTGCGCCGGCGCCGACTACAAAGGCCAAGCCCAAACCAAAACCGGTGAGCGATGCCGCGCCCGCCGAAACGAAGAAGAGCAAGAAACGGCAAGCCGCCGCGGAACCCAGCGCAGCTCCCCAACAAGCGGCAAATCAGTTGTTGCAGAACTTCCTCGGCAATTAGGTGGCCGCTAACCGCGCGCCGGGCGGACGCCGCCAGTGAACGATTTGTTTGCGTCTCATGACTAAAAGCATGGGCGAGGGAGCGGGGACGACCCCCGCTGGTACGTCCATGTCTCGCGTCGTCCATCCGGAGTTCGAGCACGGCCGGCGCTATGTGCCGCCCAGGCCTAACATGCTGCGCAGAGTCATCTCGCGCTATCAGCTCGTCGAGCTCACCATCATCGTCGGCGCCATCTTTCTGCTATGGGGCGGCTCCTCGATTGCGAAGCTGCCAGGCCTGATCAACGCGGCGCAGCCGCTCGCCTGGCTCGACGGCTACCGCATCGAGATCATCGACGGCGACTCGATCCGAAGCGGTGGCGACGTGTACCGTCTGGTCGGCTTCAACACGCCGGAATCCGGCTCTAATGCCCGATGCCAGCATGAACGCGCTCTGTCGCAAGCGGCGAAACAGCGCCTCAGCCAGCTCGTGGCGAGCGGTGGAATCGACCTGCGCCGGGTTGCGTGCGCCTGTCCAAGCGGCACGGAGGGGACGGGACAATGCAATTACGGCCGGTATTGCGCGACGCTCAGCGTGCGCGGCAAGGATGTTGGGACCACCCTGATCGGCGAGGGTCTGGCGGAGCCTTATGTCTGCACCGGGACCTCTTGCCCGCGGCGCAAGGATTGGTGCCTGTCCTAAGGCTTGCGGCACCTGCGCCGAGAAGGCGCTTTTCCAACGCGCCCGCATGCTGTTAGTTTGTAGCTCCGATGGCCTCGATCCTCGATAAATGCGCGGGTGCACCGCGCAAGACCTACGCTCCCGGAGCCGTCCTCCTTTCAGAAGGAGAGACCTCCGGGCGTCTTTACATTCTGGCCGAGGGTAGCGTCGAGGTGTTGCGCGGCGATACGCAGGTCGCGATCATCGGCGACGCCGGCGCGGTCTTCGGCGAAATGTCGGTGCTGCTCAACCGGCCGCATACGGCAACCGTCAAGGCCAAATCCCCGGTCGTGGTGTTCGTGTTCGACGATGCCGAGAGCTTCCTCAAATCAAATCCCGAGATCGCGTTCCTGCTCGGCAGGCTGCTCGCCGAGCGACTCAATGCCGCGACTACCTATCTCGTCGACTTGAAGCGGCAATTCGAGGGGCACGGTAATCATCTCGGCATGGTGGGCGAGGTGCTGGAGAGCTTGATCCATCAGCAGCACCAGGAGTTCACACCGGGCCCTGAGCGCGAAGCCGATCCGCGGCTTTGAGCCAGTCGGGGAGCGCTTGGAGCTTCGGCAGCGGCCGCTCGATCGGACCATCAAGCCGCACGAATTGATTGCCCGCTGACGAGAACCACATCGCCTCGCCGGTATCGGTGTCGATGATGATGTGCGCGGGCGGCGCACCGAATTGCTGCCCGGTGTTGAACACCCAAGTCGAGCCGATGCGATCGACCCAGGAGCCATCCTTGACGAAAGGCGACTGGTGCACGTGGCCCGAAAACACCATGTCGGGCCGGTATTGCTCGATCCATTCCAGCAGCTCCACGTCGCCAAAGTATCTGTCACCGCCCCAACTGGTGGGCGACTTGGCAGGTGGCGCGTGATGGATCCAGATCCAGTACTTGCCACGTTTGGTCGCGGCTTCCGCGAGTTGGGCGGCGATGCCGGCTTTGACGATTGGCCCGTCCCACCACGGGCAGACGGTGAACAGGGTGTCGTCGAGCATGAAGGAATCTCCATCGGACGGGACCCCCTCCTGCTGCGGCAACTCCAGCCATTTGGCGGCCTTCTCGCCGTCCGCGTTCTTGCCATCGAGATCGTGATTGCCGGAGCAGATGACGAGCTTGGTCTTGGCCTGGAGGCGGCCGAAATATTTGCGCACCACGACGCTCTGCGCGCGGCCATCGACGATCGAGGCGAGGTCCAGATGATCGCCCGCCATCACCACCACGTCGAAGTCGGGCGCCATATCCAGCACCCAGTCGTACTGGGGCAGCGAATAATGCAGGTCGGCGACCAGGAGGAGGCGCATGGGAGGACTACCGCGGGCCGGCCAGGTGCGACGAGCTATCGGTGGAACCGGTCAAGATCGCCCTTTTGGTTGGGGACGCATTGTGTGCCCGCGCCGAAAAAGCGCCGAAGCCAGGTTCAACGCTCCGAATGTCATTGCCATGACCCTGTTATTGCGCATCGGACGGGCGCGGTGAAGATGGGAAAGCGGTTCCACGGAACTATCGAGCTCGCTAGTCTCGTGGGTGGCTACAACATGGGCCCCGCAAAAGCCTGTGGTTTTACAACAGCCTGCGGTCAGCCAGTGGGAGGGTCGGAGAATGCGCCGCGTTCGACTCTATCGCTGGCGCGCAAAGCGATCTCAGCACGGCAATTTCGGCGACGAGATCACCATTCCCATTCTCGATCGCTTATTTGGCATCGAGGCACTGCCGGTTGGTCTTAAACACGCCGAACTGCTCGGTGCTGGGAGCATTCTGGAATTTTATGCCTGGAGGATCGGAAGGCCGCCAGCATGGAAGCGGCTGCTATGGCCCCGCGACCTCCACGTGTGGGGCACCGGCACCTTGTTCGATCAGCATGAGATCAGTTGGCCACAAAGGCTGCGGTTTCATGCACTGCGCGGCGCGCTGACGGCCGAGCGGGTCGGCGTTACCAGCATTGCGCTCGGCGATCCCGGCATATTGTCAAGCCGCCTCATTCGCCGACCAAAGAAAGATCGGCACGTGGCGGCGATCCCCCATTTCGTGGACAAGAGAAATTTGCCTGCGGTGCCGAAGCATTGGCGCGTCGTGGATCCGGAGCAGCCAGTTGATGACGTGCTGACTCAGATAGCATCGGCCGAGCTTGTCGTATCGAGCAGCTTGCACGGTCTGATCGCGGCGGATTCGTTCGGCATACCCTGCGTGTGGATTTCATTCCTCGGCGGGCAGCCGGATTCACCGACACATAAGTTTTTGGATTACGCCTCGGCGAGGGGGCGCGACTTCAACGCCCCCCTGACATGGGCTGAGGCCATGGCCATGCCGGCCGATGTGCTCGCGAGCAAAGCGACGACAATCGGGCGCAACCTTGAGGCATGGCAAGAAGAGCTGATCTCGGCATTTCCGATGTAAGGGCGTCCTGGTATCGCCTAGTGCGAAAATCGGAAGGTGGGAAAGCGAAAGATGTTCCTGGCGGGCCGGAATACATAAAGACGCTCCGAGCCAGCAAGGTGAAGTTTGTGCTTCAGCCTGAGATGCGCGCCCTCGAAAAATTCAAGCAGCTCTCGCTCCGAGAGCTGGCTGAGCCACTCCTCGGGCCGTTTCTCCTTAAAGACGTCCCTCGGATGATAGCTCGCGATCACCAGGCGCGGTTTGTGGGCGCGCAAGTTTGAAAAAAACCCGGGCATGTCGGTGATATATTCCAACAGCCCAAGCATAGTGATCACGGTGGCGACTCCCGCTTCATTGTTGGGAAATTCGCCGCGATTAAAGTCGCACAAGACGGTATCTTCGCTGCGGGGCGTCAGGTCGCATCCGATGTATCGGCACCCCTTCGGCAGAAAGCCCCGTATCCCCATTTTCCCGCAACCGAGATCGAGCACGGTTGAACCGCTGGGGATGAACTCAGCGGCACGCTTTGCCCGCTTGTCCCAAATGCTCATGAATGTATTCGGGTCGAGCCAGCGTGCGTAGTCGGTCATATGGCACCACACAGGAGCATTCGTCGGACCCGTAGTTGGTACGGCGCGGCCCGCATCACCGACAAGGGGAATCAGGTCAGCCAAGGCTAACCACTCGCCGCACACGTCAGATTCAGTCCGCTCCGGTACCGGCGGAGGTACCATTCGGGCCTTTGCCAATAATGCGCGCCACCACCCAACTTTCATGCGAGTACGGTGAGTTAAGCGGGTCAGGCACTCAGCTGCGACAACGCCGGCGCCGCACGGTCCATTGCTAGAGCAGGACATCCCGCTAGGCGGACTGGCGGCTCTTGCTGGGGCGCCGCTCACGGGTTGCATGGAACACTG